>NZ_JBLVVH010000095.1:0-207 GCF_051947995.1 Acinetobacter calcoaceticus | reverse complement strand
TTTGGGGCGGATGGTAAAGAAGGTGGCGAAGGCAATGATGCCGATATTTAATATCAGCCTTAATGATTAAATAAAAATATCACTTCACTTTTGAGTTATTAAAACTAGAGTGAAGTGATAATGTTTCTTAATTAATAATTAATTTATAACTTTTTGAAAAATAAAGATAGAATAAAATGTTGAATATGTGATAGTTATAATAAGAAT
>NZ_JBLVVH010000094.1:0-207 GCF_051947995.1 Acinetobacter calcoaceticus | reverse complement strand
TCAGACTGGGCTGCCTACCAATATTTTGAAGAGCAGCAGATAGGAACATTAGCCCAGGGTAAACTGGCTGATCTGGTGATTCTGGACCAGAATCCGCTGACGATCCCAAGCCGTGAGATAAAAAACATTAAAGTGTTGGCAACCTATAACGAGGGCTAACTGATTTATCAGGATTCAACGAATTAGGGTTATATAGAACCGGGCTGA
>NZ_JBLVVH010000093.1:0-207 GCF_051947995.1 Acinetobacter calcoaceticus | reverse complement strand
GCACAAAGCAAATCGATCAAAGAGCTCATCAAACACAGTGATCTTGAACATGTCCTAAATACCTCACTGGATGAAATCCAGCCCACACTGGATCTTGAAGCTGAAAATTTCCTGTTACGGGTGCTAGGCAAAGATGAACTAACCACCACGCATGAGCATCTTGCGGTGCTGGAACTGAGTCAACTGCTCAACGAAACCAGCGCAAAA
>NZ_JBLVVH010000092.1:0-207 GCF_051947995.1 Acinetobacter calcoaceticus | reverse complement strand
AACGCCAGCAGTTTGATGGTGGCCGTGGCCGTTATTACATCGATGTAAAACGTAACAGCCACATTGTCGATGTGAACTGGAGCTTAAGCAAAGCCGACTTCAACAAGATGATGGCTTTCTGGCGAGTTTACCAAAGTCAGCCTGCATCATTCTATGTGGATCTGGTGATCGATCAGGGCACACGTCAGCAATACCTGTGCAACTTCA
>NZ_JBLVVH010000091.1:0-207 GCF_051947995.1 Acinetobacter calcoaceticus | reverse complement strand
CACCGTACAGCTTCAATCTAAATTCATATACCAAAACGCTTGATTCAGTGTTTTTGCTAGTTCTCATTTCAATCTACGTTGTTCAACAAGTTGCCTTGTTAACGTCTATTGAATGAGTGAACAATTTATTTCAGACTCAATTCTACTAATCTGTTAATGATTAACTACCACCTCGTCGGTGCGTAGTAAACTGTGATAAATCACAGA
>NZ_JBLVVH010000090.1:0-208 GCF_051947995.1 Acinetobacter calcoaceticus | reverse complement strand
CTTTCTGCCAGAGTCATGCACGAGTAATTCAACCCGAACAAAATGATCAGAGTGAAAATAAAATAATTTTAAGTTGTAAATTCTGCTGTAAAACTTTTGATCAAGACCACCAGCAACAAAATAACTTAGGCTATTTTGACCAGATCAACGTAGAAATAAATCAAACCTGCACTTGTAAACGTGGGAAATATTACTTTTCCCACTCTTA
>NZ_JBLVVH010000089.1:0-208 GCF_051947995.1 Acinetobacter calcoaceticus | reverse complement strand
GGGCCGTCTGGGCTGCCGAGGGTGGACCGGCGCCATTACAAGTCCAACATGGGCTGTGTCATGGTGTTAAACCGTGGTGTTCAGGTGCCGAGTTTATTCCGAACGCATTAATCAGTTTTAAAGATCAGCAAGGCAAATCTCAACTCTGCATTAATGATATTACTCCACATTAGATCAAAATGGATTTTCACCATTGGCATGCTGTAGG
>NZ_JBLVVH010000088.1:0-209 GCF_051947995.1 Acinetobacter calcoaceticus | reverse complement strand
TATCCCGATCGTGCGTTTAACTGGTATTGGGGCAGCGCTTGGCAGAACTATAAGAAATTACCAGAACACAGACAAACAAAGCATTTAACATTATTCAGGTTGAAAATTTATCTGCATCAGTGATCATTCAACGCAAGAGAGACTGGCAAGGTCATGTATCAGAAAAATTGGTTATTTAATATTAGGGCTGAGATTGTTGAGGTTCTCTA
>NZ_JBLVVH010000087.1:0-209 GCF_051947995.1 Acinetobacter calcoaceticus | reverse complement strand
GAAAAGATTGATGTATTTCTTGGGTTTGGCGGCGTAAGTTCAATGGTTGTTGCAAATATCATCGCATTAGTTGCACACCCAGAGCAACAACAGCAACTGAGTTAAATCTATGGTGTGAACCAAGCAAAAGCGCCGCGCTTACCTCTAATCTTGATTCCAACCACCGCAGGTACAGGTTCAGAAGTGACTCCAAACTCGATTGTCACCAC
>NZ_JBLVVH010000009.1:0-110060 GCF_051947995.1 Acinetobacter calcoaceticus | reverse complement strand
AGCAGGATCAAGCGCAAGGTGAACATCTGGATGCACAGCCTGCTAAACAGCAGCTGGAAGGCAATCAAAACAATGCCAAGGCGCTGAGTGAAGTCGCCAAAAACCAGCAGACCGATGAGATTGAATCATTGGATCAGCTCAAAGAATTCACTGAGCAGATTCAAGAAAAGATTGCGCAATTTAAAAAATCATTATTATTGCTGAACTCACCTGCGGGTATTGGATTAAGTACCAGTGAGGATATTCATCTCTCTGCGGACGGGCAGATCAACCAGTTTGCAGGCGACAGTATCAACTTAAGCACGCAGAAGAACCTGATTACGCATGCACAAAACAGAATCAGTGTATTCGCTGCGCAGAATGGAATTAAACAGGTGGCTGCGAAAGGTAAGTTTGAGGTTCAGGCGCAGTCAGATGGCATGGATTTACTGGCCAAGCAAGGCATCCAGATTATTTCAACTGAAGATCGGATTGAAATTACCAGTCCGAAAGAAATCGTGATCACTGCGGGTGGTTCTCAGATCAAGCTGAATGGCTCAGGGATTTTCCCTGTGACCAGTGGCAAGTTTGAGGTGAAGGCTGGGCAGCATTTGTTTATGGGTGGGGCAGCTATATCCCCTAAAATACCTGTTTTACCTGAAATGGATAACCCTTTTATTCTTCAATATCTAGTGAAAAATAAAGAAGGTCAGGTTATGACTGATAAACCTTACTTATTATTTGATGAAGATGGCAATATTCAGAAGGGAAAAACAGATGAGAATGGCTTTATGAAGTTAAAAACAGCATCATCGGCTCAAAAAATTGCAACCCGCGTGATGATGAATGAAATTGAACAAGCTGGTGAAGAAGACTCAGGAGAACAAGAATGAAGAGCCATTTCAGTCGATTAAAACTAACTGTTCAGACTCCATTAAAATTAAAAGATTTAACTTATAAGTTTATTGTAATAAATAATGCGACTAAGAAAAAAACTATATTTGAAGGTAATTTTGATGACCAAGGATTAACGGATTGGACCCAAATATATAATTTAAATACCACTCTGTTTTATGAAGTCTATTTGCGGGGTGAAATCCTACAAAAAATTGCTGTACAAGCTTATCCAAATAAGAAAACGCATAGTACCTTTACTATTAAGATGACTATAGAAATAGCTGAGAAGGTAAAACAAAATATTAAAGAAATTTATTTGAATGATGGAGAGGTGGCTTGGTATTTAATTAAAAAAACTGAAACAATGTTAGATTGGTCAAAAAGAGTTTTTAAAAAGCCTTTAAACGCATCAGATTGGGATATACTCCGAGCAAACAACCCACATATTTCAAATATAGCACCTATTCGGCTTCTGACCCCAGGGATGGTAGTGATTCTTTCAAACTCAACATCAGCAAAAGAATTGCAAAAATATAAGAATGATGCACAAAAAGCTCAGACTAATATTGAGCTTATGAAAAAAGATAAAAATTTTGATGCAGGATTCTTCGCTCAGAACTATGAATTTTTTTATGACGCCTTGAGTGATAGCAGAACGGAGATTACATATAAGAATATCTTTGAAAATAATGACCATCCTTTAGTTCAAAAATTTGAAAATCCTTCAAATGATAGTGGAATAGCATGGGGAGCAATTGCTAAAGGTGGAATTGATGCAACTTTAGCATTTCATGAAGGTACGACCACACGAATGAATAAAATTCATGGTCAATTAGCGTTAAAAATGGCTGAAGAAAGAGCAAAAGGATCAGGACTAGCAAATCCTAAAAACTTTAAGGCTTTTAGGCGTAAATATAGTGATTTATATAAGCAATTAGATCATGAATATTCAAAAGGAATTTTTAAGTGGGATCAGTCTATCAAAACTAATAATATGCGACGTATGATTAGTCAATCCTCCTTGGCCAGAGGAACAACTTATAAAGGTGGTATGAAAGAGTATGTAGAAAAAATGGCTGAGTTAGGGAGAATGAGCAAAGTCATTAAAGGTGGGGGATACTTATTTTTAGCAATTGATGTTTATAATGCAGGTGATGCAATTGCCAATGCGAAACCTGAGGAAAAAACTAAAACCACTGTAGTAGAAGTATCTAAAATTGCTGGAGGAATTGCTGGAGGAGCAGCAGGAGCTTTTATTGTATTAACTGTTGCTACAGGAGGGACTTCATTGGTGGTACTAGGGTTAGCGGCAGCACTTTCTGCTGGATTAGGGTGGTATGGTGGTGAAAAAGGAGGAGAAATTGGTGAGGCTGTTTATAACCAACTGGAAAATATAAAAAAGTAGTTTAATATGACTGAGACAATTATTTATTTATTTAAAACAATTCCTTTTGCTATGCTAGGAGGTTTTTCGTTAATTCTTTTTGTTATTCTTTCAATCTCTTTGTATATTTATATTTCAATGAATCTAAGAGGGATTCTAAGAATAATATTTAAAGATGAAGCATATTTTAAGCTTCCACTAGAGCCATTTAATTATTTTTTTATAAGTATTTTACCTTTAGTTTTTTGGCGTGAAATTTTAAATATAAAAAGAGGAATCACTTTTAAAAAATTATATGATAAGAATTTTTATTATCCATTAAATAAAAATCAACTATTCTTACTTTTGAAAAATTATCCATTATTTTTCTTTATCCAATATTTTATTTTCTTATTTTCTTTACTTTTTTTGATTTTTGGAACTTTCTTTAGTTTATTTGAAAAGGTTTAGTTTTGATTGAAAAGAGATAATTATTTGGTGCTGCAGCTGGAGTAATTGGATATACAATATTCCTACCTGTTTCCTTGACTATTACAGCTGTTGTTGGTGCAGGAATGATTGGTGGTGGAATGTTTATTGGAGATGCTGCTGAAGATGTATCAAAAAATATTACTGGTATATGTAAATGAATGAAAAATTAGTCATCTACGAAGCTTGGATCCTTTTTGGTTCAATAGGATTGGTTTTGATAATGCTTTTAATTATATTTATTTATAATTATATATTTATTAAAAATAATAGTAGAGAACTCTCTGAAAGAATTTATGGTATTGAAGAATATTTAGATAATGTTGGAGTTAATTTTGAGACTGTATTGAAATTAAGTTTTGTCTTTTCATTTATGTTTTTTTCTAGATTTATTGAATATCCATCATTTGGACGGATGTCTTATTTCGTCAAGCGTGGAGAAAAGAATGTAAACTTATATCCAAATCTTTATCAGGACAATGTATTTTATTTGTGCGAGAAATTTAAAAAGCAAATTATTATTCATGAAATATTGGAGGTCTTCTGTATATTGATAGGGGTAATAATGTTTTTTTACAAATATATTGCAAATTATATTATAAATTTAGGTTTTTGATATCTCTAAAAAAGTTGTTTACATATATCAGCACCTCTTTATTTCAAGATTTCTGCTGTTGAAGTGGGAGTAGGTATCTTTTCGGTGGTAAATATGGTGCAGACTTTGTTGAGGATGAACTCAAAAAAAGAACGGGGGTATGCTAATGGAAAGTCAATTAGTTGATTTTTATGGTAGCGTTTTAATTAGCTTGCTTGTTATTGGCTTAATACTAATTTTATATACATATATATATAACCTATTATTTATAAAGAAAAATAGTAAAGAACTTTCTGAAAAAATATATGGTATTGAAGAGTATTTAGATGAGGTGGGAATTTCTTTTGAAAAGGTACTACAACTTAATTTTATATTCTCCATGATGTGGTTTTCATATTTTATAACATACAAACGTTATGAAAAGATGCCGTATTTTGCAAAACGTGGAGAAAAGAGTCCAAGCTTGTATCCAAATCTATATCAGGATAATGTTATTTATTTATGTAAAAAATTTAAAAAACAAATTATTATAATTGAGATCTTATCTTTGTTTGTTTTTATTTTTGGAATCACATTTTTTTCTATGAGTCTATTGCTGATTTCCTAATATATTTAGGTTTTTAATGTCTGTTAAATATATTTATTTTTAGCGCCTATTTATTTCAAAAATTCTGTTGCAATAATGGAATTAGTATAAGTTTAAGAGATGTATATCTGATACTATAGAGCTTACCAAAAAAGTGATATATGTTGAAACAGCAAAATTTACTGGTGAATTGGTTGGAGGGGCTGTTGCATCAGCTAGTGCTGTTTTGATTGTTGGTAGTATTGGAGGAGGAGCAATAGTTGTAATTGCTCTTGCTGCTTACTTTGGTGGTAAATACACTGGTGATATTACAAAAGATATAGTAGCGAATAAAGTAGGTATCTGTTAAATGCAATTTTTGAATGAGCTAAATTTGGCTGAAAAAATATTCTTTTTATCATTGGTATTTAATATAATTTTATTACTGTTTTATTATTTTTTTTCTAAGAAAATGATTATTGATAATAAAAGGTATATTGGTGAGCTCCTGTTTAATGATGGAGAATATATAGAAAAATTTAGTTTGGAGGAAATTTTTATATTTACCTCTAGTCTTGCAAGAGTTTTTATTTCATATATTATCGAAATAAAAATTCTTAAAAAAGAAAAAATGTTTTTTTTAAAGAAGGAGAAAGTAGTCCTACGTATATTTATCCAAATTTAAATTTTATTAATGCTATTAGATTAATTGAAAATTTTCCTAAATGGATGATTTTTAATGTTTTTTTCTTTTTTTATTGTTTGCTCTATATTTTTGCTTTAATTTTCTTTAGAGAGGTTTTAGATTTGGGGAAATATTAAACTTTAAGTCATGAAGTGAGATATTACAGAATCATGTGCTAAGTGGGCTGTTTTATGAGGTGGTGGTAAATAAACTATTGAAAATTAAGTAATACTTGATTGTGTTGAAATAGTAGTTTGCTATTAAATTGGGGAGTTAATAATGAAATTTCGTATTTTATTAATGATTTTTGTTGTTCTTACATCAGCATGTAGTGAAGGCGGGCAGAATAATAAATCTGGAATTTTAACCAAAGACTATAAAGAAATTTCTGACTTTAAGACAAAAGATGATTTAGAAAAAGCGGCAAGAGCGAATGATCCTGAAGCATTATTCGTGTTAGGTTCCATGTATGCTACTGGTGAAGGTGTTGAATTTAATCAGAAAAAAGCTTTTGAATTATTTGAAAAATCTGCCAAATTAGGTTCTTCTAATGCAATGTTACAGCTAGGCTTGATTTATCGCAATGGTAATGATGCTGTAGAAAAAGATGATCAAAAAGCTTTGATGTGGTTTAAAGAGGGAGCTAAAAGTGGAAATCCTTCTGCAATTCATAATGTGGGTTTGGCTTATTATAAAGGTTTAAGTGTTAAAGAAGATAAAGCTACAGCATTTAAATATTTTATTCAATCAGCTCAATCAGGCCTATTACAGTCTCAAACTATTGTGGCATCTCAATTATATAATGGTGATGGCATCGATAAAAATTTGAAGGAATCATTTAAGTGGTCATTAAAGGCAGCAGAGCAAGGTGATGTAGAATCACAAAATGATGTAGGACTTTCATATGAGTTAGGAGAAGGGGTTCAAAAAGATCCAATTAAAGCACTCACTTGGTTTAAACGTGCAGCAGAAAATGGGCAGATCGAAGCTCAATATAATACTGCACTTAAATATTATAATGGTGCAGGTGTTGGACAAAATTTAGATGAGGCCCTTAAATATGCGGAAATGGCGGCTAATAATGGAAGTAATTCTGCCATAAAATTAATTTATTCTATTTATGCTAATGAGAGTAGTTCGAAGTATAATCCAGAAAAAGCACAATATTGGAAGTCTAAAATTTAATATTTTAATCTTGTTAAAAAGAAAACCCATTAAACTTAATGGGTTTGAAACTTATTTTTCCTTAAAGGTATAATTTGAGCGGGAGTAGATATGAGTTGTTATTGCTTCGGAGTTTTTAAACGCATTATTTAAGATGAAATATAAGGTTATTATTAATGAAGCTTAGATTGATATTTATTGCCTTAATAGGTTTTACATCCGCTTGCAGTGAGGGGAGTAATCAGGCATTAGATTCTCAAGTATCAAATTCAGGATTTTCATCTCAAAAAGAGTTAGAAAAAGCTGCTCAAAAAGGTGACTCTAAAGCTTTATTTATACTTGCATCTAGTTATGCAACAAATAGTGATAGCTTTGATGATCAGAAAAAGGCATTTCACCTATTTGAGCAGGCTGCAAATCTTGGTAATGATGAGGCTATGTTGCAGCTCGGCCTTTTATACCAGGATGGATCAAGTTACGTAAAAGAAATTGATAATCAAAAAGCTTTATTATGGTATAAAAGAGCAGCAGAAAAAAATAATATCGTTGCTTTACATAATGTTGGTGTTGCTTACTATGATGGTGTGGGAGTTACTGAGGATAAGAGTAAAGCGTATCAATATTTCCAGAAAGCAGCAAAATTAGGATTTTTACAATCTCAGAAAATTATAGCTTATCAACTATATACTGGTACTGGAGTAAATAAAGATTTAGAGCAGTCTTTTTATTGGTCTATGAAGGCGGCTGAGCAAGGAGATATCAAGTCTCAAAATAATGTGGCTCTCAATTTTGAAAAAGGTGAAGGGGTTGTAAGAGATCCTATTCAGGCGATGAATTGGTTTTTAAAATCAGCGAATAATGGTAATCATGAAGCACAATATAATGCTGCTCTTAAATATTATACAGGAAATGGTACTAATCAAGATCTAAATAAATCTATTGAATATGCAGAGAAATCAGCAATGCATAAAAATAAAGCAGCAATACAGCTTTTGGTTGATATTTACTCTGATATAAAAAGTCCAAAGTATAATACAGAAAAAGAAAACTACTGGAAGTCTAAGCTTTAATATTATTAAATGTAGGTTACTAAATGTAACATATCTAATTTTTTTAAATATAATTTAAGTTTTATCAAGGTGTTTGTATAATCCTAAATTACTGTTTAAGTAATTAAAGTATAGATGTTGATTAATTATAAAGGGTAAGTTTTGTCTTCTGTAAAATTTTCTTATATCGCTGGTTTCTGGCGTCGATCATTCGCTTTTCTTATTGATTTATTACTGGTAGGAGGTTTCTGCTGGAGTACAATTCGACTTCTCTCTGAGTTTATGTATCCATTTCCAGTTATATCTATTTTTATTGGATATGCCTTTGTTATTTTATATTTTGGATTGTTAAACAGCCACTTACATTCCGGACAAACTTTTGGTAAACAGCTTTTAAAAATCAAAGTGACTGACACACATGGGAAAGATCTTGCTGTAATCCCATCATTGCTTCGTTCAGCCATCTTGTTTGCGCCATCCTGCCTCATATCATTAAGTGGTTATTTTCCGATTTTACTGTTATCTGAATTATTCAACCTGTTATTGGTCTGCTTACAAATCCTGCTTATTTATTTTTATATTTTTAACCGACAAAACCGTCGTTCAATTCATGACTTCGTTGTGGGTTCAATGGTGATTAATTTAAAAAAAGATGATCAAGGACAGCAAGTTCCTGAGATGTGGACTAAGCATAAGATTTTTGCAGCATTGATTGCGTTGGTGGGTTTAGGCATTGGAATTTCTTCTTTCAATTTGTTTGACCGCAATAATACTGTTGAAATTAAAAAGTTTAAGGACATTCAACCAGAAATTATTCATGTAAAACGGATTTCAGAAACGGATGAAGAATCAGAGACTCAACTCATTTTATTTGATGTACAGATCAATGATCCAATAAAACTTAATAATTCATTTTTTGCCCAAGCGTTCGCAGATCATCTACAGACACTTGAGCCGCAGTTGATAAATGACAGCAGTAACATTTCAATTCTTTTGAGCACACGACTTCAATTTGGCTTAGCCTCCTCAATTGATTTGAATATGTACTCGGTTAAAAAAACACAGCAAGGGTTAAAAGTTGTAGAAGAGATTTCTACCGTAAATTTTTAAACCATGAAAAAAGCTGAAGCTATCTATGGCATGAATTAAATTTTTTTAATCTGTGTGCACATAGCTTCAGCAACTCGAATCCTGTCCCATTAAACACATTCCGTAAAGACCGACTTTATAGTTTAAGCATTGTTTGTCAGCGTGAATTTCTTCATTTTCATATGAGGTTAAACAAGGACGTACAACAATGAAAAAAGCACTGCTTCTCTTGGGTTCAATGGGTGTCTTGGCCAATACGCCAGTCTGGGCCGCCGATATCAGTATCGGTGACCCAAAAACCCAAGCGGGTGAACTGAAACTGACAGGTGCCATCCGTACCCGCTATATCCATAAAGACTATATTGTCGAAGCCAATGAAGGCTCCAAAAATGATGACTGGCGGTTGGCCGATATCAAGGCGGTCTTGAGTTATGAAAACCCGAACTGGATTGCATCGATGGATGTACGTTGCTACCAGTATGACCGCTTGTGCGATGCACTATTTTTAAAAGATGCTTGGGCAGGCTATAAATTTTCAGATCAGCAACGGCTGACAGTCGGTTTTCAATCGGTTGATTTTGGCTTTGGGCGACTCTGGGGCAATAGTTATTATGAAACTTTGCTGAATACCGTAGGACTGGAAGACATTCAAAATCTTGGGGTGAAGTACCAGTTTAAGGACAATCTATATAACTTTATTCTCGGTTTTTACCCGACCGATGGTGGTAATTACAAAGGTACCTCCAAGGATTCCAGTCGCTATAGCGGCAACTTTGTGCGGGCAGATGATCTGACCCAAGGCACTGATATTGATGAAAAGAATATGTGGGTGACGCGTTTATCCCGAAAATTTGAGCTAGATCAATCCCAGAATTTCTCCACGGAAATTGGTGGTTCTTACTGGTATTCGGAGTTGGAAAATAACCGCAGCAACCGAGATGGGCATCGTAGTACCTGGAGTATCTTTAGCACCACCAATTATCAGGCATGGCAATGGTTGTTCCTGGCAGGCGAGCAGGACATTAAAAACGCAGATGATCTTTTGCCAAAAAGTTCGACCATTGGCGCATTTGACTATCCTTATCAAGTGGCCAACAAAGGTAAATATATGGCCAATGAAATTAACTACACCTTTGCCGAGCCTTTTCATCAGTTAGAAAATATTAAACCTTATGTGTCGTATAGCCGTTTTTATAAAGATGAAGCAGGCTATCAAGATTCGGATCGCTTAATCGCAGGTCTATATTTTAACTATAAAAAAGTCGGCATACAGGGTGAATATATCTGGAGTCGCAATGACCCAATGACGGGCAGTGGCGCAGATGGACTGGCACAAGGTGACAGCAATCAATGGAATAAATTGTTCTATTTATCGCTGGGTTATTATTTCTAAATCCAGCTTGGAAAATGAGCCAGTCTGTTTGCGATAGACTGGTTTTTTCGTTTAGGCGGTTCTTAAGATCAAAGCCCCGATTAAAATGATGCACGAAGAGATAATCCGTACTGCATTGATGCGCTCTTTTAGAATAAAGATCGAGATCAGCGTGGCAAATAAAATCGAGGTTTCTCTTAGTGCGGCAACAATCGCAACCGGTGCAAGCGTCATTGCCCAAAGTGCCAAGCCATAAGAGAAAAATGAGCCGATTCCACCGATTAAACCTAAATGCCAATTATGGCGAAAATACGCACCCATCTGACGATACTGCATTTTCAGGGCAAACATAAAAAAGATCAGTCCTGAGAGCACGAAACTCCATAGGATATAGGCAATGGCTGATCCTGCAAGGCGAACGCCATGACCATCCAGCAAGGTATAACCCGCAATCAGGACGGCATTGACTAAGGCCAGACCAATACCTTTGCGTCCCGTTTTGGGCGCAGCCAGAATCATCGATAAAATGCCGACAGAAATGGTAATGATGCCTAGCCATGGATTGAATTGTAGTTGTTCATGCAGCAACAAGGTGCCTAAAACGGCAACAATCAGCGGTGCTGTGCCACGCATTAAGGGATAAGTCAGCCCCATATCGGCAACACGATAGATTTTAGCCACCATACCAAAATACAGAATCTGTATTGCGGTTGAAGCTAGAATATAAGGCCAGCTTTCGCGATGCGGTATGGGAAAAAAGGGCAGCAGGAGTGCGGCTAAAACTGCTGCGGATGCCGTAACCAGTACCGTGGTTAAAAACTTATTTGTCCCTGCTTTTACAATGGCATTCCATGTGGCGTGACATGTTGCCGCAAGTAAAATAAGGCCAAATATTGCCGTGCTCATACGCTGCCTGCTGATTTATGATCTTGCTAATGTGCATGATAGAGTTGAAAAAAGAAAGCCGGCAGCTTATCGCAATTATAGAAATACTTTCTCGGTATTGGGATTGATCGGTTCAATCGGTTGGATCAACTGACCACGGCTTAGATTCTGAATATGCTGTAAACGGTTGATCAGTTCATTTTGAATAAACAGGATACAGGTCTGTAATTTAGATGAGCTTTTTAAACGTGAAGGATACACTGCCCAGACATCAGCATCTTGCCAGTACTCAGGCAAGATATGCTGTAACTGACCGCTAATCAATTCATCTGCCACATCCCAGATCGAACGTAAGATAATGCCATGTCCTTCAATTGCCAGTTGGTGAATAATCTCGCCGTTATTGGAAATAAAACGTGGTGTGACATGCACCGAACGATCTTCCGAAGGATGGCGTAATTTCCATAACACTGAGGATTGATCTCGTTCACTGATGGTCAAGCAATCATGATTGCGCAAATCGTCCAGACTTTCAGGCATGCCTTGTTGCAACAAATAGCTGGGCGCAGCGCAGAAAATCCGGAAATTCGGCACCAGTTTTTTGGCAATCATGTTCGGGGCAATGTCATTGCCAATGCGAATATCCAGATCAATGCTGTGCTGGATCAGGTCTTTGGTGTTGTCGATGGTATCAAACTGAATCTCCAGTTTGGGGTACATGGTCATCAGTTTAGACAAAATGGGCGCAACATGTTTACGGCCAAAACCGAAGCTACTGACTATGTCGAGATGACCCGTGGGCGTGCTTAAGGGGTTATTCACCAGCTCACTGATTTCATCAAATTCATCCAGAATATTGGAGACCCGGTCCAGAATCAGTTTGCCATCTTCGGTCAAACTGACATGACGGGTACTGCGATGGAACAGTTTACAGTTCAGATTGGTTTCTAAAATATTGATGCGTTTACTGATAAATGCAGGTGAAGCACCGAGCTCCTCCGCTGAGTCGACGAAACTCTTACGTTTGGCGACTGTGCAAAAAACCTTTAAATCCGATAGGTTAGGTAGATTATTCACGATCCGTGTCCATTGGGGTGATAGTTTTCTTATTGATCATTGCTGTCGAAAACAGCATGTTTACAACTCAGGATATTAACCAAAGGTGTAAGGGAGCGTTATGGCAAAAAAGTATAAAGTTGCCACGATTGCAGGCGATGGAATTGGCTTAGAAGTTCTACCAGAAGGCATCAAGGTTGTAAAGGCAGCAGCAGACAAATATGGCATTCAAGTTCAAATGGATAGCTTTGATTGGGCCAGCTGTGATTACTACCTTGAACACGGCAAAATGATGCCGGATAACTGGTTTGAAGTCTTACAGGAATATGATGCAATTTTCTTTGGTGCGGTGGGTTGGCCTGAAAAGGTGCCGGATCACATTTCACTATGGGGATCATTGCTGCAGTTCCGCCGTCGTTTTGATCAGTATGTGAACTTACGCCCGGTCCGGTTAATGCCAGGGGTGAAATGTCCACTGGCTGGCAAGCAACCGGGCGATATCGATTTTTATGTGGTGCGCGAAAATAGTGAAGGTGAATATTCTGCCATTGGTGGTAAAGCCTTTGAAGGCACCGATCGTGAGTTTGTGTTGCAGGAAGCGGTATTTACTCGTCACGGTGTGGATCGCATTTTGAAATATGCCTTTGAATTTGCCGACCAGCGTGAGGCTAAGAAAATCACGGCTGCAACCAAGTCGAACGGGATTGCGGTGAGCATGCCGTATTGGGATGAACGAGTTGATGAAATGGCGAAACGCTATCCGCATATCAAGGCAGATAAGCAACACGTTGATATTTTAGCGGCGCGTTTTGTTCTACAGCCTGAGCGTTTTGATGTGGTGGTGGCGTCGAATTTATTTGGTGACATCTTGTCGGATTTAGGTCCTGCATGTACCGGCACCATTGGTCTGGCGGCTTCGGCTAACCTGAATCCTGAACGTAAGTTTCCGTCCTTGTTTGAACCTGTACATGGTTCAGCACCCGATATTTACGGCCAGCAAATTGCCAACCCGATTGCAGCGATCTGGTCGGGTGCCATGATGCTGGATTTCTTGGCAGATGGAGATGAGCAGGTGATTCAGGCAGGACAGGAGATTATGCAGGCGATTGAGCATGTGTTGGTGCATGGCCCGAAAACACCTGATGTCGGTGGAACTGCCAAGACTTATGAAGTGGGTGATGCGATTGCAGCCTGTGTGACTCAGCAAAAAATGGATTTATTCGCGATGGAGTAAGTACCCCTCAGGGAATAGTCACTATCCGAGATGGATTGAATAGATATGGATAATCAAATTACAAAACCTTATACAGATAAGACGCTTGCGATCACCAGTCTGGCCGTTGTATTTACTTCGGTGGCTGGTCTGGCAATCTACTCATCTGAATCAATACAACTGGCAGCAAAATGGATGCAATGGACCACGTCGGTATTTACCACGCCAGTCCTGTTATTTGCTTTTTTATCAATTATTTTTACCTTCGGTTTGGCCTTTAGTAAATACGGCAAAATCAAGCTGGGTGAAGGTAAGCCCCAATACAGCACCATGTCATGGATTTTCATGTTCATTTTGTCGGGGATTGGGTCATCTACCTTGTACTGGGGCTTTCTGGACTGGGCCTATTATTATCAAACACCGGGTTTGAATTTAGCTCCTGAATCAGCTGAAGCGCTGAAATACAGCGTGGCTTATTCCTTCTTTCACTCTGGTTTGAGTGCATGGTCGATTTATGCTTTGGCATCGATTTCACTGTGCTATAGCTACCATGTCAGAAAGAATAAAGGCTTGAGCTTAGCGTCAATGGTGGAAGCGGTTACTGGCTTTAAAGCGACAGGACCTGTTGGACGTGTGGTCGACCTGATGTTCTTGCTGTGTATGTTTGGTGCCTTGACCATTTCGCTGGTTTTGACTGCGGTCACCTTTACCAACATTCTGTCGCAACTCACGGGTATTCCCAATACCTTTATGACCAAAGTGATCATTATTTTAGCGGTATCGGTGTTATTTGCACTCAGCTCCTATGTCGGTATGGATAAAGGCATGCAGCGTTTGAGTCATATGGTGTGTTTGGGCGTGGTGCTGTTTGCGATCTATGTGCTGTGCTTTGGACCAACCCAATTCATTATGAATAATTCATTGATGAGTTTTGGACTGATGGCGACTAACTTTGTCGATATGAGCCTGTTTACCGACCCGATGGGCGATGGAAAATTCACCCGTGAATGGACGGTGTTCTACTGGTTATGGTGGATTTCTTATGCACCGGGCGTGGCGTTGTTTGTCACCCGTGTATCTAAAGGACGCACCATTAAAGAAGTGATTCTTGCCATGGTCATCGGCGGAAGTGTTGGTTTATGGTTCATCTTCGGAGTATTTGAGAATTACAGTGTCTATAGCTTTATTCACGGTATGGTCAATGTTCCGCACATCTTGAGTCAGCAAGGCGGGGAAGTGGCGATTGGTCAACTACTCGGCTTATTGCCAATGGGCAAACTGATGATGTGGTTGTTCCTTGGCATTATGGTGATTTTTCTTGCTGCACATATGGATGCGGTGGGCTATGCGGTGTCTGCAACCTGTACCCGTGGTTTAAGTGAAGGGCAAGATCCATCTCCGAATGCGCGCTTGTTTTGGTGTCTGATGTTAACCCTGGTGCCGATTGCGATGATTTTCTCAAAGGCACCCTTAGACACCATGAAAACGGCCACCATTGTGACTGCCTTACCGTTTATTGTGATTATTCTGGTGCAGACCTATGGTCTAGTGAAATGGTTGATTGAGGATTATTCCAAAGTGCCATCGCATTTGATTGAACAGCGCAGCTTTAGTGATCTGGACGCGCTTGAGCATACTGACCCAAATCAACAGATGCAGATTGATATTGCGGCAACCGCACTGGCCCATAAAAGCAGTCAAAAGGAATTGTCATGACACAGCAACCGAACACGCGCTATGAGTTAAGCGAAGAAATGCAAAGCCTAGTCTACTGGAGCAGCATTTATTCAGCCGCGGATAACGATATTGATTCGATACGTGCAGCCTATGATGCGATGTGCCTGCACTACACCTTGCCACGCGATGGGTCAGTCCATATTGAAGATAAAACCGTTGCGCATGCGACTCATCCAGTGAATGTTCGGTTGTATTCACCATTAGGCGAAGCACCCGCGGAGGGTTGGCCGTGTATCCTGTTTATCCATGGTGGTGGCTGGATGCTGGGCAATCTGGATTCACATGAATTTATCACCCGCTATTTAAGCCGTGATCTGAATGTTGCGGTACTGAGCGTAGATTACCGTTTGATACCCGAACATCATTTTCCTGCGGCTTATGAGGATTGTGAAACGGTCTATTACTGGCTGCGCACGCATGGGGCAGACTGGAACATCAATCCAGCGCAGATTGTGTTAGCAGGTGATAGTGCAGGTGGCAATCTAGCCGCAGCACTGGCGGTTCAGTTGCAACATACAGGGAAACAGGCCTGCGGACTGGCCTTGATCTATCCATGTTTAGGCAGCAGTTTTGATACCGCGTCTTGCCAGCAGCATGCACATGCACCGTTACTGACGCTCGAGGAAATGCATTATTACCTGAAGGAATATGCACCCAACGCAAGCGACTGGAAAGATACACGTTTAGCGCCATTGAACGCACAGGATTTTTCTGACATGCCGCGCAGTTTTGTTGCGGTGGCTGAATACGATCCACTGAGTGACGACGGACGTATTTTCGTGGACAAGTTAAAACAAGCCAATATTGCTGCCGAGTTTTATCTCGGCAAAGGATTACTGCATGGCAGTTTACGTTTAGTACGGGACTGTCCTGTGGTGCAGGATTTATATCAGCACATGCTGAGTTCGTTAAAGCAAATGTTCAAGTGATTTGAACATCAGCCAATTTTGATAAAACGGTCGTTAGGACAAAAGAGTTTAATGGAGTAAAACCATGAATGCAGTTGAAAAATTACCAGAAGATTTCTGTTCAAACCCAGATGTTGCATGGACATTCCCCAAAGTGTTCTATACCTCATCTCAGGTATTTGAGCGTGAAAAAGAAGAAATTTTTGCGAAAAGCTGGATTTGCGTGGCACATGGCAGTGAAGTTGACCAGAACAATGACTATATTACCCGTAAGGTCATTGGTGAAAACATTATCGTGATTCGCGGCAAAGACAGTGTATTGCGTGCATTTTATAATGTCTGCCCACATCGTGGTCATGAGCTGTTAAGCGGTAGCGGTAAAGCCAAAAACGTGATTACCTGTCCGTATCATGCATGGACCTTTAAGCTAGATGGGAGCTTGGCACTGGCGCGTAACTGTGATCATGTCGAGTCTTTTGACAAGCAAAACTCCAGCATGGTGCCGTTAAAAGTGGAAGAATATGGCGGTTTTGTCTTTATTAATATGGATGAAAATGCCACTTGTGTTGAAGATCAGTTGCCTGAATTTGCACAAAAACTGAATGAAGCCTGTGCGGTGATTAAAGACCTGAAACTGGCGGCACGTTTCGTAACGGAAACACCTGCCAACTGGAAAGTGATCGTGGATAACTATTTGGAATGTTATCACTGTGGTCCAGCACATCCGGGTTTCGCCGATTCAGTGCAGGTCGATAAATACTGGCACACCACTCATCAGAACTGGACGTTGCAGTATGGTTATGCACGTTCTTCAGAAAAGTCATTCAAGCTTGATCCATCGGTGAAAGACCCGACCTTTAGCGGTTTCTGGACCTGGCCGTGCACCATGTTTAACGTGCCACCCGGTGCAAACTTCATGACCGTGATCTACGAGTTCCCGATGGATGCGGAAACTACCTTGCAGCACTATGACATTTTCTTCACCAATGAGGAATTGACCCAAGATCAGAAAGACTTGATTGAATGGTATCGCAATGTCTTCCGTCCTGAAGATCTGGAACTGGTTGAAAGCGTGCAACGTGGCTTGAAATCACGGGGTTATCGTGGTCAGGGCCGGATTATGACCGACAAGCAACGTTCAGGCATCAGTGAGCATGGCATTGCCTATTTCCAGAATCTTGTTGCGCAATACCACAAATAATCGCGTATCAGCTATTCAGTCATTTAAGGTGCGGGACGCAACCGTACCTTGCTTTCAATCAATAGGATCATGACATGTCAACTTTGCAAGGAAGTCCATTATTTCAACAACGCGGATTGATCAATGGTGAATGGGTCAATGCACAATCCAGTGCCACAATCCCTGTGACCAATCCGGCGACGGGTGAAGAAATTGGCCAGATTCCAAATATGGGTGCAGCGGAAGCTACGCAAGCGGTAGAAGTGGCGTATCAGGCTTTAGCAGCATGGAAAGGATTAACGGCACAAAAACGTGCAGACCTGTTACTGGCTTGGTATCAACTGGTTTTGAGCCACGCGGATGAGCTGGCACGGATCATGACCATTGAGCAGGGTAAGCCTTTAGCCGAAGCCTTGGGTGAAGTGAAATATGCTGCTTCATTTATTCAATGGTTTGCCGAAGAAGGCAAGCGTGTTTATGGCGATGTGATTCCAACCACCAACAGTCAGCAGCGTTTTATTGTGACCAAAGAACCTGTGGGTGTGGTTGCCGCCATTACGCCGTGGAATTTCCCGATTGCGATGATTACCCGTAAAGCAGCGCCTGCTTTGGCAGCGGGCTGTAGCATCGTGATCAAACCTGCCAATGAAACGCCGTATTGTGCACTGGCAATTGCCAAGCTGGCAGAAATGGCCGGTATTCCAGCAGGTGTCATTAATGTGGTGACAGGCAAATCACAAGAGATTGGTTCGGTCTTTACCAGCCATGAAAAAGTCAAAAAACTGACCTTTACCGGTTCTACACCCGTCGGTCGTTTATTGATGCAGCAATGTTCAGGCACCATTAAAAAACTGGCGCTGGAACTGGGGGGCAATGCACCCTTGATCGTGTTTGATGATGCCGATCTGGATAAAGCGGTACAAGGCGCAATCTTTGCCAAGTTCCGTAATGCTGGCCAAACCTGTGTCTGTGCCAATCGAATCTATGTCCATGACCAGGTTTATCAGGCCTTTACCGAGAAATTTGTGCAAGAAGTACAGAAATTCAAAATCGGCAATGGTTTGGAGCCGAATGTGCAGATCGGACCTTTAATCAATGACAAGGCGGTAGTGAAAGCCAAACAGCTGATTGATGATGCCTGTGAAAAAGGGGCACAAGTGGCGTGCGGTGGTCAACAGCATGCATTGGGTCAGACTTTCTTTGAACCGACGGTGTTAATCGATGTTTCGCGTGATATGGACATTGTACAGGAAGAAATTTTTGGCCCCGTTGCACCGTTAATTCGCTTTACAGACGAAGCCGATGTGGTGGCACAAGCCAACGATACGATTTTTGGTTTGGCCGCTTATGTTTATAGCGAAAATATTTCACGGATTTGGCGTGTGGCTGAGCAACTGGAATATGGCATGGTCGGGATGAATTCCACCGCTATTTCCAACGAAGTCGTGCCATTTGGTGGTGTTAAACAGTCAGGAGTGGGGCGTGAAGGTTCTAAATACGGTTTAGAAGAATTCATGACCATTAAGTATATGTGTTTAGGATTATAGCAATACAGCCTGTTGGGATACGCTGAATAATCGGTCCAACAGGCCATTTGCGTTTAAAAATAGAAAATGCTGGGATGAGCAGCAGGCGGTAAAGAGGATTTAGACATGGCGAGTCATTATGAAATGTTCCCTTCAGTGGTCACTTGTGTAGAGCAACTGACTCCATTGATTAAGCGGTTCACATTTAAACGTCAGGATGGACAAAATTTCCCTCAGTTTAATGGCGGCAGTCATATCATTGTGAAAATGAATGATCAGTTGTCCAATGCTTATTCATTAATGAGCTGTGCTCAAGATCTGTCGACTTATCAAGTCTGTGTACGCAAGGATGTCGAAGGTAAGGGCGGTTCAGTCTTTATGCATGATCAGTGTAATGAAGGCTGCGAGATTCTGATCTCTGAACCGAAAAATTTGTTTCCATTGGCGGCAGATGGCGAGAAACATATTCTGATTGCGGGTGGGATCGGGATTACGCCGTTTGTACCGCAAATGGATGAACTGGCTGCACGCGGTGCCGACTATGAATTGCATTATGCCTATCGTTCCCCAGAGCATGCAGCACTGTTGGAAGAGTTAAAACAAAAACATGGCGAACATATATTTAGCTATGTGGACTCAGATGGAAAATGTCTTGATCTAGATCAACTGATTGGGTCTCAACCCAAAGGCACGCATGTCTATGTATGTGGACCTAAGCCAATGATTGATGCGGTGATTGATCGTTGCAATTACCATCGTTATCGTGATGAATATATTCACTGGGAACAATTTGCTTCAACTGTACCTGAAAAGGGGGAAGCATTTACGGTGGTGTTGGCAAAATCCAATCAGCAAGTCGAAGTTCAAGGCAATCAAACCATTTTACAAGCAATTGAATTGCTCAATATAGATGTGGAGTGTTTATGCCGTGAAGGAGTGTGTGGCACGTGTGAAACCACGATTCTGGAGGGTGAAGCTGAACATTTTGACCAATATCTCAGTGATGATGAAAAAGCCTCACAGCAGTCGATGATGATCTGCGTGTCGCGTGCCAAAGGCAAAAAACTGGTACTTGATCTGTAAGTTGTCTGATTGATCCAGCGTGTTTTTTAGCCAGTCACATCAATCTCGATGTGTGAAGTTGAAAAATTAATATTCATTTAAGCTGGGGTAATTAATTTAAACACACGGACATGACCCGTATACACAGTACACCTTTCGCCACATTCCAGATGTGGCATTTTTTTGCCTTGAATTTAAAGGGTGGGTTAAATCACTTGGCGCAAATCACGCGCCGTTTCCTGGAGCAAAGGTAAAATATGCGCAATTAAATAATCTTTGGTGGTACGCATGGTCGGAGACACGATATTTAAGGCAGCAACGACGCTGGCATTGGAGTCATATATAGGGACAGCCACAGCATGTACGCCCAGTTCATGTTCTTCACAGGAATAGCACCAATCCTGTTCCTTGATTTCGTGCAGTAATTCTAAAAATAGCTCAGTTTCGGTATGGGTATATTTGGTCAGGCGTTTTAAGGGATATTTTTCCAGCCAGCGCTTTTGTTGTTCGGGCGTTAAATGTGCAAGCAGAATCTTTCCAGCAGAAGTTGCATGGGCAGGGAGTCTATTACCTAAATGTAAGCCATAAGGATTGACCCGATCAGTTTGTTGGTGAGCTGCACTACGGGCAATGGTAATTGCTTCATAACCATCTAAAATCATCACTGAATAAATCAATGAGGTTTGATTGGTTAAAAGATTTAATAAGGGCTGACAGATTTTTGGAAGTGTAGAGCCATCCAGATAAGCCCCTGAAAATTTTAGAATCTTGGGGGATAAATAATAGTAATGCCCATCAAAATCCAAATAGCCTAAGTATTCTAATGTGAGTAAATGGCGTCGTGCAGCAGCACGGGTCATGCCGGTTTTTTCAGCGGCGGTACTCATATTCAAGCGGTGTCGTTCGGGACCGAAGCATTCCAGAATAGCCAAACCTTTGGCGATTCCTGCAATAAAGTCTTCATGGCGGATGGTCTTTTTATTTTCATTATGGTGAATTAACCGAGGGCTTTTAGCTTCATCATTTTCCATTGATTAGGTATCCGTTCCAAATCTTTTGTTGAAGAATTATTCTAAACCAAACATGACTATTTTACTTGGATAATGTTCGATGATCGAACATAAAAAATAATCATCGAACAAAATGCACTTCAACGTCTAGAAGTGAGCGCAGAATTTATCAAGAATGAATAGAAGAAATCCGAACAAAACACTCGACTTAATTTCATCGGTTTTCAGGATGAAAATACGAGTGATGCATCGTACAGGAAGTAGGTAGATGATTGATAAAAGTACGCTCACATTGACTGAGGCACTGGCACAGATCAAGGATGGCGCAACCATCATGATCGGTGGCTTTGGCACCGCAGGACAACCCGCTGAACTGATTGATGGATTGATTGAGCTTGGTATCAAGGATTTAGTCATCGTCAATAACAATGCAGGCAATGGCGATTACGGTTTGGCCAAACTGCTTAAAACAGGTGCGGTTCGTAAAATTATCTGTTCTTTCCCGCGTCAGTCCGATTCATGGGTGTTCGATGAACTGTATCGTGCCGGCAAGATCGAACTGGAATTGGTCCCACAGGGCAATCTGGCCTGTCGTATTCAAGCCGCAGGAATGGGGCTCGGTGCTGTATTTACCCCAACTGGCTTTGGTACCTTATTGGCAGAAGGCAAAGAAACCCGGCATATCGATGGTAAAGACTACGTGCTTGAGTATCCGATCAAGGCTGACTTCGCCTTAATCAAAGCACACAAAGGCGATCGCTGGGGCAATCTGGTCTATAACAAATCTGCGCGTAACTTCGGCCCGATCATGGCTATGGCCGCAGATGTCACCATTGCGCAGGTGTCTGAACTGGCTGAACTTGGTCAACTTGATCCTGAACATATTATTACCCCCGGGATTTTTGTACAGCATGTGGTCGCTGTCGATGCAGCCAATGGCATAGGAGCATAAACATGAGCTATCAAAAACTAAGCCGTGACCAGATCGCTGAACGTGTCGCGCAAGATATTCCAGATGGTGCTTATGTCAATCTGGGCATCGGCCTGCCAACCAAGATTTCAAACTATCTTCCAGCCGATAAAGATGTATTCCTGCATTCGGAAAATGGCCTACTCGCATTCGGTCCACCACCAGCCAAAGGTGAGGAAGACCCTGAACTGATCAATGCGGGTAAAGAATACGTCACCATGCTGACGGGTGGCAGCTTTTTCCATCATGGTGATTCCTTTGCCATGATGCGTGGCGGACATCTGGATATTGCGGTACTCGGTGCCTTTCAGGTGGCGGCCAATGGTGATCTCGCCAACTGGCATACCGGTGCAGCTGATGCCATTCCTGCGGTGGGCGGTGCCATGGATCTCGCTGTCGGTGCCAAGAAAGTGTTTATCACCACCGATCACAACACCAAGCAAGGTGAACCAAAGATCGTCGAAGCACTCACTTATCCGGCAACGGGATTGAAATGTGTTGATCGGATTTATACCGACCTGTGTGTGATTGATGTGACTCAAGACGGTTTAAAAGTGATTGAAAAAGTGGATGGTCTGAGCTTTGAGGCGTTACAGGCGTTGACGGGTGCTCAGTTGATTGATGCGACGCATGGATAATGTTTACACAGCCACTAATTACGGGTTAAAGCAGAGGCTTTTTATATAGGCATTGCCTACGCAAAGGAAGAATGACTAAACCCATAATTTGTGGCAGTGCTCACAACAGATTTAGAAATGGAAATGTAAGACTATGAAAAACGCTTATATCATTGATGCCATCCGTACCCCATTTGGTCGTTATGCAGGCGGTCTTGCCCCAGTACGTGCTGACGATCTGGGGGCAGTTCCAATCCAAGCACTCATGCAACGTAACCCAACTGTGGATTGGCAACAGGTCGATGATGTCATCTATGGTTGTGCCAACCAAGCGGGTGAAGATAACCGTAATGTGGGGCGTATGTCAGCACTATTAGCAGGTGTACCGTATCAGGTGCCTGCTACTACAGTGAACCGTTTGTGTGGTTCATCACTGGATGCGATTGCCATGGCTGCCCGTGCCATTAAAGCCAATGAAGCCGACCTGATTATTGCTGGTGGCGTAGAAAGCATGAGCCGTGCCCCTTATGTGATGGGCAAATCGGATAGTGCCTTTGGCCGTAGTCAAAAAATTGAAGACACCACCATGGGCTGGCGTTTTATCAATCCAAAGCTCAAAGAAATGTATGGTGTGGACAGCATGCCACAAACCGCAGAAAACGTGGCGGAACAGTTCAACATCAACCGTGCCGATCAGGACCAGTTTGCTTTAAACAGTCAGCAGCGTACTGCAACGGCGCAAGCCAAAGGTTTCTTCACCAATGAAATCGTGCCTGTCAGCATTCCTCAGCGTAAAGGTGATGCAGTTGTGGTCGATCGTGATGAGCATCCACGTGCATCAACCACTTTAGAAGCATTAACCAAACTCAAAGGTGTGGTCAAAGCCGAAGGTACTGTGACCGCAGGTAATGCTTCTGGAATTAATGACGGCGCGGCCGCTGTATTGATTGCTTCAGACGACGCAGTGGAAAAATATCAGCTCAAACCACGCGCCAAAATCATTGCTGCGACTACAGTCGGTGTTGAACCACGGATTATGGGCTTTGCGCCTGCACCTGCGATCAAGAAACTGCTGAAACAGGCCAATCTCACGCTAGAACACATGGACGTGATTGAATTGAATGAAGCTTTTGCGGCACAGGCTTTGGCAGTCACCCGTGATTTAGGTTTGGCAGATGATGATGCACGGGTTAATCCGAATGGCGGTGCAATTGCATTGGGTCATCCTTTAGGTGCCTCTGGTGCGCGTCTGGTGACCACGGCCTTAAACCAGCTTGAACAGATCAAGGGACAATATGCCTTGTGTTCGATGTGTATTGGTGTCGGTCAAGGGATTGCCTTGATTATTCAACGTGTTGAGTGAGGTCTGTTATGAGCCAGTTATACGCCAGCTTATTTTATCAGCCTGATGTCACTGCAATTTTTAGTGATCACGCTTTATTGGGATATATGGTACAGGCCGAAGTGGCTTTAGCTAAAGCTCAGGCACAGGTCAACGTCATTCCTGCTTCAGCGGCAACGATGATTGAACAGGTTGGTCAAAATGCGGTAGCGCACATCGATCTGGATGCGTTGGCTACAGCAGCAGGGCTGGCAGGTAATGTTGCGATTCCATTGGTCAAGCAATTCACTGCCTTGGTAAAACAGCAGAATGAAGATGCTTCACGCTATGTGCATTGGGGTGCAACCAGTCAGGACATCATTGATACAGCAACGATTTTGCAGTGCCGTGATGCCTTGGCATTGATCGAAAAGCAATTGCAACAGGCCTATCAAATTTGTTTAAAGCAAGCGCAGCAATATCGCGATCAGGTCATGATTGGGCGTACCTGGTTACAGCAAGCTTTACCCATTACGTTAGGTCATAAATTTGCCCGTTGGGCAGCTGCCTTGAAACGTGATCTTGATCGTCTACAGGCCATGAAAAGTCGCGTATTGACTGCACAACTCGGTGGTGCAGTAGGTTCACTGGCATCTTTACAGGATCAAGGCACAGCTGTGGTTGCAGCTTTTGCAGCACAACTCAATTTAACAGCGCCTGAATGTACATGGCATGGTGAGCGCGATCGTATGGTTGAGCTTGCCAGCACGCTTGCCTTGATTGTAGGGAATGTTGGCAAGATGGCAAAAGACTGGTCATTGCTGATGCAAACCGAAATCGCAGAAGTTTTTGAACCGACAGCAAAAGGGCGTGGTGGATCATCGACCATGCCGCATAAGCGTAATCCGGTGGCTGCAGCTTCAATTCTTGCCGCAGCCAATCGTGTACCGGCCTTAATGGCAAGTGTCTTTCAAAGCATGGTGCAAGAGCATGAAAGGGCTTTAGGGGCTTGGCATGCGGAATGGCTGGCGATTCCAGAAATTTTCCAGCTATGTGCAGGTGTTTTAGAGCGAAGCAGTGACGTACTTGAGCACATGCAGGTCAACACAGACGCGATGCAACGTAATCTTGAATGTACCCATGGCCTCATCATGGCAGAGGCGGTGATGATGGCGTTGGCCCCAAAGCTTGGCCGTTTGAATGCACATCATCTGGTTGAGCAAGCCTGCCAGCAAGCTGTTGCCCAACAGCAGCATTTAAAAACCGTGTTAGCAGACATGGAGCAAGTGCGAGCCCATTTCAATGATCAGGCATTCGATGAGTTGTTCAATCCTGCATCTTACCTAGGCAATATTCAGGCACAGATCGATGCAGTCCTATATGCACAACAAGGAGAGTAAGTACATGATCACGCATATCAATAATCGTCAGGGACATCCGCTGGCTGTTCAGGTTCAAGGGCGCAAAGATGCACCTGTGATCATGTTCTCTAACTCTTTGGGAACCGATCATGGGATGTGGCAGGCGCAAGTGACAGCTTTAGCTGAGCATTATCAGGTCATTACCTATGACACACGTGGACATGGTACCAGTAGTGTGATTGCCGATACGAGCTTGCAAAATCTGGTTGAAGATGTGATCGATATTCTTGATGCTTTAGCTGTTGAAAAAGCCCATTTCTGCGGTATTTCAATGGGTGGAATTACAGCCTTGGCCTTGGCCATCAATCATGCACAACGCTTTCATAGCATTACGGTTGCAAATTCGGCTGCAAAAATTGGGAATGCCGAGGCATGGAATACCCGTGCAGATAGCGTAGAACAAAACGGTTTGGCAGAACTTGTAAAAACCACGCATACCCGTTGGTTTAGTGAGCATTTTGATTATGCGCATGATGTGCTGGCACAAAAAACCATTCAGAGTCTGGCAGTGACACCAGCACAAGGCTATGCCAATGCATGTCGTGCCTTAGCTGATGCCGATGTTCGGGCGCAACTTGGTCAGATTCAAATTCCCGTTTTAATTATCGCAGGGCAATACGACCCCGTCACCACAATCCAGGATGCAGAGTTTATGCATCATCACATTGCAAACAGTCAGCTTGAGATTTTGCTGGCTTCACATTTATCGAATATTGAGCAACCACAAGTATTTACTCAGGAACTGACAAAGTTTATCCAAAGAATATAAACACTTAGGTTTGTTAAAAGGATTTCGCCTCAAGGAGACTACTATGGCGTTTCAGGATTACGCTGCAAAAAATAACAGCATGGATGCACAGGAATTAATTGATAATGCGCCGATTAGCAAGTATCAATGGATGATTGCAATTATCTGTTTTTTAATTGTTTTTTTTGATGGTGTGGATACTGCTGCAATGGGTTTTATTGCACCAGCCCTCACACAGGACTGGGGCATTGACCGTTCCCAGTTAGGTCCGGTGATGAGTGCCGCTTTGGGCGGTATGATTATTGGGGCTTTAGTCTCGGGACCAACGGCTGACCGTTTTGGCCGTAAGATCGTTTTGACAGTGGCCATGCTGATTTTTGGTGGTTTTACCTTTGCTTCTGCCTATGCATCAGGTCTGGATCAATTGGTGGTATTACGCTTTTTAACCGGTATTGGTTTGGGTGCAGCCATGCCGAATGCCACAACCTTGTTCTCGGAATATTGCCCGAAACGCGTACGCTCTATTTTAGTGGTGTGTATGTTCTGCGGTTTTAATCTTGGGATGGCGATTGGTGGCTTTATCAGTAGTTGGCTTATTCCTGCTTTTGGTTGGCACAGTTTATTCCTGTTTGGCGGAATTATTCCTTTGATATTGATGCTTCTGGTGATTGTATTCTTGCCGGAGTCTTATCGCTTCCTGATTGTAAAAAATAAGAGCCCTGAAAAAGTACGTAAAATTTTAAACCATATTGCGCCTTCACAAGTCCAAGGTATTACCCAGTTTCATATTCCTGAAGAAGAATCCAATGTTGCACCCAAGGGCAACGTATTCAAGATGTTGTTTTCTAAACAATATGCCAAAGGTACGGTTTTATTGTGGCTCACCTATTTCATGGGGCTGGTCATTATTTACCTATTGACCAGTTGGTTGCCAACCTTGATGCGTGAAACCGGTGCGAGCATGGAACGTGCGGCATTTATCGGCGGGTTATTCCAGTTTGGCGGTGTACTCAGTGCATTGGTGATTGGTTGGGCAATGGATAAATTCAATCCGAACCGGGTATTGGCAGTGTTCTATGTCGTGGCAGGTATTTTCGCTGTAGCCGTTGGTCAAAGCCTGAATAGCCCGACCTTATTGGCCATTCTGGTGCTTTGTGCCGGTGTTGCCATCAATGGTGCCCAGTCTTCCATGCCTGCATTAAGTGCCCGTTTCTACCCAACTCAATGTCGTGCAACAGGGATTGCATGGATGATGGGAATTGGACGTTTTGGTGCGGTATTTGGTGCATGGATCGGAGCGATCCTGCTTGGAAATAACTGGTCATTTACCGCCATTCTGAGCCTGCTAATGATTCCTGCTGCCGCAGCAGCAGTCGCCATTTTTGTTAAATCTATCGTTGCCCATACCGATGCAACCTAATCGAGGAAAAAGTCAATGAATGATGAGCAGCGTTATCAACAAGGACTGAAAGTCCGTACCGAAGTACTGGGCGAAAAACATGTCGGACGTTCTTTACAGAACCTGAATGATTTCAATCAGGACTTCCAGAACTTTATTAGTCGCTTCGCCTGGGGGGAAGTGTGGTCACGTGAAGGTTTACCACGCCATACCCGCAGTCTGGTCACGATTGCCATCTTATTGGCTTTAGGGCGAGAAGACGAACTGAGAATGCATTTACGTGCCTGCTTCAATAACGGTGTGACTAAAGATGAATTAAAGGAACTGATTTTACATAGTTCTTTATATGCCGGTTTGCCAGCAGCAAATGCGGCGATGCATATGGCCGAAGAAGTCTTTAAAGAACTTGGCATTGACGTGCAACCCGTTGCGGCACAACCACAGGATTAAGGAGACAGGCATGTTAAAACATACATTAGGTGCATACCCACAACGAAATACAGATGATCATCCGCCAGCATATACACCCGGCTATAAGACCAGTGTATTACGCTCGCCAAAGAATGCATTGATTTCAATTAATGAAACCTTGACTGAAGTGACGTCACCGCATTTTTCACCGAGTATTTTTGGCCCCAAAGATAATGACCTGATTCTGAACTATGCCAAAGAAGGATTACCGATTGGTGAACGTATCATTGTGCATGGTTATGTACGTGATCAGTTTGGTCGTCCTGTGAAAAATGCCTTGCTGGAAGTATGGCAAGCCAATGCATCGGGTCGTTATCGTCACCCTAATGACAAGTTTATTGGTGCGATGGACCCTAACTTTGGTGGCTGTGGCCGTACTTTAACTGATGAAAATGGTTTTTATATTTTCCGCACCATCAAGCCGGGACCATATCCATGGCGTAACCGGATTAATGAATGGCGTCCGGCGCATATCCATTTTTCCCTGATCGCTGATGGTTGGGCACAGCGTCTGATTTCGCAGTTTTATTTTGAAGGCGATACGCTGATTGACACCTGTCCGATTTTAAAAACCATTCCATCTGAAGATCAGCGTCGTGCCTTGATCGCACTGGAAGATAAAAACAATTTCATTGAAGCAGATAGCCGTTGTTACCGCTTTGATATTCATCTGCGTGGTCGTCGTGCGACTTATTTTGAAAATGATTTGACATAAGGGAGACATACGATGAATGCATGGAATTTTCAGGAATTGAAAGAGACCCCATCACAAACCGGCGGTCCTTATGTGCATATCGGCTTATTACCACAACAGGCCAATATTGAAGTATTTGAGCATAACTTCGATAACCAGTTAGTCAATGAGCAGACACAAGGGCAACGGATTCGTCTGGAAGGTCAGGTGTTTGATGGACTCGGTTTGCCATTAAGAGATGTGTTACTGGAAATCTGGCAGGCAGATGCCAATGGGGTTTATCCAAGTCAGGCGGATACCCAAGGCAAAACTGCCGACCCACATTTTCAGGGATGGGGACGTACAGGTGCCAATTTTGAAACAGGCTTCTGGAGTTTTCATACGGTAAAACCGGGCGCTGTTGCCGGCCGTAAAGGCTCGATTCAGGCACCGCATATCGCAGTCGCAGTTTTTGCCCGTGGTATTAATATCGGTTTGCACACCCGTATCTATTTTGATGATGAGGTGGATGCCAATGCCAATGATCCAGTGCTGAACAGCATTGAGTGGGCAGTACGTCGCCAGACTTTAATCGCCAAACGCAGTGACGTGGATGGTGAAGTGGTCTATCGCTTTGATATCCGTATTCAGGGTGATGATGAGACCGTGTTCTTTGATATTTAGATATTTCTTTAAATGTCTTCGTTTCAGGGATGGGCTGATCATGGAATTACTTGATTCCTGAAATTGGAAATACTCCTCATCTTAACCGGTGAGGAGCAATCAAAAAATGAAATGAGAACTCGGCAAGACGTCGCAGAGTTGTAAAAAATTTATTAAGGATGATACCGATGAAAATGAAAACACTGGCAGCAGTAATGTTGCTTGTTAGCCCCTTATTGATGGTTCAAACAGCACAAGCGCAAGATCATCAGCAAAAACAGGTTGAATTATCTGAACTGGCAAAGCTGCCGGTGAAAACCATTGTACCCATTACGGCTAAAACCAGAGAGCAGGCCATTGCTCAGGCAAAAGTGATTGCAGCCAATGCGGATGCCGATCTTGCGGAGTTTCGGATTGATTTACTGAATTTTGCCAGTGATCGCAAGCAGGTGATTGCCTTAGGCCATGAACTCAAACAGATATTAGGCACTAAACCGCTGATCGCCACGATTCGTACCCATAACGAAGGTGGGCAATTAACGATAAGTGATGCAGATTATGGCAAGACCTATCAGGCGTATTTACAGCAGCCATTTATGGACATGCTGGATGTGGAAATGTTCCGTGATCAGCAGATTGTGAAGGATACCGTGAAAATGGCGCATGCGAAAAAAGTACTGATCGTCATGTCCAATCACGACTTCCAGAAAACGCCACCCGAGTCTGAGATTATCAAGCGGTTACTTCAACAGGATGAGTTAGGTGCCGATATTCTGAAAATCGCAGTGATGCCGCAAAACAAACAGGATGTATTTATCCTCATGAATGCGACCTTGAAAGTCAGTCAACAGTCTAAAAAACCGTTACTCACGATGTCGATGGGCAAACTGGGCACGATTTCCCGCATCGCCACTGCCAACATGGGCGGTAGCTTTAGCTTTGGCATGATTGGTGAGGCATCGGCACCCGGCCAGATTGATGTGACCCAACTGAAACAGTTTTTAAAAACGGTTCAGCCTACGCAATAATTTAAAAAGGATGTTTAGACATGAAAACAATTTACTTACGTTTAAGTACTTTAGCCATCGCTATGGCAGTTTCGGGTTGGGCAGCAGCAGAAACGTATATTGTTGATCGTTATCAGGATGATGCGGATAAAGGTTCTTTGCGCTGGGCAATTGAGCAAGCCAACAGCAAGCCGACAGAAAGCAGCGAGATTCTGATTCAGGCAGTCGGCAAAGGCCCTTATGCCATTAAGGTGAATCGTCCATTACCTGAGATCAAAGCACCGGTAAAAATTATCGGAACGCAATGGGCAAAAACAGGGGAGTTTATTGCAGTCGATGGATCAAATTATATTAAAGGCACAGGAGTTGAAGCTTGTCCGGGGGCTGTTGAAGGACAATTCGGGACCAATGTTCGGACGACGACTTTACCGGGCATCGTGTTACGTGACATCAATGGCGTAACGATTCAAGGTTTGGAAATCCGTCATTTCTGTATCGGAATTTTAATGAACCGTGCGAGCAATAACTTGATTCAAAATAACCGCATCATGCATAACTACGGTGGTGCAGGGGTGATGCTGACAGGCGATGATGGCAAGGGCAATCCAACAGCGACCACCACCAATAACAACAAAGTATTGAACAACTATTTTCAGGACAATGGTGACGGGCTTGAACTGACCCGTGGTGCAGCATTCAATTTGGTTGCCAATAACAATTTTATTTCTACAGCAGCCAATCCTGAACCATCACAAGGGATTGAAATCTTGTGGGGCAATGACAATGCCGTGATCGGCAATAAATTTGAAAACTATTCGGATGGCCTGCAGATCAACTGGGGCAAACGCAACTACATTGCCTATAACGAACTGACCAATAACTCTAATGGTTTTAACCTGACGGGTGACGGCAACATTTTTGACAGCAATAAGGTACATGGCAATCGGGTGGGAATCGCGATCCGCTCTGAAAAAGATGCCGATGCACATATCACATTGACTAAAAACCAAATCTGGAATAATGGTAAAGAGATTAAACGTTGTGAAGCAGGTGGCAGTTGCGTACCGAATCAACGTGTCGGCGCGATTATTTTTGACGTTCCAGGACTGGAACATGCGCATTTTGTGGGATCTCGCGGTCATGGCGTCAAGATTGATCCTGCAAACTTACAGAAGACCTGCAAGCAGGCCAATGAACAAGGCTGTAATGCTCAACCCAACCAAAATATTCAGGCACCGAAATTAAGCTTGTCCAAAGGACAAATTGCAGTCGAAGTTAAAGGGCAGCCGAACCAGCGTTATCAGGTCGAGTTTTTTGGAAACTCATCGGCAAATTCAAATGAAGCCGAGTTTTATTTAGGTTCGGCGGTTGCTGCCACCAATGCGCAAGGAATAGCGACGCTGACTTGGAAACCGACAGCACAAGTTGCTTCAGTGACAGCAAATATTACGGATCGTTTGGGTGCAACGTCTGAACTCAGTTCAGCTGTAAAACTGAAATAAACGGCAAGGAGGCTGAATATGAATTCGAATGCATTTTTGCTCAAGATGAGCTGTCTGGCTGTGGCGATATGTGCCGCTCAATCTGGTTTTGCGGATCAACCCTGGTCACAGGATCGTCAATGGCTCCTCGGCGACTGGAATGGCCAGCGCCAGCAACTGGAAAAAGAGGGCTATAAATTTAACCTCAATGTCATGAACCAGACAGCAACAGTGCTGGAGGGTCTGGACCATCATCCCACCAAAAATGCCAATCAGGTGGCATTGGGCGCAAATTTTGATTTGGCTAAAATTGCGGGATTACCCAACACGACAGCCGCTCTCACTGTGACCAAACGGGATGGACGTAATATTGCCAGCAATATTGACATGAACGGTAGTCCAACGGAAATCTATGGGCGCGGTAATATCTGGCGCTTGACGCAAGCATGGATTAAAACAGGATTTCTGGACAATACCCTGCAGTTTAAGCTTGGGCGTATGGGCATGTCTGAGGACTTTAATGGCTCACACTGTAATTTCCAGAGTCTGATTTTATGTGGTGGCCAAGTGGGTAAGAGTCAGGGTGATGTCTGGTATAACGGTCCGGTGAGTGGCTGGGCTGCAAATGTTAAATACCAGTTTCTGCCAGAATGGACATTTGGGGTGGGCGTTTATGAAAATAATCCCGAAAATACTGAAGTGAAGGACAATGCCAATTTTAACCTGTCTACGGATCGGGCGAAAGGTGTCCTGATTCCAGTCGAATTGGCTTGGAAAACCAACAAATTAAACGGCTTGGCGGGCGAGTATAAAGTTGGCGGTTTCTGGAGTAGTCATGACTATGACCGGGTTGATACACAAGCAGGACATGATCCAAAGTCGGCTATCTGGCTGAATACCCAGCAACAGTTGAGCAGCAATGCCACAGATTCAAAGGGTGGTTTATATGGCGCCGTGAATCTGGTCTGGAACAACGATAAAACCGCCAATATTTCCGATACCCAGCAAATCGCCTTCTGGTACAAGGGAGCCTTGCCATCACGACCGGCCGACCAGATCGGTTTCGGGGTGGGGCGTTATAAATTTAACGACCAGATCCCTGCCAATCATGATCGTGATGATGAGATGAATGTTGAACTGAACTATGTTTACAACTATTCCCCAGCCGTAATGTTACGTCCCAACATCCAGTATGTTTATCAGCCAAGGGGCAATCCGTCTCGTGATAATGTCTGGGTAGCCGGTATTTCAGTTGGACTGAATTTCTAATACAGGAGTATGACAGATGTCTGAATCTTCAAGCTCGCATACCATACTGAAAATATGGTGTTTTATTCTGGGGCTGGTTTTATTGCTGACCGGACTGTTTTTTACAGTCGGTGGGGTAAAGCTGGCGACTTTAGGTGGATCCTGGTATTTCGTGATTTCAGGTGTCCTCACGCTGATCGCTGCACTTTTTATTTTCAGGAAAAAAGCGCTTGGTGTCTGGTTATTTACCCTGGTGTTTGCGGGGACAATCGTCTGGTCGTTGTTTGATGCAGGGCTGGAGTTCTGGCCTTTATTTTCACGACTGATGTTCCCAGCAGGCTTGTTTGCGGCCCTGATGTTTACTTTACCTGCCATTCGTCGTTATCAATTTCAACCGAGTGCGGATTTACCTGCTTATGGTCTTGGAATATTGACAGTGATTGGCATGGTGATTGGTCTCTATCAGATGTTCCAGCCACACCCAACCGTCACTGCATCGGGACAGGCATTACCGCTAATCCCGGTAAAAACCGATATGAAGCAGACCAACTGGCAGCATTATGGTCAGGATGCAGGTGGAAGCCGTTTTGCGGCACTGGATCAGATTACACGTGATAATGTGCACCAGTTGAAAGAAGTCTGGCGTTTCCGTACCGGTGATTTCACCACGGGTTCAGGCAATGGTGCAGAAGATCAGATGACCCCGCTACAGGTGGGCAACAAGATTTTCCTGTGTACGCCGCATAACAATATTTTTGCCTTGGCAGCGGACTCCGGTAAACAACTCTGGAAAGCAGAAGTCAATTCCAAGTCAGATGCATGGGAACGTTGCCGTGGTGTTGCTTATTTTGACTCAACGCAAGCGCTGGTTCAGCCGACGCTGGCTGGAGCGACCCCAGTAAAAGCGGTGGCAAACAATACCTCATGCTTACGTCGTGTTTATACCAATACACCGGATGGTCGTTTAATTGCCGTCAATGCAGATACGGGCGAACGTTGTAAAGACTTTGGTGTAGAAGGCACCGTTGACTTGCTCAAAGGCTTGGGTGAGGGAACCACAGCACCACGTTTTGAAGTGACTTCAGCACCAACCATTGCGGGTACGGTAATTGTCGTCGGTAGCCGTATTGCCGATAATTTTGCAGCGGATATGCCTGGTGGTGTAATTCGTGCATACGATGTCATTACAGGTGAATTACGTTGGGCCTTTGATCCACGCAATCCTGATCCGAACTATGTATTGAAGGATGGTGAAACCTATAAACGCAGTTCGGCAAATTCATGGGCGGCGATGTCTTACGATCCGCAAATGAACACGGTGTTTTTGCCAATGGGTAGCTCATCTGTCGATGTATGGGGCGGTAACCGTCAACCATTAGACCATAAATACAACTCATCCGTACTGGCTTTAGATGCGACCACAGGTAAGGAAAAGTGGGTCTATCAAACGGTTCATAATGATTTATGGGATTTTGATTTGCCAATGCAGCCTAGTCTGGTCGATTTCCCGATGAAGGATGGCAGCAACAAGCCTGCTGTGGTGATTGGTACAAAATCTGGCCAGTTCTTTGTACTGGATCGTGTAACCGGGCAGCCATTAACCAAGGTGGTTGAGCAAGCGGTGAAGCCTGCGGATATTCCAGGGGAACAATACAGCCCAACACAGCCACGTTCAGTCGAAATGCCGCAGATTGGTAACCAGACCATAACGGAATCTGATATGTGGGGCGCCACACCATTTGACCAGCTCATGTGTCGTATTAACTTTAAATCGATGCGTTATGAAGGTTTATTCACTGCACCGGGTACCGATAAATCATTGAGCTTCCCGGGTTCTCTAGGCGGTATGAACTGGGGCAGTATTGCCTTTGATCCAAGCCATCAATATATGTTCGTCAATGACATGCGTTTGGGCTTATGGATTCAGTTAATTAAACAGACGCCGGAAGATCTGGCAGTTCAGGCCAATGGTGGTGAAAAAGTGAATACCGGTATGGGTGCCGTGCCAATGAAAGGAACCCCATACAAAGTCAATAAAGACCGCTTCTGGTCGAAATTGATGATTCCTTGCCAAAAACCACCGTATGGCACCATGACCGCAGTAGATATGAAAACGCGTCAGGTTGCATGGCAAGTGCCAATGGGAACGGTAGAGGATACTGGCCCGATGGGAATCAAAATGGGCCTGCCTGTTCCAATTGGTATGCCAACCATTGGCGGTCCAATGGCAACTCAAGGTGGTTTAGTCTTCTTTGCCGCGACTCAGGATTATTATTTGCGTGCACTGGATTCATCTTCAGGTAAGGAGCTGTGGAAAGCGCGTTTACCTGTCGGTAGCCAAGGTACACCAATCAGTTATGTGTCACCGAAATCAGGTAAGCAGTATGTGCTGATTACTGCGGGTGGCGCGCGTCAATCACCTGATCATGGTGATTATGTGATTGCTTATAGCCTGAACTAAAGCTTTTTTAATCGATAGTAATAAAAAAAACGGCGATCCTCGGTGATTGCCGTTTTTCATTTAGATATCCAAACAAACGCTATCGAAAGCTTCATACGCCATAATTGGCATATTCATTGCTTTATTTAGGATATCTGGTCTGACCAGTCAGACAATGCCTTAAATTGGAGCAGAGATGCAACTCGAAACATTTAATCAACTCGATCCAGACAGAGCAGCAGGTGTTTTACAGGCCTGTGTGCATATCCCGAACTGGATTGCTGAACTGCTACAGCAACGTCCTTATCCAGCTAAAGAGCAACTTTATCAGGCTGCAGTGACACAAGCGCAGGCATGGTCATGGCCTGAAATTTCTGTAGCTTTGGCGCAACATCCTCGCATTGGCGAGAAAAAAGCAGCAGCAGTTTTGTCTGAGAAAGAGCAGCATTTTTCCCAACGTGAACAAGCTCAGATTGAAACGGATGCTGTGCTGCAACTGGCGCTATATCAGGGCAATTTAGATTACGAGCACAAATTTGGGCATATTTTTCTGATCCGTGCAGCGGGCCGCTCTGGTCAGCAAATCTTGTCCGAATTGCAACGTCGCTTACTCAATACGGTCGAACAAGAGCAAGTCGAAGTAAAACAACAATTGGCTGAAATTGCCTTGTTTCGTTTAAAACAGGAGATTCAATAATGGCGGGTATCAGCACACATATTTTAAATGCAGCACTGGGCCAGCCAGCACCTCAGGTTTTGGTGAAACTCTATCAGGAAATCAATCATAAATATGTTTTGCAGGATGAACAGTTAACGGATGCGGATGGCCGTATTCCGGCTTTCAGGATCGAAGCATTTATCCAGGCCAATTATCAGTTGATTTTTGAAGTGGGGGATTATTTTCAGACTTTGAACACAGCCAGTTTCTATCCAAGCGTCTGTATCGATTTTAAGGTCACTGATACGCAACAGCATTACCACGTGCCTTTATTGATCAGTCCATTTTCTTATTCAACTTATCGCGGCAGCTAAATCAACTTAAACAATGTGGACCTTATGAATCTAATTTGAGGAATTAACCATGCATCAAGACAACACACCTACAGAACGAGATGCGCTGATCTCGGCAGAACATCAATATTTAGGCATGAATAAAAACATTTTATATGGTTTGCAGCATGTGTTGACGATGTATGGTGGAATTATTGCACCCCCATTGATTATTGGAGCAGCTGCAGGACTGGAGGCTTCAGAAATTGGATTGCTGGTGGCTGCTGCCTTGTTTGTAGGGGGATTGGCGACGGTGTTGCAAACCATGGGTCTCAAGCATTTCGGAGCAAAATTACCGATTGTTCAAGGCGTTTCTTTTGCAGGCGTTGCGACCATTCTGGCAATTGTCAGCACCGGTGGCGGGTTAGCCTCTGCCTTTGGTGCTGTAATCGTTGCTTCCCTCATTGGTTTATTGCTGACGCCATTTTTCGCTAAAATCATCCGCTTTTTTCCACCCGTGGTAACCGGTTGTGTGATTACCATGATTGGTATTTCATTGCTGCCTGTGGCGATCCGCTGGATTATGGGAGGTAATCCCAAAGCTGAGAACTGGGGTGATCCGGCTAATGTCGGTCTGGCGGTGATGACGCTGGCGATTGTGATTATCTTCAGCATGTTGCGTAGCCAGATGCTCCGTCGGCTCGCGATTCTGGTTGCCATTGTTCTAGGTACTGTGCTCGCCTATGCGGCAGGATTTACCGATTTTTCAAAGGTCAGTACAGGTCCGGTTTTTGCATTTCCAAGTTTCTTCCATTTTGGTTCGCCTGTATTTGAGTTTTCTGCCATTCTTTCCATGACGATTGTGACCTTGGTGATTATGACCGAAACCACTGCCGATATTATTGCCATCGGTGAAATTGTTGGAACCAAAGTTGATTCGAAACGTATAGGCGACGGTTTACGTGCCGATATGTTATCGAGCGCCATTTCTCCGATCTTTGGTTCATTCATGCAAACAGCTTTTGCCCAAAATGTCGGGTTGGTTGCCATGACGGGCATTAAAAGCCGTTTTGTGGTGGCGACTGCAGGAGGAATCTTGATTATCCTCGGCTTATTGCCTATCGTGGGGCGGCTGGTGGCATCGATTCCCATGCCTGTTTTGGGTGGGGCAGGTATCGTGTTATTCGGTACGGTTGCCGCCAGTGGTATACGTACCTTAGCCAAAGTGGATTATAACGATCATAAAAACCTGATTATCGTGGCCACTTCACTGGCTATCGGCATGATTCCTATCGTCAATCAGGAATTCTATGCGCAATTTCCAACATGGGTAAAAACTTTATTGCATTCAGGTATTAGCTCAGCCTGTATTACCGCTATCTTACTCAACCTCATTTTTAACCATCTACCTTTCACTAAAAAAACAGTGGAAGTAGCAAGCTTGCCTTTAAATTCAGGGCATTGATCATCGCGGGTTCAGGTCCGAATATTCAGTCTGAATCCCGCTTTTACCTGCACATCATTCAAAGTTGCTTATTCAAGCTTGAATAGGTCAAGGGGAGTTTTTGTCTTGAAAAAGTCAGAAACAGGATTTTTAAAAGCCAAAAGTGATTTTTAAATCAAATCTTACGGGGAATTTTTATGAGAAGTTTTAAATTAAAATCAGCCATACTCGTGCTCGTGATGAGCCCAGCCATACAGGCGTGGGCGGCTGATACCAGTCTGAATCATCTATTGAACCTGCAACAGGATTGTCAGGCGAACGATCAACTGGCTGCGGCATTTGCCTGTGGCAGTCTGCATGGTGCAGTGAAATCAACCTATTACTCACTCAATAATGCTTATTTTGTGGATAATCTGAATCAGGATACGGCTGTCATCGGTGGTTATATAAAGTATGAAACAGCGCCTTTTTATGGGGTACAGGCCGCTGTTGGTTATGATATTCAGCGTCGTTTAGATGAGAAAGATAATAAGGCTGAAGTCGATGAACTCAAGGAAGATGGTGATGGTTTAGCAGAAGCCTATCTGACGTGGAAAAATGATTTGGCTCGGGTGACCGTCGGGAATCAGCGTCTCAATTTACCGTTTATGGGGGATTATGCAGACCGCCGTGTCTTGATGTTTTTATATCAGGCCGCCGATGTCCAGATCGGAGACAATAACGATTTCTTGCGCCTGACCAAAGTCAATAAATATAAAAGTTATGGCGAAGATGAGTTTACAAAAAGCGCTCGTCAGAATTCGAATCTGCAAACCGATGGGGTTTGGTCAGTGGGTGTTGGGAAACGTTTTCACTTAGCCGACGATCGAAGCTTAAAAACCCAGTTGTGGTATCAAAGTTATGATGATTATATCCGCCTGATTTATACACAAGCGGATCTGGCAATGCCAAAACTTAAATATGCCCCTGAGTTTTCACTGCAATATATGTCTGGCAAAGATCAGGGCAAAGCACTGGCAGGTGAGGTGAACAGCCAGATTTTTGGTGCACAGGCAGCAGTTAAGGTCTTGCCTGTAGCCACTTTAAAAGTTGCATATAACTATATTAAACCGGATCGTGAAAGTTATCTGAATGGTGCACTGTTAACGCCGTATGCCGCCAAAACCTCTTCAGGTGAAATTTTTGCCCAGCCTTTTTTTACCAGTACTCAGGATCTAGGTGCAGGTCATGCCCTGATGTTGTCTTTGGAAGGAAAAGTCTCTGATCAGCTCATTGCCGGTGCGCGTTATTCATTTATGGACTTAAAGGAAGCAGCACAAGTTGCCAGCCGTAATCAATCTGAATATATGCTGTTTGGAGTTTATAATTTTACAGGGGCGCTAAAAGGTTTCAGTATCAGTAATTTTGCAGGGATTCAGACTTCCCCACGTTATGACAAGAACTTCTTGCAGAACCGTTTGTCACTGAGTTATAAATTTTAAGCAATAAGTTCAACATCGAATGCATATTCTCGTCGGGATATGCATTTTTTGTGGACTGCAACATAACACGAAAAAAAGCCCCCTAGATAGGGGGGAGTTAAAAACAAAAACACTTAATCCAGTGGATTACCGATAATATTACTGATGATGCCTTGCATGATGTGTGATCCTTGCTCCTGATAGAGCGATTGATACCATTCTTCAGTTACCTGAGGATCTTTCATATGGGTGACATCACAACGTTTACGTGCTCTCAAGACCATTTCTCGTGTGCGTTCATTACGTTTGTTTTGATAACGTGCCAAAGCATCTTCCAGACCGAAGGTATTGATTTGCAAGGCACGGGCGAGATATATCGCATCTTCCATGGCCTGACAGCCACCTTGGCCAATATCTGGTGTGGTGCTATGTGCTGCATCACCTAACAGCACCACACGTCCTTTGTAGAAGTCCATAAAAGGTTCAATATCATGGATTTCGACACGATTGGTTTTTTGCTCATCTAAATGTTCAATCAGTTTTTGTACAGGTTCACACCAGCCGCTAAAATGAGTTTTGAGATCTTGCTTATAGTATTCACGTCGATTTTCCAGTCCTGCCTCCAAGGGGACATCAAAGAAGAAATAAAAACGATTTTGGGCCACCGGCATCAGTGACACACGTTTGCCTTCGCCGATATAAGTGGTCCATTGCATGGCAGGCGCAATGGTTTCATCAATATTAACCAGACCGTTCCAATTGACATAACCCGCATAGCGGCGTTCGACTTGATAGCCCAGTACAAATTGTCGGGTGAGAGAATGTGTACCATCTGCACCGATCAGTAAATCAGCCCGAACTTGTGAGCCATCCTGAAAATGAATGGTGACTTCTTCTTGATGGTTTTCAATTGCCGTCATTTTCATGCCCAGTTTGATATCTGCCAGACCAAATTGCTGCATTAATAAGTGTTGTAGATCGGCCCGGGCGACCGGGTAGGCGCGTTGCCCGACTTCTTTATATAAAGGAGATAAGCTAAATTGAGTCATGGTTTGTTGGCTCAGTCCATCGACATAGGCCAAAGACTCCATTTGCCCGCCGAGCGCCTGAATTTGATCGGTAAGGCCTAGATAATTCAGGCATTTGACTCCATTTGACCACAGTGAAATGGCTGCACCGACCGGTAATATTTCGGCTGCCTGTTCATAGATCGTGACCTGATGACCAAATTTTTTTAACGCGATACCAGCAGTCAAACCGCCCATACCTGCACCTACAATCGCAATATTCATCGTTCAGACCCTAAATATATAAATAAGTTTCTAAACAGTTCTAAGCGAGAAGTGTGCCAATTTTAGCAACTGGTTTTACTGGTCATACCAGATGATTTGCTTTATTAAAAAGCATAAAAGGGAAGGCTGCATGGATATGGTTCAAGGCATGGAGCAAAGTAGTGCAGATTTAATTTTCATACTTAGATTGAGCTGTTATGCCGAGCAAAGTACACACCCGCACGTTGCGCAGCACCAATAATATGCGCTTGCATGGCTTTTTCAGCCGCAGCTGCATCCTGATTAAATAAGGCTTGCAGAATGATTTCATGTTCCTGAATGGTTTTAAATGCCAGATTCGGCTGGACAAAAGGCAGGATCTGGCTTTTTTTAATCCATTCGGTATGCATTTTAAGTGTTTGAATAATAGACTGATTATGACTAAGTTCAATAATATGCTGATGAAAGGCATAATCTGCCTCAGAGGCTGCCTGCCAGTTCTGTGTCTGAATTGCAGAGGCCAGTGACTGGTAATGTTGCTGTAAGGTCGATTTATCCTGTTCAGTTAAATATTCGCAGGCCAACAGCGCACAAAAACCTTCCAGTACATAGCGTAATTGATAGAAATCCTTGAGAGAAACACGGTGTTCGCCGTCCCATTGTTCGGCGGCCTGACTGTGTTGTGAAATCACATAAACCCCTTTACCCGCCTTGATTTCCAATAATCCTAAAGCGGCAAGACGGGTGAGGGCCTCGCGTAACGAAGCACGGCTGATGCCCAACTGGAGGGCAAGATCACGTTGTGAGGGTAAAGCAGAACCGACAGGATAGGTATTTTGTTGAATGCGTTGATGAATCACTTCCACCGCTTGCTCAGTCACCTGAGATGATTTTCCATTGAGCATAGCTTGTGGACTCATAAGCAACACGCCTTAAAGATAAAAATAAACAGTTTGATTCTACACAAAATTCATCTTTTTGTTGGCGATGTCGATCAAAAATCGCTATATTTTTAACAACAGGTCAGACCAGTTGGACTGGATCTTGCATAATAGAATAGAAATCAAACCTTCAGGAACGATCAATGACAGTGCATGTTGCTAAAACCGTGGCTTTACCGACCCATTTGCAAGCGTTAACCAATCTCGCTGATGCCAGAATTGGTGCAAATATTGTGAGTTGTTCCGATGAGTTTTTTGCAGAAGCTGCAAGAATGTTGCAAAGTGCACCCGCTCAATTCATCGAAGGAAAATATGATGACAATGGCAAATGGATGGATGGATGGGAGACCCGCCGCAAACGTGAGTCTGGCTATGACTGGTGTATTGTTCGTTTGGGCGTAACGGGAATTGTATCTGGATTTGATATTGATACCTCATTTTTTACAGGAAATTATCCGGCATCTGCTTCTATTGAGGGCTGTTATGCCCCAGATAATCAACTGGAAGGGATCACCTGGACTGCTTTATTAGAAAACTCGGTTTTATCTCCGGATCAGCATCATTTTTTCGACTGCGCTGCTCAGAAAGTTACCCATATTCGTATTAATATTTTCCCTGATGGGGGCATCGCGCGTTTAAGAGTGTATGGCCGTGTGGTGCTTGAACATGTCGATACAACCCGGCAGATGGATTTAATTGGTTTAAAAAATGGTGGGCGTATTGTGGCCTTTAGTGATGCGCATTTCGGCCATCCGAATAATCTGCTCAGTCCTAATCGCGGCATTAATATGGGCGATGGTTGGGAGACCAAACGTCGCCGTGCCCCTGGTTTTGATTGGTGCATTATTGCTTTGGGACAAACAGGGCAGATTGAAAAAATTGAAGTCGATACCGCATTTTTTAAAGGCAATTTCCCCGCATTTTGTTCGATTCAAGCCGCTTATATTGAAAATGCAACCGATGCACAACTGATTCCGCAAAGTATGTTCTGGCCATTTCTATTGGAACAGCAACCTTTGACCATGGACCATATTCATGAATATGTTGCAGAAGTACTGCAACATCAAAAAGTAAACTATATCCGCGTCAATATGATTCCCGATGGCGGGATTAGCCGGATTCGTTTATGGGGAAAAGCGGTTAAATAATTTCTCATGAGTAAATGGCCTCATTGTGATCCCATGAGGCCGATAAGAAATGGAAGAGAATCCACCTATGCATGAAAAAAATATTGTAATCCAGCCTTTAACTCAGGACAGTTTTGCTGCTTTTGGGGAGGTCATTGAAAAGAGCGGCAAAGACTTTATCCCGATTAATCAGGGACTCACTGAGCGTTATCACGCCTTATCACTGGCACAAATTTCAGGTGATCATGTTGCTGTTGGGATGAGCATTTTTCACAATTTATTTGCAACTCAGATTCCATTTCAAATTGAGATGCTGGAACGACATCCTTATGGTTCACAGTCCTTTATTCCTTTACAGCAGCAGAAATTTATTATTGTTGTGGCACTGCCTTTTGATCAGGATCGTCCCGATGAACAAAGGATTTATGCATTTATGAGTAACGGACAACAGGGGATTACTTATCATCAGGGTATATGGCACCACCCTTTAATTACTTTGGAAGCCCATAGTGATTTTCTCGTGGTCGATCGTATTGGTGGCGGCAGTAATTGTGATGTGTATCATTTATCTCAACCTGTATGGATCAGTGAAGCTTTAGCACAGTCAGCGATCGTTAATCTCTGACTGTATATTGAAAAAATATATTTACCTTAGAAGATTGGAAGGAGATTCGTTTTAATTTAGAATTCTCAAGCATATTAATATTCGTATCTTTTTATTTTTTTAATTAAGATTTTTTTGTAGACCACCTAAATATTTATTCTAATTTTCTATGTCAACAAAACGCTATGTAGCAAGAGAATTGCTTGAACAGCATACAAAGCAAAAGAAGCAGGAGAAATTAGAACGAAGACGTTTGGCGCTTGAACAACAAGCAAAGCACAAGAAACAGAATAAAGTTCTACTCGTATTTTTATTGATTCTGTTTGTCCCACCTTTACTTTTATTTCCAGCATATCCACGCAATCAGTGGCAATTTGAGATTTATCGTTATATCACAGAGCAGATGTTGATTACGGTAGGGACCAAAGGTCCATTGCCATTTTTTACTATTCTTTCAAGTATTTATTGTACTGTTTTAACTTTTGTCGCGGGCTGTTGCATATGCCTGTTATTTATTAAGAAAATAGGCGTGAACAAAGCGTTTCAGGAAAAAATTTATAGTAAATTCTTTCAGGCTGAGTTTGAGGCATCGAAGAAATATCCGTGGCTGGAGAAGCCTTGGATTAAAAAAACGATTGTTTCAGGAATGTTTTTCTTTTGTTTTTTAATGGGTCTGATCCATTTTCTTTTGGATAATATCTCCTTTCAGGATGGTAGTCGTAGAGGTGCACTTATCCAGTTAGGTTATAATTATCGGATCGGTGTACTTTTTTGGGAAAGTACGTTTAGTATCTTTACCATATTCCCATTTTTTTATTTTGGTTTTTTATTTATTTATCTTGTTAACTATTTTTTCCGAGGATTAGGCACTGGAAAAATTATTATTTCCCAAAAAGTGGTATCTAAAAGAACCAAGAAGAGATCACGGAAAAAAATAAATCGATAATTTTTAATGGCAGACAGAGACCATCTGCCTCTGTCTACAAGGAATCAACGATTAATATTTCCCTTTAAAATTCGCACTGATGCGTTGTTTTAAATATTCTTTGGCTGTAATTGCTGGATATTTCTTTTGAGGACTTTCAATCAGCACATCTTCATTGGCTTGGCAGAAGAATGCCAGACTATAACGCGGCCCTTGATATTCATCTGCTTCCGGATTTTTGACCCGATGGAAATTAGAAGGTAATTGGTCATCACTCCAACGCATCAGCATATCGCCAATATTACAGGTGATGACATCATCCCGCGGCTCAATACTGGTCCATTGTTGTTGCTCCATATCTTTACCTGGGCAGACTTGCAGGCCGCCTTGTCCTTTACGCTGGAACAGTAGGGTTAAACAATCAAAATCGGTATGTGCACCGGCACGCCATAGCCCCAATTGATCTTTTAAAGCAGGATCAATGGCATAGTAATGCAACATTCTTAAAGTACTTTGATAGCTGTCTTGTTCCGGATCATGGGCAAGGCTAAAAAAGTTGTCTGCAAAACCCAGTTTATAAGCGAAACAGGAGAGTATTTTCATGCCCACTTGCCAGCAGGCCCGTTCAAATTCCAGCATGGTATTTTTAAAGTCGGGTAGCTCTTGCTCGGTCGGATAAAGTCCATCCATTCGTGGACGAGTGATTTGGTAGGATTCTTTCTGGTCTGGGGTACTGGTTGATGGACGTACCTGCGCCTTACTTTCCCAACCTGCATTGCGATTGAGCGGGTAACGCGCTTTGACGGGTTCAGGCAGAGCAAAAAACTGTTGTGTCATATCAAATGCGGTTTGAATCTGCTCAAGTGGAATACCATGATGCGAGACCTGAAAAAAACCAATATCCGTTGCTGCTGCCCAAAGCTGTTCGGCAATTTCATATTTACGTTGTTCAAAGTTGGATAAATCAATCACCCGAACTTCACGTTCAAAGGTCTCTTGACCTAAAGCGCCCATACGCGCTTCTTTTTGCAGTTCTTCTAAGCTGTAGTCATTTTCCGCTAATGCAGACATGTTGGCGCTATTCATATTTCAACCTCATCTTCTGGATAAACCGTGACCCAATCAAATGAATTGAAAGAGACGGGGTCACATTCAAAAAAAAGCTGCACTTTTTCCATAAGAGAAAGCTGGGTGGGAAAAGTGAGCTGATTTCTGAGCAATGACCCACATAACAGCCGATGTGACTGACTATGCTGAACGCTTCTACTCTGACAGAAAGGATGAAGCAGTTTTTGTGCCAGTTTATAAAGTGAAATAGATTGATGTTAAGATCGGCCTGAATTTTGAGCTATGTTGAATGGTTTAATTCACACTGCGTAAAATTAATTCAATGGTTAAGCTATCTGCAAGAAAGGACAGTAATGAGCGTATTTAATCGGCATACAGTGAATTGTCCACCATTTGGAAGATTGAAATATGGCAGTGCATATTGGCTGGGAGAAGTTGAACTTGATGCATTCGAAGGGATGCTTAGGGTTATTGTTCGAGCAAAACGTGATGGTCCAACAGATGCGCAGATTGCAGCAATGGCTCGTTTGCTTTCTGATGTCGCGTCCATCAAGGCATTGGCAAGTAAGGCAATGGTTGATGTTTTTGAGGATTGTGAACTTCTTCCAAGCGACTTTGGTTCTGATGTGCATCATATCTGGCAGTATCTTTCCCCTTGTGAAATAGAGGTTTCCGATGAAAACTATTTTGGTGGTGAAGATAGTCGGATCAATATAATGATTATTTTTGAGTCACCACAACATTTGGATTTTTTACCCGCTATAGTGACGATTGATGGGTACTTCGAGGAATGTGTGTCGGGAACTTGATGGCTACTTATTTTTTAAAACCCAGTTTTAGAATAATTGTTAATATGCAACATGGCTATTTAAAACATCCATTTGTCCAGTAGGTAGTTCATTTAAGGTGCATCTGCACTTACTGAATGCACCATTAAACTGCACTCAAAACCAAAGACTCAATACAGTTTATTCATCTTAGAACAATTAAAAATAAATCCGGCCTAGAGAATTACCAACAAAAACAAGGTGGAATCAATCTTGGCACAGAGCTTGCTAAATCATGATTGAGTATAAGCGGTCAGTATGTTGTGAACATACGGGACATTGCTCTACAGCGTTTGCTGTTCCTCTTTCGGGGACAAAGCCAATTGATTTGGCTTTGAGAGAAATGTGTACTTATACATTGATTATCCCCCTAAAAAGAATAGCAAGATGAATCCATACAGATTTAGGGGTCTTATTTATGAATATTCAGCACTATGTAGGCAAAGGGCGACGTACTGTAATTGCGGGCGCGTTATTGGGGTTGGCAATAGTTATCAGCTCAACCAGTTTTGCAGCCGATAAACTTGTTTTACAAACCACATGGTATGCGCAAGCCGAGCAAGGTGGATATTATCAGGCACTGGCACAGGGAATTTATAAAAAATACGGACTTGATGTCGATATCAAAATCGGCGGGCCGCAGGTCAATAACATGAGCTTATTATTGTCCAAGCGAGCCGATATTATTATTAATTATGATCTACAGGTCCTAAAAGGCATCGAAAGCAACTTTCCTATCAAAGCGGTGGCAGCACCATTCCAGTTTGATCCGCAAGGTGTACTAACCCATAGCGATGTAAAGTCTTTGGCCGATCTGAAAGGAAAAACGATTCTGGTCTCGACCAGTGGACAAGCAAGCTGGTGGCCTTGGTTAAAAGGCAAATATAAATTAGATGCAGCACAAGCTCGCCCGTATACCTTCAATATGCAGCCTTTTTTAGCAGGCAAAAATGTCGCACAACAAGCCTATGCCACATCTGAGGTTTTTCAGGCCAAAAAAGCAGAACCTTCGAGTCATTTCTTTTTATTTGCTGATGCGGGTTATCCAGCCTACGGCGGTATCTTGGTGACCCGTAATGATGTGATTCAAAACAAACCAGAGGTACTACGCCGTTTTGTTCAGGCATCGATGGAGGGATGGAAAAATTACTTAGCCGATCCACGTTTGGGTAATAGCATCATTAAAAAAGAAAACCCGAATATGAATGATGAACTACTCACTTTTGCTGTAGGACAAATGCGCAAATTGAAGTTGATTGATGGTGGAGATGCCAAGACTCAAGGCATTGGCGTCATGACGGATGCACGTTGGAAAGCAACGCGAGATTTTATGGTGAGTGCAGGGTTGCTGAACACTAAAACCAATTGGAAAACCGCTTATACCACGCAGTTTATTAAAGCAGCCAAATAATCTTAGATACTTTCCTTACAAGGAAGCCATGGTGAAAGGGTTAATAAAATAGCGCATTTGCATCAAGGGGAAATCACATGAATTCTGCTTTACCAATAGATACGCCAATACCTGAGTCTTCGAGCTTTATTACGCCGATGATTATGGCCAGAGGGGTTGAAAAAACCTATCCAAATGGCACCAACGCCTTACAACGATTAGATTTAAATATTGCCCGCGGTGAAATTGTTTCATTACTGGGGCCGTCAGGTTGCGGTAAAAGTACCTTGCTAAAAATGTTTGCCGATCTGGAGCAGCCTTCTGCGGGTGTGGTGCGCTGGAATGGCAAGGCTGAGATGCAATCGCAATGCAAAATGGCCATGGTGTTTCAGGAGGCAACGCTGATGCCATGGGCCAATATCGAAGACAATGTGCGTTTGCCTCTCGATTTACAACATATCTCAAAATCAGTGAGTACCCCGAAAGTGATGGCGGCTTTAGCAGCTGTAGGTTTAGAGAAGTTTAGCAAAGCCTATCCACGCGAACTTTCAGGGGGAATGCAAATGCGTGCTTCATTGGCTCGAGCACTGGTGACGGAACCAGACTTGTTGTTAATGGATGAACCTTTTGGCGCTTTGGATGAGTTTACTCGCCATAAACTGGATAGTGATATCCGGCAATTATGGTCAGAACGAGATCTCACGGTGGTGTTTGTCACGCATAGTATTTATGAGGCTGTGTATCTGTCTTCACGGGTTATTGTGATGGGCGCACGGCCTGGGCGGGTAGTCGCCGATCTGGACATTGAAGGACCTTATTTACGTGACGACACTTTCCGAAGCTCAGACATTTTTATCCGACAATGTTCGCATCTATCGCAATTACTGGCTGAGGCAAGCGGAGGGCATGCTCATGATTAAACCCTTGATACAACATCCAACCGTACAACGTATCGCAGCTCCGCTCGGGTTGGGGCTGGTCTTCTTGCTGATTTGGCAGTTGAGCTTCCAGCAGCTTGCGGTGCCGGTTTATGTGGTACCCAAGCCCAGCGATATTGTGATGGCGTTGATTCATCAATCCAGTATGTTATTTGGCAGTTTATGGGTGACTTTAAAAATCACCTTATTGGCTTTTGTCTGCGCCGTAATGATTGGCACATTGATCGCTTTTGTGTTTGTACAAAGTCGCGTGCTCGAAGCCTGTTTTATGCCGTATGCCATTTTATTTCAGGTCACACCGATTGTCGCGATTGCACCTCTAGTCATCATCTGGATTCAAAATACAACTTTGGCGTTGGTGGTGTGTGCCATGCTGGTTGCGGTTTTTCCTATATTAACCAATACCACTTTAGGTTTGCGTAGTGTTAATAAAGGCTTGCTTAACCTTTTCCAAATCAATAAAGCCAGTCGCTGGCAAATTCTGATGCGCTTACGTGTGCCGAATGCGTTGCCTTATTTCTTTGGTGGCTTGCGGATTTCCTGTGGCTTGGCGCTGATTGGTGCTGTAGTTTCCGAGTTCGTTGCCGGCGCGGGCGGCACCAGTGCAGGCTTGGCTTATCAAATCTTGCAAGCAGGTTTTCAACTGGATTTACCGCTGATGTTTGCTGCCTTATTCCTGATAACCTGTACGGGTTTGGGCTTATTTGTCGTGATGTCTTTATTAAGCCAATTTTTTCTAAGTAAATGGCATGAGAGTGAACAAGTATGAGTTCAAAGCAATTAAATCAAAGCTATTTAATTCAAAATGCCCATGCCATTTTAACGGGATTATCTGGTGACGCAGCGCGTTGTTCATCCACTGATATCCGTATCCAGTCAGGTAAGATTACTGAAATAGGGCGGTTAAGTGCTCAGCCGAATGAACAGGTTGTGAATGCTCAAGATTGTGTGATCTACCCAGCATGGGTAAATACTCATCATCATTTATTTCAGTCCTTGTTAAAGGGTGAGCCACAAGGTTTAAATCAAAACCTGACCTCATGGCTTGCCAGTACACCATATCGGTTCCGTAGAGCATTCGATGAAGCAACTTTTCGGGTTGCAGTGCGGATTGGTCTTGTCGAGCTATTACGTTCGGGGTGTGCAACGGTAGCCGACCATCATTATTTGTATTGGCCCAAGATGCCGTTTGATGGCGCTGCGATTTTATTTGATGAAGCCGAAAAACTGGGTATGCGCTTTGTGTTGTGTCGTGGTGGGGCAACACTTACACGTGGCTTGGAAAGTGAATTGCCTCAAGCCCTACGCCCTGAAAAGTTTGAAGACTATATGGCGGATATTGAGCGTTTGGTGCAGCACTATCATCAACCAGATTCAGATGCTTTCCGAAAAATCGTGATGGCACCGACCTCGACTTTACATTCGACTACAGCACAGCAATTACGGGAAAGTGCCAAAATCGCCAGACAATTGGGGATTCGGATGCATAGCCATTTATCTGAAACGGTGGATTATCTGGATGCTGCACGCGCCAAGTTTGGCATGACCCCAGTCCAGTTCTGTGCCGAGCAGGACTGGATTGGCAGTGATGTCTGGTTTGCCCATCTGGTGAAATTATTACCCGAAGAAATTCAGTTGCTGGGTCAGACCAAAACAGGTATTGCGCATTGTCCTCAGAGTAATGCCCGTTTGGGGAGTGGTATTGCCGATCTGGTTGCTTTGGAACAGGCAGGCATGACGATTTCGATCGGGGTAGATGGTGCAGGTTCCAATGAGGCTGCAGATATGTTATCTGAAACCCATGCCGCTTGGTTATTGCAGCGAGCCAGAAAGGGGATGTTAGCCAAGCCACAATATGAGGGCGGACAATTTGAAGGGGGTGCAGATGCTGCCCGTATTGAGGATGTAATCCGTTGGGGAACGGTGGGGGGAGCCAAGATTTTAGGGCTTGATCAAGTCGGGACAATCGAGGTGGGGCAACAGGCTGACTTGGTCATATATCAGTTAGATGATCCTCGTTATTTTGGATTACATGATATGGCGATTGGACCTGTGGCAAGTGGCGGACGCGCGCATATTAAGGCGATGTTTGTAGCCGGGAAAATGGTGATGGAAAATGATCAGGTTCCTGATCTGGATATGATGGAGTTGGCTTGGCAAGCCAAGCAAGCGGTGAAGCTGTTACAACAGCGGAGTATGGACATGGCAAAAATAGCCTAATCATCAGTTGTTAGATTGAAATCTATATAGACAAGATCCAAGGTTTAATCGTTCATCAAATGCGCATTGCAATACTGAGCTATTGCAATGCGCTTACGAGCATAAAACGTGACCATTGTTGCCTGCTGGCATCATTAAGTGCGCACGAAGATTTCCACCCGTCGGTTCAACTGTCTGCCGGCGGGGTTGTCTTGGCCGCTGACCTCGTTGGGCGCTACAGGCTGCGACTCGCCGTAACCATGTGTACTGGCGGCAGCTGCAGCACCACGCTGGCGCAAGGCCATGCCCACTGATTTGGCACGGCGTTCGGACAAATCCAGATTGTAGGCATCACTGCCCTTGGCATCGGTATGACCGCGAATTTCTATTGCCTTGGCTGGTACTTTCTGCAAGGCCACGGCCAAGCTGTCCAGCACCTTGGCTGCGTCAGGACGGATATCCGACTTGTCGAAATCGAACAACACCTGATCATTGAGAGTGATGATGAACCCGCATGGCGCGCCTGATGGAGCGAATTTTTTTAACGGTGGAAACTTGCCAGCTGGCGCGACCTTGGGAATTGGTGCCATTTTCACTTGACGTGCTGGTGTACCTATGCTGCCGTTCCCTTTGCCATCGTTGCTCACCAACCCGTGTGGACCGTTCCAGGTACCGCTGCCATCGGCGTTGATCGTGACAATGCCTTGCGGACCGTTCCAACTACCTGAACCATCACCTTCGTTACGAATCACACCATGTTCACCGTTCCAGGTGCCGCCACCTTTGCCGTCCAGTACGATGATGCCGTACTTGCCGTTATATGTGCCCGAACCGTCGGCCTCGACCGAGATGATCCCATCGTCAGCACCACCGTCGCCATTACCGTTGATTGTACCACTACCGTCTGCGTTGACGACGATGACGCCGCCTTCATAGTTGGCGGTGCCACTGCCATCTGCGTTGATATGGAAGATGCCTTCATTACCGTTACGCGATAGATTGCCTTGCGCATCCATGCTGGTGATGCCTGCATCGTTGAGTAATGCGCCGTCGGTCGCACAGTGAGCGGGCTTAACGCTAATACCAGCAACTGGATCAATGATGTCTTGCATTGATGCTTCCAGTGCTCGCTGGGCCGGGCCAATGCCGATGATCTCTGGCACAACGATTTGCGGGATCACCGGGAAGTCGACATCCCCGGCGGACTTGGCTGCGACTTTGGCAGTTTTCGCAGTCGCATCATTGGTCTTTTGCTCGTCAGCCGAGGGTAACTTCGTGCAGGAGCAAGCGAGCAATGCCATTCCCAGCACCATGAACCTGTTCATTGAAAACATGTCTAATTACTCTACTTATATATTGATCGTGTTTTGTTTTAATTAAGTCGCTTTAAATCTTTCAAATGCCTATGTTGCTTAATAAAAATCACGTGTACAACTCCACAACAAGGTGATGTAGTTATTTCATTAAGATCAATTATTTACTCTTGAGCAAAAAATAGGCGAAGACAAGCACCGCTAGTCCGAACAGAAGTCGCGCGATCCAGGGTGTGACCAGCCAAGCACCGAGTGCCATGATGGCGCGGCTCAAGACATGCGGTGATTGTAATGCCCCTGACTCGGGCGTGTGACGTTGGGTCTGCAGCGGATAACCGCAATGCGGGCAGGAGTTGGCTTGGGTCGAAACCTGACTGCTGCATTCGGGGCATGAAATAAGCGCCATAAGTATTCTTCCTTTTAAGTTATTTTCCATTTGGGCATTAAGAAATGCCGTATAGACACATGTTGTCGATTCGCAATCAGGTCATAAAATTGTATCAGCTAAAAGATTGGAAAATTTTTCCGAATCATCCATTTTATTTAACAGAATAGGTTGTTTCGGCTGAGTTGAGGGGGTTGCCAATTGCTTTGCTGTTCTCTAGTAAGGTAGATAAATAAATCATTTAAGGCAATAGATCATTTAAGGCATTCAACATCTGGCTAATTTTATATGGGTGCAACGGTATAATGTAATTCAACCCTACCTTCACCCATATGATGAACGGAGATTAATTTAAGTGTTGGCGCAAGTACTCGTCGGGGAAATAGTGCTTTTCCTTTCCCAAGGGTGACTGAACCAATTTGTATAATAAGTTCATCAAGTAAATTGGCGTCGTAGAACTGTCCAGCCAATTCGCCACCACCTACAATCCAGATATTCTTATCCGCAATGATGGATTGTATTTCAGCATAAACCGGAGTGATGTCTCCTTGCACAAAATGGATAGTTGCTCCTTCTATCAAGGGCAGTTTACGGCTGGAAAACACCCAGGCTGGCTGGGTATAGGGCCAAGGTGAACCTGTTTCGGCAGCAACTTGCTCTGCGTTATTCAATATCCATTCATAAGTTGCCGAGCCCATGACCAACGCACCAACATTTGCAATAAAGGTGGGATAACTTGAGTTATCTAGTCCCCCTAATGTAAATAACCATTCTAAAGAATCGTCTTCGGTCGCAATAAATCCATCTAATGTACTCGCTGCAAAATATTGTACTTTCATCCTGATCATCTCCTTATTTCAAAGGAGTAGCTTAAAACTTATTTTCTTTGGATAAATTGTTTAAATCGGATATACGACACTTTAGGACGCTTTAATAAAATTAAGCTTGAAAAGGATGATGTTTATACCAATGCTCAGCAATTTGTTGACGGGTACAAATCCAGACCCGATCATGATTTTGTACATAATCCAAGAAGCGTTGTAACGCCTTAAAGCGGGCAGGACGTCCTAAAATGCGGCAATGCATACCAATCGAAAGCATTTTCGGACGAGTTGCTCCCTCTGCATAGAGGACATCAAAAGCATCTTTTAAATATTCAAAAAAATCCTCACTACGATTAAAACCCGTAGGGGATGCAAATTTCATATCATTGGTATCAAGTGTATAGGGAATAATTAAATGCGGACGGGTTGCACCTGCTGCATTGCGGAGTGTTGTCCAAAAAGGTAAGTCATCACCGTAATAATCACTGTCATATTGCACCTGATCATATTCAGCCAATAATTGACGGGTATTGGGGCTATCACGGCCTGTATACCAGCCTGTCGGCATTTCACCAAACAAATCTTTAAGGATGTGCATGGCTTCATGCATATGTTGTTTCTCGGTTTCAATATCCATATTCTGATAATGAATCCAGCGTAAGCCATGTGAAACCACATCATAGTTGTGTTGTTTGATGGCTTCGACCACCAGTGGATTACGTTGTAAAGCCATCGCAACGGCAAAAATGGTCATGGGCAATTGACGTTTGGCAAACTCCTGCTGAATGCGCCAGAAACCGACCCGTGAACCATATTCGTAAATCGAGTCCATTGAAAGATGCCGTGCAGGATAACTTTCTGCACCACTGATTTCAGACAAAAACTGCTCTGATCCTTCATCGCCATGCAGAATATGTTTTTCACCACCTTCCTCATAATTCAACACAAACTGCACCGCGATTTTCGCTTGATTGGGCCATTGGGCATGGGGCGGTTGATCGGCATAACCGACCATATCGCGTGGATAATCTGCTGTTAAATGAGTGTCTGTATTGGGCCAAACCATAGCAATGCCTGAATCGTGAAAAAGGTGAATCTTCACATCAACTTACCCGATTGAATCTTTGAGTGTCAAATATTATATTGATTTAAATCAATGGTTTGTGTGTTTTGTTTTGGTGCAAAAATACAATTTTATTGATGAATATTGTTTTGCATGCGCGATTTTAGTGCCTCCATCTCGATAATGATTTGATTCATCATGATTTGCGCAATCCGGGAAAGTTGCCGTTTTGGTGCAGTACAAAGTGCAACCGTAATTGGATGAAGGCCGTGGTCATTGATTGTTCTAAACTCAAACGTACCATTTTCAATATATGGGGCTGTATCTAGATAACTCATGATGCTGATGCCTAAGTTTTGCTTAAGCAATGAGACCATCATACGGATATCATTACATTCGATTGTGTGTGCTGGGTTGAAGTCATGCTTTTTATAGAGTGCATGCACATGATCATGAATAATCAATGGTTCGGCAGCAACAATATGATTGAACTCCAGCGTATCGGAAAAGTAGATTTTTTCTTTATGGGCTAAAGCATGCTGTTTGGGAATCACGAAACCCAAGGGCATTTCAATAAAGGCGCTGATCTGTAATTGGTGCTGATGTTTGGGATTCAGTATCAAGCCAAAGTCGAGTTCAGCATTGATTACCAGATCAGCAATACGCTCACTGTCCATGACCCGAAGCTTAAAATTAATCCATGGATATTCCTGAGCAATCGACTGCATCACGGTACTGACAAAACTTTCACTGAGCGCTGCAATCATTCCAAAATCAATAGAACCGCGCTGTAAACCCTGGATTTCATTTAAACGCTTTTGTGTAGCTTGAAACTCTTTTTGCCAACTGCGTAGATCGGCATAGAGTAATTCACCAGCCAAGGTCAGCTTGAGTCCATTGGGCAAACGTTCAAATAAAGCCACACCGAGTTCTTCTTCTGCCAAAACGATTTGTCGATGTACCGCGGAGACAGAAATAAAAAGTTGATCGGCCGCTTTTCTTAAACTGCCTGTTTTGGCAACGGCAATAAAATAATCTGCAAAACGTGAAAACGGCAGTGCCATCATAGGCTCTCAATATAAAAACTGATACAGATGCAAAAGCAATTTTAGTGCCCAGCCTGTTCTAATTTTTAGAATGATGCATATAAATCATTCTAATAGACGAGAATATTGATCTATTCCACACTGCTCATGAAGAGAAAAATCTTAAAAATGAGCACAGGATATGAACGCAATTCCATTCATCAATCTTCCAAATAAGCCATGTCATAGCCAATTTGATGATCAGGACTGGCAGATTCTTGCGCAGCATTGGTATCCCGTGGCACGTATCGAAGATGTGAGCAGCAAACCGCAGCAAGTCACCTTACTGGATATGAATCTGGCTTTGTATAAAACCGAAACAGGGCAGATTCATTTAGCTCGGGATATTTGCCCGCACCGCGGTGTGCCTTTGAGTAAGGGCTGGGTTGAAGGAGACACTTTGATTTGTCCTTATCATGGCTTACATTTTAATGAAGACGGCAAATGCAGCAAAATTCCAGCGCAACCTGATTTAACTCACATTTCAGAGCGCTTTTCGTTGACCAAGTTTCCTGTGGTTTTAAAATATGGCTTGGTCTGGACCAGTATTCTCGGCAGAGATGAAAGTTTGGCGAATTTTCCTGTATTAGACACATGGGAGAGTGCGGCACATCAAGCCATTTTACCACCGTCTGTGGATATTGCAGGTTCCAGCGGTCGTCAATTGGAAGGCTTTATTGATGTCGCACACTTTGCCTGGGTACATCATCAGGCTTTTGCAGATCGAGACAATCCTGTGGTACCTAAATATTTGACCGAGCGTACGGATTATGGCTTACATACCAATTACATCAGTAATGTCAGTAACTATCCGCATGGGATGCAGCATTTAGCCCCTGATGATTTTTTATGGGAACGGATCTTTGACGTTTATCCGCCATTTTCAGCCGTACTGACCATTCATTTTCCGAATGACGGGGTGTTGAAGATTTTAAATTCCTGTTGTCCCGTCTCACATAACAAGACCCGTTTATTTGTACCCTTGACCCGTAATTTTGATACCACGGGGGACTTACAGGCTGTCTATGATTTTAATGCACAGATTTTTGCGGAGGATCAGGAGATGGTGGAGGCGCAAAAGCCAGAAGAATTACCTTTAGATATGAGTATGGAAGCACATTTTGAAGCAGACCGTTCTTCGGCGATGTATCGCCGGATCTTGGCTGAATGGGGCTTAAGCAAACGATATACGGTGTAGGGCACAATCAATTTAGTGGTTCAAACGGTGATTTGGATACTATTTCGTCTAAATTATTTATTTGTATAGGCTTGTATATACAATTTGCCTCAATTCAATATACAATGACTTAGAATATTTAGTATGAGTTTTAGCCAATGTCAAGAGCGACAAAGCAAAACGATTTAGATTTGTCCTTAGAAGAAGATAGTCCGGTTCCTTTGTATCTACGTGTGAAGCAAATGATTTCACAAAAGATTTATGAGGGAAGCTGGACTGTTAACAAAAAGATTCCTTCAGAAAGTGAATTGGTCAATTTACTGGGCTGTAGTCGCATGACGGTGAATCGGGCTTTACGCGAGCTCACCAGTGAAGGTTTATTGGTGCGTATCCAAGGTGTCGGTTCTTTTGTTGCAGAAGGACAAGGGCGTACCGCTTTATTTCATGTCAATAACATTGCCGAAGAAATTATTGCACGAAATCACAAGCATCATGCTGAAGTTTTGGTGCTGGAACAGATTCAGGCCAATGCCGAACAAAGTATGCTGATGCAGATTCGGGAAGGGCAAAAGCTCTTTCACTCGATTATCGTGCATTATGAAAATGATGTGCCTGTACAGATTGAAGATCGACTGGTCGATCCGATGTTGATTCCAGATTATTTGGCACAAGATTTTAAAAGTATTACACCGAATGCGTATTTAATGTCGAAAGCGCCGGTGACTGAAGGTGAGCATGTGGTCACCGCAATTTTAGCCTCAGCACAAGAGTGCAAATGGCTGAAAATCAACAAGACTGAGCCTTGTCTGTTGATTCGTCGTCGTACCTGGTCGAATAAACAGCTGATTTCCAGTGCCCGATTGATTTATCCAGGTAGTCGTTATTATCTGGAAGGTAAATTTACCCAATGATTCAACACTTAGACATAGCTGATTATCAGCAGATGCTATGGAAAAACGGGGCGGGTTATACCATTGAACTTGCCCGAAGTGACGGTGACAGTCTGGATACGTTTGATTGGCGTATTTCCATGGCAGATGTCAAAACTTCGGGTGATTTTTCCCTCTTTAAGGGCATGCAGCGTATCCTCACGGTACTGGAAGGTTCTGGCATCGTATTGAATATTGACGATGATTCCGAACATCTGAAAACTTTACAATCTGCGCAATTTAGTGGTGATCGAAAGACCAGCTGTGAACTGATCGACGGGCCAATTCGGGACTTTAATCTGATCTATAATCCTGAAAAATGGCGTTCTCGCTACCAATGGCTATTTGAGTCAGCCAGCACTGAGATGTTCAGTTCAGCCGATCTGATTTTTATTTTTAATCAGAGTCCAGAACCTTTGGAAATTGAAGTTGATCAGCAGGTTTTTCATTTGGCACACCAGCAAAGTCTCAAGATTGAGCAGCAAAAAACATTAAAAAAATTGCTTATAAAGTCACAGTTTTTAAAGCAGACTTGTCTCATTGAGCTCACAAAAATCTAATTTTTAGACTTTTAAAAAAACACATATGACCCCAGCTTGTATGTGTTTTTTATTGTCGATCAAAAAATAAATCTATTTATTTCATTGGTTTGTAATTTATTTTCATAAAAGAGTTGAAAAGCATCTTTTCAATATAAAAGTTTTGTGTAGTATATGGATGTATATACAAGTTAATACATTGCTATACAGTAAAAGCAGATTAATTTGCTGGTTCAAACTCAATGGAAGGAGTCCGATTGTGACAACAACGACAACAAAATTTCGTGATGTGGAAATTCGCGCACCGCGTGGTACACAGCTCAATGCCAAAAGCTGGTTAACAGAAGCGCCACTGCGTATGTTGATGAATAACCTAGATCCTGATGTCGCAGAAAATCCAAAAGAACTGGTGGTTTACGGTGGTATCGGTCGTGCTGCACGTAACTGGGAATGTTTCGACAAGATCGTTGAAACGCTAAAGAATTTAGAAACAGATGAAACTTTATTGGTTCAATCGGGTAAGCCAGTAGGCGTATTTAAAACCCATAAAGATGCGCCACGTGTTTTGATTGCCAACTCGAATCTGGTGCCTCATTGGGGGAACTGGGAACATTTCAATGAACTGGATGCGAAAGGTTTGGCAATGTATGGCCAGATGACAGCGGGTTCTTGGATTTATATTGGTAGCCAAGGTATTGTACAAGGCACTTATGAAACCTTTGTCGAAGCAGGTCGTCAGCACTATAACGGTGACTTGAAAGGTCGTTGGGTATTAACGGCTGGTTTAGGCGGTATGGGTGGTGCACAACCTTTGGCTGCAACACTTGCAGGTGCATGTTCACTCAATATCGAATGCCAGCAAACTAGTATCGATTTCCGTTTACGTACCCGTTATGTCGATGAACAAGCCACTGATCTGGATGATGCTTTGGCGCGTATTGAAAAATATACCAAAGAAGGTAAGGCGGTTTCGATTGCACTGCATGGCAATGCTGCTGAAATTTTACCTGAATTGGTTCGTCGTGGTGTGCATCCAGATATGGTGACTGACCAAACCAGCGCCCATGATCCATTAAATGGTTATTTGCCAATTGGCTGGACATGGGAAGTGTACCGTCAGCGTGCTAAAACTGAGCCAGAAGTTGTGGTGAAAGCAGCGAAACAATCGATGGCGAAACATGTTCAAGCCATGCTGGACTTCCAGAAAATGGGTGTGCCAACTTTTGATTATGGCAACAACATCCGTCAAATGGCGCAAGATGAAGGTGTAGAAAATGCCTTTGATTTCCCAGGCTTTGTTCCAGCCTATATCCGTCCATTGTTCTGCCGTGGTATTGGTCCGTTCCGTTGGGCTGCACTGTCAGGTGACCCGGAAGATATCTATAAGACAGATGCCAAAGTAAAAGAACTCATTCCAGATGATGAACATTTACATCGCTGGTTAGATATGGCGCGTGAACGTATTAGCTTCCAAGGTTTGCCAGCACGTATTTGCTGGGTGGGCTTAGGCTTGCGTGCAAAACTGGGTTTGGCATTTAATGAAATGGTGCGTAGTGGTGAGTTGTCAGCGCCTATCGTAATTGGTCGTGACCATCTGGATTCAGGTTCAGTGTCTAGTCCGAACCGTGAAACCGAATCAATGAAAGATGGTTCTGATGCCGTATCGGACTGGCCATTATTGAATGCCTTATTGAATACTGCTGGCGGTGCGACTTGGGTGTCATTGCACCATGGCGGTGGTGTAGGTATGGGCTTCTCGCAACACTCAGGTGTGGTGATTGTGTGTGATGGTACAGATGAAGCAGCAGCACGTATTGCACGTGTACTGACCAATGACCCTGCAACAGGGGTGATGCGTCATGCCGATGCGGGTTATGACATCGCAATTGACTGTGCCAAAGAGCAAGGCTTGAACTTGCCGATGATCACGCAATAAACAGACAAGGACATTACGATGCTTTTTGCAATTGTGTAAACAGCATCGTAAGCGAACAATAGAGTGCAAAACAGGACGCCAACAATGGAACTTCTAATTCAACCCGGCAAACTTAGCTTAGCAGATCTGCGCCACGCTTATTTAAATCCAATCAAAGTGAAACTCGATGACAGCGCTTCTGCTGGCATTAATGCAAGTGTTGCTTGTGTCGAAAAAATCGTGAATGAAGGCCGTACTGCCTACGGGATCAATACCGGTTTTGGTTTACTTGCATCAACTAAAATTGCACCAGAAGACCTAGAGCAATTACAGCGCTCATTGGTACTGTCACACGCTGCTGGCGTAGGTGAGCCGCTTGATGATGCGATGGTACGTCTGATTATGTTGCTTAAAGCAAATAGCTTGGCACGTGGTTTTTCGGGGATTCGCCGTAAAGTGATTGATGCCATTCTGGCGTTGATCAATGCTGAAGTTTATCCGCATATTCCACTCAAAGGTTCTGTTGGTGCTTCAGGTGACTTGGCGCCACTGGCACATATGTCTTTGGTATTATTAGGCGAAAGTAAAGCACGCTATAAAGGTGAATGGTTGCCGGCAGTTGAAGCACTTAAAATTGCAGGACTAGAGCCAATTTCTTTAGCGGCGAAAGAAGGTTTGGCACTGTTAAACGGTACGCAAGTTTCAACCGCTTATGCTTTACGTGGTCTGTTTGAAGCAGAAGATTTATTTGCTGCTGCAACAGTGTGCGGTGGTTTAAGCGTTGAAGCCATGTTGGGTTCGCGCGCGCCATTCGATGCACGTATTCATGAAGTGCGTGGTCAACGTGGTCAAATTGATGTGGCTGCGGCTTATCGTGACTTGTTGACTGAATCAAGTGAAATTTCTCATTCACATGAAGATTGCAGCAAGGTTCAAGATCCGTACTCATTACGTTGCCAACCACAGGTGATGGGGGCGTGTTTGACCCAGATCCGTCAAGCGGCAGAAGTACTGGAAATCGAAGCAAATGCGGTATCGGATAACCCATTGGTCTTTGCTGCTGAAGGCGATGTGATTTCGGGTGGTAACTTCCATGCAGAACCTGTTGCCATGGCAGCGGATAATCTGGCATTGGCGATTGCAGAAATCGGTTCATTGTCTGAACGTCGTATTTCCATGATGATGGACCGTCACATGTCACAGTTGCCGCCGTTCCTGGTTGCCAATGGTGGAGTCAATTCTGGCTTCATGATTGCTCAAGTAACAGCCGCTGCGTTAGCAAGTGACAATAAAGCACTTGCACATCCTGCCAGTGTTGATAGTTTACCGACTTCTGCAAATCAGGAAGACCATGTTTCCATGGCACCGAATGCTGGGAAACGCTTGTGGTATATGGCTGACAACGTTCGCGGCATCCTTGCAGTTGAATGGCTAGGTGCATGTCAGGGCCTTGATTTCCGTGAAGGATTGAAGAGTTCTCCAAAACTTGAGCGTGCGCGTAAAGTGTTGCGTGATCAAGTGCCTTACTACAGTGAAGATCGTTTCTTCGCGCCAGATATCGAGCAGGCAAGTGAATTGCTCGCGAGTGGTTGCCTGAACGAATTACTCATTCCGAGGCTATTACCGAGTTTGTCTGAAGTGTGATCAATAAATCGGTCACATGGAGTGGCCGAATCTAACTAAATTTCCTCAAGGATTGGAGATTATAATGTCACAGCACTCCACATTACAGCGGGGGCTAAACACCCGCCATATTCGTTTTTTGGCATTGGGTTCAGCCATTGGGACAGGACTCTTTTACGGTTCGGCCACTGCCATCAAAATGGCAGGCCCGTCCGTATTACTCGCATATATTGTTGCAGGGATTGCAATTTATATCGTGATGCGCGCACTCGGTGAAATGGCGGTACACAACCCGGTATCAGGTTCATTCAGTCATTATGCTTCTCAATATATTGGCCCGCTTGCAGGTTTTACCACCGGCTGGACCTACGTTTTCGAAATGATCATCGTTGCACTTGCCGATGTGACAGCGTTTGGGATCTATATGGGATTCTGGTATCCCGATGTGCCACGCTGGATCTGGATTTTGTCACTGATCATGTTCTTGGGTGCAATCAACCTGATTCATGTCAAGGTCTTTGGCGAGCTTGAGTTCTGGCTTTCCATCGTCAAAGTCACTGCCATTGTAGCCATGATTGTTGGTGGTTTGGGATTGATGTTCTACGGTTTCCATGCGGACCACAGTGGCTTTACCACAGGTATTCAAAATTTATGGATTCATGATGGCTTTATGCCAAATGGTATTGCAGGTTTGGTTGCCTGTTTATCTGTGGTGGTGTTCGCTTTTGGTGGGATTGAAATTATCGGTCTGACTGCGGGTGAGTCTCAGGATCCTAAAACCTCGATTCCCCGTGCTATTAATGCGGTTCCAGTACGTATCTTATTATTCTATGTATTGACGATTTTTGTATTGATGTCGATTTTCCCATGGAATCAGATTGGCAGTCAGGGCAGTCCATTTGTACAGATTTTTGAAAATCTGGGGATTAAATCTGCTGCGACAATTTTGAATATTGTGGTGGTCACAGCTGCAATTTCGGCAATTAACAGCGATGTGTTTGGTGCCGGACGTATGTTGTACGGGATGTCAAACCGTGGACAAGCGCCAAAAGTATTCCAGAAAATTTCGAAAAATGGTGTGCCTTGGATGACCGTGGTGGTGATGGCAGGCGTGTTGTTGATCGGTGTCTTGCTGAACTATCTGATTCCAGAAAATGTCTTCATCATCATTGCTTCAATCGCGACTTTTGCAACCGTTTGGGTCTGGCTGATGATTCTGCTTTCTCAGGTTGCGATGCGTCGTAAATTATCGAAAGAAGAAATCAAGGCACTGGATTTCCCAGTCATTGGCTGGCCGTATGCCCCTGCATTTGCAATTGCGTTCATGCTGTTCATTCTAGCCATGATGGGGTATTTCCCGGACTCACGACCTGCAATTTATGTCGGTGCAACCTGGTTAGTTCTACTCTGGATTGCTTATAACATCTGGGTGAAGCCGAAGAAAGATACGGTAAAAGAAAGTTCAAGCTTGCAACAAAATATCGAAATGGAAAGCTAAAGATCAAACTGCTCAGGTACTTATCCTGCCTGAGCAGTGAGAGGAAATGTGAATGAAAAAGCTTTGGAAAAACTGTCATATTGCCACCATGCAAAATGGGCAATATTCCAGTATTGAACATGCTGCAATGGTCACTTCGGGGCAGCATATCCACTGGATTGGAACCTTTGACGATGTTCCTGCCGATGCTTATTCCGAAACCATTGATTTGAATGGTGCTTGGGTGACTCCCGGCCTAATTGATTGTCATACCCATAGTGTATTTGGCGGCAACCGTAGTGTTGAGTTTGAAAAACGCTTACAAGGTGTCAGTTATGCCGAGATCGCGGCGAGTGGTGGCGGAATTGCCAGTACGGTTCGTGCCACGCGTGAAGCAAGTGAAGAACAGTTGCTGGCATCAGCACTGAAGCGTGTTCGTTGCCTGCTCAAAGATGGGGTCACCACCATTGAGATTAAATCAGGTTACGGTCTGGACTACGCCAACGAACGTAAAATGCTGCGTGTGATTCGTCAGATTGCAGAAACACTGCCAATGACGGTTCGCAGTACCTGCTTGGCAGCGCATGCTTTGCCGCCTGAATATCAGGATCAAAGCGATGCGTATATTGAGCATATCTGTAATGACATGCTGCCTAAATTGCATCAGGAAGGTCTGATTGATGCAGTGGATGCCTTTTGTGAATATCTGGCATTTTCTCCTGCTCAGGTTGAGCGCGTCTTTAAAACAGCCCAGTCTTTAAATCTACCCATCAAGCTGCATGCAGAACAGCTTTCTTCGCTCGGTGGCTCAAGTTTGGCCGCGCGTTATCAGGCTTTGTCGGCAGATCATTTAGAGTTTATGACAGAAGAGGATGTGAAAGCCATGGCTGCTGCGGGGACGGTTGCAGTGTTATTGCCAGGCGCATTTTATTTCTTGAGAGAAACCCAGTATCCGCCATTGCAGAGCTTACAGCAACATGGTGTGCGGATTGCCTTGTCCAGTGATTTAAATCCGGGTACATCGCCAGCTTTATCTTTGCGTTTAATGATGAATATGGGCAGTACCTTATTCCGTTTAACCCCTGAACAGACTTTAGCTGCGGTAACCCTTCATGCAGCACATGCATTGGGCTTGCAAGACACGCATGGCAGTCTGGAGCAGGGCAAAGTGGCAGATTTTGTTGCCTGGGACATCGAGCATCCGTCAGAAATCGTTTACTGGTTAGGTGGCGATTTGCCAAAACGTATCATTCAGCATGGCAATGAAATTTCGATCTAAGCCTAGGCTTATTTTTAAAGCGTGGTATTGATAATGAATCACTCATTTAAATGGCAAGGACGACACGATGGTGATGGTGAAGCACATTTACGTCTCCATCAGGTGGTCAATACGCAGCAGCACGCGTCATTCGCTTTGATCGGTTTTAGTTCCGATGAAGGGGTGAAACGCAATAAAGGCCGTTTAGGTGCAGCCGATGCCCCCGATATGATTCGGGCACAATTGGCAAACTTGCCTGTCCATCAAGCGGTAACAATTGCAGATCTGGGCACAGTGGTATGTGACAATGGCAAACTGGAACAGGCACAGGCTGAATTGGCAGATCAGGTTGAACGCAGCTTAAAACAGGGCATGAAACCGATTGTTTTGGGCGGTGGTCATGAAGTGGCTTTTGGTAGCTTTTCAGGTCTGTTTCAATACCTGCAAAATCATGAGCCGAATAAGAAAATCGGTATCATCAATTTTGATGCCCATTTTGACTTGCGTGAAGCGGAACATGTCACCTCAGGTACGCCTTTTTTAAATGCAGCAAGACTGTCTGAACAGCATCAGCAAGAATTTCATTATCTGTGTATCGGGGTAGCAAAGCACTCAAATACTAGAGTCCTTTTTGAAACGGCAGATCGACTAAATTGCAGTTATATCTACGACTTTGAATTACAACCGAAAAACGTTGAAATTTTACTCGAAAAAATCAGTGCTTTTATCGGAAAAGTTGACTATTTGTATATTACAGTTGATCTTGATGTATTTAGTGCTAGCATTGCTCCAGGTGTAAGTGCACCTGCGGTAAAAGGAATTGATTTATCAGTCTTTGACCCATTACTAGAGGCCATTAAGGAAACCGGAAAGATTAAAGTTTTTGATGTGGCGGAATGTAATCCACGGTTTGATTTGGACAGTAGAACTGCCAAGTTAGCCGCTTATATAATTTTTAACTACATATTTGATTGATGGATCATGTGAATTCATCAAAAGGTTAAAACATGTCTAATTTATCTTATGTCTCTCAAAATGACGGTCCATGGGCAACCTATCTTGAACAGATCGAGCGTGTTGCTCCATATCTAGAAGGTCTAGAAGGTTATGTGGATACATTAAAGCGCCCAAAACGTGCTTTGATCGTTGACGTGCCAATTGTTATGGACGATGGCACTATCCGTCATTTTGAAGGTTATCGTGTACAACACAACTTGTCACGTGGTCCGGGTAAAGGCGGTATTCGCTATCACCCAGATGTAGATTTAAATGAAGTAATGGCTCTTTCAGCATGGATGACAATTAAGACTGCGGTGGTGAATTTACCATTCGGCGGTGCAAAAGGTGGTATCCGTGTTGATCCGCGTCAGCTTTCTCCACGTGAATTAGAACGCTTAACACGCCGTTATACCAGTGAAATCAGCCATATTATTGGCCCACAAAAAGATATTCCTGCACCTGACGTAGGGACGAATCCAAACGTGATGGGCTGGATCATGGATACCTATTCATCTGGTCAAGGTCATACGGTAACAGGTGTGGTAACGGGTAAACCGGTACATCTTGGCGGTTCGCTGGGTCGTATCAAGGCAACAGGCCGTGGTGTATTTATCACAGGTCAGCAAGTTGCTGAAAAAATTAAATTACCTTTAGAAGGCGCTAAAATCGCGGTTCAAGGTTTTGGTAACGTGGGTAGTGAAGCTGCATATCTATTCGGTGATTCAAAGTCTAAAATCGTGACCATTCAGGATCATACCGGTACGATTTATAATCCTGAAGGGATTGATCTCGCTGCATTAAAAACCTACATGGAAACTCATCAAGGTGTGGGTGGTTTTGAAGGTGCTCAGGTCATCAGCGATGAAGAGTTCTGGACTGTAGACATGGATATCCTGATCCCTGCTGCTTTAGAAAGCCAGATCACGGTTGAACGTGCGAAAAACTTATCGGCAAAACTGGTTCTTGAAGGCGCGAACGGCCCGACTTATCCAGAAGCAGATGACATCCTGGTTGAACGTGGCATCACGGTTGTTCCTGATGTAATCTGTAATGCGGGTGGTGTAACCGTATCTTACTTCGAATGGGTTCAGGATATGTCGAGCTACTTCTGGTCTGAAGAAGAAATTAACGAAAGACTCGACAAGCTAATGATTCAAGCCATTAACGATGTATGGCATAAATCAAGTGAAAAAGAATGTACCTTACGTACAGCGGCCTTTATCTTGGGTTGTGAGCGTATCTTAAAAGCACGTAAAGAGCGTGGTATCTTCCCTGGCTAATTGAGCTGTGCTTTTGAAACGACCTTAAGACGCATGTTTTAAGGTCGTTTTTTTATGGTTGAATTAATCCAGAAAAAAGTCTTTCTGTAGCTGGGTATTGCCACTGACACAGGCATATTGCGCAAAATCAGTCATTCCGATACGTGCCAACGCTTGTTCATCGGTCAGGCTTTGTCCAGTGAGTTCTCCTTTTTGCGTTGTATAAATCGCAAAAGCTGCATAGGCCATGATTTCGGGTTTGCGGCTGAGTTGTCGCGTATTTTCCTCCCCCAGATTTTTTGAAACCGCTGCTGTGGCAATATAGGTCTCGGGCCACAGGGTATTACAGGAAATACCATAGTGACGGAACTCTTCTGCCATACCTAAAGTCAGAATCGTCATCCCATACTTGGATAGTGCATAAGGCGAGAGCATCCCCAACCATTTGGGAGACATGTTCACAGGCGGGGATAAGCTCAGAATATGTGGATGTGGAGCCTGCTTTAAAAATGGGAGCGCTGCTTGGGCACAAATAAAGGTCGCACGGTGGTTAATGGTTTGGATCAGGTCATATTGTTTTAAGGAAGTGGCTTCCACACCGGTCAATGCAATCGCACCCGCATTGTTAATCAGTACATCAATACCACCAAAGTTCTTGGCCGCGTGTTGCATGGCTGTATAAATCTGCTGCTCATCGCGCACGTCTAAAAGTAAGGGCAGCGCCTGACCACCAGCGGCTTCAATCTCTTCGGCGACACTATAAATGGTACCTGTCAACTTTGCTGTTTCAACTTCGGTTTTGGCTGCAATCACAACATTTGCCCCAGCTTGTGCAGCTTTTAGTGCAATCGCTCTGCCAATTCCGCGGCTGCCGCCCGTAATAAAAATGGTTTTTCCTTGCATGTTGTTCATGTAATTATCCTATGCTCGCATTGTTATAAAAACTGATTTAAATCATAAACGGGTGTGCAAATTTTTCTGGATTGTAGAGTTGTCGCTGTTTGGCTATCTCAACAATACGATGACGTAACTGACGTTTCATTACGGCATAGGTTGGTCGATGCTTTTGTGACATCTCTTCGGCAAATTTAAATACTTCTGCATTTAATGTCTCGGCAGGATGAATCTCATGAACAACCTGTGCATTTAAACATTCGGGTCCAGTCATTGCTTTACCTGTTAACGACATTTCCCAAATCGCATGTTGATTGGGAAGGAGTTGCACAATTTCAGCAATGCAATCAGTAAAGGGAATGGTCAGTTTGACCTCGGGAAAGCAAAACCGCCCTTTATCTGCGCGCATAAACCGAAAATCACAAGCCGATGCCAGAATTGCGCCACCAGCATAAGCATTACCATTAATTTCTGTAATGACAGGCAGGTTGAGCAAGGCCAGACGCAACAGCATATTTTCCAGTTGTAAGGTAAAGGCTTTTTTATCTTGCATGGATTGCTGCATGAGCCATGCAAGATCCAAACCATTACAAAACGTTTTGGGATGGTCACTTTGGATCACCAGACAGGCATTATCTGAATGACGTTCAATTTCATCAAAGACCTCGATATATTCATTCAGCACGTCTTGATTTAAGACGTTGTCCTGTTCGCCATTGATCAAGGTCAAGACATAAATGGACTGTTGCTGATCAAGTCTCATGGTGACCATTTAAGTGACTCCTTTTTGTATTCGTGATTTATTTTCGACTTATTATTTCGAATAAAGGACTCGCGCCATAGGGGAGACTATGCCATATTGATGATCATTTTAGGACAATGGATATGTCATGCGAGATCCGTTTGGATTGTTTCAGGAAACCATCTCGGTGTCTTATGCACACCTATTATTAGAAATTGTGCATGATTATGCTGTTGATGCTGAAACAGTGTTGACCGGGACAGGGTTAACGCTTGTAGAAATGCAACAAGCCGATGCCAAAATGAGTGCGCATCAATGGTCAAAACTGGTGGTCAATGCGTTAAGACTGACGGGCAATCCACGTCTGGGTATTGAATATGGCTTTAAATTACGTCCGACGTCGCATGGAGCCTTAGGGTTTGCGTTCCTGAGTTGTCCGGACGTCGAGACGGCTCTAAGTCTTTGCCAGCAGTATTTCTGTACCCGGATCCAAAATTTTATTCCTGAAAGGAATATTGATGGGGATGTAGTCTATGTGCATTTGAATGATGTACACCCTGTTAAGTTTGGCGATCAGCAGCAATCAAATCAATTAAGAGCTTTTTTAATCGAGAGTCTACTTTTTGGTGCAATTCATTTTCTTGGTCTATTTTCCGAAAAGCTTGCTGCAAGCTGTGAGGTCTTTGTTGACTGGACCGATGCACAGAATTATAAAACGATTGATCTTGCTCAGATCAGGATGCATTTTAATCAGCAGCGTAATGGTCTACGTTTTCCCAAGCAATATCTGCAATGTAAAAACCCGAATGCAGATCAGGTTGCTTTTCAGCAGGCACTATCCTATTGCGAAAATGACAAGCTGAAATTATCCAAACACAACAGCCGAGATCTACAGAAAAGCATTCGCTCCGAATTGTTGTACAAGGGCGGCAGTGCTTATCCAAGCTTGCCTTTAATTGCGCAGCGTTTGAATATGTCTGAACGAACCATCAAGCGGCATTTACAGGCACAAGGAACGACGTTCTTACAGATTCTGGCGGATGTTCGGTTTAATCAAGCCAGGAAGTTACTGCAACAGCCACAATATACTATTCAGGATGTGGCAGCTCTAGTGGGGTATGAAGAAGCCACCAATTTCATTCGTGCTTTTAAAAAGATGTTTGGGGAAACACCCAGTCAGTATCGGAAAAGCTATTTGTCCAAGGCCGATTCATCCGACATCGCCAACTGAACCGTTACAATAAAAAGTTCCAGTGAATGCTGAATCTGATCCGTCCATTCAAAAGAACAGTTCATACGGATAAAATGTTGATGCGAGGGCAATACATTAAATAAAGGGCTGGGGGCAACGCCGACCTGTTGCTGGATTAACTGTTCATAGATTTTCATACTGTTGACTTTATCGGGCAATTGAATCCAGAGAAAATAGCCACTTGGATAATTGTAGACCTTACAGCCTTTGGGTAAATGCTGTTTGAGATATTGAAAGAACTGCTTTTTATTCTTTTCCAAAGCCCGTCTGAGCGTTCTGAGGTGCTTTTCATAATGATGATGAGAGAGAAACTCAACCAGTGCATTCTGGATCAGCGCATTGGCTGAAATGGTGCTCATCAATTGTAAATGCTGAATATGCTCGGAAAATTTGCCTGCATAGACCCAGCCCATACGGAAACCTGAACCTAGGGTTTTGGAAAAAGAAGAGCAGTGCAGCACCAAATTTTGCTGGTCAAAATACTTCATCGGCAAAGGTTTATGATTGCCATAAAACAGTTCTTCATAGACATCATCTTCGATTAAATGGATCTGATGCTCATGCAATAGTTTGGCAATTTTATATTTAATTTCCTCACTGACCGTGAATCCGATCGGGTTATGTGCATTGAGCATAAACCAGCACACTTTGATCGGATAATTTTTAATGACCTGTTCAAAGGCTTCTATATCAAAGCCATATTGCGGATGCTCAGGAATGGTGATCACCTTGAGTCCTAAACGCTCTGCAGCCTGCCAGGCTCCATAAAAAATGGTTTGCTGCAACAAAATATAATCGCCTGGTTGCGTAATCGCTTGCAGCGAAAGATTCAGGGCTTCCAAACCACCAGATGTAATGACAATGTCATCTGCATCCGTGGGGATGCCTTGCATACAATAGCGTTGCGCGATTAGCTTTCTGAGCGCTAAATTGCCAGGCGGCAGATTGGTGGTTTGATCATAACTCTGCCGATTACGGGAAAGTTGCCCCATGATCTGAATCAGTTTGGGTGGATAGAGCAACTGGCTGTCCGGAAAAGCAGAGCCTAATGGACTGACGTGTTTGGATTGAATCGATTTAAGATATTTAAAAACCAGCGAGTTAATTTCAATCTTCGGATTTAAAGACACCACTGAATAGGCTTGCGGAATCTGGATATGACTTTGCTCAGCGACAAAATAACCAGACTTTTCTTTTGAATAAATCAGGCCTTGTGCTTCCAGTTCCTGATACGCATTCATGACAGTAATGAGACTAAAGCCTGAGCGCTGGACCTGTTCACGTAAAGATGGCAGTTTGGTATGCGGTTTCCATGTCCCGTTTTCAATGAGAAGTTTCAGGTTATGCGCTAACTGTTCTGATTTATACATAAAATAGGGTTGATCCGTGAAAATGGAACAGCCTTGATAAAAAGGCTGCTCCATACATCGTTCTAATAAGCAAACATCAATAGCAGTCTAAATAGACCAGCAATTATGGCGAGTGCAAAAAATCCAAGTAACCATAAGATTATAAACCATTGCGTTGAACTTAAATGCTGAGATTTTATTTTCATGCACCTTTCTCCTTAGTGATAACCTGCATCACCGACACGGACCTTATCTCTAAATACCCAGTAGGAAAGGATGGTATAGGCAATGATGATCGGAATAAGAATCACTGCACCGACCAGCGCAAATTTCTGACTGGAAGCAGGGGCTGCGGCTTCCCAGATCGTAACCGTTGGTGGAATAATATTCGGCCATAAACTAATGACAAAACCAGTGAAGGCCAAAAATACCAGTGCCAGGGTGTAGATAAATGGCTTTAAATCCTGACGCTTTTGACATGCTTTTAAAATCAAGGCAGTAAAGAGCAACACCAAAACCGGTACAGGACTAAAATACAGCAGATTTGGTAAGGCAAACCAACGTGCTGCAATTTCAGGGTGAGTCAGCGGGGTATAAAGACTGACCCCGGCAAACACCACAAATAACAGGATGATCAGCTTCGGCATTAACCGATACATCTGGTCCTGTAATTCGTGATCTGTTTTCATAATCAGCCAGCCACAACCCAGTGCTGCATACATGGCCACCACACCCAGTCCGGTAAACAGTGCGAAAGGGGTTAGCCAGTCCAGACCCGACCCTGAGAAAATCCCGTTGGTCGTCTGGATTCCCTGAATATACGCCCCGAGAATCACGCCCTGAAAGAAGCTGGACAAGACCGAGCCCCAGATAAAGGCCAGATCCCATAAATGCTTGGTACGATTGGCCTTAAAGCGGAACTCGAAGGCGACACCACGGAAAATCAATGCAATCACCATCAAGGTAATTGGCATATACAAGGCAGAAAGCACGGTGGAATAGACCAGTGGAAAAGCAGCAAATAAGCCTGCACCACCAAGTACCATCCAGGTTTCATTCCCATCCCAGACGGGCGCGACGGTATTCATCATCACATCGCGCTCTTCACGGTTTTTAATAAAGGGGAACAGGATGCCAATGCCGAGATCAAAACCGTCCAGCACCACATAGATCAGTACGCCCAGACCAATAATACCGACCCAGATCAGAGATAAATCAATCATGGTGTTTCTCCTTGTTTTGATCTTGCCCGTCAATACTTTCATCAACAGCACTCAGTGGGCGCATCGGTGTTTTGAAATGACCGGGGCCTGCAGGTTCAGGTTCGATCGCATCAATAAATTCAGGACCTTTTCTCAGCAGTTTCAGCATATAGTAAATACCGCTACCAAAAACGATGGTATAGACCCCGACAAAAATAATCAGACTGATGCCGACCTGATCGGCGGTAACGGTCTGCGACAGACCATCTTTGGTGCGCATCACGCCATAAATCACCCAGGGCTGGCGTCCGACTTCAGTGGTGACCCAGCCTGCAAGCAGGGCGATATAACCTGCTGGTCCCATGACGAAAGCAAACTTGTGAAACCATGAAGTGCCATACAGTTTGCCGGTTTTACGCAGCCATAAAGCAACCAGTGAAAGCAATACCATCAGCATGCCCAGACCGACCATGACCCGGAAACTCCAGAACACAATGGTGGCATTGGGACGGTCTTCAGGAGCGAAATCTTTTAAACCTGTGACTTTTCCATCCAGCGAGTGGGTCAGGATCAGGCTGCCGAGGTGCGGAATTCCGACTTCATACAGATTTTCCTCTTTGTCCATGTCCGGAATGGCGAAAAGCAAGAGTGGCATGGATTCGTTATGGTTGGTTTCCCAGTGTCCTTCAATGGCTGCCAGTTTGGCGGGCTGGTGCTTTAAGGTATTTAAACCATGATTGTCACCAATCACCACTTGCAGACATGACGTGACCAGAACCATCCATAGGCCCATCGAAAATGATTTTTTGACCAGTTCATCGCGACGGCCCTTAATTAAATGCCATGCAGCAGTACCCACCACGAGAAGTGACGAGACTAAAAATGCCGCCGCCGCCATATGCGCCAAGCGATAAGGGAAGGATGGATTGAAAACAATCGCCCACCAGTCAGTAGGGATCACAATCCCGTTTTCAATGCTAAATCCTTGCGGGGTTTGCATCCAGCTGTTGGAAGACAGGATCCAGAACATGGAAATACAGGTACCGATGGCAACCATCAAGGTGGCAAAAAAGTGTGCCTTGGGACTGACCCGTCCCCACCCGAACAGCATGATGCCAAGGAAGCCTGCTTCCAGAAAGAAGGCACTCAATACTTCATACGTGAGCAAGGGGCCTGTAACACTTCCCGCGATTCGGGAAAATTCACTCCAGTTGGTACCAAACTGATAGCTCATCACCACACCGGAAACGACACCCATACCAAAGGCAACGGCAAAGATTTTGATCCAGAACTTGAACAGATCTTTATAAATCGGGTTTTGGGTGCGAAGCCATTTCCATTCCAGCATAGCCAGAAAACAGGCCAAACCGATTGAGGTTGCTGGAAAGATAATGTGAAATGAAACAGTAAAGGCGAACTGTATTCGGGCTAATTCTAAAGCAGTGAGACCGAGATCCATATATCCTCTCCTATAACAGACGAGTAAAGCAGTCGCTAGGAAAATGTGAAAAGAATGAGCTTAAATGATTCAAAATCACCACAGCTTTAAAACTGTTTTGGCGTATTTAAAACCTTTTTAAGTTTTATTCATCATCCAGCCTTCTGCTGTATATGAGTAGATACAATTTCTTCTTGTTTTTTTATAACAGATAAGGACGAGCTAAGTAATCTGTTATATTTTTTTAGCAAAACTCTGTAGCTATTCAGTTGTATGTTGCTCATTCAAAATAGCATAAGCAACGATACAATGTGTTAAATAATGATCAAGCATTGTAAGTTGTTTAAATGACAATACTTCTGACTGAATGGCGTTTAATTATGTTTATAACCCCAGAGCTTAATGCATTGACCCAGCTTTTTCAGGGCAAGGCACCATCGCAATCAGTACAAGAACAGTTACAACTCGAATATGTCAATCTTGAAGCAACTTTACTGAGAGGCAAGGTACTCAGGGATTTTTCTAAAGATAAGGTCACTTATATTGCTCAGGCCAGAATTGCAAAAAATGAGGGTCATCTGGGTTATGTATTTGCGCCATTTATTATTGCAAATTTAAACCAGCCGGTAATTTATAGCACGCCGATTACACCATCAGTGTTATCCATTTTGAATCCGTATTATCAGGCAGAGAAAAGCATCCATCTTAAGATTGAAGATGTGCTTGATAGTCTGAAACTCTATATCGAGCTGGTGAATGATCCCAAAAATGAGGAAGATTTTCTTTTTAGGAGTCTGGTGAAAGCCCTGTGCAGAACAGATGTTTCCCATCTTTTTCTGGTGACGCATTTGCCGGTAGACCTGCACAAACTCAAAATATTGCAAGATTATCTCGAGGTCAGAATCACGATTATTCATGCTAATCAAGAGATACCCCAACTAGATCATGACATGATCAATATGCGCAAACTGTTGTTTAAAAATAAAGATGACCTGCATAAAGGAATTTGTACCTTATTTTCTAGTCTGAATGCCGGATTGGTGGCAAATATTGGCCAGTTTACCGAGCAGCAGGCTGCGCATCTGATTGAAGATATGTTTTATTCCGAACACATTTTCGAGAAGTTGTCGGTTTATGCGGAATATATGCAGACCCGGATTCAAAATGGTGCCAGTTTTAAAGTTTTGTCCACAACATGAACGAGGTTAAACATTTCTTAATCTTTGAACAGGAGCAGACCTTATGTCGCAACAGCAATCCAAATTTCCCTATTTAGCAGTGGGTATCAGTATTTTGCTCGGCTGTTTATTTCTGGTGTTTTTCTTTTTGGCGGTGAGCAATCAACCCGATTATATGCCGTCGCAGCAAAAGCAAAATTCGACCCAGACACAGCATCCCAACCAGACTGGTCAATAGTTGATGTAGCTGTTTATGTGGCTGACTGGCAAGGATTTGTTCGTCAGCTTTTTTTTGATTTATACATTCAATGGTTTCAAATTTTAAGTTTCATGTTAAGAGAATGGGACAAATCAGGAATAGAAAAATCACTGGATTCATGATAATCCTAGTTCATTAAGAAATGAAAATAGCTCAGCTGAGGGCGATGCAATGGATAATTCAGAACAAACGGTTCATAAACAAGAAAATAATGGCTATGCGAGAATCGAGCCATATACCCAGCCCGCAGGTGGATGGGGAGCATTGTTGAGTGTGGCACGTAATCTTAAACGCCAAGATATCCTCAAAAAAGGTTCGATCACTTTACTCAATATCAATCAGCCGACCGGTTTTGATTGTCCCGGTTGTGCATGGCCTGAGAAAAAAGATGCCCATGCCTTTAACTTCTGTGAGAACGGTGCCAAAGCCGTTGCCTTTGAAGCCACCAGTAAAACGGTGACACCAGAGTTTTTTGCTCAGCATACGGTCAGTTGGTTAGCCGAACAGAGTGATTTCTATCTGGAAGACTTAGGGCGTTTAACCGACCCGATGCGCTATGATCCTGTCACGGATAAATATGTACCGATTTCTTGGGATGATGCCTTTCAGCTGATTGCCAAACATTTACAAGCTTTAGACCATCCTGACCAAGCGGCATTCTATACCTCGGGACGAGCCAGTAATGAAGCGGCTTTTTTATATCAGCTGTTCGTCAGAAGCTTTGGTACCAATAACTTTCCAGACTGTTCCAATATGTGTCATGAAACCACCAGTGTGGGCTTAAAAGATGCCATTGGCTTAGGTAAAGGGACTGTTATTCTGGATGACTTTGATCAGGCAGATGCCATCTTTAGTTTTGGGCATAACCCCGGCACCAATCATCCGCGGATGCTTGCCACCCTGAGAGAGGTCTCAAGACGCGGAGGTAACATCGTTGCGATTAATCCGATTAAAGAACGTGGTTTGGAGCGCTTTCAAGATCCGCAAGCTCCTCTGGAAATGATGACCAATGGCAGTACCCCGATCAGTCGCTATTACTTCCAGCCCAAAATTGGCGGTGATTACGCGCTGATGTTCGGGGTGATGAAGCATTTACTGGAATGGGATAAACAAGCCCTTGCCAAAGGGAAGCATAGCGTTTTTGACCGCAGTTTCATTGAAATGAATACCATCGGTTTCGATGAGATGCTGGCGGAAATTGACCGGACTGAATGGTCAGAAATTCACAAGCACACAGGACTTTCACCTGAACATTTACAATCCATTGCCCAGATGTATCTCGATGCAAAAACGGCTATTTTCTGTTGGGGCATGGGGATTACCCAGCATCGTCACGGCACTGCCAATATTCATATGTTGGCGAATCTGATGCTGGCACGCGGACATATCGGACGACCAGGTTCGGGGCTGTGTCCAGTGCGTGGGCATAGTAATGTGCAAGGCGACCGCACCATGGGCATCAATGAAAACCCAAGTGATAAGCTACTTGATAGTATTGATCGTGTGTTTGGCATCAAGTCGCCGCGTAAACATGGTTTTGGCGTGGTCGATACCATCAAGGCAATGTATGAAGGTGATGTCAAAGTCTTTATTGGTCTGGGCGGTAACTTTGCGGTTGCAACACCAGATACACCTTATACCCAAGAGGCTTTACGCCGTTGTAATCTAACCGTCAACATTACCACCAAGCTGAATCGTAGCCATCTGGTGTGTGGTCAGGACGCCCTGATGTTGCCATGTCTGGGACGTACCGAAGTAGATATGCAGGTGCATGGCCCTCAAGCGATTTCAGTAGAAGATTCAATGTCGAACGTGCATCTTTCGGCAGGGCGTAATCCACCAATCTCTGAAAATATCTTGTCTGAACCGGATATTGTGGCGCGTATGGCGGAAGCCGCGTTACCTGATAGCAAAGTGAAATGGCGCTGGTATATTGAAAGTTATGACCGTATTCGTGATTCGATTGCCGAGGTGTTTGACGAGTTTCATGATTTTAACCAGCGGGTTTATCAACCGAGTGGTTTTCACTTGGAACATCCTGCCAATCAGCATGTCTGGAACACGCCAAGTGGCAAAGCACAGTTCTTGATTACACCATTATCCGAAGTGTATGAAGATAAAGAAAATCAGTATGCTGCTGCCTATACCGAGCAGCAGATGTATACCTTGATGACCACACGTTCGCATGATCAGTACAATACTACCTTATATGGTCTGGATGACCGTTATCGGGGCGTATTCGGGCAACGCCGTGTGCTGTTTATGAATCAGGCGGATATTGATGCAGCAGGCTTTGTAGCTGATCAATGGGTTGATATCGAAAGTGTCTTCTCGGATGGGGTTAAACGAATCGTGCATAGTTTCCGCATCGTACCTTATAACATTCCACAAGGCAGTCTGGCCGCCTATTATCCAGAGACCAATCCGCTGGTGGCTTTGGGCAGTCATGATAAATATGCCAAAATTCCAGCATCAAAAAGTATCCCGGTAATCCTGCATGCAGGTCAGGCGCCTGAGCATTTTAACTTAGCGGTTGCAGTTGATCCTGAACACGCCAATGAGCGCGTCGGTGGCGTTTAGTTGCACTGAAGTTAAGAGGTCAATTGTGGATACAAAAACACGCGGCTATGAAACGGTGCCAGTGCATCGTTTCCATCAGGATCATTCTGAAAATGAAATGGATTATATTGTTCAGGAGTATCCTGTAGCTCTGATTTATAATGGCATCTCTCATGCCGTGATGATGGCAACACCGTCAGACCTTGAGGTTTTTGCCAAGGGGTTTAGTCTCTCGGAAGGGATATTGCACAGTCTAAACGAGTTGTATTCTCTTGAGCTTCGTCATACGGCATTAGGGGTTGAGATTGATATGACGATTTCTTCTCGTGCATTTATGGCGCTTAAGGAACATCGCCGAATGATGGTGGGTCGGACTGGCTGTGGTTTATGCGGGATAGAGAGCTTAAAGCAATTTTATGCTGACCTGCCATTGGTGAGCAGCAAGCTTTCGCCCTTGTGGCTCAAGCAAATTCCAAATGCCATTGCTCAACTGAAAGCCCGACAAAAAATTACTGAACTCACTGGTGGCGCGCATGCAGCCGCGTGGGTGGTGCAAGGACAAATCGTGACACTCTTTGAAGATGTCGGGCGACACAATGCTCTGGATAAATTAATCGGTTATCTGGCTGAGCAAAAACTGAATGTTGCCGAGGGCTTTGTGGTGATGACCAGTCGCGCCAGTTATGAGCTGATTCGTAAATGTGCGCAATATAATATTGGTCTCTTGGCAACAATTTCGGCGCCAACCAGTATGGCCATTGAGATGGCCAAACAATTAAACCTTACTTTGGCCAGTTTTTGCCGAGGCGAGAGCTTTGTTTTATATACGCAATAATAGTAAAAATTTGTGTTTTGCTTGATCTGTAATGCATTGATTTGTGTAGGATATGAGCATTAAGTTTTTTTATTCCCAAATATTATGAATACACCTTTAAGACCTCAGCCTGTAATTAATAATCTTTCAGGTGAAAACGCTTTATTTATCGTACTCGGAATCAATACCAATCCAGATCATTCTGGTGTAATTGATTTTCTTGCTAATTTTTCAGCATTGGTCCGCAGTCTGACTAACCGTTTTCCGAATAGTAATTTCAGTGCTTCGGTTGGAATTGGCTCAAATGCCTGGGATTTGCTGTTCCCAAATTTAAATAAACCGAAAGAGCTGGCACCATTTCAAGAGATCAAAGGACCAAGACATACCGCGGTAGCGACAACAGGCGATTTATTCTTTCATATCCGTGCCAACCAGATGGCGATTTGCTATGAACTTGCCTCGATTCTGCATGAGCAATTAAAACAAGATACCTATCCAATTAGTGAAACCAAAGGTTTTAGATATTTTGATGGTCGTGCCATTCTTGGTTTTGTCGATGGAACTGAAAATCCTGAACATGAAATTGCCAAAGAGATTGCCTATGTCGGCCAAGAAGATGCTGAGTTCCTGGGTGGCAGTTATGTCTTTATCCAAAAATACCTGCATAACATGGAGATGTGGAAGGGCTTAACTACGGAAGAACAAGAAAAAGTTATTGGACGCAAGAAATATGATGATGTCGAGCTGGGTGATGATGTCAAACCTCAAAGTGCACATAATGTTGCGAGTAAAGCACATGACGCTGAGGGGAATGAACTTAAAATCTTAAGAGCGAATATGCCATTTTCCAATCCAACTGAAGGGGAATATGGCACCTTCTTTATCGGCTATTCCCGTTCTTTTAATATCACCAAAACCATGCTTGAGAATATGTTTTTGGGTAAAGAAACCGGATATGTCGACCGCTTACTGGATTTCAGTACACCTGTTTCAGGCAGCTTGTTTTTTGTCCCGACCTTTGATTTCCTCGAAGATTTAGGTGAGTAAGTTTCACCCGCTGAAATGAATGCGTTTATTTCAGCGGGAAATATTTATGGAGTGATCAGGTATTGTTGCAACTGGGTTCGGAATTGATCTGGGATACGCCCTGATTTTTGTGTGCTGAAATCAAAGTACACCTGAACTGCTTTGCCACGGGCAACACAGTGGTTATTTTGCCAAGCTTCATGGGCGACTACGAATGAAGAGTTACCGATATGCTCGATCCATGTTTTGATTTCGATGTCAGCACCGTAATAGATCTGGGCAACAAAATCGACTTCCACCCGAGCAAGAGTTAATGGCAGATTTTTAATTTCCATACTCGGGTTAAATAGGCGGAAAACAGGTTCACGTGCTGTTTCAAACCAGCCAGTGATCACGGTATTGTTGATATGCCCGAAAGCATCGGTTTCGTAGAATCTTGGGGTAATCGAAAGTGTAAACATGGGGTAAGGGTTATTTTCTTATTTAAACCTGCATACTATAAGGGCTGAATGTTTAAAAATCAGCCCCAATAACAGACTTAAGCGTTTACGAATACCGTGTTAATCCGCCCCCTAAGGCTTTATAGAGTTCGATCTGGTTATTCAACTTGGTTTGTTCAAGCATGAGCAAGCCTTGTTGGGCCGCGTAAGCAGAACGTTGCGCATCCAGCACGGTCAGGTAACTGTCAATGCCTGCTCTAAAGCGAGCCGTGGATAATTTATAGGTGGTCTCAGTAGCAGAGACTAAACGGCGTTGTGCACTCAAACGCTCGTCAATATGGGCACGGGCAGCAAGGGCATCATTCACTTCACGAAAAGCGGATTGAATGGCTTTTTCATAGTCGGAAACAGCAATTTTTTGCTCAGTTTCAGAAATTTTAATATTAGCTTTACGCGTTCCCCAGTCAAAGATTGGAAGATCAATACTTGGTCCAACTGACCAGGAGAAACCTCCTGATTTAAATAAATCTTTGAGATCTGTCGATGCATAGCCTGCTGAGCCTATCAGGCTAATGGTCGGGAACATACGTGCTTTTGCTGCACCAATATTTGCTCCGGCAGCAAGTAGTTGATATTCAGCAGCTTTCAGGTCTGGACGATTATTCAGTAAATCACTGCTTAAGCCCGTTGCAAAGCTGCGTTCAGCACTAATCGTTTTTACGGCTTGATGGGGCAGGAGATTTTGAGGCACCGCTTGACCAGCCAACAGATCCAGTAGGTTTTGTGCCTGTGAAACCTGAGTCTTATAAGTCGCGACATCATTGCGGGCGGTTTCAACCGAAATCTGTGCCTGTCGTAACGGAACTTCACTATCAATCCCGACATCAAAACGTTTCTTGTTGAGGTTAAAGGAATCAAGCTGGGCTTTTAAGGTCTGCTCAGCAAGATTTAAATTGGCCTGGGCAAAGGCATAATTCAACCAAGCCTGGCTGACTTGACTCACCAGACTAATCTGAGTCGCATCTCTGGCACTCTGGGTGGCAAGGTAATGATTCAATGCTGCATCTTTTAAACTTTGTACACGGCCCCAAAAATCCAGTTCATAGGCGGTTACTCCTAGACCGACTTGAAAGCTGGAATAAGGATTATTCGGATTTACAACAGGGTTGACCTGTCGTAGCGCACTACCAGTTGCTCCGATAGTCGGTAACTGATCTTTCTTGCTGATCTGATATTGTTGTTGTGCGCGTTGAATGTTGAGTGTCGCAGTACGTAAATCACGATTATGATTTAAGCTGATTTCAATCACTTGTAATAAGCGCGGGTCAGAAAAAAATTGTTGATAACCCTGATTTGCAATCGAAGTGCCAGCCGGAGCTTGGGTAAAGTTTTGTGGAATATCCGATTGAATCGCAGGTTTTGGTGCCTGCAGATTCATACATGCGGTTAAGGCAATCGAAAGTGTAGACACTAGCAGGCCACGAGATAGGACAGTCGCTTTAGACATGGTCTTCTCCAAATAAGATAAAAATAAATACAGAGGAGGAGTCAGAGGAAATCCATTGATTCCCTCTGCTCAATGTCATTTAAGATGGATTTTTCTGTTTCGGAGAAAACAGCTTCTCAACTGCGCCCAGAATAAAAATGAAGAACACTGGCACAAAGAAGATCGCCAGAATCGTTGCGGAAATCATGCCGCCAAATACACCTGTCCCTAAGGCATGCTGTGTTTCCGAACTGGCGCCTGAAGCGATCACCAAGGGAATCACACCACAGGTAAAGGCCAGCGATGTCATCAAAATCGGGCGTAAACGTAGTTTTGCTGCGGCAACTGTGGCCTCAATTAAACTCATGCCTTCTTCTTTCAGCATCTTTGCAAATTCGACGATCAAAATGGCGTTCTTGGCGGATAAACCAATAATGGTAATCAGGCCAATTTTAAAGAATACATCGTTCATCAGTCCGCGGGACATGATCGCAATCACGGCACCAAAGATACCCAAGGGTACCACCAGCATCACTGAAAGTGGAATGGCCCAACTTTCATAAAGTGCCGCAAGTACCAGAAACACCACCAGCATGGAGAGGGCAAGCAAGAATGCCATCTGAGATTCAGATTGTTTTTCCTGTAAGGATATACCGGTCCATTCATAACCAATGCCTTTCGGTAATTTGGCAATCAGGTTTTCCATTTCACGCATGGCATCGCCCGATGACGTATCAAAGTTCGGAATACCGGCAATACTCAACGATGGGCGACCGTTATAGCGGTTATATTGCTGTGGTGCTTTATTCCATTGTGGTGTGACCACTTCGGAGAGAGACACCAACTGTCCGTTTGAGCCCATCACTTTCAGGTTTAAAATATCTTTTAATTGCATCCGTGATTTGGCTTCAACCTGTACAATCACTTGTTGCATACGTCCCTGATTAGGGAAGTCATTGATGTACATTGATCCCATTGACGTTGAAATGATGTCGGAAACATCGGAGAACTTTACCCCCAGAACATTCAATTTTGCACGGTCAATTTTTAAAGAAATATTGTCGCCCTGTGGTAAGCCCTCATTCCAGACCATATAGAACTTTTTATTTTTGGCCGCCATTTCCATGAGCTGGTCTTGTGCAGCCAGGAGTGCTGGCATGCCCAGATTGCCACGGTCTTGTAAGCGTAAGCTGAAACCGGCAAAAGTGCCTAGCTCATCAATGGCAGGTGGAAGCACGGCCATGGTTGCACCTTCTTTACTATGTGCCATGGTTTCATTAACCGCATTGGTCATTTCGCTGGCACTTGAAGTCCGCTCTTTAAAATCTTTGAGTGTGGTAAACGCCATTCCTACGTTTTGGCCTGCGCCACTAAAGCCCCAACCCATAATGGTGGTATTGCTTTCCACGTTCGGGTTGTCTTTCAAACTGTTTTCAAATTCGTTGACCACAGCTCGGGTTCTTTCAGCCGTAGCATCGGAAGGTAACTGGAAGGTGGTCAAAAACCAGCCCTGATCTTCTTCTGGCATAAAGGCAGTAGGCCAGTACTTCATGCCTGCAAAGGTGAGACCGGTAATGACCACAAAGATCGCCATCATTGGAAGACTATGCTTGATCACTTTCAGCAGGATCAATTCATACTTCTTGGTGACTTTATCAAAGCTACGGTCAAACCAGGCGAAGAAACCTTTCTTTTGATGATGTCCATCAATCGGTTTCAGGATGGTGGCACACAGCGCAGGGGTCAGGATCAATGCCAATAATGCCGAGAACAGAATCGACACTGACATGGTCAGGGTAAATTGTTGATAGATAATGCCGACCGAACCACTGGCAAAGGCCATGGGCAAGAATACTGCAGCCAAGACCAGGGTAATCCCGATAATCGGACTGGTGATTTCCTTCATGGCCTTGGAGGTCGCTTCTTTGGGTGGAAGCCCTTCAGTTGCCATGATCCGTTCGACGTTTTCCACTACCACAATTGCATCATCGACGATAATACCAATGGCAAGCACCATACCAAACATGGTCAGTACGTTAATCGAGAAGCCTGCCATAAGCATGACCGCAAAGGTACCCAGCAGGGCAATGGGGGCAACAATTGCCGGAATCAGGGTATAACGCACATTATGCAAGAACAGATACATCACGATGAAAACCAGTACCATGGCTTCCAATAAGGTATGAATCACTTTTTCGATTGAAATTTTAACAAAAGGTGCCGTGTCATAAGGAATACTGAACTGCATGCCTTCAGGCAAGTTGAGTTTTAATTCTTCAATCTTGGCTCTGACCCCTTCGGCTGTCTTCACTGCATTGGCACCCGGACTGAGCTGGATTGCAGCTGCTGTTGCGGGTTGACCATTTTCTAAAATTGCAAAGTTATAGGCTTGCGACCCCATCTCAACCTTGGCAACATCTGACAGTCTGATGACACTGCCGCTGGTTTTACTTTTAAGACTGATATTCTTAAATTGTTTAACATCACCGAGCTGGCCCTCAGCAGACAAGGGCACGGTAATCAATTGGCCTTTTACCGCAGGGAGATCACCGAGTCGGCCAGGGGCAATCTCGACATTGTTCTCGCGAATCGCATTGTTGACATCACTGATGGATAGGCCATAAGACACCAGTTTGTTTGGGTCAACCCAAATACGCATGGCTTTTTCAGCACCGAAGGATTGAACCTTACCCACGCCTTCAACACGTTTCAGTTCTTCCACGACATTACGGACCAGATAGTCACTCAGGTCAACTTCTGAATATTGTCCTTTGGGCGAGTTGATTCCGACCAGCATCAGGAAGCCTGATGAAGAGGCTTCGACCTGTAAACCCTGTTGGTGAACCACTTGGGGAAGACGCGCTTCAACGGCTTTGATCTTGTTCTGAACATCTACCTGTGCCATTTCAACATCTGTACCGGGTTTAAAGGTCGCCGAAATCTCTGCGGTACCGGAGGTATCTGTGGTTGAGCTATAATACAGCAGGTTTTTTACGCCGGATAATTCCCGCTCAATCAGGGTGACCACACTGTCATTGATGGTCTTGGGTGTTGCACCTGGATAAGTGGCACTAATATTGACCTGAGGCGGTGCCACGCTTGGAAAGCGGGCAATCGGGAGTTTCGGAATACTCAGTAGCCCAAACAATATAATGAAAATCGCAATTACCCATGCAAATACAGGGCGGCGAATGAAGAATTGTGACATCATCATTGAGCTCCCTGTGTTGCTGGGACTTTCCAGTTGCTAATCTCAAGTTTTTGATTCGGCTGGATACGGTCAATACCTTCTACAATCACTTTATCGCCGGCTTTTAAACCTTTATTGGCGATATAAAACTGGTCATAGGGCTGTCCCAGTTCAATTGGGCGTATCTCTGCTGTACCTTTGCTATTGAGTACATAGACTTGCGGTTCACCATTGATATTGCGTTGTACCGCTTGTGCCGGGATTAATAATGCTTGCGGGATAGAAGCACGGTCGATATTGACGCGTACATACATGCCGGGTAGCAATTTTCTTTCAGGATTCTGAACTTCGATCCGGATGGTCACATCCCCGGTTTCAGGGTCCACATTGATGTCTTCAAATAGCATTTTCGCCGTGACGTTATACGCTTGTCCGTGGCTATTGGAGATACGTACAGTTTTTTCATTATTGGCAGACAACTCGCCACTTTGTAGGGCAGCCTGCAAACGTTCATATTCACCGATCGACTGTTTGACATCAACATAGACTTTATCAATCTGCTGTACGGTTGCCATGGTATTGGCATCTCCTTGGCTGACCAATGCACCTTCGGTCACAAAAGATTGACCAATACGTCCCGAAATCGGGGCACGCACTGTGGCATATTGCAGATTCAGATTCTGACGGGTGAGGAGCGCTTTCATCTGGGCGACATCAGCCAATGCCTGACGGTATTCAGCTTGGGCATTACTGACTTCCTGCTTACTGATTGCGTTGCTTGGCAATAGTTGTTCATAACGTTCCAGCTGCACTTTTAAACGTGCGACCTCAGCTTCGGCCTTGTTCAGCGAGGCTTTGTTGCTGTTTACATCGGCCTGAAAGGTTTCGGCATTAATTTTATAAAGTGCTTGTCCTGCTTTGACTTCACTGCCTTGTCGGAACAAGACTTTTTCAATAATGCCGCCCACCTGAGGACTGATTTCTGCCGTCCGGAACGCCTGGACACGTGCCGGCAGGTTCTCGCTAAAGCTCACCGATTGCGGTTGGATATTTAAAATGCTGACTTTGGCAGGCGGTGTTTCAGCGGGTTTTGTCTGCTCGGAACCACAACCTTGCAGTACAAGTCCGATGGATAAAAATAATGGAAGTAAGAGCTGCTTTTGCATGCTGTCCAAACCTTGGGAGTTTTTGATGCTGCTATTATTTTCGCGCTGTGTGTAACGACCATCGGTGAAGTGTGGAAAAAGTGTGGAGATCCGGAGATAAATCGGCGTATCATTGAAAGAGATTGAAATTATCCGATGACTGATTCATGTTTGAAGCCTCATTTTCTTTTGATTGCCGTGATAAGCAGATTCTCGTCGTAGAAGATGAGTATGATATTGGCGATATTATTGAGCATTACTTAAAACGCGAAGGTATGCAGGTACTCCGCGCCATGAATGGCAAGCAAGCCATTGAAATCCATGCATCGCAGCCGATTGACCTGATCTTGCTGGATATTAAATTACCTGAGCTCAATGGCTGGGAAGTGCTGAGCAAAATCCGCCAGAAAGCCCAAACGCCCGTCATTATGCTGACCGCATTGGATCAGGATATTGATAAAGTCATGGCCCTGCGCATTGGTGCAGATGATTTTGTGGTCAAACCGTTCAATCCGAATGAAGTGGTGGCACGTGTGCAAGCCGTGCTGAGAAGGGCACAACAAAATCAACAGGCGCAAAATAGAAATCTGCTTTATAAGAATATTGAGATTCACACGGATTTACACAGTGTCTATGTCCGTCAGCAGGACAAAAAAATCATGCTCAATCTCACCTTGACCGAGTATAAGATTCTGCTGCTGATGATCGATCAGCCCTATAAAGTTTTTACCCGCGGGGAGCTGATGAATCATTGCTTGCCTGACAGCGATGCGCTGGAACGGACGGTGGACAGTCATGTCAGTAAATTAAGGAAGAAACTGGAAGAACACGGTTTGCAAAATATGCTGATCAATGTGCGCGGAGTCGGCTATCGACTGGACCACCCTGCGCAGTGAGCATATTTTGACTGTGTACGGTTTTTTTAATTCAAATCATCAGGTTTTGGCTTATGCGATTTAAAAGATGAAAACAGTCGTTTAAATCCAGTCTTGATTCTGTCCCAATATTCTTTGCCTAATAGCGCAATAACGATCAATAACAGGATTTCACCGCCAATTGCCATTGTGGTCATGACCAGTGCTTTGTGCGGAATATTCAGAAAAGGAACAATCGGAAAGGCAATCCAGTAAACTCCGACAATTGCCAAAAGGATAAAACCTATTTTTTTACGCAGATTCAGTTGTTGATTCAGCATGAGTACCACATTTACACAATTTTCAATTTTGCTATTTTTCGGCAGGTATGAGGAGAAAGGATCATGAAAGTGTGGAAAAAGTGTGTAAAGCATGAAAAAAAACAGCGTATCATGACACAGTAACAAAGCAGGTGAACCGGGAAAGTCGGCATGAGAAATAAATCGGGAATTAGCAAGCAGCTATTTATTGCCTTAAGTATTGTCAACTTAAGTGTGACGCTTTTCTCCGTGCTGATGGGTTATTTGATCTATAACTATGCCATAGATGTTGGCTGGATTACGTTAAGCTCCTTGCAGGAAGACTGGACCGAATTTCATTTTATCGACTGGATCTGGTTATCTACGGTGATTTTTTGTGGTGGGGTCATTTCCATCATTATCGGCATGCATCTGGCCCAGCGCTTTATTAAACCCATTAATTTTCTTGCCGAAGCGGCCAAGCAGATCAGTCAGGGAAATCTTTCTGCGCGAGCAGATGACCGTCACATTCATTCCACTGAAATTGCAGAACTGATGCATAATTTTAATAACATGGCGCAGAAGCTGGAAAGTTCGGTTGAAAATGCACTGGTCTGGAATGCAGCCATCGCGCATGAGCTGCGGACACCGATTACCATTTTGCAGGGCCGTTTACAAGGTATTCTGGATGGGGTGTTTAAACCGGATGAAGCCTTGTTTAAAAGCCTGCTCAGTCAGGTGGAAGGCTTATCTCATCTGGTCGAAGACCTTCGAACCTTGAGTCTGGTTGAAAACCAGCAACTCAGGTTAAATTATGAAATGGTTGACTTTAAAGCACTGACTGAAAAAGTTTTAAAACTGTTTGAGCAGCGTTTACAACAGGCTCAGATCGAACCCGTACTTGAGATTGCCACTATTCAGGTGCATTGTGACGGTCGTCGTATCGAGCAGGTGTTAATGGCCCTGATTGATAACGCAATTCGTTATGCCGATGCCGGAAAACTCAACATTTCTTTGAAAAAGGATCTTCAAAACTGGATCTTACAGGTCGCCGATGATGGTCCAGGTATCGCAGCACAATATCAGCAAGATTTATTCAATCCATTCTTTAGACTGGAGCAGTCCAGAAATAAAGAATTTGGTGGAACAGGACTGGGCCTGGCGGTTGTGCACGCAATTGTTATGGCACATGACGGTCGCATTGAATACAGCAATCCAGCTCACAAGAGTGTGTTTACGATTCAGTTGCCGATCAAGTCTCTGCCTTAGCCAGCTCTGCCTCAATATAGCTAATAATCATGGTGCTTAGGCCTTTGACCATTTCATCAAAGCTAATTTGCGGATTGGGCAAGATTAGGTGGCGTGCCACATTAAAAATACTGCTATTAATGCTGATATACGCTGTCACGCTCAGATTGTTCACTTTTAAGTAGCGCGGATGGCGAATCATATATTTCATCAATACTTCCATCAACGCCATTTCAATTTGGCCGATATATTTTTCGTATTTGAGCTCTGTTGCATAGCGAAGACAAATCAGATAACGATCATCATCGCGAGTGAGTAAGTCCCTAAAGGTATAAAAAATCATTTCGAATAGAGGTTCCAGCTCTTGTTCGATCATAATCGGCGTCAGTTCTTTCACCATATCCAGGACTTCTTTGACAAAGGTTTTTGCCATTGCATCATAGATTTCTTCTTTATTCTTAAAGTATTCATATAAAGAGCCAACACTGACTCCAGCAATGTCTGCAATGTGTCGTGTAGTAGTGCCACTGGTGCCGTTGGTGGCAACTGCAATAAAACCTGCTTCAATAATGGTGTCGAAGGTGACTTTCGAGCGAGACTGACGGGGTTTACGTGTAGCCATAAGGTATTATTATTAAAATCCGAACATAACGTCAGATTAACATGTCGCAGAAAGTGATGAAAGTAGCGCTTAGTTAATCCGAACAATTAAAATAATGAACCTGGATAAATTCAATGTTTATCTGCAAGCTTCTTATTCGATGGAGAGCTATTTGAGCTATAAGAAAAGCATGTCCATGGGTTTTATTTTATCTATCTAATTAATATTTATCATTAAATTTTAATAAAACGATATGTTTACACAGATCTCGATTATCATTCGATCGGCCTTGGCATGTTCAATAAAAGCTCATCATAAATGAAAAAATTACCCGAATTGAATCCGAACATAAGATCGGTTTACAGTGAGTCTAGAACAGGAACTGGTTCCTAAAAATCTCCCGAATATTTTTTCGAACTTCTCTGGCAGTTGGGAGAGTCGAAAAGAGATGAACCAAATGCAACGCATCTAAAAGGGCAAAAGACGCTCAAGTAAGTAGGCAGGTGTAGCCATGATTAGCAGCACATTAAAGAAAGGTTTAAGTCTATTTAAATCTAATCCCATCACTGAGCAAATTGATTTTGCGAGTAAAAAAACGATTCCTATTCGTCATTTGGCTATCGGATTTGAAGGCAAACAGGTTGATTTATCATTTTATATGAATAATCAGTTTGCCACGATTTTCTTTGCAACACTTTCGGTATTCTTAACCTATGGTGAAGATCTGGTGATTGAAACAGCACGTCATCATCGTGATCAGCTGAAAGATCCTATTTTAAAGCAACGTGTCACCTCATTGATTGGCCAGGAAGCGATTCATTCAAAATTACATAATGAATTTAATGATGCAATTATTGAGCTGGATTATCCGGTGCGACTCTATCGCTTTCTCGGTGAAAAGTTTTTTGACTATATTTTCTTAAAATTTCCACAGCCATTGAAGCTTTCTCTCATGGCAGGGATTGAGCATTTTACTGCCGTCCTGGCAGAGTACATGATGGCACATGAACAGAATTTCTATTTCTCTGATGATGCCAAAACACGTGCTTTGTGGATGTGGCATATGCTGGAAGAATCTGAGCATAAAGATGTAGCCTATGATGTGTATCAAACCTTGAATGGCAACTATGCATTGCGTATCTCAGGTTTCTTCCTCGCTTACTTTACCATTCTCGGTTTGATTCCATTTTCAGCCACGCTGGTGCCGGTGTTACGTAGGCCACAAGAAATGCTGACAGCAAAATTCTGGAAAGATGCGCGCCGTGGTGTGAAGCTGATTTTTAGTCCCAAAGATGGTGTTTTTGGAAGTACGCAAGGCCGTATCTTTGATTATTTACGTACTGATTTCCATCCCAATGACCATGACGCGTCCGCGTATTTCGAATATTACGAAAAGAAACTTCTTTCAGAGGGCGGCGCTTTATATCCGTTCTTTGTGAAGGAGTTTACGCCGAAGGTACAAGCCGCTTAATACACAATGAAGCATGTACAGCAGGCAGGTAGTGGCCTGCTGTGTTGGCAAAAAAGCTCAGTGTGTGATGAGCAGTTTGGTTCTTGTTGCCTCCATTGCCGTCATGCACTATGCAAACCAAACCCTCTTATCCAGTCGCTGTATGTCGAGATATACAAATTGGCTAAGCCTTTTAAGTTGTAATGCAGTTTTAGGGGATCGAGATATGGTCGCTCAAGTTCTTCGCCATGTTTTTTCAGATAAACTCAGTACCAAATATCAAGGGATTGTTCAGAATCTGGCGAATAAATCACCGATTCCAATCCGTCATTTTGATTTCAAGTTCAATCCTGCGGAACTGGATGAAAAGTTCTTTTTAAATAAAGAACTCGCCACATCTTACTTTCATGCCTTGTCTATTTTCTTGACCTTTGGTGAAGATGTGGTGATTGAAACCGCACGTCATCACCGTGATTTTATTGAAGATCCGATCCTGAAACAAAGACTCACTTCACTTATTGGGCAAGAGGCGATTCATTCAAAAATCCATAATCAGTTTAATGATGAAGTGCTAAAGGAAAATGGCTATCCGGTTGAATTGTTGCGTGCCATTGCCGGTAAAGTGTTTGACTATGGCATTTATAAACTGCCGCAATCTCTACAGCTTTCATTGATGGCAGGCATTGAGCATTACACGGCAGTGTTGGCTGAGTTCATGATGCAACATGAAGACTATTTGCTAGGGTCACAAGATGAAAGACAACGGGCCATGTGGATGTGGCACATGCTGGAAGAATCTGAGCACAAAGACATTGCTTATGACGTGTTTCTGGCACTTTCAGGCAATTACTGGCTCAGAATCACAGGCTTCTTATTGGCAAGCTTAACCATTCTTGGTGGGGTGTCATTAGGGGGATATCTGATGCCGTTCGTGCGCAAACCGAGCAATTTGTTCAATCCACGTTATATGAAAGATATTGTAGAAAGCACGGCATTGTTATTTGGCAGTGAGCGCGGGGTATTTGGAAGCAGCTTTATGCATATTCTGGAATATTTACGTCCAAGCTTTCATCCGAATGATCATGATACCACTGCCTATATGGCTTATTACAAAGAGCGTTTATTAAACCCTGAAACAGGGTTGTTAAGTCCGTATTTCCTTAAAGAGTTTGTACCTCCTGTACGTGCAGCTTCTGCATAACTGGGTCGCTATAAAGATAAAATTGCTGGAACATAAAGATGAAATTATTTAGGAAAAAGCGCAAGCCAAGCCAACAGGCATTTGCTGTGGTAACGGGTGCCGGAAGCGGGATTGGTCGTAGTTTTGCGCTCGAACTGGCGAAACGAGGGGGGACGGTAGTCTGCTCGGATATTAATTTAGATGCCGCCAAAGAAACGGTCGCGCAGATTGAAGCCTTAGGCGCAAAAGCGTTTGCAGTGAAATGTGATGTTGGTAATGCCAAACAGGTGGAAAAACTGGCACAACAAGCAGAGCAGTTGATGCAACATCCCACCACACTGGTCATCAATAATGCCGGCGTGGGTTTAGGTGGAAAATTTGATGAAACGTCGCTGGAAGACTGGAAGTGGGTTTCTGATATTAACTTGTGGGGCGTGATCCACGGCTGCCATTATTTTGTACCGAAGTTTAAACAGCTTGGACATGGGGCAATTATCAATGTGGCTTCTGCTGCATCGTATACAGCTGCACCAGAAATGACAGCCTATAACGTGACTAAAGCGGGCGTACGTGCCTTATCGGAAACGCTTTCTGCCGAGCTTCGAAAACATAACATCAAAGTCAATGTGCTCTGTCCAACGTTGGTGCCAACCAACATTATCAAGAATGGCAAAGTACCACATAAAGGTATTCTGGATTATGCGTTGACCAATCTGGCATTCACCACCAGTGATAAGGTCGCAAAGCTGACGCTGGACCGTCTGGATAAAAACGAGCTTTATACCATTCCACAGATTGATGCCAAATTATTCTGGCTGATGAAACGTACTGCACCGAATTTATATGCAAAATTTTTAGGTACATCATACCGGTTTATGAAATAACGCCTGTTGGGCAAAAGAACTGAAGAGTGAAATGAAGAGAGAACCTGTGGGTAATCACTTATTTCAGCTACATGATACAAAGGACATTTTAAATGACAGCTCAAGCAAAAAAATTAAACTCAGCTGAAGGAAAGGCACTCCCACAACATATTTATGACACCTTTATTGTGGGTGCGGGTATTTCAGGGATTGCGACGGCCATTCGTCTGGATCAGGTGGGTTATAGCAACTACAAGATTATTGAAAAAGCGACACGTGTCGGTGGAACTTGGCGTGAAAACACCTATCCGGGGTGCGGTTGTGATGTACCATCGGCTTTATATTCCTACTCATTTGCGCCAAGTGCCAAATGGAGTCATTTATTTGCTCGCCAACCTGAAATTCTGAGCTATTTAGAAGAAGTTAGTCAGGACTTTGGCGTCAGTTCAAAAATCGAATTTGGTACAGAACTACTCAATGCTGCTTGGGACAAGGAACGCAATTTATGGGTGATGGACACCAATAAAGGGCAATACCTGTCTAAGACTGTGATTTTTGCAACAGGGCCGATTACTGAAGCACAAATTCCGAAACTTGAAGGTCTGGAAACCTTTAAGGGAGAAATGTTCCATTCAGCTAAATGGAACCATGATTATGATCTCACTGGTAAACGTATTGCAGTGATTGGTACTGGCGCATCAGCGATTCAGTTCGTACCGCAAATCCAACCATTGGCAAAAGAACTGTTTGTTTACCAGCGTACAGCACCGTGGGTGGTGCCAAAACCTGATACTGACTTGGGTGATATCAGCAAAGCACTGATTGAGAAGTTTCCTCTGATCCAAAAAACCTGGCGTCAAACCGTTGCCCAGTCACTCAATGCGATTAACTTTGGTTTACGTAATCCAGCGGTGTTAAAACCGGTAGGTGAATTGGCCAAACTGATTTTACGCTTCCAGATTGAAGATCCTGAACTCCGTAAAAACGTGACGCCGAATTTTACTATTGGCTGTAAGCGTTTATTGTTCGCCAACAACTATTATCCTGCTTTACAGCAACCGAATACCAAACTGATTCCACATGGATTGGTGAAGGTCGAAGGCAATACTGTGGTTTCAGCAAATGGTGAGCGTCATGAAGTGGATGTGATTATTTGGGGCACAGGCTTTGAAGTCTCGCACCCGCCAATTGGCAAACGTGTGACCAACGAAAAAGGCCAGATACTCAATGATCTCTGGAAAAGCAGTTCGCCAGAGGCTTATTTGGGTACCAGCATTGAAAATGTGCCGAATGCATTCTTGGTATTAGGGCCCAACGTACTGGTTTATGATTCATTTATTGGTCTGGCTGAAGCTCAGCTGGATTATATCGTCGATGGTCTACTCAAAATCAGAGATCAAGGCATTGCCAAACTGAACATTAAGCCAGAAGTAATTAAACAGCATAATGAACTGGTACAGAAACATCTTAAAACCACCGTGTTTAATGCTGGTGGATGCAAGAGCTACTATTTGGATGCCAATGGTCGTAACTTTGCTGCGTGGCCTTGGTCGTTGAAAAAGTTGAAGCAACGTTTAAAACATATGGATCTTAATGATTATCAAGTGACCTATCAGACTGAAAAAACCAACTGAGTTTAGGGCAGTCATAACAAGAGCAGCAAATTTTATCTGAGGATGGAATTTGCTGCTTATTTTTTGCAAGATAGAAATAAAGATGGGGGAAAATAATGAAAGAAGGACAATCGAGCCGAACGGCGGAAGCGGCTGCTGCATTGCGCGCCAATCATTTTAACAATGCAGCAGAACCAGTGTTTGCTGATCCTTTTGCATTCGAGCTGACCAGTCAAGGTTGGAAGACATTGCTGACTACGCCATTAACCGTCAAGCTGATGAATTCTTCGGTATTCAACCGTACCTTGGGTTTATTAACCGGACAGGTGGTCGGACGCTCGCGCTATGCAGAGGATCAGCTCTATGTCGCCATTGAGCGGGGGATAGCACGATATGTACTGGTGGGTGCAGGTCTTGATTCATTTACCTTAAGGCAGGCGCAGCAATTCCCTCAGCTCAAGATTTACGAGGTAGATCATCCCGATACTCAAGTCGAGAAACAAAAAAAATTACGCCAATTGGGCGAGCTTCCAGCGAATGTGGAGTTTGTTGCAGTTAATTTTGAAAAAGAATCCATTGCAGAGGCTTTGGCGCGTAGTACCTTTCAGCAAGATCAGGCCGCCTTTTTCTCGTGGCTGGGTACAACCCATTATCTGGAACCAGAAACAACCTTAAAGACTTTGCATCGCATTGCACAGATTGCTGCGCAGGGAAGTGAAGTGGTTCTGGACTATTCGATTGATTATCGGGAGCTCGACGGGATAGAGCGTTTCGGAAGCTTATTTGTCTCCCAATTTACCCGATTTCTAAAAGAACCGTTAAAGGGACAATTTAGACCTAAGTTGCTGCATCAGGCTGTTGAGCACATGGGATATAAGGTCATTGAGGATTTATCAGGGAATGGTTTAAGTGAGCGTTATTTTCATGCTCGACAAGATCATATCCGGCATACCATTGCAACGCATATGCTGCATTTACGCTTAGCTCAGGGATGAGTATTCAGCGGCATGCATAAAAAGCCCTTAAAGACCTGGCGGTATTTAAGGGCCGATGCCGATGCAATGAATTAACGGCGTTTATTATAAACCGCCATTGCTGCAGGTAAGTTTTTACGCATGTCGCTGATACGTTGAGTGTTTGACGGGTGAGTAGACAGGAATGATCCACCACCAGCGCCATCAAGACGGTTCATTTTTTCCCATAAGCTGATGGCTGCATTCGGGTTATAACCTGCTTTTGCCATTAACATTAAACCGCCGTAATCGGCACGACTTTCCAGATTACGTGAATAAGGTAGACCGATACCAACCTGGCTGCCTAGATCGATCGCAGCACTACCTAGATCGCCAATGCTGCTACCTGCATATGATTTACCAATACCAATTGCAAGGTTAGTTAAAGCCTGTGCACCGATTTTGCTTTTTGCATGCTCTTCTAAGGCATGGGTCATTTCATGGCCCATCACTGCTGCAATTTCATCATTGGTCAGGTTGAGTTTGTTGACAATACCGGTATAGAACACCACTTTACCACCAGGCGCGACATAAGCGTTGACCGTGTCAGATTTTAAGACCGCAAGCTGCCAGTCAAAACGTTGACCGGTCTGGTTCATTTGATCCGCATAAGGCTTTAAGCGGTTAAATACGGTATTGATACGCTGATAAGTACTTGAACTGCTATCCAGCTGGTTTTTAGCACGTGCTTCCTGCGTCATTTTTGAGAAACTTTGTGCTGATTGCGCATTTAATGTCGCGCTGTCCGCACCCGCCATATCTGCGAACGAAGCGCAGCCAGAAATGGTCATCACAGTTACAGCACATAGGCTTAAAGCTAATTTCTTCATACTTATTCTCTCCAAATCAGTATCTTATGAATATAGTCATGATCACGGTGGATTATAAAAAATGTTTACAGCAGTTAACATTCTGAATAGCTCTATAATCATTGTAATTATGTAATCGGCATTGCTTAAAATTTATATTTAAGCAAATAAAAGCCAGTGGCATTGCACTGGCTTTAAAATAGATTAATTTAATTGAGCATTAAATTAATCTTCGTCATCATACTCATCTTCAGAGAAAGTATTTTCTTCTAAAGAAGCATCAAAGATTAAGATGGCCTTACCATCAGTTTGAATCATCCCCTGATCTTCAAGTGTCTTGAGGACACGTCCAACCATTTCACGAGAACAACCGACAATACGGCCAATCTCTTGACGGGTAATACGAATCTGACGTCCATTCGGTAAAATCATTGCCTCTGGTTGAGCAGATAAGTCAATTAAACAACGCGCAATACGACCAGACACATCAATAAATGCCAGATCGGTTACTTTACGTGTGGTATTTTTAAGACGGCGAACCAGTTGAGCAAATACAGCATAGCTTAAATCTGGATATTGCTTGCTTAACTCGTGGAAATTGTCGTAAGTGATTTCTGCGATTTCGCAGACATCTCGTGTACGTACTTCTGCGGTACGTTGAGGGTTCTTTTCAAAAAGCCCCATTTCACCAAAGAAGTCGCCCGGGTTTAGATAGGCAACTACGATTTCTCGTTCGTCATCTTCACGTAAGATAATTGACACTGAACCTTTTAATATTAAATACAGTGATTTTGATTCCGTTCCAGCGTCAACAATCGTGGTGCGTTTAGGATATCTATTAATATGAGCACGTTTTAGCAGCGCTTTAACTGATTCAGGGAGTTGACCTGGTGATAAAGCATCAGTGCTAAGTTGTGAAAAATTTGAAGTCATGCTTAAAATTTCCGAATTTGGATAAAACCGATCGCACAGACCCTTGGAAGAGCCTTTTCTACACAGAAGAGATGAAATTCCTTATCAACTCATTTTATGTTAGTGTACAAGAACAGAGTAAATTTATAACGTTTTTCGGGTAGTTGCAATGCAAACAAGTGTACATTGGTTAGAGAATGTTGCTTTTGAAGCAAAATCAGAAAGTGGCCACAGTGTGGTGATGGATGGTTCTGCCGAATATGGCGGTGAAAACCGTGGTCCACGTCCTATGGAATTGATTTTAATGGGACTTGGTGGGTGTGCTTCGTTTGATATTGTGACCATTTTAAAGAAATCTCGTCAAGATGTGACCGATGTCGTATGTCAGCTTAAAGCGGAAAGAGCGGATAGCATTCCAGCGGTGTTTACCAAAATTCATTTGCACTTCATCGTCACTGGTAAAGCGGTAAAATCTAAACAGGTAGAAAAAGCAGTCGAATTGTCTGCCGAGAAATATTGTTCAGCCAGTAAAATGCTGTCTGATGGTGGCGTAGAAATTACCCACGACTTCGAAATTATTGAAGCGGCTTAAGGCTTAAACTATTAAGTTTTGCTAAAAAATGATCGGTTTTTGCACCGATCATTTTTTATTGGGGATTCTGTTTATTTTAAAAATAACTGTGGATCTACCCGAGCATTATTCAGGCTCATTCCCCAATGTAAATGTGGACCTGTGACGCGTCCTGTCTTACCGACCAGTCCGAGCAGTTCACCTTGCTGGAGGTGTTGACCTTTCTCTACATTAATTTTGCTGAGATGGCAGAACATACTGATCAGCCCCTGACCATGATCAATCAGTACCGTATTGCCATTAAAAAAATAGTTGCCTGTCCCGACAACCACACCCTCTGCAGGCGCAACGACTTTTTGTCCCACTGGCGCGGGAATATCGAGGCCAGAATGCGGGGCGCGTTCTTCACCATTGAAAAAGCGTTTTCTGCCAAAAGAGTTGCTAAATTTACCGGCGGTAGGGCGGATGAAGTTAGGAAAGCTGTGCCAGCTGCTTGGCGTAAATGAATTATAAATATCATTTTGCTCTTTTGCTTCACGTGCATAGCGATCAAGCTGGTCCTGATTCGGATTGACATAGTCCTGATTCTTGACGTTTAAACGCTGCTCAGCATAACGGTATGGCGTTACTTCGATCTGAATCGGCGTGGTATTGGTAGTTAAGCTCAAACTGCCTAATGGCGCAGAAAGTGGAATACCAAACACGGCATATCGCTGTGTGCCTTCCTGAGTAATGAGTACCGGCTTTTGCTCATAAAAGACCTGAGTGGTATTTGTGTTTAAGGGAATGACAGCAATCCCACCAGCACGACGAGAATCTTGTGGAAGTTGGGCAAATACCGAATGAAGAGGCAGCAGGCAAGCTGCACCCAATAAAATTTTTTTTAAGTACATGAGCGTCATTTTGAATCAACTAAAGGGTTAAGCTAAATTGTTCGGTGAAAAATCACAATCATAATTGTGTTTAGTACGGAACAGACAGAAAAATTATACAAAATATACTTGAAATAGATTGTTTATATACCCATATTATTACTGAGTTTTATTCATTTTATATATTATAAAATATTGAAAAATATATAATTTTTTATTTGAAATTTAAAAAAGTGTTCCCATCTAAGTGATAAGTTAGAAATTTGTTGTGAGGAATAACAAGAATGCGTTTTGAAAAATTTACAAACCGCTTACAGCAAGCACTCTCAGATGCACAATCATTGGCAATGGGTAAAGACCATACCTCGATAGCAGGTATTCATATTCTTGCTACTTTATTGGAAGAACCTGCCAATTTGAGTTTGTTGCAACAAGCTGGCGCGCGTTTACCAGAGTTAAAGCAGAAGCTGGAACAAGCCGTGCAAAATGCGCCAACCTTGGCAAATCCTACCGGTGATATCAACCTCAATCCTGAAGCGGTAAAGGCGCTGAATTTAGCTGACCGTTATGCACAGAAAGCAGGCGATGAGTTTTTATCAACCGACTGGGTATTACTTGGGCTGGCAGAAACCGGTGAAACCAAAACCATTTTAAATAGTGTAGGGGTTACACCTGAAAGTTTACGTAAAGTAATTGAAAATATTCGAGGAAATGACAAAGTCATGAGCAATAATCATGAAGATCAACGTGACTCACTGAATAAATATACCATTGATTTAACTGAACGTGCCTTAGCGGGTAAGCTGGATCCCGTAATTGGTCGTGATGACGAGATTCGCCGTACCATTCAGGTGTTATCACGCCGTACCAAAAACAACCCGGTGTTGATTGGTGAACCAGGGGTCGGTAAAACAGCGATTGTAGAAGGTCTGGCGCAACGTATTGTCAATGGTGAAGTTCCAGAAAGCTTAAAGAACAAGCGTGTGCTTTCACTTGACTTGGGTTCATTACTCGCGGGTGCAAAATATCGTGGTGAATTTGAGGAGCGTTTAAAAGCAGTCCTCAAAGACCTTACCAAGCACGAAGGTGAGATTATCCTGTTTATTGACGAGCTGCATACACTTGTTGGCGCAGGTAAAGGTGATGGCGCGATGGATGCAGGTAATATGTTAAAACCTGCTTTGGCACGTGGTGAATTGCGTTGTGTGGGTGCGACCACTCTAGATGAATACCGTCAATATATCGAGAAAGATGCTGCGCTTGAGCGTCGTTTCCAGAAAGTGTTGGTCGATGAACCGAGTGTAGAAGATACCATTGCGATCCTACGTGGTCTTAAAGAAAAATATGCAACCCATCACGGCGTGCAAATTCTTGACTCAGCCATTATTGCTGCAGCGAAGATGTCGCATCGGTATATCACGGATCGTCAATTGCCCGATAAGGCGATTGACCTGATTGATGAGGCTGCGTCGCGCATCAAAATGGAAATTGACTCTAAACCAGAAGCGCTGGACAAACTTGATCGCCGCTTAATCCAGTTGAAAATGCAATTGGAAGCGGTGAAAAAAGATGAAGACGCGGGTAGTAAAGCCGAAGTGAATCATCTTGAGCAGCAGATCGCTGAAAAGCAAAAAGAGTATAACGATCTAGAAGAGATCTGGAAAGCTGAAAAAACACTGGTTGAAGGTGATAAAAAGGCACAGGTTGAACTTGATCAGGCACGTAGCGCTTTGGAAAAAGCCAAACGTGAAGGTGATCTGGCTGAAGCTGCACGCTTGCAATATGGTGTCATTCCAGAGTTGCAAAAACGTCTGGAACAAGCTGAAGTTGCTGAGGAAAATGAAGAGCCGAAGCTGATTCGTACCAAAGTCACTGAGAACGAAATTGCTGAAGTCGTGAGTGCAGCAACAGGAATTCCTGTGGCGAAAATGCTACAGGGCGAACGTGAAAAACTTCTCAATATGGAAGAGTTTTTGCATAACCGTGTGGTTGGGCAGGATGAAGCTGTGGTTGCGGTTTCCAATGCAGTACGTCGTTCACGTGCTGGCTTATCCGATCCGAATCGTCCAAGTGGCTCATTCCTGTTCCTTGGTCCGACAGGGGTAGGTAAAACCGAGTTAACCAAAGCATTGGCTAACTTCCTGTTTGACAGCGACGATGCCATGATTCGTATTGATATGTCCGAATTCATGGAAAAACATTCTGTCAGCCGTCTAGTGGGTGCACCTCCAGGCTATGTCGGTTATGAAGAAGGTGGTGTCTTAACTGAAGCCGTTCGTCGTAAGCCGTATAGCGTGGTGTTATTCGATGAAGTGGAAAAAGCACATCCAGATGTCTTCAATATCTTATTACAAGTATTGGATGATGGCCGCCTAACCGATTCTCAAGGTCGTGTGGTTGACTTTAAGAACACTGTTATTGTGATGACCTCTAACCTGGGTTCGCAAGATGTACGTGAACTTGGAGAAGGTGCAACCGATGATGAAGTACGGGCAGTGGTGATGAGTGCGGTCACGCAGCATTTCCGTCCAGAGTTTATCAATCGTATTGATGAGCTGGTCATCTTCCATTCGCTGCAAAAAGCACAGATTCGTGGTATTGCAGATATTCAGTTAGATCGTTTACGTACTCGTTTGAGTGAACGTGATATGGGCTTAACGGTGGATGATACTGCTTTTGATTTATTGATTGATGCTGGTTTCGATCCTGTCTATGGTGCGCGTCCATTAAAACGGGCAATTCAGCAACAGGTGGAAAACAGTCTGGCTCAGAAAATCCTGTCTGGTGAGTTCCAGCCTGGCGATAATATACTGATCAAAGGAGAGAGTGGTCATCTGGTGTTTGACAAGTTAAAACTGAGCTAAACCTAGCTTAGAAGATGGCCCAAAGATGGTGATGAAAATCACCATCTTTTTTTGTATTGGTGCATCTGGTCAGATTTTTACAGGAATATTACCAATGACATTGCCACTGCTATAAAAACTTGATAGTTTCAAAACAAATAAGAACAAGATTCAGGATGAATTAAAATGCAAAAAAATAGACATCATTACACAGGCTCGTGTGTGATTTTGTTGTTCAGCGCTTTATCTTCTATCGGACATGCTGCACAGCCATTGCCTGAGGGAACCTTGTCTTTGCAAACAGGAGCATTGAATAATGCCTTGCCAAGTATCATTATCAAAGCTCAACAAGATGCATTAAAGCCTGCTGAGGAACGCTGGCGTTCACAGCGTGTGTTGAGTGACCGGAATTTACGTGAAATTCGTGTCAGTATGCTTGCTGAAGGAGGTTTTTCGGCTTACGAAGAGCAGAAAAAAACCACGGTGTTGGATGTTCGCGAAAAAAGAAAAGCGACCATAAAGCCCCATGCAGAGGCTCCTGATCGCTTTATGATTTATGAGTTTGACTCACCGAATATCAAAAAAAGTAAAATTACTTTTCGATGAGTATTTGCAACTTTTAAATACTTGGGTGTTGAATTTTCCAGGCACGATGGATTTTCTGATTACGTTTGAAGTCCAGGCCAATGGTTTCAGAAGTGATTTCTTCGACCTGATACATGGCCTCAATCTCTTCATCTAGCTCAAAACCACGATAGTTATTTGAGAAGTAAAGCGTACCGTCACTGGTTAGGCGGTTCATCGCACGTTTAAGCAATGAAACATGATCACGCTGTACGTCAAAGGTACCATAGAATTTCTTCGAGTTAGAGAAGGTTGGCGGATCAATGAAGATCAGATCATATTGCTCATGACCTTCTTTAAGCCACTCAAAGCAGTCGCTGGCGAAGAACATATGTTGTTCATCGGCATGATCTACGGTTAAACCATTTAGAACAAAGTTCTCCTTCGACCAGCTTAAATAAGTATTAGATAAATCGACACTGGTGGTACTGGCTGCGCCACCTAGAGCAGCATGTAAGCTGGCCGTAGAAGTGTAGCTATACAGATTCAGGAAATGCTTGCCGCGTGCTTCTTTAGCAATGCGTAAACGCATCTGGCGGTGATCCAGGAATAAACCCGTGTCCAGATAATCGGTTAAATTTACCAGAATACGCGCATTGCCTTCCTGAACGATAAAGCGTTTAGAGGCAGTGCTCTGTTTGGTGTATTGATTTGTTCCAGCTTGACGGGCGCGGGTTTTAATAAAGATGGCATCACGATTGAGCCCTGTGACCGCTCGGATTGCTGCCAGACCAAGGTTAAAACGTTTTTTCGCTTTTTCTGGATCGATTTTCTTTGGTGGTGCATATTCTTGCACATGCAATTTGTCACCATATAAATCAACCGCCAGATTAAAGTCTGGCAAATCTGCATCATACAAACGTAAGCAATAGATATTTTCCTTAACCGCCCACTTTTTCAAAGCTTGCATATTTTTTTGCAAACGGTTGGTAAAGTCTTCGGCACCCTCGATCGGTTCAAATTGTTGAGGTTGCCAATTGGCCAGGAAGGGCTGGGTTACAGTCGCAGGTTTGACTGTACCAAAACGGGTATAGATCGGTAATTTACCGTTCATCAAACGCAAGGTTTGTGGGTCGTTAAATGCCAGCACGTCTGCCTGCTCAATTTGAGCGGCGATGATGGCTGCACGCTGATTTGGGAAATTCTTTTGCAGTAAGGCAGATAAACCGAGATATAAAGAACGATTCGATGCTTTGTCGCCTAAACGTTCACCATACGGAGGGTTGGTGACGATGAAGGCTTTTTTACCTTCCGCATGGAAATCATCCCAGTCGGCCAAAGTACGTTCTTCAATCTGGATCTGATCCAGTAATTTTTCAAAACCGGCAGCGATGATGTTCTGGCGTGTCGCTTTAACTGCTTCCCAGTCGGCATCATAGGCATAGAATTGGGGTAAGGGTTGTTGTAAGGCTTTTTCATGACGCTCGGCGGCTTCGGCTTTGAGGGTCATCCATAATTCATGGTCATGTCCATGCCAGCCATTAAAACCAAAACGGCGAACCAGACCAGGTGCGCGGTCCGTCAGAATCAAGAGTGATTCAATAATAAAGGTACCTGAACCACACATTGGATCAAGGATAATATCGGGTTGATATTGGGCCAGTTGTGCTTTCTGTAAAATCGCCGCAGCCAGATTTTCTTTAATTGGGGCATCGGTCATAAAACGGCGATAGCCACGTTTATGTAAAGAATCACCAGATAAGTCCAGACAATAGGTATGTTCGGTTTTACCCGCCAATACATAGAGTGTGATTTCTGGTTGCTTGATATCAATACTAGGACGCTTGCCCACAGCTTCCATAAAGGAGTCGACCACACCATCTTTAACACGGAGTGTCGCAAACTGGGTATTGACCTTAATTTCACGTTCAACATGCAAACGAATGGCAAAAGTACTTTGTGGTGCAAAAATCAAAGACCAGTCAAAGCTGATCGCACCTTCATAGAGCTCTTCAGCAACATCACGTGCGTCATGGGTATGTTCGAGTTCATGGGTATGAATCGGTAACAGTACGCGAGAGGCAAGACGCGACCACATACAAATGCGATATGCATTTTCGAGTGTGCCTTTAAAAACCAAACGTCCAGCGAAGCGTTGAATGTTCTGAATCCCTAAATCTTCGAGTTCTTGTTGTAATAAGGTTTCAAGTCCATCCGCACAGGTCACCCAATAGTTTGTCAGACGTTGTGTAGAATTCATGCACATTTCCAAAAAAGCAGTTCAGCAATCGGCTATTTTAACTGATTTTTGTTTGTTCTGTCGGTGCATATTTGTGTGATTGTTAGCTTTATCAGCAATTCCTCCTACTTTTTTGACGAAATGTTGTCGGCCTCAACTTTTTTAATGTCAGTTGATGTCGTGCTGAGAATTGTTTTGTTGAAAAGTTGGTACATGTTTTGCTTTCTAAATCAGTACTACATCAGTGAGCAATGTTACTTAAAGCTGATGAAAATTAAGAATTTTAATTTTAGGCTGTGGGGATGTTATGAAAGAAAGCATGAACAATGAAGTACTGGTCAATGCCGAAGCTTTTACAATTGCAACTCAAATGTATGTCCGCTTAAGACGTGTTTGTGGACGTGTCATTGATGTGATGTATCTGGTCAATAATCAGGATTATGCCAAACATATACTGGACATTGCTCTTGACACGCAAGATCCGGAGTTGCAGCGCTTTGTGGCACGCCTGAGTCCATTGATTGCGTTATATCCTGAAGCTTGTTCTTCACCTGTACTGGAGAATAAATTGAATGTTGAAAAAGATGTGGTTTCAGATGCCTACTCAATGGAAGTGACCGAGGAAGAAATTTATCAGGCTCAGGTGCATCATCACTATATTGGTGCATTACGCTAAGTTATAAGTCATTTAAAGTAGAGAAATTAAAAAGGATGTAAGGGGAAGTACATCCTTTTTTACTTAAGTGCTGAAAACTTCAACGACGCAGCAAAACTAAAGTCTGTATAATGCCTTAACTTAACGTGTTAGGAATCTCTTATGCACTTGGCGGCATTGCATACTTTGAGTCAGATCCAGCTCAACCAACAAGGAAATCTAAAACACTTTTTAACCATTGAGGGTCTTTCTAAAGAAACCTTGACCAAGATTTTAGATACAGCGCAAAGCTTTTTAGATGAAAATAATAATTTGATCAACCGTCCGTTACTTGAAGGACTGACGGTCATGAATCTGTTCTTTGAAAACTCCACCCGTACCCGTACGACTTTTGAAGCTGCAGCAAAACGTCTGTCTGCCAATGTCTTGAATATCGATATCGCGCGTTCAAGTACATCAAAAGGTGAAACGCTACGCGATACCTTGTGGAATCTGGAAGCCATGGCGGCGGATATTTTCGTGGTACGTCACTCCTCATCAGGTGCAGCACATTTTATTGCCAAAGATGTCTGTCCAAAGGTCGCGATTATTAATGCAGGAGATGGTCGTCACGCACATCCAACTCAGGCCATGCTGGATATGTTGACCATTCGCCGTGAGACCAAGAAACCCTTTGAAGAGCTGACAGTTGCCATTATTGGTGACATCAAACATTCACGTGTGGCACGTTCGAATGTCGCTGCATTGCAAACATTGGGTTGTAAAGATATCCGTGTAATTGCACCAAATACGTTGTTGCCCGTCGGCTTTAATGAATATGGTGAGCATGTTCGCCTGTTTAATAAAATGGATGAAGGTGTGAAAGATTGTGATGTGATTATTGCCTTACGTATTCAAAATGAACGGATTGACTCACCAGCCTTATCATCACAGGCTGAATTCTACAAAATGTACGGCTTAAACAAAGAGCGTCTGGCACTGGCGAAACCAGATTGTATCGTAATGCATCCTGGACCAATGAACCGTGGCGTGGAAATTGACTCGAGCGTGGCAGATGGGGATCAGTCCGTAATTTTAAGACAGGTCACCAACGGTATTGCAGTTCGTATGGCAGTATTGGCACTTGCGATGCAAGGGCAATTACAAGAACAAGGTTTAATTGAAGCGATTGCACTGTAAGGGATGGATCACATGAGTATTGTAAAAATTGAAAATGTCCGTGTGCTCGATCCGATTCAACAGACTGATCAGGTACAAACGGTTTATATTGAAAATGGTAAGCGCATTGATGCCGTTGACCAGGTTGATGAAACACTCAATGGTCAAGGCAAATGGTTGATGCCGACCATGGTGGATTTGTGTGCACGTTTACGTGAGCCAGGCCAGCAACAGCATGGTACCTTGAAATCGGAAGGTAAGGCTGCACGTGCCAATGGTATTTTGCATGTCATCACACCGCCAGACTCAAAGCCGATTGTGCAGGACAATGGTGCCCTAATTCATGGCCTCATCGAAAAAGCGCAACTGGATGGTGGTATCTACTTGCATATCATTGGTGCACAAACTCAAGGTTTAAATGGTAAGCAACCTGCCAATATGGCCAGTTTAAAGAAGGGTGGCTGTACTGCGGTTTCTAATGCCAATGCTGCATTTGACAATGATGATGTGGTGATCCGTACGCTTGAATATGCTGCTGGCTTGGGTTTAACCGTGGTGTTCTATGCCGAAGAACCACAAATTGCCAAAGACGGTTGTGCGCACGAAGGTTTTATTGCTTCTCGTCAAGGTTTACCGATGATTCCTGCGATTGCAGAAACCGTTGCGATTGCCAAATATCTTCTGATGATTGAAGCAACTGGGGTGAGAGCACACTTTGGTTTGTTGTCTTGCGGTGCATCGGTCGATTTAATCCGTGCAGCAAAGGCCAAAGGCTTACCGGTAACGGCAGACGTGGCTATGCATCAATTGCATCTTACCGAGCACTTAACGGATGGCTTTAACTCACTTGCACATGTGCGCCCGCCATTGCGTTCGGAACAGGATAAGACATTATTGCGACAAGGTGTCAAAGAGGGGGTAATCGATGCGATCTGTACCCATCATGAACCTTTGAGCAGTTCGGCGAAAATGGCTCCGTTTGCAGAAACCCAACCGGGAATTACGGCATTCGATACCTACGTCGCTCTAGGCGTGCAACTGATTCAGGAAGGATTGTTCGAACCGTTGGAATGGGTTGCAAAAGTGACTTCGATCCCGGCACAGGTTGCCAATATGACGGACCGCTGGAAGCAGGAAGCAGGCTGGGTGCTGATTGATCCGGAACTGCAATGGACGGTGTCTAAAGAGACCATCCTTTCACAAGGCAAAAATACGCCTCTTATCGGTCAGCAATTGACGGGTAAAGTCATAACGACTTTCGCTGAATAAGCTGCGTGTTCATGAAGCGGAATAAGAGATAGGTCTTATTCCGCTTTGTAAAGTGTGATGTAGATATTGTATTTAAATTTTACAGAATAGATAAAAACAAGAAAAATAGATTAAAGTAGCTATATAAATGAGATATGCCTTACATAAAATTATAAAAAAGAGAAATAAGCCATTCTAATAATTGGAGCTTAATACGATGTCTATTCATCCTATGGAATTACTTAAACAGAAAGTTTCATCTGTGATTGTGAATGATCAAACCAGCTTGATGAATGAAAAAAATGATGTTTTATCAAGATTTTACCCTATTTTGCTTTATCGTTTTTTAGAAAAACCTGAACTGGTCGATAAATTAAGAGAAAAACTTACGCCTTCTATTTCTGATTTGCTGGAAGAAAATGAACGGGTTAAGAATGCAGTATTGTTAAGACTGGCAGCCGGAAAAGTTTCCGTGGCTGAAGTGGAAATTACCTTAAATCGGGCAATTCCTAAAAGTCTGGCGGTTCTATCAAATGAAGTGGGTAACGATGCGATAGGTATTATTTACTATTTAAGAGATCATAAGGCGTCTATTTATTCTTTATTGCCCTGTTGGACAAGCGAAGTCTTGGCACAATTAAATGAAACAGCCATTAAAGAGCCGTTGCTAGAGCTTATTCCTGCCATTCCGGTCGTCCCGCCAGCGAAAAAACAGAACAAAATTTTTCCGCTTTTTACTGTGCTATTCGGCTTTTCACTGGTTTTTTTATATCATTTAAGTAAATAAGGCATGTGAATTTAAAAGGGTGTTTTTTGCTGGATTGTTTTGTAAGATATTGATATTAATTGTGAAAAATGGTTTGAATGAGAGGGTTGGTGTTCATTTCTGAATTGAGTAATAGTGGACCAGTAGTTAAAAAAGATGCCTATTCCTTATTTTTCTTTGTAAATTGTGATGTAAGTATTGTATTTAAATTATATAAAAGTGAATAAAAAAAATACAAAAGATTAGAATGAAAAAGCAGCAGTTCACTTGAGCTTCGCTTTTTTCTTGAGTGTTCTGAATATTATAAATTTAATGTGTTGGAGTGAATAACAATGTCAATAAACCCAATGGAACTGTTAAAGCAAAAAGTGACATCGGTGATCGTGAATGATCAAGATGGTCTAGTGAATGAAAAAAGTGCTCTTTTATCCAGGTTCTATCCCATTTTACTTTCTATTTTCGCAGCAAAACCCGAACTCATCCAGAAGTTAAAGGATTCAATTTCGCCCTCACTCTCAGATTTATTAGGTCATAATGAACAAATTAAAAATGCGCTTCTGACCAATTTAAGTAATGGGCAACTTTCCAGTGCCGAAACAGAGCAGACCTTAACTCAAGCGATTCCCAAAAGTCTGGCTGCTTTAACCAGCGAAGCGGGAAATGATACGCAAAGTATCGTGAATTATCTAAAACAGCATATCGATTCGATCCGTTCACTGTTACCCGCATGGGCAGTTGCTCTATTGGCACCGCTCGGACTAGTGTCGGGTGCATCTGCTTCTACTTCCAATTTCGTGAATACATCAGCTGCCGCTGCGCCTAAATCACGTGCCTGGTTGCCGATTGTAGCCATTATCATTCTCGGTTTGCTGGTGGCCTGGTTGTGGAAGTCATGCCAGCATAAACAAACCACTGCTCCGGTAAATGATGAGGCGAATTCAGCTTCACAAGTGGCGACAGATGCGGCGCCAGCAACATTATCCTTAACCACAGATGCTTCAGGTAACTTGGCGCAATGTCAGGTTGGCGTTGGCGATCAAGGGCTCTTGGCGACCATACAGGCCAAAGTGAAAGAGCTATTCTCTGCAAGCCAACAATGTACAGTGGATACCGCAACCAAGCATGCTGGAAGCTTTATGGATCAGGCAGGCCTTGCCGGTGTTTTAGGTCTGCTTAAAGGTGTACCGAATGTTTCTCTGGACTGGATTGGTGACAAGATTACCCTGAAAGGTGGGGATGCGAATCAACTGAATGATCTACTTGGAAAAATTAAAGGATTGGTGCCGAATACTGAAGTCGTGGTTGAAGCACCCATGACGGCGGCAGACTCTGTGAGCCATAGTTTAAATGCCGCACAGGATGCACTGGCGAATATCGATGCCAATCAGGTTGATATAAATGCAGTGATCAAGGCTTTAAATCTACAGATTATTAATTTTGCAACCGGATCAAACCAGATACCAGACGAAAACAAGGCTATTCTGGATAAGGCGGCAGCCTTAATGAAAAATAGCAAAGATGCGAAATTAACGGTTGCGGGCTATACCGATTCAACCGGTAATGCCAATAGCAATAAAACCCTATCGCAAAAACGTGCTCAGGCCGTGGTGGATTATTTAGTCAGTCAGGGGGTTGCTGCTGATCAGCTCACAGCGGTGGGGCATGGCGCAGATAATCCGGTGGCAGATAATACCACTGAAGAAGGACGTTTTAAAAACCGCCGTATTGAGTTTTCAATTACGCCATAAATTCAGGGTTAAAACATTATATGAAGGAGCTATTGAGAAAATAGCTCCTTTAATTTTATCTAATAAATGCCCCGAAACCCTGTTCTCGAAATTAATTTAAATAAAATATAAGAAAAGACTCGAATAGGTGGAATTAAATTGAGTAGAATACGCCCGAAAAAAACAAGATAACAGGGTAATTAATATGAATAAGTTTTTTATATTCACCACCTTAACTGCAGCAGTTTTATTGACAGGATGCGATAAATTCAAACCTAAAGATAAAGTTGAAAATGTTGAAGCCGCAGTGTCCGAATGGAGCTGTACCAATCAGGATAACCTGAATAATATTCAGGCTGCATTAAAAAAGGCATATTTAAAGCAGATCGAACGCAGTTTGCGTGAAAGTGAATATCAGGCAGATTATGATGTGCTGGATAAAATTAACAAGGGTCTGAAATTTGAAATCAAAAATGTGCGTACTTTAGATAATACCGACAGTGAGCAAGCGTCAAAAACATTATTAGATTGTGATAGTCAGCTGGTGATTTCATTCCCTAAAGGCTTACAGAAACGTGCTGAAAATGCTTATCTGGAAGAGCAGAAATATCAGAGAGATGGCGAGGATGAAGGGCAGTCAACCTATACTTTGGGTGATTATTTCTCAGATAGCGGCTATCCATTAAAGCTTGAAGATGACCAGTTGCGTGGTGACTTCACCTATAACCTGACCAAGACGGATAAAGACGGTGTGGTATTGAATATTCCGGATCAAAATGCCGTGATTGATGGGGTTGTGTTTATGGCAACCAAAGCAGTCCATTACATGGCCTACCTCAAAGAAAATCGCCTGATTGAACAGAATAGCGAAAAGGCGCAGCAGGAGTATGATGCAAATTCATCTGCTCAGATGGAACTGGCGCAAAAAGCAATGGATATCCGTAAAAAAGAGCTGGATGCGGAAAAGAGCAAGCAGGTTGAGCGTTTGAACCAGACCTGGGACAAGTTCAGTGCTGAGCAGAAGGCACAATTGCAGCAGGACCAGTCTGACTGGTTTGAGAAACGCGATGTAGATTGTAAAGTACTCTCACAGAAAAGTGTCTACGATACGCCTGAGAAAGATCGGGAAACCTATCAGAAGCAAGCGGGTTACTGGAACGACGCGATGCATAAGCAAGATCAGGACATGCAATATACCAAATGCTTTATTCAGCGCACGATTGAACGAGTTGTTTACTTAAATAATGTCAATTAAGTGAACAAGCAGAAAAGGACGAATTGATTCGTCCTTTTTTTATTGGCATGCTTAAGCAAATCACGTGCTTAGATAAAGTTTATGAAAATTACATTGATCGGTGCAGGGCGTGTTGCCACACATTTAGCTAAAGTCTTACAGTTACAGCACCAGATTGTTCAAATCTTTAGTCGAGACTTACAGCGTGCCCAGACCCTTGCCAATCTTGCCAGTGCCCAGGCGATTGATGACGTGAGGCAGCTTGATCCGCAAACAGACTTGGTGATTATTGCGGTTAGTGATCAGGCAATTTCCAGTGTAATTGAGTGGATTGCACCTTATTTACCAGACAACCTGATTGTGCATACCTCGGGCAGCACCAGTTTATCGGTTCTGCAAAGCCGTCATCATCGGGCAGGTGTCTTTTATCCCTTGCAAACCTTTAGTTTTGACAGGGAAGTAAACTGGGCAGATACGCCGGTGTTTGTTGAAGCTGTTGAGCCACAGGATTTAACCTTTTTGTCGGAATTAGCAAACAGTTTAAGCCATCGTGTCTATCAATATAGCTCTACGCAACGTCAAACTTTACACTTGGCAGCAGTATTTGCTTGCAATTTCAGTAATTATTGCTATGACATGGCAAAGCAGATTGTCGATGCCGAGCAGGTGGATTTTAGCTTACTCTATCCACTGATTTTAGAAACCGCAAACAAAGCCACAGCCAATGATCCCAAGGATATGCAGACTGGTCCCGCAATGCGAGGAGACCAAAATATATTAAATATGCATCAGCAGTTATTGGGAGATTCTAATCGTTCTGACTTGCAGGATATCTATGCTTTAATGAGTGAAGCGATATTAAAACGGCATCAATAGCGAATTTTAACAATAAGTATACAAAATAGACAAATCAGTCTGTTTTGTATAATATTAATAAAATTTTATTTTATATTTTATAAAAAGATGTTGGCTAATATATTTCAAGCTTTAGAGAGTCTCGGCCTTACAGCACAAAAACGTGCCATTCATATTCAGTTTTCGAATCAAAATTTAA
>NZ_JBLVVH010000086.1:0-209 GCF_051947995.1 Acinetobacter calcoaceticus | reverse complement strand
TTATTGAATCTTGCCAATGAAATGCCTCAGACCGCGATTGAAATTGAAAAAAGAGACAGGCTGCAGAAACGTAACCTCATTCTTGCCGACTGGCTGAAGTTGGTTGCGGAAAAAAACATGCCTTTGCATTACACAAATATGTGGTCTAAAGAGCTCAGTTTTTCTGAGTTTTAGACCATGTTTCAATATCTGCTCGTGGATTTGGTGAG
>NZ_JBLVVH010000085.1:0-209 GCF_051947995.1 Acinetobacter calcoaceticus | reverse complement strand
ATATGGACTTGACCTCATACGATCCAGTTTCAATGTGTTCCCTTGATCAAACCTGACAAAAGGTAAATTGCCTAAAACAAAATGTTAAGTGATGTAAGCATGTATAAGAGGTCTGCTGTATGTAGCTGAAGGGATAAACGCGAAATGGCACAGTATTAAAAAGTCACGCCTTTGAAGGCGATGAAAGCAAGATGAATTGTGGGAAGCCT
>NZ_JBLVVH010000084.1:0-210 GCF_051947995.1 Acinetobacter calcoaceticus | reverse complement strand
CACCACTGGAAATGTCATTCAATGCGCAATAAATCCTGGATGTATTGTGTGTGCTGGTTGTGATGATGTGAGAATGAGCATGACTGAAGCAAATCAATCGGTACTAGTTCAAGATCCAGCGCATCCAGACCAGACATATGATGTTATGCCGATGCGTGTGTAATTGGCATTCATCATTTGAGTTATTAAGAATGCAAATAACGCGAATAA
>NZ_JBLVVH010000083.1:0-210 GCF_051947995.1 Acinetobacter calcoaceticus | reverse complement strand
CCATGTTCTCTTCAACTTCACCCGTAAAGAAAATAACACGCACACGTAAGAGACGTGAAAATATATCGAATGAACGCTCACCACGAGAGGATTGTTCAACGACAACAGGTACTAAAGCATTTTCAATTGTTGGAACATACATATTTTTACTTATTCCTAAATTATTGTGACCCGAACTATGCCAACAATATGAGGGATAATCGATGAAAT
>NZ_JBLVVH010000082.1:0-210 GCF_051947995.1 Acinetobacter calcoaceticus | reverse complement strand
TGCCCGCCTGGATGGAAAATCAGACCTATCTACCATTAGGACAATAACTTTTTGATGCACGACTGGAAGGCATTGACGCCACCCCAATGGAAGGCTTCGATCGTTATACCATCAATCAGGAATTTGGATTAACTCAAAAGGGGCTAACAGCCTCGGACATCCTGGCGTTGCGTTATCGACGTGACAGTGATTTTAATGCCACACTGCCTA
>NZ_JBLVVH010000081.1:0-210 GCF_051947995.1 Acinetobacter calcoaceticus | reverse complement strand
ATCAGGCCATGCAGGGCGCGCAACTGTCGCAGCTCCTGGTCGGAGAAGGCCCCTAGGCGGGCGTCGCGCAGCAACGACAGGGCCGCGACCGGACGCTGATGCGCATGCGCCAGCACCTCGACCACGTCGCAGATCCCGTGGCGTCGCAGGAAGCCCTGGTACAGCGCGCTGTCCTCCGCGGGCTGGCGGGCGATGCCCTGGCGCAGCGGC
>NZ_JBLVVH010000080.1:0-210 GCF_051947995.1 Acinetobacter calcoaceticus | reverse complement strand
CCGCGCCTTTCGCTCAGGCCTCGAGGTTCTCGACCCGCTCGAGGGTGTCGTAGAGGCTGTAGCGCTCCTGTTCGTCGCGTCGCACCCGGCCCATGGCGACGCACGGATCATGGGTGAAGACCAGTCGGCCGTTGCGGGCGATGAGGCTGTCCAGCAGGCGTTCCTTTTCCTCGATCAGGCCTTCCGGGAAGCGGTCGTAGCCCATGGTCA
>NZ_JBLVVH010000079.1:0-211 GCF_051947995.1 Acinetobacter calcoaceticus | reverse complement strand
AACCTTAAAATACTTACAATAATATTCAACGCCTATGTTAGGGAAAATTGCTTCATCGGTCTCTCAGACCGTCAATCGACTGGGCGTTTGGTATAGCGGCTATCGGCTGATTATAGCCGTTAGCCTGCTGCTGATTTATTTACTCACTGCCGAGCAACTCAGCAGTAAAAATATTTATCCAAGCTTATATTTTTATACCCTGATTGCGTAT
>NZ_JBLVVH010000078.1:0-211 GCF_051947995.1 Acinetobacter calcoaceticus | reverse complement strand
GGAGAATGCGTCCGGGGTAGTAGCGAGCGAGTTCGTCGAGCACTTCTGCCAGCGGCCGCCGGTAGAAGCTCAGCCAACCCTGGCGCCAGGCCAGCGCGGCGGCGGCGTCGATGGCCACGGGCCGGCCCAGCTTGCCGTCGGCGAAGCCGACCTGCTGGCCGGCGCCCAGCACTTCCTCGACGGCGCCCGCACCGGTGCCGGCGCTCACCGC
>NZ_JBLVVH010000077.1:0-212 GCF_051947995.1 Acinetobacter calcoaceticus | reverse complement strand
CATTATCGGCGGCATTACAGGTGGTATCGGTGGTGGTGAAGGCGGTCCTCTTGGTTCGATCACTGACATTATCGGCGGTATTACTGGTGGTATTGGTGGCGGTGAAGGCGGTCCTTTAGGTTCGATCACTGACATCATTGGTGGTATTACTGGCGGTATCGGTGGTGGCGAAGGTGGTCCTTTAGGTGCAATCACTGGAATCATTGGCGGCA
>NZ_JBLVVH010000008.1:0-159227 GCF_051947995.1 Acinetobacter calcoaceticus | reverse complement strand
GTGATGGCAGCGTGGACCTGATTCCGGTGACTGCAGGTGCGGCCTCAAATAAAGTTGTGTTAGGACGTTTGCCAAATGGTCCGCTTAAGCTAAATCCTGAGGATTACATCAACACCACCTATATCGTGGTGAGCGATGATACCAAAGGCTCTTTACCTTATCTGGTGGCCAAGAAGGAACCTGTAGGCAAGACGAGCAATAAAATCACCGCCATCAATTACGATGATCGCTATTACCTGAACGATAAGGACTATACCGACACCCCGATTGACGATAGCCCGATCTATATCCGTTATGACCAGCTTGATATCAATCTGGCTCGGTTGTACCAGATGCAGAGAGGCGAGTTGCCAGTCTCTGGAGTCATTAACTTTGTAGTAGAGCCTGGTGTACTGGTGTGCAGTTCAAGTGCTTTTCGTCCGTACACAGAGCTTATTTATAAACATAGTCGGGATTTTGCTTCAGTTAAATATGTAGTGCCTGAACTACCAGAAATTTCAGCCATTGATACTGGAGAGTTTCCACCAGATCTGGTGGTGAACCTCACTATTAAAGGAGCAATTGTGGGGCGTGGTGGTGATGGTGGTATTGCTCATGCAGCTTTCTATGATGGGAATGACTATGAGAATGCATTCACCAAAACTCGACGTGACGGCAGTATCGGAGCACCAGGCTTATTGGTGCGTCATTCTAAAGTGAATCTGATCATCGATGGCGGTATTGTTGCGCGTGGTGGATCCGGTGGTGGTGCCACTCCAAGTGGACGTAGTACACGATATAGCTATGCAATGCAGGGTACATGTGGTGGCGGCGGTGCACCGTTTGGCATGGCGCTGAGTTTTGTTCCAACGTCTAGCGAAGTACCGCAATTCAGGGGCTATTTTAATAACAATTACCAGACCGATAAGATTACTGATGCCCAGAGAGATATTCCAGGCAGAGGTTATCAAAGAGTGACTGGCGATTATGGATCACCGTTTTCTGGTAATGGTGGTGGCTGGGGCCAACGCGGTACCAAGTCAGTTAATACCGGGACTTGGAACTGGAACTATCACGGAACACTTGAGGGTGAGCCAGGACCAGGTGGACCGGCCATTATTGGTGCACCGTTACTGACCTTACAGATAATCAATGGAGGTCAAATTTTACAAACACTTTAACAGTCTTAAATCTTTTTATAAGCACCCCAACGGGTGCTTTTTTATTGTCTATTGGAGACAGGAAATGCAAGAACAGGCAGCAAGCGCGGTTGAAGCTGCTACAAACACAATCGCAGCAACAGCATCCAAGGTTTCATATACATCAGCGGGGTTATCAGTGGCAGCGTATGCAGCAAGCATTGATTGGGCAGTATGGGCCTCAGTCTTTATCGGTGTAATTACCTTTTTTACGACACTGTATTTTAAACGGCGTGATGATAAGCGAGCCCAGGAGATCCATGAATTGCGTAAGAAGCAATATGAGCAGAATAAAGAACGTTTAAAAGGGGATTGTGATGACAAGTGAACAGACTCGGGCTTATCTGGCCTTTGCATTGGTTGGGCTGATGTTTGTCCTGGTGATTGCTTTATTTTTTGTGGATATGCCACGGGAAAACAGCAACCTGATCAATACTGCCTTAGGTTTCATTGCTGGAGCAATGACAACAGCCTGTGGTTTTTATTTCGGCAGCTCTGAGCAGGAGAAGAAAAAAGATAGTCCTGTTTAATCATATTTTTACATAAGGTTTTGAAAATTAATGAACTTTAAATTAGCAGTTGTTGGGTTTTATGGTATAAAAAGGTTCCTCATATAGGAGCTATTCATGCCCATCATCACCCTGCAAGACCTTGATTCAGGAGAGATGATCAAAATTAGACAAGTTGTCGATCCTAAAGTTGGATTGGACATAAACTGTCAAGTTAGAATTATCCCAGTCTATAAATGGTTATATCTGGAAAATGGGGACCTACTACCAGATAAGCTGCAAGACAAGTTAAGAAAACCTATAGTTAATCAAGTTATAGATAAGCGCTATCTCATCTATAAGATAGAAAACCAACCCTAAACCGCCGCAAGGCGGTTTTTTATTGCCTAAGGAAAAGTGAAATGAATAGAAAACCATTCTTTGATGAAGCGCGTGTATTAGCAGGCGGTAAACTTACACAGGCGCAAGTTGATGAATTGAATAAGGTGGTAGATGGTCTTATGGCTGGTTCGGGTATGACAACAAGTCAGACAGGGATCAACCTAATTACCAGCTTTGAAGACTTAAAATTATCAGCGTACCTTTGTCCGGCTGGAGTGTGGACTATCGGTTTTGGTACCACCGTTTACCCAAATGGTAATCGAGTTAAACAAGTGGATAAATGTACCGAAGCTCAGGCCAAAGCTTACTTTGCGCATGATTTAAACCGATTCGAGCGTACAGTTAATGGATCTGTAGCTGTGCCGCTTTCACAAAATCAATTCGATGCGCTGGTGAGTCTGACTTACAACATCGGCGAAACAGCATTTAAAAATTCAACACTATTAGAAATGCTTAATGCCGGGAATTACCGGGGGGCTGCGGATCAGTTTCTTGTGTGGAATAAGTCAAAGGGACAAGTTCTCAACGGTCTTGTTCGGAGACGTAAAACGGAGCGTGAACTATTTTTAAAATAATCATTTTATTAATATTTAGCTTTGTCGTTTTATCCGGGTGCACTGCGCATACGATCAATAACAACGTACACGTTGGTATCTGTGTGAAAGCACTTTGATTGGCATTATGTGCCAATAAAATTTTGTGGCCAACTTGTCTGCAGATGAGATCCTGGTTAATGGTCGACAACTTAAGTTATTGAAAATTATATAAACCAAATAAAATGCCAATTTTCAACAATTGGCATTTTATTACACAAATTTAATAAGCTTAAATATTATGGATTTAGATCTTCAAGCCAATTTCTATAGTCTTTAATATCTTTTCTAATCTCATTTATATTTTGATTCATTTCAAATAACTCGCTACGTTCTAAATGACTATACTGATTGCCATATTTCCTCATTATTTTTGAGCTACAGTTAAAAGCTATACGTATATTTTTATCACTCTTTTTTCTGTTATAAGCACCATCTGGAAAAGTGGTTCCCAAGGCTGCCATGTCTGTCTGTAGTAGCTTGATTTTAACGTCTAAATCTAAAAATGTATTAAAACCCTCTGTTTCACTAAAGATTACTTTTTGATAATTACTTAGTACCTCGATTTGGAAGGCTATTTTACGTATTTCATCCATTTTTGAGTCAACGATACTGAAATCTGGTTTTTTGAAGTGAATGCCTTTTTCCGCTTCATCGTCAAAGTATTGATTAAGGTAATTGAAAATACTTTCATCTTCTCTTAACGCTTGAATTGAATCAATCAACTGCTTCGTTAATTGAGGGAATAGGCATAAATTTTTAATAATTTCATTATATTGACTTTGCTGTTTCCAATTTGAAATCAGCTTTGCCGCTATGATTGCTGCGCCAATGGTAGCCGCTGCTGATAAAAAACCGACTGTTACAGACCAAGATTCTTTTAAAGGCTCATCAATTTGATTATATGAAAATAACCATAAAGAGAAAAAGAAATAGATTATTGTGAGCGAAGTAACGAATCCACATACGTCGATAATGAACTTTCGGGCTTGAGGGTGCATGAACTTATTTTTTTTGAAAAAACTTATTTATTCTAGTCCTTTATAATTAATAATTCATCCCATCGGAATGGGTTTTTACTTAACTTGTCGCGGCTCATGCACCAGTTACGTTCAGGAAGAAAGCAAGGGCCAATAGCAATTTTTTTCTTTCCGAATTTTTTGTGTACACCCTCTAATGTGGTCATCAAGCGTTCTTTTCTTTCAACCTCGTTTAAGTCTGTCAGTAGGTCGTAAGTATGACCGGTCTTTGGCTCTAAGCACGTCAACAAGACGCCGCACTTCTTATATTTAATACCTTTCTTATAAATATGATTCAGCATTAATGTGGCAGCTTTCGCTAGATCGGGGGCGTAATCTGTAGGCTCTGGGAAAGTGTAGCTAAGAGACTTATTGTAAAAGGGCTCTTCCGGGTCGAACGGACTTGATTGAACAAAAGCGATAATGGTACCGCAGAGTTGTTCTTGCTCGCGCATTCTTATACATGCTTCTTGTGCATGCATTCCAATAGCTTCTTTAAGATCATTTAGTTCAGTAACACGTGCCCCAAATGAACAAGATTTTATGATCTGCTTTTTACTTGGTGGTGTATGTTCTACCTCAATGCATGAGATTCCCTGTAGTTCAGCTACTGTGCGGGCCATGACAATAGAGAAGCGCTTTTGCATCTCTCGCGGATTTGAGCTTGCTAAATCAAGTACAGTATTAACGCCCATTGCCTGAAGCTTCTTTGATATTTTTCGTCCAACTCCCCAGACTTCAGAAACATCAATCTGCGCAAGGTAATCCTCTTTATTGCACAGATCCATATTCACTAAATCACAAACGCCATCAAAAGCTGGATTTTTCTTAGCTATGTGATTTGAAATTTTTGCTTCAGTCTTTGATCGACCTATACCAACACAGACAGGTAGTCCGATCCATTTTAATATCTTCTGCCGCATGTCTTGGCCATACTCGGTTAAATCATAATTCTGGTAATAAGCGGTCAGGTCTAAAAAGCACTCATCTATTGAATAAATCTCTTGCTCGGCTTCTGTAACATATTGGGCAAGGATCTTGTGAAAACGGCGAGACATTTCAGCATAGAGAGCATAGTTACTGGAAAGCACTTGGACATTGTGCTTTTGAACAATATCTTTGATCTGAAATAGGGGAACACCCATCTTAATACCTAAAGCCTTGGCCTCATTGGATCTAGCCACGGCGCAACCATCGTTGTTGCTCAAGACAATGACCGGCTTATCACGTAAGTTTGGATTAAACATACGTTCGCAGCTGACGTAGCAATTGTTCACATCTACGAGTGCAAATACTTTATTTTCGGACTTCATGACTTTCTTGTATTCTTCAATACAAAAGTAACGACACCCCAGATTTCTAATTGTTGGCCATCGTTTAAATATATATTGCTGTATTCTGGATTTTCAGCTTTTAACCAGATACCTGTTTCATCCATCATCAATCGTTTGACTGTGAAATCGTTATCAACCAAAGCGACAATGATATCTCTATGCTTGGCTTCAAGGCTACGATCAACTATGAGCTCATCATCGATATCAATACCGGCGTTTATCATTGACAGTGATGCTACTTTGACAATGAAAGTGGCGCACTCATTCTGGATCAAGTGCTCGTTCATATCTATTTTTTTGTCGATGTAGTCTTGTGCCGGCGATGGAAAACCCGCTGATACCTTCTCGATCGCAACTGAAATCTGCATTCTAATAGAGGGCTCAATAAGTGAAATAGACCCTATATCAGAGAAGTACTCACGCCTAAAATGATTCTTGATTTCGATGATTTGGGATGAAGAGCTCATAGATACCTCTTGAATTTGTTACATAATCAAGATGATAGACTATGGCCCACAAAGTTAACAAATTTTAAATTTTCTGCTTAAACAAAGGGAAGTCATAACTTGTCGCTTAAAAATGTGCATTTGGTCGGAATTTATGCATTTCATTTTTCGGCGCTGCAGTGTATTCATCGGGTGGCATATCAACCAAAAAATCCCGAGCTTCTCTATTGCTGCAGGTAAGCCAATCCTTTCGGCGACCCTTTGGAATTACCACGATCGATCTCTTTTCATCGCTAGGAGCGTGGAACTGTTTCATAAATGGGTGCATGTCAGCGTTGATTGTTAGCATGCTCATTGATACTACAGGTTCGCCGTTGATAGTCGCATATTCATAAATACCGGCAACAGTAAACGGCATATCGTCTTGACGGTAGATCCCGTACCAATGAGACTTGCCATCAATATATTTTGGTTCAAAGATGGTCTCGACTGGAATTAAGCAAAATTGATTCTTTGCCCAGGCGTGGCGAAAGCTAGGCTTTGTGGCCACCGTCTCAGAACGGGCGTTATATGTATTTTTAACTTTTTTAATATCGTCCACCCAGTTTGGTACCAGACCGAAACGGGCAGATCTCCATTCGATCCCGTGCTCGGTCAAAATAAGAATAGGCCCGCCGTAGCCAGGATAAAGATCTGCTTTGTACTCGAATGTGGGTTCAAGCAGATTGAGGAGTAGTGCTCGGTTTCGAGCGATGGGTTCGAAGTTAGCGCACATATTTATCAAAATCTTGATCTAGGCTACATCAGATAGCATATACTTGCTTTAAGCATTTAATAAGCTTTCTTGTATTTTTCTCGAATATTCTTTAAAAATGTAAGTGACTATTTCAGTTATTCAATTCCTTGTAACTAAAATAATAACTAGATGATTTAATAAATTTGATGTGTCTCTTTTCAAAAAACATAATTAACTATCAAAAACTTAAATAAATTTTAGTTTAGTAAGTTATTGTATTTAGTAATAGCCCTATGATCTAAAAATTTAAAATTAATTAATTGAAAATTAAAGAAAAAATATAAAATAAATTTCTTTTAAAAAATAATTAAAAAATTATCCTTAAAATTGCATAAAAATCAATAACTTGATTTTATTGTATTTTTGTTGTTATTAATCGGTTAACTTATGTAAATTTAGTATTTCTATAGAAAATTCAAATAAAAAAAGGTGATTCGATGCAGATAATTTCTGTATTATGCGCACCATAGTGTAAAAAAATAACGCTTTAATAAAAGCAGTCAATAAAGCTAATGATTGTGATGAGGAAGGCTAGTTTTTACATCTATTCTAATTCTCAAAATGTAAAAAGGTTTCAATCCATGAAAAAGTCTCTCATTTGTTTATCTGCTATTTCTCTAGGCTTAATGTCTATCAATGCCGCAAATGCAGCATCAGCTACTGGTACATTAACTGTTAAAGCTACTATTACAAATAGTTGTGTTTTAAACACTTCTGCAACAGGTACCACTGCTAATGCCGTTTTAGATTTCGGTACATTAAGTTCACTTGCTAGCAATGTAGATGCAGATACTACAACAACAGGTGGTACAGCTATTAAAGTGTTATGTAATAACACTGTGCCATGGACTCTAGCTTTTGATGGTGGTAAAAACGCTCAAACGACTCAACGTCGTATGATTGGCGGTGCAACAAGCAACGAATATATTCCTTATAACCTTTTCTCAGATACTAACCGCACAACAGCAATTGGTATTGCTACATCAGCATATAGCGGTACTGGTACAGGTCTAGTTCAAACGGTTAACGTCTATGGTCGTATCCCTGCTGGTTCAGCTTTGCCAAGCGCAGGTAGCTATCTTGATACTGTAACTGTTACGGTAACATATTAATTTTTAATTGTTTTGTGTTTCATTACTAGCTCTTATTTAAAAGGGCTAGCTCAATTAAAAAAACAGATCTGGGCATATTATGAGAAAAAATATTTTTATTCTTACAAGTTTATTCTTATCTCTGTCTGGTACCGTTAATGCGGCTACAATTCGAATTTCACCTGTGAATGTGGAAATGTTGAGTGATCAATCAGCATCTTCAATTAGTATAAATAACCAGTCAAATGAAGCTACTGATGTACAGGTGCGTGTATTTGAATGGATACAAGAAAGTGGGCAAGATCAACTAATTCCTACCGAAGAGATTGCAGTTAGTCCACCATTTTTAAAATTAAAGCCCAATGATTCTTATAATTTAAGGGTAGTCAGAATTAATCCAGTAGCTATTTCTGGAGAAAAAACCTATCGTATTATTATTGACGAGTTACCAAAGCCGGTTGATAGCCGTAAAGCAGCCCAAGGGGTTAATGTACTACTCCGTTCGTCATTGCCTGTGTTTGTGGTAAATAAGGATGCAATTACTAAGCTGAATTGGTCAATAAAACAGGAAAAAGATAATACATATCTCTCGATAAGCAATGTTGGTAATCGACATGCGCTTTTAAATAATTTAACGCTTGTTGATACCACAGCCAATAAAAGCTATCCAATAAAAGTAAATACTGTGAATGGTTATGTTCTTGCTGGTAAAATAAAAAATTATAATATTGGTTCTGATTTCAAATTTGAAGCAAATCATAAATACAATATTTCATTAAATATTAACGGTAAGCAAGCTACTCTTTAAAGAGGCATGAATGAAATATATTATAAGTGCCTTATGTGTAGCTTACCTCCCAATTTATGCTTTAGCTGAGCCATTGCAGGATAGTACCAACTCTTTAATCCCTTCTATTCCAAACTTGGTAGATAGTAATGCTACTAATACAAATAAGAATAGCGATGAGTTATCGGAAAACGATATAAAATTATTTTTAAACGTTTTTATTAATTCAAATACTTCTTATGATTTGATTTCTGTTAGAAAACAAGAGGGCGATAAGTTCTATATTCGTGCCCGTGACTTAAAGGCTCTAAGACTAAAACTGGATGAGCAAATCCCAGAGAGCAAGTGGGTATGTATTAACGATCTAAAAGGTATCCAATTTAAATATCTTGAGAATGAACAATCTTTAAATTTAAATATTCCACCAAGCATGTTAACAGGCTATGCAGTGGATCTAAATGGTCAACAGATCACCAGTCCGGATTTGCTCAAGATGAAACCCTTAAACGCGGCTATTCTCAACTATAGCTTGTATAACACCATTACAAATGACGAAAATAGTTTTGCAGGATCCATTGAGGGAATCTTTAACAGTGCGATTGGTAATTTTTCTTCAGGGTTGTTATATAACGGAAATGATGAAAATAGTCTTAGCAATGAAAAATGGGTACGTCTAGAGAGTAAGTGGCAATATGTCGATCCTGAAAAAGTCAGGATATATACTTTAGGTGACTTTATTTCAAATAGTCCTGACTGGGGCAGTAGTGTACGTCTTGCCGGTTTCCAATGGTCCAGCGCCTATACCCAGCGAGGTGATATTGTGACGTCGGCATTGCCGCAATTCTCCGGCTCGGCTGCACTGCCTTCGACGCTTGATTTATACGTCAACCAGCAAAAGATTTATTCAGGACTAATACCTTCAGGCCCATTTGACATTAAACAGCTTCCATTTATTTCCGGAAATGAAGTCACGCTGGTAACTACCGATGCGACTGGAAAGCAGAGTATTACCAAAAAGCCTTATTATTTTTCATCTAAGATTTTAGCTAAAGGCATTAACGAGTTTTCAGTAGATGTCGGCGTTCCACGTTATAACTATGGTTTAAAATCAAATGATTATGACGATGCCACCTTTGCATCAGGTGCGATTCGATACGGTTACAGCAATTCATTATCTTTAAGCGGTGGTGTGGAAGCTTCGACAGATGGTCTTTCGAATCTCGGCACAGGATTTGCCAAAAATGTTTTCGGTGTTGGAGTAATTAATGCGGATATCGCAGCAAGCCAGTATAAAGATGAAAACGGCTATTCGGCCTTGCTTGGCCTGGAAGGGCGCCTTAGCAAGAATGTTTCATTTAATACCAGTTACCGAAAAATATTTGATAACTATTTTGACCTTGCCCGTGTATCTCAAGTCAGATATTTAAAAGATAACTCGATCAATGCCGAATCACAAAACTATCTAAGCTATAGCGCACTGGCAGATGAAATTTTCAGGGCAGGGATTAGTTATAATTTTTATACAGGCTATGGCGCTTATCTGGGATATAACCAGATTAAATATAGCGACAACTCTTATAAATTACTGTCTGCCAATTTAAATGGAAGTATAAACAAGAACTGGGGCTTTTATGCCTCTGCATATAAAGATTATGAAAATAACAAAGACTATGGTATTTATTTTGCGCTGCGTTATACGCCGTCTAGCAGACTCAATGCGATCACAAGTATTTCTAGTGACAGTGGTAGAGTAAATTACCGCCAAGAAATATTTGGTTTGTCAGATCCACAAATCGGTTCATTTGGATGGGGCGGCTATGTGGAGCGAGATCAGGATGCGAATGAAAATAATGCATCAATATATGGTTCTTACAGAGCTCGCGCAGCCTCCCTGACCGGACGTTATAATCGATTTGGAGATAACGACCAGGTGGCACTTTCAGCGACGGGTTCACTGGTAGCTGCTGCAGGACGGATTTTTGCAGCCAATGAAATTGGAGATGGTTATGCTGTCGTGACTAATGCAGGGCCACGCAGCCAAATCTTAAATGGTGGGGTTAATCTAGGTTATACAGATAAGGCCGGCCGGTTTCTGATTCCTAGCCTTATGCCATATCAAGAGAATCACATTTATTTAGATCCCTCTTATTTACCTCTTAACTGGAATGTCAATTCTACAGACCAAAAAACTGTGGTCGGCTATCGCCAAGGAGCCTTGATTGACTTTGGTGCGCATCAGGTTCTTTCAGGATTAGTCAAACTTGTTGATCGAAATAACTCACCTTTATCGCCAGGCTATTCAGTTCAAATTAATGGACAACAACAGGGTGTAGTGGGCTATGACGGTGAAGTGTATATTCAAAACCTATTAAAGCAAAATAAACTTGAAGTTGATCTTCTAGACGATGGTTCGTGCCAAGTTGATTTCAGCTATAACAGCAACCAGTACTCAACTCAAAAATTGGGGCCTTACGTATGTCGTTAGTATTTGATATTGTAAATAAATTAGAAACTCCCAAAAGACTTTTAGCAACAATAAAGGCTTTCTTAGGAATTACATTATTATATCTAATTTATGCATTTTTTAGCCCGGCACATGCAGCATGTTCAATTGTTACTGGAAGTACTTCAAATACTTATACCTATACAGCTGCTAATATTAATAATGATGCCATTATTAATTATAGTGGGACAATTCGTTGCACTAATGGCGGTACGACCGCACAGATATCTCCTTATATGTGCATGAAAAGTGTATTTACAGGCTCAACCACAACAAATAGTAATGTATTTTTACCTTATACGGTAACTGCTACTGTTGGGGGAGCTGGTTCTTCCACAGTTAACCATGTATCCAATGTGTGGTATGGCCCAGTATCAACTGTTGCAAACAACGGTATATTTAATTTTTCTTTAAATGTAAGAGTACCTGCACGTACGGGGCTTATTAATGCATTTCCTACTGGCACATATACGGGAACTATCCAATTATTTTGGGATATGCAAGCGAATTCCAGCACACTTTGTGAAGGTAATAGTGGCGGTGGTTGGGATTCTGGAAACGCAACTTTCACAGCCAATTTTGTGATACCTACTTTATGCCAATTAAACTCAACTTCTAATGTTGATTTTGGCAATATTAATGATATTGGTACGACAACTCGTGACTATACCGCTTTGGGTGCCATTAATACTACTTGTAATCCAGGCTTGCCTTACACCATATACTTAGGTGATGGTAGTAATCGCATTGCTGGTGGTTTTAGACGTATGGCCAATAGCAGTAGTCAGTATATTCCGTATCAGTTATACAAGGACTCTAACTATAGTACTGTATGGGATGCAACTGGAGGAACAACCAATGTTGGCGGATCTGGAGGTGTCTCCAATACCGGTACAGGTAATGCTCAAAGTACAAATGTATATGGAAGAATTCCGCAAGGAACAACTATTTCAAGTACTCCGGGTAATTATTCAGATAACGTAGTTGTTACTGTTACGTATTAAATCATTTAAAAGGTAACGCTTTCACAGTTCATAATGATGCGCTCAAAATGTAAACGGTTAACGTAACAAAAATAAAGGGCAAATTTTGGGCGCCTATTAGATTTAAGTTATTGAATTCATTGAATGAGTACTACGTTGACATCGTAGAGGTCTCCAGTTCGAGTCTGGATATACCTACCAAAATTCTCGCTTTATCAGCGATTTACAAACCGCCTCTCAAGGCGGTTTTTTCTTTTAGATTTTTTTTCGCGAAACTAATTTACGCTCTAATGTGGATAAGAAAGCCGCTTAGTGCGGCTACTTTAAATGATTTGATTAGAGTGCTATGTACATACTTCAACAAAATTTTTAGCGGTTTGCTCTTTACTATCTCTTAATTTGATGACCTTTTCCCTTTCTTTATAGAGTCGATGTACATCACTTAGAGTTTCAACTTTAAGATCTTTTTTATACTTCTCACCAATTTTGCCTACATAGTTTTCCATATAGACAGTCATCCAACATATCGTATTGAGATCTGCATAATCGAAACCATTGCGGTCTAAACCTTCCACCCAATCAGGATACTCTTCACTTAAAAGACTACGAGCAGTTTCCAGCTTTACGTATGTATTATTAAAAAGCGTTTCTTTTAATGCAGGATCATTAGAGAAGTTCTTATTAGCTTCGATAAAAACTCTGTAGTTATCAGTTGCATAGTTTTTCAGATCTACTTTTACAAATTGATCAATATCATCTTTATCAGATGAGGCTTTACAAGATGTTAAGAATAAACATGAAATAGCTAGTACGGGGATTAATGTCATTTTCATAGTGAAAAACGGTTTTTAGGTGGAGTGTAGTTGTAGTTTTGAATATATTGAGAAACAGTTGCTCTATCATATGAACGTCCAAAGACATTTTGATACATATATTCATTAATTCCAAAAGGGCCATTGTTGGTAAATACTGCCAGAGCATTTGCTGCAAGAACAGGCTTGCTTGCATTATATAATGCTAAATCAATGATTTAACTAAAATTTTTCTTAGAAATTGCCATTCGAGCAGAAAAAGAATCTTTTGCTAATTCTAAGATCATTTCTGCCCCTTTATTTCTTGAATGCTTTTGTGCATATAAGGTGAACTTTGAATACATCATGGTATGAAAAGAATAGCGTTCTAATACCGTATCGCTAAACTATGGATGGAAATTGGAAAAGCCCACTGAAGATGAGTGCATTTCGATTCTATTTTAATTCTGAATTTATTTTAGCTTCATCAACTAGATTCTTGAGGTAAAACGATGATCTTTATTTGCTGTTAGGTCGGTTACTAATAGCTCGGCATTAATATTTCCATTCATCTGTTTTTTCTAAATTTTAATTCACTATCGCTATAATTTAAACTAAGTAAATCAGAGAACTGATTTGATTTTACAAAGATTTGTTTTTGTTATCTGGGGAATGACATTAGCTAATGAATAAAACATACATTATTCTGGGTATAAGTTTTATATTCATGTTTGGGGTTATATGGAAATCTAATCAGGATAGGTTGAAGAGGGAGTTAGAGAAGCAACAGCAATTCCAACAACACACGCAAAGAATGGCAGAGATGGAAGTAGAGCGACAAGTAAAATTACAACAAGAAGCAGCTGAGAAAGCCAGAAAAGATCAGCAACGTGCAATTGACAACGAGAATGCTAGACAGGAAACAGAGAGATTCGAACGTGAAATGAAAAAACAAGAACTGGCCCAAACCAGAGAGTATTCTAGTTCAGATCAAGAAGAGGACCCATTCAGACATATTTTTGATTAGAGCTATTCATTTTGGATGGTTTGGAAATGTGGTCTTTATCTTGTTAAACAAGATTTACTAGTTTTCTGTGTGAAACCGACTTTAACAAAGTTGGCTTTTTAGCGCTGAAATAATCGTAATTTGTTACGTACCGCCTTCAAGCGGTTTTTTTATTGCCTTGAGAAAAGGCTCAACTTAATCAAATGAGAGGTCTGAACATGTCATTGTCATTTATGCTGGATTCACGGGATCAGATTAAAGAAGAACATCGTACTTTTTGAGGGTAAAGTAGGCGAAATTATCCAGAAGCGTATCGAGAAAATGCGTGAACGACATGACAAGTTATTGACCGCTGAAAAACAGCGTGCGGATAAGTCCAAAGTCTATGTAATAAATTTGAGCAGTCCGTGATCCAAAGCCAGATTGTATAAGTTACTCTTGAAATTGAAGAGCTTAAAACAACCGACTAGGTTTGAACAGATGAGGTTTATGCCGAGCATAATCATCTGCCTGTTGGTCCAATATCTTAACGATTGCATCTTTGCTTTGGATGATCTGTTGCTGGAAGAAGCCAATAAAAAGGGGAAGGCGAAAAATGACACTGGTCGGGTGAAATGATGCTTTTATCGTGAATTGAATCACTATTTTCTTTAAAATATATGATAATTCACGTAAGTTTTCAAGGGGTTGAAAAATATGGAAATAGTTAAATTCTTAAAAAGCTTTAATACGGTTGGGTTCTATCTAACGCTCGCCTGTATTTTGTTAGCGGCTCTTATTTTGTATTTCTACTTTATCAATCCTCTTTAGATGGCGCGTCATCTTCAGGTGATTTTTTATTACTTTTATTTCAATATCAGAAAATTCTAGCAACACACCTAACACCATTGAAACAATTGAATTAAAAAGAGTTACAGTTGATTTGATATAAAAATTAGAAATAAAAAGGATTGATAATCATGCTAATCAAAATAGATTCCGAAAATTATATTAACCCGGCACATATCGTTGCTGTGTCTACGTTTACCTCACCTGATGGAATGGTAAGAATTACGATTGATACGGTTCCTTCAGCAAGTGGTCATGGTTCTTACCAAGTCATCACAATTAATGAAGAAGAGGCTACCCGTTTTATAAAACAGTTATCCGAGAACTGAAGTATTCCGTTCAATATCATTCGAGATAAATAAATCTGCCTTTAACAGTAAGAATTAATGCCACTTTGTGTCTGTTAATAAGCTGCATAGCTCCTCATATGATCAACAACAATATTCAAGTTGGAATATGTGTAAAAGCCCTATGAGGAGAGCTTTTAGGGGCTATATGTGGCAGGTGATGAGCTTAGCTTTAATAAGAGTACTCATCAAAAGCCAAAAGGAATTATTAAACTGAAGAAATCATCATTATTACTCCATGAGATTTAGGTACGAATTTCTATAAAGAATCATTGATGATTTTATCTAGAAAATGATCTATAGCATCGTTAACTGGTTTTGCATGAGTTAAATTAGCTGCATGCCCAGCTTCTGGAATAACTACTAGCTGAGAGTTTAAGCGCATAGCCATATCTTTAGCACGATCTAAGGTAATTGCTATATCCTTTTCTCCATGAATGACTATAGCGGGCAGATGAAGCTTCTTTATATCTTCAGATATATCTTCTCGATCGATAAGCGCATTAAACGAAGCGCTTAGGTTATGTGCTTTCCAGCTTTTCCATTTTTTTTGCCATAACAATTTTTCGGGAGAGTCTTCACCAAGAATTATACTGGCGATGAAATCTGAAGTTTCCTGAGATAAACCTTTATCAGCCCAGTCATCGAATAAAACTTTATAACCAACTAACTTTTCTTGATCTTCTAATTGGGCTTGCGTGTCTATCAATACCAATCCGCTTACCCGATTAGGGTGTTTTAAAGCACAACGCAAAGACAGATATCCACCTTGACTCATCCCAACAAGTATAGCTTTCTCTATATGTAATGCGTCTAAAATAGCAATTAAATCATCTGCAGAATCATAGTAGTTGAATAGTTCAATCGAGTCGCTTGCAGTTTGACCATGACCTCTTTCGTCCCAGGCAATACAGCGATATTTATCTTTGAAGAACTCAATTTGTTGATTGAACATTTCGTTATCCATTAGTAATCCATGGGAAAATACCAAGGCTGTAGAACCACGACCAGAATCAGTAAAGTATAAAGATTGTCCATTATGTGTAAGAAAAGGCATTTTAAAACTCCTGATGATACTTGCTGTTATTTACCAATAAAGTAGATTTGGATGAGTTGTGTTTTTTATATAAGCATATGATTTTTTTAATAGGGGGCATCACAAAAAGTAAAAGCCCTCTATGAGGGCCTTTACTGGCTATGCTGAGGTTGTATATTTTTTAAGAAAAATTAATGGCCACCACCTGTACAACTAAAGCTACAGCCACCAAAAGTAGATGTACCATTTTTAGAGGAATGATCTGCTGCCATAGCGCCAGAAGAAACCGTAATCAACATTGCTAAAGATAGTAATACTTTTTTCATAAAGTGATCTCATTTAAAATTAATTTGTTTTTATGATTTATAACGTTATAAATCATGTAACTTAAATTATATATAATATATTAATTACAATATTGTTGAAGTTTAGCTCCTTTGTTTGTATTTGTATACATACAGGTCTGTATATATAAATTTAATTGACTTGTAATATTTTTATGAGTACCTGTTTTAGTCTTTATAAAACTCAATCAAGTAGCTTTTTTAAGATTGAATCTGATAATTGTTAAACATAATTAAGTTGCTTTGTTAAGTATTAGGCATAATTAATCTATTTTGTTAAATATTTGAACGGTGATTTTTGTTTAGAAAAAGTAATGGTTCTTTTTTAGAACTTCTGTTAATGATATCTTTCTGCCGGTTCCTTTCTAAATATAAATTGGAAAAAAGATGTCTGATAAAATTCAAGGCTTACTAACAATTACTGTAATTGCATTTCTTCTATTGCTTGGTGTCTTATTATCTGCAATAGGAATTATTAATGCTGATAAGTTACTTATTTTAATAGGGATTTTGTTGATTGTAGCAGCTCTGTTTTTTAAATCTATCTCGAAGTTTAGTTTTAGTGATTGGAGAAGTTACTTTTAGATTGAAGGTGTGTTTGAGTAATTAAAAATTATAAATGCCAACTTTTAAAGGTTGGCATTTATTAATAAGTGTTTATTTGTGCTTGGTTAAAGCGGTTAGAATATTATCGACCTGAGCTCGTGAGAGGTTCTCTGTCGATAAAGAGTAGTACCTATCTTTATAATTAAAATGAACATTATAGATATCATTGCCATTATCTGTTTTTAAGGTTTCCAGAGTCATCGGAATATTGTTGATATTGTAGTTTAGACTCTCTTTGTAAACCTCAACAATTGAACTGTTATTCGGGTTTAGATACATTTCAGTAATTTCAAATTTCTTATCATCCCGACTTTCATATAGACGATATAAAGAGTTGTATTTCCCTTCATTAATCGCTCCAGAATACCATTTACCCGTTAGATCCATATCAGGTAATAAATTATCAGTATTTGTTGGCTCAAAATCTAAAGGTTTTTCCTCTTTTAAAGCTGCTCTTTTTTTATCGAGATGGGCAAACTCATGTGTAACTTTACCCCCACTAAAACTGCCGTAACGGTTCAAATTATCAAATTCTTTGGCAAGTATTTCTTTTTGATTCTTAGGCAAATTTGATTCAGCCAGTGTGATATACAATACACCATCTGGGTATCTCTCACGTAACGATTTCAAATCTGCATCAAAAGCTAAAATAGAAGATCGGCTAGGAGGAAGAGTTTGGATGTTATCAATAGCTTCGTTCTCATTATTGAGCTTCTTAAAGTTGGATGGAGTAGAGGCTTCAGAAAGTGGGGGATCTTCTTTATCATTACCTAATCTTTTAGTTTCCTCAACGCCTTGAGATTTTATAAAAAGGGTAATACATACGATTGCTACAATGAGAAATGCGATGATCAGAAAAGTTTTTTGTTTATTCATAATGCCTTATAGAATTTGACCAATTTTACCGTTGCAGTCTTTTGCTGAAGTATATTGTGAAACAGCGCGCCCACTATCTAAAGTTTCATAATGAGTGCCTGAAACCTGCCAAAATCTTGCGTCTGTTGTGGGATCTACAAAACCGGCTCTTACACGATAGCCTTCAGGAATACTCGAATTATCAGTACGGGTATTCCCGTTAGTCGCTTTCTGGACCGTTTTTGCATACATATTTTTATGTTGACCTGTTAAGGCATCATAAGAAATGGATTCGTTATACCAACCATATCCGATTTTGGGAACATAAAATTTACAGTTGCTTCTACTAAATGCTTCGGCTGGAACAGTAGCGGAAAATACAGATGGGGCGCTTAAAATTAAAGAGGTTAAAAGAAGAAGTTTTTTTAAAGCCATTTATTTCCCCCGAAATTTATCAATTGATATCAGGCTTATACTTAATATTGTTACATAATTCATCTAATATCTTTTATTAAATGTAAACTTATATAATTAAAATATTTTATTCTAGTAGGTTTTTTAATTTAAGTTTTTGATAAATAAATAGAATAAATTTTATTTTTTGCTTTATTTGTCACCTGGTTTTGCAATGTTTTTATGTGAATAGTATGGTAATTTTTTAATAATCTATTGAGTAATGATGGGACGGAGGGCTGGGCGTGATAGCTCAATAGTAATAGACGAAGTACATCACTTAACCATTATTGGTATGATATGGGTCAATGAGCCAGAATGCTTAAATGTAATTAATATGAATTGATGCAAATAGCAGGTATATTGTTAGATGATTGAATAGGGTTCACAACCAATCAATCAACAAAAAGTCCGTCGAAAGATGTGCTTTTTTTGTAGAGGAAATTTATCGGTTTTTATACGTGGAAGCCCTCATGAGAAGGCTTGTTTCACAACTTAATTTGTTCAAAAGGAGCCTGAGCTAGTTTTTCATTAAGTGATTGAACACGATATTTTTTTAGGCTAGCACTGTATCTTGTTCAATTTTTTCTGCTGCTTTCCAGCTAGGTAGTGAGCTCAAATGTTCTACATAGCTTTTGATATGTGGATAATTTTCACCTTGCCCCATATGATAAATTAAGCCGTGAAGCCCAAATCCCATCATAAAGTCTGCTCCAGTTAAACGATTGTCCACCAAGAATGTTTTATCCTTCAGATAATCATTTAAAAAACCGAAGACCTTATCAAATTCAACTTGAGTATAGTCTTCTAGAAATGCCAATTGGGTTCCATGTTTCACTTCAATCGCATTAAAAGTTTTCATTAGAAATGGGACCATGGCAGAGCTTTCTGCGAAATGAATCCATTGTAGGTAATCTGCGTAAGCAGCGTCGTTGCTATCAGGTGCTAGATGGGGTGCAAGACTCTGAATTAATAATTCTACTATAGCTCCGGATTCCGCAATGACTTTACCTTGCCATTCGATCACGGGAGATTTTCCTAAAGGATGAATATTTTTTAGTGACTCAGGCGCTAAATGAGTTTTTAAATCACGGTAATAGCATTGCAATTGATAGGGTTGTTTAATTTCTTCAAGTAGCCACAAAATCCGAAAAGAACGTGATTGGTTTAAGTGATGTAAGGTAATCATGATAATTCCAGTTTTAAATAATTTATGGGCAATTTCCCCATATTCTACGACTTCCAATATACACTTAAGTTCTGGCTGCTACTGATCAATTTACTGTATAGACCAAGGCAAGGTGAGAAAAGTAATGAAAAATTTAGTTGAGCGTCATGGGGCTTGTACGACAACTCCGCGTACATTACATAAATAAATATTGGACACCTGGTTAAGGTTAGCCAGGACGATGAAAAATTTGACATTTGAGGTTGATCACAATATGTACCTGATCTTGTGGTACCTTTCGATGCTTATCTAAACAGGTATCTTCCTCAAACTATTTATTCAACAAGATACGTTGAGCGATTAAGAAACATACATAATATAACGAAATAAATATTAAAAATGGATCTATTAAGCTGTTGCAATTTTGTTTTTTAATTGTTGATTTTAATCGATAATTCACAAGACCTAATTTTTGTAGGGCATTTCTCGAGTAAACTATGGATATCGTAGTCTAATATCAACTGTTGAAGGAAATAAACAGTGTTTTACGATGACGTTTTGGAAGAGTGTTACTTATAAATTCTCAGGCGCGATAAAAGGCGTTATGAGCTTAGTGAAGTTAATGAAAAAATTTATTTTAACGGGCCTTACTGCAATTGTTGCAGTACTTTCTACCCAGACAATGGCTGCAGATTTTGTTGCAGGTAAAGATTATACGGTTGTACAAAATCCAGAAAAAACGTCTGTTCCAGATAAAATCGAGGTCCGGGAATTTTTTTGGTATGGCTGTACCTATTGCTTTAAATTAGAACCGCATATGCAAAGCTGGTTAAAGAAGATTCCAAAAGATGTGTATTTTCTTCGTACGCCTGCAGCAATGACACCTATATGGGAGCAGGGGGCACGTGCCTATTATGTCAGTGAAGCATTAGGCGTTCGTAAGCGTACACATTTACCATTATTCCATGCTAATTTTTCTGGCAATCAAAGAGTTTTGCAAAAGGAAGCTTTTGCTAAATTTTTTACCCAATACGGCGTACCTGAGCAAAAATTTAATAGCATGTTTGATTCTTTTGCAATCACAGCAAAAATTGCCGAATCCAATCAATTGGCGCTTAAATACCAACTCACTGGCGTTCCTGCGGTCGTGGTAAATGGTAAATATATTGTTCAGGGCGGTGATGAAAAGGTTGTGCAAGTGGTGGATTATCTGGTGAATAAAGAACGTAAAAACAAATAATGTTTAGTCTTTTTATGATGACATTCTTTTGAATTCAACACATTCTTTAAACAGTTTGCTTCGTCACGGCCATGCTGTATTGGGTTTAGCTTTTTAGCATTAAAAGGGTGCTTGACCCCATTCATAATTGGTGCTAATTTAAACAATAAGGAAGTCATATACTATTTGGGATTTAAGAGAAATCTTGCCTAAATGCAAAAAGATATGATGACCTGAATACACAGCTAACAACGAACGAAACAATCTAGATTGTTTTTAAAAATGTTCAAGGTTGTAGAAAAGCCCGTTAATCGGGCTTTTTTAATGTCTATCTTTTTAAAAGTCTAGACTCAGGATATAGTCGTTTCTAAAGATTGGCAGGGCACTCAAGATTTCTAATGCTGTTATTTATTGTTCTGGTTGTTGTGATGGGCTTGGTTTTATCCATTCTCTGGGTAAAGAAAACCAGCGCTAGACAAGTTTCATCTGACTCTAGTGATTCGCATTCGCCAACATCTTATATCAATGAATCATCTCAACATCATGATTCAAGACATACCGATCACTGTAGCATAAGCGACAGTACTAACTCGGATTCTGGGAGTTGTGATGGTGGGGGAAGTAGCGATTAAAAAGCTCGTACCCCCGAGGGAGGAGTACGAGTTAAACCGGGACTTAAGGTAGGTCAAACCAGATCATCTGACTGTCTTGTAGTGCAGTAATGGTTGCTGTTTCATCAAATAGCAAGGCATCACCTGCTTTCACTAAATGATCTGCAATCATCACTTCACCTGAAATTACGTGCACGTAGTTCACTTTTTTCCGTGCTGTAATGTCTAGATGTTGATCCTTTTCAATGACCGCAGTTTTCACTTCAGCATTTTGACGGATCAGCATCGGTGCAGATTTATCACCTGCGATCAAGTGCCATTGGTTTGGATGATCTTTCGGATTGAGCTGAATTTGCTGATAGGTGGGTTCCGCATCTTGTACATTTGGTTGAATCCAGATCTGTAACAGATGCACCGCTTTATCATGCTTGTTCATTTCACTGTGAGTGACGCCTGTACCCGCACTCATCAATTGCCATTCACCAGCATTGATCTGGCCTTCATTACCCATGCTGTCTTTATGGGAAATGGTGCCGTCCAGTACACAAGTCAGGATTTCCATATTGTCATGCGGGTGAGTACCAAAACCATTGTGTGCAGCCACGGTATCGTCATTAATGACGCGCAGGGCACTGACACCCATGTATTTCGGGTTGTACCAGCTACCAAATGAAAAACTATGATAGGTGTCTAACCAGCCTGCTTTAACATGACCACGATTTTCACTGCGATGTAGATAAGCATTCATCTTTCATCTCCCAAATTATTATGTTCTGCTTGATGCTTATATTATCGATTCATAATAGGTATAAATAGTCTTTTATTGCGACGTGTTGTTCTATAATTGAGATGATGGGGTTGCTTATTGTAAGGGCATAAAAAAGGCCGAATACAAGATTCAGCCTTTTAAGGTTTGATACCAATGTATCAAATGCTTATTTTGATTTGTTTTCCAATTGTGGAATTGCAGAGCCTTGACCTACAGAAAGCAGACCAGTTTCTGTGTAGATACCCAGTTTTGCACGTGTATCTGTGATATCAAGGTTACGCATGGTTAACTGACCGATACGATCCATCGGTGTAAACATCGAATCACCTTTCTCCATGGTTAAACGCTCAGCTTCATAAGTAAGGTTCGGAGATTCAGTGTTCATGATGGTGTAATCATTACCACGACGTAATTCAAGTGTTACAGTACCGGTAATCGCTTTCGCAACCCAACGTTGCGCAGTTTCACGGAGCATCAATGCTTGTGAATCAAACCAGCGACCTTGGTAAAGTAAACGACCTAAACGTAAACCGTTGATACGGTATTGTTCAATCGTATCTTCGTTATGAATACCAGTGACTAGACGCTCATAAGCAATGTGTAACAATGCCATACCCGGTGCTTCATAAATACCGCGAGATTTTGCTTCGATAATACGGTTTTCGATCTGGTCAGACATACCTAGACCATGACGGCCACCGATACGGTTTGCTTCTAAAATAAATTCAACCGGATCTTCGATGCGTTGGCCATTCAGTGCAACCGGCATACCTTCTTCAAAAGTAATGCTCACTTGTTCTGGCTGGATTTCAACGTCGTCTTTCCAGAATGCAACACCCATAATCGGGTCGACGATTTTAATACCGGCATTCAGGTATTCTAAATCTTTGGCTTCATGTGTTGCGCCCAACATATTCGAGTCAGTTGAATAGGCTTTTTCTTTTGACATTTTATAGTCAAAGCCGTTGTCGATTAAGAATTGCGACATTTCGGCACGGCCACCTAACTCGTCAATAAACTGTTGGTCTAACCACGGTTTATAGATTTTAAGGGCAGGGTTGGTCAATAAACCGTAACGATAGAAACGTTCAATATCGTTACCTTTATAAGTCGAGCCATCACCCCAGATATTAACGTCATCTTCTTTCATTGCGGTGACCAGCATGGTACCTGTCACTGCACGACCTAAAGGTGTGGTATTGAAATAAGGAACACCGCCCGTGCTGATATGGAATGCGCCACATTGAATCGCGGCAATACCTTCAAGCGCAAGTTGTAAACGACAATCGATTAATCGAGCTTTGACTGCGCCGTACTGTTCAGCTTTCTTTGGAATAGCATCATAGTCATCTTCATCAGGTTGACCCAGATTTGCAGTATATGCATAAGGCTCTGCGCCTTTCTGTTTCATCCATAATAAAGCTGCTGAAGTGTCTAAACCACCAGAGAAGGCAATCCCTACTTTTTTACCTACTGGTACATGCTGCAAGATCGTTGCATTATCAGTCATTGCTAGTCCTAACTATTTCGAAATAGGCACCCTAATACTTCGGTGACCAAAGAGAATTTATACGTTCCGTACTATATCACTTTTCAAATCGATTTTTTTTCTGTTAGGAAAGGAATTCTTTTTTTTTCATTTGAAAAATAGATTAACATCGGAAAAATATAAAGTTTTACGATAAGCATGAACAATAAGGCATGAACAGGCTGTGGGCTTTAAAAGTCTCAAGTGAAGAGAAGGTAAAGAGGTTGCAAACACGTTTTATAAAAAGTGTTTTAGTTAAAGCGCATCATTTAAGCCAATAAATTGCTTCTCGATCGGTGTAAAGACATGGTCATTGCGTGCAATCAAATATAGACCAATGTCCCGATATTGTTCAGGCGTTTCCCGATAATATTGAATCTTGTATTTCTCAATCAATGACTTGGCAATCATGGAAATGCCCATACCCAGCTGGGTAAAGTGAATTAAAGCTTCATGATCATAAATATGGGTGAGTTCACCCTTTTTGAGATTATAGTCGCTATAGATGCTATCCAGAGTTGTGGCATAGCAGCATTGTTCAGAGGCCAGCAAGATATTTTGATGATTCAGACACTCTTCAAGACTGTCGTGGTTAATCATATTTTTGCCAATAATCACCAGTTGATCATCCGCCTTTTGAATATATTGCAGGTTCTTCTGTTTTGGATGACCTAGTGCATAGGCCATATCCAGATTGCCGGCGAGAATTTCATCTTCAATATAGCCCGTAGAACCCGTTTTCATGGTAATCGAGAGGTCAGGATAAGCCTCATATAATTTGCTAAAAGACGGGTAAAAACGCATGCCACCGAGACTGGTATTGGTTCCGAAACGCAGTACGCTTTCTTGTTGATAGATTTTATTTTCGGTTTCCTCCCAGGTGAACATCATCTTTTTATATTGGGTATACAAATTCATACCTGATTCAGTCAGTTCAACGCCTTTGGGTCTACGGATAAATAACTGGCGTTTGTAATGATTTTCAATTTTCTTGATTTTTGCAGTCATATTGGATTGTAAATAATTGAGCTTATGTGCCGCCGCCGTAATACTTTTTAGCTCGGCTACAGTGACAAAAGAACGGATATCATTAATATCAATATTCACGGCAATTCCTCAATCGTGCCAGCTCATCCATTCCGAAAGATAAAAATCAAAAAGGAGAGTCTGCTAAATCGACATCAAAAAAAATGATGGATCTATTAAAACATAGCATTATTCATGATGTCATTTATTTTATACACTAACATGACTTTCCAAGGGTTGAGTACAACACGTGAATATTCGAGTCGTAAGCGCAATCGCGTTGTTATGTCTGGTCTGGGGTTCTTTATGGGGCTTGGTTAAACACAGTTTGCAAGTCTTTCCACCATTCCTGTTTATTTCTACACGTTTGATTCTGGCAGCACTGACTTTAATGATCATACAGCGAATGTTGAAGAAACCGATTTTGCCAAAAGCGTCAGAGTGGAAGCCCTTAATGATTTTAAGCTTGCTGATTTGTCTTGGTTTCTATGCAACGCAAACCTTTGCGATGCAATTTGTGGATTCGGGTTTATCGGCAGTGCTGGTCTTTACCATGCCAATTTTTATTGGTGTGCTGGCACACTATTTCTTAAATGAACGTTTGAATAGCCAAAAGGGTTTAGGGCTGGTTTTAGGAACATTGGGGCTGATCGCCATTCTTTGGCCACAACTGCAACATATCCATATGAATACCTCATTGCTCGGGCAAATCTTGTTAATTGGTTCTGGCTTCTTTTGGGCCTTATCAACGGTGTTTATTAAAAAGAATTTTGCGACGTATGACAAAATCAAGCTGACTATTTGGCAGCTGTTATTAGGTGGCGCTGTTATTTTTGTTGGTGCTTTAGTTTTTGAACCTGTAAATGTTCAGGTTTGGCTCAACCCTCTAAATGAATCTGCGTTATTTTATATTGCAGTGGTTGGAACCGGATTTGCGTTTGTACTGTGGAACTGGATCGTGAGTCAGGTGGATACTTTTGTTGCTTCGATCTCAATCATGTGTATTCCAATTCTGAGTCTATTTTTTGGTTCTTTAATTTGGCATGAACCTTTAACCCTGAATATCTTAATCGGTGCGGTCTTCATTTGTCTGGGGATTGTGATGAGTTCGCTCAAAGTGAAAAAAACAAAAAGTCGATTGGCTTATTCATGCAATCAACAGCCTTAAGCGATGTGCCATTTTTAAATGTTGGTATAAAAAAGCAGTCAGTGAAATGGCTGCTTTTTTATCGGTCGATAATGAACAATAGCTTCCAGTCATCACATTAAATTGACACTTTCAACCATTAAAATTCGCGCTATAGTCATCCCAAATCAATAAAAAAGTATTAAAGTACTATGCAACAAGTTGCAAAGCCAAAATTAAAGAAGGAATACCATGACTAGCTATGCAAATATCTTAAAACCATTACATTTGGGTTTTACTACCATTAAAAACCGTGTCGTAATGGGCTCAATGCATTCAGGTTTAGAAGATCGTTTTTTTAATTATCCTAAACTTGCAGCTTATTTCGGTGAGCGTGCAAAGGGTGGTGTTGGCTTAATTATCACGGGGGGGATTTCTCCAAACCGTCAAGGCTGGTTATTACCAGCGGGCGGAACCATGAATAGTCTGGCAGATATTCCGCATCATCGTCTGGTCACGCATGCGGTACATAAACATGGTGCAAAGATTCTGATGCAGATTTTGCATTCCGGGCGTTATGGTTATCATCCTTTTTCAGTTTCTTCTTCTCCCATCCAAGCGCCCATTAATCCGTTTAAGCCACGTCAGATGTCTGATTCACAGATTTTGGCAACCATTGATGATTATGCCCGTTGTGCCAGTCTGGCCAAAAAAGCCGGCTATGATGGCGTAGAAATCATGGGTTCAGAAGGTTATTTAATTAACCAGTTCCTGAGCAGCCATGTCAATAAACGTACTGATCGCTGGGGCGGCGATATTGAAAACCGTATGCGTTTTCCAGTCGAAATCGTCAAGGCCATTCGTGCCAAAGTCGGTGAAAAATTTATTATTGCTTTCCGTCTGTCTTTGCTGGATCTGGTACATGATGGCAATACCATGCAAGAAGTGATTGTGGTCGCCAAAGCATTGGAAAAAGCAGGTATTACTTTGCTCAATACCGGGATTGGCTGGCATGAAGCTCGTGTGCCGACTATTGTAACTTCTGTACCGCGTGCAGCATTTGTCGACTATACCGCAGCCGTGAAGCAGCATGTTTCTGTTCCGGTGATTGCATCGAATCGTATCAATATGCCGGATGTTGCTGAAGAAATCATTGCTTCAGGTAAGGCGGATATGGTGCAGATGGCACGTCCATTTTTGGCAGATCCGTATTGGGTCAATAAAACAGCCACCAATCGTGTTGATGAAATTAACACCTGTATTGCCTGTAACCAAGCCTGTTTAGACCATGCTTTTAAAAATCAAAGGGTCACTTGTCTGGTCAATCCGCAAGCCTGTTTTGAAACTGAACTGGTCTATATCAAAACCAAAAAACCAAAACGTATCGCCGTTGTCGGTGGTGGTGTAGCTGGAATGTCTGCCGCAACAGTAGCTGCAAGTCGTGGTCATGCCGTGACGTTATTTGAAGCCAATGACGATGTTGGTGGGCAGTTTAATCTGGCCAAAGTAGTGCCTGGTAAAGAAGAGTTCCATGAAACCATTCGTTATTTTAAAGTGCAATTGAAGCAAACCGGTGTCGATGTGCGTTTAAATACGCGGATCAGTCGCGAACAATTAGAGCGAGAAGGCTTTGATGAGGTGGTGGTAGCAACAGGCGTGGTGCCACGTGCGTTAAAAATACAAGGCAGCACCGCACCTCAGGTCTTGTCTTATGCCGAGGTTTTGCGTGGTGCTGAGGTCGGACATAAAGTTGCGGTGATTGGTGCAGGCGGGATTGGCTTTGATGTATCAGAGTTTCTATTAAAGCCACCTCATCAGCCTCAGCCGCAACCTTTGGCAGAGTGGCAACGTGAATGGGGGGTTGACCCAAACCCGGATTATATTTCTGAAGGGGGCATGCAGCGTCCAGAAGTGGACGTTCCTGTGCGTCAGATTTATTTATTGCAACGTAAAACGACACCACTCGGAATCGGTCTGGGTAAAACTTCGGGATGGGTGCACCGTGCGCAACTGAAAAAACATGCTGTGCGTATGTTACGTGGTGTGCAGTATAAGGCAGTGACTGATGAAGGCTTATGGGTTGAACATAATGGACACGATCAATTGTTGCGCGTAGATACCATTGTGGTCTGTGCCGGACAAGAATCGGTTAAGGATTTAATGCCAAAAGAAGGTGAAAGTACTTTGGCAAACTATCATATTATTGGCGGAGCCAAGCTTGCTGCGGAGCTCGATGCAAAGCGAGCGATCCGAGATGGTGCTGAATTAGCCGCTAAACTGTAAAATTGATGAAACAATATGCATTTGAATACATTGCAGTTAAATTTCTCTTGTATAAACAGGGCAAGCTTTGTATTCTTACGCACATGGAAGCGTGGCAGAGCGGTTTAATGCACCGGTCTTGAAAACCGACGAGGGTGTGAGTCCTCCGTGAGTTCGAATCTCACCGCTTCCGCCAAATATCAAAAAAGGGAATCAAACATATAGTTTGATTCCCTTTTTCTTTGTCATAACTTTGGCACGCTTTGAAATTTTAGTAATTTCTTCTTTATTCTTATTCAAGTTAATCTATTTTTACATCATCGTGTGCCAACTAAAGGAATAGCCCTGTTATCAAGGTTAATCGAACTTCACCGTAGATTTGGGCAAACTGGATGCTAATTCGACATATCCAGATCATCATATTCGTTCAAGGTCTTACCTTGTTGAATATGCTCCTGATAATGTTTAGCACGTAACAGATCGAGTTCTGAACCGGACATGCCATCTTTCCAGTAGCCTGCAATACGTACGTCGTTTTTATTCAAGTGTTTGTCTTCTAGAAAAAATTGACGTAAGGCCCTTGCCTCATTGCGTTCGCAAGCCGCCCAAATCGTCATATTTTCATAATTTTCTAGCGCAAATGCTGCTTTTAAAAGAACACCTTTTTGTGGCGTGTGATGTTCTTTATGGAACGAATGGATTTTTACATGGTCATGATGGGGTAATTGGTGAGCAATATCTTTTTCAAAACTTTCAATGAAAATATCAGCACTTACGCCATTTTCCCATTCGTTCAGTATCGAATGTAACGCGGGTACAGCCGTATCATCGGCAAACATGACCACATGTTTTTGATGGATAAAATTGGGTATAAAATGAGGGCGGGGACCAATAAGCCCGATTTTTGTACCCACTTGAGCCGAATTAAGCCATTGCATTGCTGGGCTTAAATCTTCATGTTTAACAAAATCAATTTCGATTTGCGCATTTACAGGATCGAATGAACGTACCGTATAGACGCGTGAGATGGGATGTCCCTCTGGTGAATGGCTCACAATTAAGCGAATGGCCAAATTGGGAGCTTGCCAAAGCTCTGGTTGTAAGGTGTTGATTTTTCCTTGAATTCTTACAATAGATGGAAAAGGGGAATGGATTGAGATAATGGTCATCTCAAGCTGTTCCAGATCTTGTAAATGGTCTTTCTGTTTGAGTATATCGCTATATTCTGGTTTTGTTTGTTCTGCAATTTTTGTCATATATATCACCTAAGCTTAATGACGACTATAGAGCGAGATAATGGTTATAAATGTAATCTCTTTATCGGTTACGATAACCAACTCTTGTCTAAATGTAAATAATAATTATTATCAATTGTGAGCTAAAGTCAATGAAGCTACCCTCTAAGTCATTAAATATAAAAGTAAACAATTAATTTATAGTTTTGATATCAAGAATTTTAAACCAATTAATGGGACGTTCTTATGGCATTAATTGAAAATGATTATCATTTGTATTATTGTAAGGGCATAACTATGATTCGAATCAAGAGCGACTAAGATAATATTTTTATAGCATGGTTTTGAAGATTAGATGGGGCAGTACTGAATAAATAATCGGGTGAGGAAATAGATAAATGCTAAACGATTTTAATCAAAATTTAGAGCAAATGAATCATAAAAATAACGACATAGAAAATTTCTTAAAGCGAATTTATGAAAATATTTTTGATCGGACGTCCAATCGAACAGCAATCATTTTTGAAGACCGTAGCGTGAGTTATGCCGAGGTCGGGACCCAAGTCGCCAAAGTCATGTCTGCGCTAAAAAAGCAAGACTTGGTGACAGGATCAGTGGTTGCAATTTGCCTGAGAAAAAGTCCTGAGCATATTTATACTGCTTTGGCATGTGCGTTAACAGGCATTATCTGGCTACCTGTAGATATGGATTCACCGCCGTCGAGACTAAACTATTTATTGACGAATAGTCGGGCAGATGTGGTGGTGAGCGATGCCCCCATTGCTGGTGTCCAAAACCTAAATATTAATGAAATTTTATCGGCTACCACTGAGGATGAACCTAGCTTTAATGCCGAAATTAACCGGCTTCCGGCATATTATTTATATACGTCGGGAAGTACAGGCACTCCGAAATGTGTGGTCTTAAATAATCAGGCCACTGCAAACACGCTACAGCAGACGATTTCGAAATGGGAAATGACTACTGATGACGTCATTATGGCAGTAACACCGTTTCATCATGATATGTCGGTATTTGATGTATTCGCCTCAATGGCTGTGGGTGCAACATTGGTGGTGCCATCTTTTGAACAGAGTAAAAATGCTGTTGTCTGGGCCGATCTGGTAGATCGCTACAAGGTTACGCTTTGGAGCAGTGTGCCTGCCATTGTCGATATGCTCTTCAGTGTAGCTCGTAAAGAACAGTTACGGTCTTTGCGTTTAATTGCCCAAGGCGGCGACTATATCAAACCTGCACTCATCTCGAAGTTAAGACAACAATTATCTCACGCGCGTTTATTTTCATTAGGTGGCCCTACAGAGACCACGATTTGGAGTATATGGCATGAAATTGATGAGCAAGATCAGGACATTATTCCGTATGGAAAAGCTTTAGAAAATAACCGATATTTTATTTTAGATAAAAATCTGAAGCCTTGCTCAATGGGTGAGGTCGGTACGATGTATATGACTGGGCTTAACTTATCAAATGGCTATTTACTGAATGGAGAAATTTATTATAAGGATTTCGTTGATCTTCCGGTAAGCGACAGCGAAACTCAAACAGCTTTCCGCATGAGTGATCAAGGCTATGTCCGGGAAGATGGAAATATTATTTTTGCGGGGCGTGAGGAAGGTTATTTAAAGATAAAAGGCGTGAGAATCGCTGCGGCCGAAGTTGAAAATGCTTTGACAAAGAACCCGTATATTCATAATTGTGTGGTAATCAGTTGTGTACATCCAACCACTGAAACTCAAGAGTTAGTCGCTGTTTATACCCTGGATAATCAATCTGAAACTACGGGCTTAAGTCATCACGAATTAAAGAACTTTTTAAAAGTACATTTACCGAGTTCACATATTCCTTCGAAATATTTGGCCATCGACACCATACCTTTGACCCGAAATGGCAAAATTGATCGTAAAGCTGTGCAAGAAGTCGCTCAGGGGAAACTTTACCTATCTGCTACGTGGTCTGTAAATTCCACTACAACACAGTCATCAACCGCGGAAGTGGGAGATTCGGTCTTATCAGTTTTCCGTGACTGCATCGCGGATAGCCAAGCTGAAAAAATGGATATTTTTTATAGAACTGAAATATTGGATATAGGCATTCGTCCGAAACAGCTCATGAGTATTGCCCAGAAACTTTCTCAGAAGCTCAGTACCGAAATTGATTTTTATACACTGATGAGCTGCAAAACAATTCAGGATGTGGTGAATAAAGTAGAGCAGCAAATCAGATAGGGACATTGAAATGTGCTTAAAAGGAAGTTGAGTTGTTCGCTTTTAAGCACATGGTTGCGTCTAGGGCGACTAGATTTGAGCTAAGGTCGCCTGAATTTTTTCACAGATACTTTTCACTGTTGCAGTCGGGAAGCGATGGGCCTGATACGTAATGATCATGCTTAACTGATGTTGTCCATCAATCACATTTTCCATTATTTCAAAATGTAATCCGAACATCGATTCATCACGTTCCGGCAAGATCTGGCGATAAGGAAGATCTTGTCCCTGAGGTGTTTTGAGCGCGCCGTTTAAAGCATTATTTGAATGAATATGAATAAACACATCAAATAATAGTCCTTCATCGGTGCTCATCCCTAACGCATTTTGTATATGGTTGATTGGAATATCTGCATAGGCCATCGAGGTATTGATCATTGTACTGATATTGTGGAGCAATGATTGGAATGAATCTGAAGGGCTAAACTGTGTGCGATGCGCCACCATGGTCGTAAAGTAACCCACTGTATCAAAAAACTCGGGATCAGTTCGCCCAGATGCAGAAGTACCGATCACAATATCTTTTAAATCACCTTGTTGCTGTAAGGCATTGGCGATTGCCGTGTAGAGAACCGCGAAAATGGAAGAGCTGTGTTGTCTCGAAAATGCGAGCAGCTTTTCATACATTTCCGGTGCAAATTCAAGTTCGAGCCATTGGACTGGCGGTTTTTCTTGTTCAGCATTTAGTTCATGTTCCGAAACAGGGAGGCTTAGACCTTTAGTTGCCCCTGTTAGCAGGTTAGTCCAATAATTTAGATGGTCTTGATTGATCCCTTGTTTTTGCTGCAGTAAAGAAAAATCGAGAATGGATTGAGCAGGTACCGTCCAGCGAGGCGCTGCAGCATTTGAGCGAGCAAGATAAGCATGCGCGAGGTCAGCCATAATCGTATTTAAAGACCATTCATCAATCACCATGTGATGAACTAAAAACGATAGAGTTTGTCTGCCTTGAGCATTTCGAATTAAACGAATCCTGAGTGGAAGTTCACGAGTTAAATCAAATTGATATGCAGCTTCACTGGCAAGCGTTGCATTTTTACTTTCGGCACTGTTCCAAAACCATTTGAATTGTTGAAGTTCAGACGTAGGCACAACCTGTTGATCGGTTTGACCATTGGCGCTATTAAACATTGTGCGTAAACCGGCATGGCGCTCAATAATATCTGTAAACGCTTGCAAGAAAATATCTTCATCAATTTCTTCAAGGAATTCTACGGCAAATGGCAAGTTATAAATTGGGCTAAAATCGAACGCAGAATAAGCTTGCCACAGGAAATCTTGAGCTAAAGTCAGCGGGGCTTTATCGACACTTTGTAAGGAGGTTTTTGCAGTTTTTGCAGATTTAACCAAAGCATATTGGGCTAAATCAGCGGCAGAGGGCGATTTAAAGAAATCATTAAATTGAATCTCAATGCCATGCTTATTGAGTAAGTTTCCAATAATTCGGGTTGCTAATAGTGAATGACCGCCAAAATCAAAAAAGTCATCATGGTGGTTCATTTCAGGTTCAGCGAGCGTATTTCGGAACTCTTCTAAAATAATTTCTGAAATATCGATTTGCTTAGATTGTTCCGATGCTTTGATAGGACTTACATCTAGATGATTCGGGATATCAATTTCCCTTAGCAGCAATGGCATATGATTTGCTGAATATTGCTGATAACGATCTTGTATAGCCTGAATGAAATCTGTGGTTTGATAGCTTTGGTCAAGAATAGGGTGGAGCACTAAAATAAGAAAATAGTCTTGGTCTGTTTCGATCAAACGTGTAAAAAAAGGTGAATGAGTTTCTGCATTCCATGATTGTGCTTTTAATGTCGCCACTTGCTCAAATACGTGTTCTGTATTGTCCTTTCTTACTTCTACACAAGATGAAGGGTCATCATATGGAATTTTGTATAAATCACCTTCCTCACTCAATATATAGCGGACATTTAAGTCAGGCGTGGTGTTAATCGTGTCTTGAAGTGCGTTGATCAGCCCTTGCATATCCAGACCTTGATCCAGCTTCCATAGGTTAAAACGTCGATTAACTTGTTCAGGCTGCTGGAATTGCAACATCCAGATATGCGCTTCGTGATCAGTCACTGGAATAAGAGAGGGGGCTTTGGAAAATTGTTCCAACATAAATGAATCCTGGTTTATCAAATGGCTATTTTCATCAATTTTCATTTCGCAAATTTTTTACATCAGATTAAATTTCATATAATTCATAATGTTATAAATCTACTTTTTTGCAAAAAATTGATCTGTTTCTAATGCGTTGATGTCCACATGAACTGTACTGATGTAACAGTAGGGTTACATTTTACCTTTAAATATACTATAATTGATTCTCATTTACATCAAGATTATTGTTTGCATTGAGTTTAGGCGATTGGCAATGACGAATTTTTAAAATACAAGATAAATAATAAGTTGTTGATTAATATTTATTTTATTCGGAATTGGCTGGGCAGAAATAATTTAAAGATGAAAAAAACGATCCTGAGGATATGACCGTGATTGTGCATATTCAAAAGGAACCTATTTGGTTGTCTCGATAAAATTGAGGTGTTTTCATGAGTATATTCAATCATGAAAGGACAATAAGCCCATCGAATGTTGAACAAATTTTGCCTGCCTTGTGCTGGAACGGGCCAAATTTGCAAATTGCATCGTTTGTTTTCGGTTTGAGTGGGGCATACCACTGATGCAATGGGGCTTATTCTGTATTTTTATCATTTTATGCATTTGTTCATTGTTGCTCGGAGCTGAGCAAATACAATGGTCTGCTTTGCTTGCTTTTTCTCATGAGAGTTGGCTTACACTCACGGCCAGCCGCATCCCTCGTTTAATGACCATTGTGCTGACTGGAATCGGACTGGCGGTGTGTGGCGTCATCCTACAGCATATTGTGCGTAACAAGTTTGTTGAACCGGAAACTTCGGGTGGTCTGGATGCTGCCAAACTGGGAATTTTAGTGTCATTAACATTAGTCCCGGTAACCAGCACGCTGAGTAAAATGATATTTGCGATCTTTTTTTGTTTTATTGCCAGCTTGATTTATATCGCCATTATTCGCCGTATCCATTTTAGAAATACCGTTTTAGTCCCCGTCATTGGCTTGATGTATGGCAGTGTACTCACTGCCTTAGCCGAGTTTTATGCCTATCGCTTTAATATTTTACAAAGTATGCAAGGGTGGCTTTTAGGTGATTTTTCGAAAATTATCCAAGGTCACTATGAAGTCATTTACCTTATTTTTCCGATTGTTGTCCTGACTTATCTTTTTGCCCATCGCTTTACCGTGATTGGTATGGGCGAGGAGATGGCTGCGAGCTTGGGGGTTCGTTATGCAGCGATAGCAGCCAGCGGTTTAATACTGGTTGCGGTTACCGTTTCAACCACTGTCATTACCGTAGGTGCAATTCCTTTTGTCGGGCTCGTGGTTCCCAATCTAGTCGCACTGAAATACGGAGAAAACTTAGCTAAAACCTTGCCGATTGTGGCTTTAGGCGGAGCATCGCTCTTACTTTTTTGCGATATTTTCGGTCGCTTAATCATTTATCCATTTGAAGTACCGATTGGACTGACCGCAGGTGGTATAGGGGGCGTTATTTTCCTCATCCTCATTTTGAGGGAGTTCAGATAATGCGTATCACAAAGTTATGGCTGATTTATCTGATTGTTGCCTGTCTGGCGGTATGTTTTCTATTTTTAAACTCAGGACTCGATGTTGAATACGTCATTCCTCACCGACTACTGCGTCTTGCCACCATTGTTGTAGCGGGGATATGTATTGCGGTGTCCTCGATTGTTTTTCAGACCTTGGTCGGTAATCGTATTTTAACCCCTTCAATTATGGGCTATGAAGCGGTTTATTTGTTATGGCAAGTGTTATTGCTGTTTGTTTGGGGGACATATGGATTAAGCCAGTTAGGGGTAAATGGTAATTTCTTTATTTCTATTGTTTTAATGCTGCTGTATTCCTGGTTCATCCATACCTGGTTATTGCCCTATGGCAAAAAAGATGTGTTTTTGCTGCTACTTTTGGGGTTAGTCCTGGCCATGGTCATCGGGACGGTTACCCAATTTATTCAACTCAAAATCAGTCCCGGCGAATTCTCTGTGTTTCAGGGCCTGAGTTATGCTTCATTTAATCGTGCTCAAACAGAAACTTTATTGTATGCCAGCTTAGCTGTAGTCATCACTTTATTCCTCGGTAGAAAAGCACTTCCTGTTCTGGATGTTCTGGTTTTAGGGCGTGAGCAAGCCATTTCACTCGGCATTCATCATCACCGTTATGTCAGTTTTTATTTAGCCCTGATCGCTGTGCTTGTTGCGGTATCGACCAGTCTCATTGGCCCGACTGTATTCATGGGCGTCTTCATTGCCAATATGACCTATGCATTAGCCAAAAGTTATCAGCATAAATTAACGCTACCCATGGGGTGTGCGCTCACCATTGCCATATTTATTGCAGCTCAAATTCTCGTTGAGCATGTTTTTAATTACAAAACCACGGTCAGCATTCTGGTCAATCTGGTATGCGGCATTTATTTCCTTGCGTTGGCGGTTCGTACCCGAGGTGTTACATGATTCAGGTCAGAAATATCCATAAGTCATATGGGAATAAGCCCGTACTTAGGGACATCAATATTGAATTTCCTACAGGTCAGGTGACGTCACTGATTGGTCCAAATGGCGCTGGAAAATCAACTTTGCTCATGATGATGGCCCGTTTAATTGAGCCAGATCAGGGCGAGATTTTTCTGAATCATCAAAATATTGCCGATATTAAAACAGCTGCTTATGCCAAGCATGTCGCGACTTTGCGTCAGGCGCCTGGCTTTAATTTGCGTTTAACCGTAGAAGAACTGGTTTCATTTGGACGCTTTCCCTATAGCCGTGGCGTTTTAAGTGAACAGGACCATCAGTTAATTGATGAAGCAATTGAGTTTCTTTCTTTAGAGCCACTGCGCAAAGCTTATATCGATGAAATGAGTGGTGGGCAAAGGCAAATGGCTTTATTGGCAATGACCATCGCGCAGCAGACAAACCTACTTTTATTAGATGAACCTTTAAATAACCTTGATATGAAACATGCCGTTCAGATTATGCGTGCACTCAGACGCTTATGTGATGAACAAGGGCGCACTGTGATTTTAGTCATTCATGATATCAATTTTGCCACGAATTATTCAGATCATATTGTCGCGCTGAAGAACGGCAAGCTTCATTTCAGTGGGTTAACGGAACAAGTGATTACAGAGACGCAATTAAATGATCTGTACGAGCTTGATTTTGAAATTACATACAGTGAGCGTGGCTGTATGTGTAATTACTTCAACTCATCCGGAGCTTGAATCGATATGAACTGGAAGAAAAGATATGGGGGAATCGCCCTCATGATAGTGGCAGCCGTCACTCTCCAAGCATGTGATCAAAAAGTTGCAGAGCGCACTCCAGCCTCTCAAAAGCTGGCCCAGCCGATTACGGTAAAACATGCGCTTGGCAGCACGGTGATTGATCATCTACCGCAACGGGTTGCCGTACTTGATATGAATGAGGCTGATTTTCTGGATCGGCTCAATGTCCCGATTAGGGGAATGCCCAAAGATTATATTCCACACTTTCTGGAAAAATATAAAACAGATCCACAAATTCAGGATCTGGGCGCAATTGTACAGCCCAATATGGAACGGATATATGCATTAAAGCCGGACTTGATTTTGATGACGCCCTTACACGTTAATCAGTATCAGGAACTGTCAAAAATTGCCCCGACCATTCATTACGATATTAACTTCAACAATAGTGGGAGTCATCATATTGATCTGGTGAAAGACCATATGATGACCTTAGGGAAAATATTTAATAAAGAAGATTTAGCCCATCAGAAAGTTTCTGAACTTGATCAACAGGTGAAGCAGGTACAAGCGGTGACAGCCAATCGCCCGGAAACAGCGCTGGTCGTTCTTCATAACAATGGGGCATTTAGTAATTTTGGTGTTCAGTCCCGCTATGGCTTTATCTTTAATGCTTTTGGGGTAAAGCCGGCCAGTAGTGCCATGGATACAAGTCTACATGGGCAACCGATTTCGAGTGAATTCATCAAAAAAGCAGACCCGGATATTCTCTATATCGTGGACCGGACTGCCGTGATGGAGCATCGCACAAAAATTAATGCTGCCAGTGTTGAAAATCCATTATTACGTCAAACCAAAGCATGGAAAAACGGTCGTGTCATTTTTGTTGATGCAGATGCGTGGTACACCACGGCTGCAAGCCCAACCTCTCTCAAAATTGTGATGGAAGATGTGAAAAAAGGCTATCAATAAATTCTGGGGCGTATAACCGAGTCAAATCTTACAGCATAAATTTTCACTATTTTGCTATGTTTTTTAAGCAGATAGTTAATAAAAACTGAATTACAATATTGCAGGTCTTCCAATGAACAACATGAGTTATAACCTTAATTTAAAAACCGGGAATGATAAAATAATCAATCGCCGTTCTTTCATATTAAATGGAATTGCTTCGGCACAAATGGCACTTCGACTAGGCTATGCATTAGGTACTGTATTTGTACTATGTGCATCAAATAGCCATGCTGCCGTGATTGATCATTCAATAGAAGCCCTTGATCAGCAACCAACTGCGCAAGCCAATGCAACTGCTTTGCCGCTCATTACCGTAAAAGCTGAACAAGACGATTATTATGCAGGGGGACAAGTGTCCACGAAAAGCTCAGTTGGCTTTTTAGGCAATAAAACCGCGATGGAAACCCCGTTTAATACCATTGCTTATACAGAAAAATATATTGCAGATCAGCAAGCGAAAGATATCACCGATGTGATTGCAAAAACGGACCCATCTATTTTTTCAACGGGCGCTTATGGTGTCATTGCAGAAAGTTATGCGATTCGTGGGTTTAGATCGAGTTCTGTAGCGGCGGGTCGCGATACGTCTATGGGTGGATTATATGGTATTGCACCGTTATATCGCGCCTCACCGGAAATGTTTGAACACATTGATGTATTGAAAGGTCCTTCAGCAATGCTCAATGGCATGCCGCCAGGGGCAACTTTAGGGGGTACCGTTAACTTGGTACCGAAACGTGCGGGCGATGATCCTTTAACACGTTTTACCACCACGTATATGTCGGATTCGCAATTCGGCGGGCATCTGGATATTGGACGCCGTTTCGGTGAAAACAAAGAATTTGGTGTGCGGTTCAATAGTGTCTATCGAGATGGCGAAGGACCAATTCAATCGCAGGAAAAAACCACGCATCTCTTTTCACTGGGTTTGGACTGGAAAGGCGACAATGCACGACTTTCAGCCGATTTATATACCAGCCGTGACCATGCTGACGGTATTAATCGTGGTTTAACCATTTTATCCGGCGTTAAATTACCTAAAGCGCCAAACCCAGATACTTTGCTGAACCCGACCTGGACAGTCTATAACACCCGTGATAAAGGCGGGATGATTCGCGGTGAGTATGACTTAAACGATCACTGGATGGCCTATGCCACGGCGGGTATGAGTAAAACAGAATATGATACGTTGGGAGCTGCTAAAACTGAAATTCAAAATCAGGCAGGAGATATCAAGTTCAATATTGCTCATTTAGGTTTTGAGTATGAACGTAAATCTGCTGAAGTCGGTTTACGGGGTAAATTTGATACAGGCGCGGTAAAACATGCGCTGGCATTAAATGCAACACATTACCGCGAAACGGATGACGAATCGGGGATCAGACAAGGATTTCCTGGAGGAGACCGTATAACCAATATCTATAACCCAAACTGGGGCAGTAAGCCGGATCGTGTTGCGGTCGCACCTATTTTTAGCAATAAAGAAAATTTAACAAGTGTTGGCCTGGCCGATACCCTGTCGATGCTTCAAGAGCAGTTGCAATTGACCTTAGGGCTGCGCTACCAGAATATTGTTACTGAAAGTCTGAATGGGCAGGGCGTTCGAAATGTTAACGGCCGTTATGATAAAAATGCGATTACACCTGCAGCTGCAATTTTGTTCAAAGCCAATGATCATGTTTCATTGTATACCAACTATATTGAAGGATTAAGTTCAGGGGGAACGGTACCAACAGGACAGAACTACGAAAATGAAGGACAAATATTTTCTCCTTTCAAAACCAAACAAATGGAAGCCGGAATTAAAATTGACAGCGGTAAATTCACCAATAGCCTAAGTGTATTTCAGATCAAGTCTCGAAATTCGTATGTGATTAGAAGTACGGATGGCAAGAGCAAATCGATTTATGGCGCTGATGGCGAACAACGTAATCGCGGAGTTGAATGGGGCTTTTACGGTTCACCTATGGATAGTCTGCGTGTAATGGGTGGATTTACGTATATTGATCCTAAAATCACAAAAACCGGAATTAAAAACGAGTTAGGCAATGTTGTTGCCGGTGTTCCAAAAATGCAAGCGAAACTTGGTGTTGAAGGGGATGTGCCGTATATCCCGGGCTTAACTTTGACTGCCAATGCAACAGCTGCGTCCAAACAATATATTTATACGGATAACTCAACTTCAGTACCCGGACGCGAAGTGTACGGAATTGGCGCACGTTACCAAACCAAAATAGCGCAATTCCCTGTCACGATTCGTGGGAATATCGATAACCTCACCAACAAGTCATATTGGGCAATGCCTCAATTTACAAGTTTAATGCTGGGTGCGCCGCGTACTTATTTATTATCGGCCTCGATTGATTTTTAATTTAATCAGAAGACATAAAAAAACTGCCAAATCAGATTTGGCAGTTTTTTTATGAATCGTTGTTATTTATTTGGGTAAACCATAGTGCTGGAAAGAAGACTGTTTAGGAATTCGATAAGCATCACGCCCCAGCAATTGATTAATAATCACCGAGTTTCGAGTGGCACCGATTCCCAGGTCAGGAGAACCGACCCCTTGCTGAAAAATCTCGGCATTTTGAATGAAAATACGGCCTTGCCCCTGATCACAACGTAAAACGGTAAAGTCTTCCTGAACAATACAGTCATTTTTATCATCAACCGCTAAAACCGAACCTTTCATATGCTGGAACCACTCCGGCCAATCATGCACATAGCCTGTAGCTGCGACAAGAGCATCGGTTTCTAATTCACAACGTTGATCAAGTTGGGTATGTAAACAGGTTAAACGAAGAGAACCCGATTCAAGTTGTTCAACCGATTCAACTTCACAGCTGGTGTATAGGCTTAAACCGCACGGCTCACCACCCACGGAACGTTCATAAAGTACGTCATAGATATCACCAATGGTTGAGAAGCTAATGCCTTTATAGATCAGGCCCTGACTAGCCGCAATATCGCGACGTTTATCTCTGGGCAGGCTTTGGAAATATTGCATATAAGCTGGCGTAAAGCACTCTTGGCCAAGTTTAGAATATTCCATCGGGTGAAAGCCGGCTGAACGCGTGATCCAGCGAATAGATGCACCTGCTTTTACTTGTTCTGGTGTCAGGGAGTTAAATAAAGCAAGCACGCATTCTGCTGCGCTTTGTCCTGAACCAATCACCGTGACTTGTTTACATTGTTGGAGTTGTGCCTGAATTTTTGCAAACTCTGCAGAATGCTTGACCAAAGGGTGCTTGCATGTTGCCAGCCATTGGGGAATTCGCGGTTTGGTGCCGATACCAATTGCCAGATTTTGGCTGATGTATTTTTGTTTTTCGCCCGAGGCTGATTCACTTTCTATCATAAATTTATCCAGCTTGGCGTCATATTCCACATGATTGACGTTTTCTCCAAATCGACAATCCGGTAGTTGTTTTGAAGCCCAACGGCAATAATGGTCATATTCACGGCGTGGGATTAAAAAACTGTCGTAATAATAAAACTGATGTAAGCGATCATGTTGATGTAAATAATTAATATAGCCTAAGGGGTGGCAGGGATTGGCCATGGTAACCAAGTCGGCAAAGAAAGGGACTTGTAATGTCGTGCCTTGCAGTAGCAGTCCCTCATGCCATCGAAATTCTGGTTTGCGTTCTAAAAATACGCTTTTGATTTCGGGATGATGAGACAAAAGCGCAGCTAAACCTAAGTTGAATGGCCCAATACCAATTCCGGTAATATCTATTTTTTTCATGTTTATACTTTATCTGATTCCAAAATGATGAATGTTTTTAAATACGAATTAATGGGGTGTAAGGAGTTTCTCTACATCCGCAATATTGCGACATTGGATAAGTTGAACAGGTGAGAGCTGAATCGCGTATGTTTCATGAATACGTTTTGAAACGACCTTTAAATGATGGGGGCGTAGCCCGAGATACGTAAAATGCGTTGATTTGTCCACTTGCTGATTGGGTGCCTGGCCGATCACGTCTAAATAAATGTCGAGTAGTTGATTACGCGGTTTCGCATTATTTTCATGTGGTATAGATCTATCAACGGACTCATTATGGTTGAAATAGGGTCTGTTATTTTGAAGCTCACTGAAGAAATTGCTGAGATCAAAACCGAAGATTTCTGAACCAATAATTTGCTTGATTGCCAATTGTAGTGCCTCAAGGAAATCGTCAATCATGTGGGGAGGAAATGCTTCTTGGGCATAATCAATATCGAAAATCAAAGCGCCGTCATTTCTGGTGCTAAAGCGAATATCAATGGCAACTTGAGGGGTTTGGGTTAGTCCATCGTATTGTTGAATAGGATGAGATTCAGGTAATACAGGCCAGGACAAGCTATTTGTAATGACAATAGGCAATACTGGAGCAGTGCCCACTTTTTCAAATAATAGCCGGGCCAGATCAACGCCTGAAAATGAAAGATGCTGTAAACCCTCTAAAACGTCTGTTTGCAAACGGTTGGCTTGTTCAGTAAATTGATCTGCAGTTTGCCACTCAACCGCAATAAACGTAGAGCTATTGGAAAATGGTCCGGCATAGAGGGGCAATGTAGGAACGGCCACACATAAAGATTTTTCAGTGCTCCAGTGAGACAGCACCTCCAGAATAATCGCCATGAGGATTGAGTTTTTAAACAGTGAATGTTTTGCGCCAATTTTAGACAACTGTTTAAATTGATCTTTTTCTATAATTAGAGTATTACGTTGATAGCGTGAAGTCGCTAAATGCTGTAAAGGCATTTTCCACGGAAGTGCTGGAATAGCGGATAGTGTAGAAAATTTTCTTTCCCAGTAAGCCCGATCTGACTGATGAAAAGACAAGCTATTTTCAGCTTCATTGTCTTCTATTTGTGTCTGGATATCATGTTGTTGTCCATCAAATAGCTCTAACATCAGTGAAGCGATAGATCGGCCATCTAAAATTAATGCATCAAAGCGCACAAAAATCGTTAATAGATTATTTTTTAATAAAAATACGGTGATATTCCAAGGCGACTGATTTAAATCAAATAGTTCATGGGTATAACTATTTTTATAGGACTGGATGTGGTGAGAGGCATGTTCAGCTTCCCAGGTGCTTAGGTCTATTTCTTTTAAATTGACACGTACTTGATCGCTTACATATTGTATTAAGCTATTTTTATCAATATAGCTTCGTAAGCTGTCATGCCGCCGTACCATTTCTGTCAATCGTTGTCTTAATAAACCCATATCCATTTGACCGTGATACTGCCTAAACTCCTGCATGGCAACACCACCTAAGGGAAGGGCTTGAGTTCGGCCTAATAGGTAGGCTTGCTGTAATGCATTTAATGATTTTTGCGACGTAACATCTGATGGAGTATTTTGTGCCGGGCTTATGATTTGTGCATTCAGTTGCTCAGGATGTGCGGCAAGGTTTTTAAGTAATTCAATGAAAGAATCAAATAAATTCGTGATCCATTCTTTGGGAAGCGCGTCTAAACGGATGTCCCAATTCACTAAAATACCGTCATCTACATGAGCAACTTGCGCATCAAGTGCAACTTGTGGCCCTTGTGAAATCACCCAATTCATGGCACCAAAAACGCGACGGACACGATCAGAGAGCAAATTATCATTTTCTAAATCGAGTGCTGCGGTAAATACCACGGGAGCAATCTGGGCACTACCCTGATAACGCGACAGGTCACGTAGAACATTCACACCCGGATAATGTGAATGCTCTAACAACTCCAGCATTTGATTTGCTATTTGTTTGCAGAATGCAGCTAAGGTCGTTGTTTCTTTTAGATCGACATTGAGGATGACTAAATTAGCAAAATCACCAATAGTGCCTTCGACATTTTTTAAAGCCGGTTCACGCCAAAAAGTAGGAATATTTAAGCGGAAGCTGTGATCTTGGGTTGCATGACTAAGCGTATAGGCAAATAAACCTAATATCAGGTTAGTCATAGTCAGATGTTGTTTTCTGGCAAGTTGCTGTAATGCTGTTCGTTGTTGTGGTGATAACCACGTACTTAAACGAACACTTTTTGCTGTTTTAAATTCTTGATCAATGAAAGGGAGTGACGGTGCAGGGGGAATATGAGGCAGCCGTTGTTTCCACCATAAGCGGTCTCGTTGCTTTAATTTTTTGAGTTCAGGGTCGGTCCGTATTTTTTGATACCAGTCAAAAAAGTGAGGCGGACGGAAAAATGATATTTCCGCGTCTTCATAAAACAAAGACAGATCTTCCATTAAATTCAGGAAGCTGGACGGATCAATTGCAATCATGTCCGTATCGACATGAAAACGGAAAGTATTTTGTTTAAGAATACTGACAGAAAATCTTGCAGTTTGACCCTGACTTAAATCAAGTTTTTGATGGGTCCATTGCTCACGTTTTTGCACAAGCATGTGTTCAGTTTGATGATCACTAAGCTTTGAAAAATCATCGACTTCCAATATCTGTTGCGGTATCTCAGGCATGATGTTCGGGATGCCGTCGGCATTCAAACTTAATCTCAAGATCGAGTGTTCTCGATAAAGTCGTTGAAGTGCTAAATGTAATTTTTGTAAATCAATAAACTGACCGTCAAATTCTGCATAGAGGTGAGCAGCGACCCCACCTAAGGTTGCGTTGCCAGAGCGACCAAACCAGCAAGCCGCCTGCATCGAAGTTAATTCACACATTGAACGATAACTCGGTTGACAAATTAATCTTGTTTCAGCATCATACAAACAAATGAAAATGATTACCAGTTGCATTTGTTAATCATTTTCAACTTTGCTGTGAATAGATAGCTTGTCCGTCTTAAGAAATTTCTTTGGTCGGTATTTAAATTAAATATCTATACCGATATTTAATAAAAGTTACGAATAATCAATAGCTTGATAACCATTAAATTAAATCGAATATTTAGAATGCCATGAAAAATCAGTTGATTGAGTTTGTTCGCTGGCCCAAAGAGCGGGCACAACATTATCGAAATAAAGGGTATTGGATTGACCAGCCTTTGACGCGTATTTTAACGGCAGGGGTTCAATCGCATCCGCATTCGCCAGCCATTATTTGTGGTGAGCGACAGTTGAGTTATATCGAGCTGGATCGGTTATCAACAAATCTAGCGACTCGACTCGCTGAAAAAGGCTTGGGCAAGGGGGATACTGCTTTAGTACAACTTCCCAATATTGCAGAGTTTTATATTGTGTTTTTTGCCTTGCTTAAGACGGGTGTGGTTGCGCTCAATACGCTATATAGCCATCGTCAATATGAACTCAATGCCTTTATTCAACAGATTCAACCTAAGCTTTTAATTGCTTCGCGTCAGCATGAAGTATTTAGCAATAATCAATTCATTGATTCACTTGATGACGTAAATTTAAGCCCTGACATTATTTTGATGCTCAATCATCAAGTCACTGATTGCGGACTATTAGACTGGATTGAAACACCCGCAGAAACCTGTATCGATTTTTCATCTACACCTGCCGATGAAGTTGCTTTCTTTCAGTTGTCAGGCGGAAGTACGGGAACACCAAAACTTATTCCACGTACCCATAATGACTATGACTATAGTGTGCGGGCCAGTGCCGAGATTTGTGGTTTAAGCCCGAATACCCGCTTATTGTGTGCGCTACCAGCGCCGCATAACTTTATGTTGAGTTCACCGGGTGCATTAGGGGTTTTACATGCTGGTGGATGTGTTGTGATGGCCCCCAATCCTGAACCGCTGAATTGCTTTTCTCTTATTCAGAGACATCAAGTCAATATGGCCGCTTTAGTGCCAAGTGCCGTCATTATGTGGCTGGAAAAAGCCGCACACTATCAAGATCAAATTCAGTCTTTAAGGTTGCTTCAGGTGGGGGGAGCCAGCTTCCCTGAATCTTTAGCCCGTCAAGTACCTGAAGTCCTCAACTGTAAATTACAACAAGTCTTTGGAATGGCAGAAGGCTTGGTCAATTACACCCGACTCGATGACGCCGATGAGCAAATATTTACGACACAAGGGCGTCCTATCAGTTCTGATGATGAAATCAAAATTGTAGATGAGCAGTACAGAGAAGTTCCGGAAGGTGAAATAGGGATGCTTGCGACTCGCGGTCCTTATACCTTTTGTGGTTATTACCGCAGCCCTGAACATAATTCACAGGTCTTTGATCAGGACAACTATTACTATTCTGGCGATCTGGTGCAGCGTACTCCTGAGGGGAATTTACGGGTCGTCGGCAGAATTAAAGACCAGATTAACCGCGGTGGTGAAAAGATTGCGTCGGAAGAAATTGAAAAACTTATTCTTTTGCATCCGGACGTTATTCACGTTGCTCTGGTTGCAATTGTGGACGAGAAATTCGGTGAAAAGAGTTGTGCCTTTATTGTTGCCCGTCATCCTGAACTTAAAGCTGTGGCGCTGAGACGCCATCTCATGGAGTTGGGGATTGCACAATATAAGCTGCCAGACCAGATCAAATTAATTGCAAGCTTGCCCCTGACCGCTGTTGGTAAGGTGGATAAAAAACAGCTTCGCAGCCTATTAAATACCGCTATAACATCTTGAATAAATATTGAGCAAAATATGGCTATTGCAAAAATTTCTACTTATCTGATGCCCGCACCACAAAGTTATCCAGCTAACAAAACAGACTGGCAGTTAGAGCCTAAGCGGGCAGTTTTATTAATTCATGATATGCAACGTTACTTTTTAAATTTTTACGATGCGGAAAGTGAATTAATTAAAACGGTTGTTAATCATTTGGTTCGACTCAGAAGTTGGGCGCATCAGAATAATGTTCCTGTGGTCTATACGGCACAGCCTTATGAACAACCAGAGGCAGATCGTGCATTATTGAATGCGATGTGGGGACCGGGTTTGCCCGCTTCAACCATCGATCAGCAAAGCATTATTGATCAACTTTCTCCTGCTGAACATGACATTGTCCTCACGAAATGGCGTTATAGCGCGTTTAAACGTTCGGATTTGCTTGAAAGAATGCAAAACTGGAATCGTGACCAGCTCATTATTGGCGGTGTCTATGCCCATATCGGCTGTATGGTGACGGCAGTTGAAGCCTTTATGAATGATATACAAGCTTTTCTTGTTGGGGATGCAGTCGCCGATTTTTCTGAAGAAGAACATCGTTTAGCGTTGCAATATGTCTCTTCACGCTGTGGGCAGGTCGTGGACACTGAATCTGTCGTGGGACAAGCGACAAGTGCCATTACCCGGCCTTGGTTAGAGCAAAAAGTCCAGCAGCTCATAGAAGAGGAAGAATTAGATCCAGAGGAAAATCTGATTATGTATGGATTGGACTCCTTACGGATTATGCAGTTTTCTTCGGAACTGAAAGCGCAGGGAATCAATATTAGTTTTGAAGAATTAGGACGCACACCGACTTTATCAAATTGGTGGTCGTTGGTTGATGCACGGCAAAGGATTGCGGGGTAAAGGGTTGCCACCATAAGGCATACGACAATTCCTGGTCGCTAAATTTATACATGAAATTGATATCTTTGATAGCGACTCCTTAGACGACGTGTTCGTCATATGAACGGAGCAAGAAATGAATTTATCGCCTGCTGATCATGAGAAAATAGAGAAATTCTGGCATTACTGCTTAAAACATCAATACTTCAATATTGGCTATCCTGAATCTGCAGATTTTGATTATTCCGCTTTATTCTGTTTTTTCAAATTTTCTATTAATAATTGTGGTGATTGGAAAGACGTGAGCAATTATGCATTGAATTCTTTTGATTTTGAAAAAGATGTGATGGCCTATTTTGCTGAAATTTTTCAAATTGCTTTTGAGGAAAGCTGGGGATACGTGACCAATGGGGGGACAGAAGGCAATATGTTTGGCTGTTATCTGGCACGTGAATTATTCCCGGATTCGACACTCTATTACTCAAAAGATACGCATTATTCGGTTGGAAAAATTGCCAAATTATTGCAGATGAAATCTTGTGTGGTTGAATCATTGGCGAATGGTGAAATCGACTATGATGATTTAATGGATAAAATAAAAACCAATAAAGAAACACATCCCATTATTTTTGCAAATATTGGTACCACCATGACCGGCGCAATTGATGACATTACAATGATTCAACAGCGCCTGGAGCAAATCGGGATATTGCGTCGAGATTATTATATTCATGCCGACGCTGCCCTAAGTGGCATGATTTTACCTTTCGTCGATCAACCTCAGGCATTTTCTTTTGCGGATGGGATCGACTCGATCTGTGTGTCTGGTCATAAAATGATTGGTTCACCGATTCCGTGTGGCATTGTTGTGGCCAAACGTCAAAATGTAGAGCGTATATCGGTAGATGTGGACTATATCTCTACACGTGATCAAACCATTAGTGGTTCTCGCAATGGGCATACGGTTCTGTTGATGTGGGCGGCTCTTCGTAGCCAAACCAATTTACAAAGACGACAGAGAATCCAACATTGTCTCAAAATGGCCCAGTATGCGGTTGATCGCTTTCATGCAGTGGGAATTCCGGCATGGCGCAATCCGAATTCAATCACGGTGGTATTTCCGTGTCCTTCTGAGCATGTCTGGAAAAAGCATTATCTGGCCACTTCAGGAAATATGGCGCATCTAATTACCACGGCACATCATCGAGATACACGTCAGATTGACCAGTTAATTGACGACGTTATTTTTGATCTGCAAGGCGCCGCTAAACGTACAGTCGGTTTTTAGTCTTATACAGCAAAATATTTTGGACGAATCCATATTCATTTTTACAGTCTAAAAAAGAATTAAAAATATTTTAACCGGATTATTGGGAATTGATGATGCAATTAAATTTTCTAAAAAAATACTGTTTATCAGTTTTTCTTGTTCATGCTTCTGTAATACCAGCAAGGGCGCCTGTTGCAGGTCAATTACTGCGTAACTTTATCTTAAGTGCCGCTTTTTCTATGAATATAAAGAGAGTTAAGCATGTCTGATTTAAAGTTATTTCATCTAATGACAGACTCTTCCTTGGTACCTGCACTCAAGCCAGCATTTCCCAAATTATTGGCCGGAACGCTTGCTGCGGTATGTTCAGGTCTAGCCATGTTAACGGCGCTCTGGGGGATGATTCAGTTGATCGGTTATTTGTCGGCGTACTGGGTGATCTTTTCAACGGTTTTCTGGATGATCGGGGCAGTGCTGGCTGCACTGGCTTCATGGTTAGTACATGATGCAGAGGCAGGATTTTCGGCACGATTACGTCGTCAAATTGCTCATCATTTGATTCGGTTACCGACGACCACCTTATCAAAGCAGGGCGACCAAAGCCTAAAACGACTGGTTTCAGATGATATCGCAGCCTTACATCATATGGTGGCGCATTTACCGTCGGAAATTGCGATTTTTGCTGTGATCCCTTTAGTTTCTATTGTGTTATTAATGGCCTTGGTGGGCCCGATGGCGCTGTGGGTGTTATTACCGGGTGCAATTGCTTCACTCTATTATTTAATTATTGTTCCCCATGTATCAAAACGGGATGGCGCTGCCCGTATGCAGGTCATGATGGATATTATTGGTACAGCTGATGATTATGCGCGTGGCATACGTGATAACCGAATATATGGGCAGCAATCAGGTGCCTTAACGGCCTATACTCAAGCAGCACAAAATTTCACCCAAAATATGGTGTCCTGGGTAAGCAAAGTCGCCACATTAGCTGCTGTTGCCACGGCATTGCTACAAGCGGTTGCAACCTTTGCCATCGCCTATCTGGTTGCCTATCAATACGACAGCATGACCTTGGCGGCAACACTTTTCTTTAGTCTGGCCATCGTGACACCTTCACTACGATTAGGGCATGGTCTTGATTATGTGGCGGCTGGACGAGCTGCAGCGACGCGTTTATCTGCATTCTTGGAAGAACCGGTACTCTCATCTGGCAATCTACAACAGATTGAGGAAGAGCTAACACTTGAAATCGTTAATGCAAGCTTTGCAATTGAAAATCAAAAAGTATTGGACCGATTAAGTTATTCATTTCCAAAAAATTCAATAACTGCAATTACGGGACCGAGTGGCGTTGGGAAAACGACCTTACTGCGCGCACTTGCTGGATTAGCCGAATTGCAACAAGGAGCCGTTCAATTAGCAAAAACAGATATTTTGCAATTACATGAAAAGTTGAGACATGAAAAGATTTTGTTTATTCCACAAGGTGGAGATGTATTACCGACCACAGTAAGAGAAAACCTGTCCTTATCGGCCGTGAATGCAAATGATGAGCAACTTGAACAGGCATTACGCAAGGCCCAACTAAAAGTAGATTTAGATGCAGATGCAACTTTACTTTCAGGTGGTGAAAAACAGCGCATAGGAATAGCACGGGCGTTTTTATCCTCAGCGCCTATTGTTTTATTAGATGAGCCCACCAGCGCACTCGATCAGACCAATGCGACAAAAATAATATTGGAATTAAGCCTCTTGGCTAAAAAGCAGCATAAAACCATCGTCATGGTCACTCATGATCTCGCCTTAGCTGCTCATGCCGACAACAGCTTGGTGCTTAACGGTCCAACTGACTCAGGAAAATCTGTATGAATACTGCTGCTGAATTAAATAAAGATCCGATTTTCTCGATGCTTCCTCGTACAGCCAAACAAAAATTAATGATTGTTGGGTTGGGATGGATCGTTGTGGCGGCAATTGAAGCAATCGCATACACCGTCTTGGCCTTTGCAATTGTGAATCAATGGTCGCCAAGCTGGGTGGTGATCAGTGCCATTGCCGCAATATTCGTGACAGTGGTCGTCACTCGTGCTGGCTTTCTCACGGGCGTGCGCTTAGCGGGGGACCTATTTGCTGAGCTGGGCAAAGCTTTAGCGCGTGCCAAGCTCTCCTGGTTTAGCAATGAACAGCGTGCCCATATCAAGACAATTGCCGGACAGGGAATTCCCGGGTTTATGAGTATTCCGGCTCATCAATTGCAAACCTTTTTACATGCGCCTTTTATGCCTTTGTTTCTCACCATAGGCATGGGCATGCTTGCCGGAGTCGGGGTAACATTCGTTGCTTTAGGCTTAGTTTTATTCTCTTTATTTGCTCAATTTCTGGCACAACGTGCACTCATGCATAGTGATCAAAAGCGTCATACTGCCGATCTAATGGCTGCACAAGCAACGCTGGAACTGGTGGACCATGTTGAGTTATTACGTACGGCAGCCGGTCCTGAACGTGCGGTCCAAAGGCTGGAACATCGTTGGCAAGAACAAGAAACGACTTTAATCGGTATTAATCGTGCTGCCGCATTTGCAAGTTTTGTGGCAACCCTGGCCAGTGTTTTACCGATTGCCGGGATGGCAACCTATCTACTGATGACCGGTGTCAATCAAGCTGCTTTGGTGTTGGCCTTACTCGTCTTAATTGGACGTGCGGCAGCACCCTTAGCTGAACTTGCTACCGCAGGGTTACATATCAATGATTTGTTTGCTGCCCTACGGAACTTCAATCAGATCACACATCCCCCGGAGTTGCCTGAGCCATTACATCCTCAAATTCCTACGGATCATCATATTGCGGTACAAAACATGAGTTATGCACCCGTACTTGAAAATATATCATTCGACATTGCATTGGGGAGCAGAGTATGGGTGACCGGACCAAGCGGTAGTGGTAAGAGTACTTTACTTGAATTGCTGACCCGCTTTGATGATCCCCAAAGAGGAAAAATCACATTGGGTGGCATTGCTCTTGATCAAATGAAATATCAAGATCTGGTTGCAAATATCGCTTATGTCACCCAAGAACCGATTTTGTTCACGGGAACACTGGCTGAAAATATCCGTTTAGGAAAACCTGATGCAACGGATGATGAAGTCGAAATGGCTGCAAGGACTGCGGTATTAGGCGCAATTCTTGACCGTAGTCCAGAAGGCATTCATCAATCTGTGGGGAAGCAAGGCGCCGTATTGTCGGGAGGCGAACGACAGCGAGTGGCAATTGCGCGAGCATTACTCAAAAATGCACCAATCTTAATCCTTGATGAAGCCACTTCTGCCTTGGATGAAGGAACTGAACAGGAAATCGTTACAGCGATACGTACTCTTTCTTCTACGGTTATTTTTGTGACCCATCGTGATTCAGCCATTTGGCAGCCAACTCAAATATTAACTTTAGCCTAAGCTATTTCGTTTATGCAGCGCCCCCTGAGCATTTTGTCATGCTCAGGGGGTGCTAGGATTATTAAAAATGAATAAACATCAATATCATATGTTTTGCTTGCCGCCAGCAGGGAGTAGCGCGAGTATTTATCATTCATGGAAAAAGCAGATTTCTGACCATATTGTTATTATTCCAATTGAATATTCGGGCCATGGTATAAAAATAAATGAACCATTGATTGATGATCCTGACTTATTGGCGATGCAAATTGTCAATGAAATACAAGCTTACTCAGACAAGCCGTTTATTTTGTTTGGACATAGTGTGGGAGGGGGCTTGATCTGGAAGGTGCTCAATCATTTGAGTGAAAAAGACATGCTTGATCAGTTGAAATTAATCGTTATAAGTAGCCGACCTGAGCATCATCATATTCAGCATATGCGCTACAAACATGAGCTAACTGATGAGAAAATTATTGATGAATTAAAGCGATACAACAATTTCCCTGACGAAATTTTAAATCATCCAGATGCACTCAAGTTTTTTCTCAACATTATCCGTAATGATTTTCATCTGAGTGACCGATTACTCAGCGAGAGCATTCATAAGACTGAGGTTCCGGTTGTTGCATTCTATGGTAAACAGGACCCGGATATCCCTGACAAGACGATGATGGATGCATGGCAACAACACACTGAAAACTGGTTGGGTAGTATCGAGTTTGAAGGGGATCATTTCTACTTTCTCAATGCCGAGATCCGAGTCAAAATGCTTGAAAAAATAGCCGCTATCATTGAAACATTGCACATACATATTGAATAAATACAGACGATGAAGAGCGATAATCCGTTAAATAGCGCATTCAATGCTTGTCTGGATGACCTAAATATTCACTATGAAAAGTTAACGGCTTTTGGAGTAGAGATACATAAAGTCCAGCTCAGTCAAATCAAAGACAGATCTAAACTTGATCATCTATATCGGGAGCTGGATATATTTCTTCCAGCGAAGATTGCAGGTGCACGCTTCATTCGTCAATTCGAATTTCTGGCAGGGCGTTTAGCTGCCAAATATGCATTAGAAAGCTTCAACTTACAGGATTTTATTGTCCATCAAGGCCAACAAGGTGAACCACTCTGGCCAGAAGGAGTCATTGGAGGGATTAGCCATGTGCGATCGGAAAAAAAATGTCATGCCATCGCCTATGCTAAAAATCATACCTTTAAAGAAAAAATATTTGGAATCGATATAGAGTCTCAAAAACACGATATTTTTTTTAATCAAAAAGATGAATTTTATGATGTTTTTTTAAATGGAACTGAACAGGAAGAAATGAAAAGACTGCGGAAAAGTCAGGCATATCTGGATGTGACAATATTCTCCGCGAAAGAAAGTGTCATGAAAGCATTCTATTTAAAATACAAACAAATTGTTGATTTTAAAAATATAAAATTTAAAGCGCTAGCGGGTGATTTTCTTTATTTTGATGTCATGCAACAGCCTTTAATGCAGAGAAACCTGGAGGTTAAGGTTCATTTTTTCTATACCGATGACGAGATCATTACAATTTCGGGCCTTGAAAATTAAATTTTTTATTGATAATAATAATCATTTGCATTAATGTGTGTATCAGTATTTTTATACGCCTATATTTAAAAACAAGTACGACAGCATTTACTTGAAAAAAATCAATGTGAGAGGTGATAGATAGATGATGCAGACTCAAGTATCAGAACCACAAAATTTAGATCATGACGGCCAAAACAAATTTTCATGTTTTTCAACCAAGAACTACCATCTCGAGGTGAATGACTTCGTTAAAACGATCAATACACCTGCAGCAGATACCGCACTATTTAATGAAGAGATTGCGAAATGTTTTGCAGAAATTAAAGCACAAGGGCATCAAAATCCGGTTTTAATTGGTGCTCTACCTTTTGATATTACAAAGAAAAGTAGCTTAAATTTTTATGCTGATTATAAAAAAATAACGCAGCCATCTTTGACGGATCATGCATTAAAAAATATGAATAATATTGAAGTCATTCATAAATCATTACTGATTCAACGTCAAAAATTTGAAGGAGCAGTACAGTTAGCCCTAGATGCTTTTGAGAAAAAAAAGGTAGAAAAAGTTGTACTTTCCCAAGCAGTTGAATACGAATTTAATCACCGGCAACAACCACAAAACCTATTGGCTGCCTTATTAAAACAAAATCCAAATGCCTATAATTTTGTGATTCCGGTCGAACATCATAATTATATTCTAGGTGCAAGTCCTGAACTGCTTTTATCAAAACAGGGACGTCTTGTAATGAGTAATCCATTGGCCGGTTCTCGACCTAAATCCCGGATTTCTGAAAAAAATCGAGTCAGCCAACAAGAACTCCATCACTCGGAAAAAGATCAGAACGAACATCGGATTGTAGTCGAAAATATTATAAAAAATCTGGCCACATATTGTGTCGAGCTCAAAGTCTCTGAATTTCCGGATATTTTAGAAACATCAACAATGCTGCATTTATCCTCAGAATTTCAGGGCGTACTCAAACAGCGGGCACCGGATGCATTGAATCTGGCATTGGAATTACATCCAACGCCAGCAGTCTGCGGCGCACCGACTGATGTTGCCAAGCAATTTATTTTAGATCATGAAGGTTATGACCGACAGTATTATACGGGGTTAGTCGGTTGGATGGATGCGGAAGGTAATGGGGAATGGGTAGTGACCATTCGATGTGGCTTACTCAGTGAAAACAAGATGCGCTTGTATGCGGGTGCGGGCATTGTAGCAGGATCCGATGCTGAATCTGAATGGCTGGAAACGGAAGCCAAAATGCAGACCATGTTAAATATTTTTAATACAAGCAGCGCTGTTTGAGGATGCGTTTTGCTCAGGCCTTGCCAGACAGCGTGCATCTCTGGGCTGATCATTCCAAGCTGGATATAGAATATATAATGAGAATTGAATTGTGAATACGACTGAGAAAAAAATTGCATGGGTTGTTGGCGTCAACCTGGGGATTGGACTGGAGGTCATGCAGCGTCTATGTGCTGAAAATATACAGGTGGTCGGTATAGATAAAGCAAACGATCAAGTTCCTGAGCCGTTTAAGGAGATGATCCAGATTTGTGACATACGCGATGAACAGCAAATTTCTAATCTCTGTCGTAGATTGTTAATCAACAGTCCTCCTGATTATTTTATCCATGTTGCGGGAGTCTTACATTTGGGGCAGCATGATGAAATGACATTTGCCCAATGGAGAGAAACATTTGAAGTCAATCTATTTTCTCCCTTTCATTTTTTTCACCATTTAAGTCCATATTTTAAAAAGAAAATGAGTGGAAATATTGTGATGATTTCTTCTAATGCCACCAAAGTACCCCGCATGGGTATGTCTGCATATGGTGCATCTAAATCTGCGCTCACCTATTTCAGCAAAACAGTGGCGCTGGAACTGGCTCAATATGGTATACGCGTCAATATTGTCTCGCCAGGTTCAACAGCGACGGCGATGCAATATCAGTTATGGACCAATCCAGAAGGTGAAAAAAATACAATTACAGGGAATCTTGAGCAGTTTAAGGTGGGAATACCGCTAAAGAAAATTGCGAAAGTAGAAGATATCGCCAATGCGGTCATGTTTTTCATCAGTGACCAATCCTCCCATATTACCATGCATGATTTAGTGATTGATGGTGGCGCAAGCTTGGGGAGTTGAATACTTGGCGAGTTAAGCCCACTGAGTGCTTATTGATGAATATCACACCCTCGAAAGTTGAGCTTATGTGAGTAAAGATGAGTTACAAATACATCGCTGTATTTAGGGAACAAGCGCAATCAAACCAGATTGCGTTTGTTCCATGATGTCTACGACAAATTAAAAATGGTACTGGAACATGACATTCACGAGTTTATTCCATTTACCGTCATCTCCCTGTGCGAGTGAACTGCTGTTTCCGCCGACAAAGGGGTCATTTTTACTCATCACATATTCTGTATTTAAAGACATATTCTTGTATCCCCAAGTGACACCTAGAATATTTCTCTGAGAGTCATTAAAGTTTTGTTCCTGTTTATGAAAACCACTGAATACCAGATAAGGAGTTACATTGAGCGACTCCATCACGTCTTTAAATACATAGCTGGTATCAAGCGTATAGAAATAACCTGTGTTGGCAATGTCATATTCGCTATCAAATGAGCCAAAAGTTGACTGATCAGGGCTTAAGGCATCCTTATTGCGAATCGACTGTTTGCCGCCCGTCAGCACAACATTCAGGTTTTTATAATGAATGCGATTAAACAATGCCCAGGTATTTCTTGAACCGTCAGCCCCATTCTTGTTATTTTCAATGTCTGAGTACCAATAACTTCCACCTACCGATACATTGAGATCATCACGGCTTAAAAGCGCCTGATCCACTCGCGCCATCCACATATTTTTTTCGTTTAAATTGGTTTTTAATGGATCGGAAGAGTGGACCATATTGGCTGTGTAACGGGCTGAATCCTGACTTGCGCCATGATAGTTGCCCCCATCGCTGGCAAAATAGGCCAGATCGATTTTGGTTAAGGAAGGCAGTTCAGTGTGATAATTTATCCCTAAATTGGTCGCATCCTGCAGCCCCATGGTATTGTTGAGCCCTGCATAAAAGCTACTATCCCAAAATCTTCCCGGACCAAAAGGGATTGGTTGCAGGCCCAGTGTAATATTATCCGTGGCATTTAAACGATAGCCCGCATAACCATAGACCAAGGTTGAAAAGTCACATAAACGGTCATATTGATAACAACGATATTCCAGCTTTCCAAACCAGTCCGAGCGCTCATAATCTAAACGTAAAATGGCAGCATCGAACTTAATTTTTTGATCGGAAGCTGGCTCGCCATAGTGTTTATCTTGATAGTTGGCGCGTAAGGTTCCTGAAACAGTTAAGGCGCCCAATTGATTTTGTGCATCACCCAATGTAATGCCAGCAGTGGCTGGTAAAGAAATCGCGAAGAGTAAAAAGCTTAAAGCAGATTGTGCGTAGATTTTTTTCAAAATATTATCCGTATTTATTCAATAAGTTAATTAATTTTCTATAAAAGAAAATACATGTTGAAAGGTCTCAAGGCGTTTTATGGTAATTGTTCATAACCGAATGGTCTAGTTTTTGTAGGGAATTTGGGACTGCAGAAAGGCGGTTTTAAGTCTAAAAAACATCGGGATTTGATGAAAATTTGGTCAGTTGGCCAATGTGGAATTTTAATCTTTTAAGCTTAATTTTATGTGGTCGGATACAGGTTGGGGCTTTGTGAATGTGTCGATGGAGAACAGACCTATCTAAGCCTGAATAGGCATTTTTGAAGGCAGTGGATTGAGCGCTTTGCTTTTTCATTCTATGAAGCTTGAGCGAAACGTTATGATTCAAGTGCTCGACTCTTTGGCACAAACTGGAAGCCAGATCAAGATTGGGCTAAAAAATATTCTGTGAGTGATTTTATTTTTCATAAGATTTGTGACTGTTAAAACGAGAACTCGACACCTTATTGTAGAATGGAGTCAAATTGGATGAACTTTTTTTATATTTCCTTCATTCATACTTAACGAACAATAACGGTTTCAACTTTTTTGAAGGACACTTTATGTTTGTACTTGAGCCAAAGCATGTACATATGAATCTACGTGCCAAGGATAAGGCAACAGCACTGCAATGTTTAGTTAATATTCTGGTTGAAGATCAGTTAACGACAGCAGAGTATTTGACGGGTTTACAGGATCGTGAAGCGCAGGGTGCCACTTATCTGGGACAAGGTATTGCCATTCCACATGGTACACCTCAGTCGCGTGAATTTATCAAACAGACCGGGATCCGGCTTGCGCATTTCCCGGAAGGTGTGGTGTGGGACGGGGAGCATAAAATTTATCTGGCTGTGGTCATCGCTGCCAAATCAGATGAGCATTTACAGGTTCTGCAAATCCTGACCCGCGCTTTAAATCACGATGTCAGTGTTCAGGTACAAACGGCAACCACGGCTGAGCAAATTATCGATATTTTGCAGGTACGCCCGGATACGTTGGTTATCCATGAAAATTTAATCCAGACCCAGACCCATGTTGAAGATATTGATGATTTTTTCTGTGCCGCAGCAAAATTATTAAAACAGCAAAAACTGGTGGAAGCGGGTTTCCTGAGCCAGTTAGATCCTAAAAACCTGATTCAGATTCAGGATGCCATCTGGACCATTTCAGGAAAAAATTACGTTGCAGAAGCCGCCGTCACTATTGTGAAATCCGATCAGATTCTGAATTTTGCACAGGGACAAATACAAACTCTAATCTGTATTGCCCAGCATGAGCAACTTGATACCGTACAGTTGAATCATTTAATTGATCTTCTATTTCAGTCAAATATTCAACAGCAACTTCAAACTGAACAAAGTCGCCATGAAATCGCCAAACTGATTGGTGCAGAAATTATTCCGGACTGGCCGTATCAGCCGGTGGTGCTTGCCAATAAGCATGGCTTGCATGCCCGTCCTGCTACGCAACTGGTCAATATCAGTAAAACATTTAAAGGTGACATTCAGGTTGCAGTGGATGGCGGCCCATATGTTTCCGCGAAAAGTCTGACCAAACTACTGGCTTTGGGTTGTCAATATGGGCAGACCCTGACCTTTATTGCTGAACCCAATACCGATGCCGTAGAAGGTCTCACGGCTATTGTTCAGGCGGTTAAAAATGGTTTGGGTGAAGAGGTTGAACCACTTGACCAATCTGAAACAGCTTCAATGGTTCAAGCAGAAACAGCGTGGGAAGAAATTGTTGATACGGATTTACCTGCTCAGGGAACAGCTGCATCTTCAGGTCTTGCTTTTGGCCCAGCCCATGTGATCAAACCGAAAAAATTTCAATATGAACGTTTTGGGCGCAACCTTAAAGCAGAAAAAGAAAAACTGGAAATCGCACTGTATAGCGTAAAAAACACGATTCACCAGCTCATCCTGAAAACCGAGATTGACGAGATTAAACAAATCTTTCAGGCACATCTGGAAATGCTGGACGACCCCGACCTGATTCAGCAGGTGCATCAGGGTTTAAATCAGAATTTAACAGCTGCAGCAGCATGGCATGACTATATTGAACAGGCTGCACAAACCCAGGCAGCGTTGAATGATCCACTGCTGGCAGAGCGCGCAGCGGATTTACGCGATATCGGAGACAAGGTTTTAAGTGTGCTGTGTGATGAGGTGATGCCGCTTGAACCTGAGCAAGCTTATATTCTGGTCATGCATGATCTTGGGCCTGGGGATGTGGCGCGTTTAGACAAAGACCGCGTAGCAGGAATTTTAACAGCTGTTGGTGGAGCATCGGCACATAGTGCGATTGTGGCACGCGCATTGGGCATACCTGCTGTGGTGGGTGCGGGTGAGCAGATTCTAAAGATTGAGACACAAACCACCGTGCTGATTAACGGTGACACGGGCGTAATTGATATTGATCCAGCAGCTGAGCAGATTGAGCAGGCGATTCGTGAGCGTGAGCAGCAAAAACAGCGACGTCAGCAAGCGGAACGCCATTGTCAGGAAGCAGCGATCACGATAGATCAGCATCAGGTTGAGATTGCAGCCAATATTGGCAAGATTCTGGATACCGCAAAGGCGGTTGATCATGGTGCGGAGGCGATTGGTTTATTGCGGACCGAGCTGGTGTTTATGGCACATCGTCAGGCGCCTAATGAAATTACCCAGGAAAAAGAATATCGTCATGTGCTGGATACCCTTGCAGGACGTCCACTGGTGGTACGGACACTGGATGTCGGTGGTGATAAGCCATTACCTTATTTGCCGATTGCTACCGAAGAAAATCCGTTTCTCGGTTTACGTGGAATCCGCCTGACCTTGAGGAAACCGCAACTCTTACGACAGCAGCTCATAGCCTTGGTCAAAGCCGCAGATGGACGTCCTTTACGGATTATGTTTCCGATGGTGGGGCGAATCGAAGAGTGGCGTGCAGCCAGACATATTCTGGATGAGGTGCTGGCAGAATATCCATGTGAAAACCTGCAAGTGGGAATCATGATTGAAGTCCCTTCAGCTGCCTTGCTCGCACCATTACTGGCCAAAGAAGTGGATTTCTTTAGTATCGGTACCAATGATTTAACCCAATATACCTTGGCGATTGACCGTGGACATCCCGTATTGTCTGCCGAAGCGGATGGATTACACCCAAGTATTTTATTATTGATTGATCAGGCAGTCCGGGCAGCACATGCACACCAAAAGTGGGTCGGGGTGTGTGGTGAACTGGCAGCCGATCCGAAGGCTGTTCCGGTTTTATTAGGCTTGGGGGTGGATGAACTGAGTATGTCTTCATCCAGTATTCCTTTGGTCAAAGCACAAATTCGGACTTTGAATTATGCAGATTGCCAGCAACTTGCTCAACGTGCTTTACAGTGTGAAAGTGCCACAGCAGTCCGTGATTTGGTGGAGTTGACGCATGGCTAAAATATTAACCATTACTTTAAACCCTGCGATTGATGTCACCGTTGAACTGGATGAATTACGAGTGGGTGAGGTCAACCGCCAGCAACAGGTACAATCTCATGCTGCAGGTAAGGGACTCAATGTTGCACAGGTGTTGCATGATCTTGGACATGAGCTGATTGTGTCAGGCTTTTTAGGGAAACAGAATCGGGCCTTGTTTGACCAGCATTTTCAGGCGATGCAGTTTGATAACCAATTCATCTATGTAGATGGTGAAACCCGCCAGAATATTAAGATTGCTGAACAGTCTGGACGAATGACCGATATTAATGCCAAGGGCTTTCGGGTGTCTGAGCATGATAAACAGGCATTTTTTGCGCGTATTCAGGCCTGCTCGCAACACATCGATTATGTTGTGATTGCTGGCAGTCTGGCTCAGGGTTTTAGCATAGATGATTTTAAGTACCTGATCTCGATCTTGCACAAACAGCACAAGCATGTTGCGATTGATAGCAGTGGGCAGGCCTTGGTGGCTGCGATTGAAATGAATCCGTGGATGATCAAACCCAATACCGATGAATTACAGGAAAGTTTTGGTGAAGCAGCTGAAAATTTTTCCCAACAGCTTGCCTTGTTCCAACGCTTAAATTGTCAGATTCAACATATTGTGATTTCGATGGGAGAAGCTGGTGTTAACTGGATCAATCCGGCACTGGCCTTGCATGCCAGTCCGCCTCACGTCACTGTAAAAAGTACCGTCGGTGCAGGTGATTCATTACTGGCAGGCATGGTGCATGGCTTGGTAAGTAACATGACAGCTGAGCAAACCCTCAAAACGGCTACCGCCATTGCCAGTCATGCAGTGACGCAAGTCGGCTTTCGTGTGCCTGAAGCTCAGCGACTGGAAGCGCTAAAACAACAAACCATAATCAACACTTTGGATAACTCTGATGCAAACAATTAAATCTGTTTTATTTGTGATCAATTCGCAACAGTATGTCAATGCGTTGATTCTGGCAAAAAAACTGTCTCAGCTGGCACAGCAGCAAGGCTATGACAGCGCGATCATTGCTGTGCAGGATCAACTTCCTGAACAAGATTTTGATACGGCTGTTTTTATCGGGCAGGCACCCTCACAACTTGAGGCTTTTAATGACTATGCGGTTGCCACTATTTCATTGCAGCAAGCGATGGATAATGCCGAGCAGTCTTTGCAGGATGCTTTAAGCAAGACCACGACAGTTGCACAATTGGCGACACAGCCAAATGATCAGCATCAGGCACAGAATTTTGTTGCGGTGACAGCTTGTCCAACAGGTGTGGCACATACCTTTATGGCGGCAGAAGCATTACAACAGGGTGCAGCTAAATTGGGTTATCGCATTCAGGTCGAAACACAAGGTTCGGTTGGTGCTAAAAATATCCTGACGGATGAAGCCATTGCTGCTGCGGATATTGTGATTCTGGCTACCGATATTGAAGTTAATACCGACCGTTTTGTGGGTAAACGCGTGTATCGTTGCGGTACAGGCTTTGCATTGAAGCAAACCGACAAGGCATTTGCGGAAGCAATCACGGAAGCCAAGCTTTTAGAATCCTCTAAACAAAACAGCCAAAAAGCCAATCCAGAGGCCAATAAGGAAAAAACAGGCGTTTATAAACACCTGTTGACCGGGGTGTCCTTTATGCTGCCAATGGTGGTAGCGGGCGGTTTGCTTATCGCGCTATCTCTGTGTTTTGGACTGAATGCGGCTGAGCAGGCGGGAAGTCTGGCTGCTGTATTAAAGCAGATTGGTGCGGCTGCTTTTAGCCTGATGGTGCCGATGCTTGCCGGATATATTGCTTATTCGATTGCGGATCGTCCGGGTCTGGCGCCTGGTCTGGTCGGTGGCCTCATCGCAACGCAATTAAATGCGGGCTTTTTAGGGGGGATCGTGGCTGGCTTTTTAGCTGGCTATATTGCCTTATTGCTAGCCAAAAAAATCAAGCTGCCTACCAGTCTGGAAGCCTTAAAGCCGATTTTAATTGTGCCCTTATTGGGAACATTATCCGTCGGTCTGATCATGTTTTATGTGGTGGGACATCCGGTCGCGCAAATTTTTGAGATGATGAAGGATTTCCTCAACAATATGGGCACCACCAACGCCGTGCTAATGGGTATCGTACTGGCTTCGATGATGTGTATTGATTTAGGCGGGCCGATTAATAAAGCAGCCTATGCCTTTACCGTGGGTTTATTGACCACCAATACCTATATGCCAATGGCCGCGACCATGGCTGGCGGAATGGTGCCTGCGATTGGGATGGCGATTGCAACCTTATTGGCAAAACAAAAGTTCAACCAAAGTGAGCGAGATGCAGGTAAGGCCGCATTTGTGCTGGGGCTATGCTTTATTTCTGAAGGGGCGATTCCATTTGCTGCCAAAGATCCGATTCGGGTAATTCCTGCCTGTATCGCAGGTGGGGCAGTCACAGGTGCCTTGGTGGCATTATTCCATTGTGAATTGGTGACACCGCATGGTGGGATTTTTGTGTTGCTCATTCCTAATGCGATTAGTCATGCCTGGCTTTATCTTGCCGCTATAGCAATTGGTAGCTGTATTACCGGTGTAATTTATGCGCTGTTAAAACGCCGTGAAGTGGTGGAGGTCCAGGCTACCTAGGCTTTGGGTCTTCTCCGTTAAAATATATAAGGTAGATTGTTGGGCACAATGATCTGCCTTTTTTATTTGTCATTACATCTAGATTACATTAATCAATGTATCGAAGATCACAGCGAATTTTTGTGTTAATTCAATGAATTTTATCTTTCATTTGCCAGCCATTATTTCATTCAATCACTAATTATTGTTATGATATAACATAACTTTAATTTATTTATGATTTTATGTCTGATTTATCTCAACGTTTACAAGCGATTGATGCACTAAGAGGGTTAGTGATTCTGATCATGATGGTTGATCATGTACGGGAAACCTTTTACTTACATCATCAAGTTCCGGATCCGATGGTGATTTCTGAAACAGAAGGATCACTGTTTTTTAGCCGGGTTTTAGCCCATCTTTGTGCACCCGTTTTTGTGGTGCTGACCGGTTTATCTGCTTATCTCTATCAGGCCAAGAATAATAGTATTACGATGACGCGCGAATTTTTGTTGAAGCGTGGTTTATTTTTAATTGGACTCGAACTACTGATTGTCAATTTCGCGTGGACAGGTAAATTCCCGCCCGATGTGATTTATTTACAAGTCATTTGGGCCATTGGTTTTAGTATGATTGCCTTGGCATTACTCATTGGCTTGCCACAAAAACTGCTGTGGGGCATTAGTTTGCTGATCATTTTTGGGCATAATTTAATGGACCATATTTCATTCGCACAGGGTTCTGTGATGAATGCGGTATGGTTGGTCTTACATGAACGGGGCTGGATCAACTTTGGAGATGTGCTACGGGTCAGAACATCGTATCCCGTGTTGCCTTGGATTGGTGTGATTACTTTAGGTTATGGTCTTGGCCAGGTTGTTTTTGGCAAACCGAAGACGACTCAGCAAAAGAATCGTATGCTCTTCACTTTTGGTTTGATTGGCATTGCTTTATTTTTCGTATTAAGGATGCTCAACATTTATGGTGACCAAGCTTGGGAAATGATGCCAACGTGGAGTGAAACATTGATGAGTTTCCTGAACTTGACCAAATATCCACCTTCATTATTTTTCATTTTATGGAATGTGGGTATCGGACTTATTATTCTGGTCTTATTACAGAAGATTGAAACCAAAAACTGGGTCAAGCCTTTAATCATCTTTGGCTCGGTACCAATGTTTTTCTACATCGTGCATTTATTTGTACTTAAAGCCTTATATATTATTGCTGTAGGTATTTGGGGACATAATTATGGCGATTATTATGGCGTGGATCACATGGCGACAGTGTGGGGGATTGCTGTGATTTTAAGCATTGTTTTATATCCGGCGATGCTGAAATTCTCTTCCTTTAAACATCGTAATAAGCATATTCCGTTGCTTAAATATTTTTAGTTTATTGAAAATAGAGTTGTTTTCTCATATTCAGCTTGAATGAGATCGACTATTTAACGATTCAGAAAAACCTCTTGTCTAAGCCAAGAGGTTTTTTACTCTCATTGCAACTTATCTTGGGTTTTGGTCTCAAAGTCACTGGCATCATGCCGATCATGCAGTTGACTGGCTAAATCGCCAAAAGTACGATTCACCATACGACCACGTTGTACCGCAGGGCGCGCCAGTATGGCATCGGCCCAGCGTTGCACATGTTGATACTGATCGACGCTTAAAAACTCATCCGCATTATAAACCCAGCCTTTGACAACGCTGCCATACCACGGAAAAGCCGCAATATCGGCAATGCTATATTCCTGACCTGCGAGGTATTCGTGCTTTGATAAATGTTGGTCTAATACGTCCAGTAAACGTTTAGTCTCCATCGCAAAACGGTTAATCGCATATTCAATTTTTACGGGCGCATAGGCATAAAAATGTCCTAAACCCCCACCAATATAAGGTGCGCTGCCCATTTGCCAGAATAACCAGTTTAAACATTCGGTGCGTGCAGCAATGTCAGTGGGAATAAAGGCTTTAAATTTTTCAGCCAGATAGAACAGGATTGAACCTGATTCAAATACCCTGAGGGGTGGATTTTGACTATGATCCACCAAGGCGGGAATCTTAGAGTTCGGATTAATTTCAACAAAGCCGCTACCGAATTGTTGGCCTTCACCAATTTTGATTAACCATGCGTCGTATTCTGCCTCGACATGTCCAAGCGCGAGTAATTCTTCTAGTAGAATCGTGACTTTTTGTCCGTTCGGAGTGGCAAGTGAATATAACTGTAATGGGTGCTTTCCGACCGGGAGCTTGTGCTCATAGCGACTCCCTGAGGTGGGCTGGTTGAGATCAGTTTTTTCGCCAGTCCATTGCCAGACTTTAGGTGGGATATAGTTTGAATCCTTCATTTTTATTGGCCATATCATGAATCGATTGATTCAGTGTAGGTGAGCCAGCGCAGGATTGAGTGGGTTTTTTGTGGCAAAACTTTAACCGTTTTTGAATCAACAAGACTGAAGCCTGATTAATCAGATTTTGATTGCATGATCTGAAAGTGTTGATCAATCACATGTAGCCAGGCCTGTACTGCCGGAGAGACGGGCAGATTCTTTTTCCATGCCATAGCCAGATGCCACTGAATATTTGGCTTTTCTAGGGGAATGGCGGCAAATAAATCGGGATCGAGCATGTCGGTATAATATTGCGGTAACAGGGCAATACCCATACGCTGCAGCACCATATCTGCCAGCAGGTTCCATTGACTGGTACGGCAGGCAATGCTTGGGTAGAAACCATGCTGTTCACAGGCATCCAGAATAATACGATTCAGCGAGAAGTTTTCAGGAAACATCAAAAAGGATTGATGCTGTAATTCTTCTAGATGTATTTTCTTTCGTGTTGCCCACGCTGCGTCTCGTCTTAATAGTACCATCAACGGATAATCACACAATTCAATGCTATTAAAAATGTGCTGGTCAAAAGGATGCAGCAACACGCCTACGTCCAGTTCATTATTTAATAACGCCTGTTCAATTCCTTTGGAACCGACCTCAAGAAAGGCAAGCTCGATCTCTGGCCATTGTTGATGATAATCAAATAGGGCGGTGGTCAGCAGTTGCGAGCCTAAAGGCGGAACTCCCAACTTTAAAGTGCCAGTTTTTAGTTGCTGATAATTTTCGATTTCCAGAAAAATATTTTGTTCTGCTTGAAGAAGTTCGAGTGCATGTTGATAGATGCGCTGGCCAATTTCCGTCAGTTCAACCTGTCTTTTTCTGCCGTGTTCAGGTTTTACCAAGAGCTGTACCTGCAGTTGTTCTTCCAACTGCTGCAAGATTTTACTGATGGTCGGTTGAGTCAGATAGAGCTGTTCTGCGGTACGGGTAAAACTTTTGGTTTTGACTAGCGTGACAAAGCATTGAAGTGATTTGAAGGAAAGCATAATAAAGGTAATATTATTCCGTTTAGGCATAATATTAACATGAATAATTCATATTTTCCGAATAGCACTGGGCTAGCATAATGAGGTAGTTCACTAATTTATTTGCTTGTCATGAGTACTGAATCCACTTCTGCAACGTTTTCTCCCAATAACTTGTTCACATTGCTCAAACAGATTTTAATTCTGGCGGCTTTTTGGGGCGCAGGCTATATTCTGCATCAACAACTCGGTGTCCCGATCTCCGCAGGGATTTTAGGCATGTTGTTATTGCTGATCTGTCTGTCTCTAAAACTGATTAAAATAGAGCAGGTGGCCATGGGGGCTACGGTGGTTTTAGGCGAGTTATTGCTATTTTTTGTACCTGTAGTTGTTGCCGTAGTCCAATACAAAACCTTATTTATGACTGAAGGCTGGCAGATTGTACTGAGTATTGCCTTAGGCACAATTCTGGTGATGTTGAGCACCTGCTTAACCATTCATTATTACAATCGTCTCAAAAGCTATTTGCAAACACGTAAAGCGTTTCAGCATAAGCATATCTAAAGGCATTTCACATGAATATCTGGTCAATCCTGTGTCTGATCTGGACGTTGCTCGCCTATGTGGTTGCAAAACGCCTCTATCAGAAACATCCTAAATTATGGCTTTCACCTGCGATTAGTGTGCCGGTGCTCACGATTGTATTGATGACGATTTTTGGCATTTCCTATCAGACTTATGCCCAAGATACGCAATGGATCGTGAATTTGCTTGGACCAGCAACGGTTGCCTTTGCTGTGCCTATTTACCGCTATCGCGATACCATCCGTAAAAACCTGGGGGTGTTATCCATCGCGATCATTGTCGGCATGAGTGTGGGGGTTATGTCGGCTTATGAGATGGCACAACTGTTTCATTTCAGTCCCGAAGTCACCAACAGTTTGATGGCCCGTTCAATTTCAACACCTTTTGCGATGATTCTCGCTGAAGATATTCATGGTTCGGCTGCACTGGTGTCGTTATTTACCGTAATTACCGGCTTGGTCGGGATGATTTGTGGCGATGCTATTTTAGCATTCACCAAAATCCGTTCAGCGGTAGCCAATGGTGCCGCATTCGGTAATGCAGCTCATGGTTTTGGTACAGCCCGGGCGCAGCAACGTAATAGTGAGGAAGGGGTGATTGCCAGTTTAACCATGGTGATTGCGGGTATCCTGATGGTATTGGTCGGGCCGTTTGCCATTCACCTATGGTTATTAATTTAAGTCTTGAATTGACTGTTACATAAGAAAATAGGGCGTGAGTCAAAGCTGATCGTTAATCACAGCAATTGGCCTTTGGGTTCTCTATGACTCACTGTCCTTAAAGGTTTCATTCAAGGCCAGTTGCACTGCATCGACTCTGGATTTACAGGCTTTATAAGCCGTCATTGATTCCTCGACGATTTTCATTAAATTATCAATATCCGGTTGTTCCTGCGCTTCCAGTAGTTCGGCATTTTTTTTTAATAATGCATAACCGTCTTTAAAACTTAGTTCTTTCTTCATCATGGTCAATCACCTCGGTAAGCTTGGCATGGATATAGCCATCCTGCATTTCAATAGATAGGGATGAACCCGCTTGATGGATAGAGCGAATCGCCTTGTTTTCACTACGGACAATGCCATAACCCTTGGCGAGTACGTTTCTGGGATTTTGCAATAAAGTTTCCCGCATCAAGGTTTCGATTTGAGTCGAGGCCGTTTTGAGTTGCTGCTTGGCAAAATATTGTAGTGTTGATCTGGCAACCTGAAGCTGCATATGGCTGGTGCTGATCTGGTTCTCAGCCTGTGACCTGATACGATGAATCAACTGCTCATTCTGGCTTTGATAAGCCGTAATCTGATGTTGAGACAGCAATTTGATGCTTTGAAAATATTCCATCACTTCTACAGAACGTTGCGAGATCAGATTGCGGATACCTGCAATCACCTTACTTGGCGTATCGAAGGAACGATGCGCAATTTCATCTAAAATGGTTCGATCTTTTTCATGTCCAATCCCGACCCAAATCGGTACTTTACGTTTACATAGCAGGGCGGCCAGATCATAGTCATTTAAATAGGCCAGATCGTTGACTGCACCGCCACCTCGAATGATCACGATCAGGTCGGGCGGAATGGTGTAATCTGCTGCCCATTGACGTAGTCCTGTGCCTAAGGACTCCATAATGCTATTGGCTGCGGTATTCCCCTGAAAAGTCGCGGTGTGATAGACAAAAGTGCAGACACCTGCTTGCTGTAATGCGTCGGCATCTTTCTTAAAGTCACCTAATCCAGCTGCATTTTCGGGTGCAATCACCAATACATGTTCAATATCAAATGGTGTGGGAAGCGCTTTATTGAGGGCAAGTAAACCATCACTGCTGAGTCTGGCCAAGATTTGCTGATAACGTTTGGCAATATCACCGAGGGTAAAACTCGAGTCGATATCTTCAATATTGACAGAGAAACCGTATTGCGGATCGAAGCGAGCCTTGATTTTAATCAATACATTCAAATCTCTGGATAGCTCAATGCCACTTTCACGCTCGAACTTCAGCACGATTTTTGCGGCAGTAAATTTCCAGATCGTGGCTTTACAGCTGGCAATGACTTTGTCGGTGTCCTGTTCTTTTTCAGCCAGTTCAAGATAATAATGTCCACCCTTGATACTGAGATTGCGAATCTCGGCTTTCACCCAGACTGGCTCGTCAAAGGTCAGGCGAATGATTTCCTGTACGGTTGCTAGATAGTCGCTAAGAGAAAGTTGCGGTTCAGACATTAGGTCGGACAATGAATAGGATAGGGCTATAGTAGCAAATGGATTAACCTGATAACAAATCAGACCTATCTTGTTTTTATATATTTTTGATAAGTCATAACGCATCTACAGTCTATTTTTAAAGATTGCTGTAGATGCGTATTGTGAGGTAGATATTAGAGTGATTTATTCCATTTCAAGAATTTAAATAATCCAAACATAAACATGATCCAGACCGGAATTAAAATCACTGATTCCTTAAAGCCTTGCGTCCACATGATATATAAAATCATCACGATAAATGCCAAAACCAGATAATTACTCAGGGGTGAGAATAGGGCCGGGAATTTGACGGTTTTGCCTTGTTCCTGAATGGCACGTTTAAATTTTAAATGGGTAAAGCTAATAATGGCCCAGTTTAGGACCAGCGCTGCAACCGCCATATACATCAAGTGGCTTAAGGCTTGTTCCGGTACAAAATAATTCAGTAATACACAGCCAAAAATCAAAATCGAAGAAAAGATTACCGCAGGCATCGGCACACCTTGTTGACTGACTTTTGCAAAAACTTTTGGGGCGTTGCCTTGAACAGCCAAGCCATACAACATCCGGCTATTGGCATACATGCCGCTGTTATACACAGAGAGTGCGGCGGTTAAAATAATAAAATTGAGTAAATGTGCAGCCCAATCAATCCCGAGTTGGCTAAAAATCATCACAAATGGGCTTTTATCCAGACCGCCCAAATCCAGTTGATTCCATGGAATGAGTGACATGATAATGGCAAGCGAAGCCACGTAGAAAATCAGAATCCGGAAGATCACCTGATTGATAGCTTGCGGAATGCTTTTCTCAGGATTTTCTGCCTCGGCAGCAGTCATACCGATCAATTCAATGCCACCAAAAGCAAACATTAAAAAGGCCAGCATATAAAACAGACCAGAGAAACCATGCGGGAAAAATCCGCCGTGTTGCCATAAGTTGGTGAAACTAGCAGTAGAATCAGCTCCTGCAGTCAGCAACAGGTACAGACCGAACACAATCATGGAAATGACAGCAACGACTTTGATAATGGCTAACCAGAATTCAGATTCGCCGTAAAACTTCACATTGCCTAGATTTAAGCAGGTCACCACAATGAAGAAAAACAAGGTCGAGATCCACGCTGGAATATGTGGCCACCAATAATGGATATATTTGGCAATGGCTGTCAGCTCAGTCATTGCCACCAGAATATAGACGACCCAATAATTCCAACCCGATAAGAAACCAGCAAATCTTCCCCAATATTTTTGTGAAAAATAACTAAAAGAGCCTGCGACAGGTTCTTCTACAATCATTTCACCCATTTGACGCATGATCAGAAATGCGATCAGGCCAACAATGGCATAGCCCAAAATAATCGAAGGGCCAGCAGACTGGATCACTTGAGCAGAACCTAAAAACAGACCTGTACCCACCGCACCGCCCATAGCGATTAGGTGGATATGACGATTTTTAAGCCCACGTTTTAATTGGGGAGAGGAAGTACTCAAAATAAGATGCGCTGAACAAAAAAGAAGTGATTGTAATGGATTGTGAGGGGGGCGACTAGTTTGAAAGTGAGAATATAGGCCTAATTTTCTCATACATTTTTTACTAAAATATTTAAAGAAGGCAATATTTTGTTGAAAATAATGCCTTGGCTAAAACCATCGATTTCTTCAGGGGCGGCTGTTTATAAAGGTGCTTCTAATGATGATATTTATACAGCTTTTAAAGAAATAGCTGGAATTAGAACGTTACCAAGCACAGGTAACCCAATGTATCAACCGATTAAAGGAAAAACTTCATTAAGTGGTCAGCCTGGATACATTATTCGTGTACCTCAAGCAGATGGTAGCACCGTGGTATTAAGGAATTTCTCTTTATCACAAGATGTTTCAAAAGCGCGATTTACAATTGAGATTCAAAAGCCTGCTGGGATAAACAAGCGTACTCTGGAGTTAAAGTTTCAATGAATCAAATAGATGCAATTATTTATAATCTAAAAAAGTATAATCTTACTATGGGCTTGGCTGATTTGTGGTTTGCCTGTAATTCTGATGCAGTTAAGGAGGAACATCCCAATATCTCAATTGAATATGATCCAGAAGCAGCATTTTTTAAAGCCTTATTAGTACTATTGGAAAGTGGTGACTGGTGTTTATTTTATACATTGAATAGTCAAGAGCCGTCTCTAGATGGTGAGCATCTCACTGGTTCTCCACAAGAGCAAATTACGTTGCTGAAACAGGCATGGGTGGGTAAAGCAGAAATGGATAAAATGGATGAAGAAAATGGTTATTTAGGGTGGTATTTTTTAATACATTGTCCGTATTCATTGGCCCATAAAATATATGACGAAAGCGGTTATTTTTTAAAATGGTGCCATGCCGAATAAGTTTTATAGTTTAACTTCATTTTCTTGTTGAAATATGATTTTTTATTTAAGAATGGCGGTATTTAATCTGAAATATCGCCACTTTTTTATTTTTTACTTAACTAAAAAATCATCATTCCAATTTCAGCAAAGCTTAGCAAATAATAATATTTTATGTGAATTTTCAACCAGATTAGACTCATCCAAAGATAAATAACAACAATGTATTTATCAAAAGAATCAATTTTTCATTCGGATGTTTTCTTTGGATTGGCAGTATATACAGAGTGTGCTGCCGCAGTTCTATGCGGCCACCCTCATGACCTTAAAAATCTCCTTTATCGGTATCGTACTCTCTATTCTGCTTGGGCTGATCTGTAGCATCATCAGCACATATCAGGTTCGGATACTCAATAAAATTGTCAAAGTTTATATCGAGGTTTCCCGCAATACCCCTTTGCTCATTCAGCTATTTTTTCTCTACTACGGTTTGCCCAAGATTGGCATCAAACTGGATGGTTTTAGCTGTGGTGTGATTGGCCTGACTTTTCTTGGCGGTAGCTACATGGCAGAAGCTTTCCGTGCGGGTTTGCAGTCTGTTGCGCAAGGGCAAATTGATTCGGCCAGAAGTGTAGGATTAAACGCCGTGCAAGTCTTTCAATATGTGGTATTTCCCCAAGCGTTATCGCTGTCCATTCCTGCCATTGGCGCAAACTGTTTGTTCCTGATTAAAGAAAGCTCGGTTTTAAGTGCCATAGCAGTGGTAGAACTTCTGTTTGTGACCAAAGACCTGATCGGGATGGATTATAAAACCACCGAAGCTTTATTTCTGTTAATCGTGGCTTATCTGATGATCTTGCTACCTGTTTCAGCACTGACCAGTTATCTGGAATATCGCAGTCGCAAGGTGAGCCATGGGACTTGAGTATTTATTTCAACCGAGCCATGTCGAACGTTTGCTGTATGGCTTGTTGCAAACCATTGAAATTGCCTTTTTATCGGTATTTTTATCAGCCATTTTCGGCACCATTTTTGGCGTGATCATGACCTCTAGAAATTTGCTGGTCAAGATCCTGTGCCGTTTCTATCTGGAAACCATTCGGATTGTACCGATTCTGGTGCTGTTATTTGTGTTCTATTTTGGTCTGGCGACATGGTTTAACTGGCAGTTGTCATCATTTTGGGTCTGTATTTTTGTCTTTACCTTATGGGGAACCGCGGAAATGGGGGATCTGGTTCGTGCTTCTATCACTTCGATCGATCAGCATCAACGTGATACAGCTTATGCCGTAGGTCTAAATCATGTACAAACTCTGGTTTATGTGATTTTTCCGCAAAGCCTAAAACGGGTTACCCCGGGCGCACTGAATCTGTTTACTCGGATGATCAAAACCAGCTCTCTGGCGGTATTGATCGGTATGGTGGAAGTGCTGAAGGTAGGGCAGCAGATTATTGAAAATTCATTATTGACGGTCCCTAGCGCATCGTTATGGATCTACGGTTTTATCTTTATTCTTTATTTCCTGATTTGTTATCCATTATCGCTTTTAGCAGCGCATTTAGAAAAAGTGTGGGAAAACGCATGACTTTGTTATCGATACGGCATTTACATAAATTTTATAAGCAAAGTCAGGTATTGCATGGCATTGATCTGAATGTGCAACAAGGTGAAGTGGTAGTGATTCTGGGGCCATCCGGTTGTGGAAAGAGCACCTTGTTGCGCTGTATCAATGGGCTGGAACCGATTCAGCAGGGAGAAATTCAGCTCAAAGATGTGGGCGTGCTTGGGCAGGACTTGCCTTGGGATAGCGTACGTCAGCAGATTGGTATGGTGTTTCAGAACTATGAACTTTTCAAGCATATGAATGTGATTGATAACATTCTGCTGGGTCCGCTAAAAGCACAAAAACGCCAACGTGCAGAAGTGGAACAACTGGCAGATCAGTTATTGCAGCGCGTGGGTCTACTGGATCGTAAATATGATTATCCATCTAATCTATCAGGTGGGCAGAAACAGCGGATTGCCATTGTCCGTGCCTTGGTAATGCAGCCCAAAGTCATTCTACTGGATGAAATTACTGCGGCCTTAGACCCGGAAATGGTACGCGAAGTCCTAGATGTGGTACTGAAACTGGCACAAGAGGGCATGACCATGCTGATTGTTACGCATGAAATGGGCTTTGCCCGCAAAGTGGCAGATCGCATTATTTTTATGGACAAGGGCCAGATTATCGAGCTAAGCACCCCTGAGGATTTTTTTAAGCATCCGCAGACGGAACGGGCCAAAACTTTTTTAAATATCTTGAATTATTAAAAGCAATCAGAGGACGTGATGAGATTACATTTAGTCGCCGGACGATCTGGCAATACATCGAAAATAAAAACGGTAAGGCTTGGCATTAGCTGTGTGCTGGTGGCAGGCATATTAACAGGGTGTAATAAACCGGCTTCATCAGAACCCAAAACGAGTACAGCAGATAGCTCCTTGGAGCAGATCAAGAAAAATGATGTGCTACGGGTTGGAGTGTTCGCGGATAACCCGCCGTTTGGTTATGTGGACAGTGCTGGTAAAAATCAGGGCTTCGATGTCGCCTTGGCGAAGCGTGTGACCAAAGATTTGCTCGGAGATGAAAATAAAATCCAGTTTGTCGTCACAGAAGCAGCCAATCGGGTTGAATTTTTAAAGTCAGACAAAGTCGATGTGGTCTTTGCCAGCTTCTCTGTGACACCCGAACGTCAACAGGTGGTGGATTTTTCCCAACCTTATTTAAAGGCATCACTAGGCATTGTTTCACCTAAAGCCACAGCCATTACCGATGTGAAAAGTCTGGAAGGCAAAACTTTAATTGTGAATAAAGGCTCAAGCTCGGACAGCTATTTCACTAAAAACTATCCAAAAGTGAATTTGTTGAAGTTTGAACAAAATACCGATGCGTTTAATGCCCTCATCGATGGTCGGGGTGATGCGATTTCCCAAGACAGTACCTATGCCTTGGCATGGGCTGCCAAGAATCCGGATTATGTGGTCGGTATTCCACAGATTGGCAATGAAGATTTTATCGCCGCAGGCGTGAAAAAAGGCAATACCCAATTGCTGCACTGGCTCAATGATGAAATCAAACAGCTACGCAGCACGGGCGAAGTTCAAAAGATTTATGACCAAACCTTAAAGCCGATATACGGTGAAAAAGTGAATCCTAATATCTTTTTAGATGTCGATTTAGCGAAGCAATAACATAAATGAAAAGGTTAAAAATAGAGGTAACGATATGCAGACAATAACATTCTCAAATATTCAAAAACTGTTGCTGGCTTCTGTATTCAGTCTGGGTCTCACCGCATGTAACAAGACGCCACAGTCGGCAGAAAAATCAGCAGATAGCTCAGCTCAGGTTTCCAGTATCGAGCAGATCAAGAAAAATGGTGTGGTACGTATTGGGGTGTTTAGCGATAAGCCGCCTTTTGGTTATCTGGATGCACAAGGTAAAAACCAAGGTTTTGATGTGGAAATTGCCAAGCATGTGGCCAAGGATTTATTGGGAGATGAAAACAAGGTTCAGTTTGTGCTTACAGAAGCTGCCAATCGTGTTGAATATTTGAAAGCTAATAAAGTCGATATTATTTTTGCCAATTTCACCGTGACCCCTGAACGTAAGCAAGTGGTGGATTTTGCCAAGCCTTATTTAAAAGTTGCCTTAGGTGTGGTGTCTCCAAAAAATAAACCGATTACGGATATCGCTCAATTAAAGGATCAGACTCTATTAGTGAATAAGGGCACCACAGCGGACTCTTTTTTTAGCAAACAACATCCTGAAATTAAGCTGCAAAAATATGAGCAAAATACCGAAACCTTTGATGCACTAAAAGATGGTCGTGGTGCTGCTTTGGCCCATGACAATCTATTGGTACTGGCCTGGGCGAAAGAAAATCCAAATTACGCCGTCGGCATTACCAATCTGGGTGAGCAAGATTTAATTGCACCTGCTGTACAAAAAGGCAATAAAGAATTGCTGGATTGGTTAAACCAGGATTTAGAAAAGTTGGCTAAAGAGGGGGTTATTCATCAAGCTTATGAAAAAACTTTAAAACCTATTTATGGTGAGGGTATCCCAGCCAAAGATTTGATTATTGAATGATTTAAATTACCTTCAAGATTATAAAAGTATATGTTTTAAGTGTTTATATATTAAGCGCTATTTTTCTAGTAAATCATTTAAAATGCCCTGGCTTTTTTGCTGGGGCTTTTTCTTTAATATTTTTTATTCTTCAGTATGAAGGGATAATTATATTTTTAAAAGCTGTCATATTTTTATCATTATAAATAATAGAGTCGTACTTACTTTATCAGTACACTGCGGAATAATATAGATGTTCAATCGATTGCCTGTACCTGAAAACCTTCCCTGTAGATTAACGGATGCCTTTTACCGCATTCATCAATATTTACCAAAAGGAAATGTAAAACAGCGGGTTAAGCTGGATGATGCACTTAACCAGATCAATACCGACGATCATTATGCATTACAGGATTTTCCCCTGCACAATTTTTCTGCCTATGAAGGCTGGGGCATTGATTCGAATATCACTCAGCAGGTTAGTTCAAAAAATCTGGTGATAGAAAGAGATTTGTATTTCTGGACACAGCAGCTATATCACTCTATTAATCCTTATAAACTCGATCTGGACAGATATATAATCAAGATCCCTAAATTTACCAGACTTCCTGAAGGGGTAAATACTATTATTTTAGAACAGGATAAACGCTTAGATTTCTCTGGTAAGAGCAGCGGTGTAAAAATAAAAAAAACGATTGCGCCGATGCAAGGTGTTATTCAACAAGGCAGTGTGTTTAAACAAGGCGATTTAATCCTTGCAAAAAATCAGAAAATTACACCTGAACGCTTAGTCGCACTCAGACGTGCGGGTATTACAGAGCTATCTATTTATCGACACCCTAAAATCCTGATTGTTAATATGTTTCCTTTCGATGAAGCGGGGGAAATCAGTGAAGAATGCTTATACCTCAAAGATTTGCTAAAAACATGGGGGTATGGTGAGGTTGAGATTAAACCGCATAAACCGGCACGTTATGACGGAGCATTTAATTACCATCAAGAAGCTGGACATCCCGCATTAGATGGAAGCTTGACTTCCGCTTGGGACGAATATCATCAGTTTTTTGATGAGCAAATTCCTGAGTTTGACATTATTTTATGCTGGTCACCTTTAAATCATTATGGTTCTGGATTAGGGCTTTCAAAGCTGGCTAACTTTTATCAAGGCAATGGTGATGGTCCCGTTATGACACGTTGTGTGCCAGCCAGTGAATTCCGGATTTTTCAGAGTAATGACCGAAGCCCTAGACTCTCTCAGGTCGTAAACCGTTATGGTGAACGTGGGCAGCTAAGGGAAATACGGACAGAGATCACTGAAGATCGAACGACAATTATCAGCCTACCGGGTAATATGCATGATGTTGCGTTGTTGATGCACGTATTTGTGAAATATATTTTAAATAAGCATGATCCTGATTTTTTTGAGAATCTATATTTGCAAGGCAGGATCGACCAGCAGCTTGAGTCTGATCCAATGTATAGAACATTATTATGGGGACGCTACCAGTTTGAAGCAGATGATCAATATTCGCTACAGGTCATTCCACAACAAGCTTTTCAGATCGATGGTTTTGCTGCTGCCAATTGCATTATCATTGTCCCATTTGCAGAGCCGCCGATTCAGTCTGGTGAATCTGTATATTTTATTAAAATAGATTAGGTCTGAATCACTTTAATGTTTTACAGGTCAGACAACAGTCGAGAGTGGCTGTTGTCTGATAGGGAAGATAAAAATTACTTTTTAGTGTTGGGTAATAACGCAGTCATAAAACCTAACAAAGGTAAGAAAGAACAAAGTTTATAGACCCAGACAATGCCATGTGTATCTGCCAAATGGCCTAAACCTGCTGCACCAATTCCGCCAATGCCAAACATTAGTCCAAACATTAAGCCTGCGACCATGCCCACCCGACCGGGTACTGCTTCCTGAGCATAGACCACCAACGCAGAGAAAGCTGAAGACATCACTAGACCAATGATAATCACCAGAATGGCAGTTCCCGTTAGGCCGACATAAGGCAACATCAGGGCAAATGGCGCAATCCCCAGGAAAGACACCCAAACCACGGCTTTACGTCCGATACGGTCACCGACTGGACCACCTGCAAAAGTACCGAGTGCAACAGCACCTAAAAATATAAATAGGTAGAGCTGAGAGGTTTGAATTGAAACATTAAATCTTTCAATGAGGTAAAAGGTAAAATAGTTGGTAATGGCTGCGATATAAATAAACTTGGCAAATAGTAAAATACAGATCACGGCCATAGCCTGAATGACCTGTTGACGCGTCAAAGTCGACATAGCACGTTGACTGGCGAGGCGTTGTACTGGTGCTTGTTTAACCAGCCATTTGGTTACGCGTAACAACACAAAAATAGCTAAAGCAGCGACTAAAACAAATAAGCCAATTGCACCTTGTCCGTGAGGAATAATCACGGCAGCAGCGACTAAGGGGCCAAGGGCTGAACCGGTATTTCCGCCAACCTGAAACATGGATTGCGCCGTACCAAAACGGCCACCCGAGGCCGTGCGCGCAATACGAGAAGCTTCAGGGTGAAAGGTGGATGAACCCACCCCAATCAGTGCCGCAGCAAAAAGTAGGCTGTGATAACTGCCTGCTGTTGCCATCAGTCCAATACCAATGAGCGTGGCAAACATCCCGGCAGGGAGTAAATACGGTTTAGGATGTTTATCGGTATACAGGCCGATCCACGGTTGTAATAATGAGGCCGTGATTTGATAAACCAAAGCAATCCAGCCAATCTGGGCAAAACTCAATGAAAACTCTGCTTTGAGCAGGGGATAACTTGCAGTGACCACCGCCTGAATCGAGTCATTTAAGAGATGGGCAAATGCGACTGCACCGACAATACCTAACACGAATTTTTGTGGTTGATCTTGTGGCGGAAATTGCGCTTGTGGACCTGTGTTCTCAAGCGTTCCTGTATGATTTGCCATGTGTGCTCCAACATGCTGTTTTAGCTTAAATCGTGATATTGAAGAAGGTTTGTTTTTCAGCATTCATATCCTAAACTGAACTGAAAGCGGCCCACAATCATATTTGGGACATATAGTATCGAGTTCAGGCCATTTTGAAGGACCAAGGCAATGCGTAATATTCAGGTCAACGATTTTGAGGATGTCGCCCGTAATGTGATGGCGACGGGCAATGATTATGTGGATGGCCAGATTCTGGCAAGCCATCGTCATGCCCGGGGACAATGCCTGTATGCGATCACAGGGGTATTAACCGTCACGACCAGTAAAGGCAGCTGGGTGGTGCCGCCAAAACGGGCACTCTGGATTCCCGCTGGAATTGACCATGAGGTACACATGGGGGGACTCACCAAAACCCGTAGTGCCTATATACTTCCAGACATTGCAAGTAAGGCAGGTTTGCCTGGTGATTGTGCGGTGATCAATGTATCGCCGTTATTACATGAACTGTTATCTAGCGCTGTAGATTTGCCTGCTGAATATGAACTGGGCGGGCGGGATGACTATTTGATGCAACTGATTATTGCAGAAATTGCCTTGATGCCTGAATTGCCGTTGAATGCACCTTTGCCACAAGAGCCACGTCTGGCAGCATTATGTCTGCAACTATTAAAAGCACCGAGCTTAGATCATGATCTGGATGAGATAGCCGAACAGGTCGGGATGAGCCGTCGTAATTTTACCCGAATTTTTCGGCAACAGACGGGGATGAGTTTTAGTCATTGGCGGCAACAGGCTTGTTTACTCAATGCCTTGACGCGTATGGAGCTGGGCCAGTCGATTACCGAGGTGGCAATTGCGCTTGGTTATAGCAGTAGCAGTGCATTTACAGCAGCGTTTAAACGTTCTTTAGGTCAGGCGCCACGCTTTTATATACAGGCCAAATAATCAGGCCGGATGTGTTAATGTATAGGGGCTGGGTTGACTCAATGCATGAGCCTTCCTCTGGATTCACGAAAACAATATAAATGATAAAACTATGCTTTCATTATTAAAAGCTTTGGCCTTGTCTCATCAAGGTCTGCACAAAAATGACATATTCGGTGAGGGATTATCCGGAACCCTGAACGCGATTGAACATCTGGGTTATGTGCAAATTGATACCATTTCAGTAGTTGAGCGTGCCCATCACCATGTCTTGTGGAATCGGGTGCCTGATTATCAGCTGGACCATTTAAATCAGCTGGTGCAACAGCAACAGATTTTTGAACACTGGGCGCATGCAGCTTCTTATCTGCCGATGCGGGATTATCGTTATGCCATACCGTTGATGAATGCAATCCGAAATGGCGAAAGCCGCTATTTCAGAGCAGATCAGCGTTTGATGAATGAAATTCTGGCACGGGTCAGGGCAGAAGGTAAAATTCAGCTTCGACAGATGGAAAAGCAAACGCGGGAAGGTTCCGCTGGCTGGTGGAATGCCGGACCAAGCCGAAAAGCGCTTGAACAGTTATTTATGCAAGGCGACCTGATGATTTGTGAGCGTAACGGGATGGAGAAAGTCTATGACCTGACGGAGCGTTGTCTACCTCCGGGCATCGATCTCAGCACACCGACTTTGCATGAATATGCTGATTATTTATTAAAAATGAATATACGGGCCCATGGCGTATTTACCTGGAAACAGTTATTACATTTAAAGGGAAAAGAGCTGCGTCATGTAATGCGTACTGTTCTGGATGACTATATTGATGCGGGTTTGGTGAAGGTTTTGCAACTCGAAAATGGACAGACGGTTTATGCTGCCAGCGCCATATTGCAACATCAGCCCATCATTCAGCCGGAACTTAAAATATTGTCTCCTTTTGATAATCTGGTGATTCATCGGGAGCGCTTGGATTGCTTATTTGACTTTAATTATCGCATCGAATGCTATGTCCCGGCCGCGAAAAGACAATACGGTTATTTTTGTTTACCGCTGTTGTATGCAGATCGCTTTGTGGGTCGTATGGATTGTAAAGTGCACCGACGTGAAAAGCGACTGGAAGTCATTGCTCTGCATTTGGAAGATCCGAATATGCAGGATCGGGAGGCTTTTATCAACGCTTTAGAGCTGGAGTTACAGCGTTTCGCTCAATTTAATCAGTGTACGATGATTGATGTAGAAAAGATCAGCCATTTAATGCGTTAACGCATGCAATTGATAGGTTTCTTTTTTAAACCTAGCCCTCGAGAGGACTAGGTTTACCTAAAAAGTTCAATCTTAGAGTGATCAATACCCTAAGCTTTTGGGTAAGAAGAAGATGAATTCTCCTGCATGAATACATTGAACAGATCAGTATATTCAAGCCATCATCGCGTATGTACGCTACCCCGTGATGTTCAGTCGTATCCTCTTAAGAGTTCTGTGGATCATATTGTTTTTCCTTGATAAACAGTGCCGGAATCACACCACAGATCAGGTAGGCTGCACCCATGACCACAAAACCCAAACCGATCGAACCGCCAGAGGCTAAAAAGCCGATGGTTGCTGGTGCAATTGCGGCACCTAAACGACCGACATTGTACGCACCGCCAATCGCGGTACCACGGATAGCAGTCGCGAAACTCTCGGTCATATAGGTTGCATTTACGCCGTATGGGATGCCATATAAGAAGCCGAATGTGACCAGCAAAAACAGAATATTGTCTGGAGAGTTATAAAACACAATCAGCGGGAGAAAAATCGCAGTGCCAATTGCACCAAAGGCGTAGGTAAAACGGCGGCCCAGTTTATCTGCCATCATACCTGCCAGTACTTTACCCAGAATCATGGCAGTATAAGTGCCGACCATATACGTGGTCATTTCCTTAAACTTCATGCCCAGTTCACTTTCCAGATAGGACGGCATCCAGTTATTTACGCCGTAATAACCGAACTGTAGAAAACCTGCGGTTAAAGCCCACAGAATAAACATGTTCCGATTACGTTTATCTTGAAAGATCAGTTTGAAGGCAGAAGCTTTTTCGGTATTTGCTGGGGCATTTGACTGTTTTAAACGGGACTGCTGCCATGCTTCAGGTTCTGGAACAAGCAGATGCATCAATACGGCAATCATGACCGGAACAATCGCGACATAAAACAGCATACGCCAGCCATGATCTGGAATAATCCAGCCAGCCAGAAGCGTTGCCACAATATATCCCACAGTCCAGCCAGCCTGTAAGGTGCCGAGTACAGTGGTACGATAACGGGTGGGAACATATTCTGCCATGAGGGTATTACAGGCAATATAAAGTGAACCCAGACCAAGTGAAGCAAAGAATCTTAAAATTCCGAATTGCATAAAGCTTTGGGTAAAACCCAAGCCACACGTTAATAGCGAAAAGGTGAGAATAGAAATCACAACGATGCGGACGCGTCCGAATTTATCACATGCCCAGCCGCCAAAAATCCCGCCAATCGCCATACCTGCCAAGGTAAAACTCCCCAGCATTCCGGCCTGAACCGAACTTAAGCCAAATTCTGCCTTGATACTGTTTAAGCTATAAGACAGCAGCATCAGATCGGCGCCATCGACCAGTAGAGCCAGAAAAGCAAAAATAAAAGCAATTTTCCAGGTGCGGGCCTGTACAGCGGAAACGGGTAAATTGTCGTGTGTAGCCATAATCCATTACCTACATTTGATTTTTTAAAGCACCTTAAGTCGTTTAAAGTGCTGGGGAGTTGATTAAGACGCCGCCCGGATCATGTTTCGGGCAATAATCATTTGTTGAATTTGCGTGGTACCTTCATATAAACGGAACAGACGGACATCGCGGTAAAAGCGTTCGATGGCATACTCACTGATGTAGCCGGCGCCGCCATGAATCTGTACACAACGATCCGCCACGCGACCGCAGATTTCAGTGGCAAACATTTTGGCGCAAGAGGCTTCTGTACTGACGTTTTGCCCGTGATCGCGTAAGCGTGCTGCATCCAGCACCATACATCGAGCTGCATAGATTTCGGCTTTAGAGTCAGCCAGCATGGCTTGAATCAGTTGAAATTCGGCAATCGGCTGACCGAACTGTTTACGCTCGATCGCGTAATTCAATGCATCATCCAGCATCCGTGTTGCTGCCCCGACACTGAGCGCTGCAATATGCAGTCGGCCTTTATCCAGAACTTTCATCGCCGTTTTAAAACCAACGCCTTCTATGCCACCAATCAATGCCGAAGCGGGTACGCGACAATTTTCAAAAATCACATCACAGGTATGCGCACCTTTTTGTCCCATCTTTTTATCGCATTTACCGAGAGAAATCCCCGGGGTGCTGCTGTCCACGATAAAGGCCGAAATACCACCTGCACCTTTAATATCCGGACTGGTTCGTGCCATCACTGTAAATACACCTGCATGCGGTGCATTGGTAATAAAGCGTTTGGTTCCATTTAAAATATAAAAGTCACCATCTTTTACTGCACTGGTTTTTAAAGATGCCGCATCAGAACCAGCATCCGGTTCGGTCAAGCAAAAAGAACTGATCACTTCACCACGTGCTAAACGGGGTAAGAAAAAAGATTTTTGCGCTTCCGTCCCATCAAGAATGAGTCCACTAGAACCAATGCCATTATTCGTTCCAATAAGAGAACGAAAAGCAGGAGAGGTACGACCAAGTTCGAAGGCGATATAGACTTCTTCTTCCATGGTCAGCCCAAGACCGTCGTATTGTTCTGGAATGGTTAAACCGAATAATCCGAGAGCTTTCATTTGCTCAACGATATCTTTAGGAATGTCATCCGTTTCAGCGACTTCATTTTCATGAGGAATCAAGACACCTTCAACAAATTGCCGAATCATATCGACCAGCTGGTTCAGCGTTTCCTGATCACGAATCATAGTCATATCCTTTGTACATACAGCTAAAAACAGCCATACGGTGTTCGTAAAATCATCAATATTGATGCGATAGTAATCAAAGAAAAGCCGCAAAACAATATATTTTGAAAGTAAATTTCGCAATGCGATATATTATTTGTATTTTGTTTTTTCTAATCTGTTGATTTAATTCATCTATATTTATTGGAAATTAATCATATTTTTTAATGGGAAATTAGGGTTTGATTTTTTAAAATCTTGTTTGTATATTAAAAATATATATCGCTATGCGAAACTTTTGTTAAATAAGTTTTCATCTGGGAAATAAGCTGTAAATTGAAGGGATAAACATGGGTGCTTTAAATGGAATTCGTGTACTTGATTTGAGTCGGGTGCTGGCTGGACCGTGGTGTGGCCAGATACTTGCTGATCTGGGTGCAGAAGTGATCAAGGTAGAACGGCCAAAGCTTGGAGATGATACCCGATCTTGGGGACCACCCTGGATGAAGGATAATTCAGGACAAGACACGCAAGAGGCAGCTTATTATCAGTCGACCAACCGGAACAAGCTCTCGGTGGCGATTGATATTGCCAGCTCTGAAGGACAGGAGCTGATCAAGGCTTTAATTCTGGATAGCGATGTTGTCATTGAAAACTATAAGGCGGGTTCGTTAAAAAAATATGGTTTGGACTATGAGTCTTTAGCTGCTATTAACCCTGGTCTGGTCTACTGTTCAATTACCGGTTTTGGGCAAAATGGCCCACGTGCAGAAGAGCCCGGTTATGATTTTATTATCCAGGGCATGGGCGGATTAATGTCCATCACCGGTGAAAAGGATGATTTAGCAGGTGGCGGTCCGCAAAAAGTCGGGGTGGCGTTTTCGGATCTGGCGACCGGGCTTTATTCAACCATTGCCATTCAGGCTGCGTTGCTTAACCGCCATGAGACAGGTTTGGGGCAGTATATTGATATGGCGCTGCTTGACGTACAAATTGCCACCATGGCCAATCAGGGTATGAATTATCTTTCCTCAGGAAATATCCCCAAGCGTTATGGTAATGCACACGCCAATATCGTGCCTTATCAGGTATTTAAAGCTGCTGATCGGGAGTTTATTATTGCCTGTGGCAATGATACCCAGTTTATTCAGTTATGTAGCAGTATCGGTTTAGCTGATTTACCGAATGATCCCCGGTTTCGACGCAATGCCGACCGTATCCGCTATCGTGAGGAAATCATCGAAATTTTATCCAAACATTTTTTAAGCAAGAGTGCAGATGATTGGGTTGCTGCCATTCATGCCGCCAAAGTTCCGGTGGGTGTGATCAATAATCTGGAGCAGGCTTTTCAGGAACCACAGGTGCAGGCAAGGGAAATGCTGGTTGAGATGCAGCATCCGCAACGCAAAAAGCTGACCGTGATTGGATCGCCGATTAAACTTTCAAGAACGCCAGTCGAGTATAAAACTGCACCGCCTTTATTGGGGCAACATACCGATACGATTCTCAGCCGGATACTTTCACCAGAAAAACTGCAGCAACTCAAGCTGAAAGGAATTGTTGGATAAAACATGCACCCATGTCAAAATGCATCTGTATTTTGGCATGGGCTATATATGACTATTATTTTGCTTGCCCAGATAAAGCAGAAAATGCTTTTCACTGTTTATTATAGAAAAAATAGATTATAATTTTCGCAGTGCGAAATAAAGAAGTAGATTGGTAGAATCATGAATGATGCCGTAGATGCAGAACAGACAGAAAAATTATTAGCGCCTTTAAGGCATGAATTATTGCATCCGATTGAAGACATGCAGGATGAAAATGACCGTCAATTTATCACGGCTTTAGCCCGCGGTTTAGAACTGCTACGTTGCTTTACCCCCAAGCATCAACATCTGGGCAATCAGGAACTGGCGCAGATGACGGGTTTACCCAAGCCAACCATTACCCGTTTAACCCATACCTTATCGCGTTTGGGCTATATCAAGCAGGTACCAAATTCAAGTAAATTCCAGCTCTCGGTTGGGGTATTGGCTTTTGGTTATTCCATGTTGTCCAATGTGTCGATCCGCTCAATTGCACATCCTTATATGAAAAATCTGGCGGACTATGCCGGTGCTGCAGTTGCCATGGCTACACGTGATCGCCTGAATATGATCTATCTGGATGTGGTACAGGGTAAAGGCAATATGACCATGCGACGTCAGGTGGGGACCTACTTACCCATTCATCTGAGCTCAATGGGACGTGCCTGTCTGGCAGCCATGCCAGAAGATGAACGGGAGTTTTTGCTGGATGCGATTCGTAGCAAGCATAAAGAGGACTGGATCAAGATTAACCGCGATCTGGATAAGGCCTTTAAGGATTATCAGGACTTTGGCTATTGTTTTTCCGTAGGTGAATGGCATAAGGATGTCAACTCGGTCGCTGTGCCCTTGGTTCATGAACAGCATGGTTTGCTGGTGTTTAACTGTGGTGGACCAAGCTTTATCATGAACCGAGAAAAACTTGAGGAAGATATTGCACCACGTTTATTACATATGGTGAATAATATCCGTACCGAGATTAGTTAAGTCTTATCGTTTTAAAAAGCCAGCATCATTCACTATGCTGGCTTTTGGCATCCCGAATACAGAAAAATAAACATAAAACCGCAAAAACAAGTCCCAGAATACAAACGCCTGTCCAGCCAAAATGTTTCCAGGCATAACTTCCAGCCGTAGTGCCGAGCGCTCCACCTGCAAAATACCCCGTCATATACAACGCATTAAAGCGTGAACGTAATTCCTGATTCAGCTTGAATACAATACTCTGGTTGGTGACATGGACTGCCGATAGTGCTGCGTAGAGCAGAAGTAAACCTAGGATATAAAAGAGAAAATGATAGGGAAGCAGGAGAAAGAACAGCCAGCTTAAAATCAGGCCAAGACCACAATAAACCGAAATTTTATGGACATAGCCCTGATCAATAAACTTGCCTGAAAAATTGGCAATAAAGGTTCCCAGAATACCGACAAACCCAAATAAACCAATACTAAAATCACTAAAAAAATAGGGTGCAGGCGCCAATAGCAGCGACATGGTGGTAAAAATCAGGCTGACACAGGCAAAAGTACACCCCCCGATATAGGTGCGTGTTCTAAGGCGAGGACTATTCAGAAAAATCTGTGGCAGTGAACGTATGCTGGAAAGATAGTTCTCGGATTTGGTTGGGGGAAACAATCCGATATTACGGTACAGGATAATCGCAATGGCCAGTAACAGAAATCCACTCAGCAGATAAATTACATGCCAGTCAAACAGGGTAGACATCAGCCCGGAAAGGGAACGAGCCAGTAAAACCCCCATCATCAGACCACTGAGCAGGAAGCCCACTACACGTCCACTCTGCTGGATCGGAACCAGACTGGCGGCAAGGGGTAATAACAGTTGTGCCGAGCTGGAGAACAGGCCGGTAATGATGGTTCCCAAGATTAAAAGATAAATATTAGCGGCAAAACCACTGAGAATCAGTCCGAATGCTGCCAGTAACATGAAGCTAAACAGCAGTTTACGTTTTTCCAGAATATCGCCTAAAGGCATCAGGAACAGCAAACCACAGGCATAGGTAATCTGCGCTAGCGTGGGCACCCAGGCCGTGGTGGTTTCATCCAGACTCATGCTCAAGCCAATCGAATGAATTAAGGGTTGGCTAAAGTAATTGCCGCCAGTACAGATACCTGCTGCAATTGCCATCAGGATGATGGTCGGGGTATAGAGTGCATTTTTCATCATGTCTATTGTCACAACGAAATTGGCATGTTAATCCTCAACCATGATCAGGCATCGCTCAATCTGGCTGTGTTAATGCGTTTCACTCAAGGCATCTTGAATGTTATGCACCATATGGATTAAACGTGGTCCAATTTCACCTTCGAGTTTTTCCGGATTTAAATGGAAACTTGGTGCGCCGCAGTTAAACACATAAAGACCGTGTTTCGAGCTGACCAGAGGCACAGCGACCGAATTCACTTCTTTATGCCATTCGCCTAGAGACAGGCAGTAGCCATAATCCTGATAATCACGGAATGCCCGTTCCAGAGAACGTTTGATTGCAGGCCAGTTTTCAGGATTTTTCTGTTTAAGCGCATCAAGTAAAAAATTACGTTCACGTTCAGGAGTTGCGGCTAAACAAGCCCGTCCCATCGAACTACTGTGCAGTGGTAAGGTTGATCCGATCGGGCGACGCATATTTAATGCTGTTTCGGTCTGGACCACATCGATATAGACCATATTCAGGCGGTCACGTGTAGCCATGGCGACCGGCGCCTGAACGTACTGGCTCATCTCTTCCATATATTGATGCGCAATATTACGGATAGAGATATTGGATAGGGCGGCATAACCGAGAGATAAAACCCCAATATCCAGTGTATATTTGGTTGAGCCCGGCAATTGTTTCAAATAACCCAAGGACACCAAAGTATTGGTAATACGGGCAATGGTGGGTTTGGGTAAACCGGTCATCTTGGCCAGTTCCTGGTTACCCAGAACCTGATTGTTGACCGAAAAACAGCGTAGCAGTTCTAAACCGCGTGCCAAAGAAGCAATAAATTGTGGGTTATTTTCCCGATGAATATGTGAAATCGGATCCAGGCGTATCTCATCAAAATTTATGGGTTGTTCAGTTTCTGATTTCTGAGACATTCGATACTCAAATATAATAAAGCAATAGCTTGCCATTATATTTCGCTCTGCAAAATAAATCCATTCATCACTGTGTCGTTGTGATGAATGGAGTTTCAATGACATGATTATGAGACGTTTTCAATCACCATTGCCAACCCTTGACCTACACCTATACATAGGCTGACCACAGCATATTTCTTGTTACGGCGTATCAGTTCACGTGAAACTGTTAGGGCAAGACGGGCACCAGAAGCACCGAGTGGATGTCCGATTGCAATGGCGCCACCATTCGGATTGACACGTGGATCATTAAAATCAACATTCAAGCCTTTTAAACAAGATAAAACTTGAGAGGCAAAAGCTTCATTGATTTCAATAATATCCATGTCGTCTAAAGTTAAGCCAGCACGTGCAACTGCTTTTTTAATGGCTTCGATCGGGCCTGCACCCATAATGCGCGGTTCAATCCCGGCCGCTGCTGCAGACAAGATTTTTGCCATTGGCTTCAAACCATATTGCTTGCCAGCCGCCTCTGAACCAATCAAGAGGGCTGCTGCACCGTCATTAATCCCTGATGCATTACCCGCAGTCACTACGCCACCTTCAAACAGCGGTTTTAGTTTGGTGAGGGCTTCAACCGTAGAGCTTGGGCGAGGATGCTCATCTTCTGAAACCAGTTTAGGTGGTAATTTTTTACCCTGAAATACCTCAATCGGCGTAATTTCATCGGCAAAGAAACCTTCTTGTTTGGCTTTTTGATATTTGGCTTGTGATTGAGCGGCAAACAGATCGGCCTGTTCACGGCTAATACCAAACTCAGCCGCAACGTTGTCTCCTGTTTCCGGCATTGAATGACCGCCGTACTGGGCAGTAATCTTTTTATTGGGAAAACGAGAGCCAATGGTGGTGTCATAAAGTTTAGCATCACGACTATAAGCACTTTCGGCTTTTCCCATGACAAAAGGTGCGCGTGACATACTTTCTACACCGCCTGCGATATACAGATCGCCTTCACCACAGGTAATGGCACGTGCTGAGTCAATTACGGCACCTAAACCACTCGCACATAAGCGGTTGACTGTCTGGCCCGGTACAGTGACAGGTAAACCGGCAAGTAATAACGCATTCCTCGCCACATTCCGGCTATCTTCACCCGCCTGATTGGTATCACCTAAAATGACATCTTCAATATCCGCGCCCGGCACACCTGTTTTTTCAAGTAGTTTTTGAATGACTGTTGCGGCAAGATCATCAGGACGAATGGAGGCAAGTTCACCGGCATGACGGCTAAATGGACTACGTAAACCCTCATAGATATAGGCATTTAACATGGGGAAATTCCTTTTCAAGACTCGTGAGTAAAAGTAAGAGGTAAATGTAGAGCAACACGACGCTGTAACCACGGACTAGGGCGATAGCGCGGGTCATGCGTAAGGGCTGTTATACGGTTTAGAATAAGTAAGATTTTTTCGCTACCGACTTTATCGCCCCATTCAATGGGTCCAAATGGATAGCCTAAGCCAAGACGTACTGCCGCATTGATATCATCAACCGTTGCAATATTCTGTTGGGCAATGTCACAGCCTAAATTGATCACCATCGCTAAGACACGCTGCGCAACAAAGCCAATACTTTCATTAATCATACTGACGATTCCGCCATCCAGATTGAAAATCGAGTGAGCGGCTTGTCGGTATTCAGGTTTGGTAATAAGTGAAGGCATTAAGGTGCGGTGCTTGGCAATGCCATAAAGCATATCGATAGCAACAGCTTGCGCAGGATTAACGCCTAGGCGGGTCGCCGCTTGGGTGGTATCTTCACCATAACAAGCGAGTAAGCATAGACTGTCTGTTTGAGGTTCGGGGTTGCTGTCTATGTCGATATTTTGCTGGGTTAAATAAGCTTCGAGCTGTTTTTTATCTTCAGGAAAATCGGCTGCAATCCAAACTTTTGGATATTGCGCTAAACGCTCTACAGCCTGGGCAGGTTGTTCACCTGTTTTTTCACCCGTTGCATAATTATAAAAACCTTGTTTGACCTTACGTCCAAGCTGTTTTGCTTCCAGCATTTGTTTGGTCAGCGGATTGGGTTTATAACGGGCTTCTTCATAGTACTGATGATAAATCGACTCCATGACCGGATGAGAAACATCCAGTCCTGTGAGATCCATCAGCTCGAATGGTCCCATTCTAAAACCGACACCATCGCGTAAAATACGGTCAATTTCACTGATGTCACAAACATTTTCATTTAAAATTTTGAGTGCTTCCGTGCCATAAGCGCGACCAGCATGGTTAATAATAAATCCAGGCGTATCCTTGGCCACGACAGGACGATGACCAAATGCGTGAGACAGTTCAATTAATGCTTGAATAATCGCCGGATCGGTTTTCAAGCCTTGAATGACTTCAATCACTTTCATGAGCGGAACGGGGTTAAAGAAATGAAAACCGGCCACACGTTCAGGTCTATTACAGTTCGCGGCAATTGCAGTAATCGAAAGAGAGGAGGTGTTGGATGCTAAAATGGTGTGTTCAGAAACCACTGCTTCAAGCTGCTGCATCAAACTTTGTTTGATATCCAGACGTTCAATAATCGCTTCTACAATCAGGTCACAGTCTTTTAAATCTTCCAGTTGATGCGCAACAACTAAGTTCTTGTTTGCTGCCGCCGCCTGTTCAGTTGTAATTTTATTCTTATCCACCAGCTTCTGGAAAGTTGCTGCCAGTTTATCTTTTGCCTGTTCAGCTGCACCTGCTTTGGTGTCGTATAGATAAGTGATATGGCCTGACTGGGCAGCAATTTGGGCAATTCCGCTGCCCATAATCCCGACACCAATCACAGCCATGCTTTTAATATCATAAGTCATGTCGATCATCCTGATGATTAATTTATATTTGAAATTAAACGGAAAAATAAGGTTGGGTGATTTAGCTTAGGCATTGCTTGTCACCATCAATTGGTAAAGTCTGGCCTGAAATTGAACGTCCGCTATCTGAGGCCAGAAACAGGCATAAATCTGCAATATGCTTTGGATCGACAAAGTATTTGAGTGACTGATTTTTCAGTGCGTTTTGAGTCACTTCTTCAAGTGAGGTATGGGCTACATCGGCGCGGGCCTGTAAGACACGTTGAACCCGATCACCATCGACTGCTCCCGGAAGAATGGCGTTGACCCGAATATTGTCAGGGCCAAGTTCCATGGACAGGGTTTTGGTAAATCCGATCAGGCCCCATTTTGAAGTGGAATAGGCCAATCGGTATGGATAGCCTAAGCGGCCAGCAATTGACGACATATTAATAATTACGCCTGCCTGTGCTTTCTTTAAATAGGGAATGGCTAACTGGGTAATTAAAAAAGTACTGTTCAGATTCAGGTTGATGACCTGATTCCAGTCTTCAAAACTTAGCTCATCTGCGGCAACAGTCGGACCTGAAATGCCCGTGTTATTGACTAAAATATCAATACCGCCAAGTTTTTGAACTGCTTCGCCAAACATCAGTTTAATTTGTTTTTGATCAGCCAAATCACAGCTATGTATATGCAGTTTTGGATAATCGTGTTGAAACTGTTCGAGGCTTTTAGTGCTAATATCACAAACAAAAACTTCATCATGATTATTTAAAAATGCTTCGGCAATGCATCGTCCAATCCCGGAACCACCTGCACTAATCAATACTTTTCTGCTCATTATCATTCCTTTGTGATTATCGTTTTAAATTATTTACCTTGATAAGACGGTTTTCGTTTTTCAATAAAGGCTTGAATACCCTCATTTTTATCTTCAGTTGAAAACAACAGCTGGAATGATTTACGTTCGAGTGCCAGTCCGGCATTCAGCGGAATATCGTCACTCATCAAGGCGACTTCCTTGATTTGTTGTAAGGCAATAGGAGGCATTTTTGCCAGACCTTGTGCCATATGGATCGCAGTTGCAATGGTCTGGTCATCCTCCGTAACTTGAGAAACTAGGCCTATGCAATAAGCTTCTTCTGCCTTGACCATGGCACCTGTCATAATCATGCGCATGGCATGAAATTTACCGACAGCGCGAAATAAACGTTGGGTACCACCAGCACCTGGCATTAAGCCGACTTTAATTTCAGGTTGACCAAAGGTTGCGCCTTTACCCGCGATAATAATATCGGCGTGCATCGCCAGTTCACAGCCACCACCAAGCGCATAACCATTTACCGCAGCAATGACAGGTTTCGGACATTGGGCAATTGCATTCCAGTAGCGCTCGGTATGGCGAAGTAACATTTCAGTTGATGTGGCTGTTGCCATTTCTTTGAGATCTGCTCCCGCAGCAAACACTTCTTCACCCCCTGTCAGCACAATGGCATGAATATCATCATTGAAACTTAACTCGGTGAACGCCTGAGCCAGTTGCTTGCGGACTTCTGTATTCAGTGCATTTTTGGCATCGGGACGGTTAATTTTGACAATCGCCACTTGCGGAGTGGAATAATCAAGCTCAATGAAATTGTTCCCTGTTATTTTGCTCATTTTTGAATTCCTTGTTTCGCAGATCAAAACTATATTGTTTTAATCATGCTTATTTTGAAATTTATTTCAAGCATTTTTTATTTGTCTCCTCGGTGTTTTAGGATTTTATTCAGGTAAGTATTTGATATTTAGTATTGGTTGATTTTTAAATTTCGTTTAACGAAATTAATTTTCAAAAAAACTTGAAATTTGGGTTTTTATTCTCGTACTATGAAACACATCCACAGTAAACAAGATTTAAAACATCGTCTCTGCAATCAGATGGGAAGTAGCTCTGAGGAATACGATGCAAGTACATAAAAAGGGAGATCACAGATGATCCGTGATGAAGGGATGTTGCAGCAGTTGCTTACAACAATTCGCGACTTTGTAAAAAATGAATTGATTCCGCGTGAGCATGAAGTTGCTGAGCAGGACAAGATTCCTGATGACATTGTGCAGCAAATGCGTGAGTTGGGTTTATTCGGACTCACCATTCCGGAGGAATATGGCGGTTTAGGAATCACCATGGAAGAGGAGGTCAATGTTGCATTTGAACTTGGACAAACGTCACCTGCATTTCGTTCCTTGATTGGGACCAATAATGGCATTGGTTCCAGCGCGATTTTGATTGATGGTACAGAAGAGCAGAAGCAAAAGTATCTGCCACGCTATGCCAGCGGTGAAATTATTGGTTCATTTTGTCTGACTGAACCTGAAGCCGGTTCAGATGCGGCCTCTTTAAAAACCAGCGCGGTCAAAGAGGGCGATTTTTACATATTAAATGGAACCAAACGTTTTATTACCAATGCACCCCATGCGGCGACGTTTACCGTTATGGCCCGCACCAATCCTGACATTAAAGGTGCCAGTGGTATTTCTGCTTTTTTGGTTGAAGCAAATACACCTGGTATTAGTCTGGGCAAAATCGATCAGAAAATGGGGCAAAAGGGTTCTCATACCTGTGATGTGATTTTTGACAATTGTCGTGTACCAGCCACTGCACTGATTGGTGGCGTCGAAGGCGTTGGTTTTAAGACCGCCATGAAAGTTCTGGACAAAGGTCGGTTACACATTGGCGCGTACAGTGTGGGTGTGGCAGAACGCATGCTGGACGATGCACTACGATATGCCATCGAACGTAAGCAGTTCGGTCAGCCGATTGCCAGTTTTCAGTTGATCCAGGCCATGTTGGCCGACTCAAAAGCCGAGATTTATGCAGCCAAATGCATGGTGCTGGATGCTGCTCGTCGCCGCGACCAAGGTGAAAATATTAGTACCGAAGCATCTTGCGCAAAAATGTTCGCCACTGAAATGTGTGGGCGTGTGGCTGACCGTTGTGTACAGATTCATGGGGGGGCGGGTTATATCAGTGAATATGCAATTGAGCGTTTTTACCGCGATGTACGCCTGTTTCGTTTATATGAAGGAACGACGCAGGTTCAACAATTAATTATTGCAAAAAACATGATTCGGGAAGCGACGAACTAATAAAAAATCAAGTGCCATGAGGCAGTGGATGCCTCATATTCTTGCTGAGGATATGGACATGACAACAGATACAGCTACACAAAAAATTGATCGCGGGGAAGCGATTCAAACACCTAAAAAGATTTGGATTACCGCATTTATATTCGCTTTTTTAACATTGTTATGTGACGGGGCAGATTTAGGTTTTTTGGCATTGAGCCTGATCAGTCTTAAAACAGAATTTCATTTAACGGGTGTACAAGCTGGAACATTAGGCAGTTTAACACTTTTAGGTTCAGCAATTGGTGGCCTGATTGGTGGTTGGGCTTGTGACCGTTTTGGGCGGGTCCGCATTATTGTGTTCTTTATTGCTTATTCTTCAGTTTTAACCAGTGCGCTGGGTTTTACTGATTCTTATCTGCAATTTGCAGTTTTAAGAACTTTCGGGGCGATGGGCTTAGGTGCGCTCTATATTGCCTGTAATATTTTAATGTCAGAAATGGTGCCAACCAAACATCGCTCGACTGTTTTGGCTACTCTCATGACGGGTTATACCTTAGGTTCTTTGTTAGCGACTTTATTAGCAGGTCATATTATTCCTGAACATGGCTGGCGTTTCCTTTATTGGATTGCAATTACGCCTGTGGTGTTATCAATTTTAATGCACTTTTGTGTACCTGAACCTGAGTCTTGGAAAAAAGCACGTCAATTAAAAGCGCTAGAAGTCGCTCAAAGTAACCAACCTAAAAAACGTCAAAACCCATATCTTGAAATTTTAAGAGATAAGAAACACGGCACCATGTTTGTACTTTGGATTATTAGTACCGGTGCATTGCAGTTCGGTTATTACGGGGTAAGTAACTGGTTACCGGCTTATTTAGAGTCTGATCTTGGTATCAAGTTTAAAGAAATGGCCATGTATATGGTCGGTACTTTCCTGATTATGATGTTTGCCAAAGTGATTGCAGGAATTATTGCCGATAAATTAGGACGTCGTGCTGTATTTGCTTTTGGAACCATCGGTACAGCCTTATTTATTCCAGTCATTGTCTACTTAAATACACCAACGAATATTTTATGGATGATGCTGTTCTTCGGTTTCCTTTACGGTATTCCTTACGCAATTAATGCCACCTATATGACAGAAAGTTTCCCGACCTCTATTCGGGGCTCGGCAGTGGGTGGCGCTTATAACATTGGTAAAGTACTTTCTATTTTCTCTCCATTAACAATTGGTTTTCTATCTCAAAATGGCTCGATTGGTTTAGGTCTATTAGTGATGGCGGGTGCTTACTTTATCTGCGGCGTAATTCCATTGTTATTTATTAAAGACCGGCTATTTAACCCGCAAAAAGCAGAGTGATGGCTTGCGCTGTTACTTCAATTGAAGGATGAAAAGGGATTAATGAAATGATAAATAAAATCACGGCGAATATCGAACCGATTTTAAAAGCAATTCCAGATGGTGCAACCATCATGACCAGTGGCTTTGGGGTTACAGGTCAACCTGCAGAGCTTATCGAAGCCTTAATTGATCTGGGAAAAAAAGAGCTGACCATTGTCAATAACAATGCCGCTTCCGGTGATCGGGGCTTAACGAAATTGATCATCGCAGGTTGTGTAAAGAAGATGATCAGCTCATTCCCAAAGTCAGCAGGGTCAACAGTATTCCAGGACTTGTATCGCGCAGGAAAAATCGAGCTGGAACTGGTACCCCAAGGCAATCTGGCATGCCGTATCCAGGCTGCAGGTGCGGGTTTGGGGGCAGTTTTTACCCCGACAGGTTATGGAACCAAAATTGCTGAAGGCAAAGAAACCCGCACCATTAACGGTAAAAACTATGTACTTGAATATCCGATTGATGCTGATTTTGCCCTGATTTATGCCGACAAAGCCGATCGTTGGGGCAATTTAACCTACCGCAAGGCGGCACGAAACTTTGGGCCGATTATGGCCAAGGCTGCAAAAACCACCATTGTTCAGGTTAACGATACGGTTGAGATAGGAACACTCGATCCTGAGTGCATTATTACCCCGGGAATCTTTGTACAACATGTTGTAAAAGTAGGAGATATCTAATGTCAGTTCAAAAACGCTCTCGTGAAGAGATTGCCATGTTGATTGCACAGGATATTCCTGAAGGTGCATATGTCAATCTGGGCATTGGCCTTCCCACCAATGTCGCCAAGTATCTGCCTAAGGATAAGGAGATATTCCTGCATTCTGAAAATGGTGTTCTGGCTTTTGGGCCACCTCCACAACCTGGCGAAGAAGATGAGGATCTGGTCAATGCTGGCAAGGAGTTGGTGACCTTGCTGGATGGAGGCTGTTTTATGCATCATGGCGATTCGTTTGACATCATGCGTGGTGGGCATCTGGATATTTGTGTCATTGGTGCCTTCCAGGTTGCAGTCAATGGGGATTTAGCCAACTGGCACACCGGCAAAGCAGATGATGTACCTGCTGTAGGCGGGGCAATGGATCTGGCGGTGGGCGCTAAAAGTATTTATGTGTATATGGAACATGTGACTAAAAAAGGTGAGGCAAAAATTGTTGAAGCCCTCACATATCCCATTACTGGCGAGCAATGTGTTGACCGTATTTACACCGATTTATGCATTATTGAGCTCAAAGATCAGCAAGCCTATGTCAAGGAAATGGTATCAGGTTTAAGTTTTGAACAATTACAGGCGCTGACAGCCTGTCCATTGATTGATGCGCGAGTGGCTTAACTGAAGCACACGCAAACAAGTATCTTAAAGGATTAAAAGATGAAAAAACTCATTTTAGCGACAGCCTGTGCTGTCGCTTCAGGGACTACTTTTGCCAATACGGCAACCACGACAGAACAAAGGATCAATCTGTTAGAAACCGAATTGCAAAAATTAAAGGCAGAGCTGCAAGCACAAAAGCAGACGCAAAATAAATTGCAGGTTAAACAGGCAAAAATTGAAGAAAATGTAGAAAAAAATATTACTGCCGAGACGGCAAAGCCGATTGCACCGTCATGGGTGACCTGGACCGATAATGTAAAGGTGTACGGAATCGCCCGGCTGGATGCCACAGTTGATTTTAAATCCTCACCCGATTCAGGCGGAAGAACCACCAGCAGTATTTATCGGACTCCATTTGAAAATGATAAACGCGCGAATCATTCCCGTTCCGATGCAAGTATTAATGCCAGTCGATTGGGAGTGTATTTCAATAGTCCGGACAAGGCGGTCACAGGCAATGTCGAAGCTGATTTCTTTGACAGTTCCAATATGGGAACGGGTGATGGCAAGTTCCGTATTCGCCATGCCTATTTTACCTATAAAGACTGGACCTTTGGTCAAACTTGGTCATTGATGTCCAATATGGAAACCCGAACCGAGTCAGTCGATTATACTCAGTTTATGGGGACATCTTATACCCGTACGCCGCAAGTACGTTATGACTGGAAAATTGATCAGAATCACGACCTGAAAGTTGCTTTGGAGCATACTGGGTCACGAGTTTCCGCTTTTCCTTCATTGACGGGGCGATATACCTTTAAACAAGGCCCTCTGACTGCATTGGCGCAAGGTTTCGTGAACGAAAAATCAGTCGATGTAGCCAAAGATACGGTCAAGAAAGTCAGTTGGGGCGCTGGAACAGGATTAAAATACCAATTTGATCCGCAACAGTCTGTTCAGGCGAATTATCAATATATTGTAGGGGATCAGAAGTTTATGCCTTATACCACGCAAAGTGGTTTGGCAAATGCAACTGCATTGAATGCGGCAGGTGATTTCTCTTTAGATCAGGATAAAACCGATTTGCTGATGAATAAACTGCATAGCTTTAATATTGGTTATTCGTATAAATTCAATGATCAGTGGCGTAGCAATCTATCTGCTTCTTTATTTGAATATGATGACAATACTGAATATGCCAAGCTGAATCAGGATGCGAACAAACGCTTAACCGATTATGCTGCCAATATCTTTTACTCGCCTGCCGAGCAAATTGATATCGGACTCGAATATCATCAGGGCAAACGTGAAGTCTTTGATGGCAGAACAGCGGACGTATCGCGTCTTAACTTTGTATCGATGTACAAGTTTTAAAAATAGGACAGGCTAAATGGAAAAAATGGTTCGGCCCGACACAGACACGCTATTGTCAAAAAGTTTTATTTTCATCATGGCAGTGACATGTGGCCTTTGTGCAGGGTCGAACTATTATAACCAGCCTCTGATTTATTCAATTGCTCAAGCCTTGCAGGTGAATGCCGAGCAGGTGGCGTTTACCATCGTCATTGGCCAACTGTCTTATGCAGTTGGTCTTTTTATTCTGGTTCCGCTTGGGGATTTTTTTGAAAAGCGTCGCTATATCTGTGTGTTGATGTGCTGCACCGGCTTTGCCCAAGTGGGCTTATCATTGAGTCAGTCTCTACCCATACTCTATGGGTTCACTTTTTTAGCAACCTTTTTTTCGATTGCAACCCAAGTTCTGGTGCCATTTGCTGCAGGATTGGCAAGCCCTGAAAAAAGCCCGCAAATTGTGGGGACCTTAATGAGCGGTTTATTTCTGGGGATTTTACTGGCCAGATCGGTTGCAGGGTTATTATCTACAATCTGGTCGTGGCATGCCGTCTATTTATTAAGTGGTTTGTTGATTCTAGCGTTTGCAGCCGTGATGTGGTTAAAGTTACCCGATGCCCGAAAATCCCATCAATTAACGGTTCTACAAATTTATCGTTCTTTATTTTCTTTGGCGACACATCAACCCCATTTACTCCGTCGTGGTCTGGCGGGCGGAATTGGCTTCGGCATTTTGGCACTGATTTTTACCACCATGACTTTTATTTTGGCGAATGAACCGTATCACTTTAACGATTTTCAAATCGGTCTATTTGGTATCGTTGGACTGGCAGGTGTTTTTGCAACGCCGTGGGCGGGAAAGCAGATTGCAGCAGGTGGGGAAAATCGGGTCGCACTTATTTGTATGTGGTTACTGTTAATCGCATGGATACCGCTGTATTTTGCCCAGCAGTCATTATTTGCCTATGCCATCGGGGTTATTCTGGCTTACTTTGGTTTGTCTGCCTTTCATGTTTTAAATCAAAATCTGGTGTACCGGATTTCCGCAGAAGCGCGTTCCCGTATTAACTCGATTTATATGACCCTGTACTTTGGTGGCGCAGCACTAGGTTCCTTCATTGCCGTGTATGCATGGAAACATTGGGGATGGCCGGCCTGTGTAGCTTTGGGGCTCAGCATGGCTGTGATCAGTTTTATGATTGATCGCCTTGATTTTCGTGCAGTAAAGAATGCCGAGCTGGAGAAGCAAGCCTCATAAAGAGGCGCTTTCTTTCTATGCCTTGCGAATAATCATTAAGGTCGCGGAAGCAAACGCATACACTTTTCCATTCTCATCTACGATTCTACCTTCAGTCGTAATGATATTTCGTCCGGCATTAATCAATTCGGCCTGCGCGTAATAAATGCTATCAACTTGCATAGGACGAATCATTTTCACATTCAGATCGATGGTGCCGTAACCCACCCCATGTTCCAGTAGGGTATGCGCTGCACTCCCGGTGACAGTATCCAGCGCTGTTGCACAAAAGCCGCCATGCACACCACCCTGTATATTTCGATGTTGCTGTCCAGGGGTCACTTTATAAGTCGCTTTTCCTTTTGAGACTTCGATCAGTTCCATGGGAATGGTGTGAGCCATGGGAGAAGGAGAGACCTCACCATTTTTTAAAGCCGTTAAGAATTCAAGACCAGTGTATTTCGGGTTATCCATAAATCATCCTTGCAAGTCTAAGCAATCTCATCAACATACTATAATTTAATTTTTTACGGAATATAATTTCGTAAAACAAAATTTTTATTTTCCGCTTTATTTTTTGTTGAAATGCATTTTAGATTTATATTTTTATATGTATACAATAACTTGCGGTTTTTTTAATGTGAATCTGGAAGTGGTTTTACAAAATTAAAGCTATTAAAATGAAAATAAATTTTGCAATAAGAAATTTATTTGATATTTTTAAAGTCAGGAATAAGAAAAGTTCATTCAGGAACATCGCTTGATTGCATCTTGGTGAAAGATAGATAAGGAAAAAACCATGCCTTTATACAAAGCTCCTCAACGCGATATGCAATTTGTGCTGCATGAATTGCTTCAAACCGAACAAAACTACCAAAAATTATCTAAATATCAGGATGTCGTCAGTCGTGAACTGGTGGATCAATATTTAGAGACAGCAGCAGATTTTTGTGAAAATGAGTTGGCACCGATGAATCAAAATGGCGATCAGGAAGGTTGTCATTTAAACCAAGGTGTAGTCACCACCCCGAAAGGCTTTAAAGAAGCTTATGATAAATATGTGGAACTCGGTTTTACTTCACTCACAGCCGATCCTGAATATGGCGGGCAAGGTTTACCGACACTGCTGCGTATCGCGATTTCAGAAATGTTATGTGGATCGAACTGGGCATGGGCAATGTATCCGGGTTTATCCCATGGCGCGATGCGCACCATTGAGCATCATGGTACTGAACAGCAGAAACAGCTATTTTTAACCAAGTTAATCACAGGTGTCTGGACCGGCACCATGTGTTTAACAGAATCGCATGCAGGGTCTGACCTCGGGCTAATCCGGACGAAAGCGCTACCCAATCCAGATGGAAGTTATGCCATCACGGGGGAGAAGATTTTTATTTCTGCAGGGGAACATGATCTTTCTGAAAATATTATCCATATTGTGTTGGCGCGTTTACCCGATGCTCCTGCGGGTACCAAAGGAATTTCGCTGTTTATTGTGCCTAAATTGAATGTTGACGGTCAGGGAAATCTCCAAGGCCGAAACAATGTGCTGTGTAGCGCGATTGAACACAAGATGGGAATTCATGGCAATGCCACCTGCGTTTTAAATTTTGATGCTGCAAAAGGTTATCTGATTGGCCCTGAAAACCGTGGGCTCAACTGTATGTTTACCTTTATGAATACCGCCCGCATTGGCACGGCTGTGCAAGGACTGGCTGCCTCCGAAATTTCATTTCAGGGTGCTTTAGCCTACGCCAAAGACCGTCTGGCCATGCGTTCTCTAGCGGGTACAAAATGCCCGGACCAAAATGCAGATCCAATTATTGTCCATCCTGCTGTTCGCAGCATGTTAATGACCCAAAAAGCTTTCTCTGAAGGAGGGAGGGCATTGGCTTATTTTCTGGCGCAGCATGTCGATATCGTGGAAAGTTCCAATGACCCGGAGCAGTGTGAAAAATCAGATCAATTACTGGCCTTGTTAACCCCTATTGCCAAGGCTTTCCTGACTGAATCGGGGAATGAGTCTGCCAAGCATGGTATGCAGGTCTTTGGCGGGCATGGATTCATTGTTGAGCATGGCATGGAACAGATCGTGCGTGACGCAAGGATATCTACCTTGTATGAGGGCACCACTGAAATTCAGTCTTTAGATTTACTGGCACGGAAAGTATTGAAGTCCGAAGGCAAACTGTTAAAAAACATGACGGATTTAATCGATCAGTGGATTATTGAGCATCAGTCCAATTCAGCCCTGTCAGCTTATGGGGAAAAACTCACTGAACTGAAGCAGCAATGGTTATCGCTAACCCGCGATATTGCTCAAAAAGCCAAGCAAAATCCTGAAGAAATTGGTGCGGCTTCGGTCGATTATCTCTATTTTTCCAGTTATGTGGTCTTTGCCTATCTTTGGGCACGGATGGCTCAGGTTGCACAAGAACAGTTGCTTGCAGGAACGACAGAAGAAAAGTTCTATCAGGCCAAACTCACGACAGCCAAGTTCTTCTTTCAGAAATTATTACATCGTACCCAAGCACATGCTGCTGCTATTGCATCCGGAGCTGAGGCTGTGATGGAACTGGATGAAGCGGCCTTTGCATTCTAAGTCTGCGCGGAACGGTCTGGATTTATTTAGGAGTCTAAACAGAAATGGAATTTGAACATATTTTGCTTCGTCAACACAATTGTGTCGGTTATTTGACACTGAATCGTCCAGAAGTGCTGAATAGTTTCAATGAACACATGCATGGTGAAATTGCTGCAGCCTTAGATCTGTGGGCAGTTTCGAAGGAAATCAAAGTGATAGTCATCTCTGGCGCAGGCAAAGGGTTTTGTGCTGGACAGGATCTAAGATCACGGGGGATGGATGTTATTGCTGCGCCAGATTATGATGCAGGCGCGGCTTTAGAAAAATTCTATAATCCGCTGGTACTTAAAATTACAGACATGACCAAGCCTGTCATTGCTGCGGTGAATGGTGTCGCTGCCGGTGCAGGTGCCAATCTGGCATTGGCCTGTGATTTGGTGGTGGCGAAACAGTCTGCTGCCTTTATACAGTCTTTTTGCAAGGTTGGCCTGATCCCTGATGCGGGGGGAACATGGAATTTACCGCAACTGGTCGGTTTGGCCCGTGCCAAAGGGCTGGCCATGCTGGGAGAAAAGCTTTCTGCCCAGCAAGCCTTGAATTGGGGGTTAATCTGGGAGGTCTATGAAGATGAACTGTTCGAAGCGAGCGTTACTACATTGGCTGAACAGTTGGCCGAACGCCCCGGTAGTTCGATTGCATTGATAAAAAAAGCGTTAAATCGTGCTGCAGACAACACGCTCGCTGAGCAATTGCAGCTGGAGCGCGAATTTCAGCGTATCGCAGGACAATCAGACGACTATAAAGAAGGTGTGGCCGCATTTATGCAAAAGAGGAAACCTGACTTTAGCTAGATGCATTGACTATGCATGGCCTTTACATCTAAAAATGAAAAAGAGTATTTGCTATCAGAAGCACTTAAATAGGGATATAACATGAGTTTAAAAGACATGGTTTCGACAACTGAATGGGAAGCGCGTTGTCAGTTAGCGGCTTTATATCGATTGATTGCCTATTATCGGATGACGGATCTGATCGATACCCATATTAGTCTGCGTGTACCTGATGAGAAGGGGCATTTTCTGATTAATCACTATGGCATTCCATTTGAAAAAATGAAAGCCTCGGATCTGGTGAAAATTGATGGTGCAGGCAATATCGTAGAACATTATGATCAAGGTAAAACAGTCAATGTCGCCGGTTTTGTCATCCATTCCGCATTGCATGCCGCGCGTGAAGATATTCACTGTGTCATTCATACCCACACTGCCGATGGGATTGCAGTTTCAGCACAGCAGCAGGGTTTGTTACCCATCTCACAACATGCACTGAAATTTTATAAAAAAGTCAGTTATCACGAGTATGAAGGTGTCGCACTATCGACTGAGGAAAGAGTACGGCTGGTTCAGGATCTGGGCAATCATCGTGTCATGATTTTAAGAAATCATGGCTTGCTGGCAATAGGAGATAGTGTGCAGCGTGCTTTTCATGAAATATATTTTTTAGAGCGAGCATGTCAGGCCCAGATCAAGGCGCTTGCGGGTGGGGCGGAATTGCATTTTCCTTCCGAAGCGGTGTGTGAACATACAACCCAGCAGTTCGAATCTAACGGTGTTGAAAAAATTATTCTAAATGCTTGGAACGCCGCCTTGTCATTGATTGAACAGCAGCGTGAGGAATACTGTACATGATCGTAATTGCCACCACGGTGCCCAAGGTCCAAAAATGGCTTGAAGATGCATTTTTACAATATGCTCCACCAGGTTCGTACTGTCTGGCAGACAGTGAGCAGGCTCAATTTGCCACCACGGCAGTCTCATGGTTTCCCGATCTGGATCATCTGGAGAAGTTACCTGAATTAAAACTGATTCATTCCATGGCCGCTGGCGTTGAGCACCTCAATCTACAAAGAATTGGGTCGCAATATAAAGTATGTCGGGTGGTCGATCAGCTCCATCAACAAGGGATGTTCGATTATCTGCAATGGGGTGTTTTATATTATCAACGGTTTTTTGATCAGGCCTTTGCACAAAAGCAGCAACAACGCTGGCGACAATACCCGCAACGCGCGCATGCTGAAGTAAAAATCGGAATTATGGGGCTCGGCCAAATGGGTGCCTATATGGCGAAACAGTTTGCCGCACTGGGTTATCAGGTTGCTGGCTGGTCACGTAGTCCTAAACAGATCGCACAGGTCACATGCTATGCCGGTGCTGAAGATTTTCATCAGTTTTTAGCACAGGCGGAAATTCTGATTAACTTATTGCCACTTACGGAAAGTAATCAGGGGATTTTAGCAAAGTCTTTATTTGACCAGCTTCCTGAGCGGGCCTGTATCATCAATTGTGGTCGTGGTCAGCATCTGGTTGAGCAGGATTTATTAAGTTATCTGGATTCTGGACGTTTACGTGGTGCGATTCTGGATGTTTTTAGCAAAGAGCCCTTGGCTGAACATCATCCACTTTGGCAACATGAAAAAGTGGTGATCACGCCGCATGTTGCTTCACATGCACCCTGGTCAATTGTAGTGAATCAGATTTTGGAAAATGATCAACGGGTGATGCAGGGACAAGCTTTGTTGAATCAGGTGGATACCTTAAAAGGCTATTAAATCGGGGAAACAGCTATTTGTGTGGATGATCATCTATTAAGATTGATTTTTGAATTGGCTGGCGGAGCCACTCCCTTTTGATGGGACTGACTCTGCCAGTGATTTATTTTTTTAAGTGTTGTTATTCAACTGAGTTGATAGCTCATCCCAGCGTTGATTGGCGGATTGCATCGCCTGCATTTTAATATGGCCAAAACCACGTACTTCCGCTGGAAGCTCGGCAATCTGTGCAGCCACCGTCAAATCATACTGTTGAGGTGCTGCAACCAGTGTTTTCACAAATTCAATGTAGCGATCACGCCATGCATGCTCATGTTGGCGTTCTTCCTGACGTGCAAATGGGTCAAGGAAGGTTTCGCGCAGCCATTGTAAGCGGGCGAGTAACATCATCGGGAAGCGCATCCAGTAACCAAAAATGCGTTTGCGGACGTTGGTACCCAGCGTCGGTGGGGCAAGGTGATAGGATAAACGTACCCCACGTCCGAATTGTGATTCGATTGATTTTTTAAAGCTGGCTCCTGTGAGCAGGCGCGCTACTTCATATTCATCTTTATAGGCCATGACCCGATAAAGCTGTGTGGCAATCGTGCTGGCCAGTTCTTCCGGTAATACCTTCGCGGCCTGTTGTGCAAGATTTCGGTATGTATGGGCGTACGCATCATTCCAGTAGTCTTGCAAACGGACCGAACGATCATCGATCAGTTCTGGCAGTGTTTGCGGCACCTGCTGTTTAGGTAAGCTATCCAGTAGCCGCTTGGCCAGATCCGGATCGCTGGCGAGATGGCAACCTACACGGAAAGCTTCCAGATTCTTCTCGACTGCCGTACCGTTCAGTTGAATGGCTTTTTCAATGCTCTCACGCAGTAATGGAATCTGACCCGATTGCCATGCCATTCCCAGCAAGAGCTGGTTGGCAAAGATGGCATCGCCCAAGACCTGTGTCGCAATACGTGCAGCCGGTAAAGACACCAGTTTGCCCTGATCAACACGACCACGCAGACGATTGATCAAATCCGTAATCGGGGCAAACCAGTCACGTTTATTGATAAAGTCAGAGGTTGGGGAACCATCTTCATTGACGATCACCATCGCATCCGGTTTTAAACGTGATAGGGCGGCATTACTGCCTGCCACCACTGCATCGGCACCAATCAGAAGATCACATTGACCGGCGGGAATTTTGGTTGCAGAAATTTGTTCATCATCTGAGGCCAGTTGTACGTAGGAATAAACCGTACCGCCTTTTTGTGCCAGGCCAGCCATGTCCATGACGCGTGCTGCTTTACCTTCCAGATGTGCTGCCATACCGAGTAAAGCACCGACAGTGACCACACCGGTACCCCCCACACCACCAACCATGATCCGGCTTGGTGTACGATCGAGTTGAGGAAGAACCGGTCGTTCAGGCCAGCCTGGGGCAAAACCTTCAAACTTGTCGGGATGTTTCATATCACGGGTATGCACAGTCACAAAACTTGGACAGAAGCCTTCTACACAGGTGAAATCCTTATTACAACTGCTCTGGTTAATTTGACGCTTGGTGCCCAACGCGGTTTCGATCGGTTCAATCGACAGGCAATTTGATTTTTTCGAGCAATCACCGCAGCCTTCGCAGATATCGCTATTGATATAGAGACGTTCAGCGGGGTCCGGATACATATCACGTTTACGGCGACGACGTTTTTCGCTGGCACAGGTTTGCACATAGACCAAAGCGGTGACACCTGAAATATCACGCAATTCACGTTGCACCGCGTCCAGATCATTGCGGTGGCGGATTTCTACATTTGGCGCAAGGTGTTCTTCTGCATGAATCAACGCTGGCTCATCCGTTACGATGACCTGTTTTTTAATGCCTTCGGCATCCAGCTGACGCGTGAGTTGGGCGACACTCAAATGTCCATCGACATGCTGACCACCCGTCATCGCAACCGCATCGTTATAAAGGATTTTATAGGTGATATTGATATTGGCTGCAATGGCTTGCCGAATCGCCAGATAGCCTGAATGGAAATAGGTGCCGTCACCGAGATTGGCAAAAATATGCTTTTCATTGGTAAAGTGCGATGCACCGGCCCAACTCACACCTTCACCGCCCATTTGCGAGAAGGTTTCCGTCCCACGATCCAGTGACACCGCAATATAATGACAACCGATACCGCCTAAGGCGCGACTGCCTTCTGGAACCACCGTGGACGTATTATGCGGACAACCGCTACAGAAATACGGTTTGCGGTCTGCCAGATCCAGCACACGGCGGGACTCCTGTTCTGCTTTTTGTAATAGATCGATGCGATTCTGAATTTGTTGTCTTAAATTCTGTGGTAAATCAAGTTGTAGAAAACGTGCCGCCAGCATTTTGGCAATCGGTTCAGGCTGGAACTCATAATGACCAATCAGCGGCGCTTCTTCAATTGAGGTACTCCATTCACCTTTACCATGAATTGCTTTGCCGAAGACGTGTGGACGTTGCTGATCAGGCAGGGAATACAGTTCATCCTTGATTTGTGATTCAAGAATAGGGCGTTTCTCTTCAACCACAATCAGCTCTTGCAAGCCCTTGGCAAATTCACGGATCCCTTGTGGCTCTAAAGGCCAGATCAATCCAACCTGATAGACCCGTAGCCCAAGCTGTTGTGCGGTTTCGTTCTCAATCCCTAGAATGCGTAAGGCTTCAATGGTGTCGAGATAGCCTTTACCGCTGGCCACAATCCCGATACGGGCATTTTCGCACGACCAGGTGATCTGATTCAGCTGATTGGCGCGGGCATAGGCCAGCACAGCGGGTAAGCGATGTTGATACAGACGCTGTTCTTGCTGGATGCCATGATCCGGCCAGCGGATATTGACGCCGTCTGCAGGGAAGTCCACATCTTCTGGAATCACGGGAGTGACCCGATCTAAATCCACATTGACAGAAGCAGAGGTTTCTACAATTTCACTGACCAGTTTCATTGAAGTCCATACGCCAGCAAAACGTGACATTGCAACCGCATGCACACCCAGATCAAGAATATGTTGCACCGAGGTTGGATAGAAAATTGGAATGCCACAACCGATCATGACATGTTCAGATTGATGGGGAACGGTAGATGATTTACAGGAATGGTCATCACCAAATAAAGCGACTACACCGCCATGTTCAGCCGTTCCAGCCAGATTGGCATGACGCAGCACATCGCCGGAACGGTCTACACCAGGGCCTTTGCCATACCACCATGAGGTAACGCCATCATATTTTCCCTGACCTGCCAGATTGGCTTGCTGGGTGCCCCAGATTGCGGTTGCTGCTAAATCTTCATTAATACCGGGTTGAAAAACGACATGATGATCTTTAAGTATGCCTCCAATTTGCCAAAGGAAATTGTCATAGTTACCGACTGGAGAACCGCGATAACCTGAAATAAAGCCGGCAGTGTGCAATCCGTTCAATTCATCACGGCGCGTCTGTGCTAGAGGTAACCGAACGAGTGCCTGAATGCCTGTCATATAGGCTGAACCGTGATCACTGATATATTTATCGTCCAGTGATACATCTTTAGTAGCGATCATTTTTGAAGTAACTTTTGTCGCTATATTCATTTATGTCTCCTTAGAATTGTATGTAGTTTTGACTACTTTCTTTTTTCAACATCCGGTTGAATATTTGGAGTAAGTACATATTTAAAAGAATGATTGATCAGCGGCGTTCGCTAAAAAAACTGTTCAATCAATGTACATATTTGTCATTGTGGTTGATCCAAACTGGTGCAACAATGCGTAATTTAGAAAAAGATATTTACGTTATGCGCAAAAATCTTGATGGTGGACTTTTGCATGCCATGCATGCCTTCCTGAAAGTGATTGATAGCGGGAGTTTCACGGCTGCCGCTGAACAGATGGAACTGACAACTGCGCAAGTTTCGCGATTAATTAGCGAATTAGAAGGGCGTTTAGGTACAAAACTACTACAACGATCAACCCGCCAGCATGCCTTGACCGAGATTGGTGAGACCTATTCCGAGCAGTGTCGACAGGTGCTGGCCATGGTGGAGGAAGCTGAAGCGCAGGCAATGGGCATGGCCACCAAGCCGCAGGGCCGATTACGGGTGCTGAGTATGGCGAGTTTTGGTCATCATTATCTGGCACCGATGATGGCGGAGTTCTGTCAAACCTATCCCGACCTGACAGTGGAATATCGAACCTCACAAAATGTACCCGATCTATTGGGTAAGGGCATTGATGTCAGTCTTTACTTGACTGAATCTCTGGCGGATTCAAGATTTGTGGCGCGTCGCATTGGTACGATTTTTTCGGTGTTATGCGCTTCGCCTGCCTATCTGGAAAAGCATGGCGAACCTCAATCACTGGATGATTTGCAGCAACATGCCTGTTTACGTCTGGTCAATCCTTCGATTACACCGCAGTGGCATCTGACCAGTGAAAATAGCTGTTCGTATCAGATTGATATCAATGGCCCACTCATTGCCGATACTCCTGAATTGCTACTGGATGTGGTGCAGCAGGATATGGGTATTGCCTTGTTGCCTACCTTTTCCTCCATCGATGCAATTCGCACAGGTCGATTACGCCGTATTTTACCAGCGTGGCGTTCTCCCGATATTGGCGTGTATACCTTGCTGCCGTCACGGGATTTTGTCGATGTCAAAACGCGGACATGGCTGGAGTGGGTTGAGCAACATGTTTCTCCAAAAATACAGCAAGATACCGATTATTTTTTATAAATTATTTGAGGTGGGGTAGTAAAGAAACCCAAAATAATAAGGATTAAAATTAAAAGTAGAAAATGCTTCTTTAGAAAGAGGCATTTCATACAGAGATAAACCATAAATTTTAAAAAAATTGCATGAAGAATTTAATCCCAATTCCTGAATGAAATGAGATAAAGATGAGAGAGGATGATCTGGTACTTTGCTTAATATTAAGCCTTATACCAGATGCAGACCTATTTTGATTTATGATTAGGCACACTTGGTTTGCCAATACGCATTGGCATAATTCGACAAGCTTTTTCGGTTGAGTACCTTGCTAATATTCTGGCTGGCCTGCATCAGTTTTTCCAGATCAATGCCCGTTTCGAAGCCCATATGAGAGAGTAAATAAAACAGATCTTCAGTCGCTACATTACCAGAGGCACCTTTGGCATAAGGGCAGCCACCTAGTCCTGCAAGAGACGAGTCAAAAACACGAATGCCTTGCTGTAAAGACTGATAAATATTGGCAATCGCCATGCCGTAGGTATTGTGGAAATGCCCAGCTAAAACGGTGCTGTCCAGTTCAGCCAGACAGGCTTGCCAGACTTTTTGAACGCGATCTGGTGTTGCTGTGCCAATGGTTTCACCTAAAGACACTTCATAACAACCCATGTCATACAGCCGTTTCACGACTTTTACCACTTGCTCAGGGGCAATTGCGCCTTCATAGGGACAATCGACAATACAGGAGACATAACCGCGCACACGGATATGCTGTGCTTTGGCTGCACTTAGCACATCCGCGAATTTTTCAAAGCTTTCGTCGATTGAGCAGTTGATATTTTTACGGGTAAAGCTTTCCGAAGCGGCGGTAAATACCGCTACTTCTTTACATCCGACTGCTTGAGCAGTCTCAAAACCTTTGATATTGGGCGTGAGTAGGCTAAATTGCACATCGCTTATTTGGGGGAGTTGCTTAAACAGCTCGTCACTCTGCGCCATTTGTGGCACCCATTTTGCCGACACACATGAACCCACTTCAATGGATTTCAGTCCTGCATGAATCAGGTCGTTAATAAAGTTTAGGCGTTGTTCAACAGTTAACGCCTGCTTTTCATTTTGCAGGCCATCTCTGGGGCCGACCTCCACGATTTTAACAAACTCACTCATGCAACTTCCTCCTGAGCAGGTTGAAACTCCACAAGTTCATCGCCAGCTTTGACCTGATCACCGACTTGGAAATAGGAGTCTACAATCAAGCCGTCTTTAGGCGCACGGATGGTGTATTCCATTTTCATGGCTTCAAGCGTCATTAAAATATCGTCTTTCTTCACGCTATGATTTGCGCTTACTAACACTTGAGTGACCACACCTGGCATGGGTGCTTTTAAGTGGCCTTCATCGGCTTGGTGATCTGCCTGATTAAAGTCGTGACGGATATAGGCAAACTTGTAGCTTTGTCCATTTTGGAACAAGGTAATGCCTTGCTGATTTTGGTTAAAAGACAGCTTTTGCTGAGACCCACCAATTTGAACAGAGGCCGTATGCGCATCAATCAATTGGCCAGAAATCGGGTAGCTTTGACCGTTATATTCTGCGGTAAAGCCATCTTTATTTGAGGCAAATTTAATTTTAATGGGCTGATCTAAATAGTTCAGTTTAATACTGTGCTGATAAGCAATATTTAAACGCCAAAGTGGTTGAGCCTGCCAAAGCTGTTTTTGGCTTGAGCTGTTGTTATTAAGTTTGCTTAGAAACTCAATAAATGCTGCTGCCACGATAAGCTCAGGTTTTGTCTGTTGCGTGTTAAACAGAAAATCATGTTCACGTTGAATCAGGTTGGTATCAAGCTTGGCTTGTTTAAACGATTCGCTGCGAACAATTTTTTCCAGAAAGGCAATGTTGTTGCCTAAGCCATCCACATGAAACTGGCTGAGCGCATGTTGCATTTGAATAAGCGCAGCTTCACGGTTTTTACCCCATACGATCAGTTTGGCAATCATGGGGTCGTAATAGGTGGTGATTTCATCGCCTTCTACAATACCGCTGTCGACACGCACATATGGGGTTTGCGTTGGGTAATGCAAATAGTCAATTTTACCAATGGCAGGTAAAAAGCCTTTTTCAGGTTCTTCTGCATAGATTCGTGCCTCGAGCGCATGGCCGTGAATGTGCAATTGGTTTTGTAGTTTAGGCAAAGCTTCGCCATAAGCGACACGAAGCTGCCATTCAACCAAGTCTTCACCTGTAATCATTTCGGTAACAGGGTGTTCGACTTGTAGGCGGGTATTCATTTCCATGAAATAAGCGGTACCGTCTTGTTCCACAATAAACTCAACCGTACCTGCGCCAACGTAATTTACCGCACGTGCAGCATCAATGGCTGCTTGACGCATGGCATCAAGCTTTTCGCTTGGCATTTGTGGAGCAGGGGCTTCTTCGAGTACTTTTTGATGGCGACGCTGTACCGAACAATCACGTTCAAATAAATGTACATAGTTGCCATGGCTATCACCAAATACTTGTACTTCGATATGTCGTGGCTGAATCACATAACGCTCAATCAAGACATCATCATTACCAAAGCTCGATTTGGCTTCACGTTTACAAGAGGCTAAGGCATGCAAAAAGTCTTCACTGCGTTCAACCAGACTCATGCCTTTACCGCCGCCGCCAGCGCTGGCCTTGATTAAAACAGGATAGCCAATGCGATCAGCCTGTTGTTTTAAAAAGTCGGCATCTTGGTTGGTGCCGTGATAACCCGGTGTTAACGGAACACCTGCTTTTTCCATTAACGCTTTAGAGGTCGCTTTTAAACCCATTGCTAAAATGGCATCCACTGGCGGGCCAATAAAGCAAATATTGTGTTGTTGGCAAGCGAGTGCAAACTGGTCATTTTCAGACAGGAAGCCGTAGCCTGGGTGAACCGCTTGGCTGCCGGTATCAATTGCTGCTTGAATAATGCGGTCGGCTTGCAAATAACTTTGTGTTGCAGGGGACTGACCAATATAAACTGCTTCATCTGCAAGTTTGACGTGTTGTGCATTTGCGTCTGCATCTGAGTAAACGGCAACCGTTGCAATCCCTAATTTTTTAGCTGTACGAATCACGCGGCAGGCAATCTCGCCACGGTTCGCAATTAAAATCTTTTCAAACATGATGATCGTCCTTAATTGTTGTTATTCGAGTTAGAAACCCAAGCAGGCTGCTGTTTATTTAAAAAGGCACTCAGCCCTTGTTTTGCCTCACTGCCTTGACGAACTTGCGCAATATGCTGTGCTGTCTGTTGCAGCAAGTCATTGCTCATGGTCTGGTTGCTCACCATTTGAATGAGTTGTTTTGAGGCCGCTTGGGCATGCGGGCCACCGAGTAATAGCGCATCAATCATTTCTTGAACTTTTTTATCCAAGTCTTCAGCATCTGCGACTTCGTGCGCCAAACCAATCTGTTTGGCTTCACGTGCTGAAATTCGCTCGGCAGTTAAGAAGTAACGAGAGGCTTGTCTTGCACCAATCGCACGAATCACATAGGGACTAATGGTAGATGGAGCAAGTCCTAAACGAACCTCAGAAGTTGCAAACTTGGCATCCGTGCTGGCAATGCAAATATCACATGCCGATGCCAAACCCATGCCGCCACCAAAGGCAATGCCATGCACTCGGGCAATGGTCGGTTGTTTAAGGGTTGCGAGTGCATCCAACATTTGCGCAAGTTTTAAGGCATCGGCTTCATTTTCTGCTGAAGAGGCCTGACCTGCCTGTTTCATCCAGTTGAGGTCGGCACCTGCCGAAAAGCTTTTACCGCGACCCGCCAAAACCACTACACGAACATCATCACGGGTATTGATTTGCTTAAAGCAAGCATGTAGTTCTTCAATGACGGTCGTATTAAAGGCATTGTGCAATTCAGGGCGGTTCAGCCAAACATAGGCAACCTGATCGTGTTGTTCGAGTTGTAAAAATTGATAGCTCATGGACACCTCTTACATGCGGAACACGCCAAATTTGGTTGGTAGAATTGGAGCATTCATCGCAGCAGCAAGACTTAAACCGAGTACCTGACGAGTTTGCGCAGGGTCAATGACACCGTCATCCCAAAGGCGGGCAGAAGCATAGTACGGATGGCCTTGGCGTTCGTATTGTTCACGAATCGGTTGTTTAAACTCGTCTTCTTGTTGCGCTGACCATTCGGCACCTTTTTGCTCAATTTGATCACGTTTTAAGGTTGAAAGTACGCTTGCTGCTTGTTCGCCGCCCATGACTGAAATACGAGAGTTCGGCCAAGTCCATAAAAAGCGGGGTGAATAAGCACGGCCACACATGCCGTAGTTACCCGCACCAAACGAACCGCCAATAATCAGGGTGAGTTTGGGTACATTTGCGGTGGCAACTGCCATCACCAGTTTGGCGCCGTTTTTTGCAATTCCTTCATTTTCATACTGGCGACCCACCATAAAACCGGTAATGTTTTGTAAGAATAACAATGGAATATTGCGCTGAGTACATAGCTCAATAAAGTGCGCACCTTTTTGTGCGGACTCAGAGAATAAAATCCCGTTATTGGCAATAATCCCGACTGGCATACCATAGAGGGACGCAAAACCGGTAATCAGCGTTGAGCCGAAGCGCGCCTTAAACTCATCAAAACGTGAGCCATCTACAATACGGGCAATCACTTCACGTACATCAAACGGTTTACGTGCATCACTTGGGACTACGCCATAAAGTTCCGATGCATCAAACAATGGTTCATCAACTTGTTTATTTAAGTCATTAGGCTTTTTATTTAAGTTGGCAACAATGTTCCGTGCAATGGCAAGCGCATGTTCATCGTTTTCAGCTAAATGATCCGCCACACCTGAAAGACGGGTGTGAACATCACCACCACCCAAATCTTCACTGCTCACCACTTCGCCAGTTGCAGCTTTGACCAGAGGAGGTCCACCTAAGAAAATCGTACCTTGGTTTCGGACAATAATGGTTTCATCAGACATGGCAGGCACATAGGCGCCACCTGCGGTACAGCTCCCCATCACCACAGCAATTTGGGCAATCCCTAGGCTCGACATACGTGCCTGATTATAGAAAATACGTCCGAAGTGATCGCGGTCAGGGAAGACCTCATCCTGCATCGGTAAGAACGCACCACCTGAATCGACCAGATAAATACACGGCAAATGATTTTGTTCGGCAATTTCCTGGGCACGTAAATGTTTTTTCACAGTCAGGGGATAATAGGTGCCACCTTTAACTGTTGCATCATTGGCGACGATCATGCAGGTCACACCGTTGACTTGCCCAATACCTGCAATCACGCCCGCAGCAGGAATATCATCTTCATAAACTTTGTAAGCAGCCAACTGACCAATTTCTAAAAACGCGGTACCCACATCAATCAGTTGATCAATACGGTCTCGTGGCAGCAGTTTACCTCTGGCGAGATGCTTTTGACGGGCATTATCACCGCCACCAAGCGCCACTTTTTGAGCAACCTGTTGAAGGTCTGCAACCAAGGTCTGCATGGCTTGCTGGTTGGTTTTGAAGTCTTCACTTCGAACATTGATCTTGCTGTGTAATTGGTTCATACGCTGCGTCCTTATTGTTTATTATTATTTGGTTTCATTGAACAGTTCGCGGCCAATCAGCATACGGCGAATTTCAGAGGTGCCTGCACCAATTTCATAAAGTTTGGCATCACGCCATAAACGGCCTGCAGCGTATTCATTGATATAACCATTGCCGCCTAAAGTCTGAATGGTTTCACCCGCCATCCATGTGGCTTTTTCGGCCGCATATAAAATCGCACTTGCTGCATCTTTACGTAAGCTACGGTCATGATCAGCTTTGTCACAGGCAGCACCCACAGCATAGACCAGTGCTTTACACGCCAGCCAGGTGGAATACATGTCAGCCAGTTTGCCTTGCATGAGCTGGAATTCACCTAAAGCCTGACCAAATTGCTCACGCTCATGTAGGTAGGGAATCACCACATCCAGACAAGCATCCATAATCCCGAGAGGGCCAGCGCTGAGCACCGCACGTTCATAGTCCAGACCACTCATCAGTACTTTGGCACCGTTACCGACACCGCCCAACACGTTTTCGGCAGGTACTTCGACATTGTCAAAAAATAGTGGATAAGTATTGGAACCACGCATACCGAGTTTGTCTAAATGGCTGCCATGACTAAAGCCTTTCATGTCTTTTTCAATCAGGAAGGCGGTCATGCCCTTGGCACCTGCCTGTGGATCAGTTTTGGCATAAACCACCAGTACATCGGCATCACCGCCGTTGGTGATCCACATTTTCGAACCATTGAGAACAAAATGATCACCTTTTTGCTCGGCACGCAGTTTCATACTGACCACATCGGAACCTGCATTCGGTTCTGACATTGCCAAAGCACCGACAAAGTCACCTGAAATCAGTTTTGGTAAATATTTCTGTTTCTGTTGTTCGCTACCGTTCCGGTTAATCTGGTTGATACACAAGTTGGAATGCGCGCCATAAGAAAGCCCGATGGAGGCAGATGCGCGTGAAATTTCCTGTAGCACAATGATGTGTGCCAGATAGCCTAAATTGGTGCCACCGTATTCTTCAGAAACGGTAAGACCGAGCAGGCCCATATCACCAAATTTTTTCCAGAGCTGGGCCGGGAATAGATTGTCCTGATCAACTTGCTGGGCAATGGGTGCAATTTCCTTTGCACAAAATGCAGCTACTGAATCTTGTAGCGCAATTAACGTTTCATCCAGACCAAAATTCAAGCTACGTAAGTTCATTATATCGTCATCCCATTGGTTATATTTGTTGTTCCAAAAAGCGTTGTTGTATGTGCTTAAGAAGTACCATACAATGATTTTTTGAAAAAGTGAATAGTGATTCATAAAATGATTTACAATTCATTTTATTTAGTAGAGAATAAAATTCATGAGCTATAAACGATCATCTTTGATGCAGGAGCGGATGGAACAAAATCGCAAAGCGATTTTGAGTTCAGCCAGAAAATTGATCTCAGAGGGAGGGTTCAAGGATGCACAGATACAAACCATTGCTGAGCAAGCGGGCGTTTCAAGTGGACTGGTGTATCGCTACTTTGATAATAAAAGTCAGGTGCTGATTGAAGTTTTATCCGAGGCGATTAACACCGAACTGTTGGTGATTGACTCAATTACCGAAAGTAATTTAAGCGCACAGCAGAAATTACATAAGGCCGTCACCAGCTTTGTAAAACGGGCACTGAATAGTCCTCAGCTGGCCTATTCACTCATGTTTGAACCTGTTGATTCTACAGTTGAACATGAGCGTTTCCGTGTGAAACAACTGATTAAACAAAGTATTAAAAAAATCCTTGCAGATGGAAATGCAAGTGGTGAATTTGTTCTGGAGGATCTTAATACCGCAGCGTTGTGTGTGGTGGGTGCCATGACCTATGTGGTGGTTGAACCTTTAGATCCAGCACAAAATATCAAGTTTGATCAGCAGTATAAAAACTATTTTTCCAAACAGATTGCTGACTTTTGTGTGGATGCGGTGCAAAAAAAGTAAGGCCAGCAGCATCATTAGAATGACACAACAGGATGTTGGAAAAGTAGCTGTACTCAAAATAATTAGATGACTGAAAACAGAATTACAAAGAATCAAGGAGAGTGATTCAATGCAACAACAACGGTTAAGCTATGTCTCTGGAACCAGTTCTCAGCCCCTGTTGGGGATGACGATTGGAGAAAAATTTGATCAGGCCTGTGCGCAATATGCGGAGCAGGAGGCCATTGTCAGTGCTCATCAGAACAGACGATTGAGCTATAAGGCATTGCAGGATGAGGTCAATGCCTTTGCCTGTAGCCTGTTAAAACTGGGATTAAAAAAGGGTGATCGACTGGCCATCTGGTCCCCAAACTGTGTGGAATGGACCGTGACGCAGTTTGCAGCCGCAAAAGCCGGCATTATTCTGGTCAATCTGAACACGGCTTATAAAAGTCATGAACTGGAATATGTGCTGAACAAGGTGGCCTGTAAAGGGCTGGTCATTGCAGCGCAATTCAAGACCACAGATTATCAGGAATTACTAAGCAAGATTGCACCTGAACTGGCATTGAGTACAGATAAGGTACTTCATTCAGCACGTTTACCGCATTTAAAATATGTGATCAAAATTGATGAACAGCAGCATGGCGGTATTCACCGTTTTAGCGATTTGCTCGGACATCCGACACCCCAGCAACTTGAGCAGCTCAATGCTTTAGCCCAGCATTTGCAGTTTGATGAAACCATTAATATCCAATTTACTTCCGGCACTACAGGGAATCCGAAAGGAACCATGCTGACCCATCACAATATTCTCAACAATGGTTATTTTGTCGGTGAAGGCATTGGTTTAACCCCACAGGATCGGGTTTGTATTTCGGTGCCTTTATTCCATTGTTTTGGCATGGTCATGGGGAATCTGGCCTGTATTACCCACGGTTCAACCATGGTGTATCCAGCCGCCGTTTTTAATCCACTAGAGTCTTTAAAAACCATCCACCGGGAAAAATGTACCGCAGCTTATGGGGTACCGACCATGTTTATTGCCATGTTAGAGCATGAGCAATTTACCGAATTCGATTTATCCAGTTTACGTACCGGCATCATGGCAGGCAGTCCATGTCCACGAGAAATCATGCAGCGGGTCATAGACCGCATGCACATGTCTGACATTACCATTTGTTATGGCATGACCGAGACGTCACCGGTCAGTGTACAAAGTTATATTGATGATTCCATTGATAAACGGGTCAGTACAGTTGGACATGTACATCCGCATCTGCAAGTCAAAATTGTCGATCTGGAAGGCGAGATTGTTCCGCAAGGTGTGCTGGGTGAGCTTTGTGTCCGTGGTTATTCAGTCATGGCAGGTTATTGGGATGAGCCTGAAAAAACCAAAGAGGTCATTGATACGGCAGGCTGGATGCATACTGGTGATATCGCAGAAATGGATCAAGACGGTTTTATCAAAATCAAAGGCCGTATCAAGGATGTGGTGATCCGAGGCGGTGAAAACCTGTTTCCAAAAGAAATTGAAGATTTCTTATATACCCATCCTGATATTTCGGATGTTCAGGTGATTGGTCTGCCAGACAGCCGTTATGGCGAGGAACTTTGCGCCTGTATTATTTTGCATGAACATCATCAATGTGATGAAGACAGTATTAGACACTTCTGCAAAGAACATATTTCACATAATAAAGTGCCACGCTATGTCAAATTCTTTGCTGAATTCCCCATGACAGCCTCAGGAAAAGCACAGAAATTTAAATTGCAGGAAATCATGCGTGCCGAGTTAAACCTGACAGCAGAAGTCTTTGATTAAAATTAAGCACGATGAGAGCACTCAGGGTTTTAGCAATTGCTGAGTGCCACGTGACTAAAAACAGGGGATGAAATGGCCAAAGATTTTAACAGCCAGAAAGTGGTGGAGCGTTATGACCAGCATATTCGTTGTCTGATTCCGGGCTACGAGCTCCTGCATCAGCAAGTCAATGCCATTTTACAAGCCAGGTTGAGACGGGATGCGCATATTCTGGTGGTGGGTTGCGGCACAGGCTATGAGCTTGAATATTTACTGAATAAGCATCCGAACTGGTCTTTTACTGCTGTTGATCCTTCTCTCGCCATGCTTCAAAAGGCTCAAGCGCAAATTCAGGCAATCGGGCAGCAAGTACGCGTTAACTTTGTACATGGAGAGACAACTTGTTTATCCGAACTGCAAAGGTTTGATGCCGCGCTTTGTATTCTCGTTGCTCATTTTATTCCACATACGATCAAGCCCGTTTTCTTTTCCGAAATCGCAAAGCGTTTAAAAAGCAGTGGCATTTTATTGACCTACGATCTGATGCATTGTGAAGACACACAGCAAATGAAAGCCTTACCGTTGTTATGCCAGGCCCATGGACTGAGTGCGGCGCAGAGTCAGGCGATGATGGAACGTTTAGGACAGGATTTTTACACGCTGTCTTTCACGGATTATCAGCACCTGCTTAGTCAGGCCGGTTTGGGCAATGTCCATGTTTTTAGCCAGACCTTGGCCTATCAGGGGCTGATTGCACAAAAGAATTAAGCTGATCAGTGGCAATTGTCATGTTTGGACAATTCGGCTTTGGCTTGCTGTTGCCATTTAAGAATAGAAAGACCTAACAAGGATTGAAACAGAGGAGGTAAAAACCAAATAAATCAAATGATGTTGATTTTTAAAATAAAAAATGTGCTGTGAAATTGCGATTCAGGCAAAGGAAAAACACAAATAAACAATGATCTTAAAAGGTTGGGAAGATCTGCGAACAAGGAAATCGATTTAAATGGATAAGTTTATTTTAACGGTACAAAAAAGCCTGTTGGCGCTGTCGGTTATAACGGTGATGTCACCTGTTTATGCAGCAACGGATCAGGCCGAAATTGCGCAACTCCGACAGGAAGTACAACAATTAAGGGCGATGTTGCAGCAATATGTGCAGCAAAAACCATCCGTACAACCTGCCAATCCAGTGGCTGTGACGGCTTCACCCCAAGCAACCGAGACAACAGCCCCTAAGCTGAACCTGAGTAAAGGCGGTGCAGAGGTCAATTTATATGGTTATATCCGTGCCGATGCCTCTTATCAGGCCAAAGGTGCATCGACCATGTATAACAATATCAGTGCTGTACCACTGGAACACACGGCAGAGGAAGCGCAGCAAAAAGACCGTTTACACTCAACCGTCAATGTCACGCGTCTGGGGCTAAACTTTAAAACACCGAGTGTCGCTGGCGAAGTGGGCGGTAAGCTGGAAATGGATTTCTTTGGGGGTGCAACGCGGGATCAATTCCGTATCCGTCATGCGTATATCACTTTGGATCAGTGGCTGATCGGTCAGACCTGGTCGACGTTTATTGCACCTGAATATTATCCGGAAACGGTGGATGCCGGAACTTTTGTAGGAGGGGCCTTGCAACGTTCGCCGATGCTGCGCTATAGCGATAAGCTCTCGGCAAACACCAGTTTTGCGGTTGCGATTGAAGATCCAAAATATACTGCGACTTCAGATCCGGACAATGAAATGCGTATGCCTGCCTTGGTGGGACGCCTCAATCATAAATTTGACAATGGTTCGCTATTGTCAGGCCGAACGTTTATGGCTGAGAAAAAAACCAGTACCGACAAGGAATGGGCATGGGGTGTCGGGCTAGGGGGCAAATATCAATTGAGTCCGCAAACCTTCTTAAAGGCTGATTATTACCATGTCAAAGGGGATGGTCGCTTTCTGCTTTGGGCCAATAATAGTTATGTAATTGATGACCAAAATAATATTCAAAGCAACGAGTTCGATACGATTTCTGCGGGCATCACCCATCAGTTTAATTCTCAGCTGCGTTCTACTTTAGGTTATGGCTATATGAAGGCCAAGGATGACAATCGCTTTGCTGAAATCCAGAAAAGCAATCTCACCCAGAATAAAGAATTATGGCAGGGCTGGATCAATGCGATGTACAACCCGTATAAGCCCATCACCTTGGGCGTGGAATATGTCTATGGCGAGCGTGAAACCTTCGACGGCCGTAACGGGATTGATAATCGCGTCAACATGATGGCAACTTATGATTTTTAATACATCTGAGAAATGATTATTAAGGGTTGATCCTTCATTGATCTTCTTCAATCACGCTGTTGGTGAGTATCAATGAAGGATGCAAGTTTGGTCAGGAAACTGTTGGCGCTGCGGGTATAATTTTTTGCTTCAGGATGTCCATAAATGCTTTTAACACCATATTGTAATTTTTGCCTTTATGGGTAATCAGGCAAATCGGAGTGCTGTGATGGATAACCGGTTGCAGAATCGGTTGCATAAAACCATCATCGACCCATTTCTTGGCATAGTGATCGGGCAGGAAGCCAAGAAATTTCCCGGTCAGGATCAGAAAAGCAATGCCTTCACGGTCACTGGCAGTGGCCGAACAATCCAGAAGTTGATGTAGTTTTGATGCTTCAGCAGTCATCGCATAATTCGGCAGCACCGCTTGCCAGTTGTTGAGATCCTTTGATGTGATTTCATCCAGATGATTAAACAAAGGATGATTTTTGCCGCAATACAGAAATGACTTTTCTTCATATAAATGTAAATAATCGAGTCCAGACAAGGGCGTCACCAGAGGAATCACGCCCGCGTGTAAACGGTTGTCCATTACCCGACATTCGATATCGGAAAGGGTGCTCATACTGATATTAATCACCACTTCTGCATTTTCTTCCGCAAGTTGGGCCAGCGTATTGGTGATATACAGACTGGGCATGGTCACCAGATTATTAATAATCCCGATATTAAATTCTCCCTTGAGCTGGTTGTGCATCTGGTTGATTTTGGCACGGAAGTCTTCAATCGAAGCGGTTAGAACTTCGATATATTCCAAAATTTCCCGTCCTTCGTCGGTGAGGGCAAAGCCGGCACGACCGCGTTGACACAGCCGGATACCCAAGCGATTTTCCAGATCACTCATGTGCAGACTGATGGCTGAGCGACTAATCCCAAGAATACTTTCAGCGGAACTAAAACTATGGCAATCACAAACCGTTTTAAATATTTTAAGAAGTTTTATATCAAAATCAGTCACTTGATTTAATTTTTTCGGTTTCATTTAGTTTTGCTTTTTTATATCTAAACTCAAGACAATTTGAATTTATCAAAACTATTTGGCTCTGTACACTCCAGAGATAACCACAAAACAAGAAGAGTGATTATGTTTGATATCGATACCGCAAATGACCGTGATGAAGCATTGGAAGCAACATCGCCAAGTGCCCAGATGAACCTCAATTATCAAGCACACTGGATGCCATTTTCTGCCAACCGTAACTTTCATAAAGACCCACGTATCATTGTAGGAGCAAAAGGCGCCTATTTAGTGGATAGCACAGGCCGTGAAGTCTATGACTCCTTGTCTGGATTATGGACCTGTGGGGCAGGGCACACTTTGCCGGAAATCCAGCAGGCGGTGAGCCAGCAATTATCAAAACTGGATTATTCTCCGGGCTTCCAGTTCGGGCATCCCTTATCTTTTCAACTGGCTGAGAAAATCATTCAGCACATGCCTGAAAAATTACAACATGTGTTTTTTACGGATTCTGGCTCTGAGTCAGCTGATACTGCAATCAAGATGGCGCGTGCCTATTGGCGGATTAAGGGGAAACCCAGCAAGACCAAACTGATTGGCCGTGCTCGCGGATACCACGGCGTCAATGTCGCAGGAACCAGCCTTGGCGGGATCGGAGGCAACCGTAAAATGTTTGGTCAGTTGATGGATGTGGATCATTTGCCCCATACCTTGCAACCCGACTTGAGTTTTACCAAAGGCTGTGCAGAAACGGGCGGGATTGAGCTGGCAGATGAAATGCTCAAGCTGATCGAGTTACATGACGCATCCAATATTGCGGCTGTCATTGTTGAACCTGTATCAGGATCTGCAGGCTGTATTGTGCCACCCACAGGTTATTTAAAACGACTTCGGGAAATCTGTGACCAGCACGATATCTTGTTGATTTTTGATGAGGTGATTACCGGCTTTGGTCGTATGGGGAAATGGACCGCAGCCGAGTATTTTGGTGTCGCACCCGATATTCTGAATTTTGCCAAACAGATTACCAATGGTGCAATTCCACTCGGTGGCGTTGTGGCAAGTCATGACATCTATGACGCTTTCATGCAGCAAGATTTACCTGAGCATGCGGTTGAGTTCACGCATGGTTATACCTATTCCGCGCATCCGGTCGCCTGCGCAGCAGCTTTAGCCACACTGGATGTATTGGAAAAACAGAATTTATTGGCACAATCTGCGGCATTGGCACCAAGCTTTGAAACGCTACTACACGAATTAAAAGGTGCACCACATATTCTGGATATCCGTAATTGTGGACTGATTGGTGCTGTGCAACTGGCGCCACGTGATGGTGATGCCACGATCCGAGGTTTTGAACTTGGAATGAAGCTTTGGAAAGCCGGTTTCTTTGTCCGTTTTGGTGGGGATACCTTGCAGTTTGGCCCAATGTTTAATAGCACCGAGGCGCAATTATCAAGATTGATGAATGCGGTTGGCGATGCACTTTATCAGGTGCAATAAATTCAATTTTTAACTTAAAAGCAAATCAATCGGAAGACATGATCCCATATAAGGAATAAGAGATGAATAACTTAGAACATTTTTCAAGTGAAACGACGCATAGCCATGACGGTCAAGCAGCACAGACAACACAGGTGGTTGGACATTTTATCAATGGAAAGGTGGTGTCCAAGTCTGCCAAAAGACAGCCTGTTTATAATCCGGCAACGGGTGAAATCAGTAAAGTGGTTGAAATTGCAGATTCTCAAACGGTGAATGACGTGGTTCACGTGGCAGAGCAGGCTTTTCCGGCATGGCGTGACACACCGGTGATCAAGCGTGCGCGCGTGATGTTTAAGTTCAAACAGTTACTGGAAGAAAATGCTGAAAAAATCTGTGAATTGATTGGACAGGAGCATGGCAAGATTTCCCATGACGCGAAAGGGGAACTGCAACGCGGCATTGAAAATGTGGAGTACGCCTGTGGTGCACCAGAGCTACTCAAAGGTGAATATTCAAAAAATGTCGGGCCAGATATTGATTCGTGGAGTGAGTTTCAGCCATTAGGTGTAGTTGCAGGCATTACCCCATTTAATTTCCCGGCCATGGTGGCGTTGTGGATGTTCCCGATGGCGCTGGTCTGTGGAAACTGCTTTGTACTGAAGCCATCAGAAAAAGCGCCGTCAGTGGTATTATTCCTGGCTGAATTACTAAAACAGGCGGGCTTACCCGATGGGGTATTTAATGTGGTGAACGGTGATAAAGAAGCCGTCGATACCTTATTGCACCATCCAAAAATTCAGGCGGTCAGTTTTGTCGGTTCAACCCCTATTGCTGAATATATCTATCGTACGGCCACTGCAGCAGGTAAGCGTTGTCAGGCATTGGGTGGTGCAAAAAACCACGCGATTATTATGCCCGATGCAGATATTGATAATGTAGTGACTTCATTATTAGGTGCTGCTTTCGGTTCTTCAGGCGAGCGTTGTATGGCGCTTTCAGTCGCTGTAGCGATTGGTGATGAAGTCGCAGATATTGTGATTGAAAAGCTGACCCAGGAAATGCAGAAACTGAAATTTGGGCATTATGCCGATAGCAATAATGATTTTGGCCCCTTGATCACGCAAGCCCATAAAGATAAGGTGCAAGCCTATATTCAGAGTGCAGAACAGCAAGGTGCCAAAATTGTGGTCGATGGTCGTGATGCCAAACCTGCTGGTTATGAAAATGGTTTCTTTGTCGGGCCAACCTTAATCGATCAGGTCACACCGAAGATGACCAGCTATCAACAGGAAATTTTTGGGCCAGTATTGCAAGTGATGCGGGTGGATACCATGCAGCAAGCCATGCAACTGATCAATGAACATGAATATGGTAACGGAACCTGCATTTATACCCGTGATGGTGAGGCCGCACGTTACTTTAGCAGCCATATCCAAGTGGGAATGGTCGGGATCAATGTACCGTTACCGGTACCAGTTGCCTATCATAGTTTTGGTGGCTGGAAGCGTTCTTTATTTGGTGATCTGCATGCCTATGGCCCAGATGGCGTGCGTTTCTATACCCGTCGTAAAACCATTACCCAACGCTGGCCTTCTGCGCAAGTCCGTGAAGCCAAACAGTTCGCGATGCCAACTTTAAATTAATTTTTGCACCAAGGGAAAACCTGAGTTTTCCCTTTTTCTTTGGATAGGAATTGAAACATGTCGTGAACTAACCCAAATTATTTTAAGGAATAAAATATGGATAGCGTTAAAACAAAAAAATTAGGCGAAGGACTTTCAAATCGCCACATTACAATGATTAGTATCGGCGGTGTGATTGGTGCAGGTTTATTTGTCGGTTCATCGGCGGCGATTGCCAAGGCAGGACCTGCAGTGATTCTGGCCTACCTGACCACCAGCATCATGGTGTTTCTGGTGATGCGTATGCTCGGAGAAATGGCGGTATTGGAACCCGATACCGGTTCATTCTCAACTTATGCACGGAAGGCGATAGGTCCTTGGGCTGGGTTTACGATTGGCTGGTTATATTGGTGGTTCTGGGTATTGGCGATTCCTGTCGAAGCAATTGCGGGTGCGCAAATTTTATATTCATGGTTTCCTTATTTTTCTGTTTCCACTTATGCCTTCTGTTTTATCGTTTTTTTGAGTCTGGCCAACTTTTTCAGTACCAAAAGTTTTGGTGAATTTGAATTCTGGTTCTCTTTAATCAAAGTGGTTGCCATTATTGGATTTATTATCATTGGCATATTGGCGATTTCCGGGTTCTGGCCTTTAGCGCAAGGTGTCAGCGGTGTAGCCAATTTATACAACAATTCGGGATTCATGCCACATGGCGTTGGCGGCATTTTAGCCGCAATCCTGATTACGGCATTTTCATTTTTCGGTGTAGAGATTGTGTCGATTGCGGCAGCAGAATCATCTAATCCGCAACAGAAAATAAGACGGGCCACCAATCTGGTGCTGTACCGCATTATCTTATTTTTTGTGGTCTCGATGTTTATTGCGGTTGCCTTGGTCGACTGGCGCTCGCCAGACTTGCAAAAGTATGGCACTTTCCAGTATGTCCTGATGAGCCTGAATGTGCCCGGAACTAAACTTATTATTGATGCGGTCGTATTTATTGCAGTCGCAAGCTGTATGAATGCGGCGATCTATACCTCCTCCCGTATGTTATTCCGTTTAGGTACCCGTCATGAAGCACCGAGCAAAGTTACTCATATCAATTATGCGGGTGTACCTGCAGTAGCGGTGTTCTCCTCAACATTTATTGGCCTCATTTGTTGTGTCATCAATTATGCATTTCCAGGCAAGGTGTTCGGGTTGTTACTCTCCAGTACCGGTTCAATTGCCTTACTGGTCTATCTGGTGATTGCTTTTTCACAACTACGCCTAAGAACAAAACTGGAGCAAGCTGGTGTGGAAGTGCCATTTAAAATGTGGTTATTTCCGTGGCTAACCTGGTTCGTAATCATCATTATCCTGAGTGTATTGGCTTATATGTTTTTTTCACCGCAGTATAGTTATGAAACCACCTTATCCTTGAGTGTCACCATAGGTGTGGTAATTTGTGGACTGATTGTGACCCGAAAGAAGAAAACCACTAGAACTGTGGTGATGCATCTGGATTGATAGCAAGAGCAGCAAAATAGAACCTTGTCTTGTTCGGCTAAGGTTCTATTTTTATATAAAAATGAATTAACTGGGGGCAGGGAATAATAATATTAAGCGCTGAATGATTAGAAATATTGTCTTGCAAACATACGGCACTCGGCGATCAGGGCCAGCAGATTTGGATCGCGCTCTTTACTTTTAAGAAATACCAGACCAATTTCCTGTTTGATCTGATAAGGGGCCTGTAGTGGAATAAGTTTGACCGAGCTTTCATAAATTGTTGAAATGCGTCCCGGCAACAGGGCCAAGCCTACACCCGTGCTGACCATACTGATCAAGGTAAAAATATCACTGACTTGTAAAAACACTTTGGGATCGATGCCAGCCTTTTCAAACAAAATGTCCGAATCATTGCGCGTTGCAAAGCCTTGGGAAAGGGTTAAAAATTTTTCGTCTTTCAAGCTGCTCAGGTCGATATTGTCCAAGGTCGCCAATGCAGAGTTTTTATTGACAGCCAAATAAATATTGTCCTGAAACATCGGCAGCTTTTCAAAATCAGCATCACAGGTGGTGTCATTTAGCGCCACAATGATGGCATCCAGTTCGGTCGATTTCAGTTTCTTGACTAGATCCAGATTTGAGCTGAGCAGCAACTGTATGTCCAGTTCGCCTCGTCTTAATTTCAACCCGCTTATGACATTGGGAATGGTATTGACCGTCAAGGAATAGAGTGAACCCAGTTTTAAAATCTTTGCAGCAAAGCCTGCTGCTTCACGGGTTTTATTGACAGCATTGAGCAGATCCTGGACCAGTTGTTGCGAATGCTCCTGTAACACGTAGGCGCTTTTCAGGGGGATCAGGTTTCGTCCTTCATTTTTAAATAAAGGACAACCCAGAGAACTTTCCAGTGAATGCAGGGCCTTATGCACACTGACGTTACTGATTTGCATTTCATCAGCAGTTTTTGACAAGTTGCCATGGCGCATAAACGCTAAAAAAATCTGGATTTTTTTCAGGGTCAATTCTTCTTCTATTTTCATGCGCACATCTAGATTAAAATAATGAAAACAATTGTATAGACTTAATGACAGGCTTGGGTAGCTGGATTGTTTCTTATTGAAAAGCGGATACAGCCTGCGCAAAAACCTGTTTTAGAAATATAACCCGATCGCTCAACTGAATTTTAAGGGACTATGCTTTAAAGCGGGAACAATACTGACCTCATGTGCCAGTATTGTCCTGAGACTCTACTGATTCAGGTAATTTGTTACAGCATTAAAGAACAGGGCATTTTCATTTTCAATCTCTGCCGATGGACGTGCGGAATCCCAGGCACTCCATTGCACCATCACAATATTATTTTTAGGATTAATCGCCATGCGTTGCCCGAATATACCGCGTCCCCAGAAGGTCGCATCCATATTTTTCGAGCTTAAGGGTGTGCCTGAGGTTGGATGATAATTCCACCATTGATAGCCGTATTGACCTTTAGGATATTCAGGCGTGACCGAATTACGGGCTTGAGTCCAGTGGCTTAAATCTGTGAGCCATCGATCTGGCAGCAGTTTTTCTCCATTGGATAAGCGTCCTTCCTGGGAAACAAAAAGTGCAAATCTTGCGTAATCCCTTAAGGTGGCATTGAAACCATGGCCTCCCATGTCCGTCACATTACGTTGATAGGAGTGCCATACACCTTCACGTTCCATGCCTGCTTTTTTCCATAGATTGTCCTGTAAATAGGCAGCAATATTTTGTCCTGTCGCAGCTTCCAGTACTTTACCGACCAGCCATGCACCGCCGGTATTATAAGACCAGACTTCGCCAGGCTTATGTTTTGCTTTTACATTTTTGACTAGCTGATAGACACATGGATCAGGCTGAGCTTGAGCTTCACAATAAGTCATATGTGCAAAATCGGAGTCTGGGTCGGTGTAGTCTTCATTCCATTCTACTCCAGAGGCATGTTGCAGGAGTTGCTTCAAGGTCACATGTTGCCATGCAGTTCCTTGTAAATCAGGAAGATATTTGATAATCGGATCATCAACGGAATGAATTTTACCCTGTTTAATGGCGATACCGATTAAAGTTGAAACCACAGACTTACCAATTGAGCGCGATGTCCATAAGGTGGTCGGGGTGTTGCCATGACCATAATATTCCAAGGCAATTTTGCCGTCTTTTAAAATAATCAGACCGGTGACATTCTGATTTTTCAGATAAGCATCGAGGTTGTATTTTTTGTTATTTACGCTATAGCTGATCGTATTTTCTTTAATGTACAAATCGCTTTTCGGAAGAGCAAGAATATGCTTGGGATCAGGGCGAAAAACACTGCCATCATATAAACGATAGGTATTTCTGAAACCAACGATTCTGTCTGCTGCTGTCCAGGAGAGCATATCATGTGCGGGAGGTAATTGTGCATCTACAGGCGATGGACAGTCTTTTAAACCCAGACTTTTACAATCATATTGAGCAAAAGTATGACTTGTCATAAATAATGTTCCTAAAATAATTCCGGTCTTCATTAATTTCATATTTTTATTCCTTGCGTAAATCTATAGGGCATTTCCTTAGCTTTTAAATATTGATCCAGATTTTATAAGATTTAAAACTCTATACATTTTTACAATATATTGAATGCGATAGAGTGATATTTAAATAAATCTCCTATAATTAATTCATTCTTTTAAGATATTTTTTTAGAACAGGCGAATCAATAAACGATACTGCGCAAATATTAACTTTAAGCTAATGTTGAACATTCGCTGAAAAAGCTAAAGGGGAAATAAAGCCCCCAGCGAATTAAAAAATTATTTTCTTATAAATAAATAAGACTTCGAGTGCGACTGCAAGGATAAATGTAATTAAAAAAGGAAAGTAATGAGTGCCAAGCGTTTCCAATAAAATCCCACCGATAATTCCACTACAGGCAAATGAGAGGTTAAATACCGTGACCAATAATGACTGGGCAATATCTGCATTTTCCTGAGCGGCATTGGCTAATACGGTTTGTAATAAGGTGGGTGCACCACTAAAGCTTAACCCCCAAATCACAGTAAATAGTGTAAAAAGCATTAAACCAAGATGGTTGAAACTGAGGCTCAGTAAAACTGAAATGATTAAGAATGTAGTGAGACTAATGAAGATCAGCTTTTTTAGATGTTGATCAACCAGCAGACCAATCAGCCAGATTCCGACTAAGGTCGATAGCCCAAACACCAGCAGGATGAAATCAATCTGCGTCTTTAAGCCAATATCTGTGAGTAATGGCGTGATATAGGTATAGAGCAGATAATGTGAAAGAATCCAGGCCATGACCAGAAATAAAATCGGGCGTACACCTGGCATGGTAAACACGGTTTTTAATGCGACAGAGCGCTGACTGGTGTTTTTGTGATAATTCGGCACTTTAAAAAATACCCACACTGTCAACAAGAGCGCAGTCATGGATAAAATAATAAAGATATTACGCCAACCAATAAAAGCACTTAACCACGCACTGAGGGGAACGCCCAAAGCCAATGCCAAAGGAATACCCAACATGGCAATAGCCAAGGCTCGGCCCTGTAAATGTGGAGGTGCCATACTGCGTGCATAGGTTGCAAGAATGCTCCATGCCAGTCCTGTTGCCAGTCCGATAAGAAAGCGTAAAAACAAAACAAAAATGAAATGAGTGGATAAGGCAGTGAGCAGATTACAGACTGAAAAGGTGATTAAGCTGATCAGTAATAAATTACGCTGCGGGTGTTTTTTAGTCAGTACGGTCAAAGGAATCGCTGCGATTCCTGCACCTAATGCGCAAAGCGTTACGGTTTGGCCAGCCCAGGCTTCACTGGTCATGAAACCTGTGGCAATCTGGTCCAGTAAACCTGCGGGAATGGTTTCATTGGCTGTAGCCAGAAAACTGGCTAAGGTCAGTGCCAGTAACTGGATTAAGGGCAGCCGTTCCGGGCTTGCTATTGTATCCGCAGCAGGCATGAGGAATTCAGTTTGTTCTTTCATAAATCAAATACAAATATTCGTTGTTATTAGTTTGATTGATTCAATTCAATTTGATAATGTCTCTATTCATTGAGTAACTTTCTAATCTAAGTTTAAAATGGCAACTGATCGTTTAGGTGATATGCGGCTCTTCGTCGAGGCAACAGAATTAAAAAGCCTGTCTGCGGCCGGGCGTAAGATGGGAATCTCTCCCGCTGCTGCCAGTGCCCGACTGATCAAGCTGGAATCCTCTCTCGAAGCTAAATTATTTGACCGGACAACACGCAGTTTAAGGCTAACCGATGAAGGGCAGGTTTTTTTAAGGTATTGTAAAATTGCCTTGCAAGCCATTGATGATGCAGAGATTGCCTTGCAGGATAAACAGTCTGCTGTCAAAGGAAAGATCCGGATTTCTGCGGCAGTAGATTTAGGACGCAATTTACTCAGTCACTGGATTGAAGAGTTTAGTGCAATTTATCCAGATCTTAGTATTGCCTTGACTTTGACCGATTCAAATTCGAATCTGATCCATGACGATATCGATATTGCGATCAGATTTGGCTTACCCGAAAATGACTTGCTGGTGGCGCGTTATTTGGCACCCAACTGGCGAGTACTCTGTGCATCGCCTGCCTATCTGGAAAAAAATGGAATCCCTGAACGGCCTTCGGATCTGTTCAAACACAAGTTTATTGTGTTGGTGACGGAAAGTGGTCCCCTGAATGAATATTATTTTAATTTTGACCAGCAAAATTTAACGCATACGGTACAGATGGAGACTGCCTGGGAGACCAATGATAGTGTTCAAGCCAGAATGTGGGCACTGGCAGGCCATGGTATTACACGAAAAATTATCTGGGATGTCGCTTCAGATCTAAAAAAGGGAGATCTACAAGCGATTTTGACCGATGGTATCGTACGCGAAGCCGGAATCTATGCAGTTATGCATAAAAATAAATATATCGCGCCAAGAATCCGTTTTTTTCTGGATTACTTGATTAAAAAGTTTGAAGTATTGGCTCCTAATATTTTAGATCAACTGCCTCAACCCAAAAACTGATCGGTACTAATGCAATGGACGGATATATCCTGAGCCAGTTTTTTGCTCCCGAATATAATCTCGGGGATTTTTACCGGTCCAGCCTCTAAATGCCCTAGAAAAAGCATTGATATGGCTATAGCCAAGAATATCCGAGATTTCCTGAATACTTTTATTGGACGAAATCAATTGTTTGGTCAATGCAAACTTTTTGGTCTGTATCAACGTAGAAAATGTGGTATTAGCGAGCATGAGCTCTCTCTTCAGGACTCTTTCAGAGACACGTAGTTTTTTAGCCGTATCGGTGAGTGTCGGAAAGCCTTCGTGCGGTACCAGCTTAATATTTTTATTGACCAAGGAAACAATTTGATTTTCTTGGTCCTGAGAAATTAAATATTCTTCCTCGACATGATGAATAGCAAAAATGTACGCCGATTTGGAACTGAATTTAAGGGGTAAATCCATGCATTTAAGATCAAAAATGATCTGGTTTTTTTCCTGATTAAATTTAAACGAGGGAAGACGTTTTTCAAATCCAGAATGATAATGATTTTTCCCCCACATGACCTGAACCTGCATGCCTGTAATTTCATACTCTGTAATTTCTTTAAGGTTCGTAATTATATTCACGATCGCCGCTTCTGTTAAGAACTGGATAATGGCTTCTCGTTTTTCTATCTCCATGTCCTTGGGCAATTGATAAAGTGGATGTACGGTAATGATGACTTTATCATTGTGATTATGAATATTAAGTTCCATCTTGTGCAGACGGATATTAAAATATTTTTGTAGATCCAGAATTACATTGCCCAGCGTATCATTTGAAAGCATGGCAAAGCCTAATGTTTCATGCGATGTAACACGGCAATTCAGACCGAACCTATAACCAATTCCTGTGTCCGGTGCCAGTTCAAGCAGAGAAGAAATAATCTTGATCCATTCGCTAAATTTAATTTTCTCTGGCACACGTTGTTCATGGAAAAAAGATGAGGGAAGTTGGCTTTTATTTATAAGATCCTGTTTTGAAATACGAAATTCTGTAGCAGTATCAAGCAGAATATTGAGATAGTTACTTTGAATCATCAAGGTCTGTTCTTTCATAAAGGCGTATATCAGCCAAAGGAAGGCAAAAAAAGATAAATTTTTTTTATTTTAGTTGTGCTGTTCTGAATTGATAATACCTCCTGAAATTGAATAACTTTCAAATTTGGATTGTATAATCCATCATTTCTCCCCAGTGTTTTACACCCTGTGTTTGAGCTGTAAAGTTTTAATGAAATATCCATTTTCCTATTTTTTAGCCGCTATGATGCGTTTTCCGTAAGTCTCCCTTATGGTCTAAATTTGAAGGAAACTGAAATGAAAAAATTGATCAAAACCGCTATCGTAACAAGCAGCATGGTTGTTTCTGTCTCGGCTTTTGCTCACATTGGCGCACATGTAAATGGTTCAGCTCAGGCAAATGTTGATGCTGGTCATTTGGCAAAAGGTGTAACAGGGGCAATAAAAAATACCGGTCAAAACACAGTGAATGCTGGTGCTGGTATTGCTCAAAAAACGCTTGGTACCGCAATCACTCATGGCACCGGGATTGCCCGTCAAACAGGCGAAACCGTAAAAAATGCTCAAGGGGCAGTCAATGGTTCAGCTCAAGTGAATGTTAATGCCAATGGTTCGGCTAATGGCGTAGTTAACGCTGCTCAGACGGCACAAAATACAGCGCACGCCGCAATGCAAGCGGGTTCGCAACATGCTCAACAAAGCGTAAATGCAGTCACTCAGACAGGTTCAAATGCGATTAATCAAAGTGAAAATGCAATCAGCAAAGCCAAAGGATATGGTGCTGGTACAGTTAAAGCCGCTGGAAAAGTGAGTTCAGATACACAAGCAAATCTGAACAAAAAAGTCAGCACTCAAAAGAACAAGATCAAAAAAATTAAATCGAATACTCAGGCTCGCTTGAAGTCGCAAATGAATGGTCAATTGAAGGCTTCGGCAAAAGGACAGAGTCAGTCAGGTACGAATGCAAAACTCGGTGTAAGTGCAAATATGAAAACCAAGACATCCGCAAGCGTTCATTAATTTTATGACACAAGGAGCCTTACCCAAGGCTCCTTGTTACTTGTATCAATGTTAAAGTTTATGCCCGGTCCTAGCTGAATTTTTTCAGAACCGCATAAATCGGACTAGCTTCATTATTTTTAAAATCAATAGCTTCTGTTATGTAATAGGCAGTACCAATCTTTTTAATAAGGAGGATAAACTCCGGGAAAATGAGGGTGCTGGCATAATACCTGTTTCTGCTGCAGGTAAAACACTTTAAATGAACCAAAAAAACTGTTGGATGTAGTTGTTTTATTTTTTCAACTTCATATTCATCTGCATTGTTGTTCAACTCCTCTAGAAAGTTAAAAATCATGTTTTTACGTTGGAGCGCAGTTCTGGTGAGATAGTTAAAATCATTGGTAAAGAAAAGCTCAGCTTCAGCGTAGTTCGATCTTTTTAAATCAGTTAAATGTTCTAGCAGCATTTTGATGGAGTTGAGTATGTTCTCTTTTTCATCATTCATATATTTATAAGGGTTATATTTTTAAGAGGTAGACTATTTCTATACTGTAATTTGGTGTTAATTTCCATACTTGGCCTAATAGGTTTGTTTTTTTTGATTAATCTATCTTTGTATTTTATTTGAATTTTTAAAAAAGCAGATAATGTTAATTTTTAGTGTTTATCGTGTTTAATTTAAGCTCGATTTTTTTATTATGATGGTTTTATTTTTGAGCCAGATAATGAGAAAGTGGGTTTGTAAAAAATGTGGATTATATAAAAAAATCATTGCAAGTGACATAAAAGTAGGAAGAAAGGTTTATTTTATAAAGTTGAATAATGATTTTCATGGATTGAGCAAACAAGAAATAGATAGGGGTGTCGTGTTAAGTCGTAATGGTAACTCATTAATTATATTAAGTAATAATCTTCTGTTTGTGGTTAAAGATACTGATGTCTATCCGGAGGATGCACCTGTATCTTTTGTCTATAATATGTTTGGTGTCTGTGAATGTTAAATTTTTTATTTAAAATCAAATAATTTTAAATGGATTGGCACGAATAGTTAAATCCTGAAATATATGGTCAAGAATTATTTTTATAGCACCTATATGGTTGCGTCGTCAGACTTGTCATATACCGTATTTGCTGGTGGATAAAGTCTTTTGTGATTCTAGCTAGTCTTACTGTTTAGCGCCTCAGCTGAGGCTGAGAAAAGAATGAGCTATTTTTATAATTTTTGTGCAATTGCAGGGAACAACACATGCCTAAATATATTGTGATGACGCAACAGATTAATGCACCTTTAGACCTGGTTTTTCCTATGTTTTGCCGACATAGAATATTTAATACCATCTTATGGCCACTCACGTCTGTAGTCGTTAAAACGGCCGAGGATCCAAATAATAGCGATGGGGTTGGTTCGATAAGAAAAATAGGGATTGGACCTTTGAAGTCGATTCAGGAGGAAATTACAAAAATCATTCCCAATCAGCTGATTGAGTATCAAATGCTAAAAAACTGTCTGTTTTCTTTCCACTTAGGTCGTCTGGAATTTGAAGAAAAAGAGGGGATTAGTTATTTGAGTTATAGCATCTGGTTGCAAAGTAAAATTCCTTTACTGGCTATTCTCGTATTGGCACAGCTCAAATGGTCAGCCACGCGGGGATTAAAAAAAGTTGCTACAAAAATTGATCAATATAAGCCCCAATGAGGATCGCTAGCATAGAGAATATTTAGGTATATTCTAAGCGAATATATTGGAATGCTGTGGCAAAAGGGAAAAGCGATGAATCTTCGCGATAAGACGATTATAATTACCGGTTCTTCCAGTGGTATTGGTGAAGAAGCGGCAATTCAACTGGCACAAGCAGGTGCAAAAGTTTGCCTTATTGCACGTCGTGCTGAAGAATTACAACGTATTCAGAAGGCGATTCAGGCACAAGGGAGGCAGGCCTTTATTTATCCGGCAGATATTACCGATCCTGTGCAGTTAAAAGCCTGCGTCTCATTGATTTTAGCCGAGCATCAAAAAATTGATGTGTTGGTCAATAATGCAGCGCGATCCATTCGACGTCCTATACTCGACTCACTTGATCGTTTGCATGACTACGAGCGTACCATGCAGATTAATTATTTTGCTGCAGTAAATATGACTCTGCATGTATTGCCTCATTTTCTGGAATATGGTGCAGGACATATTGTTAATATTTCGACCATGTCAACGCAAGTTCCCATTCCTTTATTCTCAGCTTATCTGGCCAGTAAATCTGCACTTGAATCTTTTTCCCGCTCTTTGTCTATGGAGTTAAAGGATAAAGGTATTGATGTCAGTATTGTGTATTTTCCGATGGTCAGAACGCCAATGTCATCTAAAACGGCGATTTATAAGCATATGAAAATGCTGGATACACCAACGGCAGCTGGATGGATTGTGAAGGCGATTACTCAAAAATCATATCGCATCAGCAGCAAGACCGGGCTGGTGGCCAATGCACTGTTAAATACCGTACCTACCTGGATGATGAATCTGTCCAGACCACTGTTTCAGCGCATGGATAAACGTTTAAAAAATAAATTGGAAGCAGATCTTTAAGCCAAAACCAGAACTTGGCAATTCAGAGTTAAAAGAAAAGCAGCGAAAGCTGCTTTTTATATTAGTAAATAAATTTAGAAATCTTGTCTGCAGTCTGAATAACCGCTTCGGCAACTTCATTTCTAAAATACTGTTCATCATAACTGCCAAGCGGGCAACTCACGGATAAAACGGCAGCCATTTTACTGGTGGATTGTTTATAAATCGGCGCGGCGCAGGCCGCCATATCATGATTGTAATGGCCCCAGCTCACCATGGAGCGTTGCGTCTTTACAAAATGGAGACGCTGTAACAGCTCTTTGAGATTTTTGGGGGTGAGTTCAGAAAAAGTGTCCCATTGTTGAAAACCTTTATAACGCTCTTTAATTTCTGTTTCTGTTAAATCTGCCAACAGCATTTGCCCAATCACGGTTGCATGTGCAGGCCAACGTGTGCCCAGACCGATGTTACTGGTAAAGGTACCATTGGATTGAATGTTATTGATAAAGACAATGTGTGTGCCTTCCAGAATTGAAAGATGGACTGCGAGCTGGGTTTGATCACGCAGCTCTTTCATTAATGGTGTGGCTAAATCCAGTAATGATTGTTTGGATAAACTATTAAAGCCGAGTTCCATGACTTTTGAATCGAGGGCATAGGTTTTTTGTGACGCCTTACGTAGAAAGCCACAGGACTCCAGTGTATAGATAAGACGGAAGGCACTGGAACGGTTTACATCTAAAACTTCAGCGATTTCGGTAATGGTCATTTCTTGGGTTTGCTGGTTAAACGCCTGCAAGATTGCCAAACCACGTACTAAGCCAGGGACTAAATAACGTTCTTCATTTTTTATTGCATCAGATTCTTGGGAGTCTGTTTCAATGCTTGAGTTCATCTGTTCAATTTTCCTATCAAAAAAGCACACTGCTGTACATTTCGTTTTCTTCGATTTGTATTGTAACTGCAAATAGATTTATAAAATATTTTTTTATATATAAAACAAAATTTTTTTAGTAAAACGTAAAAGAATGTGTTCTAAAAATCAAATTATTGAATTTTATGAATTTATTTAATTTGACAGAAAAAACATCATGGGAGTATTCTTATCTAAAGTTTGTTATATCAAATAATGTTTTATATATAAAACAAATGAGGATACAAGGATGAGTTGGATCTCAGTTTGTCAGCAAGACGACATCACCGAAGACGAGCCAAAAGCCATTGAAGTCGACGGTAAGAAAATTGGCGTATTTTTCATCGATGACAATTATTTTGCTATCGAGAATGTTTGCCCCCATGCCTTTGCCTTGTTAACCGAAGGTTTTATCGAAGACCAGACCGTGGAATGTCCATTGCATGAGGCGATCTTCGATATTCAGACAGGTGAGTTGAAGAGTGGGCCAGGATGCCGTGATTTGTGCACCTATCCGGTACGGGTTGAAGGGCAGGACGTTCAAATTCAACTATAAGTTTATTTTTAAGGATGGAATCTCATGAAAACTTTTAATGAGAAGCTAGCGAACTGGATTCATGCCACGCCAGCAACCGAAGCAGGGATTAACAATATTCAGATACCAGGACAGGCAGAACTACTGGTTTGGCAAACACGTTATAAAGAGCCAACGGTCTATGAACAGGACTTTGTGCAACATCTCATCAAAGCCTTTTCTGCTGGTGTTACAGAACTCACAGATTTAGTCCAGTCTTTAAACCAGCAAGGTTTCCGCTGTGAATCGGGTGAGCTGTGGACTTCTGAAAAGTTCTCAGAAGAAATGCAATGTTTGGGTTATTAATTCAAGGAAGAATAGTGATGAACGCAGCAGTATCAGTGACTCCAAGTGTAGAAGAGTATTTGGATTTAGGTTTACGTGATCAGTGGCATCCTGTGTTAGCAAGCTGGGAAGTGGCAGCAAATCCTGTCGGTATTACCCGTTTAGGTGAAAATATCGTGGTTTGGCGTGATGCAGAAGGTCAGGTGCATGCCTTGGAAGACCGTTGTCCGCATCGTGGCGCACGCCTTTCTTTAGGTTGGAATCTGGGCAATCGCGTAGCTTGCTGGTATCACGGTGTAGAAGTTCGCCACGATGGTGTGGTAGAAGATGTGCCAGCGGTACATGACTGTCCAATGAAAGGCAGTTCATGTGTTAAAAGCTATCCCGTGATCGAGCAGCATGGTGCAATTTTCATGTGGTTCGGTATTGATGCCAGTGAAGCTCCTAAGCCGTTAGATTTTCCTGAACAACTGGCAAGTGAAGAATGGAGTTCATTCTTATGTCAGGCGGACTGGAAAGTGAATCATCAATACGCGATTGATAATGTCATGGACCCGATGCACGGCAGTTATTTGCATTGCACTTCACACTCAATGGCAGAGGGTGACCGTACTGCGGAAATGAAACACCGTTCAACCCCAAATGGCTTTATTTTTGAAAAAGAAGGCCAGGTTGGTGTGAATTTTGACTGGGTTGAATATGCCAATACCGGTGCAAGCTGGTTACGCCTCTCAATTCCGTATCGTAAAGACTTTGGACCAGGTGGCGAGTTCTGGATTGTGGGTTATGCCACACCGATTGATGAAAAAAATACCCGGGTATTCTTCTGGCGTTGCCGTAAAGTCAGTGGCTGGCAACGTAATGTCTGGCGTTTCCTTTACCGCAATCACTTAGAAAAATTGCACTGGGATGTATTGGAACAGGATCGCATTATTTTAGAAAATCTTGCACCAAATGCCCGTCAACACGAATTCCTGTATCAACATGATGTTGGTCTGTCCCGTTTACGCCGTTTAATGAAAAAAGAAGCGGAAAAACAGTTAAAGAAAATTGCAGCATTGAATACGTCGAATCGTATTGAAATGCAGGAAGAAGTTCATGGTTAATGTCGCATTGTTACAGGACAAAAAAGTCCTTGTCACAGGCGCGGCAAGAGGCTTGGGTCGAGACTTTGCACAAGCGATTGCGGAAGCAGGTGCGCAAGTGGTCATGGCGGATATCTTGACTGATCTGGTGCAACAAGCAGCTGCTGCTTTGCAAGCACAAGGCTTAAAGGTTGATGCGGTAAGCATTGATCTGGCCAATGCCGACTCGATCCAGCAAGCAGTTCAGCAAGCGGCTGAACGCATGGGCGGAATAGATGGTCTGGTGAATTGTGCCGCACTGGCAACCAATGTCGGTGGTAAAAGCATGATGGATTATGACCCTGATCTCTGGGATCGTGTCATGAACATCAATGTCAAAGGTACCTGGTTGGTGACCAAGGCTGCGGTGCCTTATCTCCAGCAATCTAGTGCAGGAAAAATTATTAATGTGGCTTCGGATACCGCTTTATGGGGCGCACCGAATCTGATGGCCTATGTGGCGAGCAAAGGTGCATTAACCGCCATGACCCGTTCCATGGCGAGAGAACTTGGATCGTTCAATATCTGTATCAATACGCTTTCACCGGGACTGACTTTGGTGGAAGCTACAGCCTATGTGCCGCAAGAACGCCATGATCTCTATGTGAATGGTCGTGCGATTCAACGTCAGCAATTACCACAGGATTTGAACGGAACAGCCCTTTATTTGCTATCAGATTTGTCCTCGTTTGTGACAGGACAGAATATTCCGGTAAATGGCGGTTTTGTCTTTAATTAAGGAGTTGTCTCATGATTACAGGGATTGAGATTTTAAAGTTTGGCGTTGAAGACAGAGCTGCTTCGAATAAATTTTTGGCAGATTTCGGTCTCAAGCAAAGCCAGTCAGATATTGAAGGGACTGATCTTTATCAGACCCAAAATGGTAGCAAGATTTACTTATTTGATTGTGATGATCAGCGTTTACCAAAAGCCATTGAGGCCGGTTCAACGTTACGTGAAGTAACTTGGGGACTGGATGATACTGATCAGGATTTGGCAAATTTAGCGTCGGCTTTAAATGATGTAGACGGTTATCAGGCGACTGAGGATATGGTGCAGTGTCTAGATCCGAATGGCATGACCATTCGTTTCCAGAAAAGCTTTACCCAGGATTTACCTGACTTGAAAACTGAAGGCATTAACCAGTACGGCAACGTACAGCGTGTCAATGCAGCCAGCCCTGTTTATGACAAGGGGCAACCCGTAGCGATTGGTCATGTGGTGTTTTTCACGCCTGATTTAGCAAAGACGGAACAGTTCTATATCGAAAAGCTAGGTTTCTTCTTGTCGGATGCTTATCGCAATCGTGGTGCATTCTTACGTTGTCGCGGTAAGGGTTTCCATCATGATCTGTTCCTGCTTTCGATTCCAAATAAACCTGCAGGACTCAATCACGTCGCATTCGTCGTTCGTGATATCCATGAGGTGATTGGTGGTGGACTGCACATGAACCGTTCTGATTGGTCAACCTTTATTGGCCCGGGACGTCATCCGATTTCTTCAGCTTATTTCTGGTATGTCAATTCACCGCTTGGTGGCGCATTTGAGTATTACACAAATGATGACTACCTGACCGAAGAGTGGCAGCCACGCATCGAAGAACATCGTCTGGAACTCTTTACAGAATGGGCGATTGAAGGTGGTTTAGATGATCATACTCGTCGTCAAGTCAAACCTGCATAAGTACAGATCAGGCAGGGAGAACAAGCTATGGACAGAATCGTAATTGTAGGTGCAGGGCAAGCAGCAGGCTGGGCGGTCAGTACTTTACGCCAGCATGGATATTCAGGTGAAATTCATTTGGTCTCTAATGAAGACCGAGTATTTTATGAACGCCCACCCTTGTCAAAACAGGTACTTTCAAAAGAAGCGACTTATGAAAGTTTGCATCTGTTTTCTCCAGAGCAGGTACAGGATTTCAATATTCAATGGCACAAGCCAGCACTTGCTACACAGGTCGATCGCCAGCAGAAGCAGGTGATTCTGGAAAACGGTCAAGTTTTACCCTATGACAAATTATTGATCGCCACCGGCAGTCGTGCGCGTGTGCCTGTGAATACGTGGCAGTTTATTCCGAATGTGGTGACGTTACGCAATGTTCAGGATTGTGAGCGCTTGGCTGAAATCTTGCAGCATTCACAAAAGCTGGCTGTGATTGGTGGGGGCTGGATCGGTCTGGAAATTGCTGCGACCGCACGTAAACAGGGTAAGGAAGTGCATATTTTTGAATATGGCGATCGTCTGTGTGCACGTAGTGTCAGCCCCGATGTCTCTGATTTTCTGAAAAACATGCATGAGCAGCAGGGCACCCAGATTCATTTAGACAGTAAAAACCTGCATTTGATTGAAGCCGGTCAGCAAAAAGTTGAAGTGGTGAATCATCCGAATGCAAGTGAACTGTTCGACTGTGTGGTGGTCGGTGCCGGTGCGGATATTGCGAAAGAACTAGGTGTCAATGCAGGTCTGGACGTTAAGGATGGCATTGTGGTGAATGGTTTTGGACAGACGTCTGACCAGGATATTTATGCTGCAGGTGATGTGGCGATTCATCCGGGGCTTGGCTATTGCATCCAGTCATGGGCCAATGCACAGAATCAGGCGATTGCCGCAGCAAAATCAATGCTGGGTATTGCAACCGAATATAGCGATATTCCGTGGTTATGGTCAGATCAGTATCACTTCAATATTCAGATCTTAGGCACCTATCAAGCTGAAAAAACCGGGCAGATTGTAGTTCGCAAAAGCGCAGAGGATCAATGCAGTTATCTATATCTGGATGATCAGAACCGTTTGTTGAACATGATCGCCATCAATGATTCAAAACTGGTCAAACTGGCAAAGCGCTGGATGCAGTCGAATACCGTGTTAGACCCAAAATTATTAGCAGACCCTGAATTTAATGTCATGAAATTAAAACCATAAACATTAAATCCGGTTCATGACTCAATCGAAGGAATGAAGTATGAGTAATGAAGAAAAAAGTGGATTAAAGCATTGGGTTCCTGCTTTTGTCCTGATGGTGTGTGTCGTACTGGCATTCTTCGACAAGATTAGTATTGCCGTGTTATTTGCAGACCCGCACTTTCAAGGTGCTATGGGGATTGCACAAGATAAGGCAAAGCTCGGATGGCTGATGACCAGCTTCTTGCTGGCTTATGGGTTTTCCTCGGTGTTTTTAAGCTTCCTCGGTGACATTTTTAATCCCAAGAAAATGCTGTTCTGGAGCGTTGCATCGTGGGGCATCCTGATGTTCTGCATGGGCTTTACCACCAATTACACGGGCATGTTGATTTTACGGGTATTACTCGGCCTCGCTGAAGGACCTTTGTTTGCACTGGCTTATGCCATTGTCAAACAAACCTATACCGATCGCCAGCAGGCACGTGCTTCCACCATGTTCCTGTTAGGAACACCGATTGGGGCATTTCTGGGTTTTCCAATTACTGCGGCAGTGCTTGCGAAGCATGACTGGCACACCACATTTTTTGTGATGGCAGGTTTAACGGTGATTGCATTACTTGCGATTGCTTTTGGGTTACGTAATTTACAACTCAAGAAAACCATTGAACTGGAATCGACCAGTAAACGCGTCAATTTCAAAGGCCATATTCACAATACCAAGTTGTTATTGCAAAACAGCTCATTCTGGCTGGTATGTATTTTCAATATTGCCTTGATGACTTATCTGTGGGGCTTAAATAGCTGGGTGCCTTCTTATCTGATTCAGGACAAAGGCTTTAACCTCAAAGAGTTTGGTATTTATTCAAGCTTGCCATTTATTGCCATGCTGATTGGTGAAGTGATTGGAGCTTTCCTTTCCGACAAACTGGGTCGCCGTGCCGTTCAGGTCTTCAGTGGACTGTTTGTTGCGGGCATCTTTATGTATGTCATGGTCATTATGACTGACCCGATTTTAGTGATTGCGGCCATGTCTTTAAGCGCAATGGCGTGGGGCTTTGGTGTCGCAGCCGTATTCGCTTTACTTGCCCGTGTCACCACCGCCGATGTGGGGGCAACTGCAGGTGGAATTTTCAACGGAATGGGGAATTTTGCCAGTGCAATTGCACCTGTTCTGATCGGTTACATCGTGATGCAAACCCACAGTTTTAATTTAGGAATTACTTTCCTGGCAGCCGTCGCCGTGATCGGATCGTTTTTCTTGGTTCCTTTATTGAAACGTTATTAATCAAACTATTGAACAAAAACCTAGGAGTTCAAACATGACTACTCAACAATTTGAATCATGGACACAACCTGAAGGTACAAGCTTACAAGACTGGTTAAATACCCGTATCGCACGCTTTGAAACACGTAAATATGATTTCGATGCCTTGAAGTTTCAGGCGGATTACGATCCGAAATATCGCCGTGCACAAATGCGTTATATGGGCACAGGTGCAACCGGTGTGATGAATGATGGCAATACGGTTCCAGCAGAAAACTTCACCTTTTCAACCATGGTACTTCCAGCACAGTGCGAAGGGCCTTTGCACATTCATCACGATGTGGAAGAAGTGTTTTTCATGTTACGTGGCGAAATTGACCTGTTCATTGAACATAACGGTGAAAAATTCGAGACCCGACTGAAAGAGCGTGACCTGATTTCAATTCCACCTGGAATTTATCGTGGCTTGTTTAATCCGGGTCAGGAAGATGCCTTGATGTGTGTGATGTTGGGTGCGGGTAAGCCGACCATTCCGAACTACCCACCTGAGCATCCATTGTCTCAAATCAAACGTTAATCCGATTGATTTCATAACTGTAGAAGGAATGACATGATGACCCTGACTGAGCGCTTAACTCACTATCCCGTTAAAACCGTTGTCGTCAATGGCGCTGTGCAAGCTTATCGCGAAGCAGGTCAAGGCCAGCCGCTGATTTTGCTACACGGTATTAGCTCGGGTTCAGCATCCTGGATTAACCAGCTAGAGATACTTGGTCAGCATTTTCATGTCATTGCCTGGGATGCACCGGGTTATGGCTTATCCGATGGCTTAAGCACAGATCAACCCAATGCAGCCGATTATGCGGAGCGAGTATTGGGCTTGATGGATGCGTTGAACATTGCAAAAGCCATGCTGATTGGTCATTCATTGGGTGCTTTACAGGCCAGTGCGTTTGCCCATCTTTATCCTGAACGGGTACAGACTTTAGTGCTTGCCAATGCAGCACAAGGCTATCAACGTTCCGATGAGGACACTAAAGCACAGGTCTATCAAAAACGACCGAATATGTTGAAAAGCTTGGGCAATGCAGGCATGGCAGCCAGTCGTGGACCACATTTGATTTATAAACAGGAGCCTCAGGCACTGGCATTGGTCAGTGAAGTGATGGGGCAACTGACATTAGACGGTTTTACCCGAGCATCTTATTTGCTGGCGTATGACGAAATTCGAAATTATTTAACAGAACTGACAGTTCCTTGTGTGGTGATTGCGGGTGACAAGGATGGAATTACCCCTGCGCAAGCGATCAAGGAACTGGCTATAGAAATGCAATTGAGCCGATGTCATCTCATTACCGATGCAGGTCATCTGAGTTATGTCGATCAACCTGAACAGTTTAACGACATTGTTTTATCGGCACATTAAGACTTAAACGAGAGATATGGATATGAGCTTCCAAGTTGAAGGAAAAGTAGCAGTTGTCACAGGTGGCTCGTCAGGCATTGGTTTGGCTGCAGTCGAAATTTTAGTTGCAGAAGGTGCCAAGGTGGCGTGGTGTGGTCGAGATGAGCAGCGTTTGGCGGCATCAAGACTATATATTTTAGAAAAATATCCGCATGCCAATATTTTCACCAGCGCATGCAATGTCTTGGATAAAGAAGATGTGAAACGCTTCGCCCAACAGGTCAATCAGCATCTGGGCAATGTCGACATGCTGATCAATAACGCAGGTCAGGGCCGTGTGTCTAATTTTGAAAATACTCAAGACGAAGACTGGATGAAAGAAATTGAACTGAAGTATTTCAGTGTGTTACATCCTGTTCGTGCATTTTTAAATGATTTAAAACATTCGGCATGCGGGTCGATTACCAATGTCAATTCTTTGCTGGCACTGCAACCTGAACCGCACATGATTGCGACTTCATCTGCGCGTGCGGCATTGCTGAATTTAACCCATTCACTGGCGCATGAATTTACCCAGTACGGCATTCGGGTCAATTCAATCCTGTTGGGTATGGTGGAATCGGCCCAGTGGAAACGTCGTTTTGAAACCCGTTCTGATCCCAATGCAACATGGGAACAATGGACAGGCAATATTGCCAAAAACCGTGGCATTCCAATGCAACGTCTAGGCAAGCCTGAAGAACCGGCACGTGCCTTGGTGTTCCTTGCATCACCTTTAGCATCCTATACCACAGGTTCGACACTCGATGTCTCTGGTGGATTTAATAAACATTTATAAGGTGTTCACATGAAACAGTTGATGATGATCGGTTTTGGCGCCATGGCAGCAGAAGTGTATGCGCATATGCCTCAAGACCTGCAACTTAAATGGATTGTGGTCCCTGCACGCAGTGTCGAAAAAGTACGGGCGCAGGTTGCGGCTGATGTACAGGTCATTTCTTCAATTGATGAATGCCAGGGCACACCTGACTATGTGATTGAAGTGGCAGGTCAGGCAGCGGTGAAAGAACATGCGCAAAAAGTGCTGGAAAAAGGCTGGACCATTGGCCTGATTTCCGTGGGCACTCTGGCGGATAACGAATTTTTAATTCAACTGAAAACCACCGCAGAACAACATGATGCGCATCTGCATTTGTTGGCGGGTGCAATTGCAGGGATTGATGGGATCTCTGCGGCCAAAGAAGGCGGTCTGGAAAAGGTCACTTACAAGGGCTGTAAGAGTCCGAAAAGCTGGCGTGGCAGCTATGCTGAACAACTGGTCAACCTCGATCAGGTCAGCGAAGCAACGGTTTTTTTCCGTGGTACAGCCAGAGAAGCAGCCTTGAAGTTTCCAGCCAATGCCAATGTGGCCGCCACGATTGCACTGGCTGGACTGGGTATGGATGAGACCTTGGTGGAGCTGACGGTTGATCCAAATATCAACAAAAACAAACACACCATTGTGGCAGAAGGCGTGTTTGGTGAAATGACCATTGAACTGGTGGGGGTCCCATTGGCGAGTAATCCCAAAACCTCAACCTTGGCTGCATTAAGTGTGATTCGCGCTTGCCGCAATAGTGTTGAAGCAATTCAGATTTAAAAGGATTTGATCATGGTAAAGGAAATTTATATCGCTGGTGAATGGCGATTAGGTAAAGGCGCTACGATTCAAAGTTTATTTCCAGCAGATCAATCGGTGAATGCTGAAATTTCAACGGCGAGTCTGGAGGATGTCAATGAAGCCATTGAAAAGGCAGATGCGGCTTGGCGTAAGGCGGAATGGCGCAATAGCATGCCGCATGAACGTGCCCGTATTTTATATAAAGTGGCTGACATTATTGAAGCGCGTGTGGATGAACTTTCAAAGCTACAAACCCGCGATAATGGCAAGCCCTTGGCTGAAACCCGTGCCCTGACCCTAAGTGCAGCGGCAACAGCGCGTTATGTAGCAGCAGCCTGCGAAACCTTAAATGATGAGCTAACCACGCAACGTGCTGCAGATTTCATGACCATGAGTGTGCATGAACCTGTGGGCGTGGTGGCTGCAATTACCCCGTGGAACTCGCCGATTGCCAGTGAAGTACAGAAACTGGCACCTGCGCTTGCGGGAGGTAATGCCGTGATTCTAAAGCCTGCAGAAGTGACTTCTTTGATTGCATTGGAACTCGCCAAAATCTTTGAAGAAGCAGGACTACCGAAAGGTTTACTCAGTGTACTGGTCGGACGTGGTTCGGTGATTGGAGATGCGATCGTAAAGCATCCTCTGGTACGTAAAATTTCATTTACCGGTGGAACCACCACGGGTCGTCATCTGGCACATTTGGCAGCCGATAAACTGATTACCACCTCTTTGGAATTGGGTGGAAAGTCTCCAACGATTGTATTGCCAGATGCAGATATTGAACTGGCAGCCAAGGGCGTGGCTTACGGCATCTTTAGTTCGGCTGGACAAGCCTGTATTGCAGGTTCACGTTTATTTGTACACAGCAACATCTATGATCAGTTCCTTAGTCGTCTGGTCGAGATCACCAAAGGCTTACGGGTTGGACATCCGGAAACTGCAGGCGTACACCTTGGCTCTTTGATCAATCCGAAACATCTGGCCTCTGTCGATGCCTATGTCCAACTGGCTAAGCAGGAAGGTGGGCAAGTGCTGGTGGGTGGGCATGCCTTGACAGAAGGTGAGTTTGCCAAAGGCAGCTATTATTTACCCACCATCATTACCGGTTTAAGCAATTCAGCGCAGACCTGTCAGGAAGAGATTTTTGGCCCTGTACTGGTGGTCATGAAATATGACGATGAACAAGATTTGCTTGCACAAGCCAATGACAGCTGTTTTGGACTTGCTGCAGGTATCTGGACGGAAAACTATCGTAAGGCATGGCAAATTGCCCGTGCTTTAGAAGTGGGTACGGTCTGGATCAATACCTATAAGAAATTCTCGATTTCTGCGCCATTTGGCGGCTTTAAAGAAAGTGGCATTGGGCGTGAAAAAGGTCGTTTAGGCATTTTGTCTTATATGCAACAAAAAAGTATCTATATGGGATTAAGCGAGCAGCCAAATCCTTGGGCGAATTAATACATTCATGGAATGAACCGTTTTTGAGGAATATACAAATGACAGAACGTGTAAATGTCGGCGAAGCCATCGCCCGTGTTTTAGAAGCACATCAGGTAGACAGTATTTACGGGGTAATCTCGATCCATAACTTACCGATTGCCGATGCAGTGGGTCGACGTGAAAAAATCCGTTTTGTGGCGGCACGCGGTGAAGCGGGTGCGGTCACGATGGCCGATGGTCATTCACGTTTTAAAGGACTCGGTGTAGCGCTCACCAGTACTGGTGCCGGTGCAGGTAATGCAGTCGGCTCATTGATTGAAGCGATGAATGCAGGCAGTCCAGTGTTGCATTTAACCGGACAGGTAGAGCGTGAATATCTGGATCGTGATGCCAGTTTTATTCATGAAACCAAAGATCAGCTGACTTTCTTGCGTGCATCTAGCAAAGCAGCATTTCGTATCACCAGTCCTGACAATGCAGTGGGCGTGATTCGTGAAGCGATTCGTGTCGCCACGACGGTACCGATGGGGCCAGTCAGTGTCGAGTTGCCGATTGATGTACAGGCAGCAGAAATCGATTTACCGCTGAACTTGGGGCCAGTAAAAGCACTGGAATTGCCACAAGCTGAACAGGTGGAAGTTGACCTGATTGTCGATGAACTGAAGAAAGCCAAACGCCCAGTGTTCTGGATTGGTGGTGGAACGCTGAACAGTGTTGCAGAAGTCAAGGCGATTGCCGATCTTGGGATTCCGGTGGTGTCATCGACCCATGCACGTGGTGTGTTGGCAGATGATCATCCGCGTAGCCTAGGCGCATTCCATAACTCGGCAGGGGTTGAGCAGTTGCTCAAAGAGGCTGATCTATTGGTGGTCGTGGGTTCTCGGTTACGTAGTAATGAAACCAAAACCTATTCGGTACAGTTCCCTGACAATATTATCCAGATTGACGCCAATCCTGTGGCACAGCAGCGTAATTACAAAGTTCGTAATTTTATTTGTGGCGATGCCAAAGATGTATTGCAACGTGTCTTGAAGGGGTTGCAAGGCGTATCCAAAGTCGACGCAGATTATGATGCAGCTGTGGTGAAGGCCAAGCAGGCGGCAATCGATGCGCTACGTACCCAGTTAGATCAGTATGCTTTGATCTGTGATCACTTACGTGCTGCATTACCACAAGACGGTATTTTTGTACGTGACATTACCATGTCTGGCAGTACCTGGGGCAGCCGTTTATTCCCGGTACAAGCACCAAACCAGAATATTCACTCTCTCGCAGGCGCCATTGGTTTGGGATTAGCCACTGCAATTGGTGCCTCAATTGCCAATCCTGATAAAAAAGTCATTGGCTTGGTCGGTGATGGCGGTTTGATGTTAGGCATCGGTGAAATCGCCACCATGGCGCAAGAAAATACCAATATGGTGCTGATGATCATGAATGATGGCGGTTATGGCGTAATGCGTGGCATTCAAAATAACTACTTCGGTGGTCGCCAGTATTTCAATGAATTGCATACCCCGGACTATAAGGTTTTAGGCGAAGCCATGGGCGTGAAGAGCTGGAAAGTGGGCAGTGCGGATGAATTCAAGACCGTGATTCAGCAAGCGGTTGATTTTAAAGGTCCAAGTGTAATTGAGCTGGATATGCATTCAATTGGGCCATTGAACTTCGCAGGTCCGCCACAGAAAAAACTGTACTAATCCCACTGAGCATTGGCAGTCCGTGCTGATGTGAAGACCGCGATATGGGCAAAAATTTTTGCCCATATCGCCATAAAAACTATGTTTTATAGGTAAAACAACAACAAGACCAACAGGATCGTTGGGACGAAAGCGAAGGAACAACCGATGAAAAAGACAGTGATGGTCGCGATGCTTGCTGCATGTTATTTGGGTACACCATCCCAGGTGTTTGCACAAAGCTCAGCCCTAGAATGGAAAAGTGAAGATGGAACCGATTCAGTTAAACTCGGCGGGGTGGTACGGCTGAATCAGCGTTATGAAGCTTGGGAAGGACCGAATGGCGGATTCGGTAAGCTTTATTTTGATATTTTCAGGGTCGACCTGAAAGGCAAGTTTGACGATGCCTATTTTAATGCCAGTTACCTGTTTCAGGATCAGGAAAAGCGTTCGGTCGAGAAAGCCTATGTCGGCTATAATCTTGACCAGAACAACAGTATTGAAGCCGGTCTGGTGTACAAACCTTTTGCGATTTATCCTTATCCGCAAAATGGCTGGACTTACCATATTCCTTTTTTCCTGGGCTATGGCAATAATATCGCACCCGGATTGAACTGGAATTTTAATAACAAGGACTGGGATATCAAGCTGGGCTATTATCCGCAAATGCTGGATACCAGCCTACGCTATTCGCCTGAAAGTGCCACTTATGATGATTTGGCTGAAAATGCTTTCCCAACCCAAAAAGCCTATCAGAATGAAAAGCGCCATCAGTTTAATACCCGTATTGTACGCAAACTGGAAACTGAATTCGGTAAGCAGGAATTTGGTGTGTCGGGTGCGATTGCGCAATTGCATAACAAGACCACAGATAAGAATGGTCAGTATTATGCGGTCGGTCTGCATAGCGACAATAATTACAAACGCTTTAATCTACAAAGCTCGGTGATTCATTATCAATATGATGCCAAAAATCCGGATGGGGTGAGCAATGATGTGACCTTGATGGGCAACAATGGCTTTACGCCTGCCTATTTCATTGCGTCAGAAGCCACCGTAGCCAGTTTAAATCTGGCTTATACCTTGCCGGTGCAGAATATGGGCAAACTCAAGGCCATCCGTTTCTATAATGACTATAGTTATATGGACAAGAAACGTGATGACTGGTCGGCTTCACAAATGAATACCACCGGGATGATGTTTATTGCTTCGCCGTTTATGGTCTGGGCCGATTATACCTGGGGTAAAAACTCCAATATTATCGGCGGGGCTTCTAATGCCACAGGCTATACCTCAACGGTTTCGCCCTATAGTGACCAATGGTTATACCGCATCAATCTAAATATAGGCTTTAGCTTCTAAACCTTCATCTATAAATTCTTGAGAGGGGTGAATCATTTCGATGATTCACCCCTTTTGCTTTTAAGCATGTGCTAGGGAGGATGATTTTTTCGATAATCAGAGGGAGACATATTTTCCCACTGTTTAAAGGCACGGCTAAAGGCGCTTTGTTCTGCATAACCCAGTAAGAAGGCGATTTCTGTGAGCGAGAGTTCTGAGCTGGTGAGATAGGTTTTTGCCAGTTCCAAACGAATGCTTTTGACCAGATCACTATATTGCAATTGATAGCCACTCAGTTTGCGATAAAAACTTCTTAAGGACAGATTGAGCTGTCTGGCAATATGATCTGCTGAAGGCTCGCCGGTTTTAAGCATATGGACAATCAGTAACTGCAAGTCTTTTAAAAATGTATCCGGATTGGGAATGCTCTTAAGCAGTGCTTCTGCTTGCTGGTCAAGAATTTTTTTGAGATGTGGATCGCTGCTGGGAATCGGGTACTGCAGAATTTCATTGGGTAACCAGAGTTTTAACGCATCAGCATCAAAGCTGACAGGACAGTCATAAATTTCTGGATAGGGTGTTGGATCTGCAGGTGTAACAGCAGAAAATTCGATTTTCGCAGCCTTGATGTCTGGACGATGTAGGATTTTGCGGATGGTATTGAGTATACCTGAGATGAGAACCTCATTGGTCAGTTGTGAATTCTTCTCTGTGACCGGAGTCCAGCACATGCAAAACTGATCTGCTGTATGTGTAATTGAAAAAGCAGCGGAGTTTTGCAGGATCAGTTGAAAGTTCTTAAAGCTGTTTAAAAAACCATATAAATCAGGACTTGAAAGGGCAAGATAGCCCATGATATGGATATGATGCGGTTCGACCAACTCGCCAATATAATATCCCATTACTGGTACAGGATGCTGCTGGTAAATATCTTCGAGCAGTTGACTCCATTTATGCAGGGGCATCCGCTGTTGATGCGCATATTGCTTGCTCAATTCATTGAGTTGGAGATTGGTTATATTTTTTTGCTGGAGATATTTGGCAATCAGTTCCAGAAGAACCGAGGGAATACTTGGAATTTCAGTCATCATTGCTCAGCTCATTCTAAAGTCAGGTCCTTTAACTCTATTTCGATCCGCTAGTCTAGTATCATAATTCAGTCAATTATTTATTTTAGCTGAATCAGTTATAAAGATATTTATCATCATGGGACAAAATTACAGGGCAAATCTACATAATATGATGAATTAAAAATATAATGGTTTTTCCACCGCTTTATTTGACTTTGGTTATTTTAGTTTGGCATTAACGGTCAAGTGTTTATCCGGCATTCGAATTATTTTCCATAGCTAGGTCTGTTAATAATTTGATTAATTTATTAACGGCTTGAAGTGAAAATATTTTTATATTTTGGAGTTGGAAATGCCAGATTTAAAGCAAGATGTTGTATTAAATCAACATCAATTTGATGTGGTCATTATCGGTGCGGGGTTTTCTGGAATTGCAGCAGGTATCAGGCTGAAACAGCAAAACATCGATAATTTTATCATTATTGAAAAATCAGGTGAGGTCGGTGGGGTCTGGCGAGAAAATACCTATCCGGGTTGTGAATGTGACGTGCCATCTTCTATTTATTCCTATTCGTTCGCGCCGAATCCCAATTGGAGTCATATATTCGCAAAGCAAAAGGAAATACAGCAATATATTAAAGATGTGACCAGACGTTATAACATCGATCGACATATTTTATTTAATACCGAACTTTATACAGCGCAGTGGTCAACTGAAGATCATGTCTGGGGGCTTGCAACCAGTCAGGGCAACTATACGGCCAGATTTGTCTTTTTTGCTACAGGGCCTTTAAGCGAACCTGCTAGCCCTATGGTTAAGGGGCTGGACCGCTTTAAGGGCAAAGTGTTTCATTCAGCACAATGGGATCATTCGGTCGATTTAAGCAATAAACGTGTTGCGGTGGTCGGTACGGGGGCATCTGCGATTCAGATTATTCCTGCAATTCAGTCTATTGTTGATCAGCTGTATGTATTTCAGCGTACTGCACCTTGGGTAATTCCAAAACCGAATCTGGTATTGCATGATGTGTCTAAAAGTGTTCAGCAAAAAGTTCCTTTTACCATGCATTCTCTACGCAAAGTGACCAGTATTTCCATGGACATGTTCAGTTCCAGTGTCAATCAACCGAAGACCCTGGATCTATTCGGTAAAGGCTTGATTAACTGGATGCATTACCAGATTCAGGATCCGGTATTGCGAGAGAAAGTCCGACCAAAATTTACCTTGGGATGTAAACGGATTTTATTTTCGAATACCTACTATCCTGCATTAGCAGCTAAAAATGTACAACTCATTAATCAGGGTCTCAAGCAAGTGACAGAAAATGGGGTGCTTGTGGAGGGCAAGGAAATTCCACTGGATATCATTGTGTGGAGTACCGGCTTTGAGGTGGCAAAACCTCCTATTGCCAAGCGGATTATGACCAAAACCGGTGTGATACTGGATGAGGTTTGGCAAACCCATACGGTACAAGCTTATAAAGGTTGTGTCGTAAAAGATCTGCCTAATGCATTTATGCTACTGGGGCCAAATAGTATTAGCTATAACTCTTTAATTAGCGCTGCGGAGCATCAGGTCAATTATGCAGTGAAAGCCATTCGCTTTATTCTGGATAATCAATTGAAAAGTTTTGAGATTAATGTTCATGCGGATAAACGCTATAATCAGAAGCTACAGAATAAGCTTTCGGGCACTGTATTTAATCAGGGTGGATGTGCGAGTTATTATCTTGACGAGCATAAAACCAATGTGGTGAATTATCCATGGACCCTGCAATATATGCAAAATGATATGAAAGAATTTGATAGCTATAGTTATATCTTTCATCGATAAATCTGAAATAAAAAAGCCTTATTTCTATAAGGCTTTTTTATTTGTGCGTTAAATAGGGAAAATAAAAAAAGGCACGGGGAGGTGCCTAAAAGAGGAAAAGTATAATCGGGTGTCTTAACAAACCCGTAACTGCTGGGTTAAGGCTTTGACTGCGGGTGAGTTGTCGATCACCTGTAAGGCTTTAAACGTGTCGCCCTCATAAAATGGATGATAGCTCGGCTTTAACCAATGTCTTAGGCTCAACATCATTGAGAAAAAGCTCGGCACCTGTTTGTTGCGGGCATTTTCAATCACGGTTTGGGCCAGTGAGCGAAGCAGACCATAGTGATGATAGCGTTTGGCCCGTGCATCTTGCTGTGTCAGCTTCTTGAAGCATTGATAGATTGCAAAGGTAAAGCCCGGGGCCACCGCTGTCATGATGATTTGACGTTGCAAGTAGGCAAAGACTTTATTTTCCTCGCCGCATAAATGCATATATAAATCAAAAGCAACACTACGATGCTCAACTTCTTCTGCCAGATGCCAGGTCATCAGATCAGACATCATTTCGTCCGCAGTTTTATTTTGCCAAGGTTGGTCATCCAGACACCAGGTGCCTAACATGGTGGTAAAATGTTCAACGGCAGCGGCGATACCTACGCGAATGGTCAGCCAGCGATATTCCAGATTTTTTGACAGTGCCAGGCCTAAAGGTGCGGTATTCAGTTGCTTGGCGATCGTATCTAAGGATCCAATAAATTCATCAATTTCATAGTCATAATGTCTTAAATAGTCTTGAGCAACTTTATGGGCTGCTGCGTGATGGGCTTCTTGATGTACAAAGCCTTTTACATCGGCGCGAAGTTTTTCATCTGTGACATAGGGAAGCGCTTCATTAAAGGTACGACACATCCACAGCTCGCCAACAGGTAAAATCAAATGCACGGCATTGATTAAGTGGGTTGCAAATGGGTTGTCATAAATCCAGTGTTCGGGGGTATGACTAAAATCAAATTGGACACGACGCTGTTTAAGATAGTGATTTTCCATTCGTTGTTTAGGATGCATGATTTTCTCCTCCATTTACGGCATTAATAAAATAATGGCTCAACTGCTCGGCATTTTGTGAAGGGATCCAATGTGTGGCATCCAGATAGACCGCTTGGTACGAGCCTGAAAAAAACTGTTGATTGAGTTGAGCACTTTTCTTGCCAACCGCAATATCCTTATCTCCCCAGATAAACAGGGTGGGTACTTTTACCTTCTTAAAGGTGGACCGAATCGGTGCCAATGGCATGCTGCGATACCAGTGAATCGCTGTGCCGATACGATTTTCCTGAATGAGATATTGCTGAAAATCCTGGATTTGCGCTGCATTCATGCCTGAGTTTTTCAGCAAGAAATGGCTGAGTGTCTTGGCTCTCTTAAATAACAGTTCAGGAATAAAGGGCAGTTGGAAAAAGCCGATATAGTACGAGCTGAAAATTTGCGAGCTACTGAACATGGCCTTTAGGAATGCACCTGTATGCGGTACCGAGATTAAGGTCAGGTGTTTGACCAGATCGGGATGCTGCTGGGCCAATTCACAGGCCACGATTGAGCCCCAGTCATGACCAATCACGTACACTGGCTGTCCAAGTAGATCGATAAAGCTTTTGACATCGGCAGCCAGTTCGTCAATGGCATACTTAAAACGCCCTTTGGGTGAAGCGGCTTGGCTGTAGCCACGTTGTTCAATGGCAAAGGTGCGGAAGTTATGCTGATTCAGAAGGGCGCTGGTGGCTTGCCAGCTGTGTGCCGTTTCGGGAAAACCGTGTAATAGAATAACCGGTTTGCCATCAATTGGGCCTGAATCAATCACATTAAAAATCAGATTATTACGGCTATACTGGCTGTATCGTTTCTCTGTCTGTTTGACCATACTGACTTACTCATCAAAGCTGTCTATTTCTCTGGATAGTAGTCAGCGTTGTAGAGGCTGTCTTGACAGTAAAAGAAGGGATTTAACTTCCTGTGCCATGGCTGTTATTTTTGGCACATAGAGCCTAGGACTTGGCACTTAAAGACGGTAGATGGATTGAGCGATTATTTCAGATTCATCCTCCTGCGGTTCTGCTCTGATCAAAACGATGTTGCAGCACCGCAGTCATTTGCTCGACCAGCTGAGCTACCGGACCCTCCTTATCCCAGGCATAGATCGAAACCGTCATGGGATGAGCCTGACCCAGCCCAGAATATTCACGTACCCGATAGCCCCAGGTGGTTGCCACCGGGAGCAGTGACAAGCCCAGCCCTGTTTCAACGCCCACCAGTACACTGGCGAGACTATTACTGGTAAATGCGATATACCAATGTCGCCGTTCACGTTCAATTTGCTCGAACATGTCTTCCCGATACAGCCCGCCTTGTGGAAAGGTCACCAGTGGAACTGGATCAGACCAGTTCCCGCCATGATCGATACTTTCAAACCATGCCATTTGCTCTGGAAAAGTCGCATGACGATCCGCACTGGCAATGGCTTCTTTCACAATCACCAGATCAAATTGTCCACTTCGATAGCCTTCCATCAGATCCCGACTCAGTCCAGCGGTTACATCTAGCCGAATACTACGATGCTGTTTGCTAAATGCACTTAATGCCAGCGCCATGTCAGTATTCATAATATCTTCCGGCAAACCGATATGAATCGGGATGGTGCCTGTTGGATCACCGAGCACATTCTGGGCCTCTTGCTGCAGTGCCAGAATGCGTCGGGCATAACTAATCAGATATTCACCTGCGCTGGTCAGCTGCATTGGCCGGGCATGACGATCAATCAGCTGCTTTCCTGTAGCTTGTTCCAGCCTTGCCAGTTGCTGGCTAACCGTTGATTGCGTCATGTGCAAGCGTTCGGCCGCGAGAGTAAAACTACCTGCTTCAATAATCGTGACAAAAGCACGTAACAAGCGTGGATCAAACATGGTACTAACTCATTGATTTAAATTGTTTTGAAAGTTTAGCTATTCATTATCTTAATACATTTGATTCAATAATTTAATTTTTAAATAGCCATGAACCTCGTTATGCTCAACTCAGAGGCGAATTGATTTGAAGGATGGTATTGATCAACCACAAGGTTGTCGGCATCTTTGCTGCCTTTTTATGTTTGCTAGGAGGAAGTCGATGAACAAGTCCTTAATCGCTGCTGCTTTGGTGATGACATTATCCGCCTGTGGTAATGCCAGCTCAGGAGATACGATGCAAAATGATGCTTTACATCAGGCGGCAGCACACAATGATGTGGCCCGTATCGAGCAACTCTTGTCTAAAAGTCCAGACATCGATGTACGTGACTCATCAGGTGCAACCGCGTTAATGATTGCTACACGCGCCAACCATATTCAGGCGGCTCAGGCGTTGATCAAGGCTGGGGCTGATGTCAATGCCAAGGACGATATTCAGGACAGTCCTTATCTTTATGCAGGTGCAAGAGGACATTTAGAGATCTTGAACATGACCTTGCAACATGGTGCAGACCTGAAAAGTACCAATCGTTATGGCGGCACAGCCTTGATTCCTGCAACTGAGCGGGGACATGTAGACACGGTAAAAACCCTAATTGCGGCTGGTGTGAATGTTGATCATGTCAATCATCTGGGCTGGACGGCATTACTGGAAGCCATCATGCTGGGCAATGGTGATAAGCAATACCAGCAAATCGTCGATCTTCTAATTAAGGCAGGGGCCAATGTCAATCTGGCTGATCGTGATGGTGTAACACCTCTAGCCCATGCGCAGACGCGTGGCTATAAGCAGATTGAAAATGCATTATTGGCGGCTGGTGCAAAATAAGGCTGAGAGTATGAACATGAATAACGATACAGATTTTCTTCGTCAGGCCATTGAACTTGCCTATCAGAATAGTGAGGCGGGTGGCCGTCCATTCGGGGCGGTGATTGTCAAAGATGGCGTGGTCATTGCGACCGGTGTGAATCAGATTCTCAGCAGCAATGATCCCACTGCGCATGCAGAGTTACAGGCCATCCGTGCAGCCAGCAAACAGCTGAACTCGGCCAATCTGGAAGGATGTTCGGTGTTTGCCAGTGGACATCCCTGTCCGATGTGTATGGCTGCCATGCGTATGGCAGGTATACAAGCCGTGACTTATGCCTATTCAAATGAAGCGGGTGAACCCTTTGGCTTATCTACTGCCGCAATTTATGCCGACCTGGCCAAGCCTTTTGCCGAGCAGTCGATGCAGATTCGCTATGTTCCTGTACGGCTGGAGCACAAGCCCGATTTGTATGCATACTGGAAATCACTGGTCTGAATCATGCTGACTTCTCCTCAACATCGTCCGTTACTCATCGCGACCGTGGCACTGGTCGGGCTAAATTTGCGGCCTTTTATGACCAGTATCGGGCCGGTCGCGAATTCGATAAGAACGGGAACTGGCCTCAGTTTGCAAGGCATCGCTTTACTCACCTTGGTGCCGATGCTGCTGATGGGTATCATTGCCTTCGTTGGGCCGGCGATACAAAGTGCCTTGGGTGAACGTAAGGCCATTCTGATGGCTTTAGCAATTATCTGTCTCGGCTGTGCATTACGTTTTATCAGTCCGAATGGCGGATTCCTGATTGTGACTGCGGCCATTATTGGCTTAGGGGTGGCGATGGTACAGGCCAGTTTTCCGAGCATGATCAAAAGAGAATTTGCGGATCATCTGGGGCCGATGATGGGGCTGTATTCTGCCATGTTGATGGGCGGTGGCGCTTTGGGGGCTTTGATTGCACCTCTGGTAACCGGTATGACCGGAAACTGGAAAATTGGTTTATCTGTGTTTAGCTTGCCTGCAATAGCTGCATTTCTACTGGCTAGTTGTTTTTTAGCTCGACCTGCAAAATCTCAGTACACCTTGCCATCGGTTGGGGTGTTGTTGAAACAGCCACGTACCTGGTTATTGATTTGCTGTTTTGGACTGATTAATGGCGGCTATAGTTCGATCGTGGCATGGCTGGCGCCTGCCTATCAGGAGCTGGGCTGGAGTGCGACCGCGAGCGGTAATCTGATGGCGCTACTGACACTGAGTCAGGCTGTAGCAGCGCTGCTGTTGCCTTATTTATCCCGACGCAATCAGGATCGCCGTTTCTGGATTGCCTTAACCCTGATCATGCAATTGCTTGGATTTGCAGGTCTGGCTTTTATGCCCGAATCTTTGCCTTATTTTTGGGTAGTGAGTTTAGGCGCAGGCTTGGGTGGCTGTTTTGCCTTGCTGATGATTGTGGTACTCGATCATCTGGCTGATCCTGCCCATGCCGGACAGCTTTCCGCCTTGATGCAGGGCGGCGGATTTTTACTTGCAGCGCTTGCGCCTTGGCTGCTTGCAGTATTTCATGGCGTTACAGGTCATTATACACTCGGCTGGATCTGGCACTTTGCCATGGTCGTAGTGGTGGCCATATTGGTGATCAGACTCAACCCAACACATTACGGTAAAGTCATCCGCTTGACCAAATAAATCCGCAGCGGCTGAGCAAAGGGAAACGTCTTTTTGAGCAGCAGCGTGTGCAGTACTTAACAGGGAAGTTTAAAAAAATAAATAGAATGTGACAATTATGGTCATCTATAGACAGAACTGTATAGACATTAAATCGTTTTTTTGAGTAAAATATGGCAAATTTAATGAAATGTTCTATAAAAAATGCTGAACAATATTTTTCAGGCTCTGGAAAGTTTAGGCCTTACAGCACAAAAACGTGCCATTCATATTCAGTTTTCGAATCAAAATTTAAATACCCAAGTTTTCCTGCAACGCATTGATGGTCAGCATGCGCTGAATGCCGGTTTTAAGGCTGAGCTGATCTGCCTGTCGACCAATGCCACCATTCCCCTGAAACAGTTCATCGGCAGCCAAGCTGCCATTGATACCGTCACCGATCAGGGACAACTCAGCCGTGTCACAGGCATTATCA
>NZ_JBLVVH010000076.1:0-213 GCF_051947995.1 Acinetobacter calcoaceticus | reverse complement strand
AAAGGTGCATTTAATGCGCGCGGTACTTTAAGCGCAGACGGTATAAAGATTGCCCAGGTGCATCGTCCAAGTGGGAGTAACTACAAAGTTGCGATTCAGGATATTAATACAGGGATCACCAATTTTCTCAGGCCAACCAGTTTAGATGAATCACCGAGCTTCTCGCCACATGGGCAAATGGTGGTTTACGCAACGCGTGAAGGTAATCGTGGC
>NZ_JBLVVH010000075.1:0-214 GCF_051947995.1 Acinetobacter calcoaceticus | reverse complement strand
AAACCCTGAGTGGTCAACCGTCTGCCGTTCACTACCCTGCCATGCCAGTCGCAGTGAAAACCCCTGCTGCTCCATTACCCGTATTACCAGCGCCACTGGAAGTTGAAGTGAACTGGGAAACTGAAGAATTTGAAGATGGGATGGTCGCGAAAGCAGCGGATGGGGAAGGTTCCTTAAGAGGATTTGTCCTGTTTGGTGCAACTGCGGGTAAACA
>NZ_JBLVVH010000074.1:0-215 GCF_051947995.1 Acinetobacter calcoaceticus | reverse complement strand
GGTCACCGTGTCCGCCGTGAAGAAGTTCGAGGAGCTGCTGGGATGAACCAGGAACGCGTATTCAAAGTGCTGCTTGGTCCGCACATCTCCGAGAAAGCCACGGGTCTCGCGGACGGCAAGAGCCAATTCGTTTTCAAGGTTGCCACCGATGCAACCAAGCTGGAAATCAAGAAGGCCGTAGAAAGCCTGTTCAGCGTGAAGGTACAGCGCGTCAC
>NZ_JBLVVH010000073.1:0-216 GCF_051947995.1 Acinetobacter calcoaceticus | reverse complement strand
CGGCGCCCTCGACCAGCCTGCCGGAAGACGAAGGCGAGAAGACCGCCGGAGCACCCGGCCAAGCGCAGCCGCAGCCCGACGCCGAGGACGAGCGGACGGGTGACGAGGAAGCCGACGACGGACTCGACGACGAACGTCGCCAGGCCCTCGAGCAATGGCTGCGACAGATTCCCGACGATCCCGCCGAGTTGCTGCGGCGCAAGTTCTGGTACCAAC
>NZ_JBLVVH010000072.1:0-216 GCF_051947995.1 Acinetobacter calcoaceticus | reverse complement strand
AAACCTCGCAGCGACGAGGAGCTAACGGCTGTGATGTTCCGCGTCCCAGAGTCAGTGGCCGAACGTGTCAGCGATATGGCTTGGGAGCTGAGGCTCTCCCGATCCGATCTTGTGGGCTGGTCGGCCCTCTATGCACTCAACTCGATGCTCAGACAGCGCGGAGAGGACACGATTCCGGTTCCGGAGTATCTGGACAAGGCCGTGCTCGCTGCGTTG
>NZ_JBLVVH010000071.1:0-218 GCF_051947995.1 Acinetobacter calcoaceticus | reverse complement strand
ATACATGAGGGAATTCCATCATTTCCTGCCAGTTTGGTTTCATCCCAGGCGACATATATACATTGTCGGTTTTTACCAGTTGGGCATTGATCTACAGCAAGATTCATCGCACTGTCTTTGGCTTGTAGGGCTGCATTCTGTAAATCCTGTATCGCAATTTTTACAGGATTATCCCCTACATTAGATACTGACGTTATTCGGACTTCTACCGCTCAAAC
>NZ_JBLVVH010000070.1:0-219 GCF_051947995.1 Acinetobacter calcoaceticus | reverse complement strand
TAGCCCCACATGAAATGCGTCACATCCTGCATAAATGTCTGGAAGCAGGGAATGACAAACTCATTCTTTGAGAGCGTGGCTCTGCATTTTGCTACAATAACCTGATAGTAGACATGCTTGGCTTTGACATCATGAAAGAAATGAATGTGGCTGTATTCTTTGACGTGACCCATGCTTTAGTAAACCCAGGCGGACGTGCTGATTCTGCGGGTGGTCGTG
>NZ_JBLVVH010000069.1:0-219 GCF_051947995.1 Acinetobacter calcoaceticus | reverse complement strand
AACCTTTGGTGTGGCAACTCGCGATATCGATGCCGTGTTGATTTAACTGACAGCACGTTTCTGGAAGCGTATGGGCGTTGCGGACAAGGTTCACCTTGAGTTGAATACACTCGGGGAAACCGACGAACGTGCAGATTACCGTGGCGCATTGGTTGAGGTTTTAAATCCGCACAAAGATGATCTGGATCAAGATTCGCAACGTCGTATAACAACCAACCA
>NZ_JBLVVH010000068.1:0-220 GCF_051947995.1 Acinetobacter calcoaceticus | reverse complement strand
GCTCAACTGTTCATGCACAAGGGGCTTGGAACCCTCATGAACAGCATATGGCGCCTGCAAGTGGCGTAATTGCAGCAGAGTTAGAGCAATTTTCACCACGACAAGATATGCGAATTGGCCGAATTAGTTTTGATATTTTTGGATTGATTGCATTTGGTGAATTTACGATTAAGACCCATGTAATTCGTGCTGGTAAAACGATTGAACTGATTGAAGCTGA
>NZ_JBLVVH010000067.1:0-221 GCF_051947995.1 Acinetobacter calcoaceticus | reverse complement strand
AGGGGGCGTTATTTTCCTCATCCTCATTTTGAGGGAGTACAGATAATGCGTATCACAACGTTATGGCTGATTTATCAGATTGTTGCCTGTCTGGCGGTTTGTTTTCTATTTTTAAACTCAGGACTCGATGTTGTAAACGTCATTACTCACCGACTACTGCGTCTTGCCACCCTTGTTGTAGGGGGGCTATGTATTGGGGTGTCCTGCAATGTTTTTAAAAC
>NZ_JBLVVH010000007.1:192573-217814 GCF_051947995.1 Acinetobacter calcoaceticus | reverse complement strand
AAGTTGTTTTACCATGGTCAACGTGACCAATTGTACCCACGTTTACGTGTGGTTTATTACGTTCAAACTTGGCTTTAGCCATGATGATCTTCCTTTATAAACTGCTCATGAGGGTCGCCCATGAGCACTTGGTTTTTAACTAAATTTTAGTTGGGTAATATAGTAATCGAAAGATTACTCGTCGTCACCTTTTTTACCGCCAGCTTGGAACTTAGCGATGATGCCTTCAGCCACGTTACGTGGAGTTTCAGCGTATTTAGCGAATTCCATAGAGTAAGTCGCACGACCTTGAGACATAGAACGCATTTGAGTCGCGTAACCAAACATCTCAGCAAGTGGAACTTCTGCTCTAATTGCTTTCGTTCCGCCAGGAAGATCGTCCATACCCTGAACCATACCACGACGACGGTTTAAGTCACCCATGATATCGCCCATGTAGTCTTCTGGAGTTTCTACTTCAACTTTCATGATTGGTTCAAGAAGGATAGGATCTGCTTTCATGAAACCGTCACGGAAAGCGTATGAACCTGCCATTTTGAACGACAATTCATCAGAGTCGACATCGTGGTAAGAACCGTCGAATAATGTCGCTTTGATACCCACAACAGGGTAACCAGCCAATACACCATTCTTCATACGTTCTTGAATACCTTTATCAACCGCACCAAAGAATTCTTTAGGTACAGTACCGCCGACAACTTCTTCAGCGAATTCGTATTCTTTACCAGCTTCTTCAACATCCATAGGCTCTAAACGAACATATACATGACCGAATTTACCTTTACCACCTGTTTGACGAACAAACTTACCTTCTTGTTCAACAGACTTTTTGATGGTTTCACGGTAAGCAACCATTGGTTTACCAATGTTCGCTTCAACGCTGAACTCACGCTTCATACGGTCAACGATGATGTCAAGGTGAAGCTCACCCATACCAGCAATAATTGTTTGACCAGATTCTTCGTCTGTACGAACGCGGAACGATGGATCTTCTTTCGCCAAACGACCTAAAGCGATTGACATTTTTTCTTGGTCAGCTTTAGTTTTTGGTTCAACAGCCAATGAAATTACTGGCTCTGGGAATTCCATACGCTCAAGAGTAATGATGTTTTTCTCATCACATAATGTATCACCCGTCGTAACGTCTTTAAGACCTACACACGCTGCGATATCACCTGCACGGATTTCATCAAGATCTTGACGTTCGTTCGCATGCATTTGCACGATACGACCGATACGTTCACGCTTAGATTTAACTGGGTTATAAACCGGATCACCTTGTTTAAGAACACCAGAGTAAACACGTACGAATGTTAAGTTACCTACGAACTTGTCGTTCATGATTTTGAACGCAAGTGCAGAGAACGGAGCTTCGTCAGATGCTTCACGAGATGCTTTAGTTTCATCTTTGTCGTCAAGGATACCTTCAATTGCTTTAACTTCTGTAGGAGAAGGCAAGAATTGAATTACAGCATCCAACATACGTTGAACACCTTTGTTCTTGAACGCAGAACCACAAAGCATAACTTGAATTTCAGATGCTAATGTACGAGTACGTAAACCAGCGATGATTTCTTCTTTAGAAAGATCGCCTTCTTCTAAGTACTTGTCCATTAACTCTTCAGATGCTTCAGCCGCAGCTTCAACCATCTTAGTACGCCATTCTTGAGAAAGCTCAACAAGCTCAGCAGGAATTTCACCGTATTCGAACTTCATACCTTGAGATGCTTCATCCCAGATAATCGCTTTCATTTCGATAAGGTCAACTACACCTGTAAATGTATCTTCAGCACCGATTGGCACAACGATAGGTACAGGATTACCGCCTAAACGCGTTTTAACTTGCTCAACAGCACGGAAGAAGTTTGCACCAGTACGGTCCATCTTGTTCACGAATGCTAAACGAGGCACTTTATATTTGTTTGCCTGACGCCATACAGTTTCAGACTGAGGTTGTACGCCACCAACTGCACAGTAAACCATGCACGCACCGTCAAGAACACGCATAGAACGTTCAACTTCAATTGTGAAGTCTACGTGTCCCGGTGTATCAATTACGTTGATACGGTGTTGTTGGAATTGGTTAGCCATACCAGACCAGAAACAAGTTGTAGCAGCAGAGGTAATTGTAATACCACGCTCTTGCTCTTGTTCCATCCAGTCCATTGTTGCTGCACCGTCGTGTACTTCACCGATTTTGTGAGATACACCTGTGTAGAACAAAATACGTTCTGTTGTAGTTGTTTTACCTGCGTCAATGTGCGCAGAAATACCGATGTTACGGTAATTACTAATTGGGGTTTGGCGAGCCATGATGTCTACATTCCTAAATGTTATATTTAAAACAGGACGCATCAATTAAATTGATGCGCACGAATATCCAAGCAGGCAACTTAAATACCCGCAAAGCCTCCACTTTGATAGAGAGCGATGTTGAATCGAGCTGCAGTACGCATGAATATTCTCCTGATTAGGGACTGTTTTATCCGCTTAGAAACGGTAGTGAGAGAAGGCTTTGTTGGCTTCAGCCATACGATGCACGTCTTCACGTTTTTTGATCGCTGCACCTTTACCTTCAGCTGCATCAAGCAACTCACCAGCAAGACGTAAAGCCATCGTTTTTTCAGAACGCTTAGCAGCAGCATCTACTAACCAACGCATCGCTAGAGCAGTACGACGGGATGGGCGTACTTCCATAGGTACTTGATAAGTAGCACCACCAACACGGCGTGCTTTTACTTCAACCATAGGACGAACTTTTTCAAGAGTAGTCTCGAAAAATTCAACTGGGTCTACTTTGTTTTTTTCTTGAACGCGGTCTAAAGCACCGTAAACGATACTTTCAGCAATAGATTTTTTACCATCTTGCATTACGTGGTTCATGAATTTAGCGATTGTTTGGCTGCTAAATTTTGGATCTGGAAGGATCTCACGAGCAGCGACTACGCGACGTCTTGGCATTTTAATACACCTAATAATATGACACTTCAGGATAATCCAGCAGTTTGTACAAGTGTCATGTACATGACGCTGGCCTTACTATACGTCGCTTGAATTACAAATCTATGAAGAATTCAAACAAGCGAAACGCTAAAGGGTTGCTTGGGCTAGTTTCCTAGAATTACTTCTTAGGACGCTTAGCACCGTATTTAGAACGTGACTGGTTACGATCTTTAACGCCAGCACAGTCTAAAGAACCACGAACGGTATGGTAACGTACACCTGGTAAGTCTTTAACACGACCACCACGGATAAGAACAACACTGTGCTCTTGTAGGTTATGACCTTCACCACCGATGTAGCTAGATACTTCAAAACCTGAAGTTAAGCGAACACGGCAAACCTTACGCATTGCTGAGTTAGGTTTTTTAGGTGTAGTAGTATAAACACGTGTACATACACCACGACGTTGTGGACAAGCCTTCAACGCAGGAACTTTTGATTTTTCAACCAAAGTCGTACGACCCTTACGGATCAACTGATTTGTTGTTGCCATTTGGCAATTCTCCCGTTATTAAACAACCTTAAAAAAAGAAAATGACCTCTTTTTAAGGGCACATAATTGTAAGCTAAGAAGTAAAAATGGTCAACATTGTTAGTGCTGACCATTTCTTGGGTTTGTTGTGTTTTTGCTGTCTAAAACATCACACTACGATTAGCTATGTTTTGTTGAAGCAGGCTCGACATCGATTGATTTCTGCTCCGTAGTGACTTCTGTTTCATCATCATCAAAAGCCACCTCCTGTTCTGCCTTTAACGCAGGTTGTTGTTCCGCATGTTCATGTTCAACCACATGCTGTTGTGCAAGCTGTTGAATTCCCTCTTCTACTTTTTCATCAACCGGTGTTTTAACTGCATCCGTTTCTTTTGTTTGCACCGTTACATGGGTAATCACCTCATTTTTTGAGGTTTCAGATCCTAAGCCCTGCTTAGCCTTTTCCCCGGTTGCATTTAATAAACGCGGCGTCGCCTTTTTCAACAAAGTTTCAGCTTTATAGTATGCCTCTAATGGAGAAATATTTTCATTCGGATGCTCATTTAAATAGAAACGAGCGGCACCAAAAATAGATTGGGATTTATGCCCAACATCTTCCAGCAGTCTCCAGCTATAAAAACCACTTAAAGCTGCGCCAGCCACAGGCGTCAGTTTAGCCACGACTGAAACCTGAGGAACACGGTTTAACCATCCAAATTTAAACTGACCTTGTTCATCTACCAGCCATTTTTTGACTAAATCAAAATCATTATTTGATCCAAGCAATTGTTGAAACTGTTGCAGGTCATGCGTTTCCAGCATAGATTTCAAGGCTTTTAATGCAACCAATAAGGTTTGTTTTTCAGCAACCAGACTCAAATCAATCTCTTTAAAGATGAAAGCAACAATCTCTTGATCCGCCTCTTCTGACAAATCAAAGCCATGGGAACGCCCAGTCTGATAAATCGTTCTTAGGGTCAAAACAATCGATGCAGGAATATCAATAGCTGCCCCCCACACACCTGTCGCCCCTGTTACCGCCCCCTGAACTGCGGCCAGCAATTTGTTTTGTTCAATCAGCGCCTGACTCAAACGTTGCGAACGTCCCGTATCTTTGGTGAGCTCGATAATGTCCTTCACCCCTGCTTCTTCAAGGATTTTCTCCGTCAGGGAACTATTCGAACTAAACTCATTCAACCATTGGAATAAATAGTCAGATGCTTTTTCCCCCAGATCAGGAGACACAAAAGAGGCAATACTGTTTACACGAGTGTAATGACGACCTAGAAACTGATGTGAAAGTTTCGGAAATTGCTGGCGTAACATTTGTTGCGGGCTTTCATATTTTTCCACTTCAAAAGGGCTTTTAAAACGTGCTTTTCCTTCAATGGTATTTGATGAATGTGCAAGATCGGCTCCAGAGGTGATCGGTGCCACTTGCAGTTTTTGTAATTCTGAACTGAGCTTTTTAGCCACTCCAAAGGCTTGTGCAAATAAACCTGAAGATTGCTTGTTTTTAGATTTTGTCATCAAGTACCTCTGTTGTGTAATCTGTGCATTTCTAGGTAAATACTAGGTTGAATGCAGATTTATCTCAACTTTTATGTGTGTACTTTCATTACGTTTCGTCACCAGAACTGCAATATTTACGAATATTTACACAACTGGAAATAGGCATAAGATTTGCCATAAGAAATAAAAAACCTTTCTGCTATCATGGTGTCATTCACTCATAAGCCATTCTAATCGTTATTTTCTCCTGATTTGTATTCATAGCGAGATGCACAGGGCTTAAGTATTACCATAAAAGGGATCTGTAAATGAAACGTGTTGTAATCACTGGTATGGGCATCAACTCATGTATCGGTAACTCTTTAGAAGAGGTCACTCATTCTCTAAAAAATGGAATCTCAGGCACACGTTTAAACCCAACTTATGCAGAACTGAATTTCAAGAGCCATGTTAGCGCTGCAGCTGAACAGGATTTTGATGGTATTGATCGCAAACTGAAACGCTTTATGGGCGTTTGTGCAATGTACGCCTATAATGCAGCAGTCGCAGCAGTTGAACATGCTGGTCTGAAGCAAGAAGATTTGGCAAATAATCCACGTTACGGCATTGCCGGTGGTTCAGGCGGTAACTCAACGGCCTCTGTTGCAGAGATGATCAAACTGTTAGAAGAAAAAGGCGCGCGCAAAATCGGTCCTTTTTTCGTGCCGCGTAATATGTCAAACACCATTACTGCAAACGTCGGTGTTGCCTTTAAACTTCAAGGTGTGGCGCATTCGATTACCAGTGCATGTGCAACATCCGCGGATGCAATTGGTTATGCCTACAACCTGATCCAATTAGGTAAACAGGATTTAATGCTTGCGGGTGGTGGTGAAGAAGATCACTGGTCACAAAGTTTGCTGTTTGATGCGATGGGTGCATTGTGTTCAAAATATAACGACACACCAGAAACTGCCTCACGTCCATATTCAAAAGACCGTGACGGTTTCGTGATTGCTGGCGGTGGCGGTTTCGTTGTACTTGAATCACTTGAACATGCCCAGGCACGTGGAGCAAATATCCTTGCCGAAGTGGTGGGTTATGCTGCCAATAGTGATGGTGCCGACATGGTTGCACCAAGTGGCGAAGGTGCAACACGCTGTATCATCATGGCACTGGATGAAGCAAAGCAGCATGGCGTCGAGCACATTGACTATGTCAACACACATGGTACGTCAACACCAGCAGGTGATGTGACTGAGCTTAAAGCCATGGAACGTGCATTTGGTGAAGGTCAGGTTCCGCCGCTCAGTTCAACCAAATCGATGACAGGTCACAGCTTAGGTGCTGCAGGTGTTCAGGAAGCGATTTATTCTGTATTAATGATGCAAAATGACTTTATTGCACCGAACATCAACGTAACCGAGCTTGATGAAGGCGCACAAGGTTTCGATATTGTACTTGAAAAACGTGATGCAAAACTGAATACTGTAATGAGTAACAGTTTTGGCTTTGGCGGTGTAAACGCCTGCCTTATTTTCAAGAAGTGGGATGCGTAATCCCGCTTAGCAGGATTATCGATGGATGCACCTTCTAATGCTTTCTTGTGGGTAAAAGCATTACATATTATTGCCGTGGTTTGCTGGTTCGCTGCTTTGTTCTACTTACCACGCCTTTATGTTTACCATGCCATGAGTGAGGATGCCGTCAGTCATCAACGCTTTGAAGTGATGGAACGCAAGTTATATCGCGGAATCATGTGGCCGTCTATGATTGCCACATTAATTACTGCCCACTTTCTGGTCGACTGGGGTGATGCAACCCGACATTATCATGAAGCCTTATGGTTTTACCTCAAGGTCGGGCTAGTCGGTCTCCTGGTGATTTACCATCTGGTGTGTGGTTATTATCGTAAAAAACTGATTGGCAATGCCCACTACAAAACACATAAGTTCTGGCGCTTCTTTAATGAGATGCCGACCCTGATCTTATTTGCGGTGGTGATTCTGGTTGTTGTAAAACCTCAGTTCTAACTGAGGTTTTTTTATTTTAGAATTCAATACATCCTATCAATTATCATACTTGAATTTCAGATGATCAAAGCACTTCAACAGGCGCGAAGACAATTACACAACTGGTTCATTGCAAATTTGGTCGTTTATCTCAAAATGAATCAGTTTCGCTATCGCGGCTTAAGTTCTGGCGAGATTGAAATTGCACGTCCTGTGTTTGGTGACCTGATTGATTATGCACAGGTCAGAGTTTTTAATATTCCCTATTTGCCCTGGCAACCCGTGAATATGTTTATGGCACCGAATGGCAACTTATTTGTACATCAAAAATATTTTAGTGCTGATTATTCAACGTGCTCTCTTCCCTTACAAGGGATTTTTATTCATGAACTGGCCCATGTTCTACAGTTTCAGCAACAGACTCCTGTCATTTTTAAAGGGGCAATTCTGCAATTGGGCCACTATCTCAGTTGTAAAATATACGATCCTTATCAATATCAATTCGAACCCGATAAAGCCTTCTCCAGCTATAACATCGAACAGCAGGGTGATATTGCACGCGATATCTTTTTCAAGAAAATCCCTAATATTATTCTGAGACAATAAAAAAGCCCTGTCATTGATCTACAGGGCTTTTTAAGTTAAAGCATCGCAACGGGTCTTATGCAGCTGTGCCTTTACGAGTTTCATTGCTAGGTTCATGATCAACATCCATATCTGTTGTAAAATCTACACGCATTGCATCCTTGACAATGGTACCCATACGACCGAAGCCGATCGCTAAACCTAAAGCGATCACTGGCAATAAAATTGTTGAACTCATAATCTCTCACCTCACGTTATTCAAAAGAGAATCTGATATTTAAGCTTGTGGCTCTTGTTCACGGAACATGACGGTACCAATACGACCAACCACAACCGCTAAACCAAACGCAACAACTGGAAATAATAGAACTGACATATTAACCACCTCTTCATTTAAGTGTTGTAATACACCTGAGTGATCTCAAAATGTATAACCCTTCACATTAATCCGGATCATAGCAGTGCACAAATGTGCACTCAAGTGTAGCAAAGATATTCCCGATAAACGGTATATAAAACACTCAAAATGAAATCAACCAATTGAAATAAATCTTTTTTTATAAAGTACAGTTGTTTCCGATTTTTGAATATTCTTTAACAGACTTATTAAAGCTGCTCTTTTTATTAGAAATTTTAGAATTTATTGCGCTTGTCACTGGGATGTCATCTCAATAGGCGAAGATGACATGAAAAAAACTTGATGTGGTTATATTCAATTTATTCACAATCATGCACCATAACTACCTAAACATTGAGAAATGTTGCTTTTTCATACAGAAAAACTCGTTATTTTTACGCAGAAAAATGTGCATTTAGTATATATTAGTAAACTTGTCATTTTTCTTTAAGATATAAAATGTTTGGCGCCATGATATACAATCGTTTTTAACAACTATACTTATATAAATCAAAAACTTGTGTATCAAAACTTGTTAAGACTTAGGATTAGGTTTGAATGAAAAATTTTAAAATTGCCCTTGCTCAGTTCTCTCCGCATATTGGCAATGTTGACTCAAATACTCAAAAGATGATTGAGCAAGCAAATTTAGCGAAACAACAACAGGCTGATTTGATCATCTTTCCAGAACTTTCAACCATCGGTTACCCTGCGGAAGATTTAATTCTTCGCCCAAATCTTCAAAAACGCACTCAAAAAGCTTTTGCTCAGTTAAGTGAAGTAAAAGACATCGTGATGGTATTTGGCTTTGTGCACCAGACTGAAGATGGTCATCGTTATAATTCTGCTGCGGTGATGAAAGACGGTCAGGTATTGGGTGTTTATAACAAACATAACCTGCCAAATTACGGCGTGTTTGATGAAAAACGTTACTTCCAGGAAGGCCACCAGCACCTTGTTTTTGAATATTTAGGACACAAATTCGGTGTCTTGATTTGTGAAGATGTCTGGTCACTCAATACCGTCAAGCAACTCAGCCAGCTCAATGTTGAAACCGTACTGGTCTTGAATGCTTCTCCTTATGAAGTAGGTAAACCACAACACCGTATTCAGACGCTAAATGAATTGGCGAAACAGTTGCACCTCAATATTGTTTACGTTAACCAGGTTGGCGGACAAGATGACCTGATCTTTGATGGTTCCAGCTTTGTCAGCAACAACAATGGCCAACTTGCACTACAGGCTCCAAGTTTCCAGGAAGCTGTTCATTTTGCTGAATATGATGCAGAGCAAAAACAGTTCAAAACGGCAGAAGCGATTCCTGCGCTGGAAACCTTTGCTGAAATTTATCAAGCATTGGTCATGGCAACCCGTGACTATGTACAACGTTCAGGTTTCCCAGGTGTTATCCTAGGACTGTCTGGCGGGATCGATTCGGCATTAACGCTGGCCATTGCAGTCGATGCAATTGGTGCAGACAAAGTACAAGCCGTGATGATGCCATACACCTATACGTCACAAATGAGCGTCGAAGATGCGACTGAGCAGGCGCGTCGTATGGGCGTGACTTTCGGTATTGCCGAAATTCACCCAATCGTGAACAGCTTCATGCAAACCCTGTTCCCGTTCTTTGGCAACTCACCGGCTGACGCCACTGAAGAAAACCTGCAAGCCCGTACCCGCGGCACCCTACTCATGGGCTTATCCAACAAGTTTGGAAACCTCGTGCTTTCGACAGGCAACAAGTCTGAGATTTCTGTAGGCTATTGCACCCTTTACGGTGACATGGTGGGTGGCTTCTCGGTACTTAAAGATGTCTACAAAACCATCGTATTTGAGTTGGCTAAATACCGTAACACGCTGGAAGACACCCCTGTTATCCCGGAACGTGTTATCACCCGCCCACCATCAGCAGAACTCCGTCCAGATCAAAAAGATCAGGACTCATTACCTGCTTATGATGTACTTGATGCTATCTTGTATGCTTATATAGAAGAAGATCTTAGCCAGGCCGATATCATTGCCAAAGGTTATGAAAGCGATGTAGTCGAAAAAGTAATTCGCCTGGTGGATCGTAATGAATACAAGCGTCGTCAGGGCGCGATTGGGCCGCGGATCAGTTCACGTGCTTTCAGTCGTGAACGACGCTACCCGATCGTCAACGGATGGACCGCGAATGACTGAAAAAATTGTTTCTGAAAAGTCACAATTACTTGCTCAAGCACTTTTGCTTGAGCAAGTTAAGTTTTATAAAAATCAACTTACAACACAACTTTCCGCTGATTTCTTCCAGCAATTTATCCAGCTCTTTCTGCAACATGCACCCAATATTCAACTCAAAGAAGTGGTCGAATTAGCGCAGATTCAGGCTGTAGTCAAACGTTATGCTTTTGAAATGCAGTTGGGTGCAGGGCTACTGGAATTTATTGGAGAGATCGCACAAAGACTGCATGTGTTCTCGCTACAATCATCCGCCCAGTTACAAGATATATTTTCAGACCATCAGTTTGAAATGTGGCTGTCCAAGTTTCTGGAACTTGAAAATATCCGTCATTATTTAAACCAGTTTCTAAAAGAAAGCCCTTCTATTCAGCAATTGTGCCAATACATTACGACTACAACCTTACAAAACAAACTCCCTAAATTATTTACTCAGTCAGATGACGATAGAATTTCAGAAAGTAAATATGAGTGGCAACAAAAACTAAAAAGCTTTTCACATCGCCAGCAACAGCGTATTGAACAGAAAATTGAAGAAAGTATTGCCCGGTTTATTCAAGAACAGCTGGCCGATCTTAGCCTGCTGTCTAATGACGATCTGGAAAGTCTGGCGCGTAATGTCTGGGACGACAATAAAGCCAAACCTTTATCAGAATATACCAAACAGGTCACACCACTGGATGTGGAAGAATTCTTTGTCATGATTTATGAATACTGGAAAGAATTACGCCAGTCTGCTTTCATACAGGATTTAATCCTCTACGGTGTCAAAGTCTTTTATGATTTCTATAAAGATGAAAGTCTGGCCGATGTCTTCGCTGCAATTGGCTTGGAAGAAGCAGACCTACTGAATGAAGCGGTACGTTTTTATCCAAAAGTTGTGGTCGCTTTAGACCAGCACGGTGTACTCGAACCGATCATTACCCTGATCCTGAAACCGTTCTATGACAGCGCTGACACGCTCGCAACCATCGAAAAACACCTATAAAAATAAAGCCTGTAAATAGATCATTTACAGGCTTATATACGTATCAATTATTTTCAAATCATACAGATAAAAAGAAACCACGCAGGAGCGTGGTTTTTAAAATGGTGGCTATGACGAGACTTGAACTTGTGACCCCCGCATTATGAGTGCGGTGCTCTAACCAACTGAGCTACATAGCCGTAAACTGTGTGCGCATTATCTAGTGTTATATGCAATGGGTCAAGTCTATGATCTTGAAAACAGAAGACATATGCGTGGTTTTTGCACAAAGATATTATCAACTGTATATTTTTAACTCAAAGCCTGTTCTGATAGCAATTTCCACCTCATCTTCCAGCTGATATTGCTCTGTACACATCTTTTCGGCTTAATGTTTTTCCCGATAAGACGCGTAGGAACAGCCAATGCACGCCACCATAATCATGATAATTGCCAGAATCTGGTAAAGATTCAATGCTTCTCCCAAAATGCACCATGCAGCCACGGCGCTAATGGCAGGTGAAGCGCTGAGTAACATGCCGAACACATGTGCAGCCAGTCTTTTCATCGCCACAATATCCAGCAAAAAAGGAATCATGCTTGAGAATAAGGAAACAAATACGCAGGTAAAGAAGACCTTATAGGAGCTCACCACTAAATCTAAATGCTGAAAACCCACAGGAAGAGCACATAACGCCGCCACCAACATTCCGACGGCGACAGAACTGCCACCCGCTGAAGCGACTCGTCGTCCATAGATGATATACAGCCCCCAGCAAATCGCCGCCGCCAATGCCAACCCCATGCCTTGATAACTAAAATTCTGGTTAACGCCTCCCAATGGCAATATGACGATTCCAATCAATGCACACCCCGCCCACAGCAGGTCCTGCTTACGCTTGGACATTAACATCGCAACAGTCAACGGACCGAGAACTTCAATTGAAATTGCAAGACCAACAGACATATAAGCAAAAGCTTTATAAACCAATACATTCATTCCACTGATAAACATGCCGTAAATCACCAGATTGCGCCAGTTGGTCTGCTGATAGAAAAGTTGCCACGGCCTGAAAATAACACAGAGAAGAATGGCGGATATGCCAAGACGAACCAACGCGACTGTTTCTGGACCTAAAACCGGAAACAGGGTTTTGGCCACTGATGCCCCGATCTGTACAGACACCAACGATAATGTCGCAGCGAGAAATGCAATGCTTTGTCTCGAATCCAGTCCGACCATGACTACGCCCTGTAATATAGAGATGCAATTTTAATTCACAGATTGCCGTTTAATTCTGCAATTTTATGCAAGAATACGAGTAAATTACGCTTTATTATTCTTAGGATGAGAGATTTAATCGTGTCAGATATTTCATTGGATCAGTTCGATTATGCAATTTTGAGACAATTGCAACACGATAATAAAATGTCACATCGGAAAATAGCCGAACTGGTCAATCTCTCCCAAGCGTCAGTACAACGGCGTATTGCCAGGCTTGAACAAGAACAGGTGATTGAAAAAAATTGTGCCGTACTCAACCCCAAAAAGTTTGGAGAAAAGATCACTTCAATTATTGAGGTGCGTTTAGCAGAAGACCGTTCTATTGTGATGGATCGGGCCAAACAATATTTTGCCCATGTCGATGAGATCCAGCAGTGTTATTTCGTCAATGGTGGCGTTTCTTTTATTATCATTATGATTTCCGATACCTTATCCCATTTTGAGGCGTTGGTACGCAAGCACTTTGCAGATAATCAGGATGTCAGCACTTATCGGACACTGATCGTTTTAGATCGGGTCAAAGTCGGATTAGAATTATCTATTTAAAAACAGCAGATAAAAAGAGACCACGCAGGAGCGTGGTCTATAAAATGGTGGCTATGACGAGACTTGAACTTGTGACCCCCGCATTATGAGTGCGGTGCTCTAACCAACTGAGCTACATAGCCGAAAACTGTGGGCGCATTATCTTAACTTTCGCTACACACGTCAAGCACAATTTTCAAAAAATTTAAGAAGTGGGCCTATAAGCCGGGTTCTGTCGAGGACGATCATTCCTCTAGGCGTACAATCACTCATACGCTCAAGCGACCTACCCGAATCCAGCACGGGCCGTGCCTCAGGATTCCTATTTGGTCTTGCTTCAGGTGGGGTTTACCTTGCCGTGAACTGTTACCAGACACGCGGTGCGCTCTTACCGCACCCTTTCACCCTTACCTCACGAATGAGGCGGTCTACTCTCTGCTGCACTTGCCGTCGGCTTTCGCCGCCCAGGCGTTACCTGGCACCTTGCCCTTTGAAGCCCGGACTTTCCTCCCCTGCTTCAGTCACGGAGACCTCCACAGCAGCGACCGTCCGGCCCACTTCGTGGCGCATCTTACCAAAGTTCGCTGTTAATTGCTTGCATTTTTTTGCGCAGTCAGCTTTTTATATTTCTCCATCAACTCATCATGCGATTCCACATGCTGAGGATCTAGCGGAATACAATCGACTGGGCAAAATAACTGACACTGTGGCTGATCATGATGTCCGATGCACTCTGTACAGAGTGCAGGATCAATCTCATAAATCAGCTCACCCATATAAATGGCTTCATTGGGACAGACAGGTTCACAGACATCGCAGTTAATGCATTCATCTGTAATATATAAAGACACGTTACCAACCTTGTTGATGTTTACGTTCAAAGGCCTCGACCACAACGGCAGGCACAAATTTGTTTACATCACCTTTTAAACGGGCAATTTCTCTCACCAGTGTTGATGAAATAAATGAATATTGCTCAGATGGAGTTAAAAAGACCGATTCAAAATGTGGATCAAGCTGACGGTTCATATTGGCCAGTTGAAATTCATATTCAAAATCTGAAATTGCTCTTAAACCACGTAGTACAGCTGTCGCACGCTGTTCACGGAAAAAATTGACCAGTAAGCCATCAAAACCTACAAACTCAACATTGTTCAAATGACTGAGTGAGGCTTTTGCCAATTCAACACGCTCTTCTAAACTAAATACCGGATTTTTATGATGACCAATCGCAATGGCAACCACAACTTCATCAAACATTTTTGATGCTCTTGCAACCAAATCAACATGTCCATTGGTTATTGGATCAAAAGTCCCCGGATAAATCACACGTGTTTTAGACATGCGGTGTACTCTAGTGAATGAGATAAGGTGCGTATTTTAACAAATCTTCAGCCTAAACGCGAAATTCCTAAACATTGGAAAAAGATTGCGTTTTACGGCACAATAGAAGCAATTGTGGAAGTTTGAATTATGGCGCAAGCAACAGTAGTGAAGAAACATAATGGTGGCACGATTGCTCAAAACAAAAGAGCGCGCCACGATTACTTTATCGAAGAAAAATTTGAAGCAGGCATGTCTCTCCAAGGCTGGGAAGTAAAATCCCTACGCGCTGGGCGTATGAGCCTGACGGAAAGCTATGTCATTTTTAAAAATGGTGAAGCTTATTTATTTGGTTCACAAATTCAGCCGTTACTGTCTGCATCAACACATGTGGTTCCAGAAGCAACCCGCACCCGCAAGTTGCTGTTGTCTCGCCGTGAGCTGGAAAAGCTACTCGGTGCAGTCAATCAAAAAGGTTATTCATGTGTACCATTGGCATGTTACTGGAAAGGTCATCTGGTCAAGCTTGAAATTGCCCTAGTAAAAGGTAAGCAATTACATGACAAGCGTGCGACTGAAAAAGATCGTGACTGGCAGCGTGATAAAGCACGTATCCTGCACAAATAAAAAAAACCTCCAATTGATGGAGGTTTTTTATTTCGATCTTCAACTTACACATGTTTGAGTCTTAACTCAGCCAGATATTGGCCAAACTTACGTGCTGTTTCCAGATCACCTTCTGGCGGCGTTACTTCAACACTGGCATTATCTGATTGCGTCATTAAACCGAGAAAGCTCGACATCCGGTTAATATCCGATTGACCACGTCCAGTGGGCATAAACGGTAAACCTGCCCATAACATGCCATGCTGCATTGCAAATAAATTAATCTGCTGCAACACGGCCAGCTTATCACCGCTGAGTCCACCGCCATTGGTAAAACCGGCAGCCAGTTTGCCTTGCCAGGTACGTGCCAACCAGCGTTTGGAGGAATCTTCCATAAACTGTTTCAAGGCAGAAGTTAAGCTTCCCATATAGGTTGGACAGCCCATGACAATCACATCCGCCTGATCAAGTAAGTCCCATTGCGGTGCAGCCACAGACAACAGATGCACTTCGGCACCTGCCTGCTCTGCGCCCTGAGCAATGTATTGCGCAACTTTGGCCGTGTGCCCATAAGGACTGTGATAAACCACACACACTTTGACCTGGGAAGAATTCAACTCAATAACAGACATGGAAAATTTAAAAAACCAAGGAATTAGATCAAGTTTAACATTTTTAAATGCGACAAGGCCAATCGGCAATGCAATGCCGGCAATTTATTGCATAAATACAAAGCTGGCCATGCGACCGGTTTTGGCATCACGGCGATAGGAAAAGTAATCCTCAGCTTGCTGATACGAACACTGATCACCACCCAGTACCGTTTCCACGCCCAAACACTTTAAGATAAAACGTGCAATTGCATACAGATCTGCCTGATATTTACCCTCGATCTGCCCTGCCATAAATGCAGATGCCAGTTCAGGATATTTCTCACAGAAAGCAGCCTTAACTTCTGCTCCGACTTCAAAGCATGGCTGGCTGATAGCCGCGCCTAACCATGCCCAACTCGGCTGAGACTTCATTTCAGCGATTGTATTTTCCACAATGCCTGCCGCCAAACCGCGCCAGCCTGCATGCAGATTGGCAACTTCAGTCCCTTCAGCATTGCCCAAGACTACAGGCAGACAATCAGCTGTCATCATCATTAAGGCATGACCTGCACGTTGTGTGACCAGACCATCTCCCTCTAGGGCAACAAATGGAATTTGTTCATTCACGGTATGACAAATGGTGCTGTGGGTTTGCGTCATCCAGGTGATTTTATCCACGCCGAATTCACTCAGTTGATTCAGCAAGATCATACGATGTTGCTGAACACGCTGCGTCTCATCATTCACATGTAAAGCCAGATTAAACCCCGACAAACTCTGATTTGGCGTTGCGACTGTGTCTGGATGTTCAATGCTTGTTTGGCCGACAAAAACACCTTGGGGCAGACCTTGTACAAATTCCATAAATATCTCCGGAATTATCCTTTCGACCGCCCCCTCCTTAACCCTCTCCTTTAACGAGGAAGATTTGGAGGGAACTAGAGCTTCAATTAATAGGCTTCATTTTCACTGCGTAGCACTTCAATCAGTTGCGTGAAGTCTTCCGGCCACGGTGCTTCAAACATCATTTCTTCGCCTGTACGCGGATGCACCAGACCGAGTTTGGCTGCATGTAAGGCCTGACGCTTAAAGTTACGCAGCATATCTGTTAATTTCGCTGAAGCGCCCGCAGGGAAACGCACACGGTTGATATACACCGGATCACCAACCAGACCATGCCCCAAATAGCTGAAATGGACACGGATCTGGTGGGTACGTCCTGTTTCAAGCTGTGCCTGTACACGGGTAAAGTCACGGAAGCGTTCTTTCACATTATAATGTGTCACTGCATCACGACCGCCTGGCAAGATTGCCATTTTGACACGATCAACCGGATGGCGTTTGATTGGCTCATCAATGGTCCCACCCGCGATGATATTGCCGTAGGCAATCAGATCATAAACACGATAAACCGTTTTCTTTGCCAGTTGCTTGCTGAGTGAAAACTGAGCTTCCAGATTTTTAGCAACCACCAGTAAACCACTGGTGTCTTTATCAATACGATGTACCAGACCGGCACGCGAAAGTTCGGCAAGTTTTGGCTCATGATAAAGCAATGCATTCACCAAAGTTCCAGATGGATTGCCTGCACCCGGATGCACCACCATCCCGACTTCTTTATTGATCACGATAATGTCGTCATCTTCATAGACAATATTTAATGGAATATTTTCTGGCTGGCTTGAGGTTTGGGCTTCAAGCTCGACCTCAAGCGTCAGTAGCTCATTTCCTTCGCAGCGGTACTTTGGCTTAACAATGTTACCATTTACCAACAGATGACCATCTTTCATCCATTGCTTGAGTTTTTCCCGTGAAAACTCGCTCCAGACCAATGCGGCAACCTGATCAATACGTTGGCCTAAATAGTTTTCATCGAGTTGAATTTGCAACGATAAACGTGTTGCAGTTGAGTCAGAATTATGATTATCTGCATCGACAGAATCTTCGAGTAAGAAATCTGTTTCAGAGATGTTTGAATTGGAAGATTGTGCTGAAGTCATTTGATGATCGGTACAAAAATGGTTTAATAGCACCATTGTAGCTCATTGCCCAGAATAACAGAGGAGTTTTTATGTCGCTACCACGTTATAAAATTACGGTGCTTGCACTATCTTTAGGTGTAGCGTCTGCATTTGTGGGCTGTAGCAGCAATCCAAGCAAGAAAGAAGTGGTCGATAAAGGACCACAATCGAGTGAACAAGTTTATTTTGAAAAAGCCATAAAATCACTTGAACGCAATCAATATACAGATGCAGTCAAGTCACTTGAAGCACTAGATACTTATTATCCGACAGGACAATATACGCAACAGGCACAGCTTGAGCTGCTTTATGCGAAGTTTAAACAAAAAGATTATGAAGGGACGATTGCGCTTGCAGACCGTTTCATTCGTTTAAATCCTCAACATCCTAATGTTGATTATGCCTACTATGTTCGTGGTGTAGCCAACATGGAAATGAACTACGACAGTCTGATTCGTTATACCTCTTTACAGCAATCACACCGTGATGTGAGCTACGTCAAACTGGCTTATCAAAACTTTGTCGAGTTAATTCGTCGTTTCCCAAGCAGCCAGTATTCTGTGGATGCTGCACAGCGCATGAAATTCATTGGTCAGGAACTGGCTGAAAGTGAAATGAATGCAGCGCGTTTCAATATTGAGCGTAAAGCATGGTTGGCTGCGGCTGAACGTGCGCAATGGGTCATTGAACATTATCCACAAACCCCACAAACTCCTGAAGCATTAGCGACTTTGGCTTATAGCTACCAGAAGTTGGGCGATCAAGCGACCTCTCAACAATATATTGAGATCTTAAAACTCAACTATCCAAACCTAGTCAAATCGAATGGTGAAGTGAATTTACGTGCTGCACGCAAAGAAGGTAGCTGGGTCAACCGTGCCACTTTAGGTCTGTTAGGACGTGAATCAAAAACCGTTCAGGTGAAAGAACAAGCCAAAAGCGATACGGAACAACGTAGCTTAACCAACCGCTTAAGTTTTGGTCTACTGGATAAACCTGAAACCGAAGCAACCGCTGAGCCAGCACCTGTGGCTGCTCCGGAAGCACCAGCAAGCACAGACAAACCAAGCTGGAAAAACCGTTTAAGCTTTGGCCTGCTAGACAAGCCAGAAGCAAAAACCACGACTGAGGATGATGCTACAAACTAATTTGCAATCATCTGATACAGCAAACAGGCAAGTCTCCCTTGCCTGTTTTTTATTTTATGCAACAATGAGTGCTGACATTTTTGCAGAGCAACGATGTTTTATTTTCTGTCTGAAATGGTTTAACGCACATGGCAATTCCTCAACATACGATTGATCAGATTCTAGATCGAACCGACATTGTCGATTTGATCGGTCAGCGTGTGAAGTTAAAAAAGACGGGCCGTACCTACTCCGGCTGTTGTCCATTTCATCAGGAAAAATCACCGTCTTTCCATGTCTATCGTGACAAGCAGTATTATCACTGCTTCGGTTGTCAGGCCAATGGTAATGCCATTCGTTTCCTGATGGATATTGATGGTCGTAACTTTGTTGATGTGATGAAAGAGCTGTCCAACAAGACAGGCATTGAGCTTCCAAAAGATAATCACGACAATAAAAAACTCTCCTATAAGCGTAGCCCCCAACAGACCACAGTCGCTCAACCGGTAAAACCAGCACCGCAAAATCCAACGCCCCCACCTGTGATTGATGACTTTATCGATGGTCATTTTGTCGATATGGATCGGGTGATGGATGATCCTTTCGCCCAGTTTGATCCCGCATTCAGCATGGATGAACAGGTACAGGAAGGTAATCTTTATGATCTGCTGGAAAATGTGACACAGTTTTATGAACGTCAGTTACCGAATAGTCAAAAAGCCCAGCACTATTTCAGACAACGTGGCCTCTCGGCACAAACCATCCAGTTTTGGCGTTTAGGTTATGCACCAGAAGACTGGCAACATCTCGAAAAAGCCTTTCCACAAGATATTGAAGGCTTAAAACAGCTCGGCCTGATTCGCTCAAGCGACAGTGGCCGGGATTTTGACTTATTGCGCGAACGGGTCATTTTCCCGATTCGCGATCATAAAGGTCGTGTGGTCGGTTTTGGTGGTCGTGCACTCAATGACGAGATTAAACCGAAATATATCAACTCACCCGACTCGGAAGTGTTTCATAAAAACCAGTTGCTTTACGGTCTATATGAAGGGCGCAAACTGAAAGCCAATGACTGGTTAATGGTCGAAGGCTATATGGATGTAATTGCGCTACAGCAATATGGCATCAATGGTGCTGTCGCAACACTTGGAACAGCCAGTAATGCTGATCATTTAACCACCCTGTTTAAACAGAATTCTCGAATTACGATTGCCTTTGACGGAGATGCCGCAGGACAAAAGGCCGCACGACGCACGCTGGAAATTGCACTGCCACTGCTAAACGATGGCCGTGAATTAAAATTCTTTGTTTTGCCTAATGAACATGATCCTGACTCGCTGATCCGCCGTGAAGGTCTGGAAAACTTCCAGAAATTACTGCAACAAGCGCCGTTGTTATCTGACTTTGTGTTTGCCCATTTAACCGGACAGCATGACGTCAGCACACCTGAAGGCAAAAGCCTGGTGATGGGTGAACTACGTGAACTGACTGAATTGTTGCCGAAGCATGGCTCATTCCGTTATTTGTTGAGTCAATCCTTCCGTGAAAAGCTAGGGTTAGGAAAACGTTTTACCCCACAAGTCAGCCATGATGCCTCATTATCTTTTAACATTCAGACCAAAGATGAAGATTTCGCGGTGGCGATTTTGATGCACCATCCCTTCTTGTACATTCATTTTGAAGAATTACGCGCGGTGATTGATCAGGATGAACTGTTGGCAAAAATTTTAGCCGTATTGAATATTGTGTTTGATGAATTGCCAGACGATCAGGAGTTGGCAACTTATTATGTGCTGGGAGCATGTAGTAGTTATAGCCATGAACTGGCTGATATCATGCAACGCACTAATATTCAGTCTTTAACTCAGGCACCTGAAATTGCAGATAAACTTGCCAAAGAATATGCATTAGGTTTACAAGAAAAATATCTGCGCTTAAAGCTTAAATCACCGATTTCCTTGATTGAATCACGCAATTTGCGTCAACAGCTGAATGAGTTAACCAAACAGATTAGTTTGCGACTGTTGTCTTAGTACCGTAGCGTTACTGTCTCGGCTTACGTTCATGGTCAAACACATCTTGTAAATGCTGCTGTAGCCATTCGAAATAATCCGGATTTTCTGCTTTAGCCGCTTCTCTTAGCAAGATTGAGGTCGGATGCATTAACTTCTGGGTTAAACGATGCGCGAACTCTTGTAACACCTGCTCGGCGGCATGACCATGCTGCAATGATTCCATCGCATGAGCCAGCTCTTTTTGACTGATTTCTTCACTATGCTGGCGATAGGCCTGAATCGTACCACTCGCCTCTTTGACTTTTTGCTGGGTCATCAACTGGGTTGCCAATTGATTGACCATAATCTCGGCTTCAACCGCTGCCTGACGACGTTGTGCCAGATTTTCATCAATCACACTTTGCAAATCATCAACGCCATACAAATACACGTTATCCAGTGATTCAACTTTGGGATCAATATCACGTGGTACCGCTAAATCGACCATCAGCATCTGTTGATAACGACGTTTTTTCAATGCTGTTTTGACGTCTGAATATTCAATCACTTGATGCAAACTACCTGTACAACTCGAGATGACATCTGCTCGATGCAAATTCTGTGCAAGTTCCGTAAAAGGAATAATTTCAACATCGACCTGATGGGCAATTTCCTGTGCCAGAACATCGGCACGTTCACGGCTACGGTTACAGATCAGGATTTTCGCCACCCCCATTTCCGCAAGGTGTTTGGCGACCAAACTGTTCATCTCTCCCGCAGCTACCACCATTACGGTCAGTTTTTCCGGACGACTAAACACTTGCAATGCCAACTGAGCAACGGCATAACCCATTGAAACGGCATGACTTCCCACAGAAGTTTCAGAACGGACCCGCTTGGCTGCATAAAAGGCATATTCAAAGACACTATTCAGTTCAGGCGAAACGGTTTCTGCCTCTTTTGACAGCGCCAAGGCACTTTTTACCTGTCCTAAAATCTGCGGTTCACCCAACATCAACGAGTCCAGACCACTGGCTACACGCATCAAATGTGTAACAGCCTGAGCATTCTCGTAACGATAAACATGATGAATTAACTGTTTTACATCAATATTATTCACTTGGGCCAGCCAGTTCAGGACACTTTCCGCATCTTCTGTCATGGCATAGACTTCGGTACGGTTGCACGTCGACACCACCACAAGATCATTCAAGGATGACTTCTGGTTTTGTTCAAGCAATAGCGCAGCTAATCGCTCTGCATTGAAAGCAATTTGTTCACGAAGTTCAACAGAAGCTGTTTGATGGTTGACACCCAATGCAAAGAAAGACATATCAGATCATCATTTCGCTAAATTTATGTTATTGTGCAACATCGGTGTCATAAAAAGCATTACTTTGGATCAATAAAAATTGCGTCAGCTATATCGCCGTACCCTTTTTAGCGGCAAGACGATTAGACGGTATTCTACCACAATCTTGTTGTTAGGTAGCATGAGCTCTTATGTCTCTGCACAAGCAATACACGACATGTATGCAGATAACAGCTTTGAAAATGCTTTACAACAAAGCATGATTGCTGAATTTTCTCTTGCTTATGATGATATTGCAACCGCTCTACACAATTATACGGTGCTTGCTATTCGTAGTAATTCAACCACAATCAAGCAGCGCGCCTTAGATGTTGCCTTAGAATATAATGACTTACAGTCTGCCTTGGACATTGCAACCCACTGGGTAGAGCAAGAACCCAAAGATGTACCTGCTCTATTTTACTTATCGCATATCGCCCTCAAAACACATGAGTACGAGCTGGCTGCAAAAACGCTGGATAAAATTTTAAATATTGATCCGACTGCCGATCTGGAAGAAATTTTAGCCGGGATTGCCCCCGAACAGGCGCAAGATCGCGAAGTGCTGTTAAATGCCCTGCGTGCCAGCGAAGAGCGTAACAATCCCTCTATTCTGGCCTTGATTGCAGGTTTAGAAGCGCAAGATGGTTTGTACGAACAGGCGCTTAAAAATATCAATCGGGCACTTAGAAAACGCTCAAAAACCACCAGTTTCATTTTAATGAAAGCCAATCTGCTTATGGCTTTGCAAGATGATGAAGAAACACAGAAATGGTTTGCCAAGGCAAGTCGAAAGAATAAAAACAATATTGATATTCGTCTGGCAGAAGCACGCTATTACATTCAGATCAACCAGCAGCAGCAAGCTTTAGACAAACTTGAAGATATCATTAAACATCATCCCAAAGCGGAAGAAGCTCTGTTTATTGCAGGTTTGACCAGTATTGACTTGAAGCAATATGAAAAAGCCGAGCAATATCTGGTGGAATTACGGTCATCCGCCAAATATCAAAATGAAGCCTATTACTATCTGGCGATCAATGCCCAGCGCAAACAGCATTATGAAACGGCCAAGGCTTATTATCGTCTGGTCGATGGTAGCCTTTATATCGTTTCCCGACGCAACATGATTGCGATTTTTGAGAAACAGGAACAGCTCAATGATGCCTTACGCTTTCTGACACAGGAACGTGTTAACTATCCGCAACATGCCAGTTTCCTGTATCAGGCACAGGCAGATATTCTCAAAAAAATGGATAACAAAAAGGCCGCTTTGGCTTTGCTGGATGAAGCCATCAAGAATTTGCCTGACGATCCGGAACTGATTTATGCCGAGGTCCTGTTGCTCGACCCATACACAGATCGGGACAAATTAGACAAAACCTTAAAACAATTACTGGTTCTTGAACCCAATAGCCCAACTTATCTAAATGCGTATGCCTACACCTTAGCTTTGCAAAACCGCCGCCTCAAGGAGGCGCGTAAATACGCCGAACTGGCACTGGACTTTGCACCAGAACAGGCATCAATCCTCGATACACTCGGCTATATCGCTTTCTTACAGAATGACTTTGATACTGCTGCCAAAGTACTCGGTCAGGCGTATTCACTGAGTCAAAATGTGAATATCGGTGTTCGCTATGCCAAAGCCTTGTATATGCAAGGCGCACTCACGCAATTTAGCGAGGTGTTACAGCAATTGAAACAAAAACATGCCAATGCCCCACAATTACAACAGCTTGATAGCTTAATCTTACCCATCACTGTAAAAAAGAGTTAAATCCATGCGCGTGTTTTCAAAATTATGCTTTGCCGTGTGTAGCAGTAGCATTTTATTTTTAACGGGTTGTCAGAGTCTGAGCCAGCCCAATAAAGTGATTGCCTCACCACAAGTACAAGATGAAAATAATTTTAACCTGCAAGGTAAAATCGGCGTACGCACCCCCCAACAATCTGGCAGTGCATTTTTCACATGGGTACAACAACAGGATCAGTTTAATATTGAACTGACCGGTATTCTCGGCGTAGGTAAAACCCAGATTGAGGGCAAACCAGGTCAGGTCACTTTAAATAGCGCCAAAACAGGCTTGATTACGGCCACCACACCAGAAGAGTTACTTGAAAAAGCAACAGGTTGGCAAGCGCCGATCATGCATCTTGCCTACTGGATACAAGCCAAACCCGCAACCCAGAATGCTCAGGTGAGTAAAGATGAGCAAAATCGTCTTAAACAACTGGTTGAAGATGGCTGGAACGTAGATTTCAGTTATAACGATGCACAAACGCTTCCGAATAAGCTTTTGTTGAAGCAAGCTCTTGCAGATGGTAAAGAAAACCGTATTACAATGGTGATTCAAAACCGATAATTTTTTAGATTATTTTTTATGATTAGAGTGCCTTCCCCAGCCAAGCTGAATTTGTTTCTGCATATCACCGGTCGTCGTGACAATGGTTATCATGAATTACAGACCATTTTTCAGTTGATTGATTTATACGACTGGATGACTTTTGAACCGCATGCGGAAGAAAATATTCAGATTGAAGGTCTGGCAGAAGTACAACTCGAACAAAATTTAATCTATCGCGCTGCACAGTTATTACGTCCGCATGCCAAAAAACCATGTGGGCTGAATATCCGGATTGAAAAAAATATTCCGATGGGTGCTGGGCTCGGTGGCGGTTCGTCCAATGCCGCGACCACCCTGATTGTGCTGAACCAGCTCTGGCAATGTGGCTTAAACGAGCAACAACTCGCCGACTATGGTGTACAGCTGGGTGCGGACGTTCCGATCTTTGTTTTTGGCCGCAATGCTTGGGCTGAAGGCATCGGTGAACATTTATCATTCATAGACTTAGCTCAAAAAAAATTCATAATCCTGAAACCTGACTGTTTTATCAGCACTCAACAGCTTTTTTCGCAAAAAACATTGACAAGAGACTCTAAGATCACTAAATTTTGCGCCTATCAGATAGAACCTTCTAATTTTGGAAATAACTTTGAACCTCTGGCTCGACAGTTATACCCTGAAGTAGAAGAAGCAATGCAGTATTTAGATCAGTTTGGTCGAGCAAAGCTTACAGGTACAGGTGCTTGTGTTTTTATTGAAGTAACCTGTGAAATGGATACAGCGCAAATTTTGCAAAACTCGCCTTGTAAATCTTACTTGGTCAACAGTTTAGCAGAGTCTCCGTTAAGACATTTTTCAGTTACACGTTAGGGGCGTCGCCAAGTGGTAAGGCACCGGGTTTTGATCTCGGCATCCGTTGGT
>NZ_JBLVVH010000007.1:34513-192473 GCF_051947995.1 Acinetobacter calcoaceticus | reverse complement strand
GGCACCGGGTTTTGATCTCGGCATCCGTTGGTTCGAATCCAGCCGCCCCTGCCATATCTTTAGACAGACTTGTTTTGTATCGATATTTGCTCAAATATATTGACATTGTCCTATAAAACGATTAAAGTTCTGCCGCATTAGGGGCGTCGCCAAGTGGTAAGGCACCGGGTTTTGATCTCGGCATCCGTTGGTTCGAATCCAGCCGCCCCTGCCATATAATAGATTGTTTCCAAATTACCCGTTGGAAAAATTAAAAATTTTTCCCTTGCGCTCGGTCGAAGCATAGCTTCGCTTAACCCTCGCTCAGGTGCTTCATGCCCAATCTTGTCGTTTTTAGTGGAAGTGCTCATCCACAGTTCGCCCAAAAAGTCGTAAGCCATTTACATATCCCACTCGGTGCTGCTTCTGTAAGCAAGTTCTCTGATGGGGAAATTTCAGTTGAAATTACTGAAAATGTTCGTGGTAAAGACGTTTTTATCGTCCAATCTACTTGTGCCCCAACCAATGATAACCTGATGGAAATCTTGGTGATGGCTGATGCTTTGCGTCGCGCAAGTGCTGGTCGTATCACTGCCGTCATTCCTTACTTCGGTTATGCCCGTCAGGATCGTCGTCCACGTTCTGCACGTGTACCGATCACTGCCAAAGTTGTTGCAGACATGCTGACAACTGTAGGTATTGACCGTGTAGTCATGATTGACTTACACGCAGACCAAATTCAAGGCTTCTTTGATATCCCGGTTGACAACATTTACGGTACGCCAGCGCTACTGGCTGACTTACGTCAACAACAACATCATAACCTCGTGGTGGTTTCACCTGACGTTGGTGGTGTTGTTCGTGCCCGTGCTGTTGCCAAGCAAATGGGTGATATCGATTTAGCCATCATTGATAAACGTCGCCAAAAAGCAAATGAATCACAAGTGATGCATTTGATTGGTGATGTAAAAGATCGTGACTGTGTCATCGTTGATGATATGGTCGATACAGCAGGTACGCTTTGCAAAGCTGCCGATGCACTAAAACAGTTTGGTGCTCGTCGTGTCGTTGCTTATGCAACCCACCCTGTTTTATCTGGCAAAGCCATTGATAACCTTCGTAATTCTGTAATTGATGAATTGGTTGTTACAGACACCATTCCACTTTCAGATGAAGCCTTGAGCCTCGGCAAAATTCGCCAGGTTTCGGTTGCGAGCATGGTTGCTGAAACAATTCGTCGTATTAACAACGAAGAATCTATTAGCGCAATGTTCGATAGTTATCTATAATAGCCCAGCTTTTTTTCTTAAACCCTAGCTCGCTAGGGTTTTTCTATCACTAAACTGGTCGCAAGTTTAGTTCATTAAACTCCATTGAGGATATGCCCATGGCAAACTTCGTATTAAACGCTCAAGCACGTGAAGTCGCACAACAAGGGAAAGGTTCGAGCCGCCGCCTTCGTCACGCTTCACAAATTCCAGCAATCATCTACGGTGGTAGCGCTGAGCCTGTAGCAATCACTTTAGAGCTTCGCGAAATCGTTAAAGCTTTAGAAAACAATGCTTTCTTCGAAGAAGTGATCGAAATCAAAATCGGTGACAAAGTTGAAAACGTTAAAATCCAAGCGTTACAACGTCACCCAGCAAAAAACACACCTATGCACGCTGACTTCAAACGCGCATAAGTGTTAAAGGCGTAAATTAGTGTCAAATATTTCGCTAATTGTCGGTTTGGGCAACCCTGGAAAGGAATATGCCCAAACTCGCCATAATGCAGGCTTCTGGTTCGTTGAACAGCTTGCAGACCGTTATGGCATTTCCCTAAAAGCTGACCCTAAATTTCATGGATACAGCGGTCGTGGTCAAATTGAAGGTCGCGACGTACGTCTATTACTTCCCACCACTTTTATGAACCGTTCTGGTCAAAGTGTTGTCCCATTTGCCAAATTTTATCAGGTTGCACCAGAAGCAATTTTAATTGCCCATGATGAACTGGATATGGACCCCGGCATCATCCGTTTAAAAACAGGTGGCGGACACGGCGGACATAATGGTCTTCGTGATATCGTTCCGCATATCGGTGCGAATTTCCATCGCTTACGCATTGGCATTGGACATCCAGGCTCTAAAGAACGTGTTTCTGGTCATGTGCTCGGCAAAGCGCCTAGTAGTGAACAAGCTTTAATGGATGCAGCCATTGATCATGCCTTATCGAAAGTGAAAATGCTTGTTGACGGACAAGTATCACAGGCAATGAATCAAATTAACGCTTACAAACCCGCTTAAACTGAATTGTTGATCAATCACGCTTGCCATATTGCATTTTTAGGCGCAAAATGCGCATCAAACCGCCCCTAGCCCGCGGAAAACGTGACAAGTCAACCATAAGATATTGATCTTAGGTCTTACTCAGGAGACGCTAGCCATGCTATCTCGTTTATTAAAATGTAAAATTCACCGTGCAGTTGTGACACATGCAGAACTTCATTATGAAGGTTCTTGTGCAATTGATGGCGTATTAATGGACTTGGCAGGAATTCGTGAATACGAAGAAATCCACGTATGGAACGTTACGAATGGCAAACGTTTCACCACTTATGCAATCCGTGGTGAAGACGATTCAGGCATTATCTCAGTCAATGGTGGCGCAGCCCATCAAGCTGATGTGGGTGATTTAGTGATTATCGCAACTTTCGGTGATTTTACTGAAGTTGAAGCCAATCTTCACAAACCACGTCTGGTGTATGCAAACCCGGACAATACCGTGAATCACACCGCAAACTGTATTCCGGTACAAATTGCATAAAGCATAAAAGATTCCTAAAAAGCCATGAGCCGCGAATGAAGCTGCTCATGGCTTTTTTTATTGGCACCCCAAATTTTCCTCCCCTATTCGCATAAAAGCTGCCCTACTTCAACTCAAGCCTGATTTTACGCAAACAGTCTTGAAAAACATCGCCTAGCTTTGTTTAATAAACAGACAATAACGATAATTTGATTAATATGGATATGCTTAATATTCTCAGCAAAGTCAGCCTCTTTGCTGAATTGGATGATTCAACACTTGAGAGCTTGACTCTCGCTTGCCATATTCGTCATCTACAAACCGGACAACAACTGTATTGTGCCCATGATATTGCCGATCATGTTTATATTGTGATTTATGGGCGGGTCAAGCTCACTACCACAACGGGAGTGTTGACCTACTATGGCCGTCATGAACTGGTTGGCGAAACCGGTGTGATTTCGAATCAGCCACATCATTGCACAGTCAATGCAGTTCGGGACACTGCTCTCATTGGTATTCCACAACAACAATTTCTGGATTTCATCCATCAGCATCCCAAAGTCCTGTTCGCTTTATCCCGGCTGATCATTCATCGTTCACAATCCGAACAACAACATTGTCATGCCATGGGAAGCAGCCGAACGCTTTCCGTGATTCCTGTTTCGGCCCATATTCCCGCCACGCATTTGGCTGAAAAACTGACTGAACACTTACAGCGCTGGCCACATGTCCGGTTGGTGACTGCCGCGCATGTCGATGCCCTGTTTGGGGCTGGTTTCAGTCAAACCCCATTGGATTATAGCCCTGCAGATTTACAGCTCAGACAGTGGCTTGCCAGCTTGGAAGAAAAACATTGCTATGTCCTGTATGCTGCCGATAATAGCGAAGATGAATGGTCAAAACGCTGTTTACATCAGGCGGACCGGATTCTGATTCTGGCAGAAGCCAATCAGACCCCGACTCAAACCCCACTCTCGCATGTGCTCAGTCAACATGACTGGCAAAGCCCGATCGAACTGGTTTTGCTGCGTTCTGAAGGTGATCCATCCCCCCACACCCTCTTATGGAAGCAGCTTTATCATGCCCGCGCCCATTATTTTGTCCACCCTTGGGCGCAAAATGACATCTGTGCTGTGGCGCGTCAGATTTCCAGTCAGGGGGTTGGGTTAGTACTGGGTGGTGGCGGTGCACGTGGATTCGCGCATATCGGTTTGATTCGCGCCCTAGAACAGCTACATATCCCGATTGATATTGTCGGTGGAACCAGTATGGGGGCATTTGTTGCGGCGCTGGTGGCATGTGGTTTTGATAGTGTCGAGATGACGCATATCGCCTATGAAACTTTTGTGGCACGTAACTATCTGAATGATTACACCATGCCGCGGGTTTCCCTGATTCGGGGACAGCGTTTCCATAGTCGCCTGCATGCCATCTTTGGGCAACGACGGATTGAAGAACTCAGACAGACCTATTACTGCATCTCTACCAATCTGACCACTGGACAAGCGGTCATTCATGATCAGGGTGAACTTGCCACCTGGGTTGGCACCAGTATGAGTGTGCCAGGCGTTGCACCCCCTGTGGCCTGGCATGAAAACCTGCTCTGCGATGGCGGTGTGATCAATAACCTGCCCACCGATGTCATGCAAAATCTGGAAAGAGGCACCATTATTGCTAGCAATGTCAGCTTGCATGATGATATTCGCGTTCCCGGTATCGGACTGGAAGAACCCGATCAGAGTGCCCTGCTCAACTGGAATAAAATTATTAAAGATAAGCTGTTACACGCACCACGACTGGCAGAGATCCTGATGCGTACTGCGACCCTTGCCAGCGATACCATGATTCAAAGTGCCGCGATTGAACGGGCGAATTTACACATACGTATGCCGATTGAAGGAATTGGTATGTTTGACTGGCATAAACTGGATGAACTGGTCGAACGCGGATATGAACATGCGCTCGAAATGCTATTGCCTATTCGGGATACGCTTCCTTCTTCTTGAATTTAGTTTCCCGATCCGGCCATAGCGGACTGAATCTGGTAACGCTCCAGCAATGTATCTAAATATTGATAGGTTTCAGGATCTAGCTGCTGCATGTAGCCATCAAGGATTCGATGGCACTCCTGTTGCTTTGCAACAGGCATGCGCCGCATGATATCAAATGTCACTTCCCACTGGGAACGCAACAACGAAGCATAGGCAATATGATGCAGGACCTGCTCATCAATTTGCGCAATCGCGCAGGCGACCACGTCTCTGGCCTCATCTTGCATATAATTGACAATCACTAGCATATCTGTCCATAAGTCACAACGGTCAGCCGCCTCGACAATACTCTGGATAATCTCGACCCGTCTTAAGGCCGGCAAATTAGCAACAAAATGCTGAGCTGGTGCTGACAGGCAAGCCACCACCGGTAGCATATCTTCCCACAACTGATCTTCTTGCGCAGCCTGAATAATCGCATTGATCACAGGCTCGCCTTGCAGAACCGCCAGATCACCCAGCTCCTGCTTCAACCCATAACTGATGTAACTCATCAAGGCCAAAACTTTTGGCCAGATGAGGCGCTGTGCCGGATCACCAATAATCAATAACGCTTTCTCGATCCGCTGTTTCGGTAAGACATGCACCAGATGGTCAATTTGCTCACGTGACTCAATAAAAAATGCAATTTCCAGCAAATCACTTTCACTCTCGACCACTTGCGCCACATCTTGTAATACCGCATCGGACAGCATACTGACGAAACGGCCTATGGTAACAAAGTCACGTTGTTCCAGTAGAACTTTGGTGATGTCCATAATCTGATGTGTAGTGAGATAGCCCAACAACTCTCTTGCCAAACGTGGGTCAAGATATACAGAGATAGCGGCTACAGTTTCGGCTGGTAGATGCTTTACGATGCGATAAGAACTTTCTGTCGATAAATACACGGCAATTTGTGCCACGATAAAGGGTTCTAAAGAATGCTTCACCATAAATACACTGATCCAGCGCGGCAACCAGTTCACCCAGGCAGCCAAATAACGGAAGCGCTTTTTTTGCTGATTTTGTAATCGCTCTAATATGGCAAAACGGAATTGTCTTAAATTTTCTGGCGCAAAAGGCTGCAGAAAGGCTATTTCCGCTTCGGTGACCTTCAAGATACGCGCCAATTTGATTATCTCTGCCTGTACCGCGAGTCGAGTCATTGCTTTGCCCCCTAGGCTTTATCTCGGAACAGCCAACGTAGAAAAAAAGGAGTTTGATACAAACTCTGATTCATTTTCTGATCTTCATGTTCTAGGGTATGTTGTAATTGCTGGTTGAGCCAAGCCAACTCCTGCGGGTTTAATTGAGAAAATGCCTTCAGGCTCATGACAGGCCGATGTAATTGCTGTGCTAGCTGTTCCAGTTGGGTTTTATCTGTCTTTTCCATGATAGAGCCTCCTCCAGATTATTGTTGTTTTATCTTTTCAGTCTATGCTCAATTGAAATGGATTACCAGTTGCACTGATCATGATAGAAAATAGCGTCAAGTCTCAGCAATTTTCTTCATTTTTATAGAACGATACATTCTATAAAAAGTTGCCTTTTCACTTAAAAATCTGGCTATAATCGACGTACATCGCTTCAGGGCGGGGTGAAATTCCCCACCGGTGGTAAGTTAGGCAACACAATCAAATGACCTAACCAGCCCACGAGCCTGTATATATTTTTATATACTCGCAGATTTGGTGAGATGCCAAAGCCGACGGTATAGTCCGGATGAAAGAAGACGAAACCACTGAAACACGCTTTTGCGTTGTTTTGGTGTACGCTTATTTTTTACATCAGTCCTGAAATGTTCAACCGTATCCTATTTACGAGAGCGTTTCATTATGTCTAGTTTAATTCAACCCGAACTTTTCTTCTCAGCCCTTTCCCCTGCTGAACAACGTATTCAACAAGCTTTAGAAGATATCCGCCAAGGCAAACCTGTGTTGGTGATGGATGACTTCGACCGTGAAAACGAAGCTGACCTGATTATTGCAGCCGAAACACTGACTGTTGAAACCATGGCGCAAATGATCCGGGATGGTTCAGGTATTGTATGCCTATGTTTGACTGAAGCACTGGCAGATCATTTAGAACTTCCACCGATGGTGGTGGATAACTCAAGCCAGTTTAAAACTGCGTTTACTGTGACCATTGAGGCAGCACAAGGCGTAACCACAGGCGTATCGGCCAAAGACCGCGTCACCACCGTTTTGGCAGCCACCAAAGAGGGGGCTGTGGCGAGTGATCTAAGCCGTCCAGGTCATGTGTTCCCTTTACGTGCACGTGAAGGTGGTGTTCTGACCCGTCGTGGCCATACCGAAGGTACGATTGATCTGGCGCGTTTGGCAGGTTTAAAACCATCTGGCGTATTATGCGAATTGACCAACCCGGATGGTTCAATGGCATCAGGTATTCAAGTGTTAGCTTATGCACAAACCCATGGCTTGACCGTGATCAGCATTGAAGAACTGGTGCAATACCGTCTCAAACACAATATTTAATTAAAATAAAAAGCCTCGATCTTTCGAGGCTTTTTTTATTATCTGGATTTTAAGAAACCTTACGTTCTGCATTCAGTTCAGCCACCGTTTCAATGAGCTGGCTAAATTGAGAAATTTGCGTTACAGGCTGTGCCTGAGCCAGTTCCTCTGCCCGACCATAACCATAATTAACGGCAATGGTTTCAATCCCGTTGGCACGTGCACCCATAATGTCATACTGACGGTCCCCCACCATGATACATTGCTGGGCATCGAGATGTTCTTGCTCAAGAATATAGGCAATCAAGTCCGCTTTATTAGTCCGCTCACCGGTCAGTTCACTGCCATAGATGGCGGTAAAATACTGATCTAGCTTGAAATGAGCTAAAATTTGTTTGGCAAAGACCACAGGCTTGGCGGTAGCGAGAAATAATCGATAGCCTTCAGCCTGTAATTGCTGCAAGGTTTCTACAACTGACGGATAGACTTCATTTTCGAATAGGCCAGTCACTGAAAACCGCTCACGGTAAGCCAGTAATGCCTGCTCAGCCAGTTCATCATCCTGAGTATTGAGTAATTTTGCCAAAGAAGCTTTTAAGGGTGGGCCAATGGTCCAGTCCAGATCCACGTCATCAGTCAAAGGTTGACCTAACTTTTGCAAAGCAAAACGAATTGAACCATGAATTCCTGTTTTAGGGTCAGTCAGCGTCCCATCTAAATCGATGAGAATATTTTTGATCGTCATTCGTTCAATCTCTTGCAGCCTTACACAACAGAGTCGAGAGTTTCTCGAAACTTCCCTATACTACCGTATATTGAAGACTAAAAGGAAATTGTAGTGCGTCCGACCGTGCTTTGTTTTTCAGGTTTAGATCCATCTGGCGGGGCTGGCTTACAGGCAGATATTGAAGCTATTGGACAAAGTGGTGCGCATGCTGCCATTGCCTGTACCGCATTAACCATCCAAAACTCACAACAAGTATTTGGTTTTGAAGCCACCTCAAAAGAATTGCTCCTTGCACAGGCCAATGCCGTGGTCGGTGACTTGACGATTAAATGTGTAAAGTCAGGCATGCTGGGCACAACCGATAATATTGCTGCACTGGCTGAATTCTTGCGCGCCCATCCAGACTATCTTTATGTCCTAGACCCTGTTTTAGTCGCAAATAGCGGCGGTTCACTCGGTGATCAAGCCACATTAGTGAAAGCCTTCGTGGAGTTGATTCCTTTAGCGACGGTAATCACGCCCAATACGGTTGAATTAAGAGCTTTAACAGGTCTGGAAGATATTGAACAAGCCACGCAAAAACTGTTTGAAATGGGTGCAAAAGCAGTATTGGTCAAAGGTGGCCATGAAGATACCCCTGATCATATCCGCAATGTGCTCTATGCAGATGGAAAAATGCTTGCAGAAAGCCGCTGTCCACGCTTAGAAGGTCAATATCACGGTTCAGGTTGCTCTTTGGCAAGCTTCATTGCAGGTCGTCTAGCACTCGGTGACTCATTAAAAATTGCCGTTCAACATGCCGAAACCTGGTTGTTTGGCGTCCTGAAACAGGCAGAAACCCCTGTACCCAATGGGCAAAAGATTCCAAAACGCTTTTAAGCACAACAAAATCTTGTACATTCTGCTAAAAAGTTTCACTAAAAAAAGGCGCATCAAGCGCCTTTTTTAGTTCCAACAGATTATTGTGGAATACGTAATACTTGTCCCGGGAAAATGTCATCTGCATTTTTAAGTAACGGACGATTCGCTTCAAAAATCTTGTTGTACTGGTTCGGATCGCCATAATATTCTTTTGAAATCTTAGACAGGTTATCTCCTGATTTCACCGTATAGAATTTACTTTCCGGCTCAGGTGCTTCTACGGTCATCTGATCATCCACTTGTGCAACATGGTCAATGTTACCCACTGCCAGTACAATCTTTTCTTTATCCGCCTGACTTTTTACCTGCCCTTTAATTGTTGCGGTATCTGTCGTGCCATTATAGGTTACAGACAAGCCTTCAACCCCGAGGCCCAAACTCTTGATCAAACCTAATAATTTATTTGCAATCTCTTGAGCTGATGGTTCAGCTGGTGTTGCTGGCGCAGCTTGTGGCTCTGCTGGTGCTGTATTTTTCTTACCGATACCTTTAACAAAATCAAAAAGACCCATTGTTATTACCTCTGTAATTATTAATCTCAAATCGTCAAAATAGACTTACTTTAGTTATACCTAAAAAAAAAGTGACTCAAGTTTCAATTTAAGGCGGTCTTGTAAATATATGTATATCTTCTAAAACTAAGGAATATTTATTTCCCCTTATTCTACAGCACATAAAAAAGCCACCTGACGGTGGCTTTTTTATCATGCAAGCTGATTAAGCAAGTTTCTTAGTTACGTAATCGATTGCAGATTGAACAGTTGTGATTTCATTTGAATCTTCATCTGGAATCGTGATGTCAAAATCGTTTTCGAAAGACATTACAAGTTCAACCAAATCTAAAGAGTCAGCACCTAAGTCATCCATGAAAGATGCTTCGTTTTTAATCTCTTCAGCACGCATACCTAATTGTTCAGCTACAGCTTGTTTGATGCGTTGTTCGATATCGCTCACAGGAATTCTCCTCATTGCTTGTGGCGTTTTAATTTGCCACTAGTTTAATTGAATATAAAAATTTTTAAAAGTTTATACATCGCCAGTTAGGCCATGTATAGACCACCATTTACGTGTAAAACTGTACCAGTAATGTAACTAGCCTTATCGCTGGCAAGGAAACTCACCGCATCAGCAATATCTTGAGGTTCACCTAGACGATTTAAAGCTACTTGATCAGTCATTTTTTTACGAATTTCTTCGCTTAACTGATCAGTCATTTCAGTGGCAATGAAACCAGGTGCAACACTGTTCACTGTAATCTGACGGCTCCCCATCTCTTTGGCTAAGCTACGACTGAACGCTTCAATCCCTGCCTTTGCTGCCGAGTAGTTCGCTTGTCCAGGGTTGGCAAAATGAGCAACCACTGAACTAATATTAATAATGCGGCCGAAACGTGCTTTGGTCATGCCCTTCAATACACGCTTAGATAAGCGGTATACGGCTTTGAGATGAATATTGAGAATGTCATCCCAATCATCTTCCGACATACGAAGCAACAAATTATCTTTGGTAATGCCTGCATTGTTGACCAACACCAGCACCGAACCGTATTTTTGCTCGATGTCTGAAACCAGTGCATCAATCGCAGCGCCATCACGTACATCGAGTACAGCACCTGCACCATGTTCAGCAAAGCTTTCTGTCAGCTTTTGCGCGCCTGATTCAGAAGTTGCGGTGCCAACCACAAAAAAACCGTCTTGAATGAGTTGCTGTGCAATTGCAGCGCCAATACCGCGGCTTGCTCCTGTCACTAACGCAACTTTTCGTTGTTGTGTCATGCAATTTTTCCTTCTGCCACTAACACTGCGTTTAGGGCATCTTCCATACGTGCTTTGCTATCAATGGCAAATGCTTTTTCTATGTTCGGTAATCGCTTGGCAAGATTGCTGAGCACAGTCCCTGGTCCACATTCAACCATGTACTGGATTCCCTGATCTTGCAGATATTGCATGGTACGTGTCCATTGAACCGACTGGTACAATTGGGCAGTTAATGCCTGACGTAACTGCTCAACATCTGTCGCGATTTCCGCGTTGACATTTTGTATTACAGGAAGGCATGGTAGCTCAATGGCAGTTTGTTCCAAAGCTTCAGCAAACTTTTCTGCTGCCGGCTTCATCAAGGTACAATGTGAAGGCACTGAAACTGGCAACGCAATCGCTTTACCTGACTGCTCTTTTGCTTCTGCCATCACTTGCTGAACCAATGCAGCACTACCAGCAATCACAACTTGACCCTGTGCATTGTAATTTGCAGCTTCAACAGAACCTTGTCCTGCAGCAGAGACCTTGTCACAAAGTTCAACCACCTTGTCATCTGCCAGGCCCAAAATCGCTGCCATCGCGCCTTCGCCTTGAGGAACAGCGCTCTGCATTAATTTACCGCGTAAATGAACCAGTTTAACCGCATCAGCTAAAGTCATGGCTTCTGCTGCAACAAGCGCACTGTATTCCCCTAATGAGTGCCCTGCAAGGTACTTTGGTACAATTCCACCCAGCTCTAACCACACACGCCATAAGGCAATACTTGCAGTCAATAACACAGGCTGGGTATTTTCAGTCTGGTCTAAACCTTCACCGCTCTGGGCAATATGCCAAAGGTCAAAACCAAGTGCTGCCGATGCTTCTGCAAATGTGTCTTGAACGACACTAAACTGCTCTGCAAGTTCAGCCAGCATGCCCGCTTTTTGTGAACCCTGACCAGGAAAAACAAATGCTGTTTTTGTTGCTTGAGCAGCCTGCTCAAGTCGCTTAGTCGACATATAAAAATCCTTAAAATGGTCTATCGCCAATTTCATCAACACTCATGATTCTACATGAGAATGACAACAGACTCTTTTCCGATGCGGCAATTTACCATTGATTAAATCGTTTTTTAATTGCGAAAAACAACAAAAAAGGGAGCTTTCGCTCCCATTTTTTCTATACTTTAAGCTAACGCTTAATGCATATGGTTCAATTATTCAGCATCAGCTGCTTTAGCGAATAATTGACGACCACGGTAAATACCGTCTTTAGTCACATGGTGACGACGATGAGTTTCACCAGTAGTTTGGTCTACAGATAATGCATTCTCGGTTAAAGCGTCATGTGAACGGCGCATGTCACGGCGAGAGCGACTTTTACGGTTTTGCTGAACGGCCATGATGGCTCCTTACAAAGATCGAAAAAATGGATCAGAAACAAATTCAGTTGTCTTAACTCAACATTATATCACAAATTATGAGTTAAGTTTACCCTTCAAACTTGCCAAAACATCAAACGGGTTATCCCGTTTCTCTTCGACAACGTCCTGAATGGCAGGTCGATGCTTATGCTCACAAACATCATGTTTGGGAGATAAAGGCATCAACAATAACAGTTCATCTTCTAGTAGTGCGAGCAAATCAATCGAAGCAGGTGTATCAAAATCACCTTTTTTCGAAGATTCACTTTCACCTAAAACGATGAAATCAGCATCCTCATCCAAGCGCTCTATCAGTGACTCATCATCGATCAAGGCTAAATGAAAATCTGAAACAAGTTCAGTTTCAACAGTATCCAGACAACGCTGGCATTCCATTGGAACTTTCGTTTCAATACGTCCATCCAGCCATACAATGCGATGATATGCATCCATTGATAGCTTACAGTCTATGTTGATCAATCGATCATTAATTGATCCAACAGCTTCACGAGCGATACGAGCAAAGCGAGACAATGGCAGTGTGCCTGACCATGTAAAGCCCTGTTCAGCCCATTTAAACGGCTCAATCTGTGCCGGAAAGGTATTTGCTGACATAATTAAGGCGGCAATTCTACAAATTCATCGGTACTCTGTCAAAGATTAAGATACAATTTTGCACTTCTTTAGACAGAACTCGGGGTAAATTAAGCAATGCACCTGTTGCAGCCGCAACTTGAAGTAACAACTTCATTACTTGTAAGCACCCATTCAACCTCTGCTCCTGCATTAACGCCAGATCAAGTGCAACGCTCATCTTGGCAAAAGTTAACATCAGAACCAGAACAGGTCGATTGGCTTATTTTACACTTTAATCACTGGTTTTCCCACCATAATGTCACACTAGTTAAAGGTGATTTTGAACCAGAATATTTCCCGGCAGAAAATGGACAGCCTGCAAGAATCCAGTTTGCCCACGGTTTTTTTAATAGTGCACTGCATGAAATTAGTCACTGGAGCATCTCGGGTGCACAGCGTCGTCTCCTTCCGGATCTGGGATACTGGTATGCGCCAGATGGTCGGACAGCTGAACAGCAGGCACTGTTTGAACAGGTTGAAATCAAGCCACAAGCCATTGAATGGTTGTTTGCAAAGGCTTTCGGCCGGAAATTCCGTGTCTCTTTAGATAACTTGACTGGCGATGGCGGTAATGGTCAGCAATTTAAAGATCATGTCTTTATGCAAGTACAGCGTTATTTTTCAGGTGAAGCCAAGTTACCACGCGACGCTGCGCATTTTATTCATTACATCTGTCTATGTACCCGTCATGGCCGACCGTTACAACTCGATGAATTTAAACGTGAAGACCTTGATTAAAGGACAAAATTGTCACATCTAATGCTTGCAACTTGACCGCAACCCGCTTCATACTCAATTTAGCCATATAGATCAGGGAGTTCAAAGATGTTGCATTTACATATTCATCCCGAAAATCCACAGGCACGCTTAATCACACAAGCAGTGGAACGTATTCGTGCTGGGGATGTGGTGATTTATCCGACCGATGCAGCCTACGCCATCGGTTGTCAGATCGGAAATAAAAATGCGATGGAACGTATTGCGCAAATTCGTGGTCTGGGGCCAAAGCATCAATATGCCATTATGTGCTGTGACCTCTCTGACATTGCGACCTATGCCAAAGTCGATAATGCCATGTATCGTTTATTAAAAAATAATACGCCCGCAGTCACCACATTTATTTTGCCAGCGACCAGCGAAGTACCCAAGCGTTTAATGCATCCGAAGAAAAAAACCATTGGTCTGCGTATTCCAAGTAATCCTGTTGCACAAGCTTTATTAAAAGAACTCGGTGAACCGTTACTGACCAGTACCTTAATCTTGCCGGATCAGAAAGATCCACTGGATGATCCATACGATATTGAAAACCAGTTGGGTAAACGCATTGATGTGTTTATCGACAGTGGTTTCGGGACCTTATCAACCACCAGTATTGTCGACCTGTCAGGAGAAAATCCTGAAATCGTGCGTCGTGGTGTGGGGGATGTCAGTGCTTTTGAATAAGGACTGGTGTCAGTTTCTTTGGCTAAACCTTAGCCATACGGAAATTTGGGACATTCAGCCAGAATCTGATTGGCACTTTGTATTTTCTGGCCTGCTTGATTAAAAACCTCGATTTCAAATGAAAGTCGATCTTCAATCAAAAGACCATAAACTTTAGTTCTTGCATTTTGTTTAAGTATTTGAAAATTATTCAGGAAGGCACAGCTTTGCTGTTGAAGCTGTGCAGCGCTGAGCTTATCATCCGCTTTACCTGCCCGTAGTTTCATTTTCACCTTGATCTTCGGGTAATGATTGACCGCCTGAATATCCATCCCCCATTTATATGCAGTCGGATTGGCGCGATGATTAATCTTACTGACGATCATTCGGCCCAAATACTGCCTTAACAGTTCTTTTTGAACAGAAGGATTATTCCAGACAAAAAAACTCCCGATCAGAACAACCGGTAAGGTCAGCATCAGGCCAACAATTATTTTTCTTTTCATTGAATTGGTATACCGCAATATTTCTCATTAAAACGACGAACAACAAATCAGAATTCAAAAAAGTCTGATAACCGCTGTTTCTGGAATCCCTGTGCATCAAAATTTTCAGGACTCAACCATTGCAGATAGATTTTCTCCAAGTCTGGCCACTCCTCATCAATGATTGAGAACCACGCGGTATTGCGGTTACGGCCTTTAGTGATACGGTCTTGGCGGAATAGACCTTCATACTGAAAACCAAAGCGTAAAGCCGCTGCTTTAGAAGGTGCATTACAGTCATCACATTTCCACTCTACCCGTCTAAAGCCGTGCTTGAAGCATTGTTGTAGCAGTAGGAATATGGTTTCGGTCGACGCTTTGGATTTTTTCATCTGATGGGAATAGTACACATTACCGATCTCAATGGCACCGTATGCCAGTCTTGGATTTAACAGCGCAATCCAGCCCTGAACTTTGCCATCCACTTCAATCAGAAAATGAGTGGAACCCTGAAAGCCAAATAAATCGTCTAAGCATTGTTTTAGTTGTGCTTTGCTCTCTGGCGCAGAATAAGGTAAATAGGTCCAGCATGCCGCATCAGGCTCAGTTTCTACAGCCTGCCAGATTTCAGTTGCAGCCTGATCGGAAATTTCACCGTCAATACGACGTAGTTGAACGTATTGTCCCTTCAGATTTTGCTGAATGGGTGGACATGGCTGATGATCAACGGCCAAGCCAACACTTTGCCCAAATGGGTTCTGTTGCGTTTTTAAATATTTTTTCATGGCGATTTATAATTGAGAAGCAAACATGATTTTCGCTGCACATTTAAGCATAAGTTTTTTAGCTGACCTAGCCGATCACGTATAAATATAAAAAATACCCTGAGAAGTTTAAGGTTTTTGTAAGTCAGCAATTTATTAAATTCGGGTTTTCGAGTAGAATGAGCCTGCTCTTGGTAGCATGTGCCTTTCTTGCACAAAAATTATATCTTTTCATGCTTTTGAAAATTCGCGTGGCTTATAACGGTAATGAACCAAATTCTCCCCCAAACTTTGGAGTCCACTCCTTCCATTCGCGTGCTTGACGAGTGGCAAGAAGTCATACCTGAAGATTTGTATATTCCACCTGCCGCGTTTGAAATTTTACTGGAACAGTTTGAAGGGCCGCTGGATTTCCTGATTTACTTGATCCAAAAAAATGGCTTTGATTTATTACAAGTGGATATTTCACCGATTGCCACCCAGTATCTGTCTTATATGGACAGCATGAAGTCGTTGAATATCGAACTGACAGCGGATTATATGGTGATGGCCGCGCTTTTGGCCGACCTGAAATCACGCCTGTTATTGCCCAAACCTGCCGTTGTCGATCAGTTTGAAAAAGATCCAAAACAGGAATTGATTGACCGTCTGGAAACTTATTTACGGATTAAACAGGCCGCTGAACGATTGGGACAAATGCCGATCTTTGAGCGTGATACCTTTAGTGCCAATGTCAGTCTTGGACCGATTGCCCCGATTTATGAAGGCTATGATGTCGCCGCCTTACATGATGCATTATTTTGTGTATTTAACCGCCCTGAACCGATCACCCATGTGGTGGCGCAAGAACCCGTCTTGTTAGAAGAGCGTATTGCCTTTATTGAAAGCCAGCTCGCATTAGGTGAGGCATTAAGTTTTATTGAATTATTAAATCCCCAGCAAGGTCGTATGGGGATGGTGGTGACCTTTATGGCCGTACTTGAACTCACACGTCAGCAAAAAATCCAGATTATTCATACCGGTATTGAAGCTCCGTTGACCATTCAGGGAGTTTCCGCATGAGTCTAGATCAGTTAGAACAAAATGAAAGCCTGTCACTTGAAGACATTCATCATGATGTTTTATTACAAATCGAAGCAATCCTGTTCGCCAGTGACTCACCAGTCTCGATTGCCCGTCTAAAAGAAGCCTTTCAAAACCAATATAATAAGCAACAATTGCGTACCTTTGTGCAGCAACTTGCCATGTTGCAGCATGGCCGTTCGATCGAATTGATTGAAACGGCGCAAGGCTTTCGTTTTCAGGTGCGCGCCAAATATCGCAATATCATTGCACAAGTCTGGCCGGAACGTCCGACCAAGTTATCGCCATCATTACTCGAAACTGTCGCAGTGATTGCTTATCATCAACCTGTAACACGTGCCGATATTGAGCAGATTCGTGGTGTCTCTAATAACAGCCAGATTTTAAGAACACTTTTTGACTGGAACTGGATTAAAGAAGCCGGTTTCAGAGATTTACCCGGAAGACCTGCGTTGTTGATTACAACGCCCCAATTTTTAAATGCTTTTGGTTTAGCTTCGCTAGGTCAATTGCCTCCCCTGCAGAACGCCAAGGAAGCATTCATGGCTCTCGATGCACATGCGCCGAAGTCTTGAGAAGGTGAACTGTTGATCATTATGTCTAAGGTTGTGCTGTCATGAGTGAAAAATTACAAAAGGTTTTAGCGAGAGTCGGGCTCGGCTCGCGTCGCTATATGGAGGAAGTCATTGCTGCTGGTCGTGTCAGCATCAATGGTCGTATTGCCCAGGTCGGTGAACGTATCGAACCAGGTGATGAACTCCGTATCGATGGTCGTAAAGTACAGTTTCAGATTGAAGACGAAATCCGTCGTCGTGTGTTGATTTACTATAAGCCAGAAGGTGAAATTTGCTCACGCAATGACCCTGAAAAACGCCCAACCGTATTTGATCATTTACCTCAAATTGCCAATGACCGCTGGGTCATGGTGGGTCGTCTGGACATCAACAGTACAGGTCTGTTGCTATTCACCAATGATGGTGAACTTGCCAACCGTTTAATGCACCCTTCAAACGAAGTTGAGCGTGAATACGCGGTTCGTGTCATGGGTGAAGTGACACCGCAAATTCGCAACAACATGCTCAAAGGTGTTGAGCTTGAAGATGGCCCGGCGAAATTTGAATCTTTCTCTGAAATTGGTGGTGACGGCATCAACCGCTGGTATCAAGTGGTAGTTAAAGAAGGTCGTAACCGCGAAGTACGTCGTATCTTTGAATCACAAAGCCTGAAAGTCAGCCGCTTGTTACGTACCCGTTACGGCACGGTGATTTTACCGCGTGAATTACGTACCGGTCGCTGGATGGAACTGGATAAAACCGATATCGACAATTTGGCTAAATCAGTCGAGTTAAAACCACGTCAAGGGACCGGTCTATTCGGTATGGCAAAACGTCGTACGGAACGTATGGCAGACAAGCCGATGGCTGCACGTCGAGGTGGATATTTACGTCAACAGCGCCGTGATGATGAACAAGATCAATCACAGCAACGTTCAGGCGGTCATGGCAACAATAACAATGGTCGTAAAACCATTGGTTTCAACAAAGGTTTTAAAAAGTTTTAATCCTTGAGTTTGAAATAAAAAAACGCTCTGATCAGAGCGTTTTTTTATGACTTGATTTTAATGATGGGCAATCCCTTGTGGAATTGCATTCAATAATTTCTTGGTATATTCATGCTGTGGATGCAAATACAGTTCATCCGAATTAGCGATTTCAACCAATTCACCATGATTCATGACCATCACCTGATCTGAAATATATTTCACGACCGATAAATCATGTGAAATAAAGATATAGCTCAATCCAAACTCATCCTGTAAATCTTGCAATAAATTCAATACTTGCGCCTGTACCGATACATCTAGCGCAGAAACCGATTCATCACAAATCAAAATCTCAGGTTTTAAAGTCAAGCAACGTGCAATCGCAATCCGTTGCCGTTGCCCGCCAGAAAACTCATGCGGATAACGATCATAAGCCTGCACAGGCAAGCTGACACGCTCTAATAATTCCAAGGCAATTTTCTTACGCTCGGCGTCATTTTGACCAATACCATGAATCCGCATGGGCTCCAGTAAAATCTGTCCAATGGTAAAGCGTGGATTGAGTGAGGCATAAGGATTCTGGAAGATGATCTGGATCTTGCGTTGATACTGACAAAACTCTTTTTCGCTCATGGCAAGAATGTCTTTACCGCCAATCAGCACCTGTCCACCGGTTGCTTGGTGTAAACGCATCAATAACAACCCGATGGTGGTTTTTCCCGAACCCGACTCACCGACCAAACCCAATGTTTTGCCTTTGGCCAGTTGAAAGGACACCCCTTTCACGGCCTGAAACTCCTCTCGTCCCCATAAGCCTTTACGGCTATAAAAAGATTTTTTCAGGTCTTTGACCTCTAAAATAATCTGTTCATCTCCCTTTAAACCACGAGAACGTTGTTTGAGATTCAGGTCAGATAACTGGCTCACTTCAACCCATTGTCCATGTTCCTGTTTCATAAAGTCACTGGTCACAGGCAAGCGGTAAGGTCGTGAAGCCAACTGCGGACGACAATGCAGCAAAGCTTTGGTATAGACATCCTGTGGCCGTTCCAGCACCTGCTCAACAGAACCACATTCCCGAATTTCCCCATGCCGCATGACAATCACCTCATCGGCAATTTCCCCGACCAGCGCCAGATCATGGGTAATAAACAACATCGACATCTGGTGACGTTGTCTTAATGACTCTAACAAATCAATGATCTGTTTCTGAATAGTGACATCCAAAGCCGTGGTCGGTTCATCCGCAATCAAAAGCTTCGGTTCACACGCAATTGCCATGGCAATCATGACTCGTTGCTGCTGTCCTCCCGAAAGCTGGCTGGGATAGGCATCAATCTTGGTTTCAGGTGCAGGAATACCAACCTCCCGGAGCAATTCCAATACCCGGGCTCTGGCCTCCTTGCGCCGCATGCCCAGATGAATACGCAGCACTTCAGCAATCTGATCACCGACCGTAAATACCGGATTTAATGAGGACATGGGTTCCTGAAAAATCATGGCAATGTCTTTACCACAAATCTTGCGAATTTCACCTGCTGACAGGTGCAGTAAATCCTTGCCTTCAAACTTGATCTGGCTGCGTTCTGCAATCTGGCTCTGACCTTTTGGCAATAGCCCCATCACCGCCAGTGAGGTCACTGATTTACCGCTGCCGGATTCCCCTACCAAAGCCACGGTTTTATTTTTAGGGATCGAAAATGAAATTCCTTTCACGGTTTCAATCCACTGTTTATTTTCGCCTTTAAAGCTGACCCGAAGATCTTCTACCTGTAATAGCGGTATTTCATTCTGATGTTGCATATTGTTCTCTCCGCTATTTCAACTTAGGATCTAGTGCATCACGCAAAGCATCGGTAAACATCGAGAATGCTGTGACCAGTATCGCCATTGCCATTGATGCGGCTGCCAGCTGCCACCATTTCCCCAGAATCAGTTCACTTTGCGCTTCATTCAGCATACTGCCCCACGACACCACACCGACAGGCACACCAAAACCGAGGAAGCTAAGGATTACCTCCGATTTGATAAAAGACACCACCAGAATTGAAATCTGTACCAGTGCAATATGACTCACATTCGGAAAGATATGCACAAACATACGGCGTAAATGACTGACACCAATCGCCTTGGCAGCAAGCACATATTCACGCGACTTGTGTTTCATATATTCGGCACGAATCAGACGAAATACCCCAGTCCAGCCCGTCAAACCGAGAATAAGTACAATCGACAGAATCCCTTTTTGCTGGAGTACTGCGGCAATCGCCAGGACCAGCAACAAATAAGGAATCGAGGTAAAAATGTTATAAAACCAGTTCAGAATATCATCGACCCAACCGCCAAAATAACCTGCAATCGCTCCCAAAAAAGTCCCGATCACCACGGCCAGCAGCGCTGACAACAAACCGACCAGAATTGAAGTTTCCGCCCCTTTAATGGTTTTCAATAGAATATCCTGCCCCCATTTATCGGCCCCAAATGGCAAGGTCGTTTTTAACTCCTGCTTTTGTTCAAGCAAATGCCCACCCAGTTGCTGATCAATTTGCTGCATATCTTCCGCCAAAGGATCAACCACACCATAATGATCGATGTAGCCACTTTGCTGTTCATTCTGGATCTCGTTGTTGAGCTGGCGGATAACATCTTTTAATGGGTCTACCGGATTTTCCGGCAGCGTTTCGTTAAGCTTCGCCGCTTCCTCAGTTGACGAGGCATCGGCATCTGCACCTAAAAACGTTGGTGGTGCATAACTGACCGCCACTTCCTTATTCCAGTCCGATGCAATGACACCGGTCATAGATAAGGCCAGCAGGATGAAATAGAACAGCACGACAATAAAGGAAACTACCGCAATACGATCCGACTTCAATCGCTTTAATGCCAGTTGCCATAATCCTGTTGCAGCCGTTGCTTCGCCAGAAGATACTTTGCTTTTAAAAATTGTACTTAGCATTGTGCTCTCCTCTACTTCAACTGAACACGAGGATCGAGGAGCTTATAAATCAGATCGGCGATCAGGTTAAAAATCATGGTCATTGCAGCGATATAGACCGTAATCGCCTTGATCACAGGAAAATCGCTACGCTCTACTGCAATAATGATTTCCCGTCCAATGCCCGGGATGCCAAAAAAACGCTCAATCAGGAAGGCACCAATTAACAAAGCCGGTAAACTTGCCATGACTTCAGTGACAATCGGGATGGATGCGTTACGCAGCACATGCACACCCAGTACACGCGATTCGCCCACACCTTTGGCACGGGCGGTACGCACATAATCCTGATGAATCTCATCCAGCACAAAACTGCGATACAGCCGCAAGGTCGGTGCAATACTTACCACCAGCATAATCAGGATTGGTAATAAGGCGTATTGAAACAGGTTTTCACTAAAATGATCACTCCAGCCCTGTACCGGAAACCAGCTGAGCTGATAGGCCAAAACGTACTGGAAGACAATGATATACACCAGAATACTGATCGACATGCCAATGGTGCACAGCATCATCACCATACGGTCTGTCAGCGAGCCACGCACGGAAGCAACAGCCAGTGCCAAGATGATTGAAATTACGGTTTGTAAAATCGTCAGTGGGATCAATAGCGTCAGTGATGGCCCTAAACGGGTCAGAATAATCTGTGAGACCGATTCACCGGTACTCCAGCTGACACCATAATCAAAGCTCAGAATCTGCTTGATAAAAATCCATAGCTGTACGTAGTAAGGTTGATCTACGCCCAACTGTTTACGGATGTTTTCGATTTGCTCCGGGTTAGACATCTTTCCTGCCAGAATATATGCAGGATCGCCCCCCACCCAGTTAAATAAAAAGAAAATCAGCAAAATAACACCCAACATGGTCGGGATCATTTGCCATAGTCTACGCACGACATAAGCAAGCATAATGGCAAATCCTTATTTGACCCGTTGACCTGTAATTTCATTGAAAAATGCTTTGTTATCAGGCTCTCGACCTAAGAAGTCTTTCACCAGTTGAGCTGCATCCTTTTGGCTGCCTTGTGACAGAATGGTTTGACGATAGCGTTGGCCGACAACGGGATTGTTCAGGTTGTCCCCAAAAGCAGACAACATGTCCAGCGCCAGTACTTCAGACCACATATAACCATAGTAGCCAGCCTGATAGCCCATCAAATGCCCAAACTGACCTGGAAATTCGGTAGTGGGTACATAGCCTAATGCCGTGGCTGACTCCATTTTCTTCCAGACATCCATCGGCTGGACTTTCAAGGCATCGGCACCATGCAAAGCCATGTCGTATTGTGCATACAGGGTCTGACGTGCATAACGCATACCGCGTCCATAATTATGGACCGATTTCAAACGGGCAATCAGGGCATCATCCACACGTGGACAAGCTGGATCACAATAATCCGCCACTTTAGCTAAGGTCTCTTTGCGGCGAGCCCACTCCTCATACATTTGTGAAGGCGCTTCAACAAAATCACGCTCTACCGAGGTTCCTGACTGGCCCGAATAACGGGTTTTCGACAAGATGCCATGTAAAGCGTGACCAAACTCATGCACAAAAGTTTCAAGCTCATCACTATTTAAACCTTTGCGGTTAAAATTGGTCACCAGTACAGAAATCGGTTTACGCTTGCTTAAAGTACTGCCCCCATATACGCCCCACACCGCTGCATGACCATATTTGCCTTCACGCGGGAATTTATCCATATACAGGCCACCTAACACTTCGCCTGTTTTCTTGTCTGTCACATCGTAATATTCAACTTCATCCTGCCATGTATCGACTTTGGCGGGTTTAAATTCAATGCCATACAGATCGGAAGAAATCGCAAATAACCATTTTTGCGCGGCTAAAGTTGGAAAATAATCACGCAGTTTTTCCTGATCAATCTGGTATTTAGCTTTACGCAGCTTTTCACTCCAATACCCTACATTCCATCGATTGATGTCAGCCTTGTCCAAAGCGATGTTTAATGTTTTGGCTTTAAACGCCCGTAGTTCTTCTACTTCTTTTTGCTCGAGCGGTGCCACCACTTTATGTACATCCGTCAAGAAGCTATTCACCGTTTTTGGTGTTTTTGCCATGCGTTTTTTTAAGGCCAGATCAGCATAACTTGCCTGACCAAACAGCTGCGCCAGTTCATAACGCAAGTCGATAATCTGTTTCAGTAAAACCAGATTCTTTTCCGTACCACGACGGGTAAAGGCGGTTTGATAACGCTTACGGGCAGCATCGCTGTCTGCCAGCTCCATGAAAGGCTGATATTCAGGATATTCAAAGCCTAATAAATAATTACCTTTATCATTTTTCTTTAACCCTGCAATATAACTGTCAGGTAAGCCCTTTAATTCCGCAGGGGTAAATTCCAGTTTTTCCGGATTATCACGGATATTGCGGGAGAACTCTTGCGAGAGTTTGGTTAATTCATCAAAAATCGTTTTCACCCGAGCGCGCTTCTCAGGGGCTAATTGCACACCGGTATCTTCAAAGGCATCGAGGATGTCCTGACGATATTTGCGATCAATGGCATCTGCCGCCGTGGTATTTTTAATGCGCTGATACAGTTTCGGATTCTGATAAATTTCAGTTTGCAGCTGGTTCAATTTGACTTCACAATCTTCAGCAGCTTTACGCAGTTTTGCATCCGGATCAACATTGCTATATAAGCTGATCGGTCCGGCAAAATCTTCAAAGCTTGCCATCAGTTGATCCCACTCAGCCAAGACTGGTGCTGCATCAGAGTGCTGTTTTACTGTTTGTTTTTCAAGTTGGGCAATACGCTGTTGTAATTTTTCTAAGTTGGCATCACACCATTGCGCACTCGCCGCGGTTTTTAAAATAGGTAAGGTGGTTCTTTCAGCCCAGATATTCTGGCTCATGCCGACGGCCGTCATGGATAACAAAGCCAGACTCGATAATTGCAATATTTTTTTCGCCATTCTTTCTCTCCAATTTAATGTGTTGGTTATTTCTTGTCTTGAATATCAATGTACATCCACTCTGCAGGCAATATAGGATGCTTTTTATAGCCCAGCACACGAGGCTGTGCGACCACAGTCCGATAACGGGTCGAGACGAATTGTACGGGTGAGTAAAACTCTAAAAGACGTGACATTTTGCGATATAACATATCGCGCTCAGGACCATCTTCCAGTTTCAGGGATTGTTCATATAAACGGTCATATTCTGGTAATTTAAAGCAGGTATGGTTAGTGGCATGAATATTATTGCCATAGAACAACTGCATAAAATTATCGGCATCAGGATAGTCGGCAATCCAGGCAGAGGCTTTAAACATGGTCTTACACTGTTTTTCCGCCTTTAAACCTTCCGCGAAAGGAACGGGCTTGGATACCATATTAATTTTGATATTGGTCAGGTCTTTCTTTAATAGCTCGGCCATTTGCATACTACGGGCACTGCTGGTGGATGGCATAAACTCAATCACCAGCGGCTTGCCATCAGGCAGTCTACGCCAGCCATCGGCCCCGACCTTATAGTGATACCGATCCAGTAACAGATTGGCGGCCTTGACCGAATAAGGAATACTGCTTTTATACTCAGGATCATGCCCCGCGACCCCATAAGGAATCGGTGTTTCCAGTTTTTTGGCATTTCCCTTGGCCAGAATCGCAATCATTTTGTCTTTGGAAATGGCCATTGACATGGCACGACGTAATGCAATTTTATCTTTGCCAAAACCACCGACCACCGGATTCTGGATATTCCAGTAAAGATAATCAATCGACGGATCGGGTATACGCGACAACTGGATTCCCTTCTTGGCCAGCTCGGGTTTTAAGCTACCATCTTGCTGTAAGGCTTGTGCAGGCAACTCACCGTCCAGTGTAAATAAATCCAGCCCATCTTTCTGGAAAGCAAGCCATCCTGATTGTGATTCTTCAATGACACGGATATCAATGACCCCAATCTGCGGCATTTTTTTACCTTGCATCTGCTGGACGATTTTCTGGTCTTCTGGATTGCTGGCCTTAAAATTCCAGGTGAAACCGCGATAATCAGGGTTGGCTTTCAAAATAATCCGTGAACCTGGCGTCCAGTGTGCCAGCACATAAGGGCCTGTTCCGACGGGATGCGCCATGGCATAGCCTGTTGTTTTATCCCGATAATGTTCAATCACTTCACGGGCGACTGCCCCTGTCGGTTGATGGGCAAGCAGCATAGGGAAATTATGATTCGGTTCTTTCAGGCGAATCACCAAGGTATAACGATCCGGTGTCTGTAATCCGCTGATCGGCTGATCGTAGTTAAATTTTCCGGTTTTACTGGCCTGTTGAATTAAAGGATCAATCCCAGCAATTTTATCTTCAAATAACCAACTATTCGGTGAGCGTAAATTCGGGTCCAGTAAGCGCTTATAGGAATAGGCATAATCAGCTGCCGTGAGCTCTCGCGGTTTACCCTTAAAGACAGGATCAGGAGAAAAATAAATCCCTTTCTTCAGCCGTATGGTATAGGTCAGTCCATCCGCACTCACTTCGGGTAAGGCCGCGGCAGTATTGGGTACCAATTGTGCTGGCGATGCTAGATAGTCATAGGTATAGAGGGTTTCAAATACAGAATATAAAACATGGGCAGAATATAAATCTTGAGTCGCCACGGGATCAAAGCCCGTTTCTGCCACCGGAAAAGCATAACGCAAGACTTTTTTAGGATCGGCGGGGCTTTTGGCTTGTACTGAGCTGAAGCCTGAACCTAGGGTCGTCCCCAATACCAGTGCCAGTCCTGCACGCAAAATAGAAATTTTAAAATTTTGCTTCATCGTATACACATCACTTATTTTTGATTTGGTGAAGCAATATCAAGGTATTGCCAATTGGTATTCATAATAGGATGAGCCTTAAATCCCTGAACTTCTGGTTGAATCAACCAGTTGCGAATCCGTGTATCCTGTAAAATCCAGGTATTATCCGCTTCAATTTGCCGACTCATTTTTTCATAGAATGGCATGCGTTTTTCCGGCGGTTGCTGCATAGCCTGCTTATATAAATTGTCATAAGCAGTAGATTGATAACAGGACTGATTACCGCGTCCAACATTGGGTCCATACAGTAACTGAGTGAAGTTTTCTCCTTCTGGATAGTCGGCATGCCATGCACCACTCCACATCATATATTGACACTGCGTGGCCGCTTTTAGGTTATCGGCAAAATTACTGACTTTAAAATCAGCACGTATCCCGATTGCATCCAGATTTTTCTTCCATAATTCAGAGTACATCACTGAAGATGAACCACTTTCAGTATTGATTTTTAAGGTTAAAGCTTTGCCATTAGGTAGGTTACGATAACCATCAGCACCCTTTTTATAACCGAAATGATCTAGTAATTTATTGGCTAATACAGGATTGTAACCAATGCTACTGCGGTAATCGGGGTTATGCCCACTAATCCCTGCAGGAACCAGCATTTCAGCCTTCACTGCCTGGCCTTTTCGTAATATGCGAATATATTCATTCACATTAAACGACATTGCGATTGCTCGCCTTAAGGCAATTTTGTCCAGACTCTTCCCGCCGACTACCGGATCACGCATATTCAGCATCGAATAAGTAATCTCGGCCTCTTTATTGGCATACAGGCGAATCCCCTGTTTTTTTATGGCGGGCTTGAGTTGATTGTTGTGATCAAGCACTTTAGGAATCGCATTTGAGGTGACTTTGTCAAAATCGAGCTGCTTGGACTGAAATGCTAACCAGCGCGACTGTTCTTCTTCAATAATACTGATATTGACCTTGCCGATTTGTGGCATCTGCTTGCCGCTCATTTCCTTGACCAGTTGGTTGTCCCAGGCCGTGCCCGTCGATTTAAAGTTCCAGACAAAACCCCGGTAATCCGGATTGGCAACCAGTTCGATCTTGCTGCGAGGGACATATTTACTCAGCATATAAGGGCCCGTACCGACAGGATGCATAGCTAAACGATCTTTATAGTATTCAACCACTTCACGTGCAGTTGCCCCAAATGAACTATAAGCGAGAATATAAGGAAAGTTATAATCAGGTTGCGTCAGCGTAAATTGAATCGTATATTTATCGAGTGCCTTGATCCCTTCAATCTTGGCATCATAATTAAAATTTCCAGTTTTCTTTGCCTGTTCAATCAGCGCATTGGCACCGACAATTTTATTATCAATAAAAGAAAATGATGAAGCATGATTTTTAGGATCTAAAATGCGTTTAATGGAATAAACATAGTCTTCAGCCACCAGCTCCCTGCGCTTACCTTTAAATGCGGGATCATCCGTAAAATAAATACCTGACTTTATTTTAAAGGTATACACCTGTCCATTTTTTTCAATGACCGGTAAGCTTTGTGCAGTTCCAGGCATCAGTTTAACGGGATCTGCCAGATAATCATATTGAACCAGTCTTTCAAAAATAACATCAGCGACATTTCCACTATAGTAGTTGAAGGTTTTAACCATATCAAAACCATCATCTGGCGCCTCAAAAGCAACACGGAGTACTTTGTCAGCTTGAGCTGGTGTTTTTGCATAAACCATGGGCATACATGCAACTACACTGGATAAAACAGTGACCGTAATAAAAATAGACTTCAACTTAATACTCACATCATCGTTTTTTAATAAATACTAGACTTTCGCATAGCATTCAACACTACAACCATTTCTCTTCTTTAGATTAACCTTGAAAAATTTTTATCATAAAATCATTTATTTAATAAAAATTTATCATTTGGAAAAAATTAACCCCAAGAAAGAATGCTTTATCACAAAAAATTAACTAGCGAATTTCGTGCCACTTTTCCAATAAAAAAATAATGCTTATTTTTTAACCATAAATATTTTAATGCCATTCCGGTTTTCAGGCATCTTAAATAAAAGTAACTTTCTGCCAAATCATATTTTTTTATATTAATTCCCATTTCCATGAAATCATATTAATAAAATACATGTTTTCTGTGGATAGAGAAGATTTTGCACTATAAAAAAGCAAAAATAAAACGTTATGATTCATTTTAATGCGTAGGAGAAGAACACATTAATTGGTACTTTATGACAAATCCCCCACATTCTTTATTATTTTATGTTTTTAATAATTGGTAAAAATATGAAAAGCTTATAAATAAAAACTAAAACACTTTTACATAATTTATTCTACATTAAGCGAAATCTAAAAATAGGGCTTGGCACAGGTCTTGCTAAAACGGATTTATCTAATTTTAGAGTGGCAAACCATTAGGGGTTCAATAAACAATGAAAAAAGCCAACTTCGCTCAACCTAACGCTACGTCAAAAACGAGCAAAACCCTACTTAAACTGAGCACCTTGAGTTTAAGTATGCTGTGTCTAACCATGGCACATGCTGCCGACGCGGACTCAACAACTGAAGAAAAACCCACCAAGGTGGTTAAGGTCGCCGTGACGGGATCTTCCATCAAAGGCGTTGCAGCTCAAAGTGCCTCACCGATCACGGTCGTCAAGGTTGATGAGATCCTAAAACAAGGGGTGACCACAACAGAAGAAGCGCTTTCAAAAATTACAGCAAACCAGTCTGGCTTTGTTACCGCCCTCAATGTTGGGGCAAGCAATACTTCTGGTTCAACTGCTGATCTACGAGGTATCGGTGATAATAAAACCCTAATCCTACTCAATGGACGCCGTTTGGCCGCCAATGCGTTCGATAGCGGGGTAACCAACCTGAATATCATTCCGCTCGCCATGTTAGAACGTATTGAAATTGTGCGTGACGGCGCTTCCGCAATTTATGGTACAGATGCGATTGGTGGCGTAATTAACTTCATTACCAAAAAACAATTCACAGGACTCAATATTAGTGGTGGCCTGGTTCAGCCGGAACACAAAGGTGGCGATAAGCAAGACATTTCTATTTTTGGCGGTTATGGCGATCTTGATGAACAGGGCTTCAATGTCTTTGGTGTTGTGGATTTTCGACATGCCAACGATATCATGGCAAAAGATCGTAAAACCAGCAAAAGAGGTGCTTACCTTCCTGAGTTAGGGGTGGATGGACGTAGCTCAGCAACTTTCCCTGCAAATTTTGACGGTAAAAACCCATATGCCTCAAATAACTGTAACAACATGCCATATACCGAAGCTGTAGATGACTTGTGTTTAATCAATACACAAGCATTAATTGGTGTGGTACCACAGACAGAAGATCTTTCTGTGTTAGGTCGGGCAACGTTTAAGCTCAATGACCACTTCAATGCAATTGGTGAATATGTCTATGCCAATAGTAAGGTCAAGGTTTCAATTGCTCCGGATGTTTATAACGGCAATAACAAGGTACAGATCGGAAAAAATAGTAAATACTATCCAGGCAACGGCATCGTTCCCGCTGTTGATGGCGTAACGGGAGATCCCTTATCACTTTCTTTACGCTCACAAGCAGGTAACCGTGTTAATCAATCTGAAAATGAATCTCATCGTGTATTTGCTGGTCTTGAGGGTGATGCCTATGGCTGGGATATCAATACAGGTCTAACCTATGCGCGTAGTACCTCAAAAGATGAAGTATTAAGCGGCTATCTCAATAAAGGTGCCGTTCAAGATGCACTCAATGCAGGAGTACTCAATCCATTTGGCCCCCAAGCTGCTGGTGATAATCCAAATATCTGGAATACATTTGCACTTTCTGGTGAAACAAATAAGGCAAAAATCGAATCGACGACTGTTGATTTTACCGCAAGCCGTCCAATTTATACCCTTCCTGCAGGCGATGTCGGTTTTGCTGTAGGTGCCAGCTTCCGTCATGATGACTGGACTTCAGATGTGAATGCCAGTCTAGCTGCCCTGTTGCCAAGTATTGGAACAGACCCGACGAATCCGCATCAGGAAGGTAAACGCGATATTACCTCTGCGTTTACTGAACTACAGATTCCGCTACACAAAACATTAGAAGCCCAGATCGCAGCTCGCTACGACAATTACAGTGATTTTGGCGACACCTTCAATCCTAAAGTTGCTTTCCGTTGGGAACCAATTAAACAGTTAATGTTCCGTACTTCTTATAGTACAGGTTTCCGGGCGCCGAACCTCTATGAAATTAACAAGAACAATAGCCGAACACTGACAGGCGGAAAATATGATGACCCGCTCTTATGTCCAGGTGGCCAGGTTGCTCCTGGTGGTACAGCAACGGAAGACTGTGGACAGCAGTTTGATCGTATGCAAGGCGGTAATAAAAATCTAGAACCGGAAAAGTCGACATCGATCACGGCAGGTTTTGTGTTAGAGCCAGTTAAAAATCTGGTCTTCTCGCTTGATTATTACAATATTGAAGTCAAGAACCAGATTTCGGCATTAGATGCAAATACCATCTTTAATTCCCCAGAAAAATATAAAGATAAGTTTGTCCGTAAAGCAAACGGTTCAATTGATTACATTATTACCACCATGCAAAACATGGGCGATTTAAAAACCCAAGGTTTTGATGTCAGCTTGAACTACTTGTCGCCAATGACTTCTACCGGGCGTTTTGGTTTTGGAATTGACGGAACCTATGTCACCAAATATGACTACCAGAACGAGAAAGACGGTGAATGGTTCAGTAGCTTAGGACAATATCGTGATGCGGGTCCGACCATCCGCTGGAAACATGTTGCCAACCTGAACTGGAGCTATGAAAACTGGGCAATGAATTTCCAACAGCAGTTTACTCGTGGCTATAAAGATCAAAATACTACAGGTGATGATCAATATGATCACCATCGTGTCAGCGACTATACCCTCTACAACATTTCAGGAACCTATAAAGGATTTAAGAATCTGGATTTAACAGCTGGGATTAAAAATATTTTTGATGCAGAGCCTGCAGCTTCAAATGTGGGCGATAACTTTCAATATGGTTACGATCCTCGTTTCACAGATATTACTGGCCGTACCTATTTTGTTCGCGGTACTTATAAATTTTAAGGCGTTTCGCCACTACGGCATGACTACTGTTCTGTCGTAGTGGTTCACCGTAATCCTCTGATTTATCAAAATTAAAGTGAATATTCTCAATTTCCAATTGATTTCACCTTACACACAATGATGAATCCATGATTGCAATTTCAGGAGTAATTATGGGCATACCCTTTTCTGAGAGTGAAAACCAGCCAGCCAAACGCCTTGTCGGTATTGGTCTGGTGTTATTTCTACATCTCATTATCGCCTATATTCTGATGACAAGTTTAGCGACTGACTTTAGCAAGCCTGTCGATAAGCCTGTAGAACTACAGATTATTCAGGACATTAAACCACCACCTCCGCCAAAACCAGAGGAACCAAAACCCAAAGAAAAGCCACCCGAGCCACCAAAGATGGTCGAGAAAGTGGCCAAAATGCCTGACCCACCCAAACAGGTGGAGAAAGCCACACCTATACAAAAACCAGCACCGGCACAACCGACCCAAACAGCAGTTGCAACACCGACACCTGCCCCTGCGACACCTAGCCCGAGTCCTGTGGCAGCCCCTGTAGCCCCAGCTGCGCCTGCTGCTCCTGCCAAACCCGCAGGAATTTCACGTGGTGTTTCCGAAGGTGAAGCTGGTTGTCAAAAACCAGAATACCCGCGTGAAGCACTGATGAACGAAGAGGAAGGTACGGTACGTATTCGCGTATTGGTGGACGGCTCAGGCAAAGTCATCGATTCAAAAGTCAAAAAATCGAGTGGTAGTAAAAGCTTAGATAAAGCGGCGGTCAAGGCGTATAGCCTGTGTACTTTCAAACCGGCAATGAAAGACGGTGTGCCACAGCAAGAATGGTACGAGATCGAATATCCATTTACACTTTCCTAATTAAATATATTGAATAAACAATTTTTGGAGAATTTACAGATGAAAAATACAGCAAAACATATCTCTCGAATCGCAGCAATTGGCCTGATTGCAGGAAGTACCTTACTGCCTGTTACAACGGTTTGGGCCGATGAAACTACGCAAACGACAGCGGTAACGGCGGTCACGACTGATGCCACGGCACAAGCAAATCCAACACCGCCCCCATTACCGGCAACTGTTGAAAAAGTCCATAATCCTTATGGCCTGGAAGCCCTATGGCGCGAAGGTGACTTAGTCGCGAAATCAACCTTGTTTATTTTAGTCCTGATGTCGATTGGGACGTGGTACATCATTCTGTCTAAAGTATTTCAACAAAGTAAAATCAAGCGCCATGGTACAGAAGCTGAACGTAATTTCTGGGAAGCTGAATCATTAAATAGCGCAGCTGAAAGCCTCAATACCAATAGCAGTTATCGCTATATCGCAGAAAAAGGCATTCGTTCAACCAAACACCATGACGGCACCTTATTAGAACGTATCGACTTCAATACCTGGGTGACCATTTCAATTCAACGGGCTATTGAAAAAGTTCAAAGCCATCTGAGCAATGGCCTGGCCTTTTTGGCGACTGTTGGTTCAACCGCACCATTCGTTGGTTTATTTGGAACCGTTTGGGGGATTTACCATGCGCTCACTGCGATTGGCATTTCAGGTCAGGCATCGATTGATAAAGTGGCCGGCCCTGTCGGTGAAGCCTTGATTATGACAGCGATTGGTCTTGCGGTCGCAGTACCAGCAGTACTGGGCTACAACTGGTTAACCCGTCGCAATAAAGCAGTCATGGACAATGTTCGTTCTTTTGGCTCAGACCTACATGCGGTACTTCTCAGCGGTGACTTAAACAGTAATCACCCAAACCGTGATTCTAAATAAGGAACACCATTATGGGCATGATGATTAATTCAGATCAAAATGATGATGATGTGATCGGAACAATTAATACCACCCCGTTAGTCGACATCATGCTGGTACTACTGATTATCTTTTTAATTACAGTGCCAGTGGTCACACACACCGTTCCGGTAAAACTGCCTGAAGAAAAAAATACACCTTATGCCACCACACCACAAAATATCCAGCTTTCAGTGAATAAAACGGGTGATATTTTCTGGAATGAACAACATGTTGCAAATAAGGAAACCTTACTTGCGCGCTTACAGGCCGAAGCACAAAAACGTCCGCAGCCTGAGGTTCATATTCGTGGCGATCAACTGACACATTACGACGCGATTGATCAGGTAATCAGTACAACTCAGCAAGCGGGTATTGGCAAAATTGCATTTGTCACGACCCCACCTGCGACCACACCATAACAGGAGGTCTCACCTATGGGTATGAATGTAGGTTCAAAAAATGATGAAGAAGATGTCATGCTCGACGTCAACATGACACCTCTGATTGATGTCATGTTGGTGTTGTTGATTATGTTCATCATCACCATTCCGATTCCAAACAATGCGATTAACATTAATTTGCCAAATGGTACAGCACCGCCACCAACCGATCAAAAACCACCAGAAACCGTCAATTTGCGGGTCGATGCACAAGGGCATATTTTCTGGAATGATCAGGCAGTGGCTGATCGTCAGGCACTAAAGGTTTTATTTGAATCAGTTGCCAAAAAAGCCGATCAGGATCAAATCAAGTTTAAGCCTGATGCCCAGGCGGAATATAAAAATATTGCCATGGTGATGGCACTCGCTCAACAGAGCAATGTCACCAAAATTGGCATCGTCAGTAATAACTAAAGAATAAAAATAAGAAATTTATCCAATAATGACAAGTTTACTCCTGTGCTAACAAGTTCGCTTGTTAGCTTTTTTTATTTTATTTCACTAATTACAATCGGAATCAGCTTACTACTCACTTTATAGCCTTGAGGTTTATTGTTGCAGGCATCCCCTGTCACGGTGGTTCGAATGACATAAGGTGAATAAGGCATCACATTTAAATAACCTGAATTATCTCGACCAGTACGACAGTCTTCTGCCCCTGATTTTTCATCATAACGTCCTTCGTAAGAAGATTCTTCGACCTCTGCAATCAGCTTACTGGTCCATTGATTTAAATAAACCAGACTTTTACTCGATTCAACCGTGCCCTGTCCTGAGCCTGCGCTTTCAATTTCGATCAGTTGAATCGGTTTGCCTTTATAAACAGTTGGATGCACTTTAAAGCTATTCGATTGACCACCAAACGCTTTCAAGATTCGCGCCTGCTTTAATTTTGGACGAGTTAACACATAGCCAGCCCAAAAATTACGTCCTGCATTTTCAAAACTTACGCCCGATAAATAAGCTTCTTCTCCTGAGATCAGTTTTACGGCTTCAGTAGAATCGATCTGAATGGCTTGGGGTGGATTGGCATTTGAATCTTGTAAGTTGGTGATCCAACTGATGATGGTTTTATCTGTCGGTACAGCAGCATAGGATGCTGAGACTGGAATCAAAAATCCAAATAAAATGGATAGAGCTAATTTATTTTTCTTGTTCATTTTAGGCCTTACTTTTATACAAGCGAAATTCTCACATAAAATATGATACTCGGAAACGTCATCCACAACCTGCGTAAATTTTGCAATATATTGTTTCTGCGAAATAATAAAAACAAGAACAAAAAGAGAACAGGTTTTGTGGATGACAATGCCTTTGCCTACTTTGGGCGAAACCAAAGTAGGGCGAACCGCAGGTTTATCCCTAACCTTAGCTTAAACTCGGCACGACTCCATGAAGAGCCACTATTTTGATTCTAATTAAAATTTAAGTTATTTAAACTTTTCCAACTCAATCCATTGCGCATCAGGAAAATGTTTTGCCAAATAAGCTTTTAGATAATCAGCGGTATCTTTTGAAATCACCGGATCTTTCGACTCATCCTTTAAGTTATAGACTAAAGCATGCAAACTCAAACCACGCTGCTTTAAAGCCTCTAAACTCAATAAAGTATGATTAATACTACCTAAACGCCCAGAAGTTACTAAAATCACAGGAAATTGATGCTGAGCGATATAATCGATGGTCATCAATTCTGTGGTTAAAGGCACCATCAAACCACCCGCACCTTCTAACAACACCACCTCAAAACGCTGAGCCAATTCTTTGGTTGCAGCTTCAATCTTGGCAAAATCCAGATCACGGCCATCCAAACGTGTGGCTAAATGCGGTGACGCTGGATAGGTAAAAATTTCAGGCATCGTCAGCTTGTCATGATCTTCCTGAAACCAGCCACTGCCCATAATTTCACGGTGTTTTTCGATATCTTCCGAAACATCAACATTCCCCGTCTGCACCAGCTTCTGGGTAATCACACGTCGCCCTTGTTCGGTCCAAAGCTTGGCGAGATAGCCTGTGGCATAGGTTTTACCAATTTCGGTATCAATGCCGCTGACAAAATAAATATGACTCATCTACTTAATTTCCTTTCCCCGAGTTATCGAACTTTTGGGATAAATTTCATGAATGTAAGGATCATCACTGAAATGCTGATCTAAAGAATATTCAATACAGACTTCACTGCCTAAATTGTCTTGTATCTGATCGGTATAAGGGAAAATTTGACTATTCTGTTCATTCACCAGTGAAAACTGACCGCTACTCCGCCCTGGCTTTTTAATATTTTTAACCCAGCCACAGGTGGTGTTGCGCGGCGCGTTTTGATTTATATAATTTGTTATCCAGCCAGCTGACCAAAGAGAAAATAAAATCATCATTAAAACCGTGCCCTCTACCACTGGTTTTGGGATTCGGTCTTTTCTCCAAACCCGTACATATCCTAAGCCAATCAGTAAAACACCCAAAATCAAGCAAACTATTGCCCAAGGGAAAGCAGTAAACATCAAAAAAATTAAACTTATGGTTAATGCAAAATAACCATGTACCACATTATGTCTGGGTGTTAATCGATCTGACATGATTCTATTCATCACCAAACGATAAGGATTTCGCTCTCCGTGCAATCACATAAATCGGATGATAAGTCAGGCGGAAACCCTGCTCATCATAAAACTGTTGATAATCTGCATAAAACTTTTGCAAGGATTGCTTGGTCCAGCGATGTGATTTTGCTGTTGCGGTTACCCCTGTCGCTTTCAAATGCTGCAATACCGATTTGGGATGATCAAAATAAACCTGCTGCAGTTCTTGGGCGGTGAATAGCACTTCAAAGCCTTGCTGTTGCAACTGCTGTTGCAGCACATCATGTTCGATATAATTTAAACCCTGTCCTGTCAGTTGCTTAATTTCAGTGAGATTATCAGGACCAAAGGTAGAAAAGCCGAAATATCCATGAGGATTTAACGCCACTTGAATCCGTTGTAATAACGCGGGCAGATCCATCATCCATTGCAAAGCAGAACTGGAAATCACTGCATCCAAACATTGCGGTAACGCCAGTTGCTCAATATCACCGATCAACCAATTAATCTTGTCGACGCTTGAAAAATGCTGCTCTACATCGTCATATAAATCGTTTAAAAACAGCTGTTCAATCTGAAAATGGGGCTGAAACAAATGAGTAAGATTACCCGAACCACAACCAATCTCAAGAACTGAGTCCAAGTTGTGTGGATAATATGCTTTCAGATATTCAAATAATTGCGCACTAATCTGTTTCTGTACCACAGCATGCTCGACATAGCTTTGCCCTGCTTTAGCAAAACGTTGCGCAACCAGTGCTTTATTGATGCTCACAAACACTCCACCAATTGCTCCAATTCGTTTTTTTGCACCAAAGAGGTTAAAGAAATTCGTAGGCGTGAACTATTCTGTGGCACTGTTGGCGGGCGTACCGGCATGGCATAAAAACCCTGTTGTTGTACATGACGCGCTTTTTCAATCGCAGCCTGACTTTCACCCACAATAATCGGAATGATATGACTGCTGGAAGGACTAGAGAAACCTTTTGCGATCACCGCCTGTTGTAAATACTGGCTCATCTCAGCCAAGTGCTGACGCTGTGGCTGCATGCTCAATACTTTATTAAACATGAAATCTGACCATGCCATCGAGATCGGCGGTAACGCAGTACTAAAAATCAGTGGGCGCATTTTATTGATCAGATAATTCCGGATGATTGAATCACAAATGATATAGCCGCCTACCGAGGCAATTGCTTTACCAAAGGTTCCAACCAAGAAGTCAATCTGATCCAATACGCCATATTGTTCAGCACAACCCAGACCTTGCTCACCCCTGACGCCAATCGCATGTGCTTCATCGACATACAACATGGTTTTGACATAACGCTGTTTTAACTGCGCCAATGCAGCTAAATCCGTCTCGTCGCCATCCATACTAAAAATACTTTCGGTCACCACAATAATACGTTCAACTTGCTCATCTTGGTGATACTTTTGCAATAACTGTTCCAGATGCTGCAAATCATTATGACGATAACGTACATATTGAGCAGTTGATAATCGAATGCCATCAATCATACTGGCATGCACCAGTTTATCGGCCAGAATCACGGTTTTACTGTCAGCTAAGGCTGGCAAAATACCGATATTCATGTGATAGCCACTATTAAAAAGTAAGGCCGCACGGCCAAAAGCTTTGCTTAGGCTATTTTCAAATTGTTCATATTCAGCAAAATTACCCGTCAGTAAGCGTGACGAAGATGAGCTAAAGAGCGCCCGTTCGATTTTCAGCGTATCAAGAAACTCTTCTCTTAAAGTTAAATCAGCGGCAAGACCTAGATAATCATTGGATGCCAGATTCAACATGGTTCGATCTTGAATGGTGATCCATCGTCCTTGCTGTTGATTTGGAGTAAATTGGCGAAAATTACCTTGCTGTTTGAGTTGCTCAAGCTGCTCAGCATAATGATCAAGCAAGGACATTGGCATTTACTCCTTGCATATTTTTCACCACCTCACTCATCTGTGCTAATAAATAATGGAGTTCATCATCGCTAATCACATACGGCGGCATTACATACACTAATTTTCCAAATGGTCGTACCCAAATCCCCCGTTCAACAAACTGTTGCTGTAAGGTTTTCATATCCACATTGCTGGTTAATTCAACCACGCCAATCGCCCCTAAAACCCGCACATCCGCAACATGATCGAGCTGTGCCAAATCAGTTAATTGTTCAACCAGAATCTTTTCAATTCGTTGAATATTGGCTTGCCAATCCTGTTCCACTAATAATTGAGTACTTCTTAAAGCAACTGCACACGCCAATGGATTCGCCATAAAGGTTGGCCCATGCATAAATACGCCTGCTTCCCCTCGACTAATGGTTTCAGCCACTTGTTTGGTGGTTAAGGTCGCAGACAGGGTCATATAACCGCCTGTTAAGCCCTTACCTATACACATGATATCGGGTTCAACCTGTGCGTGTTCCCACGCAAACATTTTACCTGTGCGCCCAAATCCCGTTGCAATTTCATCAAAGATTAACAATAGATTGTATTGCTCACACAACGCTTTGGCCTGACGTAAATATTCAGGATGATAAAAACGCATGCCGCCTGCACCTTGTACAATTGGCTCGATAATGAGGGCTGCAATACTGTGATGATGCTGTTCAATCTGTTGTTTGAGTTGCTGAATGTCTTGCGGATTCCATTCTGCATCGAAGCGGCTTTGTGGCGCGGGTACAAAAATTCGATTGGGTAAACTGGTACCAAAAATCTGATGCATTCCCGTGACCGGATCACAGACAGACATTGCATTCCAGGTATCGCCATGGTAGCCAGAGCGCGTGGTAATAAAATTGGTTTTCTCGGGTTGATTCAACGCAGTCCAATATTGCACGGCCATTTTTAAGGCCACCTCTACAGCAACAGAACCTGAATCTGCATAGAAAATCTTATCTAAGTTCGGCGGCGTAATTTTTAATAAGAGTTTACCCAATTCAATCGCCGGTTCATGGGTCAGACCGCCAAACATGATATGTGCCATATTTTGCAATTGGTCTGAAACTGCTTGATTGAGTTCAGGATGGTTATAACCATGAATCGCACACCACCATGACGACATGCCATCTACCAAAGTTCGACCATCTTCCAGTTCAATGGTTGCACCATAGGCACGTTTGACTTTAAAAGTTGGCAGTGGATTTAACATCGAAGTATAGGGATGCCATATATGTTCTAAATCAAATAAATCGGTCATCCTCTACCTCATTTGCTGCTATTTCAAAATTTTCCATTTGCCTGATCACACTTTTCGATACTCGGAAATGTCATCTGCAACCTGCGTGGTATAAATAAAATACAAGGCTTCGTACACTTGATCAAAAGAAAAAATGAAAGAAGTGAACAGGTTTTGCAGATGACAAATGGTTTTGCCTACTTTTCTCGAAAGAAAAGTAGGTCGCCGAAGGCATATCCTGAAAATGGATGAGTACTCGGCACGATTCCGTTAGATCTATAAAATAGGTTTTATCTTAAACTTGTCCAAATCTAAAATATATTGCGAGAACTTTCAATTCAAGCAAGATTAAACTGTCTACTGAATAAAATCTTCAATTATTTGCACAGTCTGCTCCACCATAAAGCACGGAAAACCATGTGAAGCGCCTTCAATAGAAACAACAGATAGATTTTTTGCAGCTAAATCATCAATATTTCGTATAACTTGGTAAGAAACCAAAGCATCATGCTCTGCAAAGACATGCAACTGCTTACCTTGATAATTTTCATACAACTCAACCAAGTTCAATTGCTCCAGCAACTGCAATCCGTCCCTAAGCAAGGCAATCGGTTGTGGACGAATCAATTTTTGCATCGCCACAAAATCCTTTTTTGCCGAACTTGCACCTTGACAGACCAACAAGCCAAACCGTTTTAGCGTACTAATCGCATCCTGTTCAAATGACTGTTTGAACTGCATAAAGGTTTCAACAGGCATAGCAGTACTCCAATCTGCTTGTGCCACAAAACATGGATTTGACGCTAAAGTAATTAAAACTTTTTGCTCAGCATATTTTTTCCAGATTTGATCGACCAGTAAAGTCGCGAGTTGTCCGCCAAGCGACCACCCAACAATCACATCGAACTTCACTGCATATTCGACCTGCTGTTGTAAAATATCCTCATCCAGCGCATTAAAGATATTGATTCGCTCAACGTTATGTCCCTTTTGTTCTAAAGCCTCATGTAAGGGTTTTAATAATTCGGTACCACCACCCCAGCCAGTAATCAGTAAAATCTTATAGGTCACGCGCTTGCTCAATTCCAAAAACTTCAACGCAGTATACCCCGATTAATACTGCTCATTATTTTCCAAATCTACCAAAAGCTGCGCTGGAATCACCTGCTCCCAAAGCAGCTTAAACTGTCGATGAACTTGATCAATCTCAAAGGTACTGTTTCTTGCTACCTGTTGTGCATGCGCAATATCTTTGGCACGCATATAGGCAAGTAAATAATCGTCGCCATTCAGTTCAAGTTGAAACCAAGATTCAACGGTTACCCCTTCAGTTTGCAGTGTTTGAATCGCTTCGGCTTTACGTTGTTGAATTTCACGTTGCCAGACTTCGACATCGGCCATGCTATTGGCTTTTAATTTAATCAGGACTGCACCAACCTCCATTCATTTTCCTTTTCTTTTTTAATCATCATTCGGTTTAAATATATAAAGCAGATCAAAATCCTGTAAAGAATTTTCTACCACATCCAATCTCTAAATTTGCTAAAGTAGGTTCTATTACACTTTGAGATCAACATGATGAATACGATAAAGTCCAAAGTTCTCGTTTTATGTAGTTCACTTTTTTTACTCGGCACACCGATGCTCAGTAGCGCACAAAACACCCTATTTTCGAAACATGATACTGCACAAAAAGAATGGGTTGGAAAATCCGCACCGGATTTCAAACTGCAAGACCAGAGTGGGAAATGGCATACATTGAGCCAATATAAAGGCAAATGGGTGGTGCTCTATTTCTATCCAAAAGATAATACGGCGGGTTGTACCCAAGAAGCCAATCAATTTAAATCACTCTATCCTCAATTTACCAAATCAAATGCTGTGGTGCTGGGTGTCAGTCTGGATGATGTTGCCTCACATCAAAAATTCTCGGAAAAACTCGGCCTGCCCTTCCCGATTCTTGCAGATGATCAGGGTGAACTGGCAACTAAATTTGGCATCGTTCGAAACCTAGGTATTACTAAAATTGCCAAACGCGAGAGTTTTTTGATTAATCCCCAAGGTGCCGTGATGTATCACTACACCAGCGTGAATACGCAAACTCATGCCGATCAGGTATTGAAAGATCTCAAAACTTTACAAAGCAAATAATTGCATTGAAGATTCTGGGTCAACTCATCGATGGATGATCTGCCTAGATTTTTTAAGTCTAAGCATTTTTATACTCACTTAAAAATCAATGCCATTGGAGTCATCAATCGGATTCTGATCCAGTGTAAATACAGTTCGCTGATAAGGAATGCCTTCCAGATCATAGACCTGATAAACACAATCAAATAACAACTGTAGGTCTTCACTACGATCCATTGCCCGTGCGGTCAGAAAGATGGGGCTGACTGCTCCATTGTCCAGAATTGGAATGTAATTGAGATGGGGAAAACGAATGGTATCCGCACTAGCAGGAATCACACACAAACCTTCACCTGCCGCCACGAGACCTAAAGCCAGCTGGATTTCCCGTATCTCATGCATATTTTTGGGGACCAGGCTATGCTCGGCAAAAATATTCAGCAGTTGAGTCGAAAAATTAGGCTTTGGTGATGTGGGATACATAAACATCTTTTCGTCAATCAGATCAGCCAGATAGACTCCTTCCGTCCGCTGCGCAATCGGATGGCTGGTATGGGCCGCCACCACCAGACGTTCCTTACGCAATAAAATTCGCCTAACCGCAGGATCACTGATCCGCAAGCGCCCAAAGCCCACATCAATGCGACCTTCTTTTAAGGCTTGTACTTGTTCTGTGGTGCTCATTTCCACCAGTTGAATATTAAGATGCGGCTGCTGTTGCCTGAATAAATAAATGATCCGTGGCAATAGGCCATATAGTAACGATCCGACAAAACCAATGGTAACACTGCGTTCAATCAGTCCAATCCGTTTCGCCATACTTTTAATTTCTTCAGCATTAGACAAAAGTTTAATCGCATGCTGATAAAAGAAATGTCCGGCAGGTGTGGTTTGTAGAGGTCGACTACCGCGCTCGAACAGTTGAATACCCAACTCACTTTCCAGATTTTGAATCTGCCGGCTCAAAGGAGGTTGAGCAATAAATAGTTTTTCTGCGGCTTTGGTGAAACTCTGCTCTTCAACGACCGCAACAAAATACCGTAAATGACGTAATTCCATGAGGTTTCCATACCTTTAAGATATATAAAAATATAAATTCAGTCTTAGACAGAGTTTACTCATTCTTTTAAGGTATAGACAAGAGATAAACCGATGAAGTTATGAATCGCTTCCGCTAGATTCCAGCTGCCCAAATTCATTCTTATCGGTTCAAGCCACCACACTCGCTACATTCAACTTATTAGGATATCGAGACGCTTTAAGCGCAACTCGATGACTTCCACAGTTTTGGAAAGTCGGAGAACGGACATGCCACGTATTCCTGTAATCAATACCAGCCATCTTGACCGCATTGATGAATTACTGGTCGATAATATCGACACCGGTGAATTTAAACTGCATCGCTCAGTGTTTACCGATCAAGCCCTATTTGACCTTGAAATGAAATACATTTTCGAAGGCAATTGGGTGTATCTGGCCCATGAAAGCCAAATTCCCAATAACAACGATTTCTACACCACCCACATTGGCCGTCAACCTGTCATCATCGCCCGCAACCGTAACGGCGAACTGAATGCCATGATCAATGCCTGTTCGCATCGTGGTGCACAGCTCTGTCGCCATAAACGCGGTAACAAAGCTACCTATACCTGCCCTTTCCACGGTTGGACCTTTAACAACTCAGGCAAACTCCTCAAAGTGAAAGACCCAAGTGAAGCGGGCTACTCAGATTGCTTTAATCAGGATGGTTCACATGATCTGAAAAAAGTCGCACGTTTTGAAAACTACAAAGGCTTCTTGTTTGGCAGTCTCAATCCAGATGTACCCTCACTTGAAGAATTCTTGGGTGAAACCAGCAAAATCATCGACATGATTGTTGATCAATCCGAACATGGTCTGGAGGTACTACGTGGCACATCATCCTATACCTATGAAGGTAACTGGAAACTCACCGCTGAAAATGGGGCTGATGGCTATCACGTTTCAGCGGTGCACTGGAACTATGCTGCCACCACACAACACCGCAAAGAGACGCAGGCTGCCGACAATATTCGCGCCATGAGCGCGGGTTCCTGGGGCAAACAAGGCGGCGGTTCTTATGGTTTTGAAAATGGTCATATGTTGCTGTGGACGCAATGGGCCAATCCAGAAGATCGCCCGAACTTTCCGAAAGCAGATGAATATACCGAGAAATACGGTGCAGCCATGTCGAAATGGATGATCGAACGTTCGCGTAATCTGTGTCTGTATCCAAACGTATATTTAATGGACCAGTTCGGTTCGCAAATTCGGGTGTTACGTCCTATTTCAGTCGATCGCACTGAAGTCACGATTTACTGTATTGCGCCAAAAGGTGAAGCCCCGGAGGCACGTGCGCGTCGTATTCGTCAATACGAAGATTTCTTCAATGCCTCAGGCATGGCCACTCCCGATGACCTAGAAGAATTCCGTGCCTGTCAGGCCGGTTATGCAGGCATCTCGCTGGAATGGAATGACATGTGCCGTGGTTCCAAACACTGGATTTATGGTCCTGATGAGGCTGCCAATGAAATTGGTTTAAAACCCATGCTCAGTGGGATTAAAACCGAAGATGAAGGACTTTATCTTGCCCAACATCAATATTGGTTAAAAACCATGAAACATGCGATTGCAGCAGAGAAACAAATTGCTGATCAGGGAGAAACAGCATGAGTGCCCAAGACAACGTAACTTTAGAAAATATTGCTCAGTTTCTCTATCGTGAGGCTCGCTTTTTAGATGATGAACAATGGGATGAGTGGCTGAATTGCTATGCAACTGAGGCCAGTTTCTGGATGCCGGCATGGGATGACAATGACCAGCTCACGCAAGATCCACAGTCTGAAATTTCCCTGATTTATTACCCTGATCGTCAAGGACTGGAAGACCGTGTGTTCCGGATCAAGACCGAACGCTCTTCTGCCACCATGCCTGATACCCGTACTTGCCACAATATTGCCAATGTTGAAATCGTAGAACGCGACGGCGATAAAGTTACCGTTCGCTTCAACTGGAATACGTTGAGCTTCCGCTATAAAAGCACCTATAGCTACTTTGGCATGTCACGTTATGTGATTGATTGTTCCAGTGATCAGCCCAAAATCTTGAGCAAGTATGTGGTTTTGAAAAATGACTATATCAATCAAGTGATTGATATCTACCACCTGTAAAAAATAGCTCTCCTCAGCCAAACGGACTGTTGGCTGAGGATAAAAGTTTCAAATATTTTGTAGGATACATGCCATGTCAAACCACAATATCGCACTTCAATTTGAAGATGGTGTGACACGTTTTATCAGTGTTGCTCAAGGTGAAACCCTGTCCGATGCTGCTTATCGCCAAAAAATTAATATCCCGTTGGACTGCCGTGACGGTGCCTGTGGTACTTGCCGTGCATTCTGCGAATCTGGCAGTTATGACATGCCGGAAGAAAGCTATATCGAAGATGCCCTCACCCCAGAAGAAGCAGAGCAAGGCTATATTCTCGCGTGCCAATGCCGCCCTAGTTCAGATGCCGTATTCCAGATTCAGGCTTCTTCAGATGTCTGCAAAACCGAAATTCATGCTTTCCAAGGCACATTGGCTCGGGTTGAGAATCTATCAGATTCTACCATTACTTTTGATATCCAGCTGGATGAAGGTCAGCCCGATATTCACTTCCTTGCAGGACAATATGTCAATGTCGCAATTCCTGAAACAGGTGAAACCCGTTCATATTCATTTAGCTCAAAACCGGGCAACCGCTTAACGGGCTTTGTGGTGCGTAATGTCCCAAATGGCAAAATGAGCGACTTCTTAAGCAAGACCGCGCAGGCAGGCGACAAGATGAGCTTCACAGGACCATTCGGCAGTTTCTATCTACGTAATGTCACTCGTCCTGTGCTGATGCTGGCAGGTGGTACAGGTATTGCGCCTTTTATCTCGATGCTACAGGTGCTGGAAGAAAAAGGTTCAGAACAGCCTGTGCGCTTAGTGTTTGGCGTGACCAACGACTTTGATCTAGTGGCTTTAGAAAAACTGAATGAGTTGCAGGCGAAATTTCCATGGTTTGAATATCGAACGGTGGTGGCAAATCCTGACAGTCCACATGCGCGTAAAGGCTATGTCACAAGCCATATTGAACCTGAATGGCTCAATAGTGGCGATGTCGATATTTATCTGTGCGGTCCTGTACCGATGGTCGAAGCCGTCCGTGGCTGGTTAGATGCTGAACAGATCAAACCTGCCAACTTCCTGTTTGAGAAATTCTCTGCAAACTAATTCAAGGTGAGAAAGTTATCCATGTCAAACCTACAAAGATTTAGCGATAAAGTGGTGATTGTTACCGGTAGTGCTCAGGGCATTGGCCGTGGGGTAGCACTACAGCTGGCGGCAGAAGGTGCACAACTGGTTCTGGCCGATCTTTCCGATTATGTGCAGGACGTACTAAAAGAAGTCAAAGCCTTAGGTGCTGAGGCCATTACGGTTCAAGCCGATCTGGAAAGCTTTGCAGGTGCACAAACTGTGGTTGCCAAAAGCATTGAGCATTTTGGTCGGGTCGATATCCTGATTAATAATGTGGGGGGCGCGATCTGGATGAAACCTTTTCAGGAATTCTCTGAAGAGGAAATTATCAAGGAAGTGAATCGCTCGTTGTTTCCGACGTTATGGTGCTGCCGAGCGGTCTTGCCTGCAATGATTCAACAACAGGCTGGTGTGATCGTCAATGTGTCATCGATTGCGACTCGCGGGATTAACCGGATTCCCTACTCTGCCGCCAAAGGTGGCGTTAATGCGCTGACGGCGTCGCTGGCCTTTGAACATGCCAAAGATGGAATTCGTGTCAATGCCATCGCCACAGGTGGAACCGAAGCCCCACCACGGAAAGTGCCACGTAATAGCAACCCACTCAGTCAAAATGAAAAAGACTGGATGCAGCAGGTCGTCGATCAAACCATAGATCGCACCTTCATGGGACGTTATGGCAGTATTGAGGAACAAGTCAAAGCCATTGTCTTTGTTGCATCCGATGATGCCTCTTATATCACTGGCAGCGTCATCCCCGTGGGAGGTGGAGATCAGGGTTAGCCCTGATCTTTTGCATTTCAGATAAAGAACAGGATGTGCATGGAGGCCATCACCCAATGACAACTTTACTCAAAACATTAAAACAAGATTGGTCCATTTCAGCCACGGTGGCGGGTTTTCTTGCGGTTCTGATTTCTTATTCAGGACCACTCATTATCTTTTTTCAGGCGGCGCAACGTGCCCATGTCTCAACCGAGATGATGGTGTCATGGATCTGGGGCATTTCAATTGGTGCAGCCGTAGCGGGTATTTATCTCTCGATAAAATATAAAACCCCCGTCATTACCGCATGGTCTGCGCCCGGTACCGCTTTATTGGTGACGCTATTTCCTGACATTTCACTGAATGAAGCAGTCGCGGCCTATATCACCTCCGCCATCGTGATTTTTCTGGTCGGTATTACAGGCTGTTTCGACAAGTTACTGAAATGGATTCCACAAGATGTTGCTGCGGGTATGATGGCAGGAATCCTGTTCCAGTTCGGCATCAATCTGTTTACGGCTTCAGATCATATGCCTTTGATTGTGTTTAGCATGCTGATTGTGTTCTTGGTCGCTAAACGGTTGATGCCGCGCTACACCATGATTTGGGTATTGGCTGCTGGAATTTTATTGAGCTTGATTCTGGGTAAAATGAATCCTGTAGAGATCAGTTTTAATCTTGCTATTCCACAATGGATCAGCCCGGAATGGAGCTGGAACTCGACCTTGAATCTGGCGCTGCCCTTAATCCTCGTGAGTCTAACCGGCCAGTTCTTACCGGGTATGGCGATCATGAAACTGAGTGGCTATGACATGCCTGCCAAACCCATTATCAGTGCTACCAGTCTTGCCTCTCTCGCTGTGGCTTGTGTTGGTGGTATTACCATCGTCCTCGCGTCCATTACAGCAGCGTTATGTATGGGCAAGGATGCACATGAACTGAAAGAAAAACGCTATATGGCAGGGATTGCCAACGGAATTTTTTATATTCTCGGCGGACTGTTTGCGGGCAGTCTTGTGATGTTATTTAGTTTGCTGCCTAAAGAACTTGTTGCGGCTTTGGCTGGCCTCGCCTTACTCGGTGCAATTGCAACCAATATCACCGCTGCCATGCAGAATCCTCAACACCGTGATGCTGCACTGATTACTTTTCTGGCAACCGCTTCTGGCATGCATTTTCTAGGCTTAAGTTCAGTCTTCTGGGGGATTTGCATCGGGGTAATTGCCCATCTGATTCTCACACCAAGCAAACAGTCCGTCGCGCCTTAACAGCTTCCATATCTCCTCTTTTTACGACTTCACCTCTCATGTGATCAGAAAACCTGAGCAATATTCAGGTTTTCTTTTTTGTATTTTAAAATACCCACTACCCCATAAATATCTGATTGATAAATCCGCAATTATTCAGCCTTTTAAACCTGACTAAAATAAGTCATTTTTTAATAAGAACCTTATTTATTCACTTATGATTATTCATCCAAAAATATTTAAAAACACCACTTTAAAATGACTAATATTCTCGTATTTTAATATTTAACACCAATTCAGCCTTTTATACCACAGCATAAAAACATAAATTTAAAAAACAATATTTTTCAAATACTTAATTAGTAAAAAATCACAATACTTTAAAGACATAAAGATATATCAATTAGGTTTTTGACTCTGCCCCGATAACAAAATAGCTTAATAAAAAATAACTCGATACTTCACAAATTGGAGGTGAAGCAATGGATACAAACAAGGTCAATATTAATGACATTATTGATAAAGCCCGTTTTACCGCATTTCACTGGAAGGTTTTAATCTGGTGTCTGATCATTATTATTTTTGACGGTTATGATCTGGTTATTTACGGCGTCGCCTTACCCCTGCTGATGCAGCAATGGTCACTGACTGCCGTGCAAGCGGGATTGCTTGCCAGTGCGGCGTTGTTCGGAATGATGTTTGGTGCCATGATTTTTGGCACACTCTCAGACAAACTGGGCCGTAAAAAAACCATTCTGATCTGCGTCACTTTATTCAGTGGCTTTACCTTCTTAGGTGCTTTTGCAAAAAGCCCCACTGAATTTGCCATTTTACGTTTTATCGCGGGACTTGGCATTGGTGGTGTGATGCCAAACGTTGTCGCATTGATGACCGAATATGCGCCGAAAAAAATCCGTAGTACCTTAGTCGCACTGATGTTTAGCGGCTATGCCATTGGTGGCATGAGTTCTGCCTTACTGGGTGCATGGTTAGTCAAAGACATGGGCTGGCAGATCATGTTTTTAATTGCAGGTATTCCCCTGTTACTGTTGCCTGTGATCTGGAAATTCCTGCCTGAGTCATTGGCTTTCTTAGTGAAATCGAATCATCACGATCAAGCCAAAATGATTGTCACTAAAATTTCACCTGAAACTGAATTAACCCACAACTCAGCGCTGGTTCTAAATGAAAGTACCAGCACTGACGCACCTGTCCGTGCCTTATTCCAGCAAGGTCGTAGCTTTAGCACCTTTATGTTCTGGATTGCCTTCTTTATGTGTCTGTTGATGGTCTATGCGCTAGGTAGCTGGTTACCAAAACTGATGCTACAGGCGGGCTATTCTTTAGGTGCCAGTATGCTGTTCCTGTTTGCACTAAATATTGGCGGCATGGTCGGTGCAATTGGCGGGGGCGCATTAGCGGATAAATTCCATTTAAAACCCGTGATTACCAGTATGTTCGTGATCGGTGCTGCTGCCCTGATCTTACTGGGTTTCAATAGCCCACAATTTATCTTGTATAGCCTGATTGCAATTGCTGGTGCAGCCACGATTGGCTCACAGATTTTGCTCTATACCTTTGTGGCCCAATTCTACCCTACCGCAGTACGTTCAACCGGTATGGGCTGGGCCTCAGGCATTGGTCGAATTGGTGCCATCATCGGTCCTGTGTTAACCGGTGCTTTACTGACCTTTGAATTGCCCCATCAAATGAATTTTCTCGCCATCGCGATTCCCGGCATTATCGCCGCGCTCGCCATCTTCCTGGTGAATTTAAAAGTCTCTGTTGCAGCTCAACCCGCAACCCGCTTTAACTCCCAACCTTCATTGACTCAGCAATAAAACCCCGTGCACCGAGGACGGGTGCACTGACTTCGGATATGGATTATGAAATTATTACAATACTTTTCCCCTTCGTACTTAACGGTTGCAACCTTATTGACAATGGGCGGCTTGGCTTGCCCAATGGTTTTTGCTGCCGAGATGACCCAGCCTGTTCAGGATGAATGGAAATTTACCCTGAAAAATGCCTATATCAATCGCGACTATGACAACCCAAGCCTGAAAGATACGGGAAGCTGGTCACAAGCGGCGTCTTTATTTTACAAATCCAATATGCGGGATACGCCACTGCAAATCGCAAACAAACCGATCACCATCGGAGCAGATGCTTCGGTGCAATATGCAGTCCGTTTAAGCAAGGATAAGCATGTGGCGGATACAGTGTTACCCTTTGACACCCAAACCCAATCACAAGCCTCTGATTATTTAAAATATGGTGCGACCCTGAAACTGGGCTATAACAAAACACTGCTCAGTGTCGGTGAACTCTGGCTGGATTTGCCTGTAACCGCAGTAGATGCCAGTCGTCAGTTATTGGCTTCCTATTGGGGCACCAATTTAAAGTCCCAGCTCTCTGATCAGCTCTATGCCGAAATAGGCCGAGTCACCAAAGTCTCCCCCCGCAATGAAGAAGATTTTCGTAAATTTTCTTTTACTGCCAATGGCAAAACCGTTTACTCGGATGGTTTAAATTATCTGGATCTGCGCTATCAGCTCACGCCATCATTGAAGGCAGAATACTACTTTGGCAATTTAGAAGACCTCTACAATAAACACTATGTAGGGTTAGACCATACATGGAAACAATCCAACTTCACCCTGAATTCCAAGTTTAAATATTTCAATGCCAAAAATGATGGTAGCAACTTTGATATTGATGCTCAAAATATTGGAATACTGGAAATGTTAAAAGTGAATAATCAGTCCTTTGGTTTAGGCTATCAGCAGATTATCGGGGAGTCTGCTTATCCCTTACCTGATGGTTTCCTGCCTGAAACTTATTTTATCAACTGGAATGCCACAGGCTTCTTTAAAAAGAATGAAAAGTCTTATCACCTAATGTATGGCTATGATTTTAAGGACTATGTGCCTGGGCTAAATGCGATGGTGAAATATGTCTATGGTCATGATTTTAAGGCAGCCAATGGTGAGAAAAACCATGAAACCGAGTCCAATATTATTGTGAACTATGCTTTTCAGCAGCCTTATCTCAAAGGTTTTGCACTACAGTACATTCGCATTGACTATGATGTGAAACATGGTAATGACTTTGGTGAAGACCGCTTATTTGTGAACTATAGTAAAAAATTCTAAGTCTTATACTTCTTCCTCACAAAAAAAGAGAACTTCAGATGAAGTTCTCTTTTACAGCACACATTCAAACGGCTCAATTAGATTTGTGATTGAATATAATTCTGCAAACCGATCAATTCAATTAAACGTAATTGCTTTTCTAACCAGTAGGTATGATCTTCTTCTGTATCAGAAAGCTGCTGACGCAACATATCACGGCTAATGTAATCGCCTTTATCTTCACACAGTTTAATACCCACTGCCAGTTTTTCACGGACATGGTATTCAAGTGCCAAATCCGCCTTTAAACAGCTGACAACATCCGTACCGACATTAATGTCTTCACGGTTCATATTCGGTTGAGCACCAAGGAACAGAACACGACGAATAATGGCATCGGCATGAGATGCTTCTTCCTGCATTTCATGGTCAATACGCTCATAGATCTTGTTCAGGCCCCAATCTTCGTACATTCTTGAATGAATTAAATATTGATCACGAGCAGCCAATTCACCGCCAATGAGCATATTTAAATAGTCGATGACTTCTGGATTGCCACGCATAATACTTACTCCTATCGAATGACAATATTATGGCCAAGTTATAATGGAATTGCAAAAATAAAAGTGTGTAAGTTTATGATTTTTATAAAATTAAAATGAGAAACATACGCATTTACAGTTCTGGTTAGCCAAATTTATCTAAATAAAATAAGCCTTTGCATATCATTTATTACTTTAAAAATGGATAATTCTATTGAAAATCATTTGTTTGATTTTTTGTAACGATTAGCAATGCTTCTTATTTCGCCGAAGTTTTGATCAAAAAAGCCTAAAAAATGACTGCCCAGCTGTTGTTTGTTTAAGCAAAATTCGGTAAATAACAGCAATCACAAAAACATAATGTGGAAACCACAATGGATAAAAGTAAACCGATTTTGGTCACTGGCGCGACGGGTTATATTGCAGGCTGGATTATTGAACGCCTGCTCAAGCAAGGTTATACGGTTCATGCCACAGTGCGTGATCCATCAAAGAAAAACAAGATCCAGCATCTTTATGATCTGGCAGAGCAATCATCCGGGCACATCCAGTTTTTCAAAGCAGATTTGCTTGAAACAGGTTCATTTGATGAAGCAATGAAAGATTGCGAAATCGTGATTCATACCGCCTCGCCGTTCGTGGTCACCAACTATAAAGATGCAGTTAAAGACATTATTGAGCCGGCGGTAAAAGGCACAGAAAATGTTTTGAACAGCGTTAATCGCACTGAATCGGTTAAACGTGTGGTACTCACCTCAAGTATTGCCTCAACCTATGGCGATGCAATTGAGATTCAAAATACTGCCAATAATGAATTTGATGAAAATCACTGGAACACCACCAGTAGCGAAACACATCAGCCCTATCCTTATTCCAAAGTCATGGCCGAACGCAAAGCTTGGGAAATGGTAGAACAGCAAGATCGTTGGGATCTGGTGTGCATTAATCCGGCTTTAGTCATGGGGCCATCCCTCACCGATGCCAGTCAGTCAGGCAGTATTGAAGTATTGCAACAGTTTGGTAATGGTACCACCTTGTTTGGTGTACCACCGATGTGGAATGGCATTGTTGATGTACGTGATGTGGCAGATGCCCATGTCGCCGCTGCATTGAATCCGGAAGCACACGGTCGTTATATCATTTGTGGTGGCACACTCAGTTTATTGGACATGGGCAAAGCACTTACTCAGAAGTTTGGCTATAAGTTTCCCTTCCCGCATTTTACTGTTCCAAAAAATGCCTTTGCTTTTGTCGCGCCAGTCCTCGGCCATTCACGTGAATTTGTAAAATTGAATATGGGCTATCCGATTTATTTTAATGCGCAACGCAGTGTCAGAGAACTCGGCATTGAATATCGCGATGTGCGAGAAAGTGTCTGTGAACATTTCCAGCAATTGCTGGATGATGGCATTGTAAAAAAATATATTTAATACAAGAAAAAGGCGGCATTGATGCCGCCTTTTTATGAATTCGCACTGATTCAAAATTTAAATCAAGAATCTATGCTTCATACTGTTGCAAGAACTCTAAAAACTCTTGTTCATTCATTACGCGAATTTCCAGTTTCTGCGCTTTATCCAGCTTGCTACCCGCTTTCTCGCCCGCAACCACACATTTGGTTTTGCTAGAAACACTGCCACTGACACGGGCACCTAAGGCTTGCAGCTTTTGTGTCGCTTCATCACGTCCCATGCTTTCCAGCGTTCCAGTCACCACCCAGCTCTCACCATTCAACGGTTGACGCGTTGGTGCAGTCGGTGCATCCCAATGAATACCCGCAGCCATTAAACGATCCAGTACCTCAATGTTATGCGGTGCCTGAAAGAAATCAGCAATCCATTCTGCAGTAATATCCCCCACATCAGGCGTTTTCTTGAGTGCTTCAATATCCGCTGATTTCAGAGCCTCAAGCGTCTGGAACGTATTCGCCAGCATACGCGCTGTGGTCTCACCCACCCCACGAATCCCCAAGGCATAAATAAAGCGTGCCAAAGTGGTCTTCTTGCTGGCTTCAATCGCATCAATCAGGTTCTGAACCGATTTCTCACCCATTTTCTCGATGGTCAATAAGGTCGCGCGATGTTCATGTAAATGATAAATATCAGCCACATCTTTGAGCAAGTCGAGATGCAAAAGTGATTCCACCCAACGATCGCCTAAACCTTCAATATCCAGTGCTTTACGTGAAACAAAATGACGAATCGCCTCAATACGCTGCGCTGCACAATACAGGCCACCTGAACAACGTGCCAAGGCCTCACCTTCCGGCATCACCACAGGGGAATCACAGACGGGACAATTTTCTGGAAGATGTACAACTTCTGCTTCAACAGGACGGAACTCCGCCCAGACTTTCTCGACCTTCGGAATCACATCACCAGTACGGTAGACACTGACAGTATCGCCAACGCGCACATCTAAACGATGAATTTCACCAATATTGTGTAAGGTCACATTCGATACCGTTACCCCACCCACAAAGACAGGTGCTAAACGTGCAACCGGTGTCAATGTTCCTGTACGACCCACTTGCCAGTCAATATTTTCAACTTTGGTGAGTGCGGCCTGTGCAGGGAATTTATAAGCCGTGGCCCAACGCGGTTCACGACTCAAAAAGCCGAGTTGTTGCTGCTGTTTAAGGCTGTCCACCTTAATCACCATACCGTCAATTTCAACCTTGAGGTCTGGGCGTTCTTGTTGAATCTGTTCATAGCGCTGTTGTACTTCTTCAATCGAAGCACACAGGAATTGACGTTCTGCAATTTCAAACCCAAATCGGGTTAACCAATGCAAACTGTCATGCATGGTCTCGAGTCCATGGTTCGGTACACACTGCGCAATCCCATAGGCATAAAACGCCAATGGACGTGAGGCTGCAATATTCGGATCAAGCTGTCTTAAGCTACCTGCTGCAGCATTACGTGGATTGGCAAAGGTTTTATCGCCTTTGGCTTCCTGATCGGCGTTGAGCTTTTCAAAGCCTTGCTTCGGCATCAATACTTCGCCACGTACTTCTAAAAACTGTGGAATGGATTGATGCTGACTTGATAGTACTTTTGGCAAGTTGCGAATGGTTTTAACATTCTGGGTTATGTCTTCACCAGTCTCGCCATCGCCACGGGTCACACCACGCACCAGTACACCATTTTCATACCACAGTGAAATCGCTAAACCATCCAGTTTCAGCTCTACTTCATACTGGACTTTCTGATTCGGTAAACGTTCATCAATACGACGGGCAAAAGCAAACAGGTCGTCCTGATTAAAGACATTGCCCAATGACAGCATCGGTACTGCATGGGTAACACTTTCAAATTTCGATAAGGCTTGCCCCCCCACTTTATTGGTTGGGGTATCTGCCTGAATACAGTCTGGATATTGTTGTTCGAGTGCTTTCAGTTGATGAAATAAATGGTCATATTCACTATCTGAGATGGAAGGCTGATCCATCACATAGTAAGCATGATTATGTTTTGCAATCAGTTGAATCAACTGACGCATTTGCTCAATAACTGAGTTGTGTTCCATTTAAATTTCACCATATAAAAGGGCGGAAAAACCGCCCTATAATTTTTACTAAATTTAGTATATCGAACCTGAGTTAGACATGAAATATGATACTCAGAAATGTCATCTGCAACCTGCGTGGTTTAAGCAAAATAATGTTTTTGCAATAAAAGAATTTTGATGAAAGAAGTAAACAGGTTTTGCAGATGACAATGGTTTTGCTTACTTTTGCCGAAACAAAAGTAAGTCGAACCGAAGGTTATCCAGAAATAGGATGAGAACCCAACATGACTCCGTTAAGTTCTTTATTTTTAAAATTTAAAAATATGTTAATCAGTTTATGAAGAAACAACTAATTAAACTGCCGCCTGATTTGGACGATAATCAATCACGTGATGACGCCAATGCTCTTTTAACTGCGGGGTAAATTCCAGATTATTTTCATCATAAACCTTACCATCCACTTCACGCGCAATTAAACCGGCAATACTGGTCATCATGTCATAACCCGTAACGGCTTTGCTATTGGGTAAAGCCAGGAAGAATGCAAGACCTTGCACCTGTTCACCAGATAAGGTTTCCAGATCAAAACCCGCTGGACCATTATCGGTCATACGCAATACCGAGAACATCAAGGCACTTGGTTCATCGGTATTTTCATAACGGTGGAAGCACGACATTTCACCGAAACGTAAACCGTATTTCAATAAGACTTTGAGTGCTTTATCACCTGACAAGGCACGGCGCGGATTCGGATAAACATTCAGGGCAATGATCTGCTCTGCGGTGGCTAAAGCACTCTCATCATCGTAGCGTTGCTGTTCGTGTAAATGCACATCTAGAATATTACTTTCGCCATCAAACTCTTCAATGGCGACCGTTTCGATATTCGGATTCAAGCTCAGTTCTGCTTCGGTTTTATTTTCCTCAGCTTTCTCTATAATTTCTACTTCTTCAGCGGCGACAGTTGTTTCTGCTTCAGCAGCTACGGTCTCATCTTTTTGAACAGTTTCAGTGTCTACAACTGCCTCAACAGCTTCTTCTTTAGTGACTTCTGCTGTTGAAACCACAGTTTCTGTTTTTTCTACAGTATTTGCAGTCTCACCTGTTGTTTCTGCCGGATTCTCTATCGTAACCGCATCTGTATTTAGACTGGGTTCAACACGTTCAGTTGTGGTGACCACTTCATCCGGTAAAACTTGATCTCGTACATGACGAGGAATAACAGGCTGCTGACTTTCAGGATTAATATATAAATCCGCTTCTAATGACGGCTCGACCGGTTTTGGTTTTCTAAACAGCATCATTAAACCAACGAGCATAATCACAACGGCGATAACAATGCCTATTATTGTATTCATTTCCATACTATGACTCCGCAACTAACCCGTATTCTTTTGCCTGCTCTAAATCGACAGTCACTAATTTTGATGTGCCTGGCTCTGGCATGGTCACTCCCAGTAAGTCAGTTGCCATTGTCATCGCCAATTTATTATGTGTAATGTAAATGAATTGCACCTGTTCAGAAAGCTCTTTTACCAAATTACAATACCGCTGCACGTTGGCATCATCCAGAGGCGCATCAACTTCATCCAAAACACAGAATGGTGCAGGGTTTAATCTAAAGATTGCAAACACCAGCGCCAATGCTGTCAAGGTTTTTTCACCACCAGACAACAGCGCCAATGAACTATTGCGTTTACCAGGTGGGCGCGCCATCAATTTCACGCCAGATTGCCAGTCATCTTCAAGACTTAAGCTCGCTTCCCCGCCATTAAAGACTTTAGGAAAGAGGACTTGCATTTCCTGATTGACCTGATCAAAAGTGCTCATAAATAACTTACGGGTTTCCTGATCAATGCTTTTCATGGCATCTTTCAGTTGATCAACCGTATTCTGCAAGTCCTGCATCTGATGACTGAGTTCATCAAAACGCTGTGATACTTCCTCATATTCTTGTGAGGCTGCCAGATTGACCGCACCAATTTTTTCGAATTGCTGCTGGGCTTTTTCCAGTTTCTGCTGATGATCTTTAATTTCAATCGACAGATCGGATAAAGCGTCTGCATTCAACTCTTTCAGTTGTTCCAGATAGTGCTCACGATCCGATTTGGCTGCCTGCCAAGCCAAACGCTTTTGCTCTAACTGTTCACGCACCTGCTCATCTTTTTGCTGGGCTTGATGGCGCTGCTCGGTCAATTGCTGCTGTTTCTCTTGAATCTGATTCAGTTCCAATTGCCATTCATTCCAGTTTTTTTGCAATTTTTCGGTTTGCTGAAATTGCTGCTGAAATTGTGACTCTAAATTTGGCAACTCCAGCTGAATCGGATCAACAAATTTTTTCGCCTGCTCAATTTGTTCAATGATCTGATGATATTGCGTTTTCAAGAACGAAATATCTTTCTCTAACAGTTCAATTTGCTGATTGGCCTGAGAGGTCTGGCGACGCAGACTTTCACGTTGCTGTTGCTGCTGAAGCAGTTGTTGCTGTTGCTCATCCAGTTGCTCATTCAGGTTTTCCACCTGAAACTGCAAGGTTTTATAATTTGGCAATACTGCTTCGAGTTTGAGTGCAAGTGCATGCAAATCTATTTCCAGATCATCACGCTGCATGGCATCTTCTTCAAGCTGTAAATCCAGCTGTTTGAGTTGATCTGTCAATTGCTGTTGCTGCAACACAAAAGCCTGCGCTGTACTTTGCAATTTGGCAATTTGCACATCGAGCTGTTGTAGCTCTTTCTGTTTTTGTTTCAGGCTGTGCTGCTGTTGCTGTAAGTGCTGTTGTTGCTGTTGCAAGGTATGCTGCTGTTGAGAAAATTGCTGTTCCAGTTCAAGCAGCTTAGGCTGTTTCTCCGCAAGTTGCAGCGCTATTTCGTCTAAACGCACCTGATGACTGAGCATACCTTGTGCGCTTTGGCTATCTTCATCGTAATGCAGACCAATCACCCAATCTGCGCCAACATGATAACCATCCAGCGTTAAAATCGACTGTGTCTGTTGGAGTTGTGCTTGATGCGCTAAGGCGATTGCCAGATTCTCAGCCACAGCAATATTTGCCCAGAGTGAAGATTGTGGGGCTTCAATCCAGTCGCTTATGCAGCTCAAATGTTGAATTTGAATAGGTTGTTGCATCGCTGACTTTAACTGACGCGCCACACCCTCCTGAAATGACTGCTCATCCTCCAGTAAATGTGCTTGTAACCACTTCGCCAAGAACTTTTCAATAATACTGGCATGGATTTTACCTTGCGCAGTTAAACGCAGGCTTTGCATCAAGCGAACCGTATTCTGCTGCTTTGGACTTTGTTTCGCCACCAGTTGATTCAAATTCTTTTGTTCAGCCAGTAAAACCTGTATTTCGGTTTTAAGTGTCTGCACATCCGACTTATCCAGCTGTTGTTGTTCTTGTTGTGCCTGTAAATTTTGCTGTAGTTCTTCAATGGCTGCTTCTAGCTCAACCATCTCTAAATGCAGTTGTTGCTGCAATTGCTCAAGCTGCTCCTGTTCTTCATCTTGAACCTGCGCACGGATCTGACCACTTTGCGATTGTAGCGTTTGCTTTTGCTGTTCAATTCGCAGCACATTTTTGGCAAGCTGCTCAATTTGTGCTGCCATCTGCAATTTTTGCTGTTGCTGTTTGTCGACCTGTGCTTTCAGTTGTTCAAACTGCTGCAATGCCTGCTTGTGCTGGGCCTGAACATCCCCCAGATTTTGTTCAGCCGTTTGTGTTTGCTGTTCTAATGCCAACAATGTTTGATTTTGCTCATCAAACTGGGCAGATAAAGTTTCGATCTGTAGCTCAGACAACTGTAAACGTTCTTTGGTCTGGACTTTTTGCTGCTCAAGCTGCACCAGGCTACTGCTATTCTGCTGGTACAGGCTCTGCTTCTGTTCCAGTGTCATTTTCAGCTCAGCCAGTTTTTTCTCTGCCTGTTGCCACTCCTGTTGCAACGGTGAAGACTGCTGAATCAGACGCTGGAATAAAGCACTGGTTGCTTCCAGATCATGTTCAATGGTCTGAGACTCGGAACGCACCAGCTTAAAGTTTTCACCCAATGCCGTCATTTCAACGGTATATTCTTGCTGTAATTTTTGACTTTGATTGGCTTGGAAAGACAGGATTTCAATTTTTAAAGTACGGATCTGGCCTTCTAAAGTTTTGTATTGAATCGCAGCTTCAGCTTGACGCTTCAAACTTCTCAGCTGTGATTTCAGTTCTGCGGCAATATCATCTAAACGCGCCAGATTCTGTTCAGTATGTTCTAAATGCTGCAAAGTCTCGCGCCGACGCGCCTGATAACGTGATACCCCAGCCGCTTCTTCAATAAAGACCCGCATTTCTTCAGGCTTGGCATCCACCAGACGGTTGATCATGCCCTGTTCAATCACCGCATAAGAGCGCGGTCCTAAACCGGTCCCCAAGAAAATATCGGTGATATCACGACGACGGCAACGTGTGCCATTCAAAAAATATTCAGACTTTCCTTCACGTGTCACCTGACGACGGACGGCCAGCTCATTATAGGCGTTATATGCCCCACCCAATTTACCATAGGTATTGTCAAAACGAAGTTCGACACTGGCGACACCAACAGGTTTACGCTTGGCGGTCCCGGTAAAGATGACATCCTGCATGCTACCGCCACGCAATTGACGTGCGTTGGACTCGCCCATAACCCAGCGAATCGCATCAATGACATTGGATTTACCACAACCGTTCGGCCCCACAACCGCAGTTCGGTTCGCCTTGAAATTTAATGTTGTACTATCGGCGAAAGATTTAAAGCCTGAAAGTTTTAAACTACTTAAACGCATACTGCCCTAACTAGCGGCGTGAGCGTCTAGCCCAGGCCAATTCAATCTGTTTCATACGTGTCAGAGATTCCAACACAAGGTTACGCAAGTGTCGACAAAAATCTTCCATAAATAAAGCGGCTTGTTGTGATTTTCGGATCAAAATAGCATCAATCACCAGCTTAAACAGGGTAAATGACTCTTGCAGCTCCCGACGCGAGGTATTCAGGGTGAGAAAATAGCTACGACGCAAGGATGGCAACAGTTCTTTATAAAATTGCATGAGGTATGGATTTGCCACCATTTCATGTTGTTCAGCTAGATATGTAAAGATCGCATCATAAAATTTTTCAATATCACCAGCGCGCACGAACTCCACCAATTGATCCAGTAAAGCTTGTAAATGCTCCGCTTCATTGACACGCCAGGTTTCGCTAATCCGTTGCACAATATGCCCAAGTACCATCACATTGGTATCAAACAACGCTTTGACCTGTTGTGCCGACATTTCCGAGACAATCGCACCACGTCGTGGAAAAATCTCGATTAAATAGGTACGTTCCAGTAATAACAATGCTTCACGGACAGAACCGCGACTGACATCGAGTTCTTTTGCAATACGCAACTCTTGAATACGTTCGCCTTCAACCAGCTCGCCGCTAATAATTTGTTCACTAATATATTTTGCAATCTGTTCAGAAAGACTATCAGCCTCTTCAAGATTCATGAGCGCCTCACTATCTTTGTTATACGCATTGTCCAATGCTATTTACGCTTTTTTGTTTTAACTGATCTCACCCTATAAATTCTATATCATTGTCTGACAATTTTATTGCTTTTTAAGCCAATCGTCCTGAAAAAGTCCCTGTTCTTTCTCAAAATAGACTAAAAAATCATTTTTTCTCTGTTAAGTATCAAATATTTATCTTTTTGATCAGTTGTGAACCATTCATCTGATCCAGCATTAGTTTCATGAAATAAATCACAAAAAATATTATTTATATTAAATCAATCGCAATTTAATCATGGATGAATACGCACATAAGCGTCTTCATCCATTCTTGACGTTCATAACCAAAGAGATAAATTAAAACCTACATCAGCCCTTTGTAGATAAAATAACACCCAACCACCACCAGTAAGCCTGCAAAGCATTTTTTCAACATGGCGGGCGATAAGCGATGAGCAACTTTGGCACCAAATTTCGCCGTGATAAAGCTCATGACGCTAATGCCAAAAAAGGCATATACATGGACATAGCCAATGGTATTGGGAACGTCAATCTGCTCTTTGGCCCCAAACCACATAAACCCCAGAGCACCCGCCACAGCAATCGGTAATCCACAAGCAGCAGAGGTTGCAACGGCTTTTTGCATCACCACCCCATGACGATTTAGATAAGGAACGGTTAAGCTGCCACCGCCAATGCCAAAGATCGCCGATGCTACACCAATGCCACCACCTGCAGCCAGCTGTAACGCTGCGGATGGCAAGTGTCGGTTTGGATCAACCACAGCATGGGCCCCTTTAAACATCTTATAGGCCATCCAGACCGCAAATACGCCAATTACCAGTTGCAAATGCTGCCCGGACATCAGGTCGGCAATACCCGCGCCTAAGAATGAACCCGCGACCAGCCCCGGTGCCAGATTACGGAACACGGACCACAGTACGGCACCTTTCTTATGGTGTGCCATCACCGAACTGATTGAGGTCACAATAATGGTGGCTAATGATGTCCCCACTGCAATATGCATAATGACATTCGGGTCATAATTCATTTGCGTGAACACAATATATAAAATCGGCACAATAATTAAGCCACCGCCCACGCCAAACAGCCCCGCAGCAAATCCGGCAATTGCACCAATCAGCAAATATATGATTAACTCCATAAACACATGACCACGCTACTTGTAAAAATGATGGATGATTTCGCAACCCGCCAGCTTCAACAGTTATTGAATGCAAAAAATCAGTTTCCCGAAGTGGTCTTACTCAAGACCACCACGACATCAACCAATGATGATATGCGTGAGATTGCAGAAAAAGGGATTACTACAGGACTGGTGTGTAGTGCACAGCAGACACAAGGTCGTGGTCAACATCAACGACCATGGTCCTCTCCTGAAGGAAACATTTATTTAAGCACACTGATCCAGACCAAGACAGCACTCGACGGTCGTCTGGCATTGGAAATTGCGTTAAATATTCTACAGATGCCGAGCTTACACGGTCTTCATCTACAAGTGAAATGGCCCAACGATTTATATAGTCCTCAAGGCAAATGGGGCGGCATTCTGGTGGAACCGCTGTCGGCCCATCAAGCGATTATTGGGGTGGGTATCAACCTCACCACCCCGCCGGTAGAAAATGCGGACCAGCAAATTAGCTCATTACAAATGCTCGGTTTAGATCCAATCGACCGAATCGGCTTAATTGCCGAGCTCTACACAGCAATCCAGCAGGCGGCCCAGTGGTTTGAGCATGGCAGTTATAATCTGGCAGAGCGTTTTAACCATCATGCCATCTGGCTCAATCAGCAAGTCGAATTTGAACATACTCTAGGCACGGTTCAGGGGCTATTCCAAGGGATTTCCAATGAAGGGGCGGTATTGATCAAGACCGATCAGACCCAGCAATTTTATCAAGGCCGTTTACGTCTCGCATCGAACTGAGGAAGTGAAGATTCTATGAAAAGTTTATGGCTTGATATTGGTAATACCCGCCTAAAATACTGGATTACGCAAAACGATCAGGTGCTTGAACATGCAGCCGAATTACACCTGCAATCCCCTGCTGATCTGTTGCTCGGTTTAATCCAGCATTTTCGTTATCAAAAGCTGACCCAGGTCGGTATTTCCTCAGTTCTGGACTCAGAGAATAATCAGCGGATTCAGATGATTCTGGATATTCTGGATATCCCGATCATCTTTGCCAAAGTGCATGCCGAGTATGCCGGCCTGAGATGCGGTTACGATGTGCCAAGCCAGCTCGGGATTGACCGTTGGCTGCAAGTATTGGCCGTGGCCAAAGCTGAGGAAAACTTTTGTGTGATTGGTTGCGGGACAGCGCTGACCATCGATCTGGTGGAAGGATTACAGCATTTGGGCGGTTATATTCTGCCAAATCTCTATCTGCAAAGAGATTCACTGATCCAGAATACCAAAGGGATCAAAATCCCAGATTCAGCTTTCGATAATTTAAAACCGGGTCATAACACGGTCGATGCAGTCCATCACGGTATATTGCTGGGTCTGATCAGTACCATTGATCAAATCATGCAGCAATCCCCGAAAAAGTTGATCTTAACCGGTGGCGATGCCGCTTTGTTTGCCAAGTTCCTTAGTCATTATCAGCCTCAAGTTGAATCCGATTTACTATTGCAAGGTTTAAAACACTATGCTCAGCTCAATTCAGCTTTGAGCAAGGTCTGAAGTGCCTGCAACAACTGTGGAAATTCCTTAAAACCATCTTCTGCTCGGAAATGCCCTGCCTGAGTGACCTCAATCAGTTGGGCATTCAGCAGGTTTGAAAATTTAAAGGTCAATGGTACAGGGATCACGGGATCATTACTGGAAAAGAACACCAGTCGTCGCTGAACATTCGCCCTCAGAATGCCACTCTCAAACTGGGCCTGCTGAATAAAAGTATTAAATTCTGGACGTTGAGCAATCGGATCATTAAAACCGGCAATAAAAATCCCCGCCTTGATGGTCATGTGCTGCAATTTCTTGGCTAAAAATCTTGAGAGCGCCACACAGGACAGCCCATGTGCCACGACAATACTCCGCTCATTCAGTCCTTTTAATTGCGCTTCCAGACAAGTTTGCCAAATCTCGGCTTCAGGGTGACTGGCATCGGCAAGAAATACACGCTCGACGATCAGTTCATCGCTTTTCAGTTGGTGTTCTAACCAGCCATACCAATGCTGGTCGGGATCGGCATGTTCACAATGCAGAATAAATACGCTATTTTTTGAATTATGTGACATATTTAACACTATTTTCCAATAAAAACATAAACTTATGAAATATATTGCTCTTTTTCAATCATGCTTAACATCGATATTTTGTATCAATTTTATACAATACCACTCAAAATGCAGGTATAAAAAAAGGCGCATTACGCGCCTTTTCAGGAAGTCGATAGAACTTACTTTTTCTGGTCATTACTACCAAATAAAGGGCCCATTCCACCGCCACCGCCGAATTGTTTTTGCATATTACCTAATGATTTCAGCATTTTGCTCATACCTGATGGATTCGCAAATTTCTTCATCATTTTCGCCATTTGTGCCTGTTGCTTGATCAGTTTATTCACTTCAGCAACGTCCATACCACAGCCGGCAGCAATACGTTTTTTACGACTTGGATTAATCAGATCAGGATTACGACGTTCCTTGATCGTCATTGACTGAATGATGGCTTCCATACGCTTGACTTGTTTTTCAGGGTTGGCTTTTTCAATTGCGTCCTGAATACCCGCATTGCTCATGCCTGGTAATTTGTCGAGGAAGCCCATCATGCCGCCCATTTTGCTCATTTGCTCAAACTGCATCAGCATATCTTCAAAGTTGAAGTTACCGCCTTTTTGCAGTTTTTTCGCCATTTTCTCGGCTTTTTCTTTGTCGATTTTACGTTCAACTTCTTCGACCAAAGAAAGGACGTCACCCATCCCCAAGATACGTTGTGCAACACGATCCGGATGGAATGGCTCAAGCGCATCCAGTTTTTCACCAATACCCAAGAACTTGATTGGCTTGCCGGTAATGGCACGAACCGAAAGTGCTGCACCACCGCGTGCATCACCATCGGTTTTAGTCAGAATCACACCCGTTAAAGCTAAAGCATCATTAAAGGCTTTGGCAGTATTGGCAGCATCCTGACCGGTCATTGCATCGACAACGAATAAAGTCTCGGTTGGTTTTACCGCCGCATGTAATTCTTTGATCTCGTCCATCATGTCTTCATCGACATGTAAACGACCTGCTGTATCGACAATCAGAACATCAGCAAACTGGATTTTGGCCTGCTCAATCGCACGCTTGACAATATCAATCGGCTTTTCAGACGCTTCAGATGGAATGAAACCGACACCGACTTCATTCGATACTGTTTCTAACTGCTTGATCGCTGCTGGACGGTATACGTCGGCAGACACCGTCATCACTTTTTTCTTTTGGCGTTCTTTTAAGAAACGTGCCAATTTTGCAGCAGTCGTGGTTTTACCCGCGCCCTGCAAACCGGCAAGCAGTACAACCACCGGTGGTTTTGCACTTAAATCTAATGTTTCATTAGCCTCACCCATCATCTTGGTGAGTTCATCATAGACAATCTTTACAAATGCCTGACCAGGAGAAAGCTGAGTCATGACTTCCTGACCGAGCGCTTCTTCCTTAACCTTCGCGATAAATTCACGAGTTACAGGTAACGCGACATCGGCTTCAAGAAGTGCCATACGTACTTCACGCAGGGTATCTTTAATATTGTCTTCGGTCAGCTGCCCTGAGCCAGTAACATTTCTTAAACTCTGTGTGAGTCGTTCTGTTAAGGTATCAAACATTGCGAAATCCGCTTAAAATGGCTAGTTGCAAAAAAATCTTTCTTAAAATAGAAAATTTATGCATAAGATGCTATAGGATACTGTAGTTCGAAGCGAATTTATATCTTATATGGCGAATATTATTCATCCTCCTAAAAAAGGTTTGACATGATCAGTCTCCCCTTGGTTTACACAATTTTGGCACTTATCGCCTATACCAGTTCATTTTGGTATTTGTTTATTCGATTGATGTCAAAACGTACTCCAAATCTTTGGTGTTATGGCCTGATGGTCGGTTTAGGACTGGTGCTACATGCCACCGTTCTTTCCCAAGACATGCTGACATCTATTGGGGTGAACTATGATGTATTCAACCTGATGTCCTTCACTTCCGGACTGATGTTGGCACTGAGTCTGATCCTGAGCCTGATTCGCCCGATCCTGCCTCTCAACCTGATTGGCACCCCTGTAGCTGCCTTTGGTTTAATTCTGGGCTTTGCATTTAGCCAACCCAATCAGGTGATTGAACAACATAGCTTTGGTCTGGACCTACATATCATTCTGTCACTGGCGGCCTATGCCGTACTGCTGATGGCCACCATCCATGCTGTGCTTTTATGGTTTCAAGACCGGGAACTGAAAAAGAAACAAAAACGACGCATCTGGGTGAATTTACTTCCGCCCTTTCAGGTCATGGAATCTGTGTTATTTGACCTGATTATTACCGGATTTGGCCTGCTCACTGCCGCATTATTGTTCGGTTTCTTTACCATTGATAACTTTTTTGCCCAACATCTCGCACATAAAACTGCATTTAGTATCATTTCATGGTTCTTGTACGGCGCGTTGTTGATCGGACATTACAAATTTGGCTGGCGTGGGCGTAAAGCAATTCGTTTTACCATTACTGGTTTTGTCCTGCTTGCGATTGGTTTTATGGGCAGCAAATTTGTTTTGGAAATGATATTAGGACGTTAAGCTTTTCTCACTTAATAAAAACTAGACAGCCTATCTGAAAATGCGTATAACGCTGTTTTCGCTTCGCTAGGTAAAAATCGTGAAACTTGTACTCGCTCCAATGGAAGGTCTGACTGATCCGATCATGCGTGATGTGCTCACCCATGTTGGCAGTTTTGATTGGTGCGTGACCGAGTTTATCCGTATTACCGATAGCATTCAGCCCGATCATATCTACTACAGCTTTTGTCCAGAACTGAAAAATGGTGGTAAAACTGCGGCTGGCACCCCGGTACATGTACAGTTTCTAGGTAACAATCCAGAGATGCTCGCAGCCAATGCAGCCAAAGTGGTTGAACTGGGTGCACCTGCAATTGACCTGAATTTTGGTTGTCCGGCCAAAACTGTAAACCGCCATCGTGGCGGTTCTGTATTACTGGATGAACCGGAGACCGTACATCTGTTGGTCAAAGCCGTTCGTGATGCCGTACCAGCACACATCCCTGTTTCAGCCAAAATGCGTTTGGGCTATCTCGATGAGAATCATACCTTAGACAATGCCCATGCCATTGAAGATGCAGGCGCCAGCTGGCTCACCGTACATGCACGCACCAAGGCAGATGGTTATACCCCGCCAGCCTACTGGGAAAAGATTCAACCGATTACCGAAGCATTAAAAATCAATGTCATTGCCAATGGTGAAATCTGGAACAATGCTCATGCCAAAGCTTGTCTGGAACAATCTCATTGCCAAGATTTAATGATTGGCCGCGGTGCGGTGACTACACCAGATTTAACCTTATGCATTCGTCAGGATATGGATCATGCGCTGCTGTCTTGGCCTGAACTGGTTGAACTGCAGCTACGCTTCTTAAGCGGTCAATACAAGACCGAAATTGGCATGGTCGGACGTTATAAGCAATGGTTAGGAATGATGACCAAGGCTTATCCTGAAGCCCAGCAACTGTGGGCACACGTGAAGAAGATCAAACAGCTTGAAGATATCCTTCAGTATTTAAAACAGAGCTGAGGCTTGTACTTAAGATTTAAATAAAAAAAAGCGGCCTAAGCCGCTTTGGAAAACCCAAAAACACTTCATTACATACCACTGACTTTCATTTTTAGATTTGTGATCGAAGCACCTGTCATGCCAATATTACCAATTGAAGCATTTGGTAAATTATTAAAAACACCTGACTGTTGAGCTGCATTTGAACCTAACAGGACATTGTTTAGCTGTAAATCAAACTTATCTGTTGTGCCGGCATTGCCAAAAATAAGCCCCCCTTTATCAGTCCCTTCAGGGCCATAAACTCCAGCATAAAAACCTTTAAGCCCAAAGGGATTACCATTATTTCCTGTCAATTTAAAATTAAAACTTGCGCCAACGGCCGGCGTTGCAGAGTTTCCTGGTGTTGCATAATCAGACACCAGCATGATATTACAACCATTTCCTGATCCACAAATGGACTCAATTGCTCCATCAAACATTACCATATGACCTTGCGGTGCTGCACCCAGCTGGATATTCATATTCGGTTTATTCGCTGCAAAAACAATATCGATTCCTCCAACCCGCAACAGCTCTTTGACATCACTTTTCAGTAAAGTCCCTGCGGTAAAGATGGAGTTACGTGTATAGCTACTTCCATTTAAATTAGAAAGTGAACTTGATCCTGCGGTATAGATAGAGAAAGGTGAGATTCGAAGCCCTGTAATACTATTATCAAAAGTTAAACCAATATTAGCAAAAGCGCCCTTTGCTGAAGCATTACCTTTATCCGTATCAATCGTTGCTTTTAAACCGAAAGTGGTCTCAGTACTACCATTCAATCCTGTTACTTTAACTGGACTGGCAACAGCTTGACCCGCTACGCCTGCAATTACCAGACCAGCACGTCCTGTATAGCCACCACTCGGTAAACCGTCATTATCAATGATTGCCAATTGATTAAACTGGACATTGGACTGTAAGCCAATAGTCAAACCGTCTTGTCCAGTTGTTGCTGAAAGACTCTGATCATCCATCGGTTGCATCGCCATTGTTAATGGGCTTAACAATACTAATGACAAACACGCTAGTTTCTTGTTTTTATTCATTGTCCTCATCCATAGACAAATGTTTAAAATATATACTACAGCTTAACATAACCGACTCGTTACACAATCAATTTATCATTTGATAGATAAGTAGAAGCATCTACTGTTACGCCATCAAATATCTTAGTTTCTAGGCATGATTGAAAATTGACTGTTTAAGCGTCCACCCGTAATTGCCATTTCACCTAAACGCTGAGCACCACCACTCGGCCCATAAAGATTAATATCTCGAGTTCTAAAGACACCGTCAGTGGTACGATTCGGGTTAAAGGTCAGCCCGGCATTAAAGCTTGCTACCCCTTCTCCTGAGCTATCTCGACTGATCTTAATGGCGTTATTAAATGCAATATCACCTTGAATATTATCTAGACCTAAAGTTGAACCATCCACAGGATCACTAATTTGTATCGTGTTATTGCTTGCGGCATTTAATTTAAGATCACCGACAATATTCAAGGCATTGCCTGTACCATCCGCTTTATATTCGTTATTTGGAATAAGAGACAGATTCATATCTCCTCCAATACGAAGTTTTAAACCAAATAGCACATCATTACTCAATGCAAAGTTATTATTAGGTGACACGCCACCTGTATAGGTTGCACCAGGTAAATAACCCGCAGCAACTTCTGCCGCCATCACGATGAGCATATCTTTAAGTGTTGCATTAAAACTGCCATTTTCAAGACCGAGGCTTCCCGTTCCTTTTAACAACATATCAATATTACGCAAGCCCATGTAATAGTTTCGAGCACCGTCAATTACCAGAATAGAAGTGGTTTTATTTCCTAAAGCTTTATAGGCGCTATCTCGATCGACACCTGTGGTACTGAGACCCAATGAAAAACCTAATCGTGGCGTTTCACCACTGCTTCCAACACTACGCTTCACACCATTTTTGTCAAAATAGAATGCCTCATTGGCATTTACTTTTGTACCATACATGGCCATATTGGCATTCAGGTTATAAAAAGGTAATGCTAGACCCCAGTTATTATCCGTATGATTGGTAATTGCTGCATAACCACTTTCAGGATTACTGGTTGCACTATTAGTGAAACGTCCTCGTCGAGAAATTGCCTGAAACTCTGCGCCACGAATGGCCACAAGCAGACTATAAGGGTTTGTGGTTCCTGTTTGGGTATGCAGACTTTGTGTATAGTCCACATCTCGGGTTAAGAAACTGCCATTACCAAATTTAGAAGTCTGAAAAACATAGTTTGCTGGCAAATAGACTGAACGGGCATCCACCAGATTGAGATAGACATTACCCGTATCAAAGGAGCCTCGGGTGCCTAACTGTAAACCCGTTAAATTGCCGAATTCAAAACCATAGGTATTTAATCCTGCACCACCTATTTCTAAGGTTGTGGCCTTTCCATCAGTCCCCAACATCGAGTCATTATCTTTGGTAAATTCAGCCTTCATACGGAATGCAACACCTGTTTTCCCCATGATGGCATTTCCGCCAGTGGTGCTGCCGAGGATATTGGTTCCCTCAGGATTGCCATAGTTGCTTCCATAAGCAGGATTTGCGGCATTACTTGCATTGATACCACGCAACTGTAGAGAACCATTGATCATACGACCATTGGCTCCGACACGAATTAAACCTTTAGCCTTATTATCAGGACTGGCTTGCTGATTTAACGGTGTGTTGGTTGCATCCAGTGTATAAGGAGAAGCTGGATTTGCTTTTTTATTCAACAAAAACTCTAAATTTAATCCTGCATTGGTCGCTACGCCACCATCTGCGTAGGTTCCAGCTGTAACATTGCCAGTATCTTTAACTCGGGTAAAATCGACATAACCATAATCAGTCGTCGGCGTCTGGGTCAATGAAGCATTTGCTGCATTTCCAGTAAGTAATGCATTATTGGTTTGTAGCTTGATCCCTTCAACAGAATCGACAAACATCACGCCTTTACCTAAAAAGTTAAAATTCAGGTTTTTCAGCACCAGTTGATTCAACTCATTATTTGAGGTCTGCCCCAAATAAATATTGGCATTTTTAAGACCTAACTCTAACGAAGCCTGGCTGCTTTTACTAAAAAGACCATCCGTCGTTTTAAACTTTAAATCTAATGGTGAAGTGGTCTGAATTGCTAAATTACCAATATCACTACTACATCTGTTGGTGTCACAAATCTGAAATGAATCAATGGTGATGAGAGATGGATTTGAGGAAAGTTCGATGTCCAATCCCGTTTTATTACCATTGCTTCCTGTATTTAGCTTATAGGTTGTTCCAAGTGGATTGCCTAAAGCATTTTGCTGAATATTAAAATTGTTGGCGACTGCTTTTAAGGTCGTGCCCGCCGCATCAGAACTGCCTCGGCCAGCATCATCTTGCCAAAAAAACTGGTCCACATGAATCTTGTCATAGGTGGTTTCAATATGGACGCCATCTTGCCCATTCACACTACGCAGAGCACTGTCATCCAAAGCTTGTAATGCATAAGCAGAATGACTAATAAAAAATATACTTGCAGCTAAGGTATTGAGTGCAAACCTTATGTTTACAGTATTTTCATTATTGTTTTTCATCACTTCAATCCTTTGAAATTTAAGCCAGCTTAGCAACGCGGATGACTGCCATCACAAGAAAACATCATGACATTTCCTTGAATCGCCAAATTACCATTCATTTTTAATCCCATAAATCCCGTTTCTTTATTACGGTCATACACGGAAGGATGATCAGTTGCATATGTCGGTGCTTTTAAATAACCATAACCGCTTGCTGGTGGTGTAGTCGGATTATTTCCTTCGACCAGTTTTCCATTACTATCATAGTAGCTGGTAAAATCATCTTGCTCGATTGCAAGTGCATTGAAACCAAAGTTTCGGATCAGGATTGGCTTGGTGGGATCAAAGCTTAATTGCATTGCCGGTTTAGTTCTTGCCACTCCACCGTCATCGTTATAAATCAGGTCAACGCCATCCAGACCTAGCTTTTGCAGATCAATGGTTCCTTGTATGCCTTTAAAGACTAACCAGACTTTATTTGCAGGATTGGCCTGGGTTGGATCACTTACAGGTTGATTGCCATTTTTGACAAAACGTTTATTGACCGAAATCCCAAGATGACAAAAAGCTAAGTTTTCACACACGCCACCCAAACCATTATCAAACTCATATTTTCCCGTTGTACTGTTATAAATCTGGTTTAGTGATAACTTGAGGGATAAATCTGCTCCAGCCTGACCTTCAACAGCTTGTAAGGCTGCATTATCCAGACTTTGCAGTTCGGCATGCGTCAAAGTTGTGACCAATATAAGAAGTAACGTTGTGATTTTTTTCATCGTCTTACTCCTTTTACAGTCCAGTTGTCGTGATTTTAAGGTGCTGAATCAAGACGCCATCTATCACAGCCGAACCCATATTATTGATTGGTGAACCAGATCTATAAGTATTGATATCTGCGTTTGGAGTGGTTGTATACCAACGTCCACCTTCAAAACGGGCATCCGGTAATGCTCCAGTCGTTGGAACCACAAATTTTTGACTGCTATTTCCGGCATCTTGACGTGTATAACCTGCATTTAAAACAGTTGGGTCATAAAGTGCCGTACTATCAATATTGATCCAGTTTACACCGCTGGTTGAATCAAATCGTAGACCGTAATCTCTATTACTTCCTGTAGCGCTACCGCTACTGGTCCTGTATTGCCAACGATAACCACTACAGAACAAACCTGAGCAATCTACACTTGTTCTTTGCTGATTTTGTAATTGATAAAAATACTGGTCTCTTGATACTGCACCAGATTTTAAAGATCCAAAAGAAATACCCACCGCATCCTGTGTGTCAGTTCCCTTGAAAGCCTGAAGGGTTTTACCTCCATCATTACTATAAACAGTACCGATACCAATACTGCTATGTGTTGCATTTGAGCCCTGATAAGTTTTCCCACCCAAGCTAATATTACTGCCACATTGGTAAACGTTACAGGTAGACCCTTTATAACTTTGGTCTGCACCTGTGTAATCGGTATAGATCTTTTTATAAATACTTTCTTTATTCGGAATACGCGCAACTTCCAAACTAAAGTTCTTTCCGTCTGAACCCAAAATCACAGGCTGATATAAATTACCCAACACGAGATTGGTATTTAGGTTATAGATAAAAATCCCTTCATTGGCATCAAAATTAGGCGCATTGCCGCCTTGAATCGCAGGCGTTGATAAATTCGCAGTATCCGTTGTTTCACGCGTACTTAAACGGAGTACACGATCATTTAAACCTGTAGGTGCGGTCCAGTTACCTGTTGAGGTTATTTTAGTGGTCTGGCTACGGATACGATATTCGGTCACACCAGCTGCACCAGGATCACTGGTTTGTCCAGGACTATAGCGAGGTGTCCAGATGTCTGTTCCTGACCCACAAGCTGTACAAGTTTCACCCGCATTTAGCGTAGGTAAAGTATCTGTTTTTGTAGAGGTCGGTGTATTTATAACCATACCCGCTTTTAAATTGGCACCGTCCCCGCTATTAAACCGAAATACACCAGCCAAACCCAATGTATTGTTATAAAAAGGGCTTAAGCCTCCCGTGTTTCCTGCGCCATTCAAGGTCTGGAATATTTTTAAATTACTGCCATTTAAACTAAAACCATTCCATATCCCTTGTAAACGCAGCCGATTTGCACGGGTAGGATCAATACTGGTACCAACTAAGCCTACATTGTTTCCATACTGAAACTGATCTGCTGCGCCATCAGCTTTATTGGGATTACGTACAAATGCATCAGCCCATAGTCCAAGTTTTAAGTTATAAGCATTTACACCGACTGGATCTGCCCCTGTTTTAATCACAGTGGGAGCACCGACACCTGTCGTATTATCATTATAATATTCATACAAAGGCGCTTCTAAAGCCATGTAGGTGACTTGCCCTGTATCAGTATTCGGCGTACTTCCATCTGGTGTAAAGGTAGGAACATTGGCTTCCGACTGAACTTTTAAAATCCATGGGTTACTTGCTGAACCCCAGCTACTAATTGCATTAATTGCTGTACCCGCAGTATTCAAGCCCAACCGTTCATTATTATTGGTTGTACGACCTGGATTTGAGGCAGAAAGCGCCAATCCATATAAAAATAAATCTGCTTTACCGACTGCTCGGTCTCCCGCATCTACACCACCACTTTTATTAGTATCTGTTGCGGCGAGCGATAATGGTCCAACTGGAACATAATTGATATAGCCGGTATCTAATTGCCGATTCAGTAAATCTGCCCCTGTTGTGGTATTTTTTTCTCCCTGAAAAATCATATAGCTATTTTGTGGGAGTAATGCGATCCCTTCACCTGTGGTTTGGCTTAAACCTTCATCAGAGAGCTCTTGTAACGCAAAAGCAGATTGACTGACACATAGTCCAATAAAACTTGCTAAAACAGTCTTTTGAAATGAATCCATATGGAGTATAGCCATCTTGACCTTCCTAATCACCCGATGCTCCGCACCTACGTTATATTTTTTCTTTCATCCTTCCGAGTGATTTTAAAAAAACTGCTTCCTAGCATCACTCAAGCAATAGACGAATCATGTCTATCTCATCACAATTTATTATGCCGAATAATTACACAAATGCAAAACAAACTGGCTAAATGTTACATTTTTCCGATGAGTGCATAAAGCAAAAGCAGCCAAAGCTGCTTAAGTCGTTTTTGTAATAAACTAGCAGAACTTTAAAGTTCCATAACAATTCGGTGTGAATTTTTGAGTCGCTAACTCTAAATTCGTCAAGGCCATTTGTGGACGAGTTGCATTGATTAAATCTACTGTACCAACTGGAATAGCACTACCAAGCAAACAATTCTCTGCAATAATTCCGCCACATTTGACAGGCGTATCATACAAGAAATCACTTACTTGCTTAAACGCTTCATTTAATGTGGCTTTAGGAATATCTACCGCTAGCGTAGGCTGAATAAATCCAATATCGATCGGATTGGTAAACTCAAGCCACCAGCCATTTTGAGAAATAGAGGTGTTCTTGGTCCATTGGATATTCTGTGACTGTAAAGATAATGAGGCAGCTGTACCATTGAGGTTGGCTTTGTGGAAATAACCTAGATCTTCATTAATCGCCACATCGACGGTCAAGTTTTTGATGAGACCACTCGCATCTTTATTATCTAGATTAATGATTCCTGCTGCTTTTGCACTCAGTTTACCGCTCAGGTCAATGTCACGGACCTTGGCCGTAGCAGTCAGATTGGCACTGGTAATACGTTTGCCCGTAATAGGTTGCTGCCCTAAAATTAAATCTCCTTTTAAGATATTACTCCCTGTCGCTTTATCTCTTAAATTAAGCGCATAAGCTGTTGTCGTAAAACCAATCGGAATGCCTAAAACACAGCAAGCCCTCCCCGTAATCGCATTATAACCATCTGACTGGTTTAACGTGCCTTTCGCGGCCTCGCCTGCGACTAGGCTTGTTCCAAACCCGTTTACATTGGCAATACCTGTTGTTGCGGCAATCTGCATATATCCGCTCAATGAGTTAATCCCACTTTTAGCCGGACCATTTTCCAGACCAAAAGTAATCAGACCTAAGGCCTTTTCTGCACTTAGATTCAACCCGACAATTTGACGTGTCGATGCTTTATCTGGATTCTTGATTGCAAACTCGATAAATGGATTGGTTAAAACCGCCGAAGACCCTGCCCGGGCAGCTCTGTCGCCAGCACTGTCTGTATTGGAAGTTGCAGAGTTACCCAGCCCACTTAAACTCAGGTAATCAATATCAATATCACAACCGCCAGGTCCATTACTCCCGCCACAACCCAATTGAAGCTTTTTAATATTGACGTTCAGTTCCATTTCAGCTTCTAAACCAAGTTTATAAAAGCCAATTGTATTGTCTCCACCAAAACGCTTTGCTTCCTGATTGGCCGAATCAGTGGGTGCAACATAAGACAAACTCATCAATGCCTGTCCTGTTGTTGCAGACATTTCACTATCAGTCATACTTTGCAACGTATGCGGAACTGCATAAGTCACATTGCAACACCAACTCATTACCCCTAGAAAAAATATAGATGAATATCTATTTTTCATTATAGAAATCCCTTTAAGTTCTAAAACCCGGATCAACTAATGATCACCACAAGTTTTATTTATAGGTAAATATCGATGATCTACCTTTCCCCTCGAGCAATATAAAACAATCTATTGTTAAATAATAAGTAACTTCCGATGAAACTCTCCAATATTTAATTTTGCGCTATCAAGGGATCTATCCATTTTTATAATTATTTTCTTTAAGCGCAGGCGTAGAGAATATGAGCATGACAAATCAATAGACCAATAAAAAGCAGCCGAAGCTGCTTAATGTTTTCAGGTAAAATTAGCAGAACTTCAAAGTACCATAACAGTTCGGCGTAAATTTCTGAGTCGCTAGCTCTAAATTTGTCAGGGCCATTTGTGGTCGGGTTGCATTGATTAAATTAACCGTCCCTGTTGGAATCGTATCGCCAAAAAGACAATTTAATACTCCAAATGTTCCACAATTAATCGGATGATCAGTCAAATACTGAGAAACCTGAGAAAATGCTTCATTAAGCGTCGCTTTAGGAATATCAACATTCAGTGTGGGTTGAATGAAACCAATATCGATTGGATTACTAAACTCAAGCCACCAGCCATTTTGCGAAACAGATTTATTATTACTCCACTGGATGTTCTGTGACTGTAAAGAAAGTGACGCTGCTGTACCATTTAGATTCGCTTTATGGAAATAACCTAAGTCTTCACTGATCGCGACATCAACCAGTAAGTTCTGAATCGTACCAGTGACCTGTCTATCCAGATTCAATCCAATTGCCTTTGCTACAATATTTCCACTTAAATCAATATCACGTACTGCTGCCGTTGCGGTTAAATTCGCACTGGTAATCCGCTTTCCTGTAATCGCTTGCTGCTTTAAAGTTAAATCACCTTTTAAAATATTACTTCCTGTGGCTTTATCCCGAAGGTTGAGCGCATAAGATGAGGTTTCAAAGTTGATTGTAGGGACACAGAGAGCAGGAAGACTACATACTTTACCTGTAATCGGATTATAACCATCTGACTGATTCAGAGTTCCTTTGGCAGCTTCCCCTGATACCAAACTTGTGCCAAATCCGTTTACATTGGCAAGACCTGTCGTGGCTGCAATCTCCATATAGCCACTAAGGGAGTTAATACCTGTCTTATTGGGTCCATTTTCCAGACCAAAGGTAATCAGGCCTAAAGCCTTCTCTGCACTTAAATTCAACCCAACAATTTGACGGGTTGAAGCTTTATCTGGATTCTTGACTGCAAATTCAATAAATGGATTGGTTAAAACCGCTGATGAGCCTGCACGTGCTGCGCGATCAGCCGCACTATCGGTATTAGAGGTTTCAGAATTCCCTAAGCCACTGAGACTGAGGTAATCAATATCGATATCACAGCCACCTGCTCCATTGGTACCACCACAACCTAACTGGAGTTTTTTAATATTGACGTTCAACTCCATTTCGGCCTCCATTCCCAACTTATAGAAACCAATGGTTTTGTCTCCGCCAATACGTTGTGCTTCCTTATTAGCCAAATCAGTGGGAGCAATATACGACAGGCTCATCAATGCCTGACCTGTAGTTGCGGACAGTTCCGTATCCGTCATGCTTTTCAATGTACTGGTTGTAGCATAAGCAGGATGAACAAAAACTCCGATCATCCCTAAAAAGATTGTAGATAATCCTTTCCTTTTCATTATAAAAATCCTTTTTTTTGATTCTAAATCTTAGCTCTAAATAATTTTCTACAATAAAATTATGTGGGCAGAAAAAATTAGTAAGCTAATAATTACTTTTATAACTGCTCCTACTATACCCCTGAAAAGTGTTAAATAATATACAATATATGACAAAAATGACCCATAAAGGTAAAAAAATATCACAAAAAAAATAATCCTATTAAATATCAAATAGTTTATTTCTCGTACAGAAAATGAAAATATTCCAGTAGAAATTTGAGTGTTGTTTTGCACACACCCCAGACTAAATCATAATTAGGATAGTTTCAGAAATACTTTAGATGTGGCAGAAGAAACATGAAGAATTGTTCCTTGTTTTAGAGGCCTCCTAAGCGACTGCGATTTTTGACAAGAAAGGGGGAATCAAGCGGAATAGTACGAAAAAAATCAAATACAAATATTCAAGTTCTATATATCCGTTCAACTTATTATCTAATACATTGTATTTAAAATATAATTAATTGATATCTCTTAGTTAAGCTATCAAAAGATATAAATAAAAAGCAGCCCAAGCTGCTTAGTTTTTTCAGGCTAAATTAGCAGAACTTCAAAGTACCATAACAGTTCGGCGTAAATTTCTGAGTCGCTAGCTCTAAATTCGTCAGGGCCATTTGTGGTCGGGTTGCATTGATTAAATTCACCGTTCCTACAGGGACTGTATCCCCCAAAAGACAATTTGCCGCACCAAGTGGTCCACAATTAATCGGATGATCATTCAAATACTGAGAAACCTGAGAAAATGCTTCATTAAGCGTCGCTTTAGGAATATCAACATTCAGTGTGGGTTGAATGAAACCAATATCGATTGGATTACTAAACTCAAGCCACCAGCCATTTTGCGAAACAGATTTATTATTACTCCACTGGATGTTCTGTGACTGTAAAGAAAGTGACGCTGCTGTACCATTTAGATTCGCTTTATGGAAATAACCTAAGTCTTCACTGATCGCGACATCAACCAGTAAGTTCTGAATCGTACCGGTGACCTGTCTATCCAGATTCAATCCAATTGCCTTTGCTACAATATTTCCACTTAAATCAATATCACGTACTGCAGCAGTTGCGGTTAAATTCGCGCTGGTAATCCGCTTTCCTGTAATTGCTTGCTGCTTTAAAGTTAAGTCACCTTTTAAAATATTACTTCCTGTCGCCTTATCCCGAAGGTTGAGCGCATAATCCGTAGTTTCAAAATCAATCGTGGGTATACAAAGAAGAGGTGTAGAGCATATCTTACCGGTAATCGGATTATAACCATCAGATTGATTTAACGTGTTTCTGTCTGGCTCCCCAGATACCAGACTTGCTCCAAATCCATTTACATTGGCAATACCCGTTGTGGCTGCAATCTCCATATAGCCGCTAAGGGAGTTAATACCTGTCTTATTAGGTCCATTTTCCAGACCAAAGGTAATCAGGCCTAAAGCCTTCTCTGCACTTAAATTCAACCCAACAATCTGACGGGTTGAAGCTTTATCTGGATTCTTGACTGCAAATTCAATGAATGGATTGGTTAAAACTGCTGAGGAACCTGCACGAGCTGCTCGATCCGCTGCGCTGTCAGTGTTGGACGTTTCAGAATTCCCTAAACCACTTAAACTCAGATAATCAATATCGATATCACAGCCACCTGCCCCATTAGTACCACCACAACCTAACTGAAGCTTTTTAATATTGACGTTCAACTCCATTTCGGCTTCCAGTCCCAATTTATAGAAACCGATAGTTTTATCTCCTCCATCTCGCAACGCTTCTTTATTGGCCAAATCAGTGGGAGCAATATACGAAAAACTCATCAATGCCTGACCTGTGGTTGCGGACAGTTCCGTATCCGTCATGCTTTTTAATGTACCAGCTGTGGCATATGCATAATTTATGCATGAACTACCTAATAAAAGCATTGCTAAAGGAAGAGATTTAAACTGTCGCATGACCGACCTCCATGTTTAAAACATCCATATTTGTTTATTTTTATAATGTTTTATCTCAGCCACAGACAGTTATCTAATTTATATCCACACTGTGAACGGCGATAAAAACAAATCCTTTTTTAATTATATTTTAAAATAATTTAAATACAAGTTTAAATTAATTAAACAATTTAGGCCATAAATTTACAATTTGTTCTAATAGATCACATAAAAAAAGCTCACCATAGTTTATATGATGAGCTTTTTTTCAATTTTAATGATCAGGTCTTCGGCAATGTCACACCAGTTTGACCTTGGTATTTACCACCACGATCTTTATATGAAGTTTCACATACTTCATCGCTTTCAAAGAATAACATTTGTGCCACACCCTCACCTGCGTAAATACGTGCTGGCAAGTTGGTTGTATTCGAGAATTCCAGGGTAACGTGACCTTCCCACTCAGGCTCTAACGGGGTCACGTTTACAATAATTCCGCAACGTGCATAAGTTGATTTGCCAAGGCAAACAGTTAATACGTTGCGTGGAATACGGAAATATTCAATGGTCCGTGCCAAGGCAAACGAGTTTGGCGGAATGATACACACATCAGACTCGATATCGATAAAGCTTTTATCATCAAAATTCTTAGGGTCAACAATGGCTGAGTGCACATTGGTAAATACCTTGAACTCACGCGCACAACGGACATCATAGCCATAGCTCGATACCCCGTAAGAAATCAACTTTTCACCGTTTTTATCAAAACGAACTTGATTTTCCGCATAAGGTTCAATCATGCCGTGTTTTTCGCTCATTTCACGAATCCAACGATCAGATTTTATAGCCATGACTTTTTATCCAAAGACGAAGTTAATAATTGGCGAATACTTTAACTTAAAATGCTATTAATGAAAACAACACCTCTATCGCGTTCGCTTCAATAGAGGCGGGAATGTTATAAATTGTTGAGCGCTGAATAGCTAATTGGAATCGCAAAGCTGACCAGAACTACACAGGCAGTACGTTGCAGTTTCGCTTGAGAGAGCCAGTTTACCTTCTTGCTTGCCAGCATTGCACCGACACAAATCCAGCATAAGGCAATTGGAAGAATTAATGCAACGAATGTTGCCATATGTGCCAGGTAAATGTCCTGACTTTTCCATGCGGCAGCAGGGAAAATGGCTGAAGCAAACAGTAAAGCCTTAGGATTGAGCAAAGTTGCACAAAGGAGCTCTTTAGGGCGAATGGTCGGCTGGTTTAAAACCACTTCCTGATTCGCCGTACGCCATAACTTGATGGCAAGAAAAATAATATAAGCCGCACTCAGTAATTTCAAAAACGTAGGTAATAAAGGTAAAGTGGCTGACACTTTGCCGATCAGCATTCCCCATGCCGTAATCGCAATTATATACCCCACCGCTTCTGCTGGAATAAGCAGTAAAGATTTACGTAATCCGACCTGAATGCCTGATGATGCAAGCAAGGTGTTGGTTGGACCAGGTGTCAGCAGAATGGTGATCACTAAACCGATAAAAAACCATGAAATCATTGAATGACCTCACTATGAGAGACTTTCAGATTAATCCAATTACTCAGCTATAGCAAAAAAATAACTGTAAGGACTTATGACGAAAATCATCATAAGTTTTTATTTTAGTTAAATTTTTAAAAATACAAGTAGCACCAACTCAACAGTCACTGGCATACATCTGGATATTTAAGATTCAAATTTTGAAGATCATCTGATCATTGTCAGCGCTTCACTCAGATAAACGGGGACACGATTTTAAGTTTTTGCTAAGCAATTAATGTTATTTTATATACTGTTCCTTTCCTGTCTCTTTTTATCTCCTCATGATTTATGCCTAAGCAATTTTTTCATAAGTGGCTACCTTCTTCGGAAAAAGTCGCTCGTCTAAAATTTATGAAGATTTTTGGTGAACGCACCTTAAATCCACTGCTTTGGTATGTAAATCGCCGTTCTATTGCCAAGGCCATGTTTATTGGTACTTTCTGGGGCATTCTACCGGTTCCGTTTCATAGCCTGTTCATTATTCTGACCGTATTACTGTTTGAGGTGAACTTGCCGATTGGATTATGCATGGCATGGTTAACCAATCCCTTTACGGTTGTACCGATTCTTTATTTAGGATTCTGGTTCGGCAGTAAGATTTATCACGTCAATATGATTAATAAAGACATGTTGCTTGGTGTTTTGCATCAGATTCTAAACTGGATCAAAAATTTTGGGCATGGACATATTGATTTTAGCCTTGCCAAAATCCTGGTTTCAGGGCTGATGATTGAAGCGATTTTATTTGCGGTTTTATTTTATGCGGCGACACACTTACTCTGGCGTTGGAGTGTGATTCGAAGCTGGAAAAATCGTGAGAAAGAGAGAAAAGAAGAAACCATCTAAATGATTTCTTCTTAATAAGAATACTTATTTCGCTGCGGCTTTGGCCTTCATATACTGTTCTGCTACATCGAGTGCATATTCCTGACATGCTTCACCAGTGGCAGGGTCATAGGCACCATTATTGGTAATGTTATTGGATAACACACGGATCCCCAAGAATGGCACATTGAACTGATGGGCAATCTGGGCCACTGAAGCTGCTTCCATCTCTTCTACCGAAGTACCATAAACTGTATGGAACTGCTTGATGCGATCAAGCTCGTTATTCCATGTATCTGCCGAACCAATCGTACCTTCTACCACTTGCCCTTTGGTATAATTTGGTTTTGCCTTATAAGCAGCTAGCAAGAGTTCTTTGTCACCTTCAAATTTACGGATTGCAATTGGCTCAGGATTAGACTCATCATCAGGTAAAACATCAAAGGCTTCATTCCACTCTAAAGCATTTGAACCACCACCAAGGGGTTTATTGGGTGTTTTAAATGCACCGATATTGGTGGTGTATTTACCTAACACAATATCAAATACATGCAGGTCTGGATCGTGACCACCAGCTGTGCCCTGATTGATAATCGCAATCGGTTTGTAATGTTGAATTGCAAGTGCAGTGGCAGCAGCAGAATTACTCATGCCCATACGCGTTTTAGAAATCACCACAGGATAACCTTTATAGGTGCCTTTCCAGAACTTCCATTCCCCAATCATTTCTACAGTCACATTCTCTAACTGAGCAGCCATTTTTTCCGACTCGACAGGTAATGCCCCCTGAATCACGATCGGCTGGAGTTTCGCTTGTTCTTGAGGTTGAGTCGAATTTGAGTTGCTATCACCATTACATGCAGCTAAAAAAAGCGTCGTACATAGCGTGGCAATACCGATAAAAGATTTGAATTGCATCATTCACCTGTCTTAAAAAAGAAAGTCTATACAAAGCAAGTTATGTACCTACTTTGTTTTTGGAAGTGAGTTGAGGAATGGTCTAGATCAAAATTTAATTTCGATTAGAAAGCAAAAACCCAACATTGGCGTGTTGGGTTTTCGATGAGCTTAGAAAATTCGTTTATCGTCTTTCTGGCGCTTTGGCAGCTTATCCATTTGTTGCAACACGGCCTGGGCAATATTGAGATAGCTTTCGGCAGCGGCATCCTTCGCGATTACACTTGGTGTGCCCTGATCGGCATGCTCACGGATTTTCGCATCTAAAGGTAAGCGTCCCAGTAATGGAATCTGGTATTGCGTTGACAATTGATCGCCACCGCCTGTACCAAAAATCTGCTCTTCGTGTCCGCAATTCGAGCAAATATGGGTCGACATATTTTCAATCACACCCAACACAGGAATATTCACTTTATTGAATAGCTCAATGCCTTTAGTTGCATCCATTAACGCCACATTTTGTGGGGTGGTGACAATAACCGCACCCGTGACCGGAATACGTTGCGCCAAGGTCAATTGAATATCGCCAGTTCCCGGTGGCATATCAATGACCAGTACATCCAGATCAGGCCATAAGGTCTGGTTAAACAACTGCATCAATGCACCTGTAGCTTTTGGTCCACGCCACGCCACAGGCGTATTGTGCTCACCGATTAAATGACCAATCGAGAGTACGGCCATGCCATAGGCATCTAAAGGTACAAAGTGTTCATTTTCAATCAGCGGGGTTTTGCCGGCATTGCCCAACATGGTTGGAATACTTGGGCCATAAATATCGGCATCTAGCACCCCAACTTTTAAGCCGAGCTGCTGTAAAGCCAATGCAAGGTTTACTGTGGTGGTTGATTTACCGACACCACCTTTACCCGACGACACCAGAATCACATTTTGAATACGAGGATGTGCTGCCACATCGCGCTGTTGCGGTGCAGCTTTTTGAATCGGCGGATTATTGGGATCTGCTTCTGCCTGAGGTGAAGCATCCATCACAGGCGGTAAATTGCTATTTTCTGCTTTTGGTTTGGATGAGCAGCTATGACCTGCCTCACCATGCGCTGCATGTTTTTGCTGAATAATATGTAGGTTTAATTCCTGAATGCCACACTTTTCCAACGCTTCTGCAAGTTCGTCATGAATCTGTTGCAAGTGATCTTTTTCTTGGGGAAAGGTATTGATGGTCAGCTGTAGAATGCGGCCTTGTACATTGACCTGACTAATGCGATCTTTGAGCGCATTTTCTGAATGCGGTAACACATAACTTTGTAGAACTGTTTGAATCTCGTCTTCCTTCACTTCTTGCGCTGGTGAAAAAACAGATTTTAAGGAAGAAAGCCACGACATTTTGTTTACTCCAAAAACAGATCAACATAGCATTGAGTTTGCTTAGTTTAGCAGTATTGAAGAATCGACGCTCCTCTCAAAGCAGATAATTGCTCATTTTTTATAGCAACTTTTCTGCTTTAGATTTCTCTGCCCAATAACACATACATTTTAGCAGGAACAGCGATCTTGATTGACGCGAGACTGGATATTCAGTCTCATGTTGCCCAGACATTTTTAAATCCCTTTAAATAAAAAAATCCCCAAACATAGCGTAGATATGTTTGGGGAAGTCATTCATTCTTTTCGCAGATTAAAGATATTAACCTTTGAACTTATTGATAGTGTCTGTGGCTGCTTTTTTTAGATCATCCAGCTTGTGGCTGGCCTGAGCCTTAAGATCGTCAAATTTTGCTGCAGCTTCATCTTTCAGTTCAGCAGCTTTGGCCTTGGCATCATCCAGTTTATGGCTGGCTTCTTCTTTCAAGTGGTCAAACTTGTCTTGAACCGCATGCTGAGTATCTTCCAGTTTTGCTTTGATATCATCCACTTTGCTCGAAGCCGCTTCTTTACCTTCAGCATTTTTTTCAGAAACATCTTTCTTTAGATCATCGACGGCTTTTTCGCCTTTTAACTTCAGTTCTGCGGCAGAATGTTTTAAGTCATCAATTGCCTTTTCACCTTGTAGCTGAGTTTCTTTTGCTTTGTGTTTTAAGTCATCGCCCAATTCAGCGGCTTGGTTTTTTAATTCATCAAGTTTTTCATTTGTCATGGTATTTCCTCACTATAGGTAAAAAACATATTGTTTGGAGCAATCTTAGTTATACCGCGTTTAACGCTATTTTTTGCTGAGCGCTGCAAATTGAAACAATTGAAATACAGGAAGATTCAAAACATTGCTGAACGATAAATTATTTTATTTCTAGATATAAAAAGCATATAAATGAATAACATCCTGCCTAGCGAACAAAATCCTTGGCTAATATCTCGTAGAGCACGTGCCAACTGAGTGGATGATCTTTGGCTAAAGCGGGATGCTGAAATTCGCCAACTTTGTTCATGTTTAATTTATGCATAACCCTTTGAGATTTCGCATTGTCCACTGTTGTAAAGGCCACCACTTTATCCAGCTTTAACTGCTCAAAAGCAAATGCAAGTGCAGCTTGGGCAGCTTCAGGCGCATAGCCCTGTCCCCAATACGCCTGATCGAGTCGCCATCCAATTTCCACGCACGGAGAAAATGAAAATTGTGTCGGTTGATCATGCAACCCGGTAAAACCAATAAATTGCTGGTTATGTTTTAACTCAACCGCCCAGAACCCCCAGCCTTGCGTGTCGATAATTGATTTCATACGTTCAATCAAGGCATCACTGTCAGCCCGTGTCAGCAAGTTCGGAAAGTACTGCATTACTTGAGGATTGATACTCATGGCTGCAAAGGCTTCATTATCCTCTGCTCGCCACTGTCTTAGACGTAATCTGGCTGTTTCGATCATTTTTAGAACCAATAAATGTGCATTAAAAACTATTAACAATATAAGGAGATAGATCGGATATACTGCTGCAAATATCTCAATCATAGACCTTGTCGTCAAAATTGCCTATATGAATGAAAATGAACTTCTAGAAATTCAACAGGAACTTCAGGCCCAAGAAAAACGCTTGAAGTACATTGTTTCAAGTAAAAGAAGAATCCAGAATATGATTCTGTCTTTTGAAAAGGATTTGGCTGAACAGTTAATTCCAGTTATTGATCACATCAGTGATGATAAAGCGCCTGTTGAAAGCAGTTTGGCGCTGACCATTTGCTGGAAATTTTCGAAAGCCGAGTTTCCTAAAACGGAACATTGGTGCAGCGAACTGAGCATTACTGACCTTGAAATCAAAGATCAATTTACTGTGGTGTTAAAAGCACAGGCATGGTTAGGCACATTGGGCAGTGATGAGCTTTGGCAAACGCCGATGTTTGCTGAGATTACGCTTGATCCGAAAACGGACGGCTTAAAGAGCTATTACATCCATTTCCTGTCTAAAGGAAAAGTCATTTCGTTAAGAAAGAACTCCAAGCACAGCATCACAGTCAAGCAAATGCAAAGTATGTAATCCTTCGGGATGCATACTTTTCTAAAATAGATGTTCAATCAAAGTAATTCATTAGTTTTTACTTAGCAGTCTTTCGATCCAATTCGTAGTAATAAAGCCTAACATTAATGGAAATAACATAAATACAAATGAGAGAATTAAAGTTGTAAATAAAGTCAAATCCAAGCTCTGAAAACTTAAGAAAACAACACTACTCATAACATAACCCAAAAATAGAAGACCTAAACCTTTAAGTATTTGAGAGATATCTACAATTTTTTTAGACTGCCGTAGAAAATAATAACTAATAAAATAAAGAAAGCTATGCCAACCAATTAAAACTGGCGTGAGCATGATGATTGCAGCAACACCTCTAAGAACCCCATTAGAAAGTTCTTGAGGTGAAAAATCCTGTTCATAAATCAAAAATCCCCAAATAAAAAACACGATACTGAGCGTTGCAACTGTGCCCGAAATAACTGAACGGATACACCACCAGACAAAAGAAGTCTGCTCACCATAATAATTCTTCATCTATTTCTCTTGTTATTTAATATAAATATTAATTACTTACACAAACACTTAACAAAGCAAGTATGTAAAATTTATTATAAGATAGATTGAGATAATCATCTTCAAATAACATCATAAATGCTAAATATTAGTTCAATTTAGATGACCTATAGAACAAGACCATAGAGAGAAAAAGTAAAGCCCATCCAGAAGTTATATCGTTAATTCTAGGGCAAATGAAATTTGTATGAAGTCGTCAACATAGCCCCATAACGCTGCTTGAAAAGATTTCACTGAATCCCTTGTGCAAGTCGGGGGCAAGTCATGTAAAATCATCTGCCTTGCAAATACGAATGAGAGAACAATATCCGTGCGTAAAATTTTAGTCACCAATGCCCTACCTTATGCCAATGGTCCTATCCATATGGGTCACTTACTCGGTTATATCCAAGCAGATATTTGGGTTCGTGCGATGCGTGCAATGGGCCATGATGTGACTTATGTATGTGCGGATGATGCTCACGGTACCGCGATCATGCTGCGTGCCGAAGCCAATGGCATTAGCCCGGAACAGCAAATTGCCAATGTTCAGAAAGAACATATCCGTGACTTTGATGGTTTTGGCGTACATTTCGATCACTATGATTCAACCAACAGTGATGAAAACAAAGCACGTTCAGAAGAGATTTATATTAAAAACCGTGAAGCAGGCAATATTGCAATTCGCCCTGTTACCCAGTTATTCGATCCTGAAAAAGGCATGTTCCTGTCTGATCGCTTCATTAAGGGTACATGCCCGAAATGTAAAGCCGAAGATCAATACGGTGATGCCTGCGAAGTGTGCGGTACAACCTATAATGCCACTGAACTGGAAAACCCGCGCTCAACTTTAAGTGGTGCGACTCCTGTTGAAAAATCATCAGATCACTACTTCTTTAAACTTCCGAATTTTTCAGAATACTTACAGAAATGGACTCGTGATCAAGGTCGTCTGCCAGTTTCAATTGCCAATAAATTAGACGAATGGTTTGAAGCGGGTTTATCGGATTGGGATATTTCACGTGATGCACCTTATTTCGGTTTTGAAATTCCAGATGCGCCAAACAAATATTTCTATGTTTGGGTGGATGCACCAATTGGTTATATGTCGAGTTTTGAAAACTACATCAAAACCAAACGCCCAGATCTAAGTTTTGATGATTTCTGGAAAAAAGACAGCGATAAAGAAGTTTATCACTTCATCGGCAAAGACATCGTTTACTTCCATGCGTTGTTCTGGCCTGCAATGCTTGAAGGTGCGAACTACCGCACCCCATCAGGTTTATTTGTAAATGGTTTCTTGACCGTGAATGGTCAGAAGATGTCGAAGTCTCGTGGTACATTCATCAAAGCTGAAACCTATTTACAGCACTTGAATCCTGAATATCTACGTTACTACTTTGCGTCTAAACTTTCAGACAAAGTCGAAGATTCAGATTTGAACCTAGATGACTTCGTTCAGAAAGTGAATTCTGACCTTGTCGGTAAAGTGGTGAATATTGCCAGTCGTTGTGCAAAATTCATTAACACCAACTTCAATAATACGTTGTCGAATGCATGTGCAGAGTCTGAACTTGTGCAAAGCTTTATTGATGCGGGTGACTCAATCGCGCAAGCCTATGAAGCACGTGAATTCTCAGCTGCGATCCGTGAAATCATGGCGTTGGCTGACCGCGCCAATCAGTATATTGATGAGAAAAAACCGTGGGCACTTGCCAAGCAAGAAGGTCAGGAACAGCAAGTTCATGACGTTTGCTCGGTAGGTATTAACCTGTTCCGTCAACTTGCGATTTACTTGGCGCCAGTCTTGCCAACGCTTGCTGCACAGGTTCAAGCCTTCTTACAACTTGAAAGCTTTGACTTTGCATCACGCCAGCACATCTTGCTTGGTCATGAAATCGCGCAATTCCAACCATTGATGCAACGTGTTGATGCCAAAGCTGTTGCGGCAATGGTGGATGCCTCTAAAGATTCTTTGGCTGCGGCGGCAGAAGCGCCAAAAGCAGAGAAGAAAAAAGAAAAGAAAGCCGAGAAGAAGCCTGAGTCAAAAGTAGGTGAAGCTGACATCATTGGTATTGAAGATTTCATGAAAATTGATCTTCGTGTGGCAAAAGTATTGGAAGCTGCAACGGTTGAAGGTTCTGATAAATTGCTGCAATTGACTTTAGATGTGGGTGAAGCTGAACCACGTAATGTGTTTAGCGGTATTCGTGAGTTTTATCAGCCTGAACAGCTTAAAGACAAATTGGTGGTGATGGTGGCAAACCTTGCACCGCGTAAGATGCGTTTTGGTATTTCTAACGGTATGGTACTTGCCGCGGGTAATGGCGAAGGTGTTTGGGTGATTTCACCTGAATCTGGCGCGAAACCAGGCGATAAAGTGTCTTAATCCTTTAGTAAGAAAGCTCCTATTTTTTCAGTATAATGTCTGATAGGAGCTTTTTGACTTTTTATAGATACACTCATCTGTTTCAAATATTAAATTATCATTATTTAAAATATACTTAAAATTAATATAATTTCTTGAGGTCATAAATTCTTCTAGATTAGAAAGACCGGCTTTATAATAGTGGTTTATTAAAACCTGATTCTGTTGGCTTCCTAAATATAGAACAGTATTATTAGAATCTATATTCGTACAATGATGTTTGCTATCAAAATCATATTCCAATGCTATTCTAAAAACCTTATACTTCAATGCATCTTCTTGAATTACAATGTTTTTATAATGAAATAAACCTAATAAAAATAGCAACATCACAACTAAATACCAACACTTCTCATTCCAACTAAACTCCCAGTAAGCGTTCTTTTCTTTATCAAACTCATCTTTTTCAACTACACGAGATTCCAAAACATAAGCTATTAATAAACCTAAAATTATGACACTTGTATATAGAAAAAAAACTGTTACTAAGTGGTTTAAAAAATAAAAAAATGTTCCTAAAGATAGAGTTATTTTAAAATTACTACTTGAAACCTTAAAGATAGAATTTATAATAATAGAAACTTCAGCCGCTGAATAAACAACAAAGCCCGAGAAAAATATAGTGAGAATAAACTTAGTTATTGGTAATTTTAAAAACATCTCTAATGGTGGAATAGCCTTAATAGAGTTATAAACTAATAATATAAAAATTATTACCATACCAATCATTGTCAAAATATATTGATATGAAAATGGATCACTTTTATCTGTAAAAAAAATTACTGAAACTAATATTGCTCCCATCGTATAAAATAGAATATTCATATCTCTATGACTAGGTTCAAATTTTCTACGAAGGATATTATATATTTTATCCAACTCGTTATTTTGCATAATTTCCTATACTCAAAAATATTATCAAAATGAACATCTATTTAAATTCGAATCCAACAAGCTAGATCATCTCACTACTAATAGAACTATCTTCCTGAGTCTAGTAATACTGCTAAGTTTATCTAGACACTTTTTGTCGTAAAGAGCGTATGATTTTAACTGCATGTTCAAATATCTACATCTATTTCATCCACTCTTTAAAATTCTAAATCTAGTATTTGCTTTCCAATAGCTTCACTTCTAAACCCAACGCATTTCGCAAAAGCCATCTATTTATGCAAACTATAATTTCGCACATGACCTGAAGCTCAGATAGACTCTATAGTCTAGAAAAGGTATCCATGGCAGGCTTTTCATCTCCTAAAATATCAACAATAATAAGATTGCCATTTTGAGCTAAAACTCAATACATTTCGCTTATTGCCTACATCATCGCCTACCAAGGATGCACTGAATAATAGGAAATTATAAAATCAAAACTATGTAAATAAGAATTTTATTTATCATGATATTTCTATTGATTAATTTGATATTGACTATCCCTACCCATAATCTTATTGAAAATTCTTCCAACTAAAAATCACAGTTATATTAAAAGCATAGTAACACTTATGTCTAATGCATTATTTTTTATATATTTTGAAACAAGTTAGTTCATATAAATCTCTAGTTATTCATGCTAAAAAGTAGACAATTCAACTAAACTTGAGAATATCTATAAATGAAAAAAACAGCCCTACTTCTTTCTATCTCATTCTTGAGCAGCATCCCTTTACTGAGCCATGCAGAAACAAGCAAAACCCTGCCAATCATTGAACAACAAAAACAAGTCGCTGGTTACTACCAACACCAAGTCGGTGATGTACAAATCACTGCCCTGCTCGATGGCACTAACTTTATGTCGCCCAGCTTGTTTAAAGATATTTCACCGCAACAAGTACAACAAATCCTGAAAAAGTACTACGCAGATCAAGACAAAGGCGTGCAAACCTCGATTAATGCATTCCTCGTCAATACAGGAAAATCGCTGGTACTCGTCGATAGCGGTGCAGCCAGTTGTTTTGGCCCGCATTTAGGCTCAATCCTGAAAAATCTGGTTGCTTCGGGTTATAAACCTGAACAGGTCGATACCATTTTACTCACGCATTTACACCCTGACCATGTCTGTGGCATCAGTAAAGATGACGTTGCCAATTTCCCCAATGCAACCGTGTATGTCTCGAATGATGAAGCCAGTTACTGGTTAGATCCCAAACAGGCAGCCAAGCTTCCAAAAGACAAACAAGCGGGTTATGAAGCAACGGTGAAGCAAATTAAACAGGCGATTGCACCTTATCAAGCCAAGCAACGCTTTAAAACTTATAAACTCGGTGATGACATTCAGGGCTTTAAAGTCATTAACACGGCGGGACATACTCCGGGCCACTTTAGTTATGAACTCAAAAGCAAAGGCGAAAGCGTAGTGTTTATTGGGGATATTGTGCATTCACATACTGTGCAATTTGATCAACCTAAAACTGCGATTGAATACGATATTGATCCGAAAAAAGCCGTCGCTACACGCTTAAAACAGTTTGCTGATTTCGCCAAGAATGGACAAACCATTGCCGCCCCACATTTACCTTTCCCAGGGATTGGACATATTTATTCTGCTGATGGAAAGAGCTATCAATGGATGCCGGTGCATTTTAAAGACTAAGCTGAATACGCTGATTCTAGGCAATAAAAAGCGACCATCTCGGTCGCTTTTTCTATGGCATTATTTCATGCCAAAAATCAGTTTTAATCCCAACAGCGTCATCACACCGCCTGCGATACGATCAAACACGGATTTGGATTTTAAATAGACTTTGCGTGGCCCTTCTGCTGACAAGGCAACCGCCACCAGCGAATACCAACCTGCGTCAATAAAGAAGCACAACATCGGTAACACCACATAGTAATAGCTTGGGATATCTTTCGGTAATAAGGCTGTGAAAATACTGGCCAAGATAATGGCAATTTTCGGGTTACTGAGCTGGGTAATCAGCCCTAAACGAAAGGCTTGTGCATAGCTCATCTGATTCACAGTACCATTGACTGCTTCCATTGGCTCTTTAGCATGCTTAATGATCTTATAGGCCAGCCAAAGTAAATACAGGCCACCAAATACTTTTAAAGCAATATAGGCAGAAGGCACGGCCAATAAAATTGCCTGTAAGCCCATGACTGCCAGCAAACCAAACAAGGCTGCCCCCGTGCCTGTACCTAAAGCGGTAAATAGGCCATGTTTACGTGAAATCGCAATTGAATTCTTCGCCACATAAATAAATGTAGGGCCTGGGCTAATCGCCCCTAACATTAAGGCCAATGCAATTGAACCTAAAATCAATAACGATTCCAAGATAACCTCTAGATTAGAATAATTTTCAAGCAATGATTTTACTTAAAAACAGGATCAAGGTGATAGATAAATTTTGAGTTGCCCTCTTATTTTTCACGCTTGAACTCAATATTTTTGAGCCTATTCCTTTTATATAAAACTTAATCCCGACTCAAAACCAGATAAAGCACTTCACTACGAAATGAGCCATCTGCCTGAATCTGATAATATTGGCGTGTCTGATCAGAAGCTTTGTGCTGTAAATACCGTATGGTCTGGACTGCATAATCAGGCGTTTGCATCCGTTCTGTCCAGCTCTGAAACTCTAACTCTAAATGCTGTTTTTCAACGCATTCGATTCGAAATCCTGCGCATTCAGCAAAGTGCATCCATTCTTGCAAACTATAATTGCGGACATGACTTGGATCGCGAATGCTTTCCATGGTCTGGAAAAAGGTATCCATGACGGGATTAGAATTCCCTAAAATATCAACCATAATCACTTTGCCCTGTTGCGCTACGACACGATAGATTTCACTCATGGCTTGTGCAACATTGTGCCAGTGATGTGCTGAATAACGGCTAATGATGCAATCAAAACTTTGATCGGCAAAAGGCAGTGCCTCGGCAGCCCCTTGTACGGCCATGACATGATCAAAGCCCTTTTGCTGGGCCTGCTGAGCCACCAGTTCGACCATCGATGGTGTTAAGTCGTAGGCAGTCACCTGATCTACAAACGGCGCAACCTGATAACTGACATGCCCACCGCCACAGCCCAAATCCAGTACTGTTTTAAGTTGATGTGACTGTATCAACTGCTGCATTTTCTGAAATTCAATCCCCTGCGCATGCACGCTACTGGTTAAATAGGCCTGAGATTTATCCTGATATTGCTGTTGATTGACTTGATGCTGGGTGGTCATATTCTTATCCTTGCTGAGTCTGATTCCCTTTACAATAAACAGCCACAATCAAAAATAAAAATGATCAATTTTAATTTTATTGATAAAAATAAGTTATTAATTTAATCCGATTAAACTCGCCGCGACATTGATCGCAACCGCCAGAATCACGGTATTAAAGATAAAGGCCAGTACACAATGAAAGATATTTAAGTGTCTGAGTGCAGAACTGGTAATCGACACATCTGCTGTCTGAGCCGAGGTACCAATGATGTAGCTGAAATAAATAAAATCCAGATAGTCGGGTTGATCTGTTTTAGGAAAGTCCAATCCTGCTTCTTGATGACGGCTTTTGGCCAGATAATAGTCATGGGCATAGTGAATCGCAAATAAAGTATGCAGCAATAACCAGGTTGAAAATATGGTGCCGATGGTCAGTAGAATCAGTGCGCTTTTTAAAATAGGAAAATCTTTCGGCACATGACTGAGCTGTACCACAATTGAAATAAAACAGACCACAATCGCAATCAATACCACCGTGAGGATCACCCACTTGCCTTCATCCTGTTGCCGGGCACGTTTTAAAATGTGTGTTGCATCCAGATGCCACATCATTTTCAGGGTCAGAAACAAATATAGCCATATGGCAATATTCCAGCCTAACTGCAAACAGGTGGCCCATTTCCAGTCGGTAAAAAAGTGCAATGCCGCATAGATCAGCAACCCCAGACTAAAAGTTGCGGACAGGTAAGGACGATGTTTTATCCCTCTCGCAAAATCCTGTAAAAATCCTTGCATGCTTCACCTGATTGTATTTTTTATTCATGATTCATTTCACTTTATTTTTTAACACTGTATGCACTTGGAAAAATATCTTCTACGATGGATTTTACCGAAAATAAACAAAATAAATTTTCGCTACATATTTACTTCGGACAAAAATGTCCGTTTAATTCACATTATATCTTCCACGAGTCTTGGTCATGGCAAAACGTCAGCAATTGGCGGCTCACAATCGTGATGAACTCCTCAACGCCGCAGAGGAAATTTTCCGCAAGCAAGGGGTTCATGTGCCTTTACAGGCCATCATTGATCATGCCGGTGTGGGACGGGCAACTTTTTATCGTAATTTTGCTGATCGTAAAGCCTTGATTGCAGCTTTGCTGGAACGGGCCATCACGCGTCTGGAGCAGAAGGCCAAAGAATTACGGGTCTTTAATGATGGCTTTATCCGTTTAATCGAAGGTCATATCGAACAGATTCCACAGCTGGTGGTGCTGATTGATTACTGGCGCATCATTGATCGTCAAGACCCAATCATGCTAAACATTTATGAACGACGCGATAAAGCATTACAACCGCTGATTGATCAGGCGATCCAGCACCAGTTATGTCGTGCTGATCTTACCCCTCAGGATTTTGGTATGATCACCGCGATTTTGGGGTCCTCCTTTCAGGGGCATCAGGCGAGCGACCAGTTACGGCTGGCGAAACGCGCAATAGAATTATTATTAAACGGCATTAAAGTATAGTTCGAGGAAAAATATGGATAAAAGCCCTCGCTATCTAGAGACTCCTCCGGATTGGTCTGCGGACGAGCGTCCAACCTTACCTGGCTCGCCTGCAGCGATTGCACATGCTCGCCCGAAACGTTTCGCCTACTTTGTTATTGGCCTGCTGATCTGTATTGCTGCCAGTCTCAGTAATGGTTTCATTGTTGCCAATTTACCGATTTTTCAGGGGGAATATGGATTAACCGCTTCACAAGCGGCTTGGCTCCCTGCGGCCTATGTCATGGCCAATGTCAGTTCAAACCTGATTCTGTTTAAGGCCCGTCAGCAATATGGCTTACGTCTGTTTTCAGAAATCGGGTTACTGGTTTTTATTGGCGTACTGATTCTGCACATCTTTGTCAAAACCTATGAAATGGCGCTCTTTGTCCGTTTCATTGCGGGTCTGGCCGCAGCCCCCCTCAGCTCGCTCGGCATGTATTACACCATGCAGGCCTTTGGCAAGGCCGATATGGCCAAAGGCATTTATCTGGCTTTCGGCTTCCAGCAATTGGGATTGCCATTGGCCTGGATTATTTCACCGTTCCTCCTCAGTGCAAACCAGTGGGATGTGATTTATACCTTTGAGCTAGGTTTGGCCATTTGCTGTTTTGCAATGGTGGTATCGCTCAAATTGCCACGCAGCTTGCGTCTGGAAGTGTTCGAGAAGCAGGACTTCTTTACCTTTGCGCTGTTGGCACCCGGCTTTGCCTGTCTGTGTATCGTGCTCACCCAAGGACCAATTCTATGGTGGTTCGATAGTCCGTGGCTGGCTTATACCTTGATCGTGGGCTTCTGTCTGATTGTGTTGGGTCTCACCTACGAACATTACCGGACCAATCCGCTGATCATGACCCGCTGGCTGGCGGCGGGTGACTTACTCAGTTTTGTGGTCAGTGCGTTTGCATTACGCCTGCTGATGTCAGAGCAAAGTTATGCAGCCGTGAATTTCCTGAAGACCATGGGCATGGGTCCAGACCAGTTCGTGCCGTTATATGTGGTGATCTTTTGCGGAACCATTGCCGGTTCGGTTTTTAGTGCCCTGACCTTCCACCGTGAACGATTAATTTTAAATTTATTCCTTGCTGAAATCCTGATTCTGATTGCCTGTGCACTGGATTATCACCTGACCAGTGATGTACGCCCGGCCAATTTCTATCGTAGTCAGTTTTTAGTGAGCTTTGCCGGTGGCGTCTTTATTGGACCACTGCTGCTGATGGGCTTTATGCGTACCTTGCAACGGGGGCCGCAATATGTAGTGACCTTTATTGTCCTGTTCTCAGCGACGCAAAACTTTGGTGGTCTGGTCGGTTCATCATTCTTTAATACCTACCAGCAACACCATACCTATGATTATAAAGTCGAGATCAACAGCAATCTTGACCCGACCGATCCATTGGTGGCCCAACGCCTACAGGCTTATCAGCGCAGTGCCATGGTGAGTACCAATGATCCGGTCCTGCAAAATAATCAGGCCTTGCAGAACCTGAACAAAGTGGTAACCCGCGAAGCACAGGTTCGTGCCTATAACGATGTGATTGTCTTAAATGGCATTTTTGCTGTGGTTTTACTGTTATGGGGCTTATTTAAATATGTGCGTAACAAGTACATAACGCGAAAAAATCTGCAAGCAGCCAGTTAACCCTGATGGTATTTGATTGAGAAAACATTATGTCTGAACAAGATAAACCAGAAAACACCAATGCTCAGAACAGCGAGCAAAACCAGACGGTTCCAGCTGAAAAGGCGCCAGAAGCGGTGGCTCAAATGCCACCGCCTCCACCACCGCCAACCAGTAAGCTGATCAAAACCAAGCGTTCAACCTTATGGTGGATGCTACTGGTGCTTATTGTCGGGATCACGATTATTTTATGGGCATGGCGAATCGGCCCCTTTCACACAGCGATTGAACAGACCGACAACAGCTATGTGAAAGGTAAAACCACCATTCTTTCTTCACAGATCAATGGCTACATCAAGGATGTGCTGGTCAAGGACTTTGATCATGTCAAACAGGGTCAGGTACTCATGCATATCGATGCAACCACCTATGACCAGAAAGTGACTCAAGCTGTCTCTGGTGTAGAGCAGGCGCAAAATAGCCTTGCCAATCAGACACAGGCTATTGCCCAGCGTCAGGCCGATGTGGTTGCGGCGCAGGCCAAAATGGATCAGGTCAAGGCACAATACGATTTATCCGTCGCGCAACTCAAACGCTACCAACAACTTGGCGATAGTGGTGCGGCATCAAAATCAGAACAGGATAAAGCTGCGGCCGATGCACAGAATAACCTTGCCTTGCTGAAACAGGCCCAAGCCAATATTCAGGTCGCGCAAGAAGCCTTAAAAACAGCGCAAGTGGCCCAAGCCGGTTTAAAGGCTCAGGTCAATAGTGCACAGGCGCAACTGGATCAGGCCAATACCACTAAGGATTACAGTACCATAGTGGCACCGCTGGATGGTCAACTAGGCGAAGTCAACCCACGCGTGGGCCAGTACGTTGCTGCCGGTACACAATTGCTGTATTTAATTCCGCGACAAACCTGGGTGATTGCCAACTTTAAGGAAACCCAAATTGCCAATATGAAAATTGGTCAAAAAGCCTCTTTCACGGTAGATGCCCTGAATCATCAGAAATTCACCGGACAAGTCGAACAGATCTCACCTGCGGCTGGCTCAGAATTCAGTGTGTTGAAGCCTGACAATGCAACGGGTAATTTCACCAAGGTGGTACAACGTATTGCGGTGCGGATCACCGTAGATCCGAATCAGCAAGGCATAGAAAATTTACGTCCCGGGATGTCGGTGATTACTTCGGTAGATACCAGTTCCTAAACGATACTGACTTTCTCAATCAAATCCATTTACAATGTGGTCAAATTTATTTCTCTTGTTCGAAAATGTTTGATCACATTGCTTTCCCCACTCCCTATCAAACATTAGCACTTCCCGGTTCGGTTCAACTGACCATTAAGCGTCTGGACCAGATTCATCCGCACATTTCGGGCAATAAGTTTTATAAGCTCAAATACAACCTGCTTGCCGCACAGCAACAAGCTTTGACACAAGTACTGACCTTTGGCGGTGCATTCTCCAACCACATTGCAGCAACGGCCTATGCCGCTCAACACTTCGGTTTACAAAGTATTGGCATGATTCGGGGTGAAGAGTTGGCTTCGCAAGCCTTAAACCCTACTCTACAAACCGCGCATGATTTGGGTATGCATCTGCATTTTGTGAGTCGGGCCGAATATCGGCTGCGCCATGAAACCGCATATTTACAGCAATTACAACAGCGCTATCCACAAGCATGGATTATTCCTGAAGGAGGCACTAATGCACTGGCTCTACAAGGAACACAGGAAATCTTAACTGAAGATGACCGAGAAAATTATGACGTGATTTGCTGTGCAGTCGGTACTGGTGGAACCATGGCCGGACTGATTGAAAGCAGTTCTGATCGACAGCATGTGCTGGGCTTTTCTGCCTTAAAAGGGGATTTTCTGAAACAAGACATTCAACAATGGACAAAGAGACAGAACTGGTCTTTAACTGATGCCTATAGTTGCGGTGGCTATGCCAAAACCAGTCCAGCCCTCCTACAATTCATGCAACAGTTTGAACAGCAATACAGAATTCCTTTGGAACAGGTCTATACGGCTAAAATGATGATGGGTCTGTTTGACCTGATGCAGAGGGAGCATTTCCCAGAACATACCCGTATTCTGGCGATTCACACAGGGGGTTTACAAGGAAAATTGAAAACATACTAAAAGCTGCATAAATCTTTTATAATTGCCCGCTTTTCCGCTCTTGAGTATTTCTCCCATGATTCATCAAGTTGATGTTGTTGTTTTAGGTGCAGGTGCATCAGGCTTGATGTTGGCTGCAGAAGCAGGCAAACGTGGGCGCTCGGTTGCTGTACTGGAAAAAGCCAATAAAGTCGGTAAGAAGATTTTGATGTCTGGTGGCGGTAAATGTAACTTTACCAATCTGGAGGTCGAACCTGCGAACTATCTTTCTGAAAATCCGCATTTCGTCATTTCTGCCCTGACCCGTTATACCAACTGGGATTTTATTGGTCTGGTATGCGAATACGGAATTGAATATGAAGAACGCAAGCACGGTCAGCTATTTACCTTGAAAGGATCAAAAGAAATCCTGGAACTGTTACTGGCAGAATGTGCGAAAGCCAAGCGTGTACAGATTCAGACGCATTGTGAAGTCCTGCAAGTCAAGTCACAAGCAGAATCAGGTTTTAGCATTGAAACCAGTCAGGGGACTTATCAGTGTGAATCGCTGGTGGTTGCCACAGGCGGCTTGTCTATTCCAACTTTAGGCGGTTCAGGCTTTGGCTATGAGCTGGCACAGCAGTTCGGGCATCATGTTTACCCGACCCGTGCAGGTCTGGTTCCGTTTACCTTCTCTGACCAGTTTAAAGAAGTAACGACACGTCTAAGTGGTAATGCACTGGATGCAACGCTAATGAATGAGCGTCATCAATTTACCGAAGCCTTACTGTTTACCCATCGCGGACTTAGCGGCCCAAGTTCCTTGCAACTTTCCAACTACTGGCATGTCGGTGAAAGCTTTAAAATTGATTTCTTCCCAAGTCAGGACTTTGCTGAATTTTTCAAGGCCAAGAAAAAATCTCAACCGAAGGTGCTGCTACGGACCCTGCTCAGCGAATTTACCGCCAAAAGTATCGTGCTGGAATTACAGCAATTGATCTGGGCAGAGCAAAGTGAAACTGCGATTGGCAATATCAGCGACCTGCAACTGGAACAGATTGCAGCACAACTCCATGCTTTCTCGGTCAAACCTTCTGGAACCGAAGGTTATCGCACCGCAGAAGTGACATTGGGTGGTGTCGACACCAGCGAAGTCTCATCCAAAACCATGGAAAGTAAAAAGCAGAAAGGCCTCTATTTTATTGGCGAAGTACTGGACGTGACCGGACACTTGGGCGGTTATAACTTCCAGTGGGCATGGTCATCTGCACAGGCAGCAGCCCAATTCGTTTAAAAATGGTTTTAATGCAGACAGACAATTTTTCAGATGAAATAATACTTAATGTTGTTCATCTGAAGAGTTAGCTGCTTCTGAAGATGGTATTTTCTGCGTATTTTCGATTGATTTTTCTTTGGTTGGACTTGATTTCGCCACCACAAATTTGTAGGCACTTGCCAAAAAACCAACAGTAATACCTGCAATTATAACCGGTGCAAATACACGATTTGGCCTCTTCATTCTGTTCTCCTATCAACTTTTTATTGAGAGACTATGGGTACTTCATCTATAAATGAATTGCTTTTTAGGCCAATTTTCACTTCTCCCCAATCGAATGTACGCGCAGATCATTCCATTTTACTCGGATTTTGCAACATCATTCGCTGAGCGGGATTCCAAAACTTGTGTCCTGTCGACTCCAGACACCCTGTTAAATAAAGACCGATAAAAAGGATAAAACAATTCGACCACCCTGCTTAGAGTGGTCGAATTGATTCGAAAAATCAAAGATTATTTTTTGCTATTCATCCGAATATGGCGGAGTTGGAGGTGTTGGACTCGCCGGAGTTTCTGATGACGCTGGCGTCGGACTCACAGGATTTACTGGAGTCGTTGGCGCTGTTGGCGTTGGTCTTACAGGTGCTGCTGGCTTAACCTCTTCCTTATGTAACGGATTTGGTTTGTTACCTTCTGTTTTTGCCTTATCCAATAAATCAGAGAGTAAACGCTCTGCAGGTTGACGACCGCCCAAACCAAAAGCCAATGCAAATGCGACTGCAACCGAACCCAGCGTTAAACCGAATGCCAGATTGACAATAGAATCTGCAATACCCATGGCTTTTAAGCCCATCGCAATCACCAGACCCATAATTAAGATACGGACCAGATTCCCTAACCAGCGAGAGCTATTATATTCACCACGTTGAACCACATTGGCAACCACATTGGCCAACCAGAAGCCGATTACCAGAATCACTGCACCCAGTAAGATACTTGCACCAAACTGGATAAACATGGCGATCAGTACACTCACCTGTTCCAGACCAAGACGGTCTGCCGCTTCTGAGACTGCAAACAGCATGGTGAAGAACACGATCAGACAGCCAACAATATCCGAAACACGTGTTTGCCCAAGGAAACGTTGAATATCGAGTTTCATTGGAATTTCATCAACGCCTGCACCTGAAATCAGTTCAGCCACGAGACGTCCGACGAAACGCGAAACAATATAAGCCACGATTAAAATCAGGCCTGCGGCAATAATCTGTGGAATCGCCAGCATGATTTGATTCAGCATTGAAGTCGCCGGTTGGGAAATCGCTTCGATACCAAGTGCTTCAAATGCCACAATTAAAGTCGTAATAATAATAACGGCGAAGACAAAAGAGCCTAAAAACTTAGAGACATTTGAGTTTTTAAATAACCCGACTTTCTCGGCCTGCGTCTGTAAACCCAGACTATTACTTAGACCTTCTACAATGCCACGGACAATCTTCGCAAGAATATACCCCACAAAGATAATCACACCTGTAATAAACAGGTTCGGCAAATAAGCCACCGCTTCATTCACCATGTTCTGTACAGGAATCAGTAATCCTGTTAAGCCTAAAATCGACAACACGATTGGCAAGAACAGCAATAAAACCAGCCAGTAGAAAATCTCACCGATATTGCTACTGAGTGAACTGACACCAACTTCACCACTCAGCTTCTCATCCAGCTCGGTTCTTGCAAGGACATTGGTTAATCCTGCACGGACCAGACGGGCAACAATCCAGCCAATGAAGCCCACGGCAACAGCAGCAAACAGATTAGGGATGAAGGCCAGAATACGCCCTACCATATTGCTAAACGGATCACTCACACCACTGATATTTAAAACATTCAATGCACCCACAACAGCCAGAATCATGATGAACCAGAACACCAGCTTGGAAATCAGATTCTCAATATTTGGGGTACGACCAGTTGCAGACGACAATTTATGATTGGTATCAAGTTTTTGCAGTAATTTTTTCACACCAGCTGCCACAACCAGAGCAATAATCCAGCCGACCAGCAGAATGACAATCGCAGCTAAAATAGGATGAAATTGATCCCAATAATACATTGCATCAAATCCTCCGCGGTTGGAGGGGTCATTAAAAAAATCATTCATGTTGTTATCCTTATGTTGTGTTTTTCAGTTTTGGTCTAAACCACCCATGCTTGCTCTATGAACTAAGAACATGATTTATGGATGCTTCCACCATAATTTTTGTCTATTTTCCAATCAATAAATGGCAGCACTAATACAACAAAAAGTGCGCAAAATATTGCAAAAAAGCCCATTGATTCACACCAATGAGCTTTTTGAAGAATTAATTCTCGGTCTTAAAATATGCTTGTCTAAGCATTCAGAACTGCCGACTGCATAGGTGACATGATCACTTGCGCAGTTGGATTAGCCGAATGATCAGCAACCATATAAACAAGTAATGCAATCAGAAAGATTCCCACCAGAATCAGAATATAAACGGGTAATCTTCTCTTTTTGGTAATTTCTTCTTTGCTCGCCACATGGGGTTGTGGCTTACTAAAATCATGCATGATAGCAGCCCTCTTCCTTATTACTTTTCAATACTTATATTAGCAACCCCCTATGTAGCATTGTGTGAAGAAGCTTCGGACTATCGTTGCACTGGTTGCAGAACTCTACTTTTTTTATTTATTTTTTTGTTTAAAATATAGGCGGCTTTAGCGGGCAACAAAAATAAGCTATAATGCTCAGTCCCGTTTTTTAAATGTTTTGCTTTATGTCCTATAGCCAACAAAGTGTTTCTCTTGATTTGGACACTGATGTCACACATCAATGTTTTTTACATCACACACGCGATGAACATTTGATTGGTATTATTGAGTTTAATAAGCCAAGCTATATCCTGAAATGGGGTGATCTGGAATATTTCCGTCGCCGTACAGAAGAGTTTTCGGTGATGCCTTTACCGGACTGTATCAACGCCATGATTGTTGATATTCGTAATGTACAACCATTTTTGGATAATGAAGTTCCGATCTTGCCGTGGCGCCTGCTTGAAGAAGATTGTCCTGTCCGTCTGGTCGTTCCTCAAGAACGCCTGGAGCACTATATCGGCTTATTTGAACCGACTTGGCTAACCACCGATGTAGACACCGCGATTCAGGAAATTCGTGAATTTATGGATATGTTTGTCCATTAATTTTGTATTTAATTTATGGTCTTATGGCTTTAGCTTCCTGCAAAAAACAATAATATCAACCCAACTGCCAAGCCATGTAATCCCATAGCCCAATTTGTCGGAGATAAATCCAAGTTGGGCTGTTTGTGATAAATCACCCAAAGGTACAACGAACAAATAAAAAAGAACAGGCAATAGACTGCAAAAACCAATAAGCACAGCCCAACCATGATATTTCGGCTTAAATCGCCCCAGCCTCCAGCATAAACCGTCGTGTAGCTATAAATGAGCAACACAAGCATTAGCAGCAGACCGACAAAAAAAGCCATATAAGGTACTTTGCCTATTCTCTTTTTTCCAACTTGTTCTTTCATATTATTGTTTTTCCGTATTATTGAATAAGCTGAAACGACGAAATCCTGACCTTACCAATAATTCTCCACGGCAATATTGCCTTCACCACGGCGGTTCATAATCAGACCCCGTTGCTTCAAGGCTTCCTTGGTATCTTCCACCATCTGCGGATTACCACATAACATCACATGACTACTGTCTCGGTTAAAAGAGAGTCCTGCTGCTTTTTCTAACTCACCATTGCCAATCAGCACAGGCAAGCGATCATGCAAGACGGCATTCGGATCACGGGTAATAATCGGAATAAACTTAAAGCCCGTATGCCCTTCGCCAAATAAGGCTGCAATCTCCTGAATACGCTCCACATAAGCCAACTCGGATTCGGTACGAACGCTGTAAACCAGATTGATCTGCTGATATTTATTCCATGTTTCAAAGTCTTGTAACATCGATAAGAACGGCGCCAGGCCAGTCCCGGTCCCCAACAGCCACAAATCTTGTGGCAAAGGTTGCTGATAACGCGCTAAAGTTAAATAACCATAGGAAATCTTTTCCAGATACAGCTCGTCACCCACTTTCAGGTGTTGCAGATTTGAGGTAAATGCGCCATCGGGTACCACGATTGAAAAGAATTCTAGCGTTTCATCAAAGGGTGAAGACACCACAGAATAAGCACGAACCACCAGTTCGCCATTCACCATTAAGCCAATCCGGGCAAACTGCCCTGCGGTGAACTTAAAATGAGCTGGACGGGTCATGGTAAAACTAAACAGATTGTCAGTCCAACGCTGTACAGATAAAACCTTTTCTACGCTAAATTTTTCAATTGACATGATTTGAACGTGGCACGAAACAGTAGGCTCATGTTAGCATGATCGAATAAATGATGGATACTCAAAACATTAAGGCTATTTAACATGCGCATGACTTTACGCCAATTGGCTGTTTTCGTGGCGGTCGCTCAAGAGGGAACTGTAACCAAAGCGAGTGATGCTGTTCGTCTCACACAAAGTGCAGCAAGTATGGCCTTAGCAGATTTAGAGGATGGTCTGGGTGCACCGCTCTTCGATCGCCTAGGTAAACGATTACAACTCAATGATTTAGGACGTTTTTTACTTCCTCAAGCACTTGAAATTTTAGGGCGTTGCGACGCTTTTGAACAAGCTGCCAAAGGTGAGTTACAGAGCATTGATTTACGTCTTGGGGCAACACTCACTATCAGTGATTATTTAATGCCTGATCTGATGGCTGATTTCTTACAATGTCATCCACAAGCACATCTGCAACTGCAAGTGGGTAATACCCGCCAAATGATCGAAGCAGTGAATCAGTTCCAGCTTGATCTGGCCTTAATTGAAGGTTCCTGTCATTTACCGCAACTGCAATGTATTCATTGGCGCAATGACGAACTGGCCGTGTGCTGTGCGCCGGAGCATCCGCTGGCACAACTCAACCGCCCGATTACACCGGCAGATTTTCATGAAGTGGAATGGATCTTGCGTGAAGAAGGTTCGGGCACACGTGAAGTCTTTGATAATGCCATTTTACAAGATTTACCCGATGCCAATATCCGTTTAACCCTGGGCCATAACGAAGCCATTTTAAAAATCGTCGCCGGTGGTTTAGGCATGTCCTGTATCTCCAAGCTGGCAATTGAACCGCTTCAGGAAAAAGGTCAGTTGGTGATTCTTGATACCCCTTATTGGGAATTAACCCGTCCACTTTATATGCTGGTACATCGTCAAAAATATCAAGGGCCTGGCTTAAAAGCTTTTTTACAATTTTGTGAAGCTCAGATATAACTTTTAAAATAAAAAATGCTTCCATTTGGAAGCATTTTTTATGCAGTTCAATTTAAAAATCGAAGCTCACACCGAGTTTATAAGTACGACCCGCACCAATAATGGCATAATCATTATTAAATACGCCTGCCCAATGCTTTTTATCAGCAACGTTATCAACATTGGCTCTAAAAGTTGTATTTACGCCACCAAGTTTAGTCGCGTACTTAGCGCCTAAATCAACAATCGTATAATCAGGCAGCTCTAAAGTATTTGAATTATTTAAATACTGTTTGCTCACGTAGGTTGCCCGTGTATTTACACTCAAGCCATCAATATGTGGGATCTTATAGTCTAAGCTCAGTCCCGCAGTGAAATCAGGTATGCCATAAACGGTTTTTCCCTCCAGCGCAGGCTTACCAGACTTTACATATTCCGCATCTATATAAGCCAGATGGCCCAATAGACTTAAATCCTCTATCACATTGCCTGAGAATGACCATTCAATCCCCCGTGAACGGGTTTTCGCATCATCTTTTACAGTGGAAGAAGCATTGTCCTGATATACATCTGGTTTTTCAATTTGGTATAGGGCGAATGTATTGAACCATGAACCTGCCTGGTATTTTGCCCCCATTTCATATTGCTTGGTTTGATAGGGAGCAAAAGTTTCACCTTTGTTTTTTGCTTCTGGATAAGTGATGCTGGATACTTCAACGCCTTCAGATAAGCCCTCAACATAACTTGCATACAATGAAAGGTTGTCACCGAAAGGTTTAATCACAATACCCAGGCTTGGAGAAACCTTATCTGCGGAGTAATCAATTTTTTTAAACAAATTTTTGGTATCAATATCCTGATAACGTGCTCCGAGAATCAACTGCAACTTGTCATCTAGCATAGAAAGCTGGTCAGTCAGAGTATAACTCACATAGCGGTTATCTGCATAAGGAACGATGTCAGGATAATTGATCGGCATTGCGCCATTGTCTGCTGGGTGATACAGGTTGGTATCAAAAGCCGATACCGTTGCAGCCGCATGCTGCCAATATTTACGTGTTAAATAATCAGCCCTTAACCCAACTGTATGCTTGATGCTTCCCGTATCGAATTTTGCTTCCAGCCCCGTATTTGCAGCAACATTATGCTCCTGTGTCCCCACTCGATAATATTGGGACTTTGCTGCTCCTGTTTCAGCATTTTGCACAATCATTCGCGTACCAAAAAGATGACCCGAATATTCTTTTTCCGTATATCCCACCGCTGCGAACATTTTTAAATCTGGATTAAATTTATATTCTCCAGACAATCCAGCATATTGGCTATTTTGCTTTCCTTCAATTTTTGGAAAATAGTTATTGTTGCCATCTGGAGCTGCAATGACCTGTTTGATCGTGCCCATTGAGACCATGGCTGGAGAACCACCTTCCCGATGATCCCGCATCGCATAGGCATCAAAATTTAGTTTTAATTGCTCTGTCGTATAATCCAGTGCAAGCACACCTGTTGCATTGCGATCATCCATTCCCTCAATCAGATGTTCTCCGCTACCATAAGATCCGCTTGCTCGGATACCAAATTCTTGATTTGTCCCTAAACGGCGAGAGATATCAACACCAGATTTATAATATCCTCCATCTTCGTAACTGGCAGATACTTGAGTCAGATCTCGATTGGCACGTTTAGTCTGTGCCATGACCACACCACCGACACTCCCTGCTGGCGCCATACCTGCCACTAAAGCATTTGGACCTTTTAATACAGTCACAGACTCAAGAATATCTGTTGGAATACGGCCAGTCGGTGCCATTCCGAACAATCCATTTAGATTGTAGTCTTCAAACCCTACACTAAAACCACGAATCTGAACATTTTCATTTAAATGCCCCGCATTGGTGGTTTCACGAATACTTGGATCATTTCTTAATACTTCTGAAACAGTCTCAGCTTGTTGGTCCTGAATCAGCTTATCCGAATAAGTTGTGACAGAAAATGGAGTATCAATAATGGATTTATTGCCTAAACTGCCTAGGTTTGAATTTTTCTTAAGCTTGCCATTCGCATAACTGTCTTGCTGACCGGCTTTCACCTTAATCGTTGGTAAAACCGTATTTTCATCAGCAACGGCAAACATCGGTAATGCAATGAGAGATAAAAATAATAGATTCTTTTTCATGTAATCAGACCCCGATAAAAATTTGATCACATTATATAAGACAAATTAACAAATGATAATAAAAATCATTAACAGGTAGTAACTATTTCATATTACGCCATTACAGGCCAAATAAAAAAGAGGCGCTAAAGCCTCTTTTCTCATCATATTTAAGTGGATACCTAAATAAACAAAGGATAAATGCCGTGTATTTAGCGACGGAAGTTTGACAATAATGCCGATGTAATCGAATTATTATGCTCTGCAATTTTGGTCTTCTTGGTTTTGGCAGGATTCGGATCAAGACGCTCAATCTTGGTCGCTTTGTACTTCCCGTCATTTTCAACGACGATAAATTTCACTTTTTCATTTCTTTTTGGCTCAGCATCCGCTGGATATTCGGAAATATGAAAAAACACATCCCCTTCAGAAGTGCCAATAAAACCAAAGCCTTTGTCTGGATTATATTGTTTAATTTTGCCTTGATAGAACTCTTGCTTCATGACATTTATCCTATTTTCTCAATGCGATGATGACAGTATATAAAAATAAAAAAGAGACTTTCAATCGATCCCTAAAACAGCTTCAGGATGAGATCAAGTCTCTTTTTATGAATGTGTCAAAAATTAGTCTTTTTGAACACTACCAAAGATTTTATCGCCTGCATCACCCAGACCAGGAACGATATAACCTTCTTCATTTAATCCTTGGTCAATCGATGCAGTATAAATGCGAACATCAGGATGTGCCGCTTCAACTTTAGCTACGCCCTCTGGTGCCGCAACCAGTACCATAACACGAATATCTTTACAGCCACTGGCTTTCAATACATCAATCGCAGCGATAAGTGAATTACCGGTTGCCAGCATTGGATCAATGATCATGGCCAAGCGGTTTGCTACATCTGGTACTAACTTTTTATAGTACGTGCGTACTTCTAAAGTTGCTTCATCACGCTCTAAACCTAAAACACTCACTTTCGCACTTGGGATCAGGCTCAGTACGCCCTCTAACATCCCAATACCAGCACGCAAGATCGGTACAATAGTGATTTTCTTCCCTGCGATACGCTGAGTTGAGACTTTCCCTGCCCACCCATCAATTTCATGCTCAACAACAGGAAGATCCTTTGTTGCTTCATAAGTCAGTAACATCGTGACTTCTTGCGCTAATTCACGAAAGTTCTTGGTACTGATGTCTGAACGACGTAGTAAACCAAGTTTATGGCGAATAAGCGGATGACGAATTTCTTGAATCGACACGAGTGAGTACCTAGGTAATATTAATCTTTGTCTATTATAAAGCGTTTTTTTACTCATCAATAAAAAAGCCCCCAATTTTGGAGGCTTTTTTGTACAAATCAGACGATTACTGTTGTTGAGACAACATAAAGTGCAATGGAGACAAGATCTCAGCCTTCAATGCCAGGTTAATCATCGGATCTGGGTAGACACCCAATACGAATACCAGTAATGCAGCAGCAAGTACCATCAGACCACCCACTTTAGTACCCCAGTGTGCATCAGCATCAATACGAGGTACATCTGGCGGTGTCATGTACATCACCACCATCACACGCAAGTAGTAATACAAACCGATACCACTACCCACAATGATCATCGCAGCGAGGAACCAGTGTTGTGTGGTTACTGCAGCCATCACAACAAGGAACTTACCAATAAAGCCTGCCGTTAATGGAATACCCGCTAAAGACAGCATCATCACAGTTAATGTTGCAGTCAAGATCGGACGGCGCCAGAACAAACCACGGTAGTCGGCAAGACTTTGTGCTTCATCAACGTTGTTGTACGGGCTCGACATCAATGCTACTGCACCGAAAGCACCGATTGTGGTGAGTACATAAGTAATCACGTAAACAGTCACGCTACCTAAGCTTGCATAAGTCATGCTGATTAAAGCAATCAGCAAATAACCAAAGTGTGCAATCGATGAATAACCGAGGATACGCTTCAAGTTGACTTGACGTACTGCAAGTAAGTTACCCACGACAATCGACAATACTGCAATGATGGTAATGATTGTCACGATTGACTCAATCAGGATCGCACCCGAAGTAAGTAAGTAACGGACAAATAGACCAATCGTTGCCACTTTCGCAGCTGTAGCCAAGAAAGTTGCCATTGGCGCTGGTGCACCTGCATACACATCCGGCGTCCATTTATGGAATGGCGCAAGTGAAAGTTTGAATGCCACAGCAAAGATAATTAAGCCTAAACCCAGTAATACCATTGGCTGCTTGATGGCAGTAAACAATGCCTGAACAGAGTCATAGAATGACAATGAACCGGTATATGCATAGATATAGGCCATACCCATCAACAACATTGCAGATGCAGTCGCTGAAAGCACCAGGTATTTAATCCCTGCTTCCAAAGACTGGCTACGTTGATAGGTATACGCCAACATGCCGTACACAGGAATCGACATTAACTCTAAGCTGATGAAGAATGCTGCATAGTGCGAGCTTGCCACCAGTAACATTGCACCTGCAACTGAAGACAGCAGCAAGATGTAAAGTTCTTCCCGGTTTTCCTTATACGTCTCGATATACGCATGAGACAAGGTACAGCACGCCAAGGCAGCAATCAGGATCAGGAATTGATAAAGCATGGTAAATGGATCAACCATAAACATGCCCATCACGTTGACTGGGGCAAAGTGCCCAGTAAACATGGTGTATGCAATAAAGATTGCAGCGAGGTTTAAACCGACAACCGAAGTTGTTGCGATAAGGTTGTGATTACGTTTAATCGCAGTCAGCAACATCACCACAATTGCAGTCAGCGCCACAATCATCACGGGAGCTAAAGGCATCAGCTCGGAAAAAGAAATTGTGAAGTTCATGGTTTATTGCATCTCCACATGTTCAAGTTGAGTTGCAGCCTGTTGAACAGTTTCGACAACTTCTTGTACTGGCATATAACTATTTACCAACCACTGCATGCTTGAATGTGACATATCCAGGAATGTTTGCGGGTAAATACCTAACCAAACCAAGCCGATTACACAGATCATCAGAATGCTGACTTCACGTGCAGACAAGTCTTTAAGCGGAGTGGTATAGTGCTGTTTTTGCTCTGGATTTGGCTCACCAAAGAGTGCTTTGTGAATCAGGATCAAACCGTAAAGACCAGCAAAGACCAGACTCACAGCAGCAATGATCGTGAAGGTTGGATAGGTTTTAAATGAACCCATCAGGATCAGGAATTCACCAATAAAGTTACCCAGACCTGGTACACCCACAAGTGCTGCAACAAAGAACATCAGGAAGAACGGCAAGTATTGAAGCTGACCACGAAGGCCACCCATTAAGCGTAAATCACGCGTGTGTAAACGCTCATAAACTTGTCCCGACATAATGAATAATGCAGCAGATGACAAGCCATGTGCCAGCATCATGATCATGAGGCCCTGGAATGTCAGGATATTACCTGCATAGATTGCAAGCAGGATAAAGCCCATATGCGAAATAGACGTATACGCAAGTAAGCGCTTCATATCTGTTTGCTGGTACGCAAGGAATGCACCGTAGAAAATACCAATCAAGCCCAGAATAATTGCAATGTCAGCGAACTGTGCTGATGCAGCTGGGAAGAATGGAATGACGAAACGAAGCAAACCGTACGCAGCTGTTTTAATCAAGATACCAGCCAAGTCCACAGAACCTGCGGTTGGTGCTTGCGCATGCGCATCAGGCAACCAGCCATGTAATGGGAACACAGGCAATTTCACCGCAAAACCAATAAAGAAACACACCATAAATGCATAAGCCAATGCAGGAATGTGTTGTTCCAAATGGTTGGCAACAGTAATCAAGTAATAATAGTTAAAACTGATCTCACCTGATTGAGAGTATCCATAGATCACCAGACCCAGAATACCAATCAACATGATCAGACCGGCAATTTGTGTATAAAGGAAGAATTTGGTTGCAGCATACACACGTGAACGGCCATTTGAACCTTTATGTCCCCATAACGCAATCAGGAAGTAGATTGGTACCAGCATCATCTCCCAGAAGAAGAAGAACAGGAACAAGTCAATCGCCAGGAATACACCGATAACCCCGCCTAAACTCCAAAGCAAGTTTAAGTGGAAGAAACCAACATTCTTTTGGATCTCACCCCATGAACAGCCAACAGCCAAGATACCCAATAGCGCGGTCAGCAAGACCATGAGCAGAGATAAGCCGTCAATTGCTAAGGTGATATGAATTCCTAAAGTCTGGATCCATGGCACATCAAATACAGCGGCCCATTCTGGAAAGCGTCCGCCTAATTCATAGGTATAAGAACCACTTTGCCATAGTGCGATGCCCAAACCAAACGTAATGAGCATACCAATCAGGGCAATCCAGCGTGGTAAGTGCTGGTCGAATTTATCGACCAGCCAGCAAATAAAACCAGCAATGAATGGAACTAAAATCAGTGCGGGTAAAATTAAATTGTTTTCCATTTTATTTCCCCACAACCTGAATCACGATCAAGATCATCAATAACACCACTACACCGAGTGACATGCTTGATGCGTATTCACGTAATGAACCGGTTTGACGCGAACTTGTAAAGCTATTACCTCCCTTCACAATGGCAGGAAGCACTAACCATAAACCGTCAACTGGATCACGACCTAAAATTTTCGCAATCAATAAATAAGGTTTTACAAATACGATGTCATACAAGGCATCGAAACCGAATGCAGTACGGCAGATATGCGCCAAACCAGAACCCAAAGAAGTCTGGGCAAACGATTTAACTGCACCATATGCAAAGGCAAACAAGAAGATACCCACAGCCAGACCAACAAGGGCAACACCACTTGCTAAATGTTCAGCATGAGAAACAGCAGCTTCTAATGTTTCAGGAATGACAAAACTAGGAATATTTGCAGTCGTCAATAACTTGGCAACCGGTGCTTGCAGGAAGTAACCAATCCCTGTTGACAATGCAGCCAAAATCGCCAGTGGGCCCCAATAGGTCACGCCATGAATGGCATGGGCATGGGTTTTTTCTTCGCCGAAGAATACCACCCAGATTAAACGGAAGGTATAGATCGACGTTAAGAATGCGCCCGCTACACCAACCCAATACAAGGTATTGTAAAGCGGAAGGTTAGCAATAGTCGATTGAGCATATACCGCACCCAGAATCGCATCTTTAGAGAAGAAGCCCACGGTCACGATTGGAAGTGCTGCCAATGCGCCGCCACCGATCACGAAACACCAGAATACGAATGGAATCTTGTGACGTAATCCGCCCATTTTGAAAATGTTCTGTTCATGATGACACGCAAGAATTACTGCACCTGAAGAAAGGAACAATAATGCTTTAAAGAATGCGTGAGCCAACATGTGGAATAAACCCGCCTGGTACGCTTCAGCACCCACCGCCATAAACATATAACCGAGCTGACTCATGGTCGAGTAAGCCAGAATACGTTTGATGTCGGTTTGCACCAATGCGGCAAAACCAGCGACAAGTAAGGTCACTGCACCCGCAATCGAGATGAACTGCATCACTTCTGGCGCCATTTCCATCACAGAGAACATACGGCAGCATAAGTACACACCCGCTGTTACCATGGTCGCAGCGTGGATCAATGCAGAGACTGGGGTTGGACCCGCCATCGCATCGGCTAACCAGGTTTGTAATGGAATCTGTGCCGATTTACCTGCTGCACCCAAGAACAACATCAATGCCGTCCAGATCGACAATGATGAGCTTTGCGTCATCACGGTCGCTGCATTTTCAACAATGTACTGTGTATTCAACGTACCAAATTGTTGATAAAGCAAGAACAATGCGATGAGCAAGAAAACGTCACCCACACGTGTTACGGTGAAGGCCTTGATCGCTGCCCAGCCATTTGCAGGATTTGAGTAGTAGAAACCAATCAAGAGATATGAACACAGACCTACGCCTTCCCAACCCAAGAACAATAACGCCAAGTTATCGCCGAGAACCAACAACAACATGCTGGCTACGAACAGGTTGAAATAAGAGAAGAAACGCGCATAACCTTCTTCACCACGCATATACCATGATGCGAAGATGTGAATCAGGAAACCGACACCTGTGATCATGCCTGTCATCAACAATGACAAACCATCTAGATGCAAGCTGATGCCTGGCTCAAAACCGCCAACACTGAACCAGGTCCATAAGTGCTGCACAAAAACGGTTTGACCGCTGCTGGTAAATGCAAGACCAGCAATTAAAGCAAATAATGCAGATAAACCAACTGAACCGACACCAATAATGGCAGCGACATTTTCAGACAGTTTGTCACGCCCTGCCGCTAAAAGGATAAAACCAATGAGCGGGAATAAAACGGTTAAATATAATGTACTCATCCGCGCATCTCACTAGCAGCATCCACATCCAGGTGATGGAAGCGATGATAAAACTGAAGGACGATCGCAAGACCGATACATGCCTCTGCTGCAGCAAGGGTCAGAATCAGGATGAACATGATTTGTCCATCTGGTTGTGCCCAAACACTACCTGCCAAGACGAAGGCCAAAGCAGCAGCATTCATCATGATTTCAAGGCTCATTAGCATAAATAAAAGGTTGCGTCGCACCATCACACCGTAAAAACCCAGTGCAAAAAGGATGGTTGCAACGATCAAACCATGTTCTAAAGGGATGTGTCCCATTATTCTTTATCCTCTTCTGCACCTGGTTCACGTTTGCCTAAGTGGAATGCTGCAACCAGTGCTGCAAGCAATAACATCGCGGCAACTTCTACCAATAATAGATAGTGAGTAAATAGGGCTTGACCGACGGCTTTAGGGCCAACAACTTCTGTGCCCATTGGCGCAGAAATTGTGGTGTATTCACCGCCTAACATCCATACCAGAATCAAGCCTAACAAGAAGCTCATCAGTGCAGGATATGCCCAGGCATCCGAGGTCAACCATTTACTTTCCTGTTCAATCGTATCCTGTCCAAGATTCAGCATCATGACAACGAAAACGAACAAGACCATGATTGCACCGGCATACACGATGATCTCAAGCGCACCAGCAAATGGAGCGCCTACGATCATGAAAATGCCTGCAACAGCAAGAAGAGAAACGATCAAACTAAGTAATGCATGCACAGGGTTGGTGTTGGTCACAACACGTACTGTCGAAACAATGGCCACAAGTGCCATCAAATAAAATGGCCACATCATGGTAATAAGCTCCGTACATCAACTGGTGCACTTTCTTTTTGTGCCTGACCTTTGTCTTTACCACTCACTGCCATACCGGTAACACGGTAGAAGTTGTAGTCAGGATATTTACCCGGTCCAGAAATGAGTAAGTTTTCTTTCTCATAAACCAGGTCCTGACGGACATATTCACCCAGTTCGAAATCTGGTGTCATTTGAATCGCAGTGGTCGGACAAGCTTCTTCACACATACCGCAGAAAATGCAGCGTGAGAAGTTAATACGGAAAAATTCCGGATACCAACGTCCATCTTCTTTTTCCGCTTTCTGCAATGAAATACAGCCAACCGGACAAGCAACCGCACAAAGGTTACATGCCACACAACGCTCTTCACCATCCGGATCACGTGTTAACACGATACGGCCACGATAGCGTGGAGGTGCAATTTGTTCACCTGGTACTTCTGGATACATGATTGTGTCACGTTTACGCGTGACATGGCTGAACACCATCCACAACGAACGTACAATCGATCCGAATCCAGCTAGAATTTTATACATTTTGTACTCCTTGCTGTCCTAGGCCTGATTCATCAGAATCACAGCACCAGTCACTAACAAGTTGACCAACGCCAATGGCAAACAAACTTTCCAACCAAAGTTCATGACTTGGTCATAACGAGGACGCATTAACGAACCACGAGCCAAGACAAACATCATTACAAAGAATGCTGTTTTAATGATGAACCAGAATAATGGTGGAACAAATGGAATTTCCAGGTTAAATGGTGCAAGCCATCCGCCGAAGAATAAAGTTACGATCAAGGCAGAGATCAATACCACGTTGACATATTCCGCAACGAAGAACATCCCCCACTTCATACCACCATATTCTACGTGGTAACCTTCGGCCAACTCTTGCTCAGCTTCCGGTTGGTCAAATGGATGACGATGCGTAACCGCGACACCCGCAACCACAAAGATCAGGAAGCCCAAGAACTGAGGAATGATGAACCACATATCACGTTGTGCTTCAACAATCTCACGCATGTTGAATGAACCTGCGATCGCCACCACACCCATCAACGAGATACCCAAGAACACTTCATAAGAAATGGTTTGAGCAGCAGAACGCAGACCACCGAGTAATGAGTATTTGTTGTTAGATGCCCAACCACCAAATAGCACTGCATAAACTGCGATACCTGCCATTGCCATAAAGAACAATAGGCCGATACTCATATCCGCAACGCCCAGTGTAGGGCTTACCGGAATGACCATGAATGAAAGTACCGCAGTTGCCATTGCAACTGCTGGTGCTAAACGGAAAGTCAACTTATCAGCAAACTTTGGTGTCCAGTCTTCTTTGAACATGATCTTGAGCATGTCGGCCACGATCTGGAACATACCACCCGGACCAACACGGTTTGGACCATAACGGTCTTGCCATAATGCCAAGAGACGACGCTCAATAAATGACATTAATGCAGCAACCAGAACCACCACCAGCAAGATCACAATGGCTTGAATCACTGAATAAGCGATTGGCCAGTTCTCAGCCCAAATTGGCGTTTGACGTATAATTTCTTGATTCATGAATTACACTCCTACCGCCACAGACACTGGCTCTGCCAATGAAACTGTTGGTGCCAGACCAATTGGATAACCGATATAACCTGTTGGTAAATATTCGATCACTTGTACAGGTAAGCTGATGCTGGTCTCGCCCGCTTGCACGGTAATACGTTGACCATCCTGAACATTTAAACGGGTCGCATCTTGCTCGCCCACCGCAAACATCGCTTCAGGAATACGAGATTCCATCGCAGGTGTTTTAATGGTGAATTCGCCAGAACCAAAAATATGGTGCATTGGTACAAGACGGAAGCTTTCCGGATTCACAACAACTGCTGACGGCGCCACATAGCTACGTGCAGGACGTTTTGCCAAACGATCGAATAAACGAACACCTGAATCACCACCTTTTAAGTGACCGCCCACTTCATCCTGGTATTTGTTCCAAGCTTGTGGTGAGTTCCAGCCCGCAGACCATGCGAATGGGACCAGTGACGATGCGGTCTGATTACCGACATAACCTTCCATCGAGAAGGTTAATGCCGAATCAGGATCAGTCGGTTGTTTCGGTTCGTGAACCGATAACGGCGCACGCATTGCAGTACGGCCAGAGTAACGACGTGGTTCACGCGCAATCTTCAAACCGTGAATACGATAACCCGCATCCGGTGCAACATCTTGAATCGCTTCAAGCACAGGAACATTCTTCACGATGTCATCAATCACATCATCAAGAAGTGTCCAGTCTACCGCTTTGCCTTTAAGACCCGTCTCAACGGCATGTAACCAGCGCCAAGATTCTTTGATCGCATATTCAGGCTTGTAGTAGCTTGGGTCATACACTTGATAGAAACGTTGTGCACGGCCTTCTTGGCTCACGACAGTACCATCCCCCTCAGCAAAGCTTGCTGCTGAAAGTACGATATCTGCAAGTTTCAAGGTTTCAGTTTCGCTATGATCGAGTACGATCACAGTTTCAGCCTTATCAAAAGCAGCTTTAACCTGAGCCACTGGTAAACGACGAGTCAAGTCATTTTCAATCACAACCACTGCATCATAATCTTGTGCAAATGCTTGCTCCAAGCTTAATCCGCCAAACAGCGCCAAGCCCATTGAGTTCACTTCTGGAACAGTCAATGACAAGCCGGCATGTTCACCGAGGTTTTGTGCAACTTGAGCCGCAGCTTCCATGATGGCAGGATCTTGTAAGCTGGTACCCGAGATAATCAATGGCTTTTTCGCAGCTTTCAAGGTATCCGCAATGGTTTGCGCAAATGCTTTTGCATCATCCGCCAAACCAGAAAGCGCTTCACCTTTAACCGCCGCAGCAACCGCGAAACCTAAACGTGCGATGTCATTTGGAGATGCAACCACTTCACCTGTTGCCACATCCGCTAAACGCGTTTGCGTTGCAGCGAGGATATAGATTGGTGATTTTGCTTCTTGACCGATACGTTGTACAGGTTCTGCCAGCCAGTCTGGGGTACGTGTTGCAGCAGCCATTTCTTTGGCTTTATTTTTCGCAGCTTGGCGAACAGATAAAGCCATACGTGGTGCAGTTTGGGTCAAGTCTTCACCCAGGATCAACACGGCATCATAGCTTTCAATTTCACGCATGTTCGGGTTATAGATTCCCTGTGTTTGCATGATTGATGCAGCCAACTCAACCAGATTCTGGTCTTTTTGCGACATCCCGGTTGAATAATTGTCTTGTCCAACCAGTTCGCGAAGTGCGTAGTTTGATTCGAGGCTTGCGCGCGGTGAACCAATACCTAACACTTTCTTGCCTTGCAGTTGGGCAATCACCTGATCCAGTGCCTGATCCACACTCACAGTTGCAACAGTTTCACCATTGCGGAATTGCGGTTGACGTGGACGGTCTGCACGATTCACATAGCCCACACCGAAACGGCCTTTATCGCAAAGGAAGTATTGGTTTACTGAGCCGTTGAAACGGTTTTCAACACGACGGATTTCGCCATAACGCTCACCCGGAGAGATGTTACAACCTGAAGAACAGCCATGACATACGCTTGGCGCATACTGCATGTCCCATTTACGGTTGTAGCGTGCTGAATGCGTCTTATCCGTGAATACACCTGTCGGACAGACTTCAGTCAGGTTACCCGAGAATTCAGATTCTAAAGTGCCTGATTCTGGACGACCGAAGTAGACACGCGATGCGTTGGCATAAACACCAAAGTCAGTACCGCCAGCATAGTCTTTGTAGTAACGCACACAACGGTAGCACGCGATACAACGGTTCATCTCATGCGCAATAAACGAACCTAACTCTTGGTTATAGTGGGTACGTTTGGTAAAGCGGTAGCGACGACGATCGTGCTGGGTCATCACCGTCATATCTTGTAAATGACAGTGACCACCCTCTTCACAGACTGGACAGTCGTGCGGGTGATTGGTCATCAAGAATTCAACGATCGACGCACGGAAATCCGTTGCTTCTTTGTCTTCAATCGAGATATAGGTATTGTCGGCAGCAGGTGTCATACATGACATCACCAAGCGTCCACGTGTGTCCTCAGGATTTGCATACTGAGTCACCGCACATTGACGACAAGAACCAACAGAACCTAAGGATGGGTGCCAACAAAAATACGGGATGTCGATGCCAAGGCTGAGACATGCTTGTAGCAAGTTTTCTGAGCCGTTGACTTCATACGATTTTCCATCGACATGAATTGTAGCCATAGTCGAATTCCTTAAGCTTGTTCTACGTCTAGAGCTGGAGCATGGGTCTTAACCTTTGCTTCAAACTCGCTACGGAAATATTTAAGTGCGCCCATAAGCGGCTCCATCGCACCTGGTGCGTGAGCACAGAAAGTTTTACCGATCCACAATTTACGCGTCAGTTCTTGTAAATGGTCGATATCTTCTTTCTTACCTTCGCCTGTTTCCAGTGCTTTAAGCGCTTTCACTGCCCAAGGTAAACCATCACGGCATGGTGTACAGAAACCACATGATTCACGCGCAAAGAATTCTTCTAAATTACGTGTCGCAGAGACCATACATTGAGTTTCATCCACCACCATCAATAGACAGGTACCTAAACGTGAACCTGCTTTCATGATGCTTTCAGAATCCATTGGTAGGTCGATGTGTTCAGCAGCCAGGAAGTCCGTTGATGCACCACCCGGTAACCAGGCTTTCAAGGTCAAACCGTCACGCATACCGCCCGCATGTTCTTCAATCACTTCACGCGCAGTGGTACCGAATGGCAGTTCCCAGAGTCCCGGGAATTTGACTTTACCTGATGCACCATAAATCTTGGTGCCTGGATCTTTCGACTTACCTGCTGAAAGGTTGATATACCACTCAGGACCACGCAACATGATGGCTGGCAAGTTATTGTAGGTCTCAACGTTGTTGACAATCGTTGGACGGCCCCATGCACCTGCAACTTGCGGGAATGGCGGCTTGGTACGCGGATTGGCACGACGGCCTTCAAGCGAGTTAATCAATGCAGTTTCTTCACCGCAAATATAACGACCTGCACCGGTATGAACGTGTAGATCAAAGTTCCAGCCCGTTCCAAGGATATTTTCACCTAGGTAACCTTTGGCACGGATTTGCTCTAATGCTTCATTTAAGTATTGAGCAGCTTCGATATATTCGCCACGGATGAAGATATAACCTTGAGTTGCCTCTAGGGTATAACCTGCAATCAGCATGCCTTCAATCAATTGATGTGGAAGTTTTTCCATCAACAAACGATCTTTAAAGGTACCCGGTTCCATTTCATCGGCATTACAGATCAAATAGCGAGGGCCACCATCGTTTGGTGCCATCAATGACCATTTGATCCCTGCCGGGAAACCTGCACCACCACGACCTTTTACGGTCGCAGCTTTAATGACTTCAAGTACATCTTTTGGTGGCATGCCAAGTGCTTTTTTAAAGCCGGCATAGCCTTCTAGTGTTTCGTACTCGTCAGCATTACGTACTGCATCCTGTTTGCTCAAACGCCAAGTCAGCGGATGAGTTTCTGGATTACCGTCGCCATAAATTGGTTTTGGTTCAGTATTCATACATACTTCTCCAATAACTGTTTAACTGATGACACATCCACTAAACCGTGAGTATCTTCATCAATCATTAAGGTTGGCCCTTTGTCGCAGTTGCCTAGACAGCAAATCGGGAGCAAGGTAAAACGACCATCTGCTGTGGTCTGTCCATACTGGATTCCCAACTCGCGCTGGAACGCTTCTGCCAAAGTTTCTGCACCCATCAAGAAGCATGCAATCGAGTCACACAATAAAATCACGTGACGACCCACAGGTTGACGGTAGATACGGTTATAGAACGTTGCTACGCCTTCCAGATCCGCCACACTCATGCTGAGCAATTGTGCAATCGCATTCATTTGTGCGTCATCTACCCAGCCATTACGGCGTTGTACACATTTCAAGGCATCCAGAGAGGCTGCGCGTGGGTATGGGTAGTGACCAATGTGATGTTCAATTTCATGGATTTCGTCCGCAGTCAAAATCCCTTCAACATTCACACGTGGTTTTTTATCAGTCAAAATCATCATAATCGTTTACCCCTAGCGATCCACGTCAGCCATAACCACGTCAATGGTCGCCAAATAAATGATCAAGTCAGACACCAGACTGCCGTTAATCACAGATGGCATTTGCTGTAAATGCGTGAACGTTGGCGTACGAATACGGGTACGGTAGCTCATGGTTGACTTATCAGAAGTGAGGTAATAGGTACTCGCACCCTTCACCACTTCAGTCATGAATGAAGACTCGCCTGCCGGCATTACAGGACCCCAAGATACGCTTAGGAAGTGCGTAATCAAGGTTTCAATATCTTGTAATGTCTTGTCTTTTGGTGGTGGAACAGCCAATGGATGATCCGCTTTATATGGACCAGATGGCATGTTATCCAAGCACTGTTGAATAATTTTCAATGATTCAGTGATTTCACGGAAGTGAACCAAGACACGTGCGTATGCATCACCTTCATATTCCACTGGAATATCAAAGTCGAAGTTTTCATAACCGCTGTATGGGCGATATTTACGAACGTCAAAATCGATACCTGTCGCACGTAAACCTGTACCCGTCACACCCCAAGCCAACGCAGATTTAGCATCGTATTGCGCAACGTTACGCGTACGACCAATAAATACTGAGTTTTTAAGTGCAGCAGTGTAGTACTCGTTCAAACGCTTCGGCATCCACTCTAGCAATTCTTTAACCAGTTTTTGCCAGTTGTTTGGAAGGTCGTGTGCTGTACCACCAATACGGAACCATGCTGGGTGCATACGGTAACCGGTAATCGCTTCAACGATGTCATAGACTTTTTGACGGTCTGCGAACATATAGAATACCGGTGTCATACCACCCGCATCCTGAATCGCGGTACCACAGAACAATAAGTGGTTATTGATACGGAATAATTCGTTCAACATCACACGAATGACTTGTGCACGCTCAGGGACTTTAATCCCCGCCATTTGCTCAACAGCCATCACGTATGGCATGTTTTGCGCACAACCACCCAAGTAGTCAACACGATCGGTATACGGAATGAATGAATGCCAGGTTTGACGTTCAGCCATCTTTTCCACACCACGGTGGTGATAACCGATATCAGGTACACAGTCTTTGACTTCTTCACCGTCCAGCTGTAACACCACACGGAATGCACCGTGTGCAGATGGATGGTTAGGACCCAAGTTCAGGAACATGAAGTCTTCGTCATCATTACCGCGTTTTAGACCCCAGTCTTCAGGGACAAAGCGTAAGTGTTCTTGTTCGAAGTCCTGCTTTGCCTGATCTTGCATATACGGGGTATATTCTGTCGCACGGGCAGAATATTCTTTACGTAACGGATGACCTTCCCAATAGGTTGGCAACAGGATACGACGGAGCATTGGATGCCCGGCGAAATCGATACCAAACATATCGTAAGCTTCACGCTCGTACCAGTTGGCATTTGGCCAGATATTGGTTGCGGTTGGAATGCTTAAATCATTTTCATTCAACGCAACTTTGATACGGATGTCACTGTTACGCTCAAGCGATAATAAATGATAGAACACAGTGAAGTCAGATGCTGGTAAACCGTCACGGTGAACACGTAAACGCTCATCTACCGCAGACAAGTCAAACAGCATGACATAAGGACGTTCCACTTTACGGAGGAACATGAGGACTTCTTGCACGCGTGCGCGCTCAACCCAGACTGTTGGAAACTCTTCAAAAGTCGCCTGCACGTAAAAGTTCTCACCAAACTTGGTTTTGAGCTCTTCTACGATTGCAAATGCTGGGCGTGAATCAACTGGCGTTGATTCTGGCATAGCAATGTCAGTTTCAGCCATTGGCTTGGCTTCCTATTTAATACAAATTCTGGCAATTTTCCCGATGACCATATCCATCACGGATACGTCAAAAACTCATCGTTAAAATTATTTAATTTCATCCATAGAGCGTAAGTTTTTCACCGCAATACGTTCAGCATTTTTACGGTCACGTTCTGGCATCATCTTTGGCTTATACACAGGCTGAAGATCATCACCAATAACCGCTGAAAGTGGACGGCGCTCTAGTTGAATTTGGTCTTGAAGTAACATCAATGCTTGGATCAATGCTTCTGGACGAGGCGGACAACCTGGGATGTACACATCAACAGGAATAATTTTGTCTACACCCTGAACCACGGAATAGATGTCGTACATACCACCAGAGTTAGCACAAGCACCCATTGAGATGACCCATTTAGGTTCAAGCATCTGTTCATACAAACGTTGAATAACAGGTGCCATTTTGACAAAGCAGGTCCCTGCAACAATCATCAAGTCTGCCTGACGTGGTGAAGCACGAATAACCTCGGCACCAAAACGTGACAAGTCGTGAACGCCTGTTAATGTGGTTGCATATTCAACGTAGCAGCATGAAGTACCAAAGTTAAATGGCCACAAAGAGTTTTTACGCCCCCAGTTCACTGCGGTATGCAACACATCTTCAAGACGTGTCATCATCACACTTTTATTCACTTCTTCCTCAAGTGGATCAGTGACGATTTGACGATCTTGTAATGGATATTGATCGGCATCCGGATTCGCACGGGTTAAAGTATATTTCATCCCGACTTACTCCTGTTCAGATGTTGAGGTAGTCGGTGTTTTAGATTTAACACGACCAGAAGACTGTGCTGGAATATGACCAGTAGGATCGACAACCAACTCTTCAATGTTATTGAATCGGGTAATATCAGCAATGTTCATATTTGGCGAACCGATGTTGGTTTTGATACCAGCAGCTTTACGGCGATCAGAAGGTGCCCAGTTCAGCGCGCCTGTTGAAAGTTCGTAAATCAAACCAATTAATAAAACCAGAATAAAGACGGCAGCCGTTGCAAAACCAACCCAACCCACTTCACGGACTGAAGTTGACCAAGCGTAGAGATAGAGGGCTTCCAGATCGAAAACCACAAAGAAAATTGCAACTAAATAGAACTTGGCAGACAAGCGGATACGAGCACCGCCCGCACCAACTACACCTGACTCAAACTGCTCTTGCTTCGCACGTCCCCATGCTTTACCCCCTAGGAGTAAGGGAACAGTGAGCATAAAAACGCAAAGAAATGTAACGCCGATCACGAAGGCAATAATTGCCCAATCGTATGGAGTAATGGCACTCATGCGGGGATAACTCCTGGCAGGCCTATTTTTAACAAAGAATGTATGTATTGGCCTTCAAATACACCAAACACAAAATTAATCCCGCCAATTGTACCTGATTTCTAATTTCTCATGCTAGTTGAAGCGCTTTAGTCTTTCGGATGATTTTGTCCATAAAGTTACGGATATATCCTAGATCATGCTTAATTCACCCCTAAAAATCGAATTATCTAATCAAAGACTCTATATTGATCATTTTTTTCTTTATCAGTGCATCAAAAACTTTCACCATTTCTGTGCATGCGACAAAAACATCGCAGCCCTCACTAAATCCTTGCATTGTGATAAATTTATGCTGAAAATTTAAACAAAACCAATTCATCTGGATGCCCATCCAGGGATTAATCCCGTCGAGAAGCCGCATGCGATGAAGTACCCTTTACAATGGGCTGCCCAGCTCTTTTATCCACTCTAGGGACAAAGCTAAAACCTGCTTGTCATTTCGACATAATATGTTGCAATTCAGCTAAATACTTTAATTATCTTTATACACAGCTCAAGCAATAGATCGTTATTCTAATAGAAGCAAAGAAGGAGAAAAACATGCATCTAGAATACACACACGACTCGGATTATTTCTTTTTTTCACAACTACTGATGCGCCACATAGAAAGTTATGTTCGAAAACATCCAGATGCTGATAATGCAATCTTCGATTTAAGAGATATCTATGAAGTATTCAGAGAGGATTTTGCCGCAACCACAACCAACTTAGAGAGTATTCTCAATATTGCAGACAGTTATAAAGTTGAAACCCTAAATGGAGATCAGGCACTGATTCAGGGCTATAAAATCGACATCAAGAACAACTCCCTACTGATTGATTTCAATGCCGATGCGTTACAGGCGCTTCGCTCAGGCAAACCCTTGATCGAACCTGATCCTTCGGTTCACGAGTAAATACGGATCAATTCACTAACACTGTTCAGATCAGTTTAGCCAAGGCCTTCGGCGCCTTGGCTTTTTATTGGCACTAAAATAAAAAAGGAATGGTGCTTGCCATTCCTTCTCTTTCACTATTTCTTCAGACTTTGCTTATAACGTTTTGCAGGCCAGGTCATGATAAAACGTGCGCCACCCAGATTTGGACTCTGATCCACCTGAATCGTGCCGCCAAACCAGTAGGCAATACGGCTGACAATCGACAAGCCTAGACCATAGCCACCCGAAGCACGGGTACGGCTATCATCCAGTCGCGCAAAGGCTTCAAAAATTCGTGCACGCTCTTGTTCAGGAATCCCCGGTCCATCATCCTCAACGCAGACATAGGCATTGCCATCTGCACGGATACCGCCACTAATGCGCACCTTATGATCACAGTAGCGCACTGCATTTCCGACCAGATTCTGCACCACCCGATGCAGGTAACGACGCTCTGCATCAACCTGCAAGGCCAATGGCGGTGCAATCAGCTCGATTTCTTTTTGCGTCTTCAATGCTTCCGTTTCCATTGCCACCTGATCTAACACTTCGACCAGTACAATTTCTTCGAAATCCAGAGAAGGAGTGCCCTGCTCCAGTTTGGCATAAGTCATGATTTCATCGATCAGGGTATTGAGTGCTTCAATATCCTTATCGATCATGTCGACTTGCTGGATACGGTAATTATAGTCATCTTCCTCTGCCAGCATTTCCATACCAAAACGGATCCGCGCCACAGGGGTTCTGAGCTCATGTGATACTGCACGCATCAACTCACGTTGCGCTTCAATCAGACGCTGAATATGATCCGACATGTTGTTATAACTGGAAGCCAGATTGGCCATCTCATCGCTTCCCTCAATCGGGACACGTAACGACAAATCACCAGACTTCATCTTGTTCAAGGCATAACGCACCTGACGGATTTTACGCTCAAGCGGCAGAATCAAACCGTAAACACCCAAACTCAGCAAGAACAGACTGAATAAGGTAATCCCCGCAGAAAGCTGGAACGGCATCCAGTTAAACATCGGCACTGGGCCTAGGATCAGCACTTGTGCAGGATGGTTAGGCATTGGAGACACAATCGAAATGGTGGTGCCACGAACTGTTGCACTGTCTTTATACAGCAAGATGCTTTGATCCTGACGTAAACGACCAATTTGCTCCGAATCCAGATTAATATCTTTAATATCTGCAATTTCAATCGGATAATAGAAATGCTTCTTGATTTTCTCTAAGTACTCACGCTCCTGCCCTGGATAGAAAATCAGATAATCCAGCACAAAGATCGGCAGCGCTTTCATCTGGCGTTCGCCAATTTTATCGACTTTGATATAAAGGAAGTGCTTAGGATCGTCTTTCAGACCGATAATGATATAGCCAATACCATTATTGGCATCATAACGAACCACCGACTTTTGCTCGGCAATCCGTTTTTTCTCGGTACGGGATAATTCCACCCGTTCCGCATCCACATAGTAGATGGGCAATTCCAGCAAATCGGATGCGTCGGAAATCCAGTCGAGTTTTTGCTGTTTTTCTGGCTGGCGAGATACCCCCTCACTAATGACATAGGAGATGCCATCGGTCAGAGATTCACGATATTCCTGCGCCCTTTGGTAGTTGATAATCTGGACCAGCAAATAACAGAATGCGGCAACCACAACAACCAAAACCACCAACCCAGCATAAATACGCAAGAATATGCTGTTTTTCAGTACGCGACTCACCATACGCTAAATAATTCCAAGCTCATTAAAACCCCACTTGAGCAGCCTGCTACGCAAGTCCTTAGCAGAAAGGAAAGAATCCCCCTTAAAAAAGGAGGATTCTAGGGATTTAGATCCCGTTGGTTTCTTTAACGAATAAATAACCTTTACTACGTACGGTTTTAATACGTTTCGGGTTTTCCGGATCATCACCGATTTTTGGACGAATACGAGAGATACGGACATCAATCGAACGGTCCTGACCGTCGTATTCAATGCCGCGTAAACGCTCAAAGATATCTTCACGAGACAGGATGCGACCCGCATTTGAAGCAAGTAACCATAACAGGTCATATTCAGCACTGGTGAAATCAACCAGATCACCATTTAAGGTCACTGAACGTCCGCCGTTATCAATCACCAGATCATCAAACTCGATACGTTGTGCAACTTCGTCTTCTACTGTCTTGTCGGTACGGCGTAATAAGGCACGGATACGCGCTAACAGGACGCGTGGCTGAACAGGCTTGGCAACATAGTCATCTGCACCCATTTCCAGACCAAGTACCTGATCCATATCTTCGGTACGTGCAGTTAACATCAAGATCGGCTGATGGTAATGCGGACGTACTTCACGACAAACGGTTAAGCCATCTGCACCTGGTAACATCACATCGAGTACCACCAGATCCGGCTGTTCGCTGATAATACGACGAATGGCACGGTTACCATCCGTTTCCACACCAACTTCCAAACCGTTACGAATCAAATACTCTTGTGTCAAACGTGCTAAGCGTTCGTCATCTTCAACAATTAGAATCTTTGGTAACTTTTCTTCTTGGCTCATTTGTTGCCCCTAAAATCTGAGTGAATCCGTCTATATAAATAAGTAACTCTATCCATATAAATCTGACAGATACATTGGTTTATGAATTGCAATATACACACGTTTACATTGTAAACAAGTAGCCGTTCACCAAACTGATACACGCTTACCCTGTTTTGTTATCTTTTTATTAAAATTATGAATTTTAATATATTTTTCAGAATTGTAAGCGTTTTTTCTTCAGGATGGATATTTAGTATAGATTTTGTGCCAATGTTAAACAATTTGTTTCTTTCTTCGCCTATAACAATTTAAGTGTCTGTTTTTTGACTTATCCACAGAGTTATCTATAAGCCTTTTTTAACGGCTTTGTTATGCTATGTCCCTGTGAATTCAGCAGTTAAGACATGAAAAAAAATTTACTAAAATGTCAAGGATTGATCTACTGCTAAAAATCCCGTATCTTGTGTTGAAAATAAACTTTAACCACTAAGTATTGTGTTTATCCCTCAAACATCGTGGCATACTTTTTGCTCGATTCAAACGGTCCATGAACATAAAAATAGATGATAATGGAGCTATGCTGACATGAGCATCATCACTTCTACTCCTGGCCAACTTCAGGTCATTAAGCGCACCGGTGAGATTGCGCCATTTAATGCCGAGAAAATTTCTGTTGCGATTGGGAAAGCATTTCTGGCTGTTGAAGGTCAACAAGGTACCGACTCTAGTCGTATCCATGACCGCATCACCCAATTGACAGAAATGGTTATGAACACATTTAACCGTCGTTTACCTTCGGGTGGCACGATTCATATCGAAGAAATTCAGGATCAGGTTGAACTGGCCCTGATGCGTACTGGCGAGCAAAAAGTTGCCCGTGCCTATGTGATCTATCGTGACCAACGCGCAAGTGCCCGTCAGCAAACTGGTGCGAACCATCACCCTACCCTTCAGATTACCGACAACAATGGCCAGCTCCAGCCATTGGATCTTGATGCGTTGACTGCAACCATCCAGACGGCAAGTGAAGGCCTGGAAGGGATCGATGTTCAGGCGATCGTGGATGAGACCGTAAAGAACCTCTACAACGGCGTAAAAGAAAGCGACATCGCGACCACGATGATGATGGCGACCCGTACGCGCATCGAACAAGAGCCGAACTATACTTATGTGACTGCACGTTTATTATCAAATGAATTGGTAAGCACAGGTCTTGAATTCTTAGGTCTACCTTCAGATACACCAGAAGGCAATGCTTTAGAAACCTTCCTCAAGAAAGGTATTGAGCTTGATCTGCTTTCTGCTGACCTGCTTGACTTTGACCTTGAAAAATTGGCCGCAGCGATCAAGCCAGAGCGCTCAAACCAGTTTACCTATTTAGGTCTACAAACTTTATTTGACCGTTACTTCATTCACTCGAATGGCGTACGTTTCGAATTACCACAATTATTCTTTATGCGTGTATCAATGGGTCTTGCACTCAACGAAGAACATAAAGAAGACCGCGCAATCGAATTCTATGACTTATTGTCGAGCTTCGATTACATGGCGTCTACACCGACCCTGTTTAACTCAGGGACATTACGTCCGCAGTTATCAAGCTGTTACTTAACCACCATCGGCGATGACCTGTATGACATTTATGGTGCAATGCGTGACAACGCAATGCTATCAAAATGGGCGGGCGGTTTAGGTAATGACTGGACCCCTGTACGTGCCTTGAACTCTTATATCAAAGGCACCAACGGTAAATCACAAGGTGTTGTACCATTCCTGAAAGTTGCGAATGATACAGCGGTTGCGGTTAACCAAGGTGGTAAGCGTAAAGGTGCAGTCTGTGCATACCTCGAAACCTGGCACTTGGATGTTGAAGAATTCCTGGAGCTACGTAAAAACACTGGTGATGACCGTCGTCGTACCCATGACATGAATACGGCAAACTGGGTTCCTGACCTGTTCATGCAACGTGTATTTGAAGATGCTGAGTGGACCCTGTTCACCCCTTCTGAAACACCAGACCTGCATGACTTGACCGGTGCTGAATTTGCTGAGCGTTATGCACACTACGAAGCAGTTGCAAAAGAACAAAACATGCTACACAAGAAAGTACGTGCCAAAGACTTATGGCGCAAAATGCTTTCGATGTTGTTCGAAACAGGTCATCCGTGGATCACATTCAAAGATGTATGTAACTTGCGTTCACCACAACAACACGTGGGCGTGGTTCACTCTTCGAACTTGTGTACAGAAATCACGTTAAATACCAACCAAGACGAAATCGCGGTATGTAACCTCGGTTCGATCAACCTTGTACAACACGTTCAAGGTGGTGTGTTAGATCGTGAGAAGCTTGCACGTACCATTAAAACAGCAGTACGTATGCTCGATAACGTGATCGACATTAACTACTACGCGGTACCACAAGCGAAAAACTCAAACATGAAACACCGCCCAGTGGGTATGGGGATCATGGGCTTCCAAGATGCACTGTATGAAATGGGCATTGCTTACGGTTCAGATGCAGCAGTTGATTTTGCTGACGAATCAATGGAAGTGATCAGCTACTACGCAATTCAAACCTCAAGCGACCTTGCAATCGAACGTGGTGCTTACTCAACATTCAAAGGTTCATTGTGGGATCAGGGTATCCTGCCAATCGACTCTTTGGAAATCGTTGCTAAATCACGTCCGGAACGCATGTTCGAAGTGGATCGTACCCAACGTTTAGACTGGGACACATTACGTGCCAAAGTTCAAAAAGACGGTATGCGTAACTCAAATGTGATGGCAATTGCACCAACTGCAACCATTTCAAACATTTGTGGCGTGTCTCAATCGATTGAGCCGACTTTCCAGAACTTGTATGTGAAGTCGAACCTGTCTGGTGAATTCACCGTGATCAACCCTTACCTGGTTCGTGCATTAAAAGAACGCGGTCTTTGGGATAGCGTGATGGTGAACGACCTGAAACACTTTGAAGGTTCGGTTCAGAAGATTGCGCGTATTCCTGAGGAATTAAAAGCCATCTTCGCAACTGCATTCGAAGTGGATACCCGCTGGATCGTTGATGCTGCTTCTCGTCGTCAAAAATGGATCGACCAAGCGCAGTCATTGAACCTTTACATCGCTGGCGCGAACGGTAAGAAACTTGACATCACCTACAAGATGGCATGGTTACGTGGTCTTAAAACCACTTATTACCTCCGAGCTTTAGGTGCGACCTCTGCTGAGAAATCAACGATTAATACTGGTGCACTCAATGCAGTAAAACCAGCATCGGTTGAAGCGCCTGTGGTTGCAGCAGCACCTGCGGCGGTTGCAGAGAAAAAACCAGAAACTCCAGTTGAAGAAGATGGTTTTACGACAGCAGCACCAGTACCAATGGCTTGTTCAATCGACAATCCAGACTGTGAAGCTTGTCAGTAATTAAATCCGCATACGCCCTTCTCACACTGGAAGGGCCTTGCAAGATTTAAATCTATAGAGGCATAGATCATGTTCCATCTCAGTCATAATTATCAATTTGGTGTGATTGTTCTGATTTGTGCCTTTCTAGTGTTTTATATCCCCCTCGTTTACGCGTTTTTTAAAATACGTAGACAACAGCGTAATCAAAATAAGTCTTAGGGATTGCGAGTGCCGACTGGTCACTTTTAAAAAATCAATCAATAAAACTTAATTTTGCTTACACAAATTGAGCGTATAGTAAGGACATCTTCTTGATTGAGATGTCTTCATAAAAGATATAAAGCAACGAAGAGAGAATTGATATGTCTATCCTTAGTTGGGACGATTTTGAAGATGATTCGCAAAAACCGACTGCACCTGAACACAAGTCTGCGCCCATCGACACGCAAAAAACGGTTAATACGCAAGTGGTATCTGATTCAGAGCAATCATCGCCGCGCGTGGCAGCTGCACAATCCGCTGGAACCAGTACCGTGCGATCAACAGATTCAGCCGATTCGCTGGCTCGAGCATCTGCAGCCCTAGAACACCTAGACGTTGCCCCTGGCCTGGAAGAACTTGAAATGGGCGCTCAGCGCGTTCAGGTTGATGATAAAGCCATGATCAACTGTCGTGCAGACTTGAATCAGCTGGTGCCATTCAAATACGAGTGGGCTTGGCAGAAGTACCTTGACGGGTGTGCAAACCACTGGATGCCACAAGAAGTCAACATGAACCATGACATCGCGCTTTGGAAGTCTGAAAATGGCTTAACCGAAGATGAGCGTACCATCATCATGCGTTCTTTAGGTTTCTTCTCGACGGCAGACTCATTGGTTGCAAACAACCTGGTATTGGCGATCTACCGTCACATTACCAACCCTGAATGCCGTCAGTACATTTTGCGTCAGGCATTTGAAGAAGCGATTCACACCCATGCTTATCAATACTGTATCGAATCTTTGGGCATGGACGAAGGCGAAGTCTTCAACATGTACCGCGAGATTCCATCTGTTGCGCGTAAAGCATCTTGGGGCTTGAAGTATACGCAATCTTTAAGTGACCCGACGTTCCATACCGGTACGCCTGAAAACGACCAGCGTTTACTTCGTAACCTGATCGCATTCTACTGCGTACTTGAAGGGATCTTCTTCTACTGTGGCTTTACTCAGATCTTGAGTATGGGTCGCCGTAACAAGATGAACGGTGTTGCCGAGCAATTCCAGTACATCTTGCGTGATGAATCTATGCACTTGAACTTCGGTATCGACATGATCAACCAGATCAAGATCGAGAACCCGCACTTATGGACGGCCGAGTTCCAGGAAGAAGTGATTCAAATGATTCTTGAAGGCACCATGCTTGAGATCGAATATGCACGTGACACTATGCCACGTGGTGTATTGGGTATGAATGCAAGCATGATGGAAGAGTACTTGAAGTTCATCTGTAACCGTCGTTTAGCGCAGCTTGGTTTACCAGAGCAGTTTGCCGGTGTTACCAACCCATTTGGCTGGATGTCTGAGATGATGGACTTGCGTAAAGAGAAGAACTTCTTTGAAACGCGTGTAACGGATTACCAAACTGGTGGTGCGTTAAGCTGGTAAGTTGAATTATGCCACGTTGTTATAAAATAATAGCGTGGCATAACACTATAAAAAGCGGGTTTGTAAATCTTTTATCTTGCATATCATCATTGCCATAGCAAAAATATTTTTAAATTTTAATATCCATTTACCTGACGCTTAGATTATCAATAACAAATAACGAGCTTTTGAATCCAATGTCTTACTTTCGCCTTAAATGGTTTGTTATCCTCTTAATTCTTATAATACTAGGGTTTTATCTTACGATAATAACCGCAGCAAAATACGAGTGGTTTGGTGAAAAACCCCAAAAACAAATATTCGCCAGCGTAGACACTCCTTTTCAAAGAGAAATGCAACAGTTTTGTACTGGCATAAAAGTAACGCCTAGCGGTACATGGTTAGTTGCCCGAGATGATTCTCCAAATTTAAGTGATGATGAAACGAGTAAATCTTTTAATCTAAATTCATTACTCCCTGCCAAAGAAGCTGATGAGTATAGTAATTTTATGGGAATGAATCGGGAAGAACCCATTACTTACGTCTCAAGACTCAATAATCAAGGACATTTTGAAGAAGTTGCACGCCTTCAAGGTATTGGATGCTTGGTACCGATATTAAATAGCGTCCTACTCTTAACAGATCTAAATCAAGGTCAACAGGGTTATTCAAAACAAACTGCCGTATTCCGTAGCGATGATCAAGGTCGTCATTGGAAAATTCAAAATGAGGGCTTTTTTGCCCCAGTTCAACAACAGGCATGGACAATCCGCCCCACAGCATATAAAGACAATGCTCTTTGGGCATGGAAAGACTTTCCTTTTGAACAACCAACAGAGGGACTGGCAGCCAATCAGCCAAGTGGGCTTTATTTTTCTAAAGACCAAGGTAAAAGTATGGAAACTATTATGGCTTCCGCCCCTCTTTTATTAGATATCACTTCTCTTCCAGATAAAGCCCATTTAAACCCTGACTGGAAGGCCGATGATCTTGGAGAAATAAAAGCCTTTATTACTCAGACACATGATGATCATGCAATCTTATGGGTTACACAGATTTTCAGTCAGGCTCTGACCACAGGCCCATTTCAAGTGACTACCCGAGCCAAGCTTGATCGGGTCAATGGCAAGTGGATCATGGGGGAAGTTAAACGCATTCAGGGTTTAGCAATCAAGAAGTTAGCACAGAATACTCAGGGTAAAATTATTACCATTCAGAACCAAAAGGATCAAGATCAGGATGTAATTGCAGAGTTAGTCCCAGAAAATTTAAGTTGGAAAATACATGGAACTTTACCCCACCCTTTTTCACCTTTTAACGGTTCTTCATATGTTTATGATATCTGGATAACCCATGATGCACTTTTGATTACTACAATGAGTGAACACATTGCAGCGCGTATTTTGCAGCCAAGTACCTGGCGTAAACCAGCAGGCTCTGGCGGAACAGTTTCTGCAACTGCAGTCTTTTACTCAAAAGACTGGGGAACATCTTGGCAAAAATTAGCAATTCAGGGTTATCTCAAAGTATTGGGCGTTGAAGCAAACTCTGACCAAGTTTTTTGGGTAGAAGGTTCAGTGTATGAAAATAAAAAAGACAACCATATTTATAGTCATCAACTAAAATAAACAGGATTTGCTGGATTTAAGGCAGTCATCGTACTGCCTATCTAATATTTATGAAATAATATTTTTAGAGATATCCCGGCTTGAGAACTCTCTCATATTCAGAATTGATAAATTCACCTCCCCAACCCTACCAAAAACCCTTCAATCAACCGCTCTGGATCATCCACCCCATTCCTGCTGCCCAAAAGCAAAATCATTGCCCCATCGACCACAAATAAAAACATATGCGCATCCTTTTTAGAGGCATGTACCGAATTGGCTGAAAGCAGCTTAAAAATTTCATTAATCAACCATTTCCGATAATTCGCTACAATCTGATAAGCCGCAGGATAACGCTTTTCAATCTCAAAAATCGCTTTAAACGGCAAATGATAAGGTCCGTCCAGATGCGCATGTAAAAAGAATATCCGCTTCAGTTTTTCATGCAGCGTAAGCTGTTTTTGCCGATAAATCAGCGCAAACACGTCTTCTTTAAGCGCTTCGGTTTGAAACCCCAGACTCATTTCAATCAGCTGTTCTTTCGATTGAAAATATTTATAAAAGGTTGCTTTGGCAATTTGAGATGACTCAATAATCAGATCAACCCCGACGCCATGAAAACCATGAGCATTAAACAATTTTCGGGAAGTCTCCAGCACCTTTAAAGCGCGAAATGAAATTTCTAAATGCGACATATAGTGTCCCTATAATTTTTTTGTTCTCACTGTACCCGCCAACATGTTAGCGGCAAAAAAGGCATACAAAAGCCCGAAAAGACGGCTCAAGCACATCTCTGATTTTATTGTTGATTTGGATTTTTAAGTCATGACGACCTAATGCCTAAAAGCATTTAAACGCGATCAAGCCCTAGTTGAGATAAATAAGAATACGATACATGGCCAACTCCTACAAAATTCGGAACGCTGCCAGGACATAAAGATTATGGTGGCAGGGTGAAAGAGGGTTAGCAGACTGAACCTAAGAATCAGCACGCCCGGAGGCGTCCCCCTTTCGCCCTACCGCTACAAAAGGGGGACGAACGAGTCTACATCAAAAAAACAAGTTTTTTCAATGTACTTAGGATACGGTCTGCTAAAACCGGCTGGCGATGTAGGCCAGCGTTTAAAGAATAATCGGAGTATTGATGGGTGTCAATGTGCGAATTGATCGTGAAAAACAGGTTTATTATTAATTTTCAACAGTTTAAATAATTTTCTATTATTTAATATTTTTAATCTATGATGTAAGAATATTTTATTAATAATCCTCAGACCTTAAGGTTTAGCCGTTCTCTCAATAATTACCTTAATTGAATGGACGAGCAGTTTAGAACACTACGGATTGCCTTTTTATCCTTATCAATGATTGCCTTTATCCAGCCTATGTATATAAACAGATCAACAGATAAGCTGAGAGAATCGCAATAGCACCGATCAATGAACTCAAGCGCTTAACCTTCATTAAGCCATAGAGCAAATTAGATACCAACCCGATCAGTACAAATAGTGTGGCGCACATACTTTGCAAAATGATTCGATGCTCCATGCCGCTATAATGTTGCCACAACTTTAAGGTCTGATAATGCCTTGACCCTATATCAAATTGCTCTGCAAATACCAGAATTGATAAAGGCATGGCATTCACAATACTGCTCACCAACCATCCCAGCACGGCAGAAAGCACCAATCCCAGCAGCGGATCAATAGAATCCTGATAGCGATAGGTATTGTCTACAATATCAAATATTTGATAAATCAGTTTTAAAAAGTGCAATAGCGCACCGATGATCGCAATCATCAAAAGAAAAAAATGCAATTGATCAAAATAAACAAGATAGTTCATAGCCACCATGAACATCATCATGGAACAGCCCAAACAGATAGACATCGTATTCGAAAATTGAGTATTTACATAACCACTCATGCTATTGATATAGTGCAGATGTAAATACTGAACAGCATCATCATGATTTGTTGCAGTACTTTCCTTTCTTTTATCTTTCAAAATGCCCTCCTTTTCTTTATTGAATAAAAATTTAACCATCTCAAAAGCCACAGAAAATTAATGGAACCAGTGTCTCAACAACCTCTCTAGGCAGTCACAATGGAAAACTTGCAGCAGAATCACAACTCCGGATCACTATAGTAGGTAATTTTTTCAGCCTGATTTTAAATTTTTGGTATAAACACTTATCAGCCAGAATTTAAAAATAACCAGAGAGACCCAAGCTCAAGCAGATTGATATTTTTTTATTAAGTGAGGGCTAGAACACTATACGCAGCCAGACTCATCACCACGACTATGAGGGGACTAAGTGGCTTAAATAGATTGAAGCTATAAAGTAAATTGGAAAAAATCCCGATCATTAAACTCAATGTAGCGCCCATATTACAAAGAATGATTTTATGCCCTAAGGGTTTAAACTGCGTCCACAATAGCCAGGCCTGATTCCAGACACTGCCTGACTCCAAACTAAGCTCTTCCGCAAGGATCAGTATTTGCTGCGGCATGGCTTTATCCGTCATGTGAACCATGACAGCCAATAGACCGGCAAGAAACAGTCCGATAATCGAGTCTGTCAGATCCTGAAAATCCTGCTGCCTATTAATAAGAGGATAAATAATTTTAAATACGAATAGAACAACGCTCAGCCCCACAAAAAACTTGAGAAAAAACATAATCTGATCAAAATAGACCAAGTAAAACATCACGATCACTAACATCAGTGCAAAAAGCCCAATCAGGAGCACAAAAGTATGCGAAGTTGAATCGTCTGATGACTGACCTTGCCCGCCCCCCTGATTGATCGTTTGGTTAAAATTATTATTATTGCCATTCACCACACCAATATTGGTATTATTTTTCATCACTCACCTCTAAAAAACTTGATCTTTGATTTACTTTTACTAAGCGCTAGAGCGAATAAATATAATAATTATTTTTTAGGGCCTGATTTTCACATTCATATTAAAACATTTACAAGGTGTGATTGAAAATCTTAAACCCTATCAAGCTCGGGTTATATTAATCGGATATTGGTCGTCAATCTGAAATTGCATATCCACTCATTACCCCCTGAGCATTAAAATAGATCGCAATTGAAGCCCGTTGTTCGCTAGAAACATTCGCGTTCTGCCGACCAAGCTTTGCCGGGCTATTCTGGCGAGCCTGGGTCAGGGTCACTGTTTCAGGACTAGGCTGGTCCGCATAATAGCTCCAGATCTCAGTGTTATCAGGGTAAAAGGTTTTATCTCGTGTAGTTCCATACAGCGCAATGACATCCGTTTTCGTGGTTTTGCTCTTGATCAGATGCGTTTCAGTAAACACTTTCTCAAATCTTTGACTGGGTTTAGGACTACTTGAATTTAAGAAGGATGAACACCCCGAAAGCAACATGATGATAAAGATAAACAGAATTTGATTTTCACCCATACCTAAACAGCTTTTAGCAATATAAAAACTTCTATTATATGAGATGACAAAAAGTTTATTTTCCAATAAAAAATTAAAACACTTTCAATTTAGATTTGATATTATAAAATCTATTAACCACCAATCAAAAACAAGCATTAATATTTATTCGCCCAAATAAGTTTATTGAACATTCTAGAAGATGATCACCTTTAATTAGATCGGGGTTGAATAGAAACCGACATAGCGATTCCTTTGTTTTTAGTAATTGATTAATATAAAAAATATGTTCAGGTACATTTAGAATAAAAAGAATTATTACAGATTTTTCTGGTATTGGATAAAACCGGCGTTTACAGCAATATTGTCATAAAGCCTTTTCGCTTGTTCATTACTTTCATGTGTTAACCAATAGACACGTGAACATTGTCTTTCAGCGGCTGTTTCATACACAGCTTCAATTAATTTACGGCCCAGACCTTTTGTTCGTGCCTCTTGCTCAACAAATAAGTCCTGCAAATAGCAATAGTCCCCTATCGTCCATGTACTCCGGTGAAATATAAAATGCACAAAACCAATCAACTTCTCTTGCTTTTCAATAACAAGACAATACATCGTTTCATCTGGATCAAGTAAACGAGAAAATGTTTGTTCTGTAATTCGTGAATCGATCTCAATTTTATAAAAAGCCTGATACGCTTGCCATAATGACATCCAGTTTTGTTGATCGTGCTGGCAGAGTTGTCTGATTTGCATTTAATACTTTCTATTGGTTATTCTATTCTTTCAAAGAGTAAAACGATCCTGACCAGAAGACAGGGCCAATCGGCTTTTTTTCACCAGAACCAATTCATTGACCTTATTTTTGATCAAAATGTGACACAATTCTCTAAACTATAAATGAGAGTTTTTCCACCGATTTACACAAAACAAATACATAAAATAATTAAAAGCCACTTGATCAGTACACTTTGAAACATTTGCTAACCAAAACACTGTCTAATTTAAAGTAAAATTCATGAACTAACTCCTCTAACGTCAGTCTCAAGGTCACCCCTTTACTGATGTACCTTTATTGCGTCTGTATCATCATTTAAATTCTTTCTCTCTATATGGCTTGTCATATAGAGCGTCATTTAATTTTTAAGGTAAATTGAATGAAAAAATTTTGGAAATATTTATTAGTACTGCTCGTGGTACTAATTATTATTGCAATTGCCTTTCTTTTTAGACCAGTTGCGTCTAAGGCAATTAAAACTGCAAATGACGAGCCGACTGTCGATGTTGTACTCATCGGCGGCGGGATCATGAGTGCCACTTTAGGTACTTACCTCAACGAATTACAACCAGACTGGAACATCCGCATGTATGAACGTCTTGATGCTGTTGCACAAGAAAGTTCAAACGGTTTCAACAATGCGGGTACAGGTCACTCTGGCTTTATGGAAATGAACTATACCGAAGAAAAAGACGGTAAAATGGACATTTCTAAAGCCATCAACGTGGCAAGCCAGTTCGAAATTGCAAAACAGTTCTGGGCTTACCAAGTAAAACAAGGTGTGCTTGAAGCGCCAAATACATTCATCAACCCAGTACCGCATATTGCGTTTGTCTGGGGCGACAATGTGAACTTCATGGAAAAGCGTTATGCTGCCATGGTTCAGCATCCATTATTCGCTGGCATGAAATTAAGTGAAGACAAGGCTGAAATTCAACAATGGGCTCCATTGGTGATGGACGGTCGTGATCCTCAACAAAAAGTGGCTGCAACACGTATGGACGTGGGTTCTGACGTGAACTACGGTGCAATCACCAAACAGTTGATTAACAACCTCGAAAAAAGTCCAAACTTTAAGCTCAGCACTTCAACTGAAGTGACGGGTATTAGCAAGAATGACGACAACACCTGGTCAGTTGCTTTCAAAGACCTGAAATCTGGTAAGGCAAGCCATGTGAAAACACGCTTTGTCTTCATTGGTGCGGGCGGTGCTGCAATTAAACTCTTGCAAATGACCGGTCTTCCGGAAGCGCAACAATATGCAGGCTTCCCTGTGGGCGGTGAATTCCTTGTCACAGACAACCCAGCGATTACTGCAAAACACACTGCCAAAGTCTATGGCCGTGCTGATCTGGGTGCGCCTCCAATGTCTGTTCCTCATATTGATACCCGTTATATCGACGGTAAAAAATATGTCCTGTTTGGCCCATTCGCAACCTATTCAAACAAGTTCCTGAAAAATGGTTCACAGCTTGATTTGCTTGCATCGACCAACAAAAACAACGTGATGCCGATGGCTGCGATTGGCTTGCAAAATGCTGACCTGGTACAGTACCTGATTAGTCAGGTAATGATGTCGGATGAAGATCGTTTCAACGAGTTGAAAAAATACTATCCTGAAGCAGATCCGAAAGACTGGCACTTACAGCAAGGTGGCCAACGCGTTCAGATCATCAAGAAAGAGCCGGGTAAACCAGCTAAGTTGCAATTCGGTACAGAAATCTTTGCTTCTAAAGATAAATCTGTAACTGCATTACTTGGTGCTTCACCGGGTGCATCTACATCACCTTACATCATGCTCAACCTGCTTGAAAAAGCCTTCCCTGAGCAAACCAAAGGTGTATGGAATGACAAGTTGCACGAGATTGTCCGTTCTTATGGTCAAGACCTTGCCAATGATCCTGCCTTGCTTGATCAAATCCGTCATTATTCAAGCTCAACACTTGGCTTGAACTATACGACACCAGCCAATATGGTTCCTGCGAAAAAAGCGGTAAAAGCTGAAGCTGTTGCTCAGTAATTCCGTGTAGGAACATATTAAAAGGGAGGAGTTTCGGCTCTTCCCTTTTTTGTTTTATTTTCTCTTTGTTTCTTCAATCTATGTCTTCTGCTGTAAGCCCATCTGCTTTTGCTGCATTTGCCTGTCGTGACTTCAAGTTATTGACGATGAATCAATGCTGCCTAACCTTTGCGGTGCTGATTCAGGAAGTGCTGATCGCCTTTCATCTGTATCAGATCACCAAGAATCCACTGCTGCTGGGGCTGGTCGGAATCATGGATTTTTTACCTTTTCTGGTGCTGTCCTTATGGGGCGGTTATATCGCTGACCGTTTTAATCGCCAGCGTATTTTGCAAATTAGCTTTAGTCTCGCCATTCCCCTTTCCCTAACCCTGTGGCTGTGTTTCGACCTGTTTCAGGCTGGACAAATCACTACGCCTGCCTTACTGATTTCAAGCTTTAGCATTTTATTTTTATTTGGCTGCATTCGCGGTATTTATAGCCCGTGCTTTAACTCGTTACGACCTTTTGTCGTGCCTGAACATCTTTATACCAATGCCGCGACATGGACCAGCATGTGCTGGCAGGCCAGCGGTATCCTCGCCCCTGTAACCGGCGGCTTTTTACTGGCCCATTTCAATCTGGACATTACCTTTGCGGTCATCGCCGGATTATTTACGACTGGTAGTCTCGTGCTATGGCGCTTACAAAAACGACAATTTCCACAACTACAGAGCGAATCGATTTCCCAAAGCCTGCGACAGGCGCTGCAATTTATTTTTAAAACTAAAATTATTTTCTGGGCCATGTTCCTCGATCTTGGCTCGGTGTTTTTTGGTGGCATCATTGCTCTGCTTCCCATTTTTGCACAGGATGTATTGCATATCGGCGCCGATGGTTTCGGTCTATTGCGCGCTGCACCAGCGTTTGGTGGACTGATCATGATGGTCGTTCTGGTACGTTATCCCCCGAAACACAGGCCTTGGCAGATCATGCTGCTGGCGGTTGCGGGATTCGGTTGTTGCACATTGTTATTCGCTGTTACCAGACACCTCTATTTTTCTGTCGCAGTTCTCATTATTATGGGGGCTTGTGACAGTATCAACATTGTCATCCGTCAAACCATACTGCAACTTATTCCCCCCAAGGACATGCTTGGACGTATTGCGGCCATTAATGGCATCTTTGTCACGTCTAGTAATGAGCTAGGCGCCCTGCAGTCCAGTGTGATGACACGCTTTTTCAGCGTGGTGCCAGCAATGTTGATCGGCGGTACACTTTCTTTGCTCTGCGTGGCTTTAACCCGAAGCAGAAGCAGAGAGTTATTTAATTTTCGTTTTTAGATTCTTTTATATTGCTGTTTTAGAAAAATCAATGTAAGTCATATGAAACACACGTTGCCCGCGTCCTCTGGCGCATCCAGGTTCATTATTGTTTCCATTTTTGTATGGCTGGTACTGTTGTGCCTGCAATCCGTCTATATCGTGATTATTGGCGGTAGCGCTTATCTGTTCTGGACCTCTTTTGGCTTACTGATCTTAAATGTACTCAGCCTTCATCCAACCACTTTAAAAAACCGGATGGCCACGGCGCTGACCGCAATCCTATTGATTTATCTAGTGCTAAACTCCCTGTTTTGTACTTATCTGATTGTCGCTTTCTATTGTATTTTCCACTTATATTCCGATGAGTATAAGAATAAACGCCTGATCAAACTGGCAGGTTTATTCCTGATCATGATTATTTTTGCGCTCTATCAAAGCCAGTCGCTGCATGAGTTAAAACAAAAATATGCGCCTTATGAAACCGGTGAAACCTGGCAACAACACGGCGCTTTATAATCGCCATTCCATAAAAAAACCTCACATGACGTGAGGTTTTTTTATTGCTGACACTAATCTTGCGAATCAGGATACAACGGACGGTTGCCGGGACTAATGCGGTTGATATGCAGGAAAGTCATATGACGTTCATACTTATCCAGAATGTCATTAATCACCTGTTCTTTGGTGTAACCCACCAGATCATTGTCCTGTGAACCTTCATACAGGAAGGTCTCTAAACGGTAGTAATGTTGCTTGCCACGTTTGCCCCGCTCACTGAAGGTCGGCGCGATATAACGCACAGGCCAGATCTGATACACGAAGTTATGCTCTTCTTCGATGTAAATGGTGAGATCAAGATGATACAAGCTATCGCTCTCTTCCACCTCACCCTGAGTCACTTCAACACTCATGCCACGCTTGACCAGTTCATCTGCCACAGTCTGCACCGCAGGTTTACACACACTGTCGAGCATGCGCTGGGTCTCGCTACTGCCGGGATGGTGCATCACACGCGACAAACGCTGTTTCCAGTTCAGAATATCCACGTTACCCACTACAGGTGCGGCATTCAGGCTGCGACTGGCTTTACGATAATCCTCTAAGCGCAAAGACTTATACAGACCCGCCATCACCAGCAACATGACAAAACTAAACGGCAAGCCCATGATGACCGTGGCACTTTGCAAGGCGGTAATGCCGTTTGCCATCAGCATGGCAACCGTCAACAAGCCAATCGCAGTGGCCCAGAATATCCGTAACCAGCGCGGCGCGTCATTATCGACATTGGAGAATTTGGTGGTGAAATTACCAAGCACCAAAGCGCCAGAATCCGCTGAAGTCACATAGAATAGCAAACCTGTAATGGTGGCAATGCCCGCAATAAAGGCAAAGCCTGGATATTGCGCCAGCAAGTCATAGAAGCCATGTGCCGGATCGGTCAATACCGTTTGTGCCAGTGCGGTATTGCCATCAAAGATCACGCTATGTAAGGCACTATTCCCAAAAATAGATAACCAGGTAATGGTGAACAATAGTGGAATAATCAAGGTGCCGCAGACAAATTCACGGATGGTACGACCACGCGAAATTCGCGCAAGGAACAGCCCCACAAATGGAGACCACGCCACCCACCATGCCCAGAAGAATAGAGTCCAGCTATTCATCCAGTCTTTTGGACGGTCAAAGGCAAAGCTTTCCAGTGCCAGACTCGGGAATCGGCTAATATAATCGCCAAAGTTTTGTACCAGCGCATTGAGCAGGAACTCGGTATTGCCAAGAAACAGTACAAACAGCATCAGGCCAATGGCAGCATAAATATTGATTTCAGATAAAATCTTGATGCCTTTATTGACCCCAGCTGTCACTGAAATAATGGTCACAATCACGGCGACCGCAATCAGGGCAATCTGAATCCACAGGTTCTCTGGTAAGCCAAACAGTACATGTAGACCATAATTGATCTGTACCACCGCAATACCACAGGTGGTCGCAATACCGAAGATGGTCCCAATCACGGCAGCGGTATCGACGGTATGACCAATCGGACCATCAATTTTATTGCCGAAAATCGGATACAAGGCTGAACGGATGGTCAATGGCAGGTTGTAGCGGTAACTAAAGTAACCTAACGCCATCCCGACCAGCGCATACATGCCCCAACCGGTTAAACCATAGTGGAATAGCGTCCATACCATGCCCTGACGCGCCGCCTCAAAGGTCTGGCCTTCGCCCACAGGCGGATTCATATAATGGGAGAGCGGCTCTGCAACCGAGAAGAACATCAAGTCTGTCCCGATCCCTGCCGCAAACAGCATGGCAGACCAGCTCAGTAGACTGAACTCAGGTTTGGAATGCTTTGGGCCAAGCTTGATATCCCCATAACGGGAACAGGCAATAAACACCACAAAGACCAGATAAAGTGTCGCTGCTAACAGGTAGTACCAGCTAAATTTATCACTAACCCAGGCCAGCACCACATTCAGCATGTGGTTGGCAAAGTCATTAAAAAAAATCGTAACAAGTGCAAATGTTAAAATAAGTAGAGCTGAAACATAAAAGACCACACGATTCAAATGATCTTTATTCGCTAATGTAGAATCATCAACCGCTCTTGGATTATCTGTTGCCATACAATCCTCAGGGAGTTAGAGAACAAAAAGAAAATATTCATCCTCGTCTTTCCACTGCATCTTCAATGCAAAGACGGGACTGAATAAAAAATGAAAAATAAAAGTCATTACCCAAATTACAATGTTTCTGATTTTTCAGTTGCAAAATGTGATGGTGGCTTTACTGGCGCTATTGCTTGCGGTGGTTGAGGGCGAAAAGCATCCTGCTTCAGGGCTTTGGCTAACCCAAACATGTACAGCAAAATAATAACGGAAAATGGCAAACCACAGAGTACCACTGCGCTTTGCATGGAGTGAAAACTCCCTGCCAAAAGCAAGCCAATACTGACGATGGTAATCACCACAGACCAGAAAACTCTTAACCAAACTGGTGAATCACTTTCATTGCTACCCCCTTTCGAGGACAGATTTGCGATCATGAGTGTACCAGAACCCACCGGGGTCAAAAACAAGACGAAACAAATCACCACAACAATGCCAGCAATATAGGGGTTGAACGGTAAATATTCGAGAAGCTTGAATAGCGATAAAGCGGCATCGGTCAACACCATATCGCCGAGTGCTTGCTGCTTCTGGTTTAAAATCAGGTCAATCGCGGTATTGCCGAAAATCGAGATCCAGGCCAGCGTAAAACCTAGCGGTACCAGACACACGCCCAGCACCACTTCACGAATGGTACGGCCTTTAGAAATACGCGCGATAAACATGCCGACAAATGGCGCCCAAGCAATCCACCATGCCCAGTAAAACACTGTCCACGCACCTTGCCATTCACTTGCCTTGCTGTTGTAGAGATACATATCAAAACTTTTGACAATGAAATGATCGAGGTAATCACCGGTGTTCTGCACCAGACCATTGAGTAAATGATTGGTTGGGCCTGTCAGGAATACAAATAAAAGTAAGGCATACAGTAAACGCAAATTGATACGTGACAGCCACGCCAGACCTTTTTCAATGCCGACCACGGTAGTAATGGTTGCTACAAACATCATCAATAACACCACCGCAATCAGCGTTGTATTATTATTAGGAATGTCGGGGAGCAGATAATGCAGCCCTGATACCAGCACCAAGGCGCCAATACCCAGATTGGTGACAAGGGAAATAACGGTCGCCAATATGCCGAAACCATCGACAAAATCACCGACCAGACCATAAATACGCTCACCAAAAATCGGATACAGCGCAGAACGTAATGCCAGCGGCAAATCTAAGCGGAAGGCAAAATAACCCAGCGTCACACCGAGCAAGGCATATAGCACCCAGCCATGAATCCCCCAGTGCAGGAAACTATACATCATGGCATCGCGTGCCGCCTGTACTGTACCGCCGGTCCCTTCAGGGGGGCGCAAGAAGTGATCCACCGGTTCAGCCACGCCGTAATAGAGTAAGGCAATCCCGATTCCGGCTGAAAACAGCATCGAAACCCAGGCCAAGTAACCGAACTCGGGTTTGTCGTCATCGCGCCCTAATGGAATCTGTCCGACGCGCGAAAATGCTAGCCAAGCCACAAAACCGAGACATAGAATAATGACCAGCATGTAATACCAGCCAAATAGCTGGTTAGCCTGTCCTTGGACATAAGTCAGCCAGAACTGGCTTTGCTCAGGAAACAACACAAACAACAGGCCAAAAATGCCAATACTGATTGCAGAGCTCCAAAAAACAAACAAATTTAAACGTATCGGTTCGGATGCGGATCCATCATTACTTTTTGACACCATATTCTTGCTCCTTGCAATTGGTGTACTTTCTTAAAAAATAACAAGATAAGTTCTGTTGAGCCCTTATCTGCTTATCCATAAGAAGCCTTCATTTATTACTTTAGTTCTATTCTTGCCTAGCAAAAATTCATTGATTTTTACAGATTATACTTTTTATTGATTGAACGTTCAATCAATAAAAAGTATGATAAAAAAATGTTATGATGCTCTACATTGAGAAATGTTGAATAAAAAGCACCTTGGCAGGGCTTTAAATGGATAAGCATGACAAAGCGTAGAGTAAAACCGGAACATGTGCGACGTGAAGAAATCATTAACGCCGCATTTTATGTAATTTCTGAAGTGGGGTTATCCAATACCACCATTGCACAGATTGCAAAAAAGGCCGAGCTATCAACCGGTATTGTGAGTCACTATTTTGGTGACAAACAGGGATTAATTAATACCTGTATGCAGGAAATGCTCAACGTTTTGCGTCAGAAAACTGACCAATATAAAGCGGAAGCAGATGCGCATCCAGAAAGTCAGATCAAGGCGATTATTGATTCCAACTTTGATATCAGTCAGGTCAACAAACAAGCCATGCGGGTCTGGTTAGATTTCTGGTCTGCCAGTATGCACCTTCCCGAACTTGGACGTTTACAACGAATTAATGATCAACGCCTGTATTCCAACCTGAAACATTATTTCCTCATGTTGGTCGATGATAAACAGCAGGCAAGCATTGCCGCCCGCGGATTGGCGGCTTTGATTGACGGATTATGGTTACGTGGCAGTTTAAGCAGTCATGATGAGTTTGACAGTCAGCTGGCCCGTTCCATTGCTTACGATTATGTAAAAACGCAATTGCAATTTGCGAACAAGCCTTTGCAGGAGAAACAGAATGAGTGATGCACAAGTTCATCAATTGTATATCCACGGACGTTATGTCGCAGCGACTAGTGGTAAAACATTTACCAGTATTAACCCTGCCAACGGTGAAGTGATCGCAACACTTCAACAAGCCTCACAACAAGACATTGAAGCGGCTGTTCAAAGCGCACAACAAGGCCAGAAAATCTGGGCTGCCATGACGGCAATGGAGCGTTCCCGTATCCTGCGTCGTGCAGTTGATATCTTACGTGAACGTAATGATGAGCTTGCCCAGCTCGAAACCCTCGATACCGGTAAAGCCTACAGCGAAACATCGACTGTCGATATCGTAACCGGTGCCGATGTACTTGAATACTATGCAGGCCTTGCAACCGCCATTCAAGGCGAACAGGTTCCCCTGCGTGAATCAAGCTTCTTCTATACCCGTCGTGAACCCCTCGGTGTCGTGGCTGGTATCGGTGCCTGGAACTATCCAATTCAAATCGCAATGTGGAAATCTGCTCCTGCCCTGGCTGCAGGAAATGCCATGATTTTCAAACCAAGCGAAACCACACCACTGACTGCATTCAAACTTGCTGAAATCTATACTGAAGCGGGCGTGCCGGACGGCGTATTTAACGTGGTGCAAGGTGCGGGTCGTGACATCGGCCAATGGCTGACTGAACATCCGGTGATTGAAAAAATCTCGTTCACGGGCGGCGTCGAAACCGGCAAGAAAGTCATGGCAAGTGCTGCGGGTTCAACGTTGAAAGAAGTGACCATGGAGCTTGGCGGTAAATCTCCGCTGGTTATTTGTGAGGATGCCAATCTTGACCGCGCTGCGGATATTGCAGTGATGGCGAACTTCTTTAGTTCGGGTCAGGTGTGTACCAACGGCACGCGCGTATTTGTACCAAAAGCCATGCTGGCTGATTTTGAAGCAGCGATTGTGGAACGAGTCAAACGTATCCGTATCGGTGATCCAATGGCTGAACAAACCAATTTTGGTCCACTCACCAGCTTCCCGCATATGGAAAAAGTGTTGTCATTCATCGAGTCTGGCAAACAGCAAGGTGCGAAAGTGCTGATCGGTGGTGGCCGTGCTACTGAAGGCGATCTGGCCAAAGGCGCCTATGTATTACCAACCGTTTTCAGTGATTGCCGAGATGACATGGCGATTGTGCAGGAAGAAATCTTTGGCCCAGTGATGAGCATTCTTAGCTATGACACCGAGGAAGAAGTGATTCGCCGTGCCAATGCCACAGATTTCGGTCTGGCAGCAGGTGTGGTGACTCAGGACATTACCAAGGCACATCGCATTATTCACCAGCTTGAAGCCGGCATCTGCTGGATCAATACCTGGGGTGAATCTCCTGCGGAAATGCCGGTCGGTGGCTATAAGCAATCAGGCGTAGGCCGTGAAAATGGCTTAACCACATTGGGCCATTATACCCGTATCAAATCGATTCAAGTTGAGTTAGGTGAGTATCAAAGCATTTTCTAATGCGCTCACCCTTCCCCCTCAAGATTAATCCTATGTGCCCTGCCATCAGCTGATGGCACTGGCACTCTCCAGAATACAAAAGGGATAACGATGAATACTCAAGCATACGATTACATTATCATTGGCGCAGGATCTGCCGGAAATGTGCTCGCAACACGTCTGACTGAAGATAAAGATGTGTCTGTTTTATTGTTGGAAGCTGGTGGCCCAGACTACCGTTTAGATTTCCGTACTCAAATGCCAGCTGCGTTGGCCTTCCCATTACAAGGCCGTCGCTATAACTGGGCCTATGAAACCGATCCTGAACCACACATGAACAATCGCCGTATGGAATGTGGTCGTGGTAAAGGTTTAGGTGGTTCCTCCCTGATTAACGGAATGTGCTACATCCGTGGTAATGCCATGGATCTGGACCAGTGGGCAACCATGAAAGGTCTGGAAGACTGGACCTATGCAGACTGTTTACCCTATTACAGAAAAGCTGAAACCCGTGACATTGGTGCCAATGATTATCACGGCGGTGATGGCCCTGTGTCAGTGGCAACGCCTAAAAATGGCAATAACGAGCTGTTCCATGCCATGGTTGAAGCTGGCGTACAGGCGGGTTACCCACGTACCGATGACTTAAATGGCTATCAACAGGAAGGTTTCGGCCCAATGGACCGTACCGTGACCCCAAATGGCCGTCGTTCAAGTACTGCACGTGGTTATCTGGATATGGCCAAAGGTCGTCCAAACCTGACCATCGTCACGCATGCCACCACCAACCGCATTCTGTTTAATCAAAAGCAGGCAGTAGGCGTGGAATATATTATTGGTGCAGATCAAGCCAATATGAAACAGGCACAGGCCAAACGTGAAGTGTTGCTGTGTGCCGGTGCAATTGCCTCACCACAAATCCTGCAACGTTCAGGCGTGGGTGAAAGCACCTTCCTGAAATCAATGGACATTGATGTGGTCCATGATTTACCGGGTGTTGGTGAAAACCTGCAAGACCATCTGGAAATGTATTTACAATACCAATGTAAGAAGCCGGTTTCACTCTACCCAGCCCTGCAATGGTATAACCAGCCTATGATTGGTGCCGAATGGTTATTCAACGGTACCGGCGTTGGCGCGAGCAACCAGTTTGAAGCGGGTGGTTTTATCCGTAGTTCGGAAGAATTTGACTGGCCGAATATCCAGTACCACTTCTTGCCTGTGGCGATTAACTACAATGGTAGTAATGCGGTGAAAGAACACGGCTTCCAGGCGCATGTTGGTTCAATGCGTTCACCTTCGCGTGGTCGGGTCAAATTGAAATCAAAAGATCCGTTTGAGCATCCAAGTATCCTGTTCAACTATATGTCAACCGAACAGGACTGGCGCGAGTTCCGTGATGCGATCCGTATCACCCGTGAAATCATGGCGCAACCTGCGCTTGATCCATATCGCGGTGAAGAAATCAGCCCGGGCAAACATATCCAGACCGATGCCGAGCTGGATGAGTTCGTGCGTACCCATGCCGAAACCGCGTTCCATCCATCATGTAGCTGTAAAATGGGTGAAGATGATATGGCAGTGGTCGATGGTCAAGGTCGCGTTCACGGCGTACAAGGCTTACGTGTGGTCGATGCATCCATCATGCCATTGATCATTACCGGTAACCTGAATGCCACCACCATCATGATCGCAGAAAAAATTGCCGATCAGATCCGGGGCAAAAAACTGCCGCGTTCAGAAGCGGGTTATTACAAAGCGGGTACAACCCCGGCACGCCAAGCGCCGTTACGTCCAATACAATAAAAAGGAAATTCCTCTAGGGAATACCCGGGGCTTCGGCTTCGGGTTTCACTTCATTCAGGGAGAAATGATGAAAAAAACGTTGTTTGTAATTGCACCCTTGGCTTTTTATTTTCAAAGCACCCACGCCACTGAACCCACCTCACCTTACTCTGCCAATCTCACCGCTGCCAGCCAATACGTCTCACGTGGTTTCCAGCAAACCTGGGGCAAAGCTGCCTTGCAAGGGGGGCTGGACTACAACCATGACAGCGGTTTTTATGCAGGTACCTGGGCATCGACCGTAAGCGATCATTTTATTCGAGATGCATCAGTTGAGTGGGATGTGTACACGGGGTATAGCCGTACCATCGGGGATTTTACCGTCGGCACTAAAGTCGCCTATTACTATTATCCAGGCGCAAAAACCACGGCTGACACAGGCAACACCCGCTTTGACTATGGAGAAATCATTCCTGAAATCAGTTACGGGCCGCTCAGCGTAAAATATGCGATTACCTATACACAGGACTATTTTGGCAATAACTCAGATACCTTAGGCATCGGCAATAATAAGCACTCACGTGGCTCAGGTTATCTGGATGTAAACTGGTATCAGCCCATTACTCAAGGCTGGTCAGTGAATGCCCATTACGGCAATCAGCGTATAAAAAACTTTTCGGCAGCCAACTTTCAGGATGCCAGTTTTGCAGTGAACAAAGAATTACCCTATAACCTTTCCGGCAGCCTGATCTATAGCAAAGCCTGGGATAAAGACGGTTTTTATCAGCAATATAGCAATGGCAATCCCAATGCCAAGGTCTCGAATCCGATTGATTCCACCGTAACATTCTCACTGACCAAAACCTTTTAATCAGGCAGTATCAATCAAAGCTCAATCAAAAAGCCGCTCCATTGACAGCGGCTTTTCTCATTTCTACGGTTAAGACTTGATCAATTCAATGCCTGAACCCGCCCGTTTTGGATCGATCAGGATCTTGGCATGTTGCTCTGGATCACGTAAGGCTTCAAAGGCGTGACTCACCCCTTCCAGTCCTACGACACCAGTGATCAACGGTGAACAATCAACCTTACCTTCCGCAATCATATGCAGGGTGTCACGGAATTCCAGCGGGGTATAGCCCAGCACATACTGGATTTCCAGTTCCTTATTAATCGCCAATGCAGGTTCAATCTTGTCGCTTTGCATGCACACCCCCACGCCGATAATCCGTGAGAACAGCGGTGCACCCTCCAGAATCTGCTGCATGATCCCAGCCACACCCACGCATTCAAATATCACCGGACGTTTCGGTAATACGCCGAGTTTATCGCCAACGCGCATGGCATTGACCCAAGGTAGTGAGTAAGTCTGAACCTTGTCAAAAATCCCCATGCCCATATTAATCGCTTCTGAAACATTGCCTAATAAGCCAAGCTCTTTCCAGTTACTAAATGGCGATTGCTGTTGAGGATCAATCAAGATATCCGCACCACATTGCTCAGCCAGACGACGGCGGTTCGGCGAGAAGTCACTGGCAACCACGGTTTTAACACCTGCCGCCTTGAGCATAAGAATTACCCCCAGACCAACAGGGCCACAACCGATCACAATGGCAGGCTCATTTTTCTTGATCCGGCTGCGACGTACCGCATGTAAGGCAACAGCCATCGGCTCGGTCAAGGCAGCACGATCCGCGTCCAGACCATTTGGTACGGCAAACATCAAGCTGGATTGCACCAGTACCTGCTCGGCATATCCCCCTGAAGCACTCGGTGACAGCCCAGTCGGCATATAACCTTGCGGATCGACATTTAATAAAGGCATGGCACAAACCAGCGTATCTGCTTTCAGTTTACGTCGTGTTTTTGGGCCGTAGTCTAAAACTTTGCCACAGAACTCATGACCAAACACCAGTTTATCCGAGGACTTTGCTACTCCATTAAAACCGACACGCGCAGCCAGATCATGCATGTGATCACAGTGATGCTGCATGTGTAAATCTGAACCACAAATCCCGCAACGGACCACTTCAAGTAAGACTTGTCCCTTTGCAGGAACCAATTGAAGACTGTCTTCCAGTTTTAACTCAGCGTTATGACAAATCAGAGATTTCATCGGATGCTTTCCTTTTTTGTTTTATTCACCTTGTTTACCTTGAGCACTTTGACCTGTTGCAATGCCAAGCAAACAATACACAACTCAATCCTGACAAGGATAATTGTCAAAAACCATGACCTAAATATCAATATATCGCAGCAACAAAGTCAGCCCCCTCGTGATCGCGAATGCATTAAAAAAAGTTTAAAAATTATTCTCATTTAACTTCAAATAGATGCATCGATATTTTTAAACAATGTGTCTGTTTTGATTAAAACGATCAAATTTAAGCCTTGCATTTAATAGTGTCATTATGCCAATATATATTTACTGGCTTTAAGCCACTATAAAAGAGAAGCTCAACATGACGATTCAACTTATGACAGCTCAAGCCAATGTTCCCATCGAGTTTTTGCAGTTTTCAGGTGGTGAACGTCATATTCAACTACAACCTGAGTTATTAAACCAATTAACAGCTGACACTCAGATCAAAGCATCTCTACAGAACAGTGCAGATGTGATGGATTATCTATTACTGGAAAATGTGTTACTTGAACAAGGCACTCACCTTTCCGTAGAAATCCCTTATTTTCCCTATGCACGTCAAGATCGTATCTGTGCACAAGGTCAGGCCTTTTCACTGGATTTAATGACCAAGTTATTGAATAGCAATAGTGAAAAATTTGCAGGACAGCGTCAGAAAATTGTGGTGTGGGATTGCCATAGCCCAGTGACCCTTGAGCTGTTACGCAAAAATACCTGTTTTCAAGAAGTGATCAATATCGAGCCCATCGAGATCATCCAGCAAAGCCCAGCATTGATGCAGATTTTAAGCGCTGACAATACGGTATTGATCTGCCCTGATGCAGGCGCAGCACAACGCACCCAAGCCATTGCCAACGGCATCAACCCGCAACGCCAACACGCCATTGAAGTGATTCACTGTGAAAAGAAACGCGACCCAAGTACGGGGAAAATTAGCACAACTGCGGTGGATAGCCCTGATTTGACAGGGAAAACAGCCGTGATTACCGATGACATTTGTGACGGTGGTGCCACTTTTATCGGGATTGCCAAGCAACTCCGCAGCCTAAACTGCCAAAACATTATTTTGTATGTCACCCATGGCATTTTTAGCAAAGGTCTGGCGGTCTTTGATGGCTTGGTTGATCAAGTCTTTACCAGCAATAGCCTGCCACAAGCAGAAGCAAGCAAACTCAACATCATCAATTTTCAAAATTAAGATTTAAAGCACGAGGCCAATAAAAATGAGTATTAAAATTAACCCGCTCAATGCAATTGATTTCTATAAAGCAGATCACCGTCGTCAGTATCCAGTGGGAACTGAATACGTTTATGCCAACTTTACTCCGCGTTCATCACGTCTAGCCAAAATGCTGCCTGATTTTGATGACAAGATTGTATTTTTTGGTCTACAGGGCTTTATCAAGCACTTTCTGATTGAAACCTGGAACGAAGGCTTCTTCAATCAACCTAAAGCCAAAGTGGTGGCAGCCTATCAACGCCGTATGGACAATGCATTAGGTGAAGGCGCAGTGCCGGTCGAGCACATCGAAACCTTGCACGATCTCGGTTATTTACCATTAAAAATTAAAGCCTTGCCAGAAGGTAGCCGGGTCAATATCAAAGTGCCGCTATTGACCATTATCAACACCGACCCGAATTTCTTCTGGTTAACCAATTATATTGAAACCGTGCTCAGTGCTGAATTATGGAAAAGCTGTACCACGGCCAGCATTTCCTATGAATACAAACGCTTGTTGACCCAATATGCAGAAAAGACGGGCGCACCTTTAGACTTTGTTCCGGTTCAAGGCCATGATTTTAGTAGCCGTGGCATGAGTGGGATCTATGATGCAGCCCAGTCAGGCGTCGGTCACTTGACCAGTTTTATCGGTACAGACTCGGTCGCTTCGATTGACTATGCCGAAGAATACTACAATGCCACAGGTATCGTAGGCGTTTCTGTGCCTGCCACAGAACACAGTGTGATGTGCATGGGCAGTGAAGAAAGTGAAATCGAGACCTTTAGACGTCTGATCTGCGAGCTCTATCCTGCCGGTGTGGTCAGTATCGTATCTGATACCTGGGATTTCTGGCGTGTCATCACTGAATTTAGCGTGGCATTAAAAACAGAGATTTTAAAACGCCAACCGAATGCGCTCGGACTTGCCAAAGTGGTGTTCCGTCCAGACTCAGGTGATCCTGTGAAAATTATCTGCGGTGATCCTGAGGCAGAGCGAGACAGTCCTGCTTATAAAGGTGCAGTGCAATGTCTATGGGAAATTTTTGGCGGTACCGAAACAGCGCAAGGCTATAAAGTCCTTAACGAGCGTGTCGGTTTGATCTATGGTGACTCGATTACCCTGGAGCGTGCCCAAAATATCCTAAAAGGTTTGCAAGCCAAAGGCTTTGCTTCCAATAATCTGGTGTTTGGCATCGGTAGCTATACCTATAACTATCTGACCCGCGATAGCTTTGGTTTTGCCGTCAAGGCCACTTGGGGGCAGGTCAACGGTGTTGGGCGTGAACTGTTCAAAGACCCGGTAACCGACTCAGGGGTTAAAAAATCAGCCAAGGGTTTATTACGGGTTGAACAGACCGAGAATGGTTTTGAGTTATTTGATCAGCAAAGCGTTGAACAGGAGAATATGGGCGCACTGCAACCGGTATTTGAAAATGGCCAATTGTTAAGAGAATGCTCGCTTGATCAGATTCGGGAAAGATTAATGTGAAAAATCTCTTTCAATGCAGCCATATTGCTACATCAAGATTGATGACACATCTATCTGTCAAACAGGCATCTGTTAGCTTTTGAAAAAAGGAGAATAGAGTGCCAAGCCAATAAAAAATCTTGCGCAGTTTAACTCGCTACTCACGGGCTGACGGTACCTGCCTGTTACCGCAGCCCAACAGGGAGATAACCTACCAGTGGCACTTTCGAGTTTTACATCTTAACTTACAGCTTGATACCTACATCACAGAAGCAAACATCTCACGCCATCTAAAATCATTTATACTCAATCTCAGATCAAATGCCCGAGATGTTTAAACCGTGACCCACGCTTCCGAACAAGAATACCTTGCCCACTATCAAAAAACAGACTATGACACCCCGCTGTTTACGGTCGATATGGCAATTTTTTCTGTAGCAAAAGGTCAGTTACAGGTGTTAATGATCCAGCGCTCCAACTTCCCTGAAAAAGGCAAATGGGCCCTTCCCGGCGGCTTTGTCGATTTAAAAACCGATCCGGATTTAATGGCAACAGCGCATCGTAAACTACTAGAAAAAACAGGCATTCAATCGCCTTATCTGGAACAGGTTGAAACCATTGGCAATCAACATCGTGATCCACGCGGCTGGTCCATCACTGCTTTATATTTCGCTCTGATTGATTTTGAAAAATTTGCAATTCAAGCCACCGGCACTGCAGAACACAGTCAATGGCTTTCAATCGATCAGGCATTACAGCTGGATTTGGCCTTTGATCACAAACAGTTACTGCAGCTGGCATTTGAGCGTCTTTGCAATAAAACCCGATATACCACGTTGCCGGTCAGCTTGATGCCAGAAGTATTTACCTTGACCGAATTACAGAACATTTATGAAATTATTTTAGGGCATAGCTTAGAAAAAAAATCCTTTAGACGGCGCATGCAAGAGGCTGGTGCAGTTGAAGAGACGGGCCAGCAAAAAATTGTCGGCAAGCGACCTGCACAACTGTTTCGCTATGCACTCGAGCATTATCACTTTACGTTTCCACGGATGCTGGAAACACCACGCAACCCAACTGAACATGAAAAGAGCTAAGGCAAAACCTTAGCTCTAAACACTTATTTCCAGCTCTGGCGGATCATGTCTACCGCTTTCTCTGCAATCATGATCGTAGGCGCATTGGTATTGCCATTGACCACAGTTGGCATAATGGAGGCATCAATTACACGTAGTCCTTCAACGCCATACACTTTAAGCTCTGGATCAACTACAGCCATCTCATCCACACCCATTTTACAACTGCCGACCGGATGATAAACCGTATCGACACGCTGGCGTAAAACCTCGCGGATTTCGTCATCGGTTTTTACATTGGCCGTGAACATATCTTCTTTGATTTTGTCTTGTAAAGCAGGCGCCTGCATCAACTTTTGCGTGACTTTATAACCATCGACCAAATCCTGAAGATCCTGTTCATCCTCAAGGAATTTAAAGTCGATCAGCAATGGATCATCGACATGCTTACCGCTGAGTTTGACTGAACCGCGCGCCCGTGGATTTAACAAACAGACGTGACAGGAAATCCCGTGCCCCATATGCATGGTTCGGGCATGGTTATCCACCACGGCGATCACAAAGTGTAATTGCAGGTTCGGTTTATCCAACTCAGGACGGCTTTTTAAGAAACCACCACACTCGGCATAGTTGGTGGTGAGCAGACCACGACGCTCTTTACGGTACAGTCCAATCTGCTTAAACAGATCCAGGCTGCCCCCCATTGAAACCCCAAAGGTGCCATCCATCAGCTTGGTTTTATAGGCAAAGATAAAATCAGGATGGTCATGTAGGTTTTCACCCACTCCCGCAAGCTCTTTCACCACTGGAATGCCGTGCTTTTCCAGCTCCTGACGTGGACCAATACCAGAAAGCATCAAGATATGCGGTGACTGGAAGGCTCCCGCAGATAACAACACTTCCTTGTTGGCTTTAATGACTGTACTCTGACCTTTATGCTTATACTCAACGCCCACTGCTCGACCATTTTCAATCACAATGCGTGAAACTTTAGCTTGGGTGATCACATGCAGATTCGGTCGTTTTCCAATATACGGGAATAAATAGCCACGTGCTGCACTCCAGCGCTCGCCTTTTTTCTGGGTGACCTGATAAACACCTAAACCTTCTTGTTCCGCACCATTGAAATCATCATTCAGCGGATAGCCGACCTGCTTTGCCGCCTCAATAAAAGTTTTCTGATAAGGGTTATCTGAATATAACTCACTGACATTTAAGGGGCCATGCTGACCATGATATTCATTATGGATACGCTCGTTATGCTCTGATTTCTTGAAATATGGCAGTACGTCTTCATATGACCAACCCGTATTGCCTAATGCAGCCCAGTGATCATAGTCACTACGATGTCCACGGATATACACCATGGCATTGACCGCAGAACTTCCACCCAAACATTTACCACGCGGTTGATAACCTCGACGACCATTCAGGCCCTTTTGAGGAATGGTTTCAAATGCCCAGTTATTAATTTTAGTGGGAATACTGATGACAGCAGCAGCAGGTGTATTCACCAGCCAGCTATTCCCCTCTCCACCCGCCTCTAATAAACATACCGAAATATTCGGGTTCTCTGTTAATCGTCCAGCCAGCACCGAACCTGCTGAACCACCACCTATAATTACAAAATCAAAAGCTATTTGTGTCATCTCAATACTCTGTTTTTTCTTTTTAAAAAGCGGCAATAGTATGCCAAATCCGGCATTTCAATACTGTTATCGTTGTATAAACAAGTTAATACATAAAATGCACGTTAACTGGATATGCCTAGAATCACAATAATTTATTTAAAAAAACCTTAAAAGAATTTATCTATTTTTCTCAAGAATGATTTAGCTTTATTATTAAACATTCTAGAATATGTTAATAATAAAACGAATTCGAGTTGATACTTTATGAAAATCAATCAATTAATATACCTTATCCCTTGTATACTTATAACCCAGATTGTATTCGCCAACCCAGCCCCCAAAGAATTCTTTAATCACTATATCGCATTAGGAGAACATTTTGATCCTGCGCTTGGGGACTTATATGCTGATTCTGCAAAAATATATACCTACCGGAAATATCCGCATGGTCTAGAAAGAAGCATAGAGCTTACCGGTTTACAGTGGAAAATGTTGATTAATAAACTCATGCCAATTGCCAAAGCTGGCGATGATCATAGCAAGTTTTCAAATATAGAAATCATACCTCTAGCTAAAAAATATAAAATTAAGGCAGATCGTTATTCAACAAAAAAGTGCTATACCGATACAGGTTACTATATGACGATTGAACCGAATGAAAATGGAGCATTTGAAATAATTGAGGAATATATGGAAACACAACCCAATTCAAATTGTTAATTATAGATAAGATTATTTAAAAATAGCTTTCGCTCTGAATATGACTAAGACCACACTCCTCACTTTAAAGCAAAGGAAGTTGGAGTGGAAATAAAAAAATAGACGTAAAAAAACCGCTAAATTAGCGGCATTTTATCTCATCTTTAAGATGATGGTCGGAGCAGTAGGATTCGAACCTACGACCCCCTGGTCCCAAACCAGGTGCACTACCAGGCTGTGCTATGCTCCGAGTGTGGGGTGAATGATGGGGCTCGAACCCACGACAACCGGAATCACAATCCGGGGCTCTACCAACTGAGCTACATCCACCACAATATTGGTCCTATGTACCAAGCGACCAAATGGCGCGCCTGACAGGATTCGAACCTGTGACCATCCGCTTAGAAGGCGGATGCTCTATCCAACTGAGCTACAGGCGCATAACGATGATAATAATATCAAGCGATACTTCGCCGATCTTAAACTAATGTTTTACAACATTATTTTAAATGGTCGGAGCAGTAGGATTCGAACCTACGACCCCCTGGTCCCAAACCAGGTGCA
>NZ_JBLVVH010000007.1:0-34413 GCF_051947995.1 Acinetobacter calcoaceticus | reverse complement strand
CTACCAGGCTGTGCTATGCTCCGATTTCTCAGCTTTTAGTGTATCGCACATCGTGCGGTACGGTGTGCATTCTAGGCGCGACGCCCTAGAACGTCAACACCTATTTTTCAAAAATATTAAAAATCCTTATCAAATGTATATTTAACAAGCACATTGGTGCTTTTTAACGCTTTAATGAGGCACTAAAGTTCAACATTCGATCTAAAGGCAATTTAGCGCGTTCCGCCAAGGCCGGATCAACGTGTATTTCTTGATCGGCATGCTGCAAGACATGCAAAATTCCATCAAGCTCGTTCATTGCCATCCACGGACAATGCGCACATGAACGGCAAGTTGCTCCCTCTCCTGCGGTTGGCGCTTCAAATAGTTCTTTATCAGGCACCGCTTGCTGCATTTTATAGAAAATACCCCGATCGGTTGCCACAATCATTTGCTGATGCGGTAAAGTCTGGGCAGCCTTAATCAGTTGCGAGGTACTGCCTACGGCATCCGCAATATCGACCACCGATTCAGGTGACTCTGGATGTACCAATACCGCTGCCTCGGGATAAAGCGCTTTCATTTGCGCAATGCCGCGGGCACGGAATTCTTCATGCACGATACAGGCACCATCCCACAACAACATGTCAGCGCCGGTTTTCTTCTGGATATAGCGGCCTAAATGCTGATCTGGTGCCCAAATAATTTTTTCACCCAAACTGTCCAGATGCTCAATGATCTCAACCGCACAACTTGAAGTCACCACCCAGTCAGCACGTGCTTTCACTGCTGCTGAAGTATTGGCATACACCACCACGGTATGATCAGGATGCTGATCACAGAATGCCGCGAACTCATCCACAGGACACCCCAGATCAAGTGAGCAGGTTGCTTCTAGTGTCGGCATCAATACCGTTTTTTCAGGTGACAAGATTTTGGAAGTTTCCCCCATAAACTTTACACCCGCTACCACCAGCGTCGTTGCAGGATGATCGCGACCAAAACGCGCCATTTCCAATGAATCAGAAACACAACCGCCCGTCAGTTCTGCCAGCTCTTGCACTTCCGGATCACAGTAATAGTGCGCCACAAGCACAGCATTACGTTTTTTAAGCTCTGCTGCGATTTGAGCGAACTTTTCTTGTTTCACTTCTGGGCTGAGGCTATTGTCCTTTGGCTCGCCCAAACGATCTAAATGCGCCTGCACAATATTTTTGGCTTCGTTCGCAATTAAATTCGCATCATTCATAAAACGTCTTCTCTATCCTGCGTGCTTGCATCATTGCAAAGCTATAACGTGGGTGTCGGGGTGATCATTTGTTGAGAATCACACTGTCCACAAACCAGCTTATAAAAAAAGCCCCACTGTGGAGGCTTCATTATAACGCAAATTTATGAGCGATAATCGGCATTAATTTTCACATAGTCGTAAGAAAAGTCACAGGTATAAACCGTATCTTTTGCCGTACCACGACCGAGATCAATCCGGATGGTAATTTCTTTTTCAGCCATCACCGCAGCACCTGCTGCTTCGGTATAGTCCGGGTTTGCACCACCATCCAGGCAAATTTGCACGTCACCCAACCAGACTTGAACCTTGCTACTGTCGAGATTTGGTACGCCCGCCTTACCAATCGCCATCACAATACGGCCCCAGTTTGGATCTGACGCAAATAATGCGGTTTTAATGAGTGGAGACTCGGCAACGCTATATGCCACATCACAACATTCTTGCGTATTTGCGCCACCCTCAACCTGAACCGTGATGAACTTGGTTGCGCCTTCACCATCACGTACGATTAATTGCGCCAAACGATCCATAATACGGGCAAGCACATCGAGCACGTGTTGATAACGTGCATCGTCTTGGTTCTGGATTTCAGCACCACCTGCCAAACCGGTTGCCACGAAAATACAAGAATCATTGGTCGACGTATCACCATCAATGGTAATGCGGTTAAAGGAATGCTCAACCGTGGTTTGTAATAAGCGTTGTACCAGTTCTTGGCTAATCGGCGCATCGGTTGCAACGAAGCTGAGCATGGTCGCCATATTCGGACGGATCATACCTGCACCTTTGCTGATGCCAGTCATAGTATAAGTCACACCATCCAGTTCGAACTGTTCGGATGCGCCTTTCGGCGTGGTATCTGTGGTCATGATGCCTGATGCCGCTTCTGCCCAACGATCTGCATTTAACTCATTTAATGCAGGCTGAATACCTTGTAGTAAACGCTCAATCGGGAGCTGTTCACCAATCACACCGGTTGAAAACGGTAAAATCTGGTTCGTCTGTACACTGGTTAACTCAGCTAGTTTGGCACAAGTCGCTTCTGCATTTTGATAACCGACTGTTCCTGTTGCAGCATTGGCATTACCCGTATTGATAATCAGGTAACGTGGGGTATTTTCTGTTAAATGCTTTTTACTCAATTGCACAGGCGCAGCCGCAAAAGCACTCTGGGTAAACACCCCGGCGACCTTTGTTCCTTCAGCAAATTCAAAAATGACTAAATCTCGTCGATTTGGATAACGTACATACGCCTCAGTTGAGCCAATTTTTACACCCTGCACCACATGCATAAGTGGCATAGTTACGTCACCAACAGCCATTTTTAAACTTCCATTCAATTTGTTATGAAAAAGAAAATGAATACATACCCTATATATGAGACTCGGAAAGGTCATCTACAACCTGCGTGGTATTTGTAATATCCCGTTTCTGCGATAGATAAAACAAATGTAACAAGTGAACAGGTTTTGTAGATGACAATGCCTTTGGTTACTTTGGGCGAAACCAAAGTAACTCGAACCGAAGGTTATTCCTAATATTGGATCACACTAGGCAAGACACCGCCTCGCCAATAACCGAGTTACGGTTCAAGTCATAAAATATGTGGATTCATATCTGTTAAGTAGCTTATTCCAAAAAGAAATGAAAATCGAGTATTAACACTACGGATTATGGAATTTGGCTTTGCTCTAAACTGAGTAAAATCTGCTTCTTATCCAGACCACCCGCAAAACCCACCAACGCCCCACTCGAACCAATCACCCGATGACACGGCGCAATAATCGAAATTGGATTCTTGCCATTGGCAGCGCCCACCGCACGTACCGCTTTCTCATTCCCTATCTGTACTGCAATCTCTTTATAACTGCGCGTTTCCCCATAAGGAATACTCAATAATGCTTGCCAGACCTGTTGCTGAAAAGCCGTTCCCTGAAAATCCAGAGGCAAATCAAATTGCTGACGCTGCCCTGTAAAATACTCTTCTAATTGTTGTTTCACTTTATGCAACATCGGATGCTGGCGATCTTCAATCAGCTCGGCTAAACGAACCCGTTTATGGTCTTCGTTATCCCACATCACCGCAACCAGTGCCTGATCATGTGCAACCAGTTTTAATGCGCCTACAGGCGAATCCATATACATATAAACCAGTTGCATCATGTTCTCCTTAAACGATTAATTTGATGACAGTTTCATCAACATCAAACCCGATACGATCAAGACTGCTGCAATCATTCGCATCGCGGTCATCGGTTCATTTAACACCATGATCCCGACAATAAAAGATCCAATTGCACCAATCCCGGTCCAGATGGTATATGCCGTTCCCAGCGGAAGGGTACGCATTGACATCGATAGCAACACTACACTTAAAACCATGAAAACGATGGTCACGATACTTGGCGTTAATTTGGTAAATCCTTCAGACAACTTCATTGAGTATGCCCAGATGACTTCAAAAATACCTGCCAAAATTAAAATTGCCCACGCCATTTTATTACGCTCAACTTTATCAAGGGTTGGGTCGTCCCAACGTGATTCTTTCGAGGGAGGTCGTCCTCCTAAGCTCAGCAGTGTACTGTAAAATAAACCATGATGTGATTTGTTATGTTTCAACTCGGTTGAAAGTTTGAGTAATGACCAGTGACTGATGCTATTTCTTGCGTAAGGCTTTTAACCATTGTGTGAAACGTACAAGAAGCTTGGACAAGAACTGGTGCAGCTGGTTTAACAGATTGTTTTCTGATGGGTTCAATTGACCAGTAGCTGTCTTTTTCTTGGCAGTTGCAAGCTCTAAAGGCTCATAATGCGGCATGGTTTGCTGTAACTCAGCCCCCAGATTTAAGCGTTGTAAAGCCGCAGTGACAGTCTCAATCGGGTCTTGATGATAAAGCGCCAGATGACGGGCATCCACATCAATACAGTGTTCAATCAGCAGTTCCGAAAAAGGAATAAGCGCCTGTCTTACCCGTTGTTGTTCTACAGCACTGCTCATATAGGGAATATGATAAAAGCTGACATACATGCTGCCATCAAGTGGAATCAGTTCAAGCTGAGAATTAGAGACGCGCTGAGGCTTTTCGCCTAACTGAGTAGAGGCCGTGTTTTTGTCTATTATGGATTTGTGTTGTTGTTCTAAAGCCATTTATGCACCATGAATGACTCAAAAAAGATACTGCTAGTATAAACCAACAGTATCCCGAAAAAATGACATTTTAAACAAAATATCAAAACTTTAGCGTAAGCCCTGCACCATAAACCCAACCTGTTTTAGAATCCGTAGCTTCTTGCCAGTCAGTCGCCTTGCGCCCTTTGTTATAGCCATAAGCCACATCAATAAAAGGCATGACACGGTTCTTCACAATTTCATAGCGGGTTTTAATCCCGAGTTCCGCATCGGCAAGCCCGGTTTTGGCTGCATATTTGGATTGATCTCGTAGCACCCATTCTATTTCCAGATAAGGCTGCATAATCAACTTTTGTGTGAGCAAGAAATCACGTTCTGTTTCCAACACAAAGCGCCATTGCTGATCCTGTCCCGCATACAGATGGGCATCGGTTTCAAAGAAATATTGCGCCATGCCGTGCACACCCACAACACCTTCAAACCGTTCCTTATCGACTTGATGCTCAGCGTTATAACGGTAATTTACGCCAGCTTGAACATCCCAAAAATCTGAAATATTACGGCTATACAAGGCCGCAATACGTTGCTCCGATTTTTCAGACTCGGCTTTAGCATAATCGGCATTGATAAACAGTTTATTTTCATCGCTGCCTACCCAGGTTTTTAACTTAGATTTAACCGTACCCGTGCCATCTTCATCCAGCAACCATGCAGTATCCAACTGAGTCGATTGATAGATTTGCCCGCCATGTTCACGGCTATGGTCGTGCTGCCCAGGTTCTGTTTCAGGTCGTTGCTGAACTGTTATCTGGCGTTGATATTGTGAATGATCCATTGGAGATGCAGCAGCCACTGGCATATGCTGCTGTGCGGGCATCTCCATTTGCATCATCTGGTCATGTCCTTCATGCGCATAGGCAAATGCACTTAACGAAGAAACCATGCCACCGATTGCCAACAATTGTGTATATCGCTTGATTTTGCAAACTTGCTTAGTGATGTGCATGGCTCGCTCCTTGAGATGATTGAACAGGGGCTTGAACTGGCGTTTTTGAATCGTCCACATTGGCAACAATCAGCTTGCTCATCATGCCTGCACTCATGTGATATAACAGGTGACAATGGATTGCCCACTCCCCTAATTCATCCGCAGTCAACAAAGCTGTTACTGTCTTGCCAGGCGGCACAATCACGGTATGTTTATTCGGCATATCTTGCGGTGCCTGCCCATTTTCCAGTTGCATAAACATGCCATGTAAATGCATCGGATGCGCCATCATGCTGTCATTGACGAATTTCAGGCGGATACGCTCACCATAACGCACAGTTAAAGGCTTAAAGTCAGGATCACTAAATTTCTTGCCATCAATGGTCCAGATATAACGCTCCATGGTTCCGCCCAAACGAATCACCACTTCTCGCTCTGCTGGACGGCGATATTGTTCTGGCTGAGGTTGCAAAGATTGTAGATCGGCGTAGGTTAAGGCTTTCTGACCTGCAGGTGTTGCCGCATTGGCCCAGCCCTGCACCGTATCCCTGCCTTCTTGTGCAGAAGAGTCTGCCATTTGATGCTGACCATGCTCCATCTCTTTCATGTTCATCTGTGCATGAGCACTATGATCCATTTGAGACAAGTTCATATTTTCTTGTGAACCATTATCCATACTGGCATGTTGTTTAGAGGCATCAGTCTGTTTGTCCTGAGCAGTCTGATGCTGGCTATGATCCATTTTGCTCATATTCATTTCAGCATGTGCACTATGATCCATGGCAGGTTGTGAGGATGTTGCAGCGTTCACCTGTTGCTGTGGCATCTGGTGCTGACTATGGTCCATTTCGCCCATTTTCATTTGACCATGCGAGCCATGATCCATGCCCATGTCTTCCATGGTTAATAGGGCACGTGGACGTGCTTTTGGAATCTGAACACTGGTCGGACGGGTCAGCATTTCATTCTGCAATGAGCCGATGGCAAAACCAGAACGATCGATCGACTCTGCTTCAATTTGATAATGTGTCTGTTTTGGCTCGACCAGTACATCATAAGTTTCTGCGGTACCAATACGGAACTCATCTACAGGAACAGGTTTTACTGGCTGTCCATCAGCACTGACCACGGTCATCTTCAGGTTAGGAATACGTACATCAAAAAATGACATCGCCGATGCATTGATAAAACGCAAACGTACCTTTTCACCCGTCTTAAAAGCACCTGTCCAGTTTTGCTGTGGCGTCTGCCCATTCACCAAAAAGGTATAACCCGTGACATCGGACAAATCCGTTTTCAGCATGCGCATCTGGTTCCACATCGAGCGATCTTGCCAAGTTGCTTTCAACCCTTGTTGCTTGAACTGTTTCCAAACATCGCCAACTGTTTCACGCTGGTTCTGATAATACTCGGCTGATTTCTTCAGATTTGCCATGATCTTGTCACTTTCGGTGTCATGGAAATCAGACAACATCACCACATAATCACGCTCCGCTTGTTCATGGGCCGCGACAGGCTGTTTTCCTTTGGGATAAATCACCAAAGGACCATATAAACCATCCTGTTCCTGCCCCTTGCTGTGTGCGTGATACCAGTAGGTTCCGTTTTGGCGAACCTTAAAACGGTACTCAAAACTGCCATTCGGCTTAATACCTTTGAAACCATTAAAGCCTGGCACACCATCCATGAGTCCGGGTAAAAGCAGACCATGCCAGTGTAAAGAGGTATCTTGATCTTTGAGCTGGTTATGAACATGAATGACAGCTTCATCCCCCTCCTCAAATTCAAGCAGCGGCGCAATAAATTTCCCATTCACGGTAATACGTTGTACGGATTTACCTGTCACATTGACAGTGCCCTGATTAATATTGAGATGATATTCTTTAATTGCTGCCACACTATAAGGTGCGAACAATAAGCTTAGGCTAGCGACAACACCAGCATATATTTTTGAGGACATGATGATTTCCTAATCTGTTAACTTTAAAAATGCTCACTTCCCTTTTTCACAAAGAGAAAGAGCCTGCAAAGACAGATCAGGTTCTAGGAGGGCGTAAAATCTCTTGCCAATAGCCAGCAAGATGCCGCGCCTGATAATCCGCATGGATATGCGTACTCAGCTCTAAAAATGGCGAAGCAGAAAGGCTTGGCGTATTTTGATCTAAAGCGAAATTGATGCTTTGACAATGCGAGGTACTATTACAATCCTGACAATGCAGATGATCCTGCATTTGCCCATCATGACATTGACCGGGACTCATGCGATCTGCTTGTGAGCTTTGCGCAGGATGATGTTGCATCATTTGCTGATCATGACAGGATAAGCTTGAAACCGTAGATGAATGATGAGAATGAAGCTCTTGAACTGCTGCAACGGCCGCACTGCTGCCCCCGATGAAAAAAATCATCAGGAATACAAACCACAGATGTCTGTATTGCTTGCGAAATTGCACTTCAGGTTCCTTGTTTCCATCAATTCAGGTGATTGAATATGCCTAGCATAATTTCTTTGTGCTTTATGCACAATGACCTCACTGTTTAAATTCTTATCATACCATTCAAAATCATTATGCTTTTGCTGTTTTATTGGTCACTCTAACTAATTTCACTCACTGCGCAAAAATAGTGCAAAATAAATAAGTTAGCGCATAAAAAAAGGACAAAAACTTGTCCTTTTTCCATTATTTTGCTGCCAATATAAACAACTGAAATCATTTTGTTTATTTTAACAACACCTTATCCACTTGGTTATCAACACGGTTATCCACCCAGTTATAAACAAAGTTATCCACAAGTCTAGGTGAAAAATAGGATGAAAACACTAAACTTCTGTTGCACCGACTTGAGCCAGCTCTGCACGCATTTGGTCAATCACGGCTTTATAGTCAGGCTGACCAAAAATTGCTGAACCCGCAACGAACATATCCGCACCCGCCTCGGCAATCTCACGGATATTGGCAGGACCCACACCGCCATCGACTTCCAGACGGATATCACGACCACTGGCATCAATAATCTGACGCGCCTGACGTAATTTATCCAAAGTCATCGGGATGAATTTCTGTCCGCCAAAGCCAGGGTTTACGCTCATCAATAAAATCTGGTCGACTTTGTCCAGCACATAATCAAGGTAATGTAAGGGTGTCGCCGGGTTAAAGACTAAGCCCGCTTTTGCACCACCCGCCTTGATCAGTTGCAAAGAACGGTCAATGTGATCGGTTGCTTCCGGATGGAAGGTAATAATTTCTGCACCCGCTTCAATAAAATCACCAATCATGCGATCCACAGGCGAAACCATCAGATGCACATCAATGGGTGCTTTAATCCCGTAGTTTTTCAGTGCTTTACACACACCTGCACCAAACGTCAGGTTGGGTACATAGTGGTTATCCATCACATCAAAATGTACAACGTCTGCACCTGCAGCTAGAACTTTTTCTACCTCATCACCTAAACGCGCAAAATCAGCAGATAAAATCGAAGGAGCAATCAAATAAGGCTTGGACATGGATGACCTGGCAAACTCTGAGGAAAATGATAAGGCGATTATAACAAATTCAGTCCACTTAGGGCTGTTACAAAGTCATTATTCAAGCATTGCAAACTTGCAACAACGCGTTGCATCTCAACTATTTTTATCTGCTTTATGCTTTGTTATGTTAGTCAATGAAATAAGAGGAAGAAAAGCAACATGAATAGCAGCACCAATATCACGACGACTGAAGGAAAACGCATCAGTAAACGTTTGCTTAATCACTGGAAACATAAGTTTGAAGTTGCAGAAACGGAAACAGAGACAAAAATCTTTATGCCTACTGCAACCGTTACCCTCACACCGCATGAACAGTATTTGGCGGTACTGATCGAAAACCAGCAAGAGGATGTCGCACATCTCGAACAGGTGGTGATCAATCACTTAAACCGTATGGCGCAACAGGAATTTGTGGCTGAATGGCAGCACAATTAACAAGAAGCTCAACATGAGCTTCTTTTTTTATCCCGCTACTTTTTCAAGCTGAATGGCGTGGAACTGGAGATGATCATCAATAAAACTTTGAATAAAGTAATAGCTATGATCATAGCCTTTGTGTAGACGCAAAGTGAGCGGTTGCTTCGCCTCAAGACAGGCCTGTTTGAATTTCTCGGGGTTCAACTGAGCAAAGAACTGATCATCCAGTCCCTGATCAATCAGGATTTCTTCAAATAACCCACCTTTTTGCTGTACCAGCGCGGTGGCATCATGGGCCGCCCATTGCTGCTGATTCGATCCCAAATATTGGCCAAATGCCTTTTCGCCCCACGGGCAAATGCTGGGTGCGCAGATTGGCGCAAAAGCTGACACCGATTTAAATTGATCCGGATATTTAAAGGCTAAGGTCAATGCACCATGTCCGCCCATGGAATGACCAAAAATTCCGACCTGATTTTCAGCCACCGGGAATTCTTGTAAAACATATGCATAAAGCTCATCAACCAGATAAGACTCCATTTGATAATGCTCAGCCCAAGGTTGCTGAGTCGCATTAATATAAAAGCCAGCCCCTTGCCCAATATCCCAATGATCACCTTGTGCAACATCATCCCCACGTGGAGAAGTATCAGGTGTAATTAAAATCAGGCTGAGTCGAGCCGCCATGCGTTGTGCATGGGCTTTAATCGCAAAGGTGTCTTCAGTACAGGTCAAGCCTGCAAGATAAAACAGGGCTGAACATGCTTTGCCTTCCAATGCCGCAGGTGGCAAATAGACACCCACTTTGGTGCTGCCTTTAAGGTGTTGAGACTCAAGTTGATAAATCCGTTGCTCACCCTCAAAACAACGGTTTTTTTGCAGTAGCTGCATGTTCATCATCCTGTGTTTTTGTAATGTCTGTAGATGCAATATTTTGTGTCGGGAACAGATACGGTTCAAGCTGTGGCAGCATCAATTCCATATTACGACCGATCGACCATTGCGGTTCAGAGGGTTCAACACCTTGTGCCACTTCCCACTTGGTCACGGTCTGCTTAGCCTGCTCAAACGCTTTTTTCATGGAATATTGTTCACGCATTGCCAGATCAAAAAAAGCCCGACCGAAATAAGTATAGTCTGCTTCATTATTACAGCCAAAAGAAGTTTTATCTGCCGCAGAAGCCGTAATAATTAAAGTGTCTGGTGATTGTAAAGCCGGAATAAAACTGCCCGAATAACAGGCTGAGATCACAATCACACGCCAGCGAATCCCAGATTTATCCAGTGTTTCTCTTAACCATTTTGGATCGACCTGATCCAGATCAAGAGGCGCATTTTCAATTTCAAAATGATTCCGCTCACCATGCGATGTCATATACAAAAACAAGACATCACTATCACGATTCATTTGCTGGCCAATACGGCGTAATGCCAGTTCCATACTGGTTTTCGACGCGATTGGCACTTCTAAACGCGTAGCTGGATTATTAATCAGCATGATGGAACGCCCAAATGTGCCAAAGCGGGTGTCGAACTGTTCTCTGATGCGTTCAATTTCAGACTTGAATACATCCACATAACTATCACCCGCCACACCCATAAAATACCAGTGGCTTTGGGCAATATCCCCATACTGGATCTGATCCAGTGCCTTATCCAGCAAATGGCTTTGCGCATAAAAGGCATCTTCGGCAAAACTTGGCGGGGTCTGTTCCACTTTCCAGATCGGCTGATCCTTCACGGAAAGCTGCCATACCACCATGGTTGCAATGGTTGCCACAAAGACCAGTGCACGTTCCCACCACGGCCAGTTGAGGGCACGTGAAAACACCCAGATCACGGCCAGACTTTGCCAGACAAATAGCCCAACAAACAGCGGTGGCAAGAAACCGTTATAGATACTGTCAGGAATAAAATTCAGATAACCGTTTGAACCCAGATACTGGATAATGCATTGTAACAGCAGAATATTGGTATCAAGCACCAGCCACAATAAGGCAGGCACCAGCATCAAACGTGGCTGATTCATCCGCTGGGAAAGAAAAATACCGACAATAAGAGCAATAAAAGGCCACAGTGCATAGCCGATCAAGCCTTGGGAATTAAACTCTCCCATTTGTCCGGCCACCAGCCAGCTATACAGCGAGTTGGTACAGCCACCGAGGATACCCCAGATAATCAGCTGGGTAATGGATGGATGAACGACCTGTAAGGAACGGCGAGACCCGAGGAACAACCACATTCCAGCAATTTGGTTACTTTTAAAATCATGCCAGAGATTAATGGACGGTTTGAGGTCTATCATAAAATTCTTCGGGAGTTTCTCTTTTCAAGCCTAAACTGAAAATATGCCATTCTAATGATTGAATGTGCAGTACTTTTCCTAAAAAACGCAATGCGTGACTGTAGTGTAAGCTCGACAAGAATTTTTTAGCAATCATGCTTTTGCACTATATCACAAAACTTTACCGAGCATTGACGCAAGCCAAACAATCATTTGAATCTGATTTTAAATTAACCTTTTGGGAAATATGCATCAAAACGGCAAGCGTCACCTAACCATTGGTGATCAGGGCTTTGATCTGCCAGATAAACCGCATGTCTTGGCCGTTTCACAATCACCCGTTTGGCAATCTGGCAGGCCAGATGTAAGAGTTGGTCCCCAAGATCCATTTCCCCATCTTCAGGCAACAACAGATGTAACAACTGCATTTGCTTCTTGACCTGAGCCTGTTTCTTTGCCGCTTGCTGGTTCTGATCCCGTTGCGGAAACATCGGATCCAGATACACCACATCGACCTGCTCACCTTGCTGGAGCAGTTGTTGCAAATAGCTGTTGGAATCGGCATAGATCAGTTGAATGCGCGACATGAACGACTGTAAAAACGGATCTTGCTCGGCCTGGGCTTTGGTATATTCCAGTAATACAAACAGGATGGGATGGCGCTCCACCAGCCGGACTTCAGCACCTAAATAGGCCATCAATAAACTGTCATGCCCCAAACCTGCGGTTGCATCGATCAAGCTTGGCTTTTCTCCCAGTTGGCAGGCTCTGGCAATCATTTCTGATTTTAAACTGGCTCTTTTTAAACGGGGAATCTCGGCACGCCAGTCCGGTTGCATTTTCATGCCGTTGGCAGCCAGACTAAGCCCATCGCTATCGATAACCAAAGCCATCTCTGGATTCAAACGTAAAAAACGGGCATTGATCTTTTCAACGACTTGACCGTTCAACTGAACCTTCAATTCAGCCAAACGGCTTTTCAGTTGCTGAAATGCCTGTTCATATTCCGCTTGATAGCAACACTGCATCTGCATTACCAGTGCACCCAACCTGTCCACCACGTCGCCAGGATAAATAAACCAAATACGATACGGTAATAGGCAAAAGCGGTGAAGTCATGCTTGGACACATAACGGATCAAGGCACGGATCACCACCAAGGCAGAAATGAAAGCAACGATAATACCGACGGCTAACACCATCATGTCATTGCCATGCAAGTCATGGCGCATCTTGTACATATCCAGCAAGCCTGCACCCATCAATACAGGGATGCCCAAGAAGAATGAGAATTCGGCTGCGGCTTTACGAGATACCCCCAAGAATAATGAACCAATAATGGTTGAACCTGAACGCGACGTTCCAGGAATCAAGGCCAGACACTGGATCAGACCAATTAAAGTGGCTTGCTTAAAACTCAGATCATCCACTTCTTTGGTGACGATCTGATGGGGACGACGTTCCGCCCATAAAATGATAAAACCACCGACAATCAAGGCAATCGCAACGGTAATCGCATTAAATAAATAGGCTTTAACCACATCACCAAAAGTCAGGCCAATAATCACAATCGGAATAGAGGCAATGATCAGGTTCAGACTCAGACGGCGACCCTGTTCCTGTCCTGTGAGTGCGCCAATTAGCGCGCCCCACAATTTGCCCCAATATTCATAAATCACCGCAGCAATTGCACCAATCTGCACGGCGACAGCAAACATATCGCGCTTTTCAATAGTCCAGAAATCAAGAAGCTGACCTGATAAAATGAGATGTCCTGTGCTTGAAATGGGCAGGAACTCAGTAATCCCCTCAACCAAGCCCATAATTGCTGCTTTAAATAGCAATAAAAGATCCATAATTAACCTTAATTCGCCTTACCTTGTTCTGGAATTTTTTTCCACGCATCATCACGTAAATACACGGGCAACGCCTGCTCAGCATCAACCCATTTTTGCTGTGCCGCATATACACGGGCAATGGTCGCAATGTCCTGTGCCGTTGCCTTGATCTGTGCCGTGTTTTGAATGGAAGCCTCAGCGGAGTCTATTCCTGTTGGCTTAATTAATTCTGAACCCGAGCCAATCGGCGTAAATTTGCAATACCCAGTTGCTTGCTCGTAATGCATTAATTTTTCTTCATCCAGCGCCTGCATTATGCCCTGCTCATCCAGACGGAAGTTCGCGATATACACTTCCTGCATACGCGCATCCAGAACGGCAGTGACTTGTGCTAAACCTGTAACACGATAAGCCGCTTGCGCTAAGGCTTGTAAACTGGAAACAGGAATGACGGGTAAATCCTGTGACCATGCCAAAGCCTGTGCAACAGCCGCATTAATACGTACCCCGCTAAATGAACCCGGACCACGACTAAATGCAATTGCGGACAAATCAGCAAGTTGCGTCTGTGTTTGTAAGAGTGCTTGTTCGGTCAAAGGCAAAATGGTTTGCGTTTGTGCTTTCGGTCGGTCATCCAACTGAAAATAGAGTTCTTGAGTATCATCAATTAATGAAACAGAACACTGCTCATTTGCAGATTCCAATGCCAGCAACTTCATGCAAAAACCTTAGCCCGAAACAGATAAAAAACGTCGAGTATCATACTCCACTCAAACGCGATAGGCGAGTTATTGGCTTTTTTATCTCATTTATCTCAATAAAAAGCCAAGCATAAACTTGGCTACATGAGGACTTCATTTTTAAATAGGCTTAAAAAGTAAAAGCTTCCAGATTTAAAAAGTTTTTGTAATGTCCTGCATAATGCAAGGCACTTAAACGCAAGCGTGCAGCGCCCTGTTCATCCAGTGTTTTCACCACCTTTCCTGGTGAGCCCATCACCACAGAGTTATCTGGAATAACCTTCCCTTCGGGAATCAGTGCATTGGCGCCAATAATACAGTTCTTGCCAATCACGGCATTATTCAAAATCACTGCATTCATCCCGATCAGTGAATTATCACCAATGCGACAACCATGCAACATCACCTTATGCCCGACCGTCACATACTCGCCGATATGCAACTCGATGCCAGTATCAGTATGTAAAACCGCATTTTCCTGAATATTCGAAAAATCACCAATCCGTATCACACAATTATCGGCACGTACCACGGCGCCAAACCAGATACTGACCTGTCGACCGAGTTCTGCCTGGCCAATAACCGTTGCGGTTGGCGCAACCCAGCCATCCCAAGGTTCATGTAAAGCTTTCGGACTCAATCCCTGATAGGTATACATCATGATTAAAAACTCTTAAAAAAAATTAGAACTTTGCAATACCAAAGTGAGGTGGATTCACCAAGAAAGGCCAGCTTTTTTGATAGCCTAATCCATACTGAAATAATGACACCAGCATCCGGGCAGTCAGCCCCCATACGACCTCACTGTCTACCTGCATGCTCGGGAAATATAAAGATTGTCGAGCTAAACGCACTTCATAAGGTAAAGGGGGAGCATCAATCAGTTCTTGCAGCGGAACAAAGAAAATCCGGTCAATCTCAGTCGGCTGAGCAATCAGTTCAACCTGTGCTGGAATCAGCCCGACAATCGGTTTAACAGATAGGCCACTACGCGCCCGCTGAATCGGCAAGTCCCCCAAGAGCTTTACATCAAAGGGATTCAGTGCGGTTTCTTCTTGTGCTTCACGGAGCGCCACCACAATATTACTGGTATCACTTGGATCACGTTTCCCGCCTGGAAAGGAAACCTCCCCTGCATGTTGCGACAACTGCATCGAACGACGGGTGAGCAAGACTTTAGGCTGACTTTCCTGGGTAATCGCAATCAATACAGCAGCATCCGCCTGCTGGATTCGTTTGGAAAAACGTAACCGTTGTTGTAAAAGCGCGATTAACGATGGTTCTTCCATCTCAATTATCTCTTGTTCTCATTTTCCTTAATCAGCATCATAGCCGAATTTTTAGCTGCAATCATAGATCATGATGCGAAGTCATCAAAATTCGGTTATGCTGAGTTATCTCTACGGCTGATGATAATTATGAGCTTTTGCGTTGCGTGTGGACATCAAACTGAAGCAAAAATTCCACTGGGTGATCATAAATCACGATTGGTCTGTACACATTGTGGCAACATTCATTACGAAAATCCCAAAGTCATTTGCGGTGCATTAGCCCTGTGGGAAGATAAAGTTTTACTGTGCCGCCGGGCTATCGAACCACGCTATGGCCTCTGGACTTTACCTGCAGGCTACATGGAATTATTTGAAACCATGGAACAGGGCGCTGCACGCGAAACCCGAGAAGAAGCTGAAGCCGAAGTTGAAATCGAACAACTGTATTGCATGTACAATATCCCGCGTATCGGGCAAATTTATGTGCTTTTTAAGGCCCTCTTAAAACAAGGACAGTTTGGGGCAGGTGAAGAAAGTATCGAATGCCGCTTATTTGAAGAACATGAAATTCCTTGGAAAGAACTGGCATTTCCAAGCGTGGAACAGACCTTAAGGCATTATTTTGCTGATCGTAAAATTGGACAATTCCCTCCTCATTTAGAAACACTCGGCACACGCCTGGACCATACCGGATAAATAAAAAAGACCGCAAAAATGCGGTCTTTTTTATTTGGGAGTGTCAGTTAAGATTTTATCTTGATGGAATTACAGGCTGGAATTTTCTGGTCTGCAACCTTAATACTCGCGGTACCTGTATAACGCTTAGCAATGGCACGTTCTGCATCTGTTGGTGCAATCAATTTACTCTTATCCGTGTCTTTATGGTCATATATAGTGATATAAGAAGTTAGATAAACCCCATGCATATTCAACCATGAAACAGTCTTATCAGAGAAATTAGTCAAGTTAATTCCATTTGCTTCGCCATTTAGCAAATTATACACGTTGATTTTTGCGCCACTAATATTCTGTTTGCTATTCAGGGATGTAAAGTTTAAACCAAGTAAAATTCCCTCAAGTACACCAAATTTCGGATTTGAGAAAATCATACGTACGGTTACTGACTTATCATTTGTTGAGGAGTTTGCGCCGCCCGTTGTACCGATTCGATATTGTGTTACACCAAACTCATCTAAATATGTCCCATCCGCCTGTGGTTCAGCTTGAGCACAATTACCCGACATATCTGTTGCGGTTGCATCTTTTTTGATATCAGTCCGGATATCACCATGTTCATCAATCAAAATTCCCAAATCAACCGGGGCAATACTGGCATCTTGAAATCTAAACGTCAGAGTTGCATAGAGAGGAAATGCATAACGTTGTTTAGACTGGACATTGGCTTCCGTAGTAAAGACATCTTTTGGTAAATAACTTGCCGAGTTGAATTTAAAGACATCCGTTACCCCTTTATATGTGATGCCATCAATATTCTGCTGCCATAAACCTAAATCTTTTGCATTATTGAAGGGATCCGTACTTTTAGCTTTAGTGAGTTGGCGATAAACCGCTTCAGTACTGGCAATATTCGTTCCATTGATCAACTTGCCTTGTGTAATTAATAAATCCTCAGCAGAATTATTATTCAACATGAAACGTAAAGGTTGCCCAGGGTTAATCTCTTGATTAATCAAATTAAACCAGTTTTTTTGTGGCTGAACTTGCATTTTCTCTGGTTTCGCACTTCCAATTAATGCAAGAGGTGGAGCAACGACATTATTGGTGATAATCGGGTTGCCTCGCCATTGTTGACCATAACCGAGGATATAACCTTGACGATCTGTCAATAACTCAAAACGTCCCATAGAGTGGCGTAAGGTTGCACCTTTTCCATCTGTAGCATTCAGACAGTTTGCATAAAGGTCTCTGTTACATCCAAACAGACCATCTGGGAATACGCCACTTCCTTCATTTGGCGTTTCGATGACAGCACCATTACTTCCAGCCTTAAATAGAGGTAACTCCGCATACCATACGCCGACCTGACTTAAATTGAGTAATTGAGTCACGAGAGTTAAGGCCTGTTCATCAGTAATTTCACTCACATCAAGCCAAGGTTTCAGAATTTCTGCATATGCCCCACTACTGAGTTCATTTACACCAACATCCTGAGATATTTCTGCAAGCTTATTTTTCTTTTCCTTTGTGAATTCAATCTGCTGAATATCACCAATCACATTACGCTTGTCCACTACACCCTGACTCTGGAGAATTTTAACCAAAGCCATTGCCACACGTATTGTTTCATCCTCTGCACTTACACTTGCTGGCGTTTTCCCAGTGAGGCCCATTGCTAAATCAAGAATACGAATTCGGGAATAAGCGGCTGTTTTGAGTTTGGTGATCTTATCTAGTTGCACTGAACCTAGATTAATTTTACGTGCACTGGTCTCACCTTGAAGATAGAAAGTAACAGTATCCCCCAACTTACAGGCACCCGTAGCAAGATTGCCTTCCATTTTTGTTGAAAAATGATTGAATTTATCTGAGCTACAATCGAAATTAAGCCCTGCGATCGGATAATCCAGCACAAACTGTAAACAAGTATCTTCTTTTACATTACAACTGGTATTTGAAGTTACACCTTCAACACCTTTGGTTGGGTCTTCATTAATTTTAGCACTTTCACCACCACAACCATGTAACATCAGTGCAAGCGTAGATACTGCAAAAGGTAATAATATTTTCTTATTCATACATTTCAATCCTGTTAATGCTTACTTTAAAGCAGAGATCCTTATCTGACCTTGATTTGATAATTCGCTTTCAGGTACATCAATTGCTGAAGCAAGTGGTGTCATCATCAGATATTCAGCTTTGGGTGGAATTTTTATCACCCCCTGAATCGCAGAATGTTGCAGCAGTGTGGTGTTCACCACGTTATTTTTAAATCCACTTACCGCCTCCTGTGCACAGCCTTTTTCATCCAGGAAGACCACCAATGGCCAATAATAAACAGGCTTTTCATTACTTGAGGCATAAGATGCAATTTGCATATATTCTACGGAATGATCCAGCTTGACCACCTCATATTCAAATTTTTCTTTTAAGGGCTTCCTCGGCCAGACACCAACTTCTTTTTTAGGCGTTAAAGTCTTAATTGATTTCTTATAATCCTTTAAGAAACAACGATCATTTTCAAAAGTTGCTGCCAAGTCCTCAGCAGATAAACGAATATAAGTACTCGATAAAACAATTGGTGCTTCAGGCTTAGGATTTCGATTCAGCAATCTATTGAGCATCGACTGGTTTACACCCTTTTTACGCTCAATTGTTTCCATACGTCCAGTTCCATCAGGCATGGTATAAAAACGTTTTTTGCCGTCGAGATTAAATTCTTGATCTTCTAGATATTCATTATTTACGTATTCTACGCCATCAATTTTAGAAAGCGGTGCTGATGTAGAGTTCTCAACATTCACAGCATCACTAGATTGTTGACTTGATACCACGACTTCTTTCTTATTCGGTTTTTCTGATGTTAAAGATGGTTTAGCCGAAATAGTAGGCTCAATATGAACGGGATGAAATTTTTGTGATGACGTCACTGTTGGTAGTGCTGTTTCTGCCACAGGTGGCTGTGGTTGCTCTTTTTTAACCTCAACTATTTTTTTCACTTGTTTAGCTGATGCAGGTGCAATGACAGGAGGATGGGAAACACTTGCATCGGTATTTTGTTTTTGTATTGAAGGCTCTTTAGGCATTACCATTGCAGCAGCTGGCTGGGAAGAAACAACCTCTTTATCTTGCTGCTCTTTCTTCACCACCACTGTTTCTACTTTCTCAACCTGTGTAGCCTTTTCTTGCTTTTGCTGAACTGGCATCGTTTTTACAGGCTGAGATTGTTTTTTCTGAGGAATAATCATTGGCCGACCATCTGGACCAATGATTGTATAGAAACCCTCTTCTGCATACACAGCTCCCCCGCTTGACAAAACAACGAACAAGGTCACGAGCAAAGGCTGTTTAATCATTTTATACATTACCATTTTGTTCTATAGTTAATGCCAAGTAAGGTGACTTTGGTATTTGTTTTTACATTTAGGCCTGCATACGGGTTTAATAAGATATTACCCACCCCGGTCTGATTCGATAAACTACTGGTATTAGCTGGAATATCATCCCGGCTGCGTAAGAAACCTAAGGACAAATCCAGATCAGTATCCTGATCAAAACGATAACCAATCCCTAAACCAAATAACTGCGCATTGTTAATCGGTACCATGGTATTTCGTTTGTCATCAGGAATAGAACTTGTACGAGGCTCATATCCCATTCGTAATTTCAAACGATCTGTCGCAGAATATTCAAAACCGATCCCCCAGCGCCAAGAGGACTGGAAGCGTAATGGTAAAGCCAAAGAGCGGTCTGTCACATCATTGGATAATAGCTTAGCCACTTTAAGTAAGGAGATTTGCCGGTCAAACTCAAATCTAAATTTGTCCCAAGCAGAGAAGTCTGTCCAGCCGACGTCAAAATTCATTTGCAAGTCTGGGAATATTTTATATTTGATCCCTGCTTTAAAGTGCTGAGGGTATTTGAAATCCATCGCAACTAATCCAGACTCCACATTTGGAACATAACCAGGCAAGCCCAGAATCGCAGCAAGAATCTGCCCTGTTGCAGATGAGTTTAATCCTGCAACCAATTGTTGAGGAGCAACAGCATTATTAATTAAATATTTGCCTTTTAAGCGCATTTTGGCTTCACTTTGATATACCATACCAAAGCTAAAGTCATCAGTTGGCTCCCAAAGTAGGCCTAAGTTATAGCTTGGACTTAAGGACTGTTCCAAGGAAACATCCATGGCCCCCATTTTATTAAACGGGTTCATCCCTTCTTTGGCATTACAAATCCCGAATAACAATAAATCTGTAATAATATCGCCGTTGTCTTTAAATGGCCGACAAACAACCTCATCGACCATACGTAATACGCCGATCATTTCATTCGGGAAACGTAAATCAGTTTTCAGGGCAATCGCCTGATAGGACATACCGAATGAAGCACCAAGTGATAAATGATCATTCACCTGATAACCAAAAGACGGCGATAAATAGGTAATACGCTCTAAGGCAACTTGTTGCCCCATATAGTTACTCGGGTTGCCATCTTCCGCGCCAAAACCAGCAACTAAAGGAGCATATACTGCCGTTGCATAGGTTACTTTCGAGCCAGGCGGCTTATAGGAAATCCCTGCGGTAGGCGCAACTAAAGGCGAATTTGGTCCTAAATCAACAATTTTCTTGAGAATTGGAACATAAATACTGGCATATTCGACGTCCCCATGCACTGTACCTTTAAAGTCGGTACAGATATTGGAATCAATTTCAGGGCCATCATTACAAACCAATGGATCATCAGAGTAACCAAACACGTTATAGCCCGCTGGTGCTGAATAATCCCGTTTAATCGCGAAATTTGCCAGAATCCCCTGTACATCGGTTTGTAAACCATCTAATTTCGCAAGTGCTGCAGGATTAAAATGCACTGCACTAATGCCTGGTGGATCTGCCGTTACGGCATTTCCTAAAGCAAGCGACCTTAAGTCTACAGATAAGTCTTGTCCTAACTGTGCATTGGCAACAGTAGATAAACCAGCAAAAAATATGGCTATCGTTAAAGGACATAATTTAAGGTGTTTCACCATTACATCTCCTTAACGAATTTTTTTGCCAAAACCTATAATATCAAGTGGGAAAGATAGACCGAGTGATACATCTGGCGCATCTTCAGTTAAACCGATACCAACCGTACCATTGACAATCGTTTCAGGAGACACACGAACCCCTAAAGCAAAAGACAGCATGGCACTACTCTGATCCCCAGATTCGTAACTCTCACCATTTGAGAAATAGAATTTTGCGCCAGTATTGAAACTTTGTTGATATGACATGGTGAGTGACACGTCATAGTTAAATGAATAGGCAAAACCAAACGCAAAGCCACCACTCACACCTGGATCAAAACTCTCTAATGTTCTTCGACCTCGAGCTTGGTCTAAGCCGGACTCTTTAAAACCATAATTGACAGATACGGAACTAAATAATACAACTGGATCAATATATTTACGGGTACTTGCACCAACCCCGGCCGAATAATACCCCTTACCGGTTGAAAGTTCATCGATCCCAATTTCATAAGGGCTATCACCCGTTTTGGTCGATAAACTTCCGAATAGTACTAAAGGTAAGCGCCCTTGTTTTAGAGGAAATGGTTCCCAACGTGCCCCAAAGTTAATGTCACCCAAGCCCGCTGCGGTTTTATCTTTTAATAATTCTTTTTTTGCTACTAGAGGTAAAGATGCGGATAAAGTTAAATTATCCATTAAGCCATACTGCACCGTGAATGTGTTAGTTAAGGTATGGTTCGCATCTTCTTCAAATCTTAGGTTATTTAAGCTTCCATCCTCCATAGAGGCATCGACACGAGTATCACGATAGTAAGTATAGTCAATGTCATAGTAAGATGAAAAAACACCTTTTTTGATGAGCGAGTACTGACGTTCATTCGAGGTAAAGACTTCTTGCAGGTTAGTTTCTTGAGTTGCATCTGTTTCTTTTTTCTGCAATGCACTCGCTGCTTGATCAGCCTGACTGGTTGCTATTGCTGGTGAAACGGGACTCGTCGTCTCATCCACCGGCGGGCTGGTTGTCTCAGTGCTTACAGCTGCTGCTTCATCTGTTTGAGATGCTGTAGATTCAACTACAGGTTGCTGCTCCTCTGCTGCGTAAAGTGTTGATGTGATTGCGCCTAAACTCAACGCCAACACAGTCATCTTCATCCATGTATGATTCATTTTACTTTGCATCCTATTACATTAATTTTACTGATTTTTATTAACTACTTCCGCTTGTAATATAAGCGCATATATGTCGTAATTGGTTGGTTATAAGTATCTGAGGTAGAATTCGTATCCAGCACCCGACGCATAGTTGATCCTTTGTCTGCAAGTTTCTCAAACTGTTGAGTTGGATATTGAATGTCAGCAAGGGCATATCGATTTACAGTTGCATCTTCCACATGACGCATATCGGAATCTTGAAGTGCCAATAAATTCTTTTGGTACTGTTGAGGTATATCAACAATAAATAATGTATTGTTATCCCAGATTTCTTTAAATCGAATCTCGTCAAAGCTGATATTGCCTAAAGCAGGATCAGCGACATAAACTCTTCCATCTTTATATGCTTTATATACTACAAAATGTTTAAAACCAGCATAGGTAATAGGAACAATTGCAGGTTGTTTTAATGCAGTTAGATCAGAGAATTCACCGCGGTAGCCCCCACTTGCCAGGCCCAAAGCTGAAACAAAACGTTTCATATCTAACAAGGAAAAACTACGGCGCTCGATAATACGTTGATATTCCCCATATTGAAGCAAACCGGTCATCGTCTGTTGTTCAGTCAAGCGCAAACCACCATATCCATTTAATAGCGTGGTTAAGGCTGCAGATCCGCAACTATAGTCATACGCTTGGCGTACAATTCCTCTGAATTGATCTTCAACAGCTGGTTTAATCACTACGGCTTCGCGATGATTACGCGTAAAAGAAGGATTACGGGAATCGAGAGTTTCTGTGTAATGCACAGTCCCCTCTGGCTTTTTCTCAATTTCAAAGGCTTGCGTTGTAAAGTAATACATCAATGCTGAGCCTAAAGCGATCTCTAACATAAGTCTCTTTTTCTAACTATGGCACAACTTGCCTTATTCGTTTTATTTTAGTGTTTAAAAACACTACATCCCTGTTTGTTGAAGATACCTTTTTTTATAGAAAAAAACAGCTTTTTTTTAGTTTTTTTTGACGAAATGTAATGAAAAATAGAATTAAGTAAAGTTTTAATAAACGATTGTGATTAACGCAACATTTCTCGTTTTTTCCTTTAATTATCGATAATTAAAATAAAAAAAGCGCACATTGTGCGCTTTTTTCTGAAGGAAACTTAGTGACCAGAAATCGTGATCATCGAACCTTTTACATTTGCAGTACCGTTGTTGTAGTAAGTTTGTAGACCTTGAACTTCAACATCACCAATTGACTTGGCATCTTTACTGCCTAAATGTACACCTTTAATGTACGCATCAGTTGCTGGAGTTGTGTCGCCAGAACCTGTAATGATGCGTAAATAACCATTATTTGTACCTTCTTTACCAACTACACTTACTTTAGCATTTACAGTTAAGTCAGCACCTGAAGCATCAGAAACTTTAATGCTATCAAGATAGATTTGACCAGCAGCACGGTTACCCGTAGTACCATCACCTGAACCTTGCTTCGTTGAGCTATCAACGATACCAAGATCTTTCAGTTCCAGACCACCTTTCATAGTTGTATTCAATACAATCATTGCACCTTGTGGAGCAGCACCTAACTGGATATTTGCACTTGTTAAACCAGTTTTAACTGTTAAGCCTGATAAAATTGCATTGTAATTCGCATCATCATTACCACGGCGTACCGCTGTAGTGCTTGCAGCATTTGAGCCAGATACACCAATCTCACCCACGTAAATATCGAGGCCAGAAACTGCAGCAGCAACATTCAAGAATGCACCGTTGGTACCGGTCCCTTTATCTGTATCAATCACTAAATCAGCAAGGTTATGAGATGCTAAAGCACGAGTAGTATCAAGCGCTGTGCCAGCAGCATTCATTGGCGCATTAATGACAATACCATTTGCTGCAGTCTGACCAGTACCATTCGCTTTAATAACGATCGCGCCAGCTTGGCCTGTACCACCAGCAGTAGTCGCTAAACCATCGTTATCATGAATTAAAACTTTTTCGATTTCGACTCTAGAAATCCCTAGACCGATATTAAGACCATCTTGACCTGTTGCAGCGCTTAGTGCAGCATCATCCATTGACTGCATAGCCATTGCATTTGCGCTAATCGCCATTGAAGAAACTAAAACAAGTTTAGTAAACATTTTCATTGAGCACTCTCCCAAGAGCATTTATTTTTTGACTTTCACTACTCTAAACTGTCCACGGTCGTTTTTTTATTAATGACAACTAGAACTTCCAATCCTTGAGTAGTTCGCTTAGCAATTACTAAATTACCTGTTTGTTATTTTATGTTCAACTCCTGTTAACTGCTTTTTAAGTACAACCCGATAAACGGCATATAAATCACTCACTTCCATATCTAAAAAAACGACGGTAAATAATTGTAACTTTTATTTATTTTTCACTTTTATATGCAACAACTTACATGCATCTACTCACTTATGCCCATTTATCCACGCACCAACCCATGGTTACAAGTGTATACAAAAATGCGTTTTTTAGTATTTGGGTGATTAGCCTATCACTCGCGCCCTAAAGCCAATATGAGTTCTCGCTCTTACCAAGAAATTGCTGGTTTTTCACGCCACCAAGCTATAAATGTCAGACCCGTGATTTTGAATGTAGTACAATTCACTCCTCCAAATGTATCTGTAAGTATTTTCGTTTTTATGTCTTATTTTCAGCAAAAGCTTAACACGCAATTCACTTCTGCATTTGATCTTCTTGCACAACTGTATGACCTAACAGGTTTGGTCTACTTATATGACCACAATACCCCCATTATTGCGTTTTTACCGCAAGAATTTTTAATTTTCCAACAATCCCAATTAAAACAATTTCAACAAATTCAATTTAATCAATATCAAATGAGACCCGACGCGTCATTACTTACCGCATTTTCAAAGTTTAAGTCTCCCTCAGAGACATCTGATACTATCGCGTTTAACGGTGGCTATATTGGCTTCTTTAGCTATGACTATTGCGCAGATCAATTTGTAGACGTGAGTTCACGTCATCAGGCTGGTTTTTTTCTGGGTCAATATTCAACTTTTTTAAAGTATGAGAATGATAGCTGGTATTTTCACAGCGATGAGCAACAAGCCGAGCTCATTTTTCAGCAGATCTCTGATCTCATCAATCAACCTATTCAAATGCCACCAGCACTTTGTCTACTTGAGAAGTGTCAGTCCCGTTGGTCAAAACAGCAGTATTTACAGGCCTTTCAACAGGTACAGGAATACATTAAAGCAGGCGATTGCTATCAAATTAATTTGACTCAAGAGTTTACCACCCATGCACAGGGCTCACTGTTAAGCCGTGCCAATGATTTATGGGAACTGACCCATGCACCCTACGCGGGCTACCTCAAACTCGATGACTTCGAATTATTGAGTTGCTCACCTGAATTATTTATCGAGTTTCAGGCTGATCGAAAAATTAAAACACGTCCGATCAAAGGGACCATGCCGCGCTTTGATGATCCACAACAAGACCAAATTTCAAAAGACAAACTCAGCCATTCTAAAAAAGACCAAGCTGAAAATGTCATGATTGTCGACCTTTTGCGTAATGATCTCAGTGTCTATGCAGAAACAGGTTCAGTCCAAACCACCAAACTCTTCGAAATTGAAAGCTACAATCAAGTCCACCATATGGTGAGCGAGATTACAGCGAGCTTAAAAGCAGACATCAATCCGATGCAAATGTTATTGTCAGCGCTACCTGGCGGTTCAATCACTGGTGCACCGAAAATTCGGGCCATGCAAATCATTGAAGAGCTTGAAGGTGCACCACGTGGGGCTTATTGTGGCAGCTTGGGTTATTTTAATTTCGATGGTACAGGCAGCTGGAATATCTTGATTCGTAGTATTCAGAAATATCAGGATCAATTATCCATGTGGGCGGGTGGTGGCATCACCATTGCGTCTGATGCAGAAGCAGAATATCAGGAATGCTTTGATAAAATTTCTGCCATGCTAGATTTACTCAATACATGGCAGATTTCTGAACAATAAATGTCAATACAGATTTATAAAATTTGCGTTTTAAGCGTTTCCACTAAACGCTGATTTTGCTCATCGGTCCCAATCGTAATTCGCAGGAATTGATTAATGCGTGGTTTATTGAAATAACGCACAATAATGCCCTGCTCTCGCAATTGCTGGGCCAACTGCGCAGCTTCATGTTGTGGATGTGTGGCAAAGATAAAATTAGCTTTCGATGGCAATACCTCAAAGCCTAAAGCAACAAGATCACCGACCAGTTTTTCCCGGCTTGCAATCACTTTGGCACATTGCGCTTCAAAATAAGCCTGATCTTCAAAGGAAGCCACCGCTGCTGCAATGGCAAAACGATCGATTGGATAAGAGTTAAAGCTGTTTTTCACGGCTTCAAGTGCCCCAATCAAATGCGCTTGTGCAATGGCAAAACCAACACGTAAGCCCGCCAATGAACGTGACTTGGATGTCGTTTGGCAAACCACTAAATTGTCATAGCGATTGACCAGTTGTACTGCGGATTCGGCACCAAAATCGACATATGCTTCATCAATCACCACCACTCGATCTGGGTTTGCCTTCAGCACGTGTTCAATCTTATCTAAACCCAGCGCAATACTGGTGGGTGCATTTGGATTGGTGATGATAATCCCGCCATTTTCCTGCGCATAATCCGATACATCAATTTCGAATTTTTCATTCAATGGAATCTGCTTGGTCTGCGTTGCAAAGAACTGGCTATACACCGGATAAAAACTATAAGTAATATCCGGATAAAGAATTGGCTCTTTCTGGATAAAAAAAGCTTTAAAAATATGTGCTAAAACTTCATCCGAACCATTACCAACAAACACTTGAGTTACATCAACCTGCTGCTGTTTAGCAATCGCCTGTTTTAAAACCGTCGCATCAGGATCTGGATATAAACGCAAAGCATCGGCCTGTTCAGTTAAAACGGCTTGCACAGCCTGCACCACTTTTGGTGATGGTGGATAGGGGTTTTCATTGGTATTCAGTTTGAGTAAATTCTGAATTTTAGGTTGCTCACCCGGTACATAAGGCTCTAATTCACGAACCTCTGGACTCCAAAAACGCATTTGTTCTGCTGTAAACGTCATTTTATTTTCTCTTGCTGCCCTCTCCTAACCTCTCCCAAAGGGAGAGGAATCTTCAAACTTATTTCACCTGTAGCGTGATAAGTCCCCTCTCATTTCAGGAGAGGGATAGGGAAAGGTTTATATTTATTATAGTGCTAGACCATAGCACTCACTTCTAACTCAAACCTCATAACGATAACGGGCTGAGCGTGCATGGGCATCAAGATTTTCTTGGACTGCCAAAACATCGGCTGCTTTTGCCAAGCTCTTCACGCCCGCTTCAGAGCACATGATCAAGCTAGAGCGCTTCTGGAAATCATAAACACCAAGTGGCGAAGAAAAACGTGCTGTACCTGATGTCGGCAGGACATGGTTTGGTCCTGCGCAATAATCACCAATGGCTTCTGGCGTATAACGTCCCATAAAGATTGCCCCAGCATGACGAATCTCCTGACTCATCAGCTCTGCATCATCAAGACATAACTCCAGATGCTCAGGTGCCACCTGATTAATCAGTTCAACTGCTTCAGCTCGGTCTTTTACCAGCACCAATGCACCGCGATTTTGAATCGAGGTTCTGGCAATTTCTGCTTTTGGCAATTCACTTAAATGCTTTTCAATCGCAGCTTCAACTGCATTGAGCAACGCTTCATTCGGGGTAATGAAAATGGCTTGTGCAACGGTGTCATGCTCTGCTTGAGACAACACATCCATGGCCAACCATTCAGCATTATTTTCACCTTCGGCATAGACCAAAATTTCCGAAGGTCCTGCAATCATATCAATACCGACTTGGCCAAACACCGCACGTTTTGCGGCTGCAACAAAGCGGTTGCCAGGTCCTGTAATTTTATCCACCGCAGGAATGGTTTGTGTCCCATAAGCCAATGCCGCCACAGCTTGCGCGCCACCAATGGTAAATACGCGGCTTACCCCAGCCAAATAAGCTGCAGCTAATACCAATGGATTCAGTTCACCATTTGGTGCAGGAACCACCATGATAATTTCTGGGACACCCGCGACATGTGCTGGCAAAGCATTCATTAACACTGATGAAGGATAAGACGCCAAGCCACCCGGTACATAGATTCCAACACGATCCAGCGCTGTGACTTTCTGGCCTAAGGTATTCCCCAGCTCATCAACATAGGTCCAGCCTTCCTGCTTTTGTGCCTGATGGAATGAACGGATACGTTTTGCTGCCAGTTCCAGTGCTTCACGGATTTCAACACTTAAGCCTTCAAATGCCGTTTTGAGCTGTGCCTGAGTCAGTTCTAAATCAGAGAATTGATGCGCGGGATGTCGATCGAACTGTTGTGTTAGTTTAAGCACATGATCATCACCATGCTGACGAACATCAGCAATAATCTGATCTACAGTTTGTATAAGTTGAGGATCATTCACGGTTTCAAATGCTAAAAGTTCAGCAAATGTCTGTTTAAAATTTTGATCCTGAGTCGATAAACGTCGCATCAATTTACCCACAAGGCGAAAAAGAGAACGCTAAGTTTACTCTTTTTCAGTACGCTTGTGGGCAAGATAACATCAGCTTTTCGGCTGCTGTTATAGGAAAAAACATTTAATGATAAGAGATCTATAAGTTTTAAGTACTTACATCCGGATTATCCCAATCCGCATCGGCCTGTATCAGCCAGTTTAAAGCGCCATGACGCTCCAGAACTATGGAAGCATTTAAATTTGCAGGTGCATGCTGCTGTTTTAATCGCGCATCAACACATGCCCAGTCATAACGATAGATCAGATCTGCCTCATCCAGAATCTCTTCGATATGTCTTAATTTCACCTGCTGCATAAATTCCTGCAATGAATCACAGCCTGATACCACCTGAATGGCAAAATCACAATCTGCGATTTCATCTGGATATTTCAACTCTTCGACAATCCCCAACGCCCATAGCAATACCCAATAGGCTTCATACTTCCAGATCATATTGACAATCTCTTGCTGTGAAGCATTTCGATTCAATATGTTTTTTTCTTTAACAGTTAATTCATCAGTAACTTCAAACTTATTCAATAGATCGACAATAAAATCTTCTGTTTCTTGATCAAATTGGTCTTGATCCAGATCACATGCCACCTGAATCATCAGTAAACATGCAATCGCACGCTTGGCAATGCGCTCAGCAGAGCGCTGGATCACGTCATCACTTGATTCAATATGAGGCAACCAGTCGATATAAGGTATAGCTTTAGCTTTTAATTTTAGAATAGATTCTTGTTTACGCTGCAGTGGATTTTTCATTGTTCCTGACATTTTCAACACATCATTAGCTTTTTTAACATAGCCTCAGCTCAGAAACAAAGGGACTATATCCCCTACATAATCTTCAAATGTAAAAAAACCGCTCATGAGAACGGTTTCTTAATTTGATGCACAACAATCAGTTTTGACGTGCTTTAATCGCTTCTTCAAGTTGCGTCAAAATCGGATTGAGCACCGCCTGTTTACGTTTAAAGCTGGCTTTGTTCACAATCAGACGAGAAGAAACCTTACAAATTTCTTCCAACGGCTCCAAGCCATTGGCACGTAAAGTATTCCCCGTATCCACCACATCGACAATGTAATCACCTAAACCAACCAAAGGCGCAAGCTCCATTGATCCATATAGCTTAATCACATCCACCTGCTCACCGAGGCTTGCATAATATTGACGGGTTAAGTTGACGTATTTGGTCGCGATTTTTAAACGGCCTTTTGGACGTTCCATACCGACTTTACCCGCTGTCATTAACTTACAATTGGCAATTTTCAGGTCAAGCAACTCATACACATGTTGGGCACCATGTTCCATCAACACATCTTTACCCGCTACACCAAAATCTGCTGCACCATTCTCAACATAAGTCGGAACATCAGAAGCACGTAAAATCAAAATACGGACTTTCTTGTGCGTGGTAGGAAAAATCAGTTTGCGTGATTTATCCGGATCTTCAAGTAAATTAATACCCGCCTTTTCAAGCAAGGGTAAAGTTTCCTTTAAGATACGACCTTTACTGAGTGCTAAAGTTAAACCATGATCAAAATTGCCCATTACGTCAAAATTTGGATCATCGTTTCTTAAGTCATTCATCCTTTTACTCGCTTAATCTGCGCACCTAAACTTTGCAATTTTTCTTCCACATGTTCGTAGCCACGATCAATGTGATAGATACGGTCAACCAATGTTTCGCCTTCAGCAACCAAAGCCGCTAAAACCAGTGAAAATGAAGCACGTAAATCCGTCGCCATGACAGGGGCAGCTTGCAGTGTTTCCACACCTGTAACCACCGCATCATGTCCTTCCACCTGAATATTGGCACCCATACGTGAAAGTTCCGGGACATGCATGAAACGGTTTTCAAAAATCGTTTCAGAGATCGTTGCAAAACCACGGCCAATCGCATTCACCGCCATGAGCTGCGCTTGCATATCGGTTGGAAACTCTGGATGCGGTAATGTTCTAAAACTCACCGCTTTCGGACGTTTGCCTTGCATGTCCAGTTCGATCCAGTCATCACCACGCGTGACTTCTGCACCCATTTCTTCAAACTTATCCAATACTGCTTCGAGCAATGCAGGATCAGTATGCGTGGTTTTCACTCGGCCACCGGTAATGGCAGCAGCAGCTAAATATGAACCAGTTTCAATACGGTCAGCAACCACGGCATATTCACAGCCATGCAGACTTTCCACACCTGTTACCACCAGTGTATCGGTATCCAGACCTTCAATCTTGGCACCCATCTTGATCAGCATTTGCGCAAGGTCGGTAATTTCAGGTTCACGAGCAGCGTTACGAATTGTGGTCACGCCATCAGCTAAGGCAGCAGCCATCAAGATATTTTCGGTGCCACCAACGGTGACCATATCAAAAACAACTTCACCGCCTTTTAAGCGACCATCCACTGAAGCATGCACATAACCATTTTCAACTTCAATATGCGCACCTAAAGCTTCTAATGCTTTGAGATGTTGGTCGACTGGACGCGAGCCGATGGCACAACCGCCCGGTAAAGACACCTTAGCGTTGCCATAGCGCGCCAACAACGGGCCAAGCACCAAAATCGATGCACGCATGGTTTTTACCAGTTCATAAGGTGCAAACTGGTTGTCTAAGGTTGAAGCATCAGCACAAACTGTCTCACCCTCATAGCTCATCGTCACGCCAAGGCCAGCAATCAACTTAACCAATGTGTTTACATCTTTTAAGTTCGGTACATTGGTTAACGTAATCGGAGAATCAGCAAGAATCATTGCTGCAAGTAAAGGTAATGCCGCATTTTTAGCACCCGAAATGCGCACTTCACCCTCGAGCTTAACACCGCCCGTAATTAAAAACTTATCCATTAATATTTAAGCTCCGAAAAGGCTTGCTTTGCGCCATTCGTCTTTTGTCATTGCACGAATCGTGACTGCGTGAACTGCACCACTCGCGATATAAGAATTTAGAGGTGCATAAACCGATTGTTGACGAGCAACGGTACGTTTACCTTCAAACTGATCATCAACAATACGCAGGTCAAATTTGCCAGCTTGTCCGCTCACCGCTACTTCTGCTTCAGGGAAAGCTTCTTTTAAAATTTGCGTGAGCTGCTCACTATTCATTCCAAGACCTCTTATACAACCATTGGTGTAAAACGCGCTATTTTACTATAACTTTTTCACATAATTCAGTAAGCAGTTTCTTTTTTTATCAATAAAAAAAAGAGGCTTCACAAAAAGCCTCTTATATAAAAAATAAAAATTAACTCAAAAGTGCCAGTTCATGCTGGTACGAACACTGGATTTTCCGATGCTTAGCAAGCTGACGTTTTAATTTATCGGTCAATTTCCGAATCGAGGTATACATATCATCGGCTGTCGCCTGGGCAAACAGTTCCACCCCTGGCAAACGTATAATTGCCTCAGCAATATGGTTTGCACTCCCTTTGTGTGAACGTTTGTCAATTTGATGATCTTTAGCCAGCTTGATTTGCATACTATTCACTTGATCCAGATGCTTGGTCATTTGACTAAACTTTTCTTTTATATTTTCTTCAATTGCTGGTGTAATGGTTAAATGGTGTCCACGAATTGTTATTTGCATAATTCTATCCCTCACCTTTTTCTCAGGATACAAGCAATCGCTCAAGCAAATTTAATGCACATCAGTGGTTCAATATCCATTAAATCATTTCAGCGATTCCTCTAGTGATCATTAAAAAAATTCATTATTCCGTAATAATGAACCAATAGAATAGTCACACCTTAAAATTTAGATCAAGACTTTTCTTTCAGAAGATGAAGGAATATGTAACGATTCACGATATTTCGCAACCGTCCGCCGAGCTACCTCAATCCCTTCATTTTTCAACATCTCGGCAATTGCATTATCCGACAAAGGCTTACGGGGATTTTCATTGGAAACCAGCTTTTTGATCATGGCGCGGATTGCAGTTGATGACGCCTCCCCACCTGTTGTTGTCCCCACATGACTTGAAAAGAAATATTTCAATTCAAATAAACCACGCGGTGTCAGCATATATTTATTGGTTGTAACCCGGGAAACGGTGGATTCATGTAGCTCAACTTCTTCTGCTACATCACGGAGCACTAAAGGTTTCATTGCCTCTGGACCTTGCTCCAAAAAGGCGCGTTGATGCTCAACAATACAGGTTGCAACTTTTAATAAGGTTTTATGGCGTTCATCAATACTCTTAATAAAGTTTTTTGCTTCCAGCATTTGATTTCTTAAATAAACATTGTCATCACTTTGATCTGCACGACGAATCATGCCTGAGTAAAATGAATTAATCCGTAATTTAGGCAAAACATCGGGATTCAATTGCACCTGCCAATGCAAATCCTTTTTAGAAACGACGACATCGGGAACCTGATATTCAGACTCCTGTTGAGTGAATTCTAGTCCAGGATAAGGCTTGAGTGTCTTGAGTAAATCAACTGCACTTGTTAATTGTTCTTTGGTCAAACCTGTTTGTTTTAATAATTTATTCAAATCATTAGAAATCAATAATTCATAATATTTTAGTAAATTCTTGGCTTCTGCAATATAAGGAACTTTCTCATGAACAGTTTCAAGCTGGATCTTCAGACACTCCGCCAAGTTTCTTGACCCAACACCTATTGGATCTAAACGTTGAATGTGTTTTAAAACAACAATAACTTCATCTTCCTCAACTTCTTCATCACTTTCCATCTCCTGCAACAACCGAGAAACGGCAAGCAGAATATCTTCCAGTTCCGCATCCAGGAAACCTTTATCATCCAGAGAATCGACGATGCAATATGCAATAAGCTTATCTACAGTCGAAAAATGTAAGAGATTAACCTGATCTAAAATATGCTCTTTCAAACTCATTTGTGCTTGGCGATTGTCTTCTCTTTCTTCATATTCTGGTGAAGCCAAAGCAGTGGATTGATGGGTATAAATATCATCCCACTCAGTATCGACAGGTAAGTCATTTGGAAGATGGTCAGCATTGAGCTCAGTCGTTAAATCCCCTGTCTCTTGTACTTCTAAGCTAGAAAGACTTTCTGTAGTCCCCATCTCTTCTATTTTTTCAAGTAAGGGATTACTGTCTAACTGGATTTGAATTTCTTGTTCGAGCTCTAAACTGGAGAGTTGTAAAAGACGTATGGCCTGTTGTAATTGAGGAGTCAACGATAAACTGTTCGCAACTTTCAATCCAACAGATAATTTCATAGTCATTCCTTTTATTAAGATAAGCAAAAAACATGCCTATAAAAATATTTATAACATAAAAGCAATGTTTACGCATACAAGGAAAATAGGTTTCAACTGACTGATTTGTTCAAAAAACTGGCAAAAGAGCACATTTATTGTAATATTCAGCCTCTTATTCTTCTTTAATAGACTGTTTCATTTTCTTCCCCGCCAATAAAAAACACCCCCAACCGTCAGGTTAGGGGTGTTTTCAATTTAAAAGCTGGCGATGACTTACTCTCACATGGCAAGTGCCACACTACCATCAG
>NZ_JBLVVH010000066.1:0-221 GCF_051947995.1 Acinetobacter calcoaceticus | reverse complement strand
AAGGCGAAGATTTCAAAGTTTTATTGAGAAACTCACCCGCCGATTGTGACTGTTGCTCACCTTTTGCAGAGAGCTGGTCATAGCTAGCTGCTCCAAAAGAGGCCTGCCCATGTCGCACCAGATAACTTGTGCTCATCCTATAAAAATTTCCTTCAGTTTTGCGCCATATTCAGGAATTAATTGCTGGGCTAGTGTATTGTCCTGTGGAATCACTTTTAGCG
>NZ_JBLVVH010000065.1:0-221 GCF_051947995.1 Acinetobacter calcoaceticus | reverse complement strand
CACATAAAATATTTTATAAACTAAAAACCAAAAAAAAAAATAAAAAAATATAAAAAAATTTTAATCAGATAATTAAAAAACAACTCGGTCAATTAGTTTTTTTAAGAAACATAGAACAACTAAAATAAAGCCAGTGACACCAACTATACAAAATCAAACTAAGAAGAATAAATATAAATTATGAGTACTATAGACATGCCCACCACTAACAAACTGATAGT
>NZ_JBLVVH010000064.1:0-222 GCF_051947995.1 Acinetobacter calcoaceticus | reverse complement strand
TAGATGCAGCGACAGGCAACTGGACCGCTGATGTGGCAGGTAGTGACCTGTTGGCCGATGGAGATAAAACCATCGATGCCACAGCGACCTTCACTGATGCAGCAGGCAACAGCAGCACAGTGACGGACACGCAAGTGTATATAGTGGATGTGACTGCACCGAATGCCCCAGACATTGATCCGGTCAATGGTACCGATCCAATCACCGGTACGGCAGAACCAG
>NZ_JBLVVH010000063.1:0-224 GCF_051947995.1 Acinetobacter calcoaceticus | reverse complement strand
GAATAATAAGATACGTACTGGAACCGCATTAATAGCACGGGGAATCGAGGATTTAGGATCCTGAGACTCACCCGCACTCAGACCGATAATTTCAATCCCACCAAAAGCGAACACCACCACAGATAACCAGGCAACCAAACCTGCAATACCATTTGGCATAAAGCCATCATGAATCCAAAAATTTTGAATACCTGTGGTAAAGCCACTGTGGTCCGCATGGAACC
>NZ_JBLVVH010000062.1:0-224 GCF_051947995.1 Acinetobacter calcoaceticus | reverse complement strand
AGGGCGTCCGTGGGCGACAGCACGGCGGCGAGGGCGAAGGAAGCCGCCAGGGGAATTTCCGGGATCAGCAGGTGGATGAAATAGCCGGCGCCGACCACGGTGAAGAACACCAGGCCGAACGCCATCATCAGGATCGGCCAGCGCATCCGCCAGACTTCCCGCTTGGGAATACGCCAGCCGTCGACGAACAGCAGCGGCGGAATGAACAGGAAGAGGAACAGCTC
>NZ_JBLVVH010000061.1:0-225 GCF_051947995.1 Acinetobacter calcoaceticus | reverse complement strand
ATCTGTTGTTGCGGAAGATAAGGAAGGCTTCAACTCAGAACCTTCAAAAGTAGTTGCCGGTAAGGATAGGGTTGCACCTGAGCAACCGACCGTTGACGTGAATAAAGAAGGGACTTCAATCGAAGGGCGGGCAGAAGCCAATAGCATAGTTGTGTTCAAAGATGCAGATGGTAAGGTGATTGCACGTCGCACTACAGATCCACAAGGTAAATTCCAGAAAACCTT
>NZ_JBLVVH010000060.1:0-225 GCF_051947995.1 Acinetobacter calcoaceticus | reverse complement strand
GCGTCGTGGTCTGCCCTATGGGCATCGATATCCGCGACGGTTCTCAGTTGGAGTGCATCAACTGCGGCCTCTGCGTCGACGCCTGCGACGACATCCTCGGCAAGCTGGGCCGGCCCACGGGCCTGATCGCCTATGACACCGACGCGGCGGTCGCAGCGCGCACCTGTGGTCAGAAGGCGGTCTACAAGCCCGTCCGCTCGCGCACCGTCTACTACGCCGTAGCCC
>NZ_JBLVVH010000059.1:0-226 GCF_051947995.1 Acinetobacter calcoaceticus | reverse complement strand
CGGTAGAAGCCGCGCCAGGCCGGGTCGCAATCGGCCAGGCCGGGACGCGAGCGCTCGAAGGTCTCCACCGCGTTGGGATCGGGGAGCGAAGCCAGGGTGGCGCCCTCGCCGAAGCGGCCGAACTCGCCGAACTCCTTGCGTCGTCCCTCGCGGACCGCGTCCGCCAGTTCGCCCTGGTGATCGGTGAAATACAGGAACGGTTCGCGCGCGGCGCATTCCTCGCCCA
>NZ_JBLVVH010000058.1:0-227 GCF_051947995.1 Acinetobacter calcoaceticus | reverse complement strand
ACGCCTGGTCGACCTTGAGGAAGCCGCCGCCATCGAGGCCGCCGCCGAGGGAGGCGCCGGGACGGCTGTCGAACAGGCCCGCGCCGGCGGGCAGGGCGACCAGCAGGAGGATCAGGGTCAGCAGGCGGCGCATGGATATCTCGTCGGATCAAAAGCCGGAATGATAGCGGAAAGCCGGGCCCGATCGAGCCCCGTGCGGCTGATCAGGTCCTGCCCCGGTTCCGCTG
>NZ_JBLVVH010000006.1:0-278946 GCF_051947995.1 Acinetobacter calcoaceticus | reverse complement strand
TCAAGCCATTGTTGTTCAATACGCTGTCACCAGTGGTGATGCTGTCGAACTTCGCGTCTTTCAACAATTCGATCTTGATGCCATCTGCTGTGGTACGGGTAATGACATTTTCACCACTGGTCTTGTCTTCTGCTGTTGCAGCATCAGCACCACCCACGATGTTGAGTTTATCTCCCAAGTTACGATGAACGTCTGCACCTGCATTACCAGCAAAGTTCAAGCCCTTGTTTTCCAACTCGGTCTTGGTGTTGTCAATCTTGCTGTTTAGCTCAGTCTTGGTGTTATTGATCGTGTTATTTAACTCAGTTTTAGTATCAGTAATCTGAGTAGTTAACTGATCTTTGGTATCCGTGATACGGTTACCCAAGTCTTTTTTAGCGTCATCTAACTTGTTGTTGGTATCGGTAATCTTGTTATCCAGACCATCTTTGGTTTTGGTTAACTGGTCAACATTGACTGCATCTTTACCATTTACACCATCAGCAACATTGGTAATGACTTTATTACCAGCATTGATGCCATCTTTAGTGATGCTTGGGCCATCTTTGATGGTTAAGCCATTATTGTTGAGTACGCTATCGCCAGTGGTGATACTGTCGAACTTCGCATCTTTCAACAATTCAATCTTGATGCCATCTGCTGTCGTACGGGTAATGACATTTTCACCGCTGGTCTTGTCTTCTGCTGTTGCAGCATCCGCTCCACCCACGATGTTTAGCTTGTCACCCAACTTACGATGAACGTCTGCACCTGCATTACCGGCAAAGTTCAAGCCCTTGTTTTCCAAATCGGTCTTGGTGTTGTCAATCTTGCTGTTTAGCTCAGTCTTGGTGTTATTGATCGTGTTATTTAACTCAGTTTTAGTATCAGTAATCTGAGTAGTTAACTGATCTTTGGTATCCGTGATACGGTTACCCAAGTCTTTTTTAGCGTCATCTAACTTGTTGTTGGTATCAGTAATCTTGCCATCTAAACCATCTTTGGTTTTGGTTAACTGGTCAACATTGACTGCATCTTTACCATTTACACCATCCGCAACATTGGTAATGACTTTATTACCTGCATTGATGCCATCTTTAGTGATGCTTGCACCATCTTTGATGGTTAAGCCATTATTGTTGAGTACGCTGTCGCCAGTGGTGATACTGTCAAACTTCGCATCTTTCAACAATTCGATCTTGATACCATCTGCTGTGGTACGGGTAATGACATTTTCACCGCTGGTCTTGTCTTCTGCTGTCGCAGCATCCGCTCCACCCACGATGTTGAGTTTGTCACCCAAGTTACGATGAACGTCTGCACCTGCATTACCGGCAAAGTTCAAGCCCTTGTTTTGCAACTCGGTCTTGGTGTTGTCAATCTTGCTATTTAGCTCAGTCTTGGTATCAGTAATCTGATTAGTTAACTGATCTTTAGTGTCATTTAACTTGTTATTGGTATCCGTGATCTGGTTACCCAAGTCTTTTTTAGCGTCGTCTAACTTGTTGTTGGTATCGGTAATCTTGCCATCTAAACCGTCTTTAACTTTGGTTAACTGGTCAACATTGACTGCATCTTTACCGTTTACACCATCAGCAACATTGGTAATGACTTTATTACCTGCATTGATGCCGTCTTTAGTGATGCTTGCACCATCTTTGATGGTTAAGCCATTATTGTTGAGTACGCTGTCGCCAGTGGTGATACTGTCAAACTTCGCATCTTTCAACAATTCGATCTTGATGCCATCTGCTGTCGTACGGGTAATGACATTTTCACCGCTGGTCTTGTCTTGTGCTGTTGCAGCATCCGCTCCACCCACGATGTTTAACTTGTCACCCAAGTTACGATGAACGTCTGCACCTGCATTACCGGCAAAGTTCAAGCCCTTGTTTTGCAACTCGGTCTTGGTGTTGTCAATCTTGCTATTTAGCTCAGTTTTAGTATTGTTAATTTGATTACCTAAATCAGTTTTAGCATCATTCAGATTTTTATTGGTATCTGCAATTTGATTGCCCAAATCAGTTTTGGTGTTATCAATTTTCTGATCCAGATTGGTAATGTTTTGCGCGTTCTCATTCACACGAGAATCAACATGTTTAAGCTGACGGACCGTCACGGCATCTGAATCGGCAGCGCCATCTTCAACATTGGTAATACGGCGCTCTTTACCCGCAGAGCCAACAGAGATCACACCATTTGACATTGATGCATCACGATTTGTCAGGAACGAGTTACCTGTTGCTTCTGTCGCAACCGCATCTTGTCCTAATGCCACACTGTTTTCTGCTTCAACCCGGCTACGTGCACCTAATGCAACACCACCGGCAACCAGAGATTGCGCACCTTGACCAACAGCAACTGCATTTTCCTGATCAGCTAAAGCACCACCACCAATTGCAGCAGCATTTTTACCTGTCGCCTTGGCACCGCCACCGATCGCAGCAGCATTTTCATTGCTTGCTTCAGCCCCTTTACCTACCGCAGCAGCACTATCACCCGTTGCTTTGGCATTGCTACCGATTGCAGCAGCACCATTACCTGTTGCAGTCGCACCTTCACCCGGTTTATTACCCGAACCAATTGCAGTTGAATTGGTCCCAGATGCAAGTGAGTTAATCCCCATCGCTGATGCGCCATCACCCGTTGCCTGAGCGACAGCACCAAATGCAGCAGCACCTTTACCTGAAGCATTTGACATCACACCAAAGGCAGCCGATGCATCACCTGTTGCCTTAGAAGTCATACCAAAAGCTGATGAAAAGGCACCTGTAGCTACGGCCTGAGTACCCACTGCAGTTGAACCATGATTCGCTTCAGTCGTTGGATAACGACCCGCTTTTAATACACCACCTGTAATGTCAGTATATTTTTGGCTTAGCTCAGTATCTCGTGCAATTTTATCAACATCATCACCACCAATCGCAACAGATGAGTTACCACGTGCAATAACATCTGCACCAATCGCAACTGACTGGTCACCAATCGCTTTGGTTTGATCACCGATTGCAATAGATTGATTACTATCTACACCATCCACACCCTTCGTCGAAGAGCCACGCCCCATGGCAATATCACCACGACCAACAGTATTTGATCCAGAGCCCATTGCAATAGAGCCTGATCCTGTTGCTTTAGCACTGCTACCCAGAGCCATCGCCTCACGTGCATTGGTACTTGCATTCACCCCTACTGCTATAGAGTTAAGCCCTTTCGCACCATCATTTTCATAGTTGCCGCCTTGTACCCCATTATCATTTACACTGACATAATGAGTACGTGCTGCTTTCAACTGACCAACAGTTGCTGCATCAGAATCTACCGCGCCATCAGCAACATTTTGAATGCGACGTTCAGCCCCCACATCCCCTACAGATAAAACGCCTGTTGGAGCAGCTTGCTTGGTAAGAAAACTTTCACCGGTCGCTTGAGTCGCTTTTGAATCTTTACCTAAAGCAATACTGTTTTCAGCTTCTGAACGCGCGCCCTTACCGATTGCAACACCACCATCAAAAGCAGCTTCTGCTTGGTCACCAATTACAACGGCTTCATCTTTATTTGCTTTTGCGCCAGTACCAATCGCAACTGATTTTTTACCAGTTGATGCCGAGAATGCACCAATTGCCAAAGAGTTTTCTTGTGTTGCAACCGCACCACCACCAAATGCAATTGAGTCTTTACCGGTAGCCTTGGTTGCCATGTTTGGCTGATATGAAGCACCTGCCTGACCTGCGACAGAACCTGCATTTTCAATATCTGGAGAACCGATAGCGATTGAACGGTAACCTTCTGCCGTTGCAGAGTGACCAATTGCAAGAGAGCCCTTACCTGTCGCAGCCGCCACGTTACCAATTGCTTGAGCAAAGTCAGCTGTTGCAGCAGACTGGCGACCAATTGCAAGTGCAGTGTTTCCTTTTGACAAGGCTGCCGTACCGATTGCAACACCAGCAATATCGGTCGTGGTTGCATAAGAACCGATTGCCGTACTTAAACCTTTTTCAGTTGTTGCACCTGTCCCCACAGCAACTGACCCGCCCTGCTTCATAGCGCCAGCAAAAGCGCCTGTTGAGTTGTTATACGGGTTTTGACGATTTGCGATATTAGAACTTGTTGAATCTAATGTTTTTGCTGCACAGCCAATTGCAATATCTTTACCATTGGCAGTATTGGCCGCACCTTCACGACAGTTCATCGTTGAGCCAGAAATAGAAGTTCCAGCTCCTCCCCCATTATCAATTCCACTTGCCGCAAATACTGCAGGAGAGAAACTAATTGCCCCAACCAATACTGCAGCAGTTAAATTCGAAATTTTAGATTTAGTCTTGGTTTTACTTTTTGCCAGTTCAGACGTTGCAACCCATGCTCCGATAGATGCATTCCAAACCACTTTATATACTTTGTTCATAAAAATTCTCAGACGTTTACTACAGTTATTGATGGTCTAAAAATGCAAATGAGCATTTTTAGTGTCAGCGCTAAAAAAGAGCCGCGGATGCTAATAAAACCGAGTAAATTGGTAAAGATCTAATGAACACTTTTTAATACATTATGAGACTTATTTCTCATATTCACAAAAAATCATATGAATTAAATGCATGTTTTAAATGAAAAAATAGTTTTATGTTTCAATTTGTTTATCTTTTGTTTATTTTTAAAAATAAAATGAAAAATAGAGTAAAAACTCTTTAAACCAATAAAAAATAATCTTCAATACCAAAAATTGTCATTAATTATTGGAATAAATAATCAAGAAAACACTTATTAGCTGGAATAAAAATAACCATAGCACTATAAAATTTTACTTATTAATCTAAAAATTCCAGCTTTTAGATATTGTTTGCTAAATCGAGTATGATTCTTTTATCAAAAACATTTTTACAACCTTATGGGCCAAGATTTAAAATTATTAAGAAAACAGCTACGCGTTAAAAGAAGACAACTCTGCGCTTATCAACAAAGGCAAGCTGAACAACAGGTTTTGATTCAGCTCAGAAAGTCTGCCCCTTTTCAAACATCAAGAAAAATCGGGCTGTATTTACATGCTTTTGGCGAAATTCATACTCACAAAATTCTAAAACTCTGTTTTCAACACGGAAAACAGGTTTATTTACCCATGATCTGCAATATGAACCAGCGATTGGTCTGGGTAAGGATTCACTCAAAACAATATTTTAGTCAGCGCTTTTCACATCATCCGCTAGGGATGAAAGAACCCATGGCAAATCGTGGACAACATGTTTCCCGGCTTGATCTGCTAATTATGCCTTTGCTGGCCTGTGATTATCTGGGAACACGTATTGGTATGGGAGGTGGTTTTTATGACCGGACTTTGGCCAGTGCTCAACGACGCCCCTACCGTCTCGGTCTGGCCCATGACTTTCAATATATACAACAACCTTTATTACGAGAGAAATGGGATCAACCCCTAGATGGATTACTGACACCCAAAAAATTCTATTTTTTCAAGCGCTAACTCGCTCTTTTTGTTATCACGGGCCTAAATCTTGAGTAATTTAGTCTTTTTTTTATATTTTCTAAGTAAAAACCCTTGTAATTTTTAAAATGCACATCACTATAAAAAACATGGCAACACCGTTGTCACTCATTAGGAGTGCCCATGTCTGAATATATTTTAAATAATGAAACAAGCTTAGAGCCACAGGTTCCAAGTGTATTACCACTATTAGCGTTACGTGATGTTGTGGTGTATCCGCACATGCAAATTGCGCTATTTGTGGGTCGTGAAAAATCGATCAATGCAGTGGATGTGGCTCGTAACAGTGACAATTTAGTATTTGTAGTTGCGCAAAAAGATTCGCTTACAGAAGAAATTGATCACGATAATCTCTATCAATATGGAACTGTGGCTAAAATCGTACAAGTCGTCAATCATGAAAATGATGAAAACTGTATTAAAGTACTGATTGAGGGCCTCCATCGTTCTAAGTTAGAGCGTATTATTGATGGTGAAGAATACTTAACAGCTGAGCATCATTTAAGCCCAATGACATTATCTTTGGATCAAGAGACCCAAGAAACTCGCTTAAATGAATTACGTACCCTTTTTGCTCAATACGCAGAAGCAAAATTACGTAATGCGCGTGAACTCGTCGCAGCAGCAAATAAAATAGAAGACTTATTGCAATTAATGTTCTTCGTTGCCACTCGTGTACCTTTAAATATTGAAGTCAAACAAAAGTTTTTAGAACACGATGAATTCGAAGCTCACTTGCAAGAGTTGATGAATTATTTGATGAATCAGTCTGCTGAACAGCAAATTGAACAAACGCTGCACGACAGTGTAAAACGCCAAATGGAAAAGAACCAACGTGAATACTTTCTAAATGAAAAAATGAAAGTTATTCAACGTGAACTTTCCGATATGAATGGCGGCGCTGAAGATGACGTAGCTGAAATTGAAAAACGTCTGGCTGAAGCGGATTTACCTGAACACGTACGCAAAAAAGCTGAAGCTGAGTTTCGTAAACTCAAGGCCATGCAGCCTGCTTCAAGTGAAGCCGCTGTAGTTCGCAACTATCTGGAAGTGATTTTAGATACGCCATGGAACAAAGCCAGCAAGGTGAGCATTAACCTGAATAAAGCTCAGGAAATTCTCGATACAGATCATTACGGCCTAGATGACGTCAAAGATCGTATTGTGGAATATCTTGCGGTTCAGTCTCGTGTGAAAAAACTCAAAGGCCCGATCCTCTGTCTCGTCGGTCCTCCAGGGGTAGGTAAAACCTCGCTTGGCGAATCTGTTGCCAAAGCGACAGGCCGTGAGTTTGTGCGTATGGCGCTGGGTGGTGTACGTGATGAAGCTGAAATTCGTGGTCACCGTCGTACCTATATCGGTGCGATGCCAGGTAAAATCGTGCAGTCGTTGACAAAAGTTGGCGTGAAGAACCCTTTGTTCTTACTCGACGAAATTGACAAGATGGCGCAGGATTATCGTGGTGACCCGGCATCAGCCTTGCTGGAAGTACTTGATCCATCACAAAACAGTAAGTTCAACGACCATTATTTAGATCTTGATCTTGACCTTTCTGAAGTGATGTTCATCTGTACTGCAAACAGCATGAATATTCCAGAGGCGCTACTGGACCGTATGGAAGTGATTCGTCTACCGGGTTATACCGAAGATGAAAAAGTCAATATTGCTGAGCGTTACCTTGTTCCGAAAGCAATCAAGAACAATGGTTTACGCGCTAAAGAATTGACCGTTCACGAAGAAGCAATCCGTGACATTGTTCAACGTTATACACGTGAAGCCGGTGTCCGTAGCTTAGAGCGTGAAGTCTCTAAAATAGCCCGTAAAGTGGTAAAAGAAGCAGTCAGCAAGAAGTCGAAAAACTTACAGATTGATGTGACTTCTGCCAATCTTCCTGAATATTTAGGTCCACATAAGTTTGACTTTGGTATTGCAGAAGATGAAGCACAAGTGGGTCGTGTCAATGGTCTGGCCTGGACGTCTGTTGGCGGTGAATTGCTGACCATCGAAGTTGCTGCCGTTAAAGGGAAAGGTAAATTCATTACAACCGGTTCTCTCGGTGATGTCATGAAAGAGTCGATTACCGCAGCAATGACCGTCGTACGTACCCGTGCGGATGAATTGGGCATTGAGTCTTCACGTTTCGAAGAAACTGATGTTCACGTACATTTACCTGAAGGTGCAACCCCAAAAGATGGTCCATCTGCTGGTTTAGCCCTCACGACTGCCCTTGTATCGGCATTCACAGGTATTCCGATTCGTCCAGACATCGCGATGACAGGTGAAACCAGTCTTGGCGGTCGTGCAATGCGTATTGGTGGCTTAAAAGAGAAACTTCTCGCAGCACACCGTGGTGGAATCAAACTGGTCTTTATTCCACAAGATAACGTACGCGATTTGGCCGAGATTCCAGACAACGTGAAAGAAGGGTTAGAAATCAAGGCAGTGAAAAGCATTGATGAAATCTTGCCTTTAGCGTTAACGGATACACCCAAGCCTTTACCTAAAACACCGATTGTGAAACCGGTAGAAGATGCAAAGGCAGCACGTCACTAAACTGTGAATTGCAGTAAAAAGAGAGCTTCGGCTCTCTTTTTTTGTTACATATTATGGTTGAAAAATAACCAATATCTTGCATAATAAAATAGAGTCGATAAAACAAAGATCAAATTTGGCTCAATGAACTCATTTTAGTGCCATCTGAACTCCAGACGGATGGCGCTTTGATCGCAGCTCATACGCATTTTGAGCTGCGTTTTTTATGGGAAGTTTAAAATAAGCTTTTGTATTTTTTATGACAAGATAAATCCCATGTTTTGCCCTATCCCATTCAGCAGCATCTATAATATGGGGAATTTGCCAAATAAGCCTTTCATATGAAAATTCGCATTCTTACCATTGGTCAAAAAATGCCAGCCTGGGTCTTAACCGGGTTTGAAGACTATTTCAAACGTATCCAGCCATTCGTGCAAACACAAGTGATTGAACTACCGATGGCAAAACGCGGAAAAAATGACTCTGAAGCAGATATTTTAAAATACTGTCAAATTGAAGGTGAAAGTATTTTAAATGCACTCAAGCCCAATGAAACCTTGATCGCCTTAGAAGTCGGCGGGCGTGAACTCAGTACAGAAAAACTGGCAGAGACCATGAAACAATGGATGCTTGAAGGTAACGATATTGCACTTGCGATTGGTGGCCCAGATGGACACTCCGATGCCGTTCGTAAGGCAGCTGCCTGGCATTGGTCACTGTCTAAACTCACCATGCCCCACCCAATGGTACGTATCCTGCTGATCGAACAATTATATAGAGCGATGAGTATTAACCATAATCATCCTTACCATCGGGCTTAAAGAACTGTTCTGATTTTAGAACAATATGTTGAAGTTTAATGACTGTCATTGTCATCACTTTTTTGTCACGATAATTATGTCATTTTAATCAGGTGCCCATATATGAATTTCCAGACCTTACCCGGACTCTTTATTTCTCATGGTTCACCTATGCTTGCACTTGACCCTGAACAGGTGGGCCCGGCTTTGCATCGCCTGAGCAGTAACCTGCCTAAACCTCAAGCCATTATTGTCATGTCCGCACATTGGGAAAGTCAGGCACTGGAAGTCAGCACATCGACACGTCCCGAAACATGGCATGACTTTCGTGGTTTTCCACCTGCACTTTATGAGATTCGCTACCCGGCAGCTGGCGCACCGCAATTGGCAGAAGAAATATTGAAGCTGTTTGCTGAAGCAGGTTTTGCTGCCCATGCCAATAGTACCCGTCCACGAGATCATGGGGTCTGGATGCCGTTATTACACATGTATCCAGATGCAGATATTCCTGTGATCGAAATCTCATTATCCATACACATGAATGCCGACGAGATTTATAAAATTGGACAAGTGCTGTCGCCACTACGTGAACAACAGATTTTGCTGATCGGTTCAGGCAGTATTACCCACAACCTTGCCGAGCTTTCATGGCAAGCAGATGCCGATGTTCCTGTTTGGGCAAGTACCTTCCGTAATGCGGTGGTTAATAAACTCACCCATCAGGATTATGATGCTGTGCTGGACTGGCCTTCTTTACCTTATGTTCAAAGGAATCACCCATCTCTTGAGCATTTTGCGCCGCTTTTCTTTGCGATGGGTACAGGAAATCGCTTTAATATTGTCCATAGCAGCTTCTCTATGGGCTCTTTAGGAATGGATATTTACAGATTTGATTAAGTATTGAACTGGATCACATAAAAACAAAATAGGCTTGCATATAATATTAGCAAGCCTATAAATCCATTATATTTTTTAAAATTTACAAATAGAAACATTTAACGAACTTAATGCCTAAACGGACCCCATGCTCTTTTTTTAAGAATACTTTAAGCTTATTACTGTTATTTATTTCCCGTTGTTTTGAATATGAAAATTAAATATTTAGTTCTTGCCTTACTTCCACTTTCTTTAATGGCGTGTCAAACAGTACAAAATGTGACTGACAACGTAATTTCACAAATTAATACAACTGCTGCGAAAAATTTGGCTGAATACAACTGGACATACCAAGGTTCAAAAGCGTCTAAACCTTTGGTTTTAGCATTTGGTGCAGACCAGAAGCTTTCAATCCAAACAGGTTGTAACAACCAAGGTGGTACCTGGAAAGTTGAAGGCAATACCATTGTCACTTCTCCACTGGTATCAACCATGATGGCTTGTGCAGACGACTTAATGCAACAAGAACGTTTATCTGCTGATATTTTCAGCGAGAAAAAAGTACCTTTTGAAATCAGTACGGTGAATGGTCAGGCAATCTTGACTGTAACGGATGGCAAAGGTCAAAAACACGTATTCACAGGTGCTAAAGTGACAAATAACAATGTCTTGACGAACTACACATGGTCATATCAACCTGCTGATACCAAACGTCCAATCGTATTAAGCTTCTTGGCAAATGACCGTTTATCTGTAGATACAGGTTGTAACCGTCAAAATACATCTTGGAAAATTGAAAACGGTGCGATCGTTACAGGCGACTTGGCTTCAACAATGATGGCTTGTGAACCTGCATTGATGAAACAGGAACAGTTTGCTGGTGCTCTTTTACAAAAACGTAAAATCGCTTTTGAAGTAAATGCAACAAATCCGGAGCAACCGACTTTGGTGATCGCGGATGCAAAAGGTCAAAAATATACCTTTGTTGGTAAAATGACACCTGAAGCAAAATACCAGTCAGAAGGTAAAACTGTTTTCTTGGAAATTGCACCAGAAACTAAATCTTGCACAGGCGTTGCGCCACAAACTTGTATGCAAGTGCGTGAAGTTAAATATGACGACAAAGGTTTAAAAACTTACGCTGACAAAAACTGGTCGCTTTACTACGGTCAAATCGAAGGTTTTGAGCACAATCCACAGCAACGTGTGATTGTACGTGTAAAACGTTTTGACATTCAGAATCCAGCTGCTGATCAATCAAGCATTGCAGACGTACTCGATATGGTTGTTGAACAAGAGATTGTTAAAAAACCATAATTTATAGCTGTAAATAAAAAAATCCGATGTCTTAACATCGGATTTTTTTATGGGAGTCTTTCTTGATTAGAACAAGACTTTTAATAAATCCCTTGCGCTAAAATTGCATCAGCAACTTTTACAAAACCCGCAATATTGGCACCATCAACATAGTTGATTGAACCATCTTCCTGAGTACCGTATTTGACACAGTTACGATGGATCTCTTTCATGATTGCATGTAAGCGCTCATCCACCTGTTCAAAAGACCAGCCCAAGCGGTTAGCATTTTGAGACATCTCAAGACCTGAGGTTGCAACGCCACCCGCGTTTGATGCTTTACCGGGTGCATACAAAATCTTCGCTTCAACAAACTTTTCAACCGCCTCAAGCGTTGATGGCATGTTAGCCCCTTCTGCAACACACATCACGCCATTTGCCAGCAAAGTTGCAGCATCTTCAGCGTTTAACTCATTTTGTGTCGCACACGGTAAAGCAATATCCGCAGGAATATGCCAAGGTGTTTGACCTTCGAAATATTCGAAACCATGTTTTGAGGCAAATTCTGAAATACGGCCACGTTTTTCATTTTTCAGCTCCATCACTTCATCAAGCAATGCTTTGCTGAAACCATTCTTTAGATACACTGTCCCGTTTGAATCCGACAATGTCACCACTTTTGCGCCCAGGAACATGGCTTTTTCTGCTGCATATTGAGCAACATTACCTGAACCTGAAATCGACACGGTCTTGCCTGCAAAACTTTCGCCACGGGTTTTCAGCATTTCTTCTGCAAAATAAACTGTACCATAACCCGTTGCTTCAGGACGGGCCAAAGAACCGCCAAATGAAATCCCTTTACCGGTAAATACGCAAGAGGTGTCATTGCTCAGCTTTTTCATCATGCCGGTCATGTAGCCAACTTCACGACCACCGACCCCAATATCCCCTGCCGGAATATCGGTATTCGAACCGAGATGGCGATATAGCTCCAGCATTAATGCCTGACAAAAACGCATGATCTCGGCATCTGACTTACCTTTAGGATCAAAATCAGAACCGCCTTTACCGCCGCCCATGGGTAGCGTCGTTAAAGCATTTTTAAAGGTTTGTTCAAAGCCTAAAAACTTTAAGATTGAAAGATTTACTGAAGGGTGAAAACGCATTCCCCCCTTATAAGGCCCAATCGCTGAGTTGTATTGCACCCGGAAAGCACGGTTGACATGGGTTTGACCTTGGTCATCCATCCACGATACCCGGAACTGGATGGCGCGTTCAGGTTCAACCAGACGCTCGAGCAGACCGTATTGAGCATACTTAGGATTTTTCTCAATGAACGGCCACAAACTGGTCATGACCTCTTCGACAGCTTGTAAAAATTCAGGTTGATTAGGATCTCTCGCTTTAACATAATCCAGAAAGTCATTTAAGCTGTTGTACTTCAACATTCACCCCCAAGTCCATGATTTATCTTGGTGCGAAAAATGCACCAAAATAGAATATCGCATATATTTAATACAGATTACTATTGCATCACAATATTATTTTTTGGGCCAAATTTTATATTTTTAATAATCAAAAGCTTATTTAAATAAATGTTCATTATTTTTATAATAAATGTACCTAAAACTGCTTAAAAAATGAGGTCATACTTAGCCAGTTTTTCCCTTTTAGTTCATGATCTATTTTTAATTCGCACTAAAAAACACCCAAAATCGCACTATTTTTAAGCAAAAAGCAATGTGTAATCTGGGGTAATTTTCCAGCTTGGCTCCCCCGCCCGAAGTCATTATTTGCTATACTAAGCTCCCTGTTTTTTGCTTCATCCGCTTCCATGTCCCCATCTGCACAACATTCTCTTATCGTCCAAATAGATCAGCTCTTACCACAGACACAGTGTGGTTTATGTGGTCATCGTGATGGATGTTTACCTTATGCAAAATCGATTGCAGAAGGCGAAGAGGCAAATAAGTGTGTACCGGGTGGCCAACCGGTTGCTGATGCATTGGCAGCGCTGTTACAACGACCTTCTCTTCCGGCTGAACCCAGTGTCTGGGAAACTCAAGCGGATGGACGTCCCCAGCGTATGAAAGCGATTATTCGGGAAGATGAATGTATTGGCTGTACCAAATGTATTAGCGCCTGTCCCGTTGATGCAATCATCGGTAGCGGTAAATTGATGCATAGCATTTTGACTGATCTGTGCACAGGCTGTGAATTATGTATTCCACCATGCCCAGTTGATTGCATTGATCTGGTGGCAGATAGCAAGCCCTTGCCAAGCGCAGAACAACGCAGTGTGGAGCAGGATGATTTAAGACATCGCTACTATGCGCATATTCAACGTGAAGAGAAACGGCGTTTAAGCCGTAAAGGCCCGATTGTCCGTGCAGAAATTGATGTGGAATTCTTTGCCCAGTTTTCTCAGGCCCTCAACAATGTGCCTGTGATTACCCTCACGGATAAACCCAAAGAAACACCAACACTAGATGCTAAAACCACCATTGAACTCGCCAAGATACGCACACAAATCAAGAAACTGGAAAAACAGCTGAGTGTTCGTGCAGATGAGCAAAAACAAGCACAGTTAATGGTTTTACAACAACGTTTAAATGAATTGCAGGACATCTAAATGCCCGTTAAAAATATGACCAAAAAGCAGATTCAGACTTTTTTCGAACGTTTACGTGAACAAAGACCTCATCCACAAACCGAGCTGAACTATTCTTCACCGTTTGAATTGCTGATAGCCGTTCTACTGTCTGCTCAGGCAACCGATGTCAGCGTAAACAAGGCCACGGATAAACTCTATCCGGTTGCCAATACTGCTCAGGCGATTTTAAATCTTGGGGTGGATGGCTTAAAAGAATATATCAAGACCATCGGCCTGTATAATTCTAAAGCCGAGAATGTGATTAAAACCTGCCGCATTCTTGTGGAGCAATATCAGGGCAAAATTCCGGAAACACGTAAAGAACTAGAGGCGCTACCAGGCGTAGGTCGCAAGACCGCCAATGTGGTACTGAATACTGCATTTGGTCAGCCGACCATGGCGGTTGATACTCATATTTTCCGCGTGGGTAATCGTACAGGACTGGCGGTGGGTAAAAATGTGCTCGAGGTTGAAGATCGCTTGATTAAAGTGATTCCCAAAGAGTTTATTATCGATGCGCATCACTGGCTAATCTTGCATGGACGTTATTGCTGTATCGCACGTAAACCGAAATGTGGTGAATGTGTGGTTGCCGATGTCTGCAACTGGCCGGATCGCTTTGAATTTGGCGCAAACAAAGCCATTGCAGTAAAAAACCTCAGTTAATCCTGAGGTTTTTTATGCTGTTGTAATTTTGGATGTAGCTGACGTGCCCTACCGTTTAATTTATTTTCCAAAGCCTGCTGTTTTTGCACATGGCGCAACATTTTTTGGCTTTGATACAATAAAAACAACAGTAGAACCAAGCTGAAAATTACAACTAAAATCAGAACAACTTTTAGTAGCATGGTCCTTCTCCAAAATAAAAAGAGCTCTATATTCAGAGCTCTTTTATCATCTGCAATTCAGATTATTTATCTAAAATTGCAAATAAATCGGCTTGAACGTTTTCGATCGGACGTAAACCATCCAGCTTATCGTAAGTCGGTGCATTTTCACCCGAAGCAGCACGACCTTGATAGAAGCCAACCAATTGCTCAGTTTCGCTGTGGTAAGAACCAAGACGCTTACGAATGGTTTCTTCCTGGTCATCCGGACGTTGTACCAGGTCTTCGCCGGTTTCGTCATCTTTACCTTCCACTTTTGGTGGATTGTAAACCGTATGATAAACACGGCCAGATGCTGGGTGTTGACGACGGCCAGAAAGACGTTGAACAATCTCTTCATCCGGTACATCAATTTCGATCACATGATCAATGCTAATGCCCGCTGATTCTAATGCTTCAGCTTGTGGAATTGTGCGTGGGAAACCGTCAAAGATACAACCATTTTCACAATCAGGCTGAGCAATACGCTCTTTCACCAAACCAATGATCAATTCATCAGAAACTAAACCGCCTGACTCCATGACACTTTTTGCTTTTAAGCCAAGTTCAGTACCTTCACGAATTGCAGCGCGGAGCATATCACCGGTTGAAATTTGTGGGATATTGTAGCGCTTACAGATCAACTGAGCTTGAGTACCTTTGCCTGCCCCAGGTGGTCCGAGTAAAATAATGCGCATAAAAGAACATCCTCATTTAAAAACAATAAATCTTAAATTGAGCAATATCATACAGAGTTATCGCTCAACCAACATCAAATTAATTATAAGAAAGCAACAAATAAGTGAATTAAACCAGCAAAGAAGCCAGTCACTCCACCTAGTACAATCAAAATCCACTCATCTTCCTGGAAAGCAGGACGCAATAAATTCTGGAACTCTTTCGGTGTTAGTTCACGGATGCGGTCTCTAAACATTTGAAAGATCTTCTGCGCACGACTTGCATTCAGAGCTGGGTCACATACTGGTCCCATGGTAATTTCAATTGAGCGATCAATCAAGTCAGTCTTGAGTCTAGCATACTCTCTTGGCCCTAATGAAAGCTGCAATGAGGTTCTGACCAGAGGAGTTTCCATGATTTCATTGATATGGCGCTTGACAATACGACGGGTTTTGTCTTTTTTGCTGCCATACATCATCTCAGTCATGATCGATTTTAAGGTAATTAAATCTTCAGTCACCACACTGGCAAATACATCCGAAACCTCTTCCTGACGCTTCATAAATGCGCCCTGGACATTATAGGTTCCAATCTTCAAGACAGGTACAATCCACGGGAATTTACGGTCTTTGGTCAAACGGAAGATCTGTGGATAGCGGATATAGTGCGGTTCAATCGGATTGAAGACCATCCAGATGGCGATCCAGTTGGTTAAAAAGCCCCAGATGGCAGCCCAGAACGGGACCGTCCAGTGCCACGGCACCACAAACCAGACGATCATCTGGAAAATACCAAAGAACATCCCGATCAAGGCACTGATATGCCAAATAAAGTTGATCTCTTTTTGTCCCACTTTCAGGAACATGCGCACCATTAAACGGCGGTCACCTTCCATCTGGCTCACCACCATTTCACGCATATCCACCAGTGACTCCACGTTCATGGTCAGCTCAGTCACAAGTTCCTTAAGCGTGTTTGGCAATTGTTTATGGGCTTGCGCATAGATACGGCGTTTAATGGAATAAGGCAGATTTTCCCATAACACCGCATTACGATCGATCATGACCTCATCAATCAGGTGTTCAAGCTCAAAACCAACCTGTTCACCAATAATCATGGCCATATCTTCAGGATCCATGGCTTCCAGAAACTCGCGCAGTGAACCCAATTTCGATAAGGTATTATCGGTAATGATGCCTGAAATACGTCCAGCTTTACGCGGCACGATCCCTTGCCAACCGACAGGTAACGGGCCTAAATGGAATCCCCAGAAATTAATCGGGTAAAATACCATTTTCAGTGCCATCCACACGTGCGCCCAAGTTACAAAGGCGGTTACGGGAATGATACTTAAGACTGCCAGATGGTCTGGTCGATTTAAGAAAATCTGCCACAATTCATTGACGTAATCAAACATGCATGACTCTCAGAATTATTGATACATGATGGCTTATAAAAGAATAAATCTGCATTCTCCTCTTATAAACCAAAACTCAAGGTGTAAGAAAACTGCAACACAGGTTGTGCTTTTTTCACTGTATTGCCATCTCCATCTTCTAATTTTTCACGTACTCCTGCGCCGACGCTGAATGTACTAATCCGTTCACTGTTCAGCCAGACATATGCAAGATCAGCACCAACCCCCAGGTTGGCTTTTTGCTTACCGCCATAATTTTTACTGTCTAAATGGCCCGCATAGACCCCAACGTAATAACCATTTTTATCTGTACCCGTTAAATAATACGGATAGCGAAAACCGACTTGTCCACCAATTTCATTGTCATCATTTAAAAAGGCACCTGCTTTTGCATAGGCAATCCCGTAAGGATTGACCCATTCCAAATTGCCGTGTAATAACTTTTTAGTAAAACCTGCCCCGACATTCCATGTTGAAACGTTTGCATCTTTCAATTTAGGCTCAGGCATAAATGGATTGTCATCCGCATGACTTAAGCCCGTAAGTGTTAAAACCGATAATAAAAGGCAAATTTTTCTCATTATTTTCTCCATTTTCCCTATGTCTGTATTGGAAAATCCTATTTCGAATAGTTTGTGACTTTAACAGAATTATTTTGCTTCTAATATACAAGACCATACAATTTTAATGTCTGCAAAGTCAAAAACTGACGCGCCAACATTTGCATGAATTGTTGAAAATTCTACAGTATGATCATGCAACTTACGTTAAAATATTGCGTCTTTGTATTCTCTCACCCTTGTAATTAAGTCGACACCCTATGAAACAGCACTTTCCTTTAAAAAACATGCAACAAGAAAAGCGCATTTATAAGGGTCGAATCTTCTTTGCCATTTTTCTGGTCGGTTTTTTCCTACTTTTACTGATCTGTCGTTATGCATATTTACAGATTGTTCATTACGATGATTTTACAACGGCCTCAGATAAGAACCGAATTCGCTTACAACCTCTGGCACCTGCCCGTGGTTATATCTATGACCGCAACGGGGTGTTGCTCGCAGATAACTATCCGGTCTTCACCGCAACCTTAAGCCGGGCCGATGTCAGCGATATTGACGATACCATTACCCGTCTGGTCCCGATTTTAAATCTTAGTCAGGAAGATGTAGACCGTTTTAAAAGCCGGGTCAAAACTGCACGTAAAACTGAACGTCTGGCGATAAAATTAAACCTGACTGAAGCCGATATCGCAAAATTCAGCGAAGTAAAATATGCTTTTCCCGGGGTGAAAATTGAAACGCAGATGACCCGCTACTATCCGCATGGCGAACTGTTTGCCCATGTGATTGGATATGTCGGACGTATTAATGATAAAGAGCTCAAGTCCATTGATAAGGATTTATACGCAGGCACCAACCTGATTGGTAAAATCGGGGTAGAAAAAAGTTATGAAGACTTGTTACACGGCACACCAGGCTATGAATCTGTTGAAGCAGATGCACACGGTAATGTGTTACGTAATTTAGGCCGCCAAAACCCAGCCCGTGGTAATGATCTTTATTTATCCATTGACTATGGGTTACAAACCATTGCTGCTCAGCAATTAGCAGACCGTCGTGGTGCAATTGTCGCAATAGATCCACGCACAGGTGAAATTCTGGCTTTGGTTTCTAGCCCAAGCTTCAATCCCAACCTGTTTGTCACTGGCATTAGCTCAAAAGACTATAGCGGACTGCGTGACAACCTTGACCAGCCTCTGTATAACCGTGCAGTTCAAGGGGCTTATCCACCCGGCTCTACCATTAAACCGATGTTTGGTTTAGGCGGTATTCATTATGGTCTGGTGGATTGGGGCACAGCCATTTCAGATCCGGGTTATTTCTCTCTGCCAGGCGATAGCCACCGCTTCCGTGACCATAAGAAAAGCGGACATGGTTCAGTCAACATGCACAAGGCTCAAATCGTTTCCTGCGATACCTATTTCTATGTCCTGTCCTATCGCATGGGCATTGAAAAAATGAATGACTGGATGCGTCAGTTTGGCTTTGGTGAAAAAACCGGTGTGGATTTACCAAGCGAGAGCTCAGGCCTCTACCCAAGCCCGGAATGGAAAATGCGTACCCGCAAATCCAAATGGCTCAAAGGTGAAACCATTTCGGTCAGTATCGGGCAAGGTGCATTTACCGCAACGCCATTACAACTGGCCATGGCCACTGCGATTACAGCGAATAAGGGTTCACATGTTACGCCGCATGTCCTCAGAGAAACCAAAGGTGCCAAAAAGTTCGCTGTACACAATGCGCCTGATGGCAAAATCCAGTTTAACGGCACAGAACAAGACTGGACCAATATGCATGATGCAATGGTTGACGTGATCCAGTCTGGTACAGGTCGCGGCATCAAAGGTGGTTTGCAATATTCAATTGCAGGTAAAACCGGTACGGCACAGGTGAAGAGTATTGCTCAAGGGAAACGCTATAACGAAGCGGCCCTGTCCTCGCGTCAATGGGACCATGGTCTGTTTGTCGGCTTTGCACCCGCTGATCATCCAGAAATTGCCATTGCGGTGGTTTGGGAAAATGGTCGACATGGCGGTTCAGCTGCACAGATTGCCCGTCCAATCTTTGATTACTGGCTGGTGACGCGTAAGAAAAATCCACTGCGTCCAGCCAATCATCAGATTAGCGGCGGTTTAATGACGGCTGGCATCAAGCCAGGTGAATTATCTATGGCAAACGCGGCAGCAGCACAAAATGCAGCGCCAGCTTCAAGCCCGGTCGCAACGCCACCTGCGACTACACCGGCAGCAGCTCAACCTGCAGATGATGGAGTCACTGAATAATGAAGAATCAATTACGAATCATTGGCGGTGAATGGAAACGGCGTACACTGCCATTTGCAAGTATTGAAGGTTTACGCCCAACCCCTGACCGTGTCCGTGAAACCTTATTTAACTGGTTAATGTGGGATATTCAAAATGCGCAAGTGCTCGACTTGTGCAGCGGTTCTGGTGCGTTGGGCTTTGAAGCCCTTTCACGTGGCGCTGCCACAGTCACCATGATTGAACCGAATCCAACGCAAGCACGTTTTTTAAAAGAGAATATTCAACTGTTAAAAGCTGAAAATTGTCAGTTACTGGTCACAACAGCCCAGCAAGCTTTAAGCAAATTAAAAAACAGCTTTGATGTGGTCTTTCTTGATCCACCTTATAGCCTTGATTTATGGCAAGAGCTGGCTGAACTGGCAGACCCAATGATCAATCCAAATGCTTATATCTATGTAGAAGCCGACCGTGACCTGTCCCAACTGAAACTTCCGCTGAGTTGGCAAAAAATCAAAGAAACCAAAGCTGGGCTGGTTCGCGCAGGCCTCTATCAAAAAGTGGTTTAGAAAATACTCAGCCAGAAAAACCGGATCATTTGGCCACGATCAAAAGGGAAACTGGACAGATATTCATAACCAATGCGATGACGAAAATTCAGCTGATAAGCGACACCATACCCGACTGAAATCGAAAAATCATCTAAAGACAGACTGGTGGTATCACCAATTAGCATCTTATGATTAAACTGATTGGTCTGGTAAGCCGTATGGTTATAGACACGCCAACGTTCATTCTGAAAAAACAGATTATGCAAAACTGAATAATCTGTTTTCATTTGCGGATAGGCGGCGTCAAACATTTCTTCGCGATCATCATGGATCGGCTCAAAAAAATCATAGTCTTCTGCATTCGACCAGCCAGACAAGCAAGCCAGTAGACAGAATAAAAAAATATGCCTAACGCGCATCATCACATGTATTACTCATAACCCCTCTTTAGGATAACGTTAAAAGTTATTTCTTATCAATCAATTAAAATTTATTCTATCTTTAAATCGATCAATGTTATCTCATCTCCCCCCCTTGTATCAGTCCCTATTTCAATACTGCCGTTTTTTGCTATAGCGAAATCATGCAAAAGATGTATCATTTTTTTTAATTTTTATTCTGTTAGACATAAATATTTAATTTATAAAACTAAACTTCTATACAATAATAGCCGTCTTCAAACTCTCACTTTTATCGATCATGAAACTTTTGTACGTATTTCTCGCCACCTTAAGCTTAACCGGTTGTATCTTTGGAAAATCAAGCGAGGTCAAGCGTGCCGAGAAGGTCTTACAAAATTTTCAATGTCATAATATTGAATCCAGTGAGTTAGCGACTTCTTCAATTTCAACTTTTTATCAACAATCCTTGGCTGCCAACAAAGAAAAGGCTGCATCCTATATTGAACAGTATAAAAATGGTGAAGATCTCTTTGACATTCCCCTCGATGAAGTTGTACAACAAAAATATCAATTATATATACAAGCGTGTCAGGCACTTGGCGGTATATCTACAACAAAAGAACCGATTGCTGTAGCTTCTACAGAGTAAGGGGAATACGCTTTTCCTGATCGCGTTTAGGACGTGACATGATCGAAAAACAATTTACTTTAAAACATTATCTGGCACTGGCGCTGATCGTAGTCGCCGTCACCATTGCAAGTATTGATCCACTTGAATTTGAATCGTACCTGTTACATCAAGCAGGTACACTTTTTATGTTGATTGCCCTGCTGGTGGCATTTAAAAGAATCGGACTGAGTTATTTCAGTTTCTGTTTATATTTAGCCTTTCTGTTGATCCATATTATTGGTGCACATTACCTTTATTCCTATGTCCCTTATAACCAATGGATCCTCTACTTTTTCAACTTTGATTTAAATCAAACTATGGGCTGGTCACGCAACATGTATGATCGGCTGGTTCATTTTGCCTATGGACTATTGCTTTATCCGTTTATCTATCGCTGCTTTCAGGTCTGCTTACCCACAGCCAAACCCTTTATGCTGTTCCTGCTCGTGATCCAGTTCGTGATGGCCTCCAGCGTCTTTTATGAGTTACTTGAATGGGGACTTTCCATCGGGTTATCCCCTGAAGATGCAGAAAACTATAATGGTCAGCAAGGCGATATGTGGGATGCACATAAAGATATGTTTCTGGCCACCCTTGGAGCAATCCTGACCGGAATTATTCAGCTCGGAAAACAAAAAACGCTTATTGAAAAATAAGCGTTTTACTTGTTTTATAGTTTGATTAAATAATCGAGTGCTGCAATACATCCAGCTGGTCAAAAGGTCCTGCCTTGATGGTCTGGGCAAAATCAAAATTTTCAACATTATGACTGCTAGAGCTCGCAGCAGTCGATGGTGTTTGAGTTGAAATAACTTGATTTAAGACATCGTCCACCTGACTGCTTGACTGCTCAGAAGCAGACAACAATTCACTAAGATTTAATTTTTCTGCCGAAGATGAAGGCGAGACCGTAATCTGTTTGCTTTGAAAAGCATCCAGATCAATGGAATCAACCAGTGAAGCCTGAGCCACAGCAGATTCCGAAGCTTCGCTTTGCAGTGATGTTGTAGCGGTTGGGGCAACCACATTAAAACTAAATCCATCACTCATTTCACTGATATTACCCGCAGCATCCGTTTGAGTTAATGTGATCTTATGTGCACCTAATCCCAGTTCTTGGCTAAAGTTAAAACTCCATTTGCCATTGTCCCCTACGGTTACCGTACCTACCGGCTGTCCATTATCATAAATCGTCAGCACCGCTTTTGCTTCACCAATGCCCGATAGTGTCGGCTTGGTATCATCGGTATTTGCCCCCGCAGCAATGGCTCCTTTGACCGGTCCTACATCATCAGTCACTGTTTGCAAGATCGGTTTATTCGGTGCAATGGTATCTTTTGCGCCCAGTACGTCAGTGGCATCCGAACGATTACCAGCCGCATCAATCACATATACTTTACCCATATTTTTATCGGTTAACGCAGGAGAGACAGTGATGCTAAACTTCCCATCGGCTCCAACCGTGCCTGTCCCGATCGTTTTGCCATCCGGGCCTTTAATTTCAATTTTACTATTCGCTTCGGCAGTACCGGTAACCGTATCACCTGCAGCATTGATCTGGGCAGCAGCTTTGTCTGGTGCGATAGTGTCTTTACCAGCGGTGATTTCAAGGGGTTTTGAGACGTTGCCAGCTGCATCTTCCAGTACAATGGATCCCTTTTTATCGGCACCTAAAGCAGGTGACAAGGTGATCTGGAATTTACCTTGTGCATCTGTAGTGCCACTTCCAATCACCTTACCATCAGCATCTTTGATCACAACTTTGCTATTGGCTTCTGCCCGCCCTACGATTGAAGTCCCTTCTTTATTCACGTCAACGGTCGGTTGCTCAGGTGCAACCGTATCCTTACCGGCAAATACTTTTGAAGGTTCTGACTTGTTGCCTTCCTTATCTTCCGCAACAACAGTTCCGCCCTTGTCGCTGGTTAACGGAGGTGAAACCTTAATCGAATACAGTCCCTGTTTATTGGCAACAACCGTACCAAGCAGTTTACCATCGGCATCATAAATCGAGACTTTGGCATTGGCCTCTGTCTTACCGGTGACAATGGTGCCATCGGCATTAAGCTGGGCAGTAGGCGCATCCGGTGCAGTGACATCTTTATTTCCCACAACCTCATTACTTGCTGAATTACCTGCAGCATCTGTTGCGGTTACAGTCACCTTTTCACCAGCCGGTAAAGGATCAGTTAATTTAAAGGTATAGTTTCCCTGAGCATCGGCTTGTCCAGTTGCAAGGATTTTCCCGTTTTTATCGACGATTTTAATTGCAGCATTTGCTTCAGTTTTGACGGTGATTGTTTGTGAGTCCTTGGTATCTATTACAGCCTTAACGACTGGCGGTGTTCGATCAACCTCTTTAGGTGTTTCAGCCTTTTTATCGTCATCATCATCTTTGACCGCCAGTAAATATAATCCTTCTGCCGCCAAGGCCACCAATCCAGCTTTGAGCAACTGAGATTTGGTAATGCCCAAGTCTTCTGCACCATCTGACGTCGCTATCGTCTGTGAAGGCGGCTGCGTATAGGCAAACTGAGTCAATTGAGTGGTGGGCACATAACGCACGAACTGGCCTGAATCATCGAACTGGGCAATGCTATAGCTACCGTCTTGTTCAGGAAAAGCCAAAGTATGTTCAGTGACATTTGCATCAGTATAAAAATCACTAAGAATGATTTTTTCACCGTTTTTTAGCGTAATGACAAGATCATTACCTTGTTTCATAATAGATTTGATATCGTCCTGATTTACACCAATCTGGACAATCGACGGCTGATCGAGAATGACCGCTTTCATTTGTCCATCTTGTAAAATATTCGAATTTTTCTTCGAAGAAACGACAACTCTTGTCATTTTTATGCTCACTTATCAATTATATTTTTATCTATTTGTCGATTAATGAATAATTAAGTAATTCATCTGCACTTAAAATATCAAAACATTCTCTGAACAACAATCTATTCAACCGCTTTTGTTCTGTTTAATTTTAATTGACCATATGTTCAAAAATAAAGCTGTAAAAATGATCCCTATTTTGAGTCAATATAAAAAAACCAGCCTGATCTGGCTGGTTTCTTTAAGTAGAGCTGAATTAGAATTTTGGATCACGCATTTGTACAAGCGTACTATTTGCTTTCGCAAGACCATCCGTAATTTTACCCATTACCGCTGGAATTAAACTCTCAGCCATTTGCGCAGCTTGTAGGCCCAGCTTTTCGCCAAATGTTGGGCGTTTGCGCGTGTTAATCACATAGATATCATGTTTTGGCAACAGGCTCAGTAAGTATTCATCTGAGGTCTGCAACGTATCAACCAAATTGAGTTCGCGGGCATCTTCACCATACCAGTGCTCACCCGTTGCCACTTTTGTAACATCCAGTTGAGGACGATATTTCTCGACAAAGTGTTTAAATAAGGCATGGGTTTGCTGGAGTTCTTCTTCGAACTTCGCCTTCCCTTCTGGGGTGTTTTCACCAAACATGGTGACGGTACGTTTGTATTCGCCTGCGGTGTACAGTTCAAAATCAACATTGTGTTGTTTTAACAAACGATTGAAGTTAGGAACTTGGGCAACAACCCCAATTGAACCTACCACTGCAAATGGTGCCGAGATGATTTCATTGGCAATACACGCCATCATATAGCCACCACTTGCCGCAACTTTATCTACACAGATCGTGACATGAAAGCCAGCATCGCGTAAACGCACCAGTTGCGCTGCTGCCAGCCCATAACCATGCACCATGCCACCCGGACTTTCCAGACGGACAACGACGCGATCATGCCCAGCTTTTGCTGTTGCCAAGATTAAAGTGATTTCTTCGCGAATGGTATCCACAGCAGAAGCTTGTACATCGCCTTTAAAATCGAGCACGTAAATCTTTTGATCATTCTTGCGGCGCACTTTTGCTTCTTTGGCAAGTTGCTGAACCAGTTGCAGTAATTCCAGACGAGACGCTGTTGTTTGTGCAATTTTTTTTCTTTGTTCATTCACACGCGCATTGAGATGACTAATACGAATTTCAGCGGGAAATTTGGGTAAATGGAATAACATACAGTAAGTGCTCTATAAGTTCGGCTTTATCCATCTAAGATGTGGCCTGCTGAATAAAAATTCAATAGTGAATTTGCAAAATAGATTCATTTTCATTTATATAATAAAAAAAGAGCCCGTAGGCTCTTTGATTGATCTGGATTTGCTTAACCGAAACGGCCGGTAATATAGGCTTCAGTCAACTGATGGTCAGGTTGGGTAAATACTTTCTCGGTTGAGTTGACTTCAATCAGGTCACCCAAATGGAAGTATGCCGTACGATCCGATACACGCGCCGCCTGTTGCATCGAGTGGGTGACGATTGCAATGGTATATTGCTCTGACAGTTCCGAAATCAGCTCTTCAATCTTTGCCGTTGCAATTGGATCAAGTGCTGAACAGGGTTCATCCATCAAAATCACTTCCGGACTCACCGCAATGGTACGAGCAATACATAAACGTTGCTGCTGACCACCCGATAAACCCGTACCCGGCTGACTTAAACGATCTTTGACTTCATCCCATAAACCCGCTTTACGCAAGCTGTTTTCTACGATTTCTTCCAGATCATATTTGTCACGTGCCAAGCCATGCAATTTCGGGCCATACGCCACATTGTCAAAAATTGATTTTGGAAATGGGTTCGGCTTCTGGAACACCATCCCGACTTGTGCACGAAGTAATACCACGTCCAGGTTTGGATCATAGATATCCTGATTATCGAGTGTCACCTTACCGGTTACACGACAGCTATCAATCGTGTCATTCATACGGTTTAGGGTACGCAGGAAAGTCGATTTACCACATCCTGACGGACCAATGAAGGCGATCACTTCATTTTGGTAAATATCCAGGTCAATCCCCTTGATGGCCTCAGATTCACCATAATAAACATGAACATCTTTGGTACTGATTTTTACGTCACTTGCTTTTGGCTTTTTATTTGAAGCAGCCGTTTCAAACTGAGAAACAAATGCAGTGTTCGATTGCTGAACTTGTCCTTCCGCTGAAGTAAATTCTGTTTGCTGTGGATTCACTGATTTATCCTTTTCTACGGCGTTCATAATATCAATCGTATTCATTGTACTCTCCTCAATTACCAACGCACTTCAAATTTCTTACGGAGCCAGATTGCAAGGCTGTTTAAACTAATCATTAATGCAAGCAACACGATAATTGCTGCTGCGGTACGTCCTTCAAAGAAGTTACGTAATTCATTACCTTGCCATAAATAAACCTGAACAGGCAATGCAGTGGCCTGATCAAGAGGTGTAGTCGGTACACTTGCAACGAAAGCACTCATCCCGATCAACAGCAATGGCGCGGTTTCACCCAGTGCATGTGCCACACCAATGATTGAACCGGTCATAATGCCTGGCAAAGCCAATGGCAAGACATGATGGAAAACGGTTTGCACTTTTGATGCGCCCAAACCTAAAGCAGCCTGTCGAATCGAAGGTGGAACAGCTTTTAACGATGCACGCGTGGTAATAATCACGGTCGGTAAAGTCATGAGACTCAAGACCAGACCACCAACTAAAGGCGCGGATAATGGTAGTTGCATCCAGCCAATAAAGATTGCAGCGCCCAATAAACCGAACACGATCGAAGGAACCGCTGCCAGGTTATTGATGTTGACTTCAATAATGTCCGTCATCATGTTCTTTGGTGCAAACTCTTCAAGATAGATCGCACTTGCCACACCAATTGGAATCGAGATGATGATTACAATCAGCATCATGAACAATGAACCCATGAAGGCACCTGCCAAACCACTGGTCGCAGGCGAGCTACGTGAATCAGGGCTAACAAACAGGTTGGTATTAAAGGTACTGTCAATAATGCCTTCTGCTTTTAATTTATCTGCAAGCTGACGTACTTCAGGTTCAAGCTGTTGCTGGTCATCCGGTAATGAGCGATCAATATTGCCAGCTAACCATACATCCACATTGGCATCTGCCAGGAATTTAATCTCTTTCTTGCTACCAATTAATGCTGGATTTTTAAGCACCATATCACGCAAACGATAAGCTTCAGAGCTGGTGTATAAGCTACTCAAATAATCACGCTGGCTTTCAAGCGCCTTATCTTTTGAGACAATACCATTCACAATCAAGGCATCCCAATCCACCATACCCATTTCAGTTTGCCAAGCGACCATACGCTCTTCAAAATGTGCTGGTGTTTCCCCTGCCGTTGCTTTTGGTTTGGCACCCACATTGATAATAGCCGGATCAAAATAAACCGGAACAGTAATGCTACTTTGCCAGAAAGAAGGTAAACCTTTGGCCAGAATACTGCCAAACAGCAAGGCGACAAAAGCCAGACCAATCACCACCGCAGAGAAACCTGCAAAGCGGAATGTCTTTTCTTTACGATGACGCTTTGCCAAAGAGCTCTGGATTTTTCTTTTGCGCTGTTCACGTTGTTCAGCAGCCACTTGTGGATCAAATACGTTCTGATCCAGAGGAGATGATGTATTTGATGAACTCATTCGTATTGCTCACGATATTTACGCACGATGTACAGTGCAATAATGTTTAGACCCAAAGTGATCACAAACAAAGTCAAACCAAGGGCAAAGGCCACCAATGCTTGCGGGCTGGCGAAATCGGTATCTCCGGTTAACTGCTTCACAATCGTCACGGTGACGGTTGAAACAGCTTCTAATGGGTTGGCATGCAGTAATGGGCTATTCCCTGCTGCAAGCACCACAATCATGGTTTCACCCACCGCACGCGATACCGCTAGCAAGAATGCACCGGTAATTCCCGGTAAGGCAGCAGGCAGCACAACCTGACGAATGGTTTCAGACTTGGTTGCCCCTAAGCCTAAAGAACCATCACGTAATGAGCGTGGCACCTGAGTAATGATGTCATCAGATAACGATGAAACGAATGGGATAATCATGATGCCCATTACGAAACCAGCCGTTAATGCACTGGTTGCATTGATATCAACGCCGATACTCTCACCGACCAGCTTGAAAAATGGACCAATGATCATCAGGGCAAATACACCATAAACAATGGTCGGAATACCTGCTAATACTTCAATGGTTGGCTTTGCCCAAGAACGTAATCGTGGAGAAGCATATTCAGCCAGATAAATCGCAATCAGTAAACCAATTGGCACCGCAACCAACAAGGCGATACCACTGACCATCAGGGTTCCCCAGATTAATGGCAAGATCCCGTAGCTCCCCTCTGCATTTCCTGAGGTGCTAAAACCCGGGTTCCATTCAGTACCAAAAAAGAAATCCACTGGACTGACAAACTGGAAGAAGTGTAATGCCTCTCTCAACATCGATAATACAATGCCAATCGTGGTTAAAATCGCCACACCTGAACACAGAATCAACCCCACATTGATGGCTTTTTCGACCTGGTTACGGGCGCGGAATTGCTGGCTGACATGACGTTTTGCCCAGACTAATCCGGCTAAACCGGCACAGATCACGACTGCAAGTTTTGCGAAAGAACCAATGGTCTGGAATTTTGCCAGTTGTTGCGCTGCTGCAACTTCATATGCTGCTGGCTGGTCTGTAACCCCGAAACCCGATGCAATTGCCTGTACGCGACTGCTCAGGACATCACGTCCTGCGGCATCCAAATTGGCACTGACAGAGGCCGGGATATTATTGAAAATGATATGCTGTAAAACGCTGGGTTCAACCAAGTTCCAAATAATCAAAATTAAAAAAGCAGGAATACCACACCACAAAGCAACCAACGCGCCATAATATCCTGGACGTGAATGTAGTGCTGCTGAGTTATTTCCCTTACCTGCTAGGTTACGGCTTTTACTTAGCCCGATTTGATATGCAATTGCCACAAGGGCTAATAACACACCGATAAGTAGCAGATTCATGTAATCTCCACTGTTTTCTCAATTTTCATGATTTGAAAAAACTTCGCTAGACAAAAAGGCTGATGATCCTAAGTCTCACCAGCCTCCCTTTTCACAATATTACTTAACTGATTTACCCGCTTTAAAATCAGCCAGGATTTTTGCGCGCTCTTTATCACTTAAAGGAATCAAGCCCGCTTTTTCTAACTTAGAACCTTTACCAGAAATTTTCTTGTTTAAGAAGAATTCTGTGTACTGTGGTAAGCCTTTGATTGATTTCAAGTGCTCGCCTTTCACGTAGAAGAATAATGGACGAGAAACCAGGTAGCTACCATCCAGAACGGTCTTCTCTGATGGTGTCACGCCGTTTACTGTTGCCACACGTAATTTATCACGGTTTGAGTCATAGAAACCTAGACCAAACACACCCACTGCATTTGGAGACGTTTTCAGGCGTGCTAAAGTTTCAGTATAGTCACCCGCAATTTCAATCACGCGGCCATCTTTACGGAAAGTTGAACATGCTTTCTTTTGATCATCTTTGCTTAAAGCTTTGTAGTAATCAAATGCTTCACAACCTGCATCTACCATTTTTTCCTGGAACACTTCACGTGTACCGTGGTTAGATGCTGGAATCACCAAAGTAATCGGTTCATTTGGTAATGATTTATCGATTTGATTCCAGGTTGTATATGGGTTTGGAACCAGTTTACCATTTGAAGGAAGTTGTGCAGATAATGCAGTGAATACATGCACTGGTTTTAATTTATACGCCGCTTTTTTAACATTTGATGCAAATACGATGCCGTCATAACCCACTTTGATTTCTTGGACTTGGTTTACGCCAGATTTTTTACATGCATCTAATTCTGAATCTTTGATTTGACGAGAAGCATTTGCGATGTCAATCGTGTTATCACCAACACCTTGACAGAATTGTTTCAAACCACCACCTGTACCGCCTGAGCCAACAACAGGTGCTTTAAATTGAGGAAAGGTGTTGCCAAATTCTTCAGCAACAATACTTGCAAACGGTAATACAGTAGATGAACCAGCAATTTGAATCGTATCACGAGCTGCATTTGCAGTCGTTGCTACAGTTGCCCCAGATACAGCTAATGCAATTGCGATGTGACGTGGATTTAAGCGCATTCTGTTTTCTCTCATTTATGCAATTTGATTTACAACTCTTTTCAAGTTAAGTGTTGTACTTTGGTTAACTGCATTTTGAGCAGATAATATGACAATTAAGTGACAACTTTATGACGCTTTTGTGATGGTCATATTCAACGCTTCGTTTTTAGAAATTTATAAGTCATAAACTCTTATTTTAGCATTCACCTTTGTCACAAAGTGTAGAGAACAAAAACATAAATGATTAATTTAAAATGCTTTTTAAAAACAGAAAGCACTTTACTTAACAAAAAGCATCTTGGGTGAAAATGCTAGTTTATATATGTTTTATGACAATTCCGTCTAAAAAAGGACAGCTGCAATGCCAAATCCTGTCACAATTGAAACACAAATGATGATTCGTCAGCCGGTCTCCAGTGTGTTTCAAGCCTTTATTGATCCGGAAATCACCTCAAAATTCTGGTTTAGCTCATCTACGGCTAAACTTGAACAAGGCCATACCGTGATCTGGACATGGGAAAAATACCAATTGTCTACAAAAGTCACAGTGACAAACATCATTGCAAATGAACTGATCCAGATTCAATGGGGTGAACCCAGCACGACCGTGGACTTTAAATTTGAGGCACTCAATGAATCACAGACCTATCTCACTATCCACAACTATAATATTCCTTTACAAGGTGAAGAGCTGATTGCGTTTATTATTGACAGTACCGGTGGCTTTACCACTGTATTAGATGGTTTAAAAGCCTATTTGGAACATGGTCTACAACTTCATCTGGTACAGGATAAGTTTCCGCCTTTTTGATGGTGTTGCTAGCGCTGACAATAGCACGCCACTATTTTCCATTAGCCATTTTCAAGTCTATCCCTAGCTATTGAAGATAGAACACGACTCATCTATGGCCGATCACCACCCTCACATTCTGCTGATTAATCGCACAGCTCATCACCACATAAGCGCCCGATTCAGAAAAATCGGGTCTTTGGGGAAAATCTGACTTTTGAATTGATGGCCTCATGATCTGCCCTACCGCAAACAAAAAGGAGTTCATATTTGAACTCCTTTTCTTTACGCTTAAATCGGCTCAGTTTTAAATATTTGGCTGAGCTTGCGTCGACAACACTTCTTTCTTCTTATACTTAAGCACATAGACCAATGCCAGTACTGCCAGCCAGATTGGCACCAGCATTACGGCAAGCCGCATATCAGGTGTGAGGCTCATGATCAGTAAAATCGCAAAGATGAAACCAATGGTCAGGTAATTACTCCATGGCGTTAAGATACTTTTGAACTTGGTGATGTGCTGTTGCTGCTGCATGGCTTTTCTAAATTTAAGATGGGTCCAGGAAATCATTAACCAGTTCACCACCAACGCCGCCACCACCAGCATCATGAGAAACTGGAAGGCTTTGCCTGGCATCAGGTAATTCACGACCACACAAAGTGCCGTCACGGAAGCAGACACTATGGCTGCCGCCATTGGAATACCACGGCGATTGACCTTTTGCAGGATTTTAGGTGCATTGCCCTGCATTGCCAGACCATGCAACATACGGCTATTACAATAAATACAGCTGTTATAGACTGAAATTGCTGCAATCAGTACCACAAAATTCAACACATTGGCGACGCCATGACTATCCAAGGACTGGAAGATCAGTACAAAGGGACTACCTCCTTCCGCCAGTTGATTCCATGGAAATAAACACAGCAATACCCCAATCGCACCGATATAAAAAATCAGGATCCGGTATACGATCTGGTTTATCGCCTTAGGAATGGTTTTATCTGGATTTTTGGTCTCGGCCGCAGTAATCCCGATTAGCTCAAGCCCCCCGAAAGCAAACATGATCACTGCCATCGACATGATGAAGCCATGCATGCCATTCGGAAAAAATCCGCCGTATTGCCACAAATTGGCTACACTCGCTTGTGGGCCTGCACTGCCAGAGACCAGTAAATAGAATCCAAAACCGATCATGCTCAGGATGGCAATGATCTTGATACAGGAAAATAAGAACTCGGACTCGCCAAAGAAGCGGACATTCACCAGGTTGATGCCGTTAATCAGGATAAAAAAGAATAAGGCCGTGATCCATGTGGGCAGTTCAGGCCACCAGAATTGTATAAAGGTACCGATTGCACTCAGTTCCGCCATACTCACCAGCACATAGAGTACCCAGTAATTCCAGCCCGACATAAAGCCCGCCATTGGGCCCCAGTATTTATTGGCAAAATAACTAAAGGAACCACTGACCGGTTCCTCGACCACCATCTCACCGAGATGACGCATAATTAAAAAGGCAATCACGCCAGCCAGTGCATACCCCAGCAGAACCGAGGGTCCCGCCAGTTTAATGGTCTGGGAGATACCCAGAAACAGGCCTGTGCCAACCGCACCGCCTAATGCAATCAGCTGTATATGCCGATTGGATAAACCTTGTTTTAAATCATGTTTATTGTCTACATCCATCACTTATCTCCAATGTGTGTGTCACATCCTGTACACCTTTATGCAGCGTTAAATTCGAAGCCAAAAGTCCGGCTTCGAATCTGGTTCGCTTTCTTATCAATTTATAAATTTGAAGATTGTTCCTGCCTGATCGCTGATCTAGAAAGAAATCACTTTTTGACAGGGCGTGGTCTGAGCGCGTTGTTTGAGAATTTCATAGCCGCGATCACCATAGTCAAAGCGCGCAATCACCGAAGCAAATTTTTTCAGGCTCAGTGGTGCATCCATTGCGGGAAGTTTTAATTCGATAAAAGTCAGACCATCAAATTGCTCGATACTGTCCAAGGTCTGTTTAAGTTGACCTGCAGTTTCAACCACACAGCTCTTATATTGATGCTTGCCATTAAATACCCCAGGAATCTGGGTATAGTGCCAGTTTTGAATATCGTTATAAGCGGCATTTTCTCCCATGATCAAACGTTCAATGGTATAGCCGCCATTATTCAACAGGAAGATAATCGGCTTGAGATCATGACGGATAATGGTGGAAAGTTCCTGTACGGTTAGCTGGAATGAACCATCACCAATAAACAGGATTTGACGACGTTCCGGGGCCGCCAGCAAACTGCCGAGTAAGGCTGGCAAGGTATAACCGATCGAACCCCATAGTGGCTGGGCAATATATTTGGCCGTTGCCGGGAGCTTTAAACCTGCCAGTGCAGAATTGGAAGTCCCCACCTCGCCGATAATGACATCATCCTCTTTAAGAAAATTAGCCACTGCATTCCAGAGAATATCCTGACTCAGCTTTTGCTGTTCAGGGACATCAATTGCTGGTGAAGGTTGTTTTTCCAGCATCGGCTTGGAGAGTTTGCGTGGTGCAATTTTTTTATTCAGTTCAACCAGAAGCTGTCCAATCTCAATTCCCGGATAATCCTGACCAAAAATCGTCAAGGCATAGGGTTTGATTTCAATATAATGTTGAGTGGCGATCTGATGAGTAAACACGCCCGTACCGACATCGGAAAAACGGACGCCGATTCCAATCAGGCAGTCGGATTGTTCAATGGTATTGCGGACATGCGGTTGACTCGCGCCTCCCACATAGGTTCCCACATAACGGGGTGAACCTTCATCCATAATATTTTTTGCCGTGAGCATGCTGGCAAAAGGAATCGAACATTTTTGCGATAAATCATTCAGCAATGAAGTCACCCCAAATACGGATGCTTCATTATCAATTAACAAGGCAGGATGTTGAGCAGCACCGATCACTTCACATAGTTTCGCCACAGCACTGTGTAGCAGCTCTGGCTCAACCGCTGGATAGGATAAATCCAATGGACGGTCTGTCACTTCAATTTTGACATGGGTAATGTCTGAAGGGAGCTGGATATGCACTGGACGACGATCAATAAAACACTGACGTAACACACGGTCAATTTCAAATGCAGCATTGGCAGGCGTCAAACGGGTTTGTGCCACGGTGAACTCTTTCATACAGTTCATGATATTGTCATAATTGCCATCCACCAGCGTGTGATGCACCAAGGTGCCCTTCTGAACCACATGCAACGGTGGAATTCCCGAGATATGTACCACAGGTACATTTTCGGCATAAGCACCGGCAATGCCATTAATCGCGCTTAAGTCACCCACACCATAAGTCGTTGTCAAAGCAGCAAAACCGTTGATCCGTGCATAGCCGTCTGCGGCATAGGCCGCATTTAATTCATTACAATTGCCAATAAATTTGAGTTGTGAGTCTGCTTCTACTTGTTCGAGATAAGACAGGTTAAAATCACCGGGTACACCAAAGAGATGCAGGATACCCATTTGTTTTAGACGAAGATTTAAAAAGTCACCGATTTCTATGAACATTGCGCTACATCCTTTCAAGTCAATTTTTTATTCCATAGAAAAATAATATTTCATCTGTGTTTTAGATTTCGTGCATAATGGAAACGGATTTTAATAAAAATACAATATTTGTGTATCATAAAAGGATTTTATGCAATGGATAAGTTCGACTGGCAAATCATTCAGGCATTACAAAAGAATGGACGGCTCACCAATCAGGAAGTTGGCGATTTAATCGGTTTATCCGCATCTCAATGTTCAAGAAGACGACAATTACTGGAGCAGAAAGGTGTGATTCTGGGTTATGCAGCACGCATCCACCAACAGGCTTTAGGTCTGGAAGTCACCGCGATGATTCACATTAACCTGCGTATCCATGAAGCCAAGTCACAGCAAGCCTTTCAGGAGTTAATTGAAGCAGAAGACAATATTCAGGATGCCTTTTCAATTAGTGGTGATGCCGATTTTATTTTAAAAGTAGTGGCGGAAAACCTGGAACAGCTATCGCAGTTTGTGACTGAGCGGCTGCTGTCTTATCATTTTATTGGCCATATCAAATCTTACATTGTGTTAAAAAAGATCAAGGAACAGAATCATTTCATGAGCAAAGGCAAAAGCCCGAGTTACCACCCAGCGAGCTAAGCCGAGAAACAATGAGGCTCAAAAAAGGCGGATATTGAATCCGCCTTAAGATATTAAAAAAGTTAAACTTTATTGATATGCAGCGTTTGCCCGATGGTATTTTCCAGTAATCCCTCCATACCGAATTCAGCACCAACACCCGACATTTTCCAGCCACCAAAAGGCGCATGCGGCACAATTTCCGCATGGGTATTGATCCAGACGGTGCCGCATTCAAGTTGTGCTGCATAGAATTGTGCCGCTTTCAGATCAGTTGACCAGATCGAGCCACCCAAGCCGAACTCACAGGCATTGGCACGCGCGATAGCATCATCAATGCTGTTATATTTCAGAATCGGCAACACGGGGCCAAACTGTTCTTCCTGTACCACTCTGCATGTTTCATCCAGATCAGTTAAAATCGTCGGGGCAATAAAATAACCCTGTTCAGGTAAGCTCTGATCACCCGATAGAGCGTTCGCCCCCTGAGCAATAGCATCAGCAATCAAGGCTTTAACCTTCTGGTATTGCATCTGGTTCTGCACAGGCCCGAAAGTGGTCTCCGATGCCATGCCATCTCCTACAATCTGTGCATTGGCGATATCTGCAAGTTTTTGTGCTAAAGCATCATATTGGCTTTCATGCACATACAGACGTTTTAAAGCAGCACAGGTTTGTCCAGCATTTAAAAATGCAACGTTGAAAATCCGTTGTGCAATCTGATCGAGATCCGAATCAGGCAACACGATCCCGGCATCATTACCGCCAAGCTCTAGTGTTAAATGTTTTAAGGTCTTTACCGCACCGGACATAATGTGTTGACCTGTTCTGGTTGAACCGGTAAATACCACCTTGTGTACGTCCGGATGCGTCGAGAGTGCTTCACCAATTTCGCCATCCCCAACCACGATCGAGATGACCCCTGCCGGCACTTCTTGCTGAATGATTTCACATAGTTTTAAAGTGGCTAAAGGCGTAAATTCAGAAGGCTTATTAATCACCACATTGCCTGCACGTAAGGCAGGCATGATATGCCAGACAGCAATCATCAAAGGCCAGTTCCATGGTGTGATTGAAGCCACTACACCCAAGGGTTGATAATGACGCTCGATACGTTTCTGCTCGCTATCTTCCAGGACATCAACCGGTAAGTCCAGACTAGCCGTATAACGGGTCCAGCCAATCGCACCCTGCACTTCCATTTGTGCCAATGCCAATGGCTTGCCCTGTTCCAATACCACCAACTCAGCCAAAGTTTCAGCATGCTTTTCGATACCATCGGCAATTTTGTTGAGTATATTTTTACGTTCTTCATGCGGACAACGCTGCCAGCTTTTAAACGCCTGCTTTGCCGCAGCAATGGCTTGATTCACCTGAGCAACGGAAGCTTTGGCACAACGTGCTACCACTGAGCCTGTCGCAGGATTAATAATCTCAAGTTCACCTTGTTCGCCTAAACAAGATTGACCGTCAATAATAAGTTTAAATTCGTTTTGCATATTCACTTGTTGCATTTCTTTTCCTGATCTTAACTGTCTTTTCCGCTTTATTGTTCGCGTCTATGATTGGAATATAAGTCAAGTAAACGCGATCCTGAATGACATCAATGCATCACAGACACTGAAGGTCTATCAATACAATATGAAATTTGCCATCCACACTTCATGCATAATTATTTCTGATTTGCATTCGAGATGCATATTTTGTGCATAAACATTGCAAAACCAACACAAGAACTTAATAAAGAAAATTTTTAAGCAATAAAAAAGGCACCCGAGGTGCCTTTTTTACAGGATGATCGATCAATTAATCGATAGCCGGAACATAAGTGCCCGCAGCAATTGCATCCTTGATACGATCCGCTTCTGCCAACACAAGTGCAAGCAAGTTCTGAACGTTTTCAAGCGTTGCAACCGGGCTTAAAGTGGTCATTTTCAATGATTGAACATTGCCCACTTTGGTCACACCAATATTCGCTTCACCACGTGCAAACAGTTCATCTGCAACGTTCTGGTTCAAGCTATCGATAAATTCGGCAGGATAAGCTTCCGGTACCACACGGAACAGGACTGAAGCGAATTGTGGTTCAACCAGCAATTCCAGACCTGCTGTTGCTTTAATATAATCAGCAACTTCACGTGTTAATTTCACGCCATGATCAATCATTGAACCATACAGCTCTTCGCCTAATGCTTCAACGGTCATCCATAATTTCAATGCATCAAAACGACGGGTCGTTTGCAATGATTTAGATACCAGGTTAGGTACACCGTGTTCTTCATCATAAGCAGAGTTAAGATACTCTGCCTCATAATGCATAAAGCGATAGTTGGCTTCGTCTTTCAACAAGAAAGCGCCACAGCTAATGCTCTGGAAATAATGCTTATGGAAATCAAGCGTGATTGAGTCTGATAATTCAATTCCATCCAGCATTGCACGATGGTCATTTGAAAGAATCAGTGCACCACCCCAAGCTGCATCAATATGCATCCATGAACCATACTTGGTGGTAATTTCACGGATTTTCTTGAGTGGATCAATCGCACCAGCATCTGTGGTACCTGCAGTCGCAACCACACAGGCCACGATTTTGCCTTCAGACTGAAGATGCGCCATGGTTTTTTCCAGTGCATCGACATCCATTTGGGCATTTTCATTTACAGGTACAGTCACAACCGACTGGAAGCCCATGCCCATCATTGCCATGTTCTTTTGCACAGAGAAATGCGCATTTTCAGAACAGATGACTTTGACGTTTTTCATTGCATCTGCAGGGATCCCATCACGCTGAACTGACCATGGCTTGCCATTTTCGTCTTTCCAGTTTTTCGAGATACACCAGTCACGTGCCAGCAATACGCCCATCAGGTTAGATTGCGTACCACCCGAAGTGAACACACCCGCCTGACCTGCACCATAACCGACTTTTTGACGAAGCCAGTCAATTAACTGTACTTCCATCAAAGAACCCGCTGGGCTTTGATCCCATGAGTCCATCGACTGGTTGGTTGCATTGATCAACACTTCCGCAATCTGGCTCATCACCATGGTTGGACAGTGTAAATGTGCCAGTGAATGTGGATGATGTACTTTCAAGCTTTTGTTGAGGAAAAGCTCAACCATACGTTGTAATGACTGTTGTACACCCAAGCCTTCTTTTGAAGGTGCAAAAGAGATTGCTGCACGCAAATCCTTGATGCTGCCACCGGTGTACATTTTGTCATTTTGCAACCATGCTGAAACGGCATTTACCGCCTCGCCCATTGCTGACTGATAGTCAGCAATGGATTGAGCATCATTGCAGAGTAACGCTTTACGATGTTCTGCAAAATCAACCATGAATTAGCCTCGTACTGCTTTTAATGCTTCAGCAACTGCTTTCTTGAAGCGAGCAACTGCTTCTACGCATTCTTCTTGATTGATAATCAACGGGCAAAGCAAACGAATAACAGTACCGTTACGACCACCTTTTTCAAGCAATAGTTTATTGTTGAAACAAGCTGTCTGAATTGCAGCAGCCAATTGGGCATCAGCAGGCAATGAACCCATATGATCCGCAGGTTTACGTTCGTCGACGATCTCAACACCGATCATCAAACCACGACCACGCACGTTACCAATACATGGGAATTCTTGCGCAAGTTTCTTCAACTCAGCTTGTAAGAAATCGCCACGTTCTTGCGCATTCTGAGCAAGGTTTTGTTCTTTGATCACTTGCAGTGATGCCAAACCTGTACCCATTGCAAGCTGGTTACCACGGAAAGTACCGGTGTGACCCGCAGGCTGCCAAGCATCAAACTTACGTTTAATACCTAATACTGCAAGTGGTAAGCTACCACCAACTGCTTTAGACATCACCACAACATCAGGCTCGATTCCTGCGTGTTCAAAAGCAAACATTTTGCCTGAACGTGCAAAACCGGCTTGAACTTCATCCAAGATTAAAACGATGTTGTGCTTTTCAGTCACTTCACGGATTTTTTGCAACCATTTTACAGGTGCAGTCACCACACCGCCTTCACCCTGAATCGCTTCAAGAATGACAGCAGCCGGCTTGGTTACGCCGCTTTCAACATCTTCAATGAAGTTTTCAAAGAAATATGTCAAAGCATCAACACCCGCTTCACCACCTAAACCAAGTGGGCAACGATATTCGTGTGGGTATGGCATGAACTGAACGCCTGGCATCAAGCCATTCACCGCATTCTTGGCAGACAGGTTACCTGTCATTGCAAGCGCGCCGTGCGTCATACCATGGTAGCCACCCGAGAAACTAATCACGGTGCTACGACCCGTATAGGTTTTTGCTAATTTAATTGCTGCTTCTGTACCATCTGCACCAGATGGACCACAGAACTGTAGGCAATACTCTTCTTTACCGCCAGGCAAATAAGCCAAAAGCGCTTCAGTAAACGCATCTTTTAAAGGAGTCGTTAAGTCTAAAGTATGCAATGGCAAACCACTTGCCAATGTGTCTTGAATACTTTGAATCACCGCAGGATGATTATGGCCCAAAGCCAATGTTCCTGCCCCAGCTAAACAATCAAGGTACTCTGTACCTTCAACATCAGTAACCCAGCAGCCTTGTGCTTTCGCTATCGCTAACGGTAATTTACGTGGATAACTACGAACATTTGATTCCATCTGACTTTGGCGAGTCAGATAATATTCGTTGGTTGCATTAGCGGCAGGATTTACGGAAGTAACGCTCATATCGAATTACCATCTCTGATATGGGTGAAAGAAATAAGTCTGGTGACTTGCGGTCGTTTGACTCGGTGCTTTTTAGAATCTAGTGTAGACACTTGTTTATATCTTTCAACTAGGAGCGAGATGATACCTAATTTTGCAAGAAAATAAACACTTTTTATGCCTGACATTGATCTAATCTTATTGAAAAAATGTATCATTCCAATAACTATGATGAATTATGATCATACTATGTGACAAGCGGAAGAAAGTAAGCTTTTTTAAATCCTCCTTCCATTTTTAGATGAATGGTCAAATCAATCGACCTAATTAATTAATTTATAAAGTTTTTCATTTTATTTTCCTGTTGCAAAACACTGCTAATCCCTTACAAAGTCACCACAAAATATGCAGAAGTTCACCATCAGTTCTTTTTAATATCAAAACTGTAAAAAATAAATTTTCGATATCAAATTCTAAGGAAAATTTTATGCGTACTTTAGCACTTGCTACATTGATGATCGGGGCGGCCCTCAGCCCAAAACTGTTTGCCCATGAGACAGAAAACTTGAACTATAACATTGTCAATATTCAGGCAGATGCATCGCGCCAGGTTGCAAATGATGAAATGCGTGCCGTACTCTTTATTGAAAAAAGCAACAAACAACCTGCTGAACTCTCCAACCAGATCAATCAACTGATGAATCAGGCGCAAGCGATTGCCCGTAAATACAATCAGGTCAAAGTCGAAACGGGTACACAAAGTACCTATCCTGTTTATGACAACGATAGTAATAAGCTGAAAGAATGGCGTGCCCGTGCCGAGATCCAGCTTGAAAGTAAAGACTTCAAGGCCGCAAGCCAGTTGATTAGCGAATTACAGCAGAGCTTCCAGACCCAGTCGATCAACTTTACCGTGTCGGATGAACAGCGTAAAAAAGTTGAAAATGAGCTGATGATTGAAGCATCGAAAAACTTCCAGCAACGTGCCCAAGCCATTACTCAAGCATGGAATAAGGGTCAATATAATCTGGTGAGCTTGAATCTCAATACCAGCAATTATTTCCCGCAACCGATGATGCGTGGCGGTGGTATGGCTAAGTTTGCAATAGCAGAAGCGGCGCCTGCTCAGGACATGGCTGCTGGCGAATCAAAAATCACGGTCAGTGCCAATGGTTCGATCCAGTTTAAATAATTCTTTTTTTCAAAAAAACCGTGCTCAAGCACGGTTTTTTGATGTTTGAAATAGCCAAAAATATCTTTAGCAAAAAAACAATTAACTTAACTCATCTCATAGTTATAAGTGATAATCGTTCTTATTCTATTTCTTAAGATAAGCGATTAAGATTCGGGGAAATTTACAGCATTTACACATCTTATGAAACCTGCCACCTATTCTGCTGCATCTAAAGATTTTCAACCCTCTCCCCTGAGCATTGCCCTTGCGATTCTATTCAGTGGAATTTCTCATACAACATTTGCCAATGAGGAATCCCCTACTGAGACTCAGACACTTGCAACCATTTCTGTTAAAGCTCAGGGTAACTGGCTGGAAAATGCCAATGCAGAAAAGGTACAACAACATGCAGGCGCACGAAGCATTATTGATCGTAAACGCTTGGATGAAATCGCAACCAGCTCGATTCGTGATGCATTAAAACAAATACCCGGGGTTCAAGTGCAGGACAGCAATGGTACCGGCGGCAGTGATGTTTCCTTAAATATTGGTGTGCGTGGCCTCACCTCTCGTTTATCGCCTCGCTCTACTGTGCTTATGGATGGCGTCCCGCTTTCTTTTGCACCTTATGGTCAACCACAATTATCTTTAGCCCCTGTGTCGATGGGCAATATTGAATCTGTAGATGTGGTTCGTGGCGCAGGTTCTGTCCGTTTTGGGCCACAGAACGTGGGTGGAATCATTAACTTTAGTACACGTGCCATACCACAAGAGTTTTCAGGTTCAGTTGGCTTAACCACTGAGTTTGCAACAGGAACAGATCAACTCAAATATACGCCTAATCTATTTATTGGTGGCACTCTAGATAACGGCTTAGGTTTGGCCTTACTCTATTCAGGAACCAAGGGTGATGGCTATCGAGAAGCCAATAATAAAATTGATATCGATGATGTCATGTTAAAAACGGCTTACCAATGGACCGATCAGGATGCGATTGCTGTCAATCTGCATCATTATGAAGGTCGTGGTGAAATGCCAGAAGGTTTAACTACAGCACAATTTGCTGACAATCCTTATCAATCGAATCAAAACCGTAATTATTTCGCGGGCCGTCGTTCTGATATTTCTGTCAAATACAGCCATAAAGATGAACTCAATAACTTTGATGTATTGGGCTATTACGTCGATTCTTTCCGTACCAGCGATTTAGAGTCAATTGGTACAACAGGCACCAGCCGTATTAGCAACTCACCACGTGACTATAAATATTTTGGGATTGAGCCACGTTACTCACGTGCCTATAGCTGGGGTAGAATGGATAACGAAGTCACGGTTGGGTATCGTTACTTACAAGAAGAAAGTTCCGAATTTTCAGGACGTACAGATCCATACAATACAATCACAGGTACTCCGGGAGAGCGTATCGCCAATACTACCAGTGACGGCGGTACCAAAGCACATGCCATCTATATTGACAACCGTTTTGGTATGGGGAATTGGGTTATTACTCCAGGTGTTCGTTTCGAGTCGATTGATACGCATAATGATTTCACTGCCTATCAAAAAGGTGTTGCAATCAATACGGTTCATCCAAAAATCAAATCAGATGAGTTTTTACCAAGTTTATCGGTACTTTATAAAGCCAGCGAAAACTGGAATCTCTTTGCCAATGCAGGCGTCTCATTTGGTCCACAACAATATAATCAGTTGGTCACCACTAAAACAGTAAATGGTAACAATACTGCAGTAACGACATTAGATGGCTTACATCCGGAAAAGTCTAAAAACTATGAAATCGGAACCAAGTACCTTGGAAACGGGCTTAACGCAGAGCTCACTGTATTTTATTTAGATTTCGATAAGGAATTAATGTTAGAACGACCTGATAATATTGGGACGGGAATTTGGACGGACTTGGGTGCAACCAGCCATAAAGGTATCGAAACTGGGATCAGTTATGATTTCGGACAGCTTGCAGATGTACTGGACGGTTTAAAAGTCTATGGCAACTATACTTTTACCAAAGCAACCTCCGAAGCAGGAAAGTTTGAAGGTAAAGATCTTCCCTACTACTCACGTCATGTCGGCAATTTAGGAATGGCTTATCAAATAGATCACTGGTCGGTTAATGCCGATATATTTGCTCAATCGAAACAACATGCGCCAGGCTCAGGTGATATTTATCAGGTTGAAGAAACCGCGGATGGTCGTACAGGTGATATCCCAGGTTATTCAACCTTTGCGGTACGTGCTGGCTATGATTTCAGTAACCAGCTTAAAGGCTTAAAAATTGCCGGTGGGATAAAGAATGTGTTTGATAAGCAATATTATACCCGTTCATCAGATTCAACTGGGGGTAAATATGTGGGGCAACCAAGAACCATTTTCTTACAGACCTCTTATGATTTCTAAATAAAAGAAAGCCGAACTTTGGAGTTCGGCTTTCTTTTTCATCTCTCATAGCAACGCTTTTTTAATGAAGGTAACGACTATCGATTCATATCAAAATAATTTTCCAATTCATTCAAATCGGGTAGCTCATCAAATGCCTGAAGCACCTCATGTGCCTCTGCCCAACTTACTTTGGAATTTACACAAAAGTTTAACTCAAGTTCAGGTGTGAACTCTTCCAGAACCAATCCTAAAGGAATCCACATGACCTTTGGATTAATAGCCAGTGCATTCGGTACAGGTGAGCCACACTGTTTGCAAAAGCAACTGCAAAACCCTGTCTCCTTGATATAAGTCTGAATCAATTGCTCGCCTTGCAGCCATTGAAATGATTGAGTCTGGACAAAGGTAGCAGCATTGGCAGCTGCCCCGCTCTGCTTACGGCACAGACTGCAATAACATCGATAGATCATTTTGATGTTGGTCACAGCAAACTGAAAGCTCACCGCGCCACATAAACAACTACCAGTAAATTTTTTATTTGCATTAAATGATGCCATCTCTTTTTATCCTGCCGAGCTTTCGACCTAGTCAAACTTTTACTCAATCTTGTATGACTCTCCAAACATTTTAAGACGATTGATCCATCTAAACCAGCAGTGCACTGACAACAGTTTTTTAATGCTTTTAATCCATCAATATTTGGTGATTTTGTAGCACGAATCGCTTTAGATACAGCTGAAATCAAAAATCTTGAAAAATAGGACGCTGTCATGATTGGCAAAAGTAAAAAAGCCCTGACATCGGTTCAGGGCTTTTGTTTAAGTGAATCGCTTATTTTTTAAAAGGTAATGCATATTTAAAAATACGCCCAACCACTTCACCAAACTGTTTCACAAAGCTGGCATTGTTATAATGCAATCCATATTTTTCACAGACAGCCTGTACTTTTGGTGCAACCTGACGGTAGCGGCGTGCCGGAATATCCGGGAATAAATGATGCTCGATCTGATGGCTCAAATGCCCTGTTAAAATATGAAAGGCTTCTGAACCCGTCAGGTTCGATGAACCGCGGATCTGGCGCATATACCAGTGCCCGCGACTTTCATTTTCCAATACCGCTTTCGGAAATACTTCGACATCTTTGGTAAAGTGACCACAGAAAATAATACTGAAGGTCCAGACATTACGAATTCCGTTTGCCACCAGATTACCTGTAAATACAGGAATCGCAGCAGGGCCAGCAATCAAGGGAAAGAACACATAGTCCTTAAACATTTGCTTGAGGATTTTCTTCTGTGCCGGCTGCCATTCACGCTTGAATTGTGCGATGCTTTTACGTTTATACAGTACCTTGCCCAACTCCAGATTCTGGATCGCGACACCCCACTGGAATAACAGGCTAAATGGCACGATGTAGATCGGTTGAATCAAAGTGAATTTAGACCAGCGCTGTTCAGGGAACAACCGGAAGACACCATAGCCGACATCATCATCCATCCCTTTAATATTGGTATAGGTATGGTGCTTATAGTTATGGGTCTGACGCCAGTTATCAGAGGTACCGACCGTATCCCACTCATAGGTTTGACCATTGAATTTTGGATCATTCATCCAGTCATATTGACCATGCATCACGTTATGGCCCAATTCCATATTTTCCATGATCTTGGCAAAACCGAGTAAGCCCGTGCCTAACAACCATGCTGGCGGAAACCAGCCCAGAAATAAACAGGCACGTCCAGCCAAACTGCTATAACGGATGGTGGAATAGACACGGCGAATGTATTTCGCATCTTTTTCACCAATATCATCCAGTACGTCTTGTTTAATTTGATCGAGTTCACGAGCAAATGCATCTAATTCGGCAGCAGTGAGATCACGGTTTTTAGGATTTTTGAAAAATTCAATTTTAACAGGCATGTTCATAATCAATTTCTCTCTTATAGATCAATCACAAGATCAGACTGGGCTGAATTGACACAAATTTTCAATAACTGGGCAGGTTCTTGATTGGCAGCGCCATTTAATAGATTTCTGGTTGCACCTTGTGCCTTATTGCAGGCACATTTGTTACAGATTCCCATCCGGCAACCATGATTCGGTTTAATGCCTTGCTGCTCTAGACTGGCAAGAATCGACTGGCCTTTAGGAATTGCGACGGTTTTATTAGATTGCGTCAAGGTCACATTAATAAAACCGGTCTCAGTGCTCTCTTCCACAAACTGGCTCAAACTAAATGCTTCTGTTTGCAGGGCTGCAGCATCTTGAAACAGGCTTTCCACCGTTGCTGCAAAACCCGATGGCCCACATGCATAAACTGTGGTGTTGCTTAAAACAGTGAGCTGATCCACATGGCTTTGATTTAAACGCGAATCCTGCTCTTGGGTATAAAAAATCTGATAACTAAAATTAGAGAAGTTTTCTGATACTTCCTTCAGGTATTCAACATAAGCTGCATCAGCCTGCGTCTTGACCCAATACATCAATTGAACCGTATGGTGATTTAACTGTTTAGACTGGCACAAGGCTTCAATCAGACTCAGCATCGGGGTGATGCCACTACCTGCCGCCAGCAATAACAGGTGAGGAGTCTCGATGTGCTGTTGCATTTCACCATAAGGTTGCCCCAAACGCAGTACATCACCGGTTTGGCAGTGCTCAACCAGCCAGGAACTGACCCGACCTTGATCAACCTTTTTAACCGTTAAACACAGGTGGTCGGCATCGACCTGCATCAAACTATAGGTCCGCTCGTAATGACGTCCTGCAATCTCAACGGTTACCGGATGATGCTGCCCTGCCACACCACGTACGACATGACGATTGCATTTCAAAATCAGACTGACCGTGTCTTTTGCCACATTTTGTTTTTTTACGATTTTGGCAAGTGGCTGATTGATTGACCACAATGGATTGATTTTCTGTAACCAAAAATTGGCATCATGGCTGTTCATTACACTTTGAGCCAACGAATTAAATAGAGAATTTCTCTTTTCAATTGCTTGCATGAGCAGTTTTACTCTGGTGATTTGCTAATTATTATACATATGTATATATATTTGTATATACACTCGTATAAGAATTTACATTTCACAAGTACACCGACTATCGCTATAATCCCGAGTAGCTTACTTATATATTGAAAATAATGGTTCATTCTTCTTTTTTACCGCTCGGCCATGACACCGTAAACGAACAAGATGTCATTCCCATGAAATCTCCTGTACGTTCGGTGGGTAGGAAAGCAACGATTACCAAAGAAGAGTTGTTTCAGGCCACGCTCAATCTGATCGGTCCGCAAAAAAGTATTGCATCGCTCAGTTTGCGTGAAATTGCACGTGAAGCTGGCATTGCACCAAACAGCTTTTATCGTCATTTCAAGGATATTGATGAACTGGCCATTGCCCTGATTGATCAATCCGGTCTGGTCCTTCGCCGCATTATCCGTGAAGCACGTTTACAGGCCTCAAAGCAGCAAAGCATTATCCGTAGTTCGGTTGAAGTCTTTATTCAGCAACTGAATACCGATGAAGGCAATCTAAGTTTATTATTACGTGAAGGTTATACAGGTTCGACCTCATATAAAGCTGCGGTTGATCGCCAGCTCAATTTCTTCCAGCAAGAGTTGCAAGAAGACCTGATCCGTTTGGAACGCCTGAATAACAGTAAAATCAGTCATGCAGATCTAGCTGCCAAGGCTATTACCCAGCTGGTGTTCAACATGGGGGCGAAAGTCATTGATCTACCTGTGGAGCAACGTACCGAAGTTGCAGAACAGACCATGGTGATGATCCGTATGATTTTAGAAGGCGCTCGTCATATTAATGCAACGGAAATTGATTAATTCTTTGCATCGCAATAGGATAGAGATCAGCAAAATTATATTTTGTGTTTTAGCATAACAACTTAAATCAGGCCTATAGATCATGAATCTACTGAATGACCGTCAAAGCATCATCGCCAGTTTTATCCTGATGTCTTTATTTTTAATGATGGTCATTCCCCTGCATTTACTGCCGAGTTTCTTTGCCGGATTTCTGGTTTTTGAAATTATTAACAGTTTGAGTTCAATTGTTGAAAAGCATATTGATGGTCAACGTGCGCGTATCTTTATCAGTATTATTCTGGGGATATTGGCAACCGTGCTGATCGGTTTCTTTATCACCAGCTTGATCAGTTTTGTGATTTATGACCTTAAAGGCACAGGACTCAATTCCTTCAATATCAAAATCGACCAGACATTGATCAAGTTTCAGGCTGAGATGAGCCATTATTTGCCAGGCTATCTGCCACATAGTGTGGCTGACATCAAGAATCAGATTTTATCCTTTATCAAGAACAATATCTCGATTGTCAAAAATACAGGCACCGATATTCTGCACAATCTGGCCACCATGGTGATCGGTCTGATTGTGGGTATTCTGGTATCCATCCAGAATTTTAAACAGCATGCCCCACAACCCGCGTTTAAGGCAGCCATTCTGCATCGCATCCAGAAGCTTTCCGTTTCTTTTAAAAATGTTGTTTTTGCTCAGGTCAAGATTTCACTGATTAATACCGTGTTATTCATGATCTTTGTGTTTATTGTGCTGCCGATATTTAATATCCACTTACCTTTTGCCAAAACCCTGACCATTCTGACCTTTATTTTTGGCCTACTACCGATCATTGGTAACCTGATTTCCAATACCCTGATCATCATGGCAGGCTTAACCATTTCCCTGTCTGTGGCAGCGATTGCCCTGGCCTATCTAGTGATTATTCACAAGCTTGAATATTTTATTAATGCCAAAATTATTGGTACCAAAATCAATGCCAGTGCCTGGGAAGTACTCTTGGCCATGCTGATTTTTGAAGCGATTTTTGGATTGAGTGGGCTGATTGTTGCGCCTATTTTTTACGCCTATATCAAACTGGAATGCAAAGACGCTGGACTGATTTAAGCTATTTTTTACACGTCAACACGCAACGTAACAGATTGAATCATCATTCAATCTGAATCAAAACCTGTTGTTATAAAAATAAAATTGATGATAAGTAAACTTACAAAAGATTAGAAAACGAAAACACTCAATGCCTGATTCACGGCGTAAGCTAGAGAAGAATTAGGCGGTTTTTTATTCACTATATTTCATCACATTATAATTGAATGAGGTAACTATGAGTTCTTCAGCAGCTAAAGCTTTAAAAGTATATACACGTAATAATTTAGATGATGCGATCAAAGAATCGACCGTAAAAATTTTAAATCAGATTCTTGCCAACCTGATCGATCTTTCGTTACTGACGAAACAGGCACATTGGAACATGCGGGGTAGCAACTTCATTGCAGTGCATGAAATGTTAGATATGTTCCGTACCTCGCTGATCACGCATTTGGACAATGTAGCTGAGCGTGCAGTACAGATTGGTGGAACAGCGTTGGGAACCACACAATCTGTGGGCGAAAGTTCACACCTGAAGCCTTATCCAGTCGCTATCCATGCAGTGCAGGACCACTTAAAAGAACTGGCAGATCGTTATGGCGTGGTTGCCAACCATCTACGTGACACCATTGATGAAATTCAGGATCCGATTTCTGAAGATATTCTGCATGCTGCCTTAGAAGATCTGGATCAATATTTATGGTTCCTGGAAGCCAATATCGATCAAAAATAGTCAAAAGCAGCTCATTAAAAAGAGGACCCTCGGTCCTCTTTTTTTTATTTCTATTTCAATTATGGCTTCACCACCACCAGCACCTGAATCGCTTCCGGGGTTACAGAAAGACCATCTAACAGGCCCAAGCCTTCTTTCTGGAATTTCTGTAAACGCTCGATTTCATCTTCACGAATACTTGGGTTGAATTGCTTAAGGTAACTTAAACGGTCAATTTCATACTGCCACTTCGCACTATAATGCTCTTTGGCTTGCTGCATCAATTCTGGCAATGATCCCTTGGCAATCTCTAAAGCTTGCGCATAACGGGTTTCAATCACTTCACGGCGCGCTTTCACCACCTGACGGCAACTATTGCCATCTAAATGATGCAGGTATGGACGTAAAATACTTGGATCAATCTTGGCAGATAGATCCTGACCATTTTCACTGAGTAATACGCGAATTAATTGTTTCGGTAAACTTGATGGCAAGTTTAAGGCTTTCGGCGCCACTACATCGACCTTAAACCAGACTTCAAGCAATACCGAGCCTTGTTTCAATGCATTCGATTTCAACAAAGCCACATTGGTACTACCAAATGACTGGGTGCGGATCATTTCCATCACACTTTCAATAAATGGATGTTCCAGCGTCAAGTATTGTGCATCTTCACGGATTTGTGCCTGATCACGATAGAACGTCGCCGTCATGCCTTCTTCATCCAAGGTTAGACCCTGAACCTGCATCTGATCCGTCGGCTTGATGATCACGGTACCGTTGCTTTGCTCATCAAAATCAATATTGGTCGATGACATGAAACGCTTCACAAACATGGGTAAAGTGGTATTGTCATCATAATCTTCAAGCGCTTGTACAATGCCTTGCGCAACTACGGGACGGCATGAATTGTACTCAAGCAAACGGTCACGACCTGCCTGTAATTCAGCTTCCAGCGCTTGACGCTGTACATTGACTTCTTCAAGCAGGTCTTCAAAGGTCTGGCCTTGATCTGCGAGTAAGCAATCTTTTAGCTCAACAATAAAATTCTCTTGTAGCGTTTGCGCTGTTGGTGAAATATTGCTGAAAATATTCAGAGCTTCGTTGTACCAGCGGAACATACGCTCTTGCGCCGTGCCCATGAGGTAAGGTACATGAATCTGGATACGATTTTCCTGACCAATACGATCCAGACGACCAATACGCTGCTCAAGGACATCCGGGTTGGCTGGCAAGTCAAACAAGATCAAGTCACTGGCAAACTGGAAGTTACGCCCTTCCGAGCCAATCTCCGAACACAATAAGATTTGTGCGCCATAACTGTCTTCTGCAAAGTAGGCTGCCGCCTGGTCACGTTCGAGCAGGCTCATGCCTTCATGGAACATGGCAGTACGGATACCAGCATGTAAACGTAGAACATTTTCCAATGCTTCAACCACTGGCCCGCTACGTGCAATCAACAACACTTTTTTATGTTTTAAATCTTTGCGCAGCACTTCCATCAACCAAGGCACACGTGGATCATTTTCCATCCATGCGCCATCCAGTTGACCTTCTTCTGGCCACATCTGTTCGCGCATTTTGCCGTCCATTGACCAGTCTTCTGGCGCCGGTAAAGGCGCTGGCTGGCAATCACGTCCCGGGAAGCCCTGAATCGCTTCACGGGTGTTACGGAACAGGATACGACCTGTGCCGTGGCGGTCTAATAATTCATGAATCGCACGCATACGCTGTTCAGGCTGATCATCAATGCGATGACCCAACAAGCCTTCCAGTGCAGCAAGATGCTCTTCTGTTAAAGCCTCATCTGACATCAATACTTCTGCAATTTTCGCAGTTTGCTGGTATTGCTCTTCCTCATCAAGGAAACGGTCAAGGCTGCTGAAACGCTGCGGATCAAGCAAACGTAAACGGGCAAAATGGCTTTCTACCCCCAGTTGCTCTGGGGTTGCAGTGAGAAGCAACACACCTGCGGTCTGTTCAGCCAGCTCTTCAACTAGGTCATAACGATCATTGCCGCCCTCTTCCTCACTCCACATCAAGTGGTGTGCCTCATCGACAACCAATAGATCAAAACCCGCTTCCATCGCTTGCTCACGCAAGTCATCGTGGTCAACCATCAGGTCGACGCTGGCAATAATGCATTGTTCAGTCAGGAACGGATTCAGGTCAGGATCATGTTCCTTGATTGATGCGGTACGGGTCAAATCAAATAAAGAGAATTGCAAATTGAAACGGCGACGCATTTCAATCATCCACTGATATTGCAGTGAATCAGGCACCAAGATCAGGATACGTTCTGAACGGCCGGTTTTCAGTTGCTGGTGAATGATTAAACCTGCTTCAATGGTTTTACCCAAGCCAACTTCATCCGCCAGTAAAACACGCGGAGCAAAACGTTTACCGACTTCATGTGCGATATAAAGCTGGTGTGGAATCAAGCCTACACGCGCACCCAGAAAACCACGTAACGGGCTGGTATGCATTTGCGCCTGCAATAACATGGCTTCAATACGCAGGTCATACCATTCTTTATAATCGACCTGACTCGCCAGCAGACGCTCTAATGGTTTTGACAGCTGGATTTGGGCACCGATACGGGTTTCGTTCAGAGACTTGCGCTCTTGTTCGCCATTTTCTAGGCTACGAACCACATCATAACGCAGTACACCATGACGGTCTTCAATCGACTCAACCGTCCACTTGATGCCTTCCTGGTCTTGGACTTCATCATTCACGTTAAAGATGATGCGAGATAAAGGCGCATTGTTACGTGCATAGACACGTGTTTCATCACTTTTAGGGAATAAAATGCTGATAGAACGTTCATCTACATCAATCAGAACCCCTAAACCGAGTTCAGTTTCAGTATCTGATAACCAACGTTGACCAATAGCAAACTGCTGCAATTTTTCCACCTTTATCTCAAGTTAGCCCACATATTTTATGCCCTGACCCCAATAAAAGTTAAGGCATTTTATGTAGTTTTCAACGATGTATTTTGACACAAAGCATCATTAAATAGCGTGCATCACATCGTGTTTCATAAAAAAGTTTTTAGACTAAAACGGTACCGCACAATCAAAGGTCAGTTGCGCGCCTGTTTTAGGATGAGCGAAGCTTAATTGCGTGGCATGTAAGCACAAACGCGCATAAAGCTGCTGCTGTTCTGGTGTGGCATATAAGGTATCGCCTAGAATCGGATGACCTAAATATTGCATATGCACACGAAGCTGATGTGAACGCCCTGTAATCGGAATCAGTTTCACCCGGGTTACAGCTTGTCCTTGAATTTCTAAATGTTCAATCGCTTGCCATTCCGTTAATGCCGGTTTGTGATGGGTAGCATCAACAATATGTAATGGCGGGCGGCTTGGGTCATAAATCACAGGTATATCGACGGTGCCCTGACCTTCTAAATGGCCAGCAACCAAAGCTTGATAAATTTTTGAAGTTTGACGATCCTGAAACTGACGTGAAATCGTGCTCTGTCCAAATTTGGATAAGCCAAACACCAGAATACCTGAAGTGTCACGATCGAGACGATGAATCAGTAAGGTTTTGGGTTCTAGTTCTAATAGACGATTGATTAAGCAATCTTGTAAATCTGGCGTTTTCCCAGGGACGGTGAGTAAGCCTGCTGGTTTATGGATGACCATAAAATCTTCATCACGATGAATCAAATGTTCACTTAGAAAATCACTCAAGGTAGCCTTCCAACGACTGGATGAAAACAAGCGGGCAATCATAAAAAGCTTGGCGCTGAATTACAATGCATGACACGTATTTTTACTGATTTTTTTCGTGTTTCTCTCGATTTTTCATCCAGATTCGAATTTAAATGATGATTTAGGTGTGTTGCTCTAGAAATTGTTGAATCGCATGCTGGGCAATTTCTGCGTCCTGAAAAGATTGTACCCCCGAAACCCCCACAGCTCCCACAACCTGTCCTTGATAGACGATTGGCTCACCGCCTTCCAGCATGCCTTTCGCAGCATTGATGGTTAAAAAGCCGATTTTGCCATCACGGATCATATCTTCGGATGCCTTAGTTGCTCTGCGGCTGACCGCGGCAGAATGTGCTTTTTCCTGGCAAATCTGTGTCGATAATACCGATGCGCCATCCATGCGCTTCATCATTAACAAGGTGCCACCGTCATCGACAACAGCAATGCTGACATTAAAATTATGTGCTGTCGCATATTGTGCTGCTGCATTAACCAGAATTTCCACATCCGCCGCAGTTAAATAATGTTTAGTTTTCATTGTTACTCCATTCCCATGAGTCTGTTATCAAAAGCTTATTTTTTAAAAAATATAGAAGCGCTCTCTATCACCTGCGCCAACCAGAACCTGAATGCTTTGCAGCAGTCGCAGACCAACGCAAATATAGTTTATTATTCAAGCATTATTTTGACTGACGGTACAATAAAGATTATTTATCTTTTTTGTTGATCGCAAAGGTTTATCCTATAAACAGGTCGCAAATCAGTACGGTTGCGTTAAGATCAACCCATATTGTTTTAATGTATTAAGCTTTTTATTCATTTTAGATGAAAGATATATCCATTAAAAAAGCCCGAAAAACTCGGGCTTTTTTAGACATCACCGCATTACTTCATTTCAGCAAAAGTTTCTTTGGCTGCCTGAATGGTATCTGCAATATCCTGATCTGAATGCATTGACGAAATAAAGCCTGCTTCAAATGCAGATGGTGCAAGATAGACGCCACGCTTTAACATGCCATGGAAGAATTTCTTGAATGCTTCCACATCACAGGCCAACATTGAATCAAAGCTGGTAATGTCATCCTGATCTGTAAAATACAAACCGAACATGCCCCCCACTTGCTGGGTCTTAAATGGAATGCCTGCTTCGTCTGCCGCAGTCTGTAAACCGGCAAGTAATTTGGCGAGCTGTGCAGCCAGCTTGTCGTAGAACCCCGGTTCACGTAAATGCTTGAACATCGCGATACCGGCACGCATGGCCAATGGATTGCCTGACAATGTACCGGCCTGATAAACACCACCCAAAGGTGCGATACATTCCATGATTTCACGTTTACCGCCAAAAGCACCAACCGGTAAGCCAGCACCAATGATTTTACCCAACGTGGTCAAGTCAGGTTTAACCTTATACACCGATTGTGCGCCACCTAAAGCGACACGGAAACCAGTCATCACTTCATCAATAATAAACACTGATTTGTATTCATCACAGACATCACGGATCGCCTGCAAGAAACCGTCGATTGGCGTTACCAGATTCATATTACCTGCAACCGGCTCAATGATCACACCCGCAATCTCATGACCAAATTTGCTAAAGCATTCTTTTAAGGCTTCGATATTGTTGTATGGCAGCGTTAAGGTATGTTTGGCAAAATCAGCAGGTACCCCTTTTGATGTTGGCTCACCTTCACCAAGCGTCAATAAGCCTGAACCTGCTTTCACCAATAATGAGTCTGAATGGCCGTGGTAGCAGCCTTCAAATTTTACAATCTTGTCGCGGCCGGTATAACCACGTGCCAGACGAATAGCGGTCATGGTCGCTTCTGTACCGGAACTGGTCATACGCACCAACTCGATTGAAGGCATGATGTCGCAAATCGTGTCTGCCAGCGTTGTTTCGTGCACAGTTGGCGCACCAAAACTTAAACCATCTTCTGCCGCAGTTTGTACCGCCTGAATGATATCCGGATGCGCATGGCCTAGGATCATTGGGCCCCATGAACCGACATAGTCTACGTAGCGTTTGCCATCAACATCCCACAAATACGCCCCTTTTGCCTTTTCGATAAAGACTGGCGTACCGCCCACACCGTTAAATGCACGTACAGGTGAGTTAACCCCACCTGGAATATGTTTATTTGCTTGTTTAAATAGCTGTTCTTGCTTTGGAGATAAACTCATAAAAGGCTCAACCTGGAATCAAGGACGAGGAACGCTGTCGTTCCGAGAAACAATGAAAGCTCCGCACAGCGGATGCCTATAATTAGTCAAATAACGTTGCCCATGCAGTGACACGAGCAGGAATTTCGGCTGTTGATCGTCCTAATATATCACTAATTACTGCACAAAGGCTCGCCCCAGCCTCAATCACCACTTGAGAATTTTCCACAGTCAGGCCACCAATTGCACAAATCGGTACAGCAAACTTTTGTTTCGCCTGTTTGATTACTTCGATACCGACATTACCCGCTTCAGGTTTGGTTGAGGTTGCATAAACCGCACCAAACGCCACATAAGTTGCACCATCCGCAATTGCCTTCTCCGCCAACTCTAATGAATTTAGACAAGTACGACCAATAATCACACCTTGCGGTAAACGGGCAGCAGCATCGCTTATTTCCCCATCGGACTGCCCAAGATGGACACCCAAACCAAATTGTTCTGCCAGTGCCAGATCATCATTAATGACGAATGGCACTTGATGCTTTTCACACAGCGCTTTGATCTGCTCGACCTCGCTTGACTGCTCTGCCTTTGCCACCTTTTTACGGCGATATTGCAAAATCGCAACCTTCCCGGTGGCTAATGCGACATCTAGTTTTTCAAGTAAGAGCTGGATGGGATCATCGTTGGTAATGAGGTAAAGACCGCGCATGAACGTTTCACTATTCACTATAATTACATTAGCTTCAGGGTATATTTTCTTATCTAAAATTTAAAGAGAGGGAGTGTATAAGTTCTCATGAAATGCTCTCTTTACCCAATATATCAAGGCAAATAAATAAAATTGCCTCCTGATGCTCATAGAAAACTATACACAACTAAGTTTTACACGATTCGAAAAGCTATAGATTAAACCTAAATATTTTAATGATTAACTCAATAATAGAAGCCCCCAACGGAGGCTTTTAAACTTAATTAATATCGACAACTGTAGCCATGATTCGTAGCTAAGTTACCGATTACCATGTAATTTTTATATGCTGCCTATTTCTTTGGCGATTTATTTAGAAGTTGATCGACCAGTTCATTAATTTTCGTTTCAGTACTGCGCCATTTATTTAGAGCAAGACCACCATTTCCTTTCAGCTTAAATGAAGCCTCAGAAACCTGTCTTCCATTCTGCAATAAATTAAATTGTGCAGAGACCATATAAGGTGCGAAATCCCATGATCTTAATGCCGTATAATGTAGTGTCGTTTGACAAAGACTCAGGTTGTCCGTGTCATTGTAGGTTCTTGCTTGAATGTTATATCTCGCAAAACTTCGCTCTACAATCTGATTAAAGTCTTTAATTATGACTTTAGGATTATTAATCACACAAACCTGACGGATAGATTCTGGATTAAAACCTGTTGTATTATTCACTTGAATCGAGGTACACCCAGTTAAAGCAAATAAAGCCCCTAAAAATAAAAAATTTTTCATCATATAAACCATTTGTTATTTAAGCGGCTTAAACTAACAAATCATTTATATAAAATCCATTCTAAATCAGATGTATTGGACTATTTGATTAGCATGCTTTTATTTAATTTAGCCCTATCAACAATAAAAAAAGCCGCCAAAGCAGCTTTTCAAACACCCAATCGATTTCAAAACTCAATTTTATCAAACTTACGATCAATCAGACTCAAACGGCCACGTGCAATATCCGACAGCATCCGCCAATCCGAAATAAAGCTATACAGTGGTTGCTTAAAGCTGGCAGGCTTATTATGTTCAAAAAAGAAATGCCCGACCCAGGCACAGGCATAACCCGAAACCAAACCATATACCGCATATTTGGCCTGACGTTTACGAATGGCTTTGCTAAAAAAATACAAACCAATCGAGCTACCTGCTGCATGCAACCGGCGGCTGGCAATATTGCGATGTTCAGTTAAGTAAAAGCGATAAAATTCATTATAGTTTTTAATCGGTAATGAAAATTCCACTGGCTGGCTGATATTGGCTGGTGCATTCATTTCTAGATCATCCTAATCCTGCAAGACTCTACACACGTTAATGCATTTTTTGTACAAAATAAAGTCATTATGTCCCCTGCTTTCAATCCTTAAAACAACTTTACAATAATTTTTCAGATCAACCGTTTATACTCATTTATATATTTATCATTCTCGCTGGTCAGGAGTCCTAACATCATGGAAATAGAGCTAAAATTTCAACTTCCTGAATCTAAGAAAAAGAGTGTTTTACAGGCCTTAAGCAAACAAAAAGCACAAAAAATTCAGTTACAAGCAAAATACTATGATACCGCCGAGCGTTTGCTTGCTAAAAATTATGTGGCAATCCGTCTACGTCAAGAAGGCGAACATTGGGTACAAACCTTTAAAGCCGCCAGTAAGAATCATTTACAACGTATTGAAGAAGATATTTATTTAGGCAAATGTGCTCAAGAACCTGAGCTTGATCTGTCCCTCTATAAACATAATCAAACCGTTCAAACCGTACTGCGTGAGATTTTAGGCGAAGCGTCAGCCGAGCTACAGTTACAGTTCCAGACCAATGTACAGCGTACTTTTCATGTATTCGAGTTTGAAGGTTCCCACATTGAAGTCTGTCTGGATGATGGTGAAATCCGTACCCCAACTGATCATGCCCAAATTTGTGAAGTCGAATTTGAATTAAAACAAGGTTCAGCTCAAGAGCTGATTCAGTTTGCCAAAACCTGGGTAGATCAATACCAGCTCTGGCTGGATGTGCGTAGTAAAGCTGAACGTGGAAATTTACTGGCCCAAGGCAAAGTCGTCTCTGCTGCCACCAAAGCAAAAACACTGAACCTAGATAAAGATGTTAGCGCGGAACAAGCCATCAAACAGATTATCGAAAATACCCTCAATCATATTCTGCCCAATGCAGCAGCGATTGCGGATGACGTCGCCGAAGCAGATCATATTCACCAAGCCCGTGTCGGCTTACGTCGCCTGCGCTCGGCTTTAAAACATTTTTCTAACTGGTCGGCACAGATTGATCCGACTTGGGAAAGTCAATTGGCAGAGATCTTTAGAGCTTTAGGACAATCACGCGATAATGATGCCATTCAAGATTCAGTCATTCCCTTAGTCAAAGAAATCTGCGATTTTGATTTTCCCTTCCCTGAAAATGTCAATACAAATATCGCTGAATTATTAAGTGACAGCAAAACAACCCAACTGTTTTTATCCTTATTTAGCTTTAGCTATAGTGAGCATCAATCAAAATCCAAACTCTCTAAACAAGCTGCCAAAAGCCTAACTAAGCTGTACCAAAAGATACTGAAAGATGCAGCTCAATTTTCAAGCTTAGCAGTGGAACAACAACACCGTACCCGTAAGCGCGTTAAACAATTGCGTTATTGCATCGACTTTATTGCAGGAATTTACCCGGAAAAACAGGTTCAGCAATTTTTGAGTAAGCTACAACCGATTCAGGAATATTTAGGCTTCTATAATGACCTGTTTGTAGCTGAACATATCTTTGAGCAACAAGCTACCGAGCATCCTCAGTTTTTATTTGCTTTAGGCTGGGTTAAGGCTCAACAACCGCATGTTGCAAAGAAAGCGGATAAAAAGCTTCAAGCTTTATCTATTCAAGACGCTTTTTGGGATGAGAAGCAATAGCTGCATAAGCCGATCGTTCCACAAAGGAAACTCCATGGACTGCTTCAAAGGCCATGAATATTCAGATACTTTTTTGTATAGGTAATAACTTACTTTTGAAAGATCAAAAGTAACAAAAATCTTTTATTAGACTGACGGTACATCCCTGCTACCGCAGTCTAATGAGGCGGCATCCATGCCGCCAACCACGCTAGTAAATGAAACACAAAATCATCAGCAACATTAACCAAGATAAACAATACAATGCTTTGTCTAAGCCTAAGTCGTAGTAGCTAATCCTAAAATTAGGTAAACACTTGGTAAGACTGTGCTAAGATTATTTTTCAGTACATTCGAAAGATATTTAAACCGAACTTAGGTTAAAATATTTTTCCATTTAAATAACTTACCTATACTTCCCAAAAATCTTCCACGTTCCATTATCTGCAATCGGATCACTATAACTATCATTCCGCTGTTTACGTGGCTTATCCCGAGCATCGACTAATTTAAAATGCGGTTCAACACTGAGAATCACCCCATTCATATAAAAACGGGTACGGGTATAGTCACTCTGCCCATGCTGAAACACATAAGTGCGTAAATCAATAAACTCACGATGCGCCACCAAAGCAGCAGTGTCATCACTCCCTAACCATTCTTGCATGGCAAAAATCTGATCGGTCTCAAACTGTCCACATTTTTCCAATAAGGCCGCAACACCGCGAAAAGTTTTCGATTCTTTGGCGCGGGTTTTATTAATCCTGATCCGATCCACATGAAAGAAAAACAGCGGCAGGTTTAAGTGGCTGGGTAAATGAATGGCATCCAGCACCTCATCTTCCATAAAAGGCTGGCATAACTGCTGCGCCCTCTCGATCAAAGGCTGCCATTGTCGATAATATTCATCGACCTCATCCTTTAAACCATAATAAATCGGCAGGCCTTCAACATGTTCTAAAAATTGAGGTGGATAGATATGCTGGCGCAGTAAGGCAATATCCGTTTTTAAGCTTTGAATCGCGATTGCATCTTGCATAATGATTATTCTAATTGCTTAGGCTATTTTTAGGTTAAGGCAAAGGTTTAGTTTCGACAAGGCTTTGTCTATAATAATGTGTCTTAACTTGTCGCTGGAAAATCTCATGTCTCAAAAAATTAACGCTACCGATGTGACGGAAGAAGAAGCTTTAAATGCCGTATTTTTTGAGCGCGCCGATGAATTTATCAAACTCGCTAATGATTTTTGCCGTCCGCCAAAGGGCCAACAAGCCAAACCAGAAGAACTACGTGGTCAGGTCAGCGCAGCCATGTTATTCGCTACTGCCCGTTTCAACACCTGGGTCGCAGCCAATAACTTTAAAGATGGCGAAGAAATGCGTGAAGCGAAAGAACAAGTGATGTCTTATCTGCTGCAACAGTTCCAGATGATGCTGGAAGATAATTTTGACGAATATTGTGAACAGTTCGAAAACTACTTACGTTTCCGCAAAAATGAAGATTTTCATGCCCACAAACATGATCATTAAGCTTTAATGCAAAAAAGAAAGCCACCTGACCGGTGGCTTTCTTTTTGATTGCTTATTTCAAGTTTTGAGGCTGACCATACTGATCCGCCATTACTTCGACGAACTGATCCAGCTTGATATATTTTTTGATGGCCGCATTCACATCATCTTTGCTTAATTTAGCAAGTTCCTGATCACGTTCAGCACGATCCAGCAAGGTCTTGTTGCGCTCTAACTGACCGGTCAACATGCCATGAATGTTACGCTCATCTTCCAAAGCCGTGACACGTTTTTTCATGATGTCTGCTTTGGCTGCTTCAACTTCCTGCTCTGTCACGCCTTTGCTTAACAGCTCATTCAAGACTTTATGCACCGATTGTGATACTTGCGCCGAACGTCCAGAGGTATAGTTCGCGGTAATACTTAAAGTACCATCATTGATATCTGGATCCAGATCTAAACCACTGCCAAAACCATAGACCAAGGCATTTTTCTCACGTAACTCTTGCGCCAGACGCGATGAAAGCTGCGAGTTCCCCAAAATATGGCTCAAGATAATTAACGCGGGTGCATCTGGATGATATGAACCGACTGGCAACGCTAACACGCTCTGGTAGCTACCGAATTCACGCTGTTCCGATAAAGCATGCACTTTCTGCGCTTTATACACCGTATATTGGCCTGTCACTTTGGTATACGGCTGTTTTGCTTTCCAAGAACCAAATGCCTTTTGTAAGGTCTTTTGCATTTTCTTGGCATCAAAATCTCCCGTCACCGCAATCTGTGCATGATCGGTCACAAAGAATTGATCATAGAATTGTTTCACTTGCGGTTGAGTCACCTCACTGATCTGTTTTTTCGCAAAATCAGGCTCAAAATGATAACGCAAATCGCCAGGTTGATAGATTTCCAGAATTTTAGACAAGGTCATCGAAGCCACAACCGCAGGTTCGGTATAAGGACGATCCAGTACCGATAAACTTTGATTTTTGGCAAGATCAAACTCTGTTTGTGAGAATTTTGGCTGCTTCAGCACATCCACAATAAAATTGAAGAAGTCTTCAAATTTGTCTTTTTTCGCCTGCACTACAATGGTAAAACCATTGCCATTCGAGCTTACAGATGCACCACCGCTAGCTGCAATCGCTTTATCGGTAATTTCTTGCAAAGTATGCTTTTCTGAACCACGCAACATCAGATAACTGGTTAAATCCAGTGTGACACCTTTACCAAATAATGCTTTTTCATCACCAAAATCCAGGCTAATGGTGGCATAGGTTTTATCGTCACGGGTTGCAGTCGGGAATAAAGCATAGCGAATGCCATTCTTCAACTCACCACGCTGGATCTTCTGCTCATTTTTCTGCAATTGCTGGGCAGACTGTGCCATAAACTGGGTCACTTCCTGCTTGTAAACATTCGGATCTTTTAACGGCTCAGGCTGCTCATCACTTTGATCCAAGGTTTTTGGTTTCTCTTCCGCCTTTAAAGTCATCGCTTTCTTCTGGTCCTCAGGAGTTGGCAAAATATCCCCTGAAATACGATGTGAAGAGGTTAAAAACGCTTTCAGTGTTTCATTTGTATCTTTTAACTTTAAGGCCTGAACGATTTTTAAGTCTTTGAAGTACTGGTCCCATTGTCCCTGAGAAGAGACCGCATAATCACTGAGACGTGAACCCAGTGCCACTGCATCATTGGCAATGCTATCCGCGGTATTCTGGGTAATATTCTTGATCCGCTGTAACTCGGCTTCGGTGAATGGCTGACTATTTTCCACGCCAGTTTTCAAGGCATCATCGACTTTTTTCGCATCATGGCTTGGTGCGTAAACAGCCCCCATAAACACCACATTAAAGTCCTGATCTAACCAGGTCGCAGATTGAACTGCGGTACTGATCCCGGTCTCAACCATATTTTTATATAAAGGCCCGCTCGGCTGCATGGTATAGAGAGAAGGTGCAAGTGCCAAGATCGGTTGTAATTCAGTATTTTTTCCATTCATATAAATATGGAATTTGGCCAGATCACTACCCTTTTTCACAGTAAATTGGCGTTGTTCAATCTTGCTGGCGTCGAGCACAGGCACTTTCACCTGAGCAGGTACCGCGCGTGCAGGGATTGGACTGAAATACTGATCAATCTTCTTCAGTACTTCGGTTTTATCAAATTTACCCGAAATGACCATGACCGCATTATTCGGTGCATACCAGGTTCTGTAGAACTGATTCAATTCATTGAGCTGAATCGACTTGAGCTCAGGTAAGTCACCAATCGGCAAACGCCCTAAATATTGATTGCCATACGCAGCTTTCCATACCTGATCCATTAAAACTGCAAAGGGCTGATCCATACGGATTTCGCGTTCACGTTTTACGATTTCAATTTCAGAGGGTACAAATTTTTCCTGCAACACCAATTTATCCATACGCTCGGATTCGAGATACAGGATTTCATTTAATGCATTTTTTTCAGGACGAACGATATTTAAGTATTTGGTCGCGTAATAATCGGTGCTGGCATTGGTCATCAAGGTATATTGATCCAGACGGCGCTGGAATTCTTCACCTTTCACATTTTGAGTGCCTTTAAAAGCCAGGTGTTCTAATAGATGTGCCAGGCCACCCTTACCTTTTGGATCATTCAGTGAACCCGTCAGGTAAACCGTATTGACATAGACTTTATTTTCTTTATCGTTTGGCGCAAGAATAACTCTGAAACCATTATCTAATTTATATTCTTCAATATTTTTTTCACTTTTTACGAGCACTGTCTGAGACCAAGACGTCGCACTCAACCCAATCAAACAAAGCGAGAGAGTAAGCTGCTTAAAGCGCATTAACATAATTTATCCAAGTATTTATGGTGATTTAAATCATACAGACAAGCTATGGTAGAGAATGATTCGCATTTTTAATAGTTACGTTTTGAAAAAAGCTGTTTATTTAAACAGCTTTTATCGTTGTTTTTGCACAATTTAAGCTAAAAATCAGATTGCCAGTTCAGCTTGCATATACAATTTTGCATAACCGGAAATTTCGATACGCTCATCAGGTTCAATCACACAGTCTAAAACGCCACCGCGTGCTGACGCCTGAAACGCCACCAGTTGTGTCTGATTAAGCTTCTCGGCCCACAGCGGCACAATCGCGGTATGAATCGAACCTGTGACAGGATCTTCATCAATGCCGATCGCAGGGGCAAAGTAACGAGAAACACAATCAAACTTGCCTTCGCCTCGAGCGGTAATTGCCACGTCAGGCTGTGAAGCGGTAATCGCTGTCCGGATTTTACCCAAGCGTTTTAATACTTCCAGATCAGGTTGCTCATCCAATACATCCTGTACCGTTTCATATTCAATAATATAAGCTTGAGGATTGCGATACACCGCTTTAAACGGTTTGGTAAGCCCTTCACGCAACTCTGACGGGTAGTCAGACACTTGCTCTGCTCTACGAATCGGGAAGTTCATTTTGATTTTACCATCCGCATCCTGACTCACGATAAAAATCCCCAGATCACGGACATGAAACTGAATTGTTGTGGCTTGCGTAAAATCCTTAAACAGTACAAAAGCACTGGCCAACGTGGCATGACCACAAAATGCCACTTCGTCCAAGGGAGAAAACCAGCGAATCTCGTAATTACGCTCATCAATTGTCTTTACAAAAGCAGTTTCGGAAAGATTATTTTCCATTGCAATATTCTGCATCAACTGCTGATCTAACCACTCATCAAGCACGATGACTGCTGCTGGATTTCCTTTAAATAATTCCTGGGTAAAAGCATCCACTTGATACATCTTCATGGCATAACGCTCGCTCTATTTTTCCATTATTTTGAACATCTGCCTGATAAATGATAGATACAGATTTTCCTAAATTTACGATACACCCTTTATTTTATCGTAATGCACTGCTAAATGATTAAAAAACAAACCAAAACTTAGTTGTGCTTGCTAACAGATCAGGTAAAAAGTCCAATGATTTAGCATAATTCAAAATAAGCCATACACAATATTCACAAATAAAAATTCGCAGCTCTTTATGGTATTACGCAGATGAAATAAGCGAGAAAACAAATGCGTATCCCTGTAAATGCTGTTGTATTTGAAGACTTTGAAACCCTCGATATTATGGGTCCTGTCGAATTATTCGGTTTACTGCAACAACATTACCAAGTGCAGTTTTATAGCCTGAATGGGGGTCTGATCTCCAACAAACATGGTGTCATACTGCAAACACAGCCATTTAAAGACATGACCGTCAATCAACACAGTATTTTGTTGGTTCCAGGGGGTATTGTCACTTTTGATTTAATCAACAATCAGCCACTTCTCGATCAATTAAAAATGCTTGCGCTGCACAGCGGACATGTACTCACCATTTGCACAGGGAGCTCTTTGCTGGCTGCTACAGGCGTGCTGGATGGTATCCAAGCGACCTCCAATAAAATGGCATTCGAATTTGTACAAAAACTCAATGACAAAGTCCGCTGGCAAGCTCAGGCACGCTGGGTGATTGATGGAAAATTCTATACCTCTTCTGGTGTAAGTGCGGGTATGGATATGACCCTCGCTTTTATTCGTGATACGCAAGGTGAAAAAATCGCGCAACTTTGTGCCGAAGAAGCTGAATATATCTGGAATTGTAATCCTGAAATTGATCTGTTCTGTAAAGTCAAAGCAGACTGATCCCCCTTGTTTATAACGACTTATACATGATCCCTTGCAGTCTCGAGAGTAGACAGCATGATTGGTAAGCGATTCATCCTTTTTTCGGCTTTATCTCTCAGAGAACAGCAATTTTATTCAATTTCCCAAAAAATGAGTGGCTCAAAACCACTCATTTTGAGCAAAAATCATTCAACAATCCTCAGTCAATTCGGACATCAAAACCTAAATTTTCTGCAATCATTAAAGTTTGATCAAGGTTAATAATGGCCTCTTTAATTTGAGTCTCTTTCGGATCTAATGCACTCAGATCACTGCCTCTTAAATCACACTCGCTCAAATTTGCACTGTGCAGCCATGCACCAGAGAGATCACATTCCCGAAGTGAACTCCCACGACAACGCGCCCCTGTCAAATCGGCCTCTCTTAACCGGGTTCTTAAAAATGAAGCTTTCTCTAAATCTGCGCCAGGCAATCCAACAAAAGCCCAGTCACTGTCTTCCACCCGCATATGATGAAACTGGCAATCACTGAACATGCTCCCCACAAACTTACAGTCAGTAAATTGACTGTCAAAGAAATTACAGAAGCTAAAGGTACAATTGATAAAAGCGCTACTTTGATGGACTGAACCATTGAATCGGGCCCGGCGAAAAGTACACTCATTAAACACTGCACCTGTACTGTGCGCCTCAGACATATCTAAATCGACAAATAAAGTACGCTCATATTTCTGGTTACTGAGCACTTGCTCATACCAATCTAAACTGGCAATGCTGTCTGTTGTTTTGGGTGCAGCTTCACCATATTTTCTTTCAGCCATGATGTTCAATTTTTTATTTTAGAATTGTCCAAAATATGCCATGTCTTTAGTTTTGTACATGCTTTTTTCATGACAACCTTATTTACTCCCTAAATAAAAAAGAGCAGAAAAAATCCGCCCTTTTAATGAAAAAAATCATCAATCTTGCATATGTTCGATAATGGCTTGTGCAAATTCCGAACAACGCAGCAAGGTTGCATTTGACATCAAACGTTCAAAATCATAGGTCACGGTTTTAGCAGAAATCGCGCCTGAAATACCAGTAATAATTAAATCCGCAGCCTCTGTCCAGCCCATATCCCGCAGCATCATTTCCGCAGACAGAATAATCGAACCCGGATTGACTTTATCCTGTCCTGCATATTTAGGTGCTGTACCATGCGTCGCCTCATACATGGCAATCGCACCGCCAATATTGGCACCCGGTGCAATGCCAATACCACCGACTTCAGCGGCAAGTGCATCAGAAATATAGTCACCATTCAAGTTTAGGGTCGCAATCACCGAGTAATCTGCCGGACGCATTAAAATTTGCTGTAAGAAAGCATCGGCAATTACATCTTTAATAATTATGTCTTTACCATTTTTGGGATTCTTGATTTTTACCCAAGGCCCCCCATCCAGCAGTTGTCCACCAAAACGTTCTATCGCCAGTTCATAGCCCCACTCTTTAAACGCACCTTCGGTGTATTTCATGATATTGCCTTTGTGGACCAAGGTCACAGACGGTTTATCATTATCAATCGCGAACTGTATCGCTTTACGCACCAGACGCTGTGAACCTTCTTTCGATACAGGTTTGATCCCGATACCACATTCCTTAGGAAAACGGATTTTAGTAACACCCATTTCTTCTTGCAGGAATTTAATTACTTTTTTCGCTTCTGGAGAATCTGCTGGCCATTCAATGCCTGCATAGATATCCTCCGAGTTTTCACGAAAAATCACCATATCGGTCAGTTCGGGATGCTTGACTGGCGAAGGGACACCTTCAAACCAGCGAACAGGCCGTACACAGACATATAAATCCAGTTCCTGACGTAATGCGACATTTAAAGAACGAATTCCACCGCCTACAGGTGTGGTTAACGGGCCTTTTATTGATATAATAAACTCGCGTAAAGCATCAAAAGTTTCTTCTGGCATGTAGCTGCCATAAATTTTGTCTGCTTTCTCACCGCAGTAGACTTCCATCCATTCGATCGAACGTTTGCCACCATAAGCTTTTAGCACGGCGGCATCTACTACTGCTTTCATTGCTGGTGTAATATCCACACCAATACCATCACCTTCAATAAAAGGAATGATCGGACGATTTGGAACATTCAGTGACAGGTCTGCATTTACTGTGATTTTGTCTCCGTCTGCAGGAACCACGATCTTCTGATAACCCATTTTGCAGGTTCTCCCTCATGTATTTAGCGATTATGTCGATGCCTTCTGTGGCAAGCTTTCGTTTTTTATTACATGAAACAGTTTAGTTCAAAACAGGTTTTTTTGAGATTTATACGGGAAATAACAACATTTTCCCATTAAATAAAAACCTTTATTGTTATGATGCCGCCCATAGCCAAAGCAGTATACAGATATGAAAATAGTCGTATTAAATAAACCTTATGACGTTTTGTCACAGTTTCGAGAGGACTCCGCTCATCTCACCCTCTCCCACTTTATCCATGATCCTGATTTACGTCTTGCGGGCCGACTTGACCTTGATTCAGAAGGACTGATGTTTCTGACCGATCACGGTGGTCTGAATCAATACATTACCAATCCGGCCAATAAGAAATTTAAAACCTATCTTGCGCAAGTCGATGGTGATGTGACTGAAGAAGCGTTGGAACAACTTCGTAAAGGTGTAGAACTGGCTGATGGTATGACGTTACCTGCCAAGGCACTGAAAGTAGATCAACCAGAATGGTTATGGGATCGTGATCCTCCTGTGCGTTACCGTGCCAATATTCCGACCAGCTGGATTGAACTGCAAATTTGTGAAGGCCGTAACCGTCAGGTGCGTCGTATGACTGCTGCGGTGGGTTTCCCGACGCTACGTTTGATCCGGACCAGAATCGGTGCAATCGATCTGATTCGTCTGGGCTTACAACCCGGTGAGCAAACTGAAATTGAACCGTTACTTTATCCTGATTTTAAAGACTTGCCTGAAGATAAACCGTATCGCTCTCGTTCTTATGTGAAAAAACCAGGTGGTACAGGTGGCAAGCCAATGCACCAGAAGAAAAAAGAAGCTGATAAAAAAGACGGCGACAAGAAAAAATCAGGCACCAAGCGTATCTGGCAAATGGATGAAAGCGAAAAGCCACGTCGCAAAACCAATGGTACGACGCGTCCAAACACCAAAGCACCGCGTGGTCGTAGCCGCAATGGTCGTTAGAATTTAGATGTTTTAAAGCCCACGATAGTGGGCTTTTTTTATGGGGATCATCTAAGTCATCATCCATAAAAAAAGCCGATGCTTTCGCATCGGCCTTTTTATACCACCAACAAAACTGTCAGTAATATTTAAACTTAAGCTGTTTCAAGTGCTGCATTCAATGTTGCGCTTGGACGCATGACTGCACTTACTTTTGCAGGATCAATAGCATAGTAACCACCGATATCAGCAGCTTGACCTTGTACTTGAGCAAGCTCGGCAACGATCTTCTCTTCGTTATCAGCAAGTGCTTTCGCAAGCGGCGCAAACTTCGCTTTTAATTCAGCATCTTCGTCTTGAGCAGCCAATGCTTGAGCCCAGTACAATGCCAAGTAGTAGTGACTACCACGGTTATCCAACTCACCAGTACGACGTGATGGAGACTTGTCGTTATCAAGCAGTTTACCTGTTGCCTGATCCAGTGTCTTGGCAAGCAATTTCGCGCGGTTATTGTCTTCTTTAAGACCAAGCTCTTCTAAAGAAACAGCCAACGCAAGGAACTCACCAAGAGAATCCCAACGTAAGTGGTTTTCTTCTACCAACTGCTGAACATGTTTCGGCGCTGAACCACCCGCACCTGTTTCATACATGCCGCCACCTGCCATTAACGGCACGATTGATAACATTTTCGCTGAAGTACCCAATTCCATGATCGGGAACAAGTCAGTTAAGTAATCACGTAAGATGTTACCAGTCACAGAAATCGTATCTAAACCACGTGCTACACGCTCAAGCGTATAACGCATTGCACGTACTTGTGACATGATCTGGATATCAAGACCTGTGGTGTCATGATCTTTCAGGTATTTTTCAACTTTCTTGATCAACTCATTTTCGTGTGGGCGGTACGGGTCTAACCAGAAGATTGCTGGCATGCCAGAGTTACGTGCACGTGTTACAGCAAGTTTCACCCAGTCACGAATCGGTGCATCTTTCACCTGACACATACGCCAGATGTCGCCCTCTTCCACATTCTGGCTCATCAACACTTCGCCCGTGTCTAGATCAGTAATATTGGCAACGCCTGCTTCTGAAATTTCGAAAGTCTTGTCATGTGAACCGTATTCTTCCGCTTTTTGCGCCATCAGACCAACGTTAGGTACAGTACCCATGGTACGTGGGTCGAAATTACCATTCCACTTACAGAAATTGATCATTTCCTGATAGATACGCGCGAAAGTTGATTCAGGCATCACTGCTTTACAGTCGTAAGGTTTGCCGTCAGCACCCCACATTTTACCGCCACCACGGATCATTGCAGGCATAGAAGCATCTACAATCACGTCATTTGGTGAATGGAAGTTGGTAATGCCTTTCGCAGAATCAACCATTGCAAGTGCAGGACGGTGTTCTTGGCAAGCATGTAAATCTTCGATAATTTCTTCACGCAGTGAAGTCGGTAAAGTTTCGATCTTCTCGTAAAGACCCGCCATACCGTTATTTACGTTGATGCCTAGCTCGTCAAATAATTTGCCGTGTTTTTCAAACGCATCTTTGTAGTAAATTTTCACACAGTGACCGAATACGATCGGGTGTGATACTTTCATCATGGTTGCTTTGACGTGTAACGAGAACAGGATGCCCGCTTCACGACAATCTTCAAGTTCTTTCTCATAGAAATCGCAAAGCGCTTTCTTGCTCATGAACATTGAATCGATGATTTCACCATCCTGAAGTGCAACTTTTGGCTTCAGTACAATCGTTTCACCAGACTTGGTGATGAGCTCCATTTTCACATTACGCGCACGGTCTAAAGTCATTGATTTTTCACCGTGGTAGAAGTCGCCTTCATCCATGTGAGAAACGTGAGTTTGTGACCATTGTTTCCACTCGCTCATTGAGTGCGGGTGTTTTTTCGCGTAGTTTTTCACAGCAGCAGGTGCACGGCGGTCAGAGTTACCTTCACGCAATACCGGGTTGACTGCCGAGCCCAGGCATTTGCCATAACGCGCCTTAAGTTCTTTCTCTTCTTCAGTTGCTGGATTTTCTGGATAATCAGGAATCGCATAGCCCTTCGACTGGAGCTCTTTGATACATGCGGTTAACTGAGCCACAGAAGCACTGATGTTTGGAAGTTTAATGATGTTTGTATCTGGGTCTTGCGTAAGACGACCTAACTCCGCAAGGTTGTTGTTTACCTTCTGTTCATCTTTAAGGTAATCTGAAAATTCTGCAAGTACACGTGCTGCAACTGAGATATCACTTTTCACAATCTCGATGCCAGCAGGCTTGGTAAAGGTCTCAATGATCGGTAGCAATGAATAGGTCGCCAATAACGGCGCCTCATCAGTCAGTGTATAAATGATTTTTGACTTTCCACCAGCCATATATAGCCCCTTGTGTTGGATTGAGTTATGGAAAACTGCGCTTGTGGCCCAGCTCCTAGAACCGATTTGCTTAAAACAAACTTGAGAGTATCAGCGTTCATAGCATACTAGTCAACGCCCTATCCCGTGATAACGACATTTCGCTAAAAAATACTACAATTATATATAATAGATACTGCAAGTTCATATAATTTGGGCCAACTGTTGCCTTTTCAACTACAAAAGCTTTATCTGGCAGAAAATGCCCAGCAAACTGATCATTTAGCAAACAAATAGGTATTGATAAATAAATGTGCCCTATTTTGTCAGAATTTCATGAAACTTAGGTTAAGGCTTTAGTGGTAATCGCAACCTAAATGTGACGCCTTCTGGCTGATTTTCAACTTCAGCACATCCACCATGTAACTGCATAATTGATCTGACGATAGCCAGCCCTAGCCCGCCGGTTTGTGCTCTGTTATGTCGACTCTCATCAATTTGATAAAAACGGTCAAAGAGATAAGGCAAATGTTTTTCATCAATCCAGATGTCATGCGTCACAATATCAATCACACAATCCGCCTGTTCCCTTTGTACCGTTAGGGTAATACGCCCCTGTTCTGCACCATAGACCACCGCGTTACTAATTAAATTGGCAATCGCACGCTGCATGAGAGCTTCATTCAGCATTAAATTCATTTCATCAGGTAGTTGAAGCGTCAAGCTCATCTGCCGTTCTTCGATCAGATAATCAAAATACTCCGTCACATCCCGAATCAATTGCACGATATCTACGCTGCTTTTCTCAAGCCCTGCTTCCGTATATTCGGAACGGGCAATAAATAACATGCTCTCAATCATTTTGGTCAGTCTTTCATACTCTTCCAAGTGCGAATACAGCAGATTTTCCAGTTCCTCTTTCTGACGCGGTTGCGACAGCAAAATTTGGGTTTGCCCCATCAAGTTATTGAGTGGCGTTCTTAATTCATGTGCAATATCTTCCGAAAACTGGGCCAGTTTTTGATAATCCTGCTGGATTTTATCCAGCATCTCATTCATGGCATGGCTGAGTTGTTGTACTTCGGTATTGGTGGTCTCGACCTGAATACGGTGATTGAGTTGTTGCACATTGATTTTACTGGTTGCTGCAATCAACTCCCGCATCGAACGGAACAGGTAATGCCCGACCATAAAACCTAATAAACTCGACAATAAAATGCCCAGCCCACTATAAAAGGCAATTTTCCAGAAATATTGATTCAGGGTTTGATTGACGGCATACCACTGTTGGCCTGCAATCAATTGATAATGCTGATCGCCATGTACAACCGATTGAAATGCAAGCCGTGTGGTGGGCTGTTCAGGACTATTGTTCGTAAACTGGATTTTAGCGGAATAGTTTAAATGAGGGAGGTTGACGTTTAACGGATTGATCCGGATCAGGTCCTTACCCGCCTCTTTAACGATAAAGATACTGTCCTCATGTCCAACCATATTTTCATACAGCTTGGGATATTTCCCCAAAATCTGCACGGTATAGGCATCGGTCAAAAACACTTCCATGCGTTTAATCCGTGCCGCAAGCGCTTTGTCCTGCTGGATATACACCATTTCACGAAAACTTTGATAAGACAATGTGCCAATACTGATAAAAACCACGCATGAAATCAGACTAAACGCAATTCTCAGACGCGAAGCCAAAGATAATCTATTCATCGTCATGGTCTTCTTTTAAATCGATTTTATAGCCCATTCCTCTGACCGTATAAATCAGCTTGGGAGAAAAATGGTCATCAATCTTTGCGCGTAGACGACGTATCGCGACATCAACCACATTGGTGTCAGTATCAAAGTTGATATTCCAGACCATAGAGGCAATTTGTGTTCGTGTGAGCACCTCACCGCGATGCTGTAGCAATAATTGCAACAGCACAAACTCTTTGGCGGTTAAATCGATTTTGCTCTCTGCACGATGCACTTCCCGACTTAAACGGTTCAAGCTAAGATTGGCAATGCTATAAATTTCTTGTTCAACCTTGGGAACACGACGTAATAAACTTTTGATGCGTGCCAATAATTCGATATATGAAAACGGCTTAACCAGATAGTCATCCGCCCCCAGTTCCAGACCTTTGACCCGATCCATGACCTGATCTTTCGCCGTAAGCATGAGCACAGGGATTTTTGAAAAGGTCCGTAGGGTCTGCAACACTTGCCAGCCATCCAGTTTCGGCAACATCACATCCAGAATTAATAAATCAAATGCTTCTTCTTGCAAGCGTGACAAAGCGGCCATACCATCTTTTGCAATCGCACTGGTATAGCCTGATTCATTTAATCCTTTTGCCAGAAACTGCGCAATCTTGGATTCATCTTCAACAATTAAAATATGCATCCCACATCTTAACCTTTTTTATTCAGCGCAAAGATTACAAATCGGTAATCCAATTGTCATCATGGCCCGATGCATTTTTTCCTAGCATGTACTGAGGAAATAAAGATTTTTATTGCCAAACACGTCTTCATGAATTTTGGAAAATTGTATATGGACAAGCAATTTATACGTTTCACTTTGGGTTCTGTATTGTTGATGACCGCATCATTCAGCTATGCGCAAGATACAGCGCTTTCTGGCTATTATCTCTCTGCAAAAGTCGCGGCAGCCCAACTCAAAGCGGACAATATGGAAACCAGCTTACGCCCCGGGATTGGCAAATTTGTCGCAGGTGACGATCAAAAAGATTTAACCAATGCATCACTGGGATTCGGTTATGACTTTGGCAATGGCTGGCGTACTGAAGGAGAATATACCTTTAAAAATGATGCAGAATTTACCAGCGGTTCAACTCACTTTCCAAGCAGTCTCAACCATCATAAAGTCGAGACACAGCGCCTGATGCTGAATGCTTATCGTGATTTTGAAGTCATGCAGAATGTCGCTGTATATGGCAATCTGGGATTAGGGGTTGCCCGAACGGAATCTTCAGGCTGGCAAGGTAATGCCTCTCGCCAATATCTTTCCAATACCGAAACCCAACTGGTGTATAGCATAGGTGCGGGTGCAAGTTATCAAGCAATTGACAACCTTAAGCTGGACTTGGGCTACCGTTATGTCGACTTGGGCAAAGCTGATAGCGGTCTGAATAACTTCACCAATGCACGTAACTTGCAAGATGAACAGATGAAAGCCCATCTTTATTCAAGTGAGTTCTATCTCGGTGCCAGATACGCATTCTAAAGTTTAAAGGCACTGATCAGCAGTGCTGTTTTGCGTTTATACCGCATGTATTACCTTCATAAAAACTGACGGCAATACATACCAAAACATTGATTAATCAAGGTGGAATATTGCGATGTATAAAAATCTATTCGCCATCGCTGCTCTCTCGGCTTCAAGCAGCTTGTACGCAGCGACAAACCCATTGAGTGTGCATGTACTCAACCAGCAGAATGGTCTACCTGCTGCTGATGTCACCGTTATGCTCGAAGCCCAACAAAAAAACCAGTGGATCGAAATCAATCAGGCCAAAACTGATCAGAATGGACGAATTACTGCGCTTTATCCGGCACAGCAACAGTTAAAGTCGGGTATTTATAAAGTGACGTTTAAAACAGGTGACTGGTATAAAGCACAACAGCAAAGCAGTTTTTTTCCTGAAATTCCGGTTATTTTTGAAGTTGACGGCAGTTTACCGCACTATCACATTCCATTACTGCTCAGCCCTTACGGGTATTCGACTTATCGGGGCAGCTAATAAAAAGGACGCTAGTCGCGTCCTTTTTATCGAGTCTTAGCCCTTCAACCAGCGATCAACTTTTTGCTGGTCTTCAACTTTTAATTCAACCGTGGTCAATTCACTTTCACCCGCTTGCAGTTCAACTTGCAAAAGCTCATCACGACGGAAGGCATGGACCGTAAATGTGCCTTGTTGTTTCGCATACTTGGCTAAAAGCTTCTCGGAAGCCTTAACTCCATCAATGGCAAGGATCACATCATTGGCAGACAAACCTGCTTGAGCAGCTGCGCTATCACGACGCACTTGCTGTACCACCACGCCTTCCGCTTTATCTACCCCTTTCAGGCCAAAAGCCAAAGCCTTGTCATGTTTAAGCGTGTAACTCAATCCAAACTCGGGGAACAACTGATCCAGTGGTAATTCATCGGTGGTATTGATCAAGTGATTGATTTGCTCAATCCAGTTATCGCCTGTCAGCTCATGACATAATTCAAAAATGGTGCGTTCATTGACCTGAATACCCTGTTGGGTATTTTCGTATAAACGGCGCATTAAGGCATCCAGATTCGAACCACGCAAACGTAAGCCCAAATCTAGACAAAGTGCCACTAAACTGCCTTTGTTATAGTAACTGGTGCCTGCATTATTTGAGTTTTCATCCTGACGATAGAACTTGATCCACGCATCAAAACTCGACTCTGAAACCGATTGAATAAAGCGACCCGGATTCTGCAAATAACGATCCAGCTGTGCTTTTAACAGATCTAGATAAGACTGCTGCGAAATCACACCGCTACGCAATAAAATCAGGTCATCATAATAAGAGGTAAAGCCCTCAAAGATCCACAATAAGCTGGTATAGCCCTCTTTATGTAGATCATAATGGGCAAAGTTTTCCGGGCGAATAAATTTAACTAACCATGAATGGAAATACTCATGGCTACATAAACCCAAGAAACGTTGATAATCCTTAGAAGGTTCTTCGGCTTCATCTGCTTTTGGTAAATCGTCGCGCGGTGTAATCAAGCTGGTGCTATTACAATGTTCCAGACCACCATAACTATTGCCGGTTGCCATGGTCATAAAGGTATAGTTCTGGAAGGGCGCCGAACCGAACATGTTGATTTCAGTTTGACAGATCTTTTGAATATCCGCCTCTAAACGGCCCATATTGGTCGTGTGTTTCCCCGAAATCACAAACTCATGTGGAATCCCGTTCGCTTCAAAGCTGAAACGGCTCTGCTCTGCCAGTTCAAATGGACTATCAATCAATTGATCATAATTGTCTGCTTTTAAGGTGAAACGCCCTTTGACCAGACTCTTGCTTGATAACCCCGTTGCAAGCTGGAAATGTTTTAATTCATCTGGTAGGAAAATTTCAACTTCACAAGCTGCCTGTTCCTGATCTTGCAGGCCCAAACAGACACAGGCCGGATTAACGTACAAACGGCTCTGATCGACATAGGCCCCACGCACAGATAGATCATAGGCATAAACATCATATTCAACCGTAATCAGTTCATGATCGGTATTGAATAAACGCCAGCGATTTTTCTCGGTTTTTTTAATATTCAGTAAACGCCCAGCTTCATCAGAGGCTTTCACCGACTCAATATGCTTGGAAAACTCCCGAATCAGATAGCTGCCAGGGATCCAGGTCGGTAACCACAACTCCTGATTAGGATTGGCAAGAAAACGTAGGGTGACATGAATCAGGTGTTGGCGATAATCGTCGAACTCAATTTGATAGTGCAACATAATTTCTAATCATGAAAATAGGAACGGTTTCACACAGCTTAGCATTTTTTTACAAAGTCATGCGCAGATGTCGTAATTGTCAGCAAAAGTTTAGGGGGCTATTGTCACTTTATCTATGGTTGCGACAGTGGGCGTTTTTTAGGTGATACAAGGCATGCCTTGAGAAATTTAGTCGTTCTAAATGAACAAGGCATAACGCAGTAGCGACAAAAAATGCCCCTGTCCCAAAGGGTTGTAGCTAAAAATCCCTCATACTTCGTTATGAAACTTGATAAGGGAGAAGCCATTCCCTGCGTTTCATGCCTCGTCTGATGAATTTTTAGCCTACAACGCAATTCATATATAAAATGTCAATAGCCCCTAGATTCTTCAACAAAAAAGTCATAGCATTCTCCTCTCACATTTAAGGCCACTGGATCGGCAATACAAGGTATGCACGTGAAATTTCTCCTCTCTCTCTTTACGTTGTTCAGTCTCATCTGTGCAAATCTCGCCCATGCAAACTTGCTTAACATTGCACCTGGAACAGTTGAGGCTGAAGCATGGTCCATCATCGATGCCCAGTCTGGACAAATCATTGCTGAACACAACAGCCATGTTCAGCGCGCCCCAGCTTCACTCACCAAAATGATGGTGGCTTATATCGCGTTAAAAGATATTGAAGCAGGTAAATTACGTAAAGAAGACGTTCTGACTGCAACACCTGTGGTCAGTACGGTGATGTGGGATGAATCACAAATGTATCTCAAAGCAGGTGAACAGATTTCTGTTGATCAGCTTTTAGCAGGTCTGATCGTGATGTCTGCCAATGATGCTGCGGTAACGCTTGCTGAAAAAATTTCTGGCAGCGTGCCACAATTCGTCGCGCGGATGAATCAGGAAGCCCAGGCATTGGGCATGAAGGATACCCATTTCAGCAATCCAGCTGGGATCACCATGACCGATCATTATTCAACAGCAGCTGATCTCAGCCTGTTAGCCAAGGCCATTGTGAAAGAAACGCCTGAATATCTGTATTATTCTAAAATGCCGAGCTTTAGCTACAATCAACGTTTCCACCATGCCACTAACCTTGCCCTGAAAATGGACCCTACCTCAGATGGTCTTAAAACAGGTTATACCAAAGCGGCAGGTTATAACCTTGCCCTGACAGCAGAACGTCCAACATTTAATCCACATGTTGATAAACGTCGTCTGATCGTGGTGGTACTGGGAACGCCAAGTGCCGTCAAACGCGCGGAAGTAGCACATAAGTTAATGAACCTGGCCTATACCTATACCCGTGATGAGGAAGTGATTCCAAAACAAAAACTGATTGCAGAATTGCCTGTGATTAAATCGACCTTGAAAATGTTTAAGGTCGAAACGCAGCAACCGACCATCGTCACCACATCGTTATACGGTCAGGCAACACCTATCGACTTAAATACTTTTGATCTACTCACCCAACGCATTCATTTAACCGATGCCAATCAGCAAGTGACGACGGTTGAACCATTACAAACCACCAATACCCGCATCAATATTGAACTGAATGAACAGCATTTGACTGCACCTTTGACGCAAGCCATGAATCTGGCGACGGTTTCGATTTACCAGAACAACCAGTTGATTCGCAGCTTACAGATTGAAAATGATGTGCAGATTGAAGAAGCCAATATTTTTCAGAAAATTATGCTCTGGTTCTCTAACCTGTTTTCATTCTTTTCGACCAGCGATAGCAAAACTGCCAAACTTTATCCTTTAAACCAAGGATAAAAAACCAACTTTTTTTATCAAGATTAAACATACATTATTGAAAAAAGGATGGCATAATCCAGCCATCCTTTCACAAAAATAATTAGGTTAATCATGAGCAAAACCTTACATCATATCGTGATTGTGGGCGGTGGCGCAGGTGGTTTGGAACTTGCGACACAGTTAGGTGAACGTTTTGGCAGACGAGAGAAAGCCAGAATTACCCTAGTCGATCAAAATCTCACACACATATGGAAACCGCTCCTCCACGAAATTGCAGCCGGCTCGCTAAACCCTCACGAAGAACAAACCAATTATTTTGCCCATGCAGAAAAACATCATTTTGAGTTCGTGCTCGGCACACTTGTTGATGTGAATAAAGATCAAAAACAAATTACCCTTTCTCCCCCGCAGCTTTCTAAAGAACATACGCCGCAGATTCAAACCCTCAGCTACGACACGCTAGTCTTGGCAGTCGGTTCTGTATCCAATGACTTTGGTACCGAAGGTGTACGTGAACACTGTCATTTTCTGGATAGCCGTCAACAAGCCGATATTTTCCAGCAGGATTTATTTCACCTCTATATCGAGGCGCAAAATCAGTCAAATGAGCGTGCCTTGAATATTGGCATCGTCGGTGCGGGTGCAACGGGAGTGGAACTGGCGGCAGAACTGATTGAAACCACCAAGAACTTCTATCGCTATGGATTAAAGAAAATTAATCCGAAGCAAGTCAAAATTACCCTCATTGAAGCCTCTGACCGTATCTTGCCTGCCCTGAATGAAAAAACGGCAGCGCATAGTGCCAAGCAGCTCAAGAAAATGGGGATTGAGATTCTGACTCAGCATAAAGTCCAGAAAGTCGAAGAAACCCAGGTCTATTTCAGTAATGGTAATGTCATTCACTCCGATATTACGGTGTGGGCCGCAGGTGTTAAAGCGCCGAAAGTTCTCGAGTCATTGACTGATTTTAAACGGGACAAGATCAATCGTCTGATGGTGTACGCCACCCTGCAAACCTATTCTGATCCGAATGTATTTGCTTTTGGCGACTGTGCAAATTGTCAATTAGATGCACGCCAGCCGCCGTTAGGCCCGCGTGCACAGGTAGCGAGTCAACAAGCAACCTTTCTGGTCGATGCAATGGCCGCACGTTTATCCGGTTCTCCACAACCAATGTTTACCTTTAATGACAAAGGTTCACTGGTTTCACTGAGTCGTAATCAGGCGGTAGGAGAATTGTTAGGCGATGTGAGCGTACAAGGCTTCATTGCCAAAACCATGTATGTTTCACTTTATCGGATGCATCAGGCCAATATTCATGGTTATACCCAAGCAGGCATGCTGACCATGAAAGATTTCCTGACGCGTCGTGTCCGTCCAAAAATTAAACTGTATTGAGTTGAAATTTGATATTTCGTCTCAATATTTAACTAAATCGTTTCAAAAAGTGGAAAATAGTCAACAAAAGCTGTTTTTCACTTTATGATATACAGTTAAAACTATTGATGACATGGATTTAAAACATGACTGCTATTGCAAATAACCACGTGGTTTCATTCCACTACACTTTAACAAACGCTGAGGGTGAAACACTTGATCAATCTCAAGGTGAACCACTTGCATATTTGCACGGCGCGGGCAACATCATTCCTGGTTTAGAAAATGCACTTACAGGTAAAACTGTAGGCGAAAAATTCACTGTAAACGTTCCAGCTGCTGAAGGTTATGGCGAATATAACCCTGAACTTGTTCAAGAAGTTCCGGCGCAAATGTTCCAAGGCGTGGACAACATCCAGCCTGGTATGCAATTCCAAGCACAAACTGATGACGGCGTTCAAATCGTAACTGTTAAAGCGATTGAAGGCGACAACGTGATTGTTGATGCGAACTTCCCACTTGCTGGTCAAGACCTTACTTTCGAAGTAGAAATCGTTGAAATCCGTGATGCTTCTCAAGAAGAATTAGATCACGGTCACGTTCACGGTGCAGGTGGTCACCACCACTAATTCATTTTTTGAATTAGATGAAAAAAGCAAAGCTCCGGCTTTGCTTTTTTATTGCACCTACTTTTATAAAATCGAAAAATCGCTTATGGTCATGTCAATTTCTTAACAACACACAGAACGATGTCGACTGCTTATCAACTGATCTGGTTTCGCCAAGACTTGAGAATTCAGGACCATGCCGCACTCTGGCATGCGACTCAGGCTGGCCGTACCATCGCGGTCGTGATTTTATCGCCTGAACAGTGGCAATTACACGATGATGCCCCGATTAAAATTGACTTTTATCTCAGACAACTCCAAAGCTTAAAAGAAGAACTTGCAAGTCTGAATATACCAGTGCTGGTTCAGCGCATTTCGCTCTGGAAAGATGTGCCAGAATATTTTGCAACGCTCATACAACAACTACCGATTCAACATGTATATGCCAATATTGAACTGGGTATAAATGAATTAAAACGCGATCAGGCTGTACAGAAACTTTTAAATCAGCAAGACAAGGAATTGATGTTTTTTCATGATCGTACCCTGTTCCCTGTTGGCTCGATCCGTAACCAGTCCAATCTGCCCTATCAGGTATTTGGTGCATTTAAAAAGACCTGTTATCAGCGTTTACAGCCTGCTCTACCCCAATGTTATCCAACCCCTGCGCCCCAACAAGCGATAACCGATTTAAAGCTGATCTCATCAACCGATATCAAGACACTACAACTTGAATATCAAAAACATATCCAGCACTCCCATGATCACGAATGGCAGGTCGGCGAAGCCTATGCCTTGCAACAACTTGATCAGTTTATTGAGGGACAGCTCAGTGACTACAAAATTGCACGCGATTTCCCTGCACGCGCGGGTACCAGTCAGCTTTCGGCTTATTTAAATATCGGTATCATTTCGATACGCCAGTGTCTGCAAGCCCTGTTCAGAGCACAGCAGGGCCATTTTGATCTTCAGTCCGATGCCCAGCAAAGCTGGCTGGATGAACTGTTATGGCGGGAATTTTATCAACATATCCTGTTTGATTTTCCCCGTGTCTCACGGCATTTGCCCTTTAAGCAATCAACACAGAATATCCCTTGGCGCGACGACCCAGTCGCTTTACAACAATGGCAGCAAGGCCGAACCGGCATTCCGATCGTTGATGCGGGTATGCGACAAATGCTGGCAACGGGCTGGATGCACAATCGGGTACGGATGATCTGCGCGATGTTCCTCAGCAAAAATCTGCTGATTGACTGGCGTAAAGGTGAGCAATGGTTTATGCAGCATCTGGTTGATGGTGATCTGGCAGCCAACAATGGTGGATGGCAGTGGTGTGCTTCGACCGGCACCGATTCAGTGCCTTATTTCCGTATCTTCAACCCGATTAGCCAATCACAAAAGTTCGATCCTGAGGGTGAATATATTCGGAAATGGGTTCCTGAGCTGGCCCAACTTGATAAAAAAATCATTCATGAACCTTATGCTAAAAATCGCGCTATAACGCTCGATTATCCGCGTCCAATGGTCGATTTAAAGCTCAGTCGTGCCCGGGCAATTGAGCTATTCAAAGCGCATTTATCTTAGTTACATAAAATAAAATTTATATAAAATACAAAGCTTTTCATTAAACATCCAGACAGAATATACTGTATGTTACTGTTTATAGGATTATTTTACACATTCCATAACAGAAAGTTTATCGTAATAACCGTAAAATAATGTTACCTTCATCACAAAAGACATTTATTAAAACTAAAAATATCATGCAGAAAAATCCGGCTTCAGCACTCGTCTTATGGATTATCTCAGCCCATGTTTTTATGGGCATCGTCGCATATGAGTGGTTACCAGCAAGTTATCGGGGCAGTTGGGTTTTCCTACTCATTCTGCTGATTGCAGGCGCATTTTTAAATGTAGGTCTGGCCATCATTCTGGGGTTAATCACCTTCATTGGGGTTGCAGTTTACTTCCTCCTCGACCTAGCCAATCAAACCTATGTAGAACGCCAGTTATTGCTCCTGTTTGTATTGCCGATTACCCCGATTTTTTTAAGTGCCATTCGCCACAATATCCAGAATGCGCTTAAAACCTTCCGCGCCATTCAAAGTTATGACCGTAATTATCAACATGATATTTTGCCACTGACTGCGTTAAAACACTTTCAGGGCGAATTAAAGAAGCTCTTGAAACTCACCCAAAAAGATCATTACAAGATTATTACCACCCAGATCGACAATACCGTTTTGATTCGGGAAATGTTGGGTGAAGATATCTGGAAAGAAACACAGAATAAGATCATGGCAATTCTCTCAACAGAGAGAGACAGCGTCATTTACCATTTTATTAATGAAGAGCTGAGCCAAATTAAAAGTATTGTCATTCATGAACCCATTGTCGAGGAACATCAGGTCTATCCTCTATTTATTCAACAGCTTCAGGAACTCACGGTATTAAAGCTCAAAATTGAACAGCATACTGAATATTTGAGTCCTCAAGATCAAGAGGTGCCCTAATGTCAGTACTGCTTAATATTTGTGGTTTACTGGTCGCCACCTCCAACTTTCCAGACACCACCTTACAACAGTTTTATCAGCAGTATTATCACTGCTCAATCCAGCCTGCACACAATCAGGTTAACCCTCAAACCGAGTTACCCAGAAATATCGCGGCACTCTTCCCGCAACCTGCCACATGGTGGCCAGTATTCACCTCCGATCAGATTGAATCTGAAAGTTTTAAACGGCTCATTGATAAAGGAATAAAACCTGGCGTTATCCTGCCCAATGAATATTTTAGCGCGATTAAATATTATAAAATTAAAAAAGCCGTGAATGAGGGCGCAATTCCTGTCGCCTTCTATCAAATGCAACATTCCAAGTATTTTGCTGCCAAAGCCACCTTTTCAACAGCAATTGGACTCAGGCCTCTCGCTGCGCTGATTGAAACAGGCTGGGATGAGAATCTGATTTCACAACCAGCGGGTAGTTATCTGATTCAATCTGATCACCCAAATGAGCTACGTATTCCTGCACGTAAAATTCAGCAACACCAACATTATTTTTATCAAGTCATCACCGATCCCTCACAAGCTTCGGGTTATCAGGTGGTGATTAATCCTCCAGCAGATATGCCTGTCAATAATATTGAATATCCACATCTGGGGATCTCATGGGACATCAATAATATTCAATACACCAGTACAACGGATGGCGTGGAAACCAATATTTTTGGTTATTTACTGATTGCGTTGAGCACGGTCGTGATTCCGCTGGATTATGTCTATTCAGCACAGTATCCAAGTTTACTCAGCACCTTCGGTAGCTCTATTTCCTGGATTTCCCTGCTTTTGGGCGGAGGTCTACTCCTGATCTTGATCATTTCTATCATTCGCAGGAGAAGAATAAATGCCCGCAATTGATATTCTTTTCCTATTTGGTTTTCTGGGGATCTGGATTCCACAAGCCTTTTGGGCATGGCTCAGTTTTCAGGCATGGAAATATTCCAAAAATGCCGCCAAAGAACTGGAAAACATGCCTGTCCCAGAACACTGGCCTGTATTGAGTGTCTTGATTCCAGCCTACAACGAAGGCGTGGTGATTGAGGATACCCTACACGCCATTGCCCAGCAGGACTATCCGGCACATGCCTATGAGGTTTTACTGATCAATGACGGATCTAAAGACAATACGTTAGAAATTGCCGAACGTATGGCAGCGATTTACCCCTGCATTAAAATCGTCAATGTCCCCAAAGGCATGGGCGGTAAAGGGAAATCCCGTACCTTGAATAACGGTCTTCCGCATGCCAAAGGTGAACTAATTGTGGTCTATGATGCAGATAGTACCCCAGAGCCGGACTGTGTACGTTTATTGGCACAAACCTTACTGGCAGATAAAAAACTGGTCGCCGTCAATGGTAAGGTACGGACACGTAACTGGCGTGACAGTATCCTGACCCGATTTATTGCCATTGAATTTATTTTCTTTCAATGGATTTTCCAAGGGGGACGTTGGCAGCGTTTCGAGCTTTCCACCCTGATGGGAACCAATTATGTGATCTGGCGTGATGCGCTGGAAACACTAGGTGGTTTTGACGAAAAATCTCTGGTTGATGATACCGAGATGAGTTTCCGGATTTTTCTGGGTCAACGCCGCATTAAATGGGTGCCTTATGCTGTCGGCTGGCAACAAGATCCGCCCTCTCTCAGTGTGTTTGTGAAGCAACGTTCCCGCTGGACTCAAGGAAACTTCTATGTCACCAGCAAATATTTACCGATTGCGTTAAGAAAACCCTTCCCGATCGGCATTGAAATTTTTAACAATATTATGTGTTATGTCCTGTTTGTGCCTGCACTGATCTGGAGTCACATTACTTTAACCCTGGGCCTGCTGGGTATTGCCGGGATCACTGTTCCTGGTCCATTTACCTTGCTTTGGGGCTTATCGTTCTGTCTATACGTCGCACAAATGTGGTTTACCTTATCCCTAGAAAGAGCCAAACCTCAACTCTATTTCTTCTCGGTTTTATCGTATATCACCTATTCACAGGTGTTTCTATTTATCGTATTTAAAGCGGCCTATGACATGCTGAAAAATAAGATACAGGGGAATTCACTACAATGGTACAAAACTGAGCGCAGCAAGGAGAAAAAATAAATGAAAAAGAATCCATTACATCATCAGATTTTTAAAATACTGGTCGCAAGTGCAGCGTTTTCTTTGCCCGTGTTGAGCGCTGCGGACACACTGAATACCTGGACATTTGAGAATATCAATACTTCCAACAAATACACGATTGAACCGCATTTCTTTTATGTGGGTAAAGGCTCAGAATGGCAAAACATACAGTTTAGCAGTGAATATTCGACTGAACATTTCACCACTTTGCTGGTGAAATTTGATGACAAACTGATTTACAACACCACCTTAAATGGTGATGGAACGCTGAACTTTAATATACCAGCGACCACGAGTGGCTTTCACCGTCTAGATTTCATCTTGCAGCAATACTCGCCGACCACCTCACCGGCAGCCGATCGAACCACCTTCTGTAGTGAAGATGTAGATCAGGTGACCTACCTCAGTAATTCAAAAATTGATTACATGCGCCATCGGCCAATTTACCGTTTAAAAGATTTACCCGATGCCCTATTTAATCCACAGGTCGTACGCCCAACGCCTTTCATTGGCGTACTGAAATATAATCCAGCCAATATCAATGAAGCGTCGATGCTGGGACGTTTAATCAGTGCATGGAGTTCAGTCACCCCGATCCAGTGGTATGAACAAAATGCACCAGAAAATCAGCCAGCCAACTTTTTTATTGAAATTGCAAAATCTGCAACGCCTTTACCGAATGGGACCCTGGTACAGATCAGTGCTGAAAATGAGGTACCGACTTTACGGATTCAATATGATAATCCTGAAAAGCTGGTCTCTGCGATTAACGGCTTATTAAATCCAAATTATTTGCAGCAGCTCGATACCTCATCCACCTACCTTCCAAATAAACTGGCATCGCCGGCCTGGGCACAGATCAAACAGATTAAAACTCTTGCTGACTTAGGCATTGGCGATTTCCGTTTAAATCAGGCTGAAAAAAACCTGTTCTTAAACTTTCCTGCCGTTTGGCAACCGACGGATATTCTACAGGGACAGATTGCTCTGCGTGTCCAAAGCGGATTACTGGAAGGCTCCAATATCACCACCTGGATTGATGGGGGCTTGGCAGGAAGCTTAAAAACGGCGAATCTGGATTCTGATCCAGTCAACCGGCAATTTAACTATTTCGCTAAAACCATTTCCAATAACACCAACTTTAGCCTCAAGCTAGAAAACTCGGTCATCGTAAACTCACAATGTTTACCAACCGCCAAAGGCTCACTCTGGATTGATACACAAAAGTCGACTGTAAAACTGCCGCATAAGCTCAAAAATGGTGTCGCTTCGCTTTCCATGAGTTTTGCCACTCATCCCACCATTGCGATTGATGGCAACTCTGGCAGTCTGGAAATTGCCATGATCATGAGTCAGGTGGCAAAAAAAATGCTGATGACCAATGATCCTGTCCCTTTGAATCTGGTCAAGTTTGATCCTGCCAAACCGGAACTTTTAAATGTCCAGGTCAATCCTAATATCTACCGTCAACAAGTATTGATGCATAAAGATATTCTCTATGCGCCAGCAACTGCACGCGGCTTTCTGGTCAGTTTCCATGATCAACGCTTCGATGTCATCACCGACTCAATTGAAGGCGCGCAGAACTTTACCAAGCTCTGGGAGAAAATTCAGACCAACATTCCAAATAATGCCAGCAAAATACTGGTGGCAGAAAATGGACAAGTCTTTATTTTACAAAAAATTATTGTGGGTAACCAGAAAGCACCGCTGGTACAGCAATCATCATTCTTTATCTTGGTCGTTATAATCTCTGCTATCATGATCCTTGCAATTTTGCTCTGGTACTGGCGTAAACGACCGAATGCTAAAAATAAGGCAGATTAAAGCGACACTTTTAAAAACGATTACCTTATCCGCCTTATTGAGTTTAGGGGGGTGTATGCATTTCTTTCAAACAGATGTGCAACCTCCCCAAATTGAAGGAATCTTTTGGCAACCGGATTTGGCAACTACCCCGCCCTCAGGCAATTGGGATTTACTCGGCGTTTCGACCTTTGTGCCACAATGGTCAACGGTACAATCCAAAGCATGGTTTGATCATGACATGGGGTTTGAATCCTGGGATAAGACCCTTAACTTTAAACAGCTCAAACAACAGCCGTGGTCTCAACATATTATTTTGGGATTGGCAGGTGAATATGATGAAAAGCTGGCCCGTTCCAATGTCCTGCAACTGGCTGAGCACTCTAAACAGATCATTGAAAAAACCCGGTCGATTCCTTTAAAAGGCTATTATTTTCCTGTTGAGGCAGATCCAACATGGCTAGGTGTGGGAGTCTTGGCACAAGCTCTAGCCACTTTACCTCAACCCGTCTGGGTCAGCATCTACAGTGCCGAACAGTCTCCTGAACACCTGGACACCTGGCTAAAAAGCTGGTTACCGCACAATACCCATGTATTTTTTCAAGATGGTGTGGGCGTAGGTATCCGCTCTCCCAAACAGGCAAAAGTTATTCTGGAAGATCTTCAAAAAGAGTTTGGTAAAGATAAGGTGGTGATTGTGCTAGAAGCGTTCCGCCCGGTAAAAGCAGGCCAATTCCGCTCAGCTTATCCATGGGAAGTGATTGAACAGCTCAAGGCCTATGAAGGACAAAAAGTATATATTTTTGACGGTCCGCATTATATGAACCGTATGACTGTTTATGCCGTGGCATTATGGTACAAACTGAAATACGGCTCTAGCTCCTAACCCTCATGGTACATACGCGCACGACTAGAAGCTCTTATAAAAAACCAGTTCCGTGCGCGTGTTGTTATAGCGATCCATTCCATCGGCCAGCGCATCTTTGAAATAATGCCCGTATAAGCGCTCAACGCGTAGTTTTACCGGCACATAGTTAAATGGCTGCCATGCAACACCCGCACCATATTCAAATAGGTTATTGTAATTTTCACCTTCCGAATCCGCTAAAGTATGTAGCTTGCCATAGGCCTGTACGGTACCCGCTTCTCCACGGTAGAGATTAAAACCCGAACGCAATCGTAGGTCAGCAATAACGTTATAGTCTTCTCGTGAGTAACTCGCGACATTACCGTATAAATCAGTGAAATAATCATTCCAGATGCTACGTTGTTCAACCGCAGGATTGGCATACCATTCCTGATAGCCAGTGACACCACCGACCACACTTTCACGGAACTTATCGCGATTACGGTCAATCAGATCATAACTTCCGCCCACCTCTAAATAGGCACGCACAGGAATTGACTGCCACGGCTGATAATTTGCACCAACACCGACGGTTACCGCATTTTCGTCGATAATCTCGGGACGCACCCCACCTTTCGATTTGGTATCACGGTTCAGGTTCACAAAGCCATACACTTGCGCCCGACCATTATCCAGATTTTTACCATATCGCATTTTCAATGGGAAAATGAAGTCGTCATAACGCGACTCATAAGAAGGCGCAAAGTAGACATCTTTAAAAGTGGATGGGACGGCTGAAGCACTGAGATTCTGGACTGCTTGTTGTGCCTTGCTCGCCATTTCCGGATCAGATGAAGCCGATAAATCTTTAAAGATCACCAACGCTTCTTTATTTCTTTTTTGCTGGTTGAGTAAATAGGCTTCCTGTAGTTTCAGCTGTTCATCCTGCGGAGCAAGCTGCTCCGCTTTACGCACGCTCTGGATGGCTTCATTTTGCTTGTTCAAACGGATTTGCAGATAAGTCAGGCTTTTCCAGACTTTAAGGTCTTGTGGCGTAAGTTGCCCCAATTCAAGCAGGATTTTTTCAGCTTCTTCCGGCTGGCTTTGTTCAAGCTTGTAAAACTTGTCCCAACGGTCATAAATTGGATTACCGGGTTTATAGGCCGCATCCCCTTCCTTCACAAATTCAGGCTCGGCACTCAGTACCTGTTGTACAGGCAAGATTAGCCCCAAAATGAATAGTGTATGACTCAGCAGCTTATTTTTGGAATTGTTCATCGCAAATCTCAACTAAAAATACTCACAATAGGGCCTATGGCAAGAAGGGCTTATTCGCATTTAAAATGTTAAATTGTTCACATATGATAACCAAATCATCGTTATGCTATCGTTAAAATAAGTTAATTTATAATAGATTAAGTTTATGAAACAACAATAGAATTTTACAGACAATTGAGCCCTTATAAAACCAGGCCTGAACAGATTAAATAGATTTAAACGAGTAGAATTATGTCTTTTTCACATCATACAGAACCTCATGTCATGCAGCGCTCAGGCTGGCTGCGTGCAGCTGTACTCGGCGCCAATGATGGCATCATTTCGGTGACCAGCCTGATTATGGGGATGGCAGCCAGTGGTGCCAGCTCGCATACCTTATTGATCACCTGTATCGCGGGACTGATCTCTGGTGCGACCTCTATGGCAGCAGGCGAATATATTTCAGTCAAATCTCAGGAAGATATTGAAAAATCAGACCTGCGATTTGAGGCTCGCGAACTGGAAAACAACCCGCATGCAGAGCTCAAGGAACTGACCCAGATTTATATCTCACGCGGTTTAAATCCGGAACTCGCACATGAGGTGGCCAAACAACTGACCGAGCATGATGCGCTGGGTGCGCATGCACGGGATGAAATTGGCATCCATGAAAATACCGCCGCCAATCCCGTTCAGGCGGCGCTTTCTTCTGCCGCATCGTTCTCTTGTGGTGCCGCCCTCCCCATGCTAGCGATCTTGCTCAGTCCAGACCGCTGGATTGCATCAGCTGTGTTAATTACCGGGATTATTGCATTGGCGCTGTTGGGTGCATTGTCCAGTTACTTTGCCCGCACCTCCATGCTGAAAGGCAGTCTGCGGATTAGCTTATGGGGAATTCTGGCTATGGCATTTTCCAGTTGGGTCGGTTCCCTGTTTAATGTCACCCCGATTTAAACAGAGATGCAGTACCATGCAAAATAGTGCCTATATTCAATAATTAAATAGCGATTATTATTTGCAAGCCTTTTTGTTTTTACGTTAAGGTGATTAAAAATGCAATGAGTCATTGATCATGTCGATTTTAGAATTATTAGAAATAAAACACCCGATTTTACTTGCGCCAATGGCTGGGGTTTCCACACCGGAACTTGCCGCTGAAGTGTCGAATCAAGGTGCATTCGGATCTTTAGGCCTGGGGGCCAATACCCCTGAAACAGCCAAAGCACAAATCTTGAAGACGCAAGAATTGACCGATCATCCCTTTCAGGTCAACTTCTTTTGCCATCAATCTGAACAACTTGATCCCGAAATTGCCCGACAATGGATTGATTATCTCCGTCCTCAATTTGAGAAGTTTGCTGCAGAAGCCCCAACCGCACTTCACTGTATTTATCCAAGCTTTCTAGACAATGATGACTTCCTGAATGTAGTGCTGGAAACCCGTCCCAAGGCGGTCAGTTTTCACTTTGGTATCCCTCATCCGCATCAAATTCAGGCTTTGAAGCAAGCAGGTATCATCACGATGGTTTCTGCAACCAATTTACTTGAAGCTCAAGCGATTGAAGCAGCGGGGATTGATATTATTATTGCGCAAGGCATTGAAGCTGGTGGGCATCGCGGGATTTTCAATCAACATTTTGATGCTGCAATTAAAACCAGTGATCTGGTTCAACTAATTGCCACCCACTGCGATCGTCCAGTGATTGCCGCTGGCGGGATCATGAATGGCGAACAGGCCAAGGAAATGTTGAATCGTGGCGCGTCAGCAGTCCAGCTAGGGACTGCCTTTGTGCAATGTAAAAGTTCCAGTGCCAATGCCGCCTACCGCAAGGCATTGTTCAATCAAAGCATTACCCAGATCAGTGCCAGTCTTTCCGGTCGCCCGGCACGTGGCTTGATTGGGACTTGGCATACCCAGATTGATACACCGAATCGTCCTGCAACCCCGCAATACCCATATACCTATGACTTGGCGAAGCAGTTAATGAGCATTGCCAGTGTACAGCATGATTTCAGTTATGGCGCTTTTTGGGCTGGGAGTAATGTGGCACAAATCAGAGAGCTAGAGGCAGCAGATCTTGTCAATCAACTGGTTCTGGAAATAAAAACCAACTAAATTTTACCGATAAAAAAGCCGTCCCATCAGGGGCGGCTTTTTACTTTATCAGGTTATTTAATGGCTTCCAGCAAGGTCTGCTGGGCATTGTGTGGCGCTTCACCTTCTACAGGTTGTGCACGTTCCCACACCCCGTCTCCTTGTAACAGCCAGGCTTGCTGATTGTCTTTGAGATAGTTGAGTAAACCCTGTTGATAGATCCGCTTTTTCAAGGTCGGCTCTTCAATCGGGAAACAGGCTTCAACACGGTTAAACAGGTTACGATCCATCCAGTCAGCACTTGAACCGTAAATACGTGGATTACCATTATTACTAAAATAATAAACCCGGGTATGTTCAAGGAAACGCCCGACAATCGAACGCACGCGAATATTTTCCGACAGGTTCGGTAAACCCGGACGTAAACAGCAGATTGAACGAATGATCAGGTCTACCTGCACACCTGCTTGTGAGGCTTCATACAATTTATTAATCAACTGAACTTCAGTTAAGGCATTTACTTTAATAATGATTTGTGCAGCTTTGCCTGCTTTGGCATTGGCAATTTCGTCATCGATATAATTAATCAACTGCGCATGTAAAGTGAATGGTGCATGCAGTAACTTTTTCGGCTTGGCCATTTTACCCATGCCGGTCAATTCCTGAAAAATACGATGCACGTCTTCACACAGGTCTTTATCTGTAGTCATTAAACCATAGTCAGTATAAATACGGGCATTGGTTGCATGATAGTTGCCTGTACCTAAATGTACATAACGCACCAGTTTATTATTTTCACGGCGTACCACCAGAATCATTTTGGCATGGGTTTTATAACCGACGATGCCATACACCACCACGGCACCCGCTTCCTGCAACACATTGGCCACTTCGATATTGGATTCTTCATCAAAGCGGGCACGTAATTCAATCACCGCTGTGACTTCCTTTCCATTCCGTGCAGCTTCGGCAAGCACCTGTACGATTTCTGAGTCTGCACCACTACGATACAGGGTTTGCTTGATCGCCAGTACTTGCGGATCACGTGCAGCCTCACGCAACAGTTGAATTACAGGCGCGAAGGATTCAAAAGGATGGTGCAATAAAATGTCCTGCTTTTGCATGGCTGCAAAAATACTTTCCGACTTTTTAAAGGCTTTTGGAATCACAGGCGTATGCGAGTCATAACGCAAATGTGGACGTTTAAAGTTAGACAATAAACGTGCCAGATTAACAGGACCATCAACGCGATAAAGCTGTTCTTCGTTGAGGTCAAACTCATCAAGCAAATATTCATAAATATGCTTTGGACAGTTATGGGTCACTTCCAGACGTACTGCACGACCAAAACGACGCGAGCTCAACTCACCTTTCAACGCTTTGGCCAAATCTTCAACATCTTCGTTCAAGGCCAGATCGGCATTACGGGTGACACGGAACTGGTAGCAACCAGTTGCGGTCATGCCCGGGAATAGGTCAGAAATATGTTCATGAATAATCGCCGAAAGCATCACGTGATGTTCTTTACCATCGGTCAATTCATCAGGCAAACGGACTACACGCGGTAATGAACGTGGCGCAGGTACGACAGCCAGATCAATTTGACGACCAAACGCATCCTTCCCTTCCAGCGTCACAATAAAGTTCAGACTTTTATTGACCAGTCGCGGGAACGGATGGGCCGGATCCAGACTGATAGGCGTAAGCACAGGTGCCACCTGTTCATGGAAATATTTCTTGATCCAGGCCGATTGTGCCGGTGTTAATTCGCCACGACGCAGGAAGCAGATATCTTCTTTACGTAATTTTGGCAGGATTTCTTCATTTAATATGCGGTACTGGCGTTCAATTGCAGCATGCGTGGTTTTAGAAATCTGTTCCAGAACCTGCTTTGGGGTCAAGCCATCTGGCGTGCGGCTTTCGTTGCCCAAGGTCAGTTGTTCCATCATGCCCGCAACACGGATCTCAAAGAATTCGTCCAGATTGCGTGAAAAGATCAAAAGGAAGTTCATCCGCTCTAATAATGGATGAAGTGGATCGACAGCCTGTTCCAATACGCGTAGATGGAAATCGAGAATCGATAGCTCTCGATTAATATAACGATCGTTGTAACTGTATTCTATTGGCGTTGTTGTCGTCACTGCAGTATTCATACCCAACCTTGTTGCTTTATCATTCATCAAGTGATGATTTAAGTATGCTGCAAAATTATGTCAATTTGGTAAAAAAGCCCAAAATATTGGGCTTTTTTTTAGAATTAGGCGAATTATTGCGGAAGTTGTATACCGTTCATATATTTTAGGATCACGCGCTTCCGATATTGCAGCTTACGGTCGTTGCGGTTGTCTTGATAATATTTTGGATTGGGCAACAGCGCGGCTAAAAATGCAGCCTGCTCCCGGGTTAGACTTTTAGAGCTTTTGCCATAATAAAATTGAGCTGCCGCCTCAACCCCATAGAGGTTTTGACCAAACTCAACCGAGTTCATATACACTTCCAGAATGCGTCGTTTTGACCACATGCGCTCCATCATCCAGGTTGCCACCGCTTCTTGGCCTTTGCGAATGAAAGAACGTTTATTATACAGAAACAGGTTTTTTGCCAACTGTTGCGACACCGTTGAACCACCTGCCACCAATTCACCTTTTTCACTATTGCGTTCTAGCGCAAACTGAATCCCTGCCCAGTCAAAGCCATGATGATGAATAAACTTGGCATCCTCACCCGCTAAAATTGCGCGTTTGAAGTTATCACTGATGTTGTCATAGTCACGCCATTCCTGCTTGATCGGTTTAAAGTCGGTAAAATAGTCCCAACGCATAAACATGGTCGTGTTGACCGGATGGGTACGCCACCAGACCAGACTACTAAAAATCCAAAGCTGGATCAGTAGAATGACGCCGATAATCAACATTACTGCGCGTGCTAAAAAGGCTTTCATTAAAGTGCATCACTCCATCATGCAATAAATTCATGCTAAGCTATTTTTTATATCAATCACTAGCCTAAACATATGACTGAAACGACTCCACCACAAATCAACCAAAAATTGCACATACAAACTTGGTGGTTTACTGCGTTATTAATCGCGGTCAATGTCGGATTATTTGGCTGGCAGATTCTTTCAGGGGTGAATATTACCGACCCTGCCCCTGTTGATGCAATCGCCTGGGGCGCAGATTTTACCCCGCTCACCTTTTCCGGGCAGGCTGAACGCTTGTTCACCAGTATGTTTTTTCACTTTGGCCTGATCCATTTAATGTTAAATATGTGGGCACTGTATATCTTTGGCAGTGTGGCAGAACAATTATTTGGTCGCAGCTATTATATCGCTTTGTATGTTCTGGCTGGCCTGATGGGCAGTGTCCTGTCCAGTTATCTGAGCATCCGCGATGGCTACGCGCTGTTACAACATTTTGACCCGAAATTACTCCCGCATATCAGTGCAGGCGCATCCGGTGCAGTGATGGGACTCGGTGCAGCACTTACGGTCATTTCCCTGTTTCCCCCTTTGCCACAGCAACGCTTCTTGCTGGATAAAAAATCATTACTCATGGTGATGGGGATTAACCTGGTCTTCGGTTTCACCGTTTCAGGCATTAACAATGCCGCGCATATTGGTGGCATGCTGATGGGAGCATTACTGGCCGCAACCTGGTATTTCAGCCAGAAAACGCCAAGAAAAGCACTGGCTCAAGCCATTGCTATGATGATGGGCAGCTTACTGCTCTATGCATTCTATTTTTATTGCACCCAACTCAGTACAGGACTCAATCCACTGTGGAATGAAATCCTGCGTCAGAACCAGCTTACTTTTTAAGACTGGTTCATTTCTCTTAAACTCTGTAAGGGTGGAATATCGCATAAGTAACTCAAACGATAGCGCCCGATCAGCGTACATACCACTAGCATGCTCAATGGTAGAATCAGCCAGATTTCCGCATGCCACTGAATCGCCATTTGCATCTTGTAACTGGCAATCGCACTGATCACCTCTGCAAACAGACAGGCCACCACACCCGCCAACAGACCGATAAAACCGATTTCCAGACTGAGCATGCGTTTTAATTTATGCTTGGCGACACCAAAGGAGCGCAATAAAGCTACCTCCTTACGGCGCTCATCCATCAGCACATTTAAACAGGCAATCAGTACCAGTACCCCCGATAACCCTACTAGCAGAGCCAGAACGGTGACTATCTGCACCAGAACATTGACCAGACGTTTCACCTCTTCCAGAATACGCCCGACATCAATAAACACCGTGTTGGAAAATTGCTGAATCAATTGCACCATTTTCGGTTGATCCGCTGGCGGCACATAGAAGCTGCCTAAATAACTGCCTGCGTTTTCATCCATGGTTTTCGGTGAAAAAATAAAGAAAAAATTCGGGCTAAAACTTTCCCATTCCACGCTCCGCAGATTGATGACCGTCGCATTCAACGGCCCTTCGGGTAAGCTAAAACTGAGCTGATCGCCGATCCTGATTCCAAGTTCCATTGCCAGTTTGGCTTCTACCGACACCTGCCCCGTCTGGGTAAAATGTGGATTGCCCTCAGTAATCAGATTATCTTTCGGATACTCTGCGGCTTGGGTGAGATTCAGTTCACGACGCAACGAATTATTTTGCTTGACCAGTTCTGCTGCAAAAGGCTGACCATTTTTTGCCACCAACCGGCCTCGAATATTCGGATAAAGCGGGGTGCTCGACCATTGATTCTGCTCAAGCTGCTGTTTCAATTGCGGCATATCAAATGGCGGTAAGCCATAAACAAACTGGTTCGGTGTCCCTACTGGCAATTGTTGCTGCCAACGCTGCAATAAATCTGTTCTTAAGACACTCAAGACCGTAATCAGGCTCAGCCCCAAAGCCAAAGCAGTAATCTGTAGTGTAGTTTGATGCGGAATCCGTACATAGGCAGAGATCGGATGCTTGAGCTGCTTGATTGCTTTTAACAGCAACCAGATCACGGCAAAAAGCACCGCACATAACATCAAGATCGCGGCCAACACCCATAGACTTAACTGCAAATTATCACTCAGCACCAGACTAAACATCACCAGACTGGCAATACCGACTGCAAACATGGCGATATACGATTTACGTGAACGCTCCTGCTGACGGATCACCCGAATCGGAGGGGTATTGAGTAACTCCCAGATACTGGGCAAGATAAAACCGATCAGTACCATCACACTGGTAAAAATGGCGACTGGCAAAGCAAACAGTAAATCAGCCAGTGCAAAGCTCAATTGTAATTGTGGAATCAGCTGTAACATCAACTGCAATAAACCATAGCCTAAAGCAATCCCGATCAGACTGCCCAGCCCAATCGACAAAGCACTGACAATGCCAAGCAAGGCCAGATAAGCCAGCAAAATCTGTCTCTTGCTTGCCCCCAGACAGCGGATCAGGGCAATATGATCCTGATTTTGTTGCACATAACGTTGACTGGTCAAGGCAATCGCAATACCACACAGCAAAATGGTTAATAAATTGGCAAGCTGTAAAAAGGTATCCAGATTTTCAATCGGTTTCATTAAGCGCGTATTGGATTGGCTGGCATCGCGTAACTTCAGTGAAGCCTGTTCATCCTCTCCCATTTGCTGATCATCGGGCTGGTCGTGCACCGATTCAGGATGAGTCTGTTGCCTGAAGACCTGTTTAAAAGCCTTAACCTGTTCAGGTGGCCCAGCCATCAATAACCGATACTCAATCCGGCTGCCCACTTGCACGGCATGGGTTTTGGCAATATCGGCCTGATGAATCATCACTGTCGGCGAAAATCCGGAAAAGCCAAGCTCCTGATTAGCATCGTGTTCAATAATCCCGCTTACTTTAAACTGAGCATCCGCAATCGCAACCTGATCCCCTACTTTCGCCTGTAACAGATCAGCGGCCCGCGGGCTCAACCAGACTTGTCCAGTTTGCAGGCCTTGTGACTTGGGCTGAATTTCAAGTTCACCGCGTAATGGAAAATGCGCATCAATCGCTTTGACATTGACCATCACAAACTGATCCGAGGTATGCGCCATCGAACTAAATACCGTCACCGCTGCCTGTTGCAAACCCAGTTTTTGGGCTTGCTGTGACCATTCGGTCTGAATCGGGTCCTTATCGTAGAGCACCAGATCCGCAGCCAACATTTCAGCGGCCTGTAGGGTTACGGCATTTTGGACTTGGGTATTACTAAACTTAAGGGCTGTGGTCGCACTGATCGCTAAAGAAAGGGCAATGATTAATAAATACAAGCCTCCCGTACGAAAGCTTTGCAGTAAGAGAGGCTTAAGCATTGAACTCATAGGTCCTCTCCAAACTTGACGATGTCCTGAATCTGCCCATCTGCCAGTTTGACATGACGTTGACATAAAGCAGCCAGATCCTGATCATGCGTCACCAGCACCAAGGTTGTGCCTAGTTCTTTATTTAACTCAAATAATAGCTGTTCAATTTCTTCAGCCGTTTGTCCATCCAAGTTACCTGTCGGTTCATCGGCAAAAATAATTCTTGGTTCTGCAATCAGAGCACGTGCAATGGCTACGCGCTGCTGCTCCCCACCCGAGAGCACTTTCGGTGTTTGCTGGGCCTGACGTACTAGCCCAACCCGTTCTAACCAGGCCAATGCTTTTTGTTCTGCCTGCCTGAAATTAAAGTCAGGTTGTAAGCGTAAGGGCAACATGACATTTTCCAGTGCACTGAGCTGCGGCAATAGCTGAAAAGACTGAAATACAAAACCGATATTTTCCAGACGAACCTGTGCGCGCTGCTCTTCAGACAAGCTGTGCACTGCCTGCCCACATACCCATAACTCCCCGGCGCTGGGACGATCAAGCGTTGCCAGGATGCCCAATAAGGTTGATTTGCCTGAACCTGAACGACCGGTAATGGCAATCTGTTCGCCTGGATAAATTTCCAAATCGATCTCTTTTAAAATCGTTAAACTTTGCTGATTAATTTGAATCTTTTGTGTAACTTTTTGGGCAGAAATAATCGGTTGTGGCATGATGTCACGTATCCTTTAGGACAAATTTGAAGTGCAATGCAAATATCTAAAGTTATCTTGTCAGTATCTAAAACGCTTGCAATGATCAGTGTCTGCTTGATTCCGACACTGGTTTCAGCAAAGACTATTTTAATTTTAGGTGATAGCCTGAGCGCGGGTTATGGCATAGATGCAAAACAAGGTTGGGTTCACTTGTTACAACAACGTTTAGACCAACAGTATCCGAAACAGCACAAGGTGGTCAATGCAAGTGTCAGCGGCGAAACCACCAGTGGTGCACTGGCCAGACTGCCAAAATTATTACAAACCTATCGCCCGGAAGTGGTGGTAATTGAACTGGGGGGCAATGATGGCTTACGCGGTCAGCCTCCGCACATGATTCAAAACAATCTTGCCCAGCTGGTGCAGTTGAGCCAGAAACAGAAAGCCCATGTTTTATTGTTTGGGATGAAAATACCACCGAATTATGGCACCGCTTATAGCAAGGCCTTTGAAAATAATTACAAGTTGGTCAGCCAGCAATATAAAGTGAAATTACTGCCGTTCTTTCTTGACGGCGTCGCAGGACAGAAGCACTTGATCCAGAACGACCAGATCCATCCAAATGCGAAAGCACAACCCCTGATGCTGAATCTGGCTTATCCTTATATCAAAGGTGCGTTATAAACCGCACCTTTGACAAAATTGACGAATTCAACTGATGTTTTTCTTAAAATAAACCACACGCTCGGTTTCCTGAAAGCCCAGCGCGCGATGCATGGCATGACTGATCGTATTATCCAGCGCAGCGTCCGAAGCAAATTCGGTACATGCAAACTGCCTGGCCCAGCCTTCTACCTGCTGTACCAGCGCGCTAGCAACACCTGAACGTCGATATTCTGGCAACACATAAATACCTTCCAGAAAAGCCACCGGTGAGCTTTGCGTGCCATTCACATATTCATATCGAATCGAGGCTTCCAGCATCGCAATTGCTTGCTGCTGATCGTTATAGCTTAATAATTGCAGGGTCTGTGTTTGTTCGAGTAGCTGCCGCATTTCCAGTAAATGCGCATCTTCATGATCTGGCCAGAGTAATATTCTTAATTGCAGCCAGTCGGCCAAATGTGACCCGGTGACAGGCATGATGTTCATCTCTATTCTGCCCTTTTACTTTGCTTATTTTTCTAATTTAATAAAAAAAAGATTTATACTTTCATCAGCGAAATGAAGGCGAGTTAAAACTCGCCCTAATTCTTAGAAATCAAAAAAAGAAACTTCACCTGTTTCGAGTGAATATTCTGCACCAACCACAATCATTTTGCCCTTTTCAATCAGGCTTTCCAGCACAGCAGAGCCATGACGGAGCTGATTCACGGAAGCAAATACATTTGAACGAACCGCATGCGCAGACAGTTTCTTCAAATCATTTTTGAGTTCGGTTTGCATCAGGATTTCAACTGAAGGACGGACACGGTTGACGATTGACATTAAATTCGATGATGGTGGTTGCTCTGGGTTCATCAAGGTATCAATCGTCGCTTGAATCGCGCCACAATGACTATGTCCCAGTACCACCACCACGGCGCAATCGTAACGCTCTGCAGCGAATTCGACACTGCCGACCTGTGAAGGGGCCACAATATTGCCTGCCACACGAATCACGAACAAGTCACCCAAGCCTTGGTCAAAAACCATTTCAGCAGGTACACGTGAATCAGAACAGCCTAAAACAATTGCAAAAGGATTTTGATCACTTGCCATCTCGGCACGTTCTTGGTGAGATAACAATTTTTGTTGAACTGCTTCTCCTTTTACAAAACGGGCATTACCAGCTTTTAAACGTTCTAATGCTTCTTGTGCGGTGAGCATGTGTATATCCATTTGTGATTGACCTGAGGCAACAGTTTAATGTGCGCCCGTTTGAAAGTCACTGACAAAAATAGAAACGATCAGCATACTTGCTAATCTTTTGAACGCTAAAATAGCGGAAAATCGCTGAATTCATTGGCAAGAATTTCCATACATCTGTAGATTATGCAAATGACTCGCGTCGTCTCTTCCTCAATAATCAATTGGTTTAAAAATAGATCAAGGATTGAACAAAGATGATCAATACCCGATTTGCCCAACCTTTGCGCAAGACGTTTGGTGCTGCGTTACTAGTATGTAGCTTAAGCACACTCGCGCTGAGTACAACTCAAGCTGCCGAAATAGAAATGAGCTTTCAAAACCTGTTGCAGCAAGAACGTGCCTGGGCTGGTTTACAAAGCAAGACCTTAAAAGTGGGTGATATCACGTGGTCTTATAGCGAAGGCGGTCAAGCCGGCAAGCCTATTATTATTTTAATTCATGGTCTGGCAGGCAGTCGTGACAACTGGAACCGTGTCGCACGCGCCCTCACAGCAAATTACCACGTCATCATTCCGGACTTACCAGCCAGCGGTGAAACACTGGTTCCGAAAGATTTTGACTATTCTGTGCCAAATGTCACCGAAAAATTACGCCGTTTTGTGGAAGCCGCCAATCTGACCGGACCTGCACATATTGCCGGTCATTCACTGGGTGGTTCTATTGCCATGCTCTATGCAGGTCAATATCCCTTTGAAACCAAGAGTCTTTTCCTGATTGATGCGGCGGGTGTCTATAAGGCAGCGACCACGCCTTATTTAAAAGATCCAAATCAGGTGAAAAACATGATTGTGAGCAAAAAAGGAGATTTCAATTTCCTGATGCAACAAGCCATGTTTACTCCACCATTCATTCCAAAAGAAATTGCTCAGGCTCAAGAAAAAATGATGATTGGTCAGGTTGAGCAGACCCAGAAAATGGTCGATCAGGTGATTGCCTTGAACAAGCTCTATACCCCAGATTCATTTGCCTTGCTGGCAAGATCGATTGACGCACCGACCCTGATTTTATGGGGTAAGCAGGATAAAATCGTTAATGTTGAGGTGGTACCAGAATTAAAAGCATTACTGAAAAATGCCCAGACGCCTGTCATTCTGGACAATGTCGGTCATATGCCGATTCTGGAAGCAGATCAACTGGTGGTTCAGCAATATCTGCCGTTCCTGAGCAAGCAGGCACAAAAACCTGCTGCGGCTCCAGCGCAATAAACTTAATTTAGCGATTTGAGAATATATGTCTAAACATCCAATGATAGAACAACTGATTGATGCACAGCTCGACTTTCTTGAACATGAGTTTGCACAACCAGACACCATTCAATCAGAATTTAAACAGTTCTATCATTGGTTGCGTTTACAGCCGTTACAGCAGATCTGGTCTTTTGAACAAATTTTTAACCTGATTGAAAAACAGATTCTTGCGACACCGGCAAGTGCCTTTCTGGTTGAGCAGATTGCGGAGCATATCCGTTTTGCCCTGATTCATCCAGTTAACGAGCAGACCACCATTGAAGATGTCATCCCGGTGCTAACAGTAGATTCGATTGCGCAGTATGTGGCCAGTAAAAGTGGACATCGCCAACGTTTAATCAAAACTGTGGTGAACAATCCCGCGTTCTCAGCATTGATTAGTCAGTTAATCCAGCACTCGATTCAGGATTATCTGGATAATTCAGTGATGTCGAAGCGCGTTCCTGGTGTCGGGCATTTTATGAAAATGGGCAAATCTGTTTTAGAAACAGTGACCGACTCCAACCTGAACCAGACCATCGCCCATTATCTTCAAAAAAATATTTTAAAAATCAGTCAAATGAGTGAGAGAGTACTGAATCAGCATTTTAATGATGACAAGCTCTATCATTTTCAGGCCAATCTCTGGCATAAAATTAAAGTCATGCCCTTATCGGTATTGCGGAATTATATCGAAGTACAGGACTTACCAAAGACGGTCGCGATGGGACACGAAATCTGGGAGCACATTCGTCAGACGCCGTATCTGAAACAGCAAATCCATGATGGGGTTTATGCTTGGTATGCACGTAATCAGGAACGAACTTTTGATCTTTTATTACGTGACCTGAATATTGATGAGGCATTAATTGAAGAGCAACTTAGTGACTTATTGACTCCCGTGTTACAACAGGTCATCGCTACAGGCTATTTACGGGAACGTGCCCGCCTTTATTTAGAGAAGTTTTATTATTCGGATCAAGTGGCACATATCTTAAAAGGAGAAGGATAAGGCCTTAAAAACCTTACCCTTCCATACAAATCCTAGAAGCTATAGGTCACACCAAGATTATAACGGCGGCCATCTAACACATAGTTATAGGTCGCAGTATCAATCTCTTTATCAAATAGATTGTAAATGCCTGCAGCAACCGCAATATTTTGCGTTGGCTTATAGTTCACTCCAACATCCACCATCGTATAAGCCGGTTTACCTTTGGCCATGGCAGTACGACCTAAGTAATCCGAAGTTTTACTGCGGTAATTCACACGACCCCAGCTTGAGAACTGATCGTTAATTTCCCAGTCTGCTGTGGTGTTAAACATGTGTTTAGGCATTTCATTTAAAGGTTTACCTTTATTCGCGCCACTCTTTTGTTCGGTATCTGTGAAAGTATAATTCGCACTCAAGTTCACATTTGGCAAGACTTTCCAGCCAAAGGTTGCTTCTGCACCACGCATACTGGCTTTATCAACGTTCTCACGTAGGCTGACAAAGTCAAACTTCTCACCCAACCAGTCACAGCTCATCGATCCAGATGCCCCCTGACAGGTTCTGATTTCAGTGATCTTGTCTTTAAACTCACTATTGAATAGTGTAAGACCTGCAGTCAGATTATCTAAGTTGTCCCAGTTAAAGGACATTTCATAGTTCACACTTTTTTCAGGTTTTAAGTTCGGATTGCCAACAATCACACCTTTACTTTGCCCACCACCTGTTGCCTGCCCCCATTCAGCAACGGTTGCACGTAGTGCTGGTGTTTTATAACCTGTTGAGACACCGCCTTTAATCACCCAATTATCATTCAGTCCCCAAACACCATAGACTTTCGGGCTCCAGTGATCACCAAATTTTTCATCTTTATCTAAACGCAGTGAACTGGTTAAAGTGAAATCATCGACAATATTCCAGGCATTTTCCGCAAATAATGCCCAGCTATAACGATCAAGATTGGAAACAGGTTTTGCCCCACCAACGCTTAGCTGATTACCTTTGTCATCTAATTCTTCTTTGAGGTACATCCCGCCAAAGCTCAAACTATGACGGTCAAAATTAATTTTATTGATGGTATTAAATGTAGTATTGGTCGCTTCCATATTCCGTGACGGATTTTCATTCTCTTCACGTTGAATATAAGAGTGGGTTTCAACTGCTCCAATCTGACCACGATGCGTTAAGCTATATTCGGTACGATAGTAGTCTGAGAATGAGTTTGCTGGTGGGTTTCGACCTGTTTGTATCTGGGAAATGCTCTTGCCAACGGTTGCATCGCGGTTTTGAATTGAACGCTGGTACTCCAGATCAATGGTGTGATCATCATTGGGGGTCAGACTAAAGGCAGCTCCCCCTGCGCGAATTTTTTGCTTGCTATAGCCACCATAGATTTCATCCTCATCACGTTGCGAATAAAGACCATTGGCTTTAAACGACAATAGATTGGCGATTAGAGGACCTGCAATATAAGCATTGGTTTGATATTGATTACCTGAGTCAGAATTTTCCTGCAACGTGGTATCAAGCTTGATCGAACCCGTCCACTCAGTTACATTTTTCTTGGTAATAATATTAATCACACCGCCCATCGCATCTGAACCATATAAGCCAGACATTGGTCCACGGATGACTTCAATGCGTTCAATAGCGCCAATATTTGGTAACCAGCCTTGCTCAATGCCTGAGTTATCGCTATTGGGACGTACTGAACGCGAATTTACTTTTTTGCCATCAACCATAATTACGGTATAAGCACTGCCCATACCTCGGATACTGATATCGCTTGAGCTGCCGCCCCCTGTCACCACCACACCCGGTACATCTTTCAAGGCATCGGTCACATCACGATATGCTTTTTTATTCATTTGTTCTTGTGTAAGCACAGAAATAGAGGCTGCTGCTTTTTTAATGTCCTGTTCAAATCCACTTGCTGTAACAACAATTTTATCCAGTTGTACGGCATCTTTATTCGCCTGAATTTCTGCTGCCTGTGCAAGCGCCATCATACCGCCCAATACAGAAATAGTGAGGAGTGATTGACGTGCTATTTTGTTGGACATATTCCCACCCGATTCAGAGATATCTTAAAGATTGCTTAAAATTTATGGGAATTCTAACAAAAAACAAATAAAACTCAATACAAATGATAATTATTATTATTTATATATTCATTTTTCATTCCTTATTGACAGCTTATCAGTTGAGGCAAAATAGTTTAACTTTTTAATTTCAGGGCAGAAAATGATTCCAAGCTATTCATTTTATTTAATAATAATCTGACTAAATTTAATTAAAAATTGAATGATGAATTCTGCATTATAGGCTAGCTATGATTAAAGTGAATGTGTGACTAAAGATATTCAAATTTTTAGGTGTTTTATGGCTTAAATTGCTTCTTTAAAATTAAGAGATTTTTCCAGTAATTTTTATGCTTGTTACGTTATTTTTTTGATTGCGCAAGTTGAAAAGCACGCCCCATGTCTGGACGACGTTTCAACTTGCATATCGCATCGTGACTTAAGCCGGAATTTGCTGGGTAATGCAGTGAATATTGCCGCCACCGAGCAAGATTTCGCGCGCAGGAACACCTGTGATCAGATAGTCTGGATACATCTGCTGGAACAATGCCTTCGCCTGTTCATCAGTACGTTCATCCAGTAACGGGAAAATAATCTGCTGGTTACTAATCAGGTAATTGACATAAGAGCCCGCCAGACGATTGCCTTCAAAACGTTCAATGGCATTGCCCTTATCAATATCGATCGTCTCGTTTCCACTGGCATAGAGTGGTCCTGGAGATGGCAATTTCCACACTTTCAATTGACGGCCTTTTGCATCTTTTGTATTTTCCAGTACTTGTAATGCAGCTTGTGAACGTGCGTATTGCGGATCATTGAGATCATCTGTCCAGTGCAATGCCACTTCACCAGGACGGACAAAGCAGCACATATTATCAACATGCCCATCGGTTTCATCATTAAATACACCTTGAGGCAACCAGATGAAAGTGGTGACACCCAGGCATTCTTGCAGAATATTTTCAATCTGGGCCTGAGTCAGATGTGGATTTCGGTTCGGATTCAGCAAGCATTCTGCGGTGGTCAACAATGTGCCTTCACCATCCACATGAATGGCCCCACCCTCTAAAACCAGCGGTGTCGAGTAAGTGTCAATGCCGTGCTGAGCAGCGATTTTGCCTGCAATCAACTGATCCTGATCCCATGGGAAATACAATCCGCCATTTTCCCCGCCCCATGCATTAAATACCCAGTTGATGGCTTTTTTCTGGCCTTGCGCATTCTTGACAATGGTTGGTCCCGTATCACGTGTCCATGCATCATCACTTTCCATTTCAACCAGTGTGACCTGTGCAGGCATAACTTGGCGTGCTTTTTCCATTTCTGCTTGAGGAACAGCGATAAATACTGGCGTTTTCTGGGCAATTGCAGCCGCGACCTGAGCAAAAGCCTGTTGTGCAGGTGCGCCATTGCCACGCCAGTTATCCGTACGATACGGCCAGATCATCCATACCGCTTCTTGTGCAGACCACTCGCCGGGCATGCTAAAACCTTGCTGCTTTGGGGTTGTCGCATTCTGTTCCATATTGTCTATCTCCATATGTTCATATCTTTTGAAGTCAAATCTACATTGATCAAATCAATTGTTTAAAACGGTTTAAGTGGTGGCCCCAAACGAGAGCGGCTGTTTTCGGAGACGCTTATAAAGCAGGAGTAGAACCCCAGCCAATAACCACACACCTCCAAATTCCAGTGCCGATTTCTCCAGATGTGTCCATAAGCCGAATAAGCACAGCACCGAAGCCAGCGGTAATAGCAAGTTAAAGAAAATATTTTTTAAGCCCGTGCGCTCTTTACGAAGCACAAAGAATTTCATGAAAACCGAAAAATTCACCATGGTAAATGCAATCAAGGCACCAAAACTAACCAGACTCACCACGGTTGCCAGATCAACGGTAATGGCTAACAGGGAAATCAGGCCCACGAATAAAATCGAATATAAAGGCGTCCCTAATCTGTGATTGACATAACCGAATATTTTTTGGTTAAACACACCATCACGCCCCATGATGTAAAGTAAACGTGAAGCGCTGGCATGAGAGGCCAAACCGGAGGCAAATGCATTCATGATCTGTACGGTAAGCAAAGCTGACTGGAAAAATACGCCCCCAACAAACAGTGCAATTTCAGGTAAGGCTTCATCCGGATTTTTAAACTGTTCCAGTGTCGGAAAGGACAACTGAACAAACCAGGAAACCGTAATAAAAATCAGGCCACCTAATAAGGTTGTCAGCATAATTGCCCGAGGAATGGTCTTGGTCGGATTACGGCTTTCATGTGCCAAGGTCGAGACCGCATCAAAACCCAAATAAGAGAAACAGACCAATGACACACCTGTCAGCAAGGTCAGATATTCGGGATTACCATTGAATAAAGGCTTGATTGTCATCAGGCTTTGATAACCCTGCGAATGCCCCATGCCTGTGACCACCAGAAAAATAAACACCAGCATCATTGAAATCGTGGCTGCAATAAAGATAAAGCTAAAGTTGGCCAGAATATTGATACGAAAGCTGTTGATCAGCGTGATAATCCCGACCATGATCACCACCCAGGTGGTATAGGAAATGTCGGGCATCAATGCATTAAGATAAAATGAGGCGAGTAAAACATTGACCAACGGAATCAGTAGATAGTCAATCAGCGAGCACCAGCCCACAAAAAAACCCGCTGTCTTGCCGCATGTTTCAGTGGTATAGGTATAAGCCGATCCTGATTTTGGTGTCAGTTTACTAAAGCGTGCATAGCTAAATGCAGTTAATAGCATCGCAAATAAAGCCAGAATATAAGCCAGAGGAACCCGTCCCTCGGTAACTCTTGAAATAATACCAAAAGTATCAAATACAGTTGCTGGAGCCATATAAGCCACACCAATGACAACCACTTGCCACAATGACAGCCCTTTTCGGTTCTTTTCGCTTTCCATGCATGTTTCTCCTGCATCAATGCAAACACTTTCGCAGTGCTTTTTTTATTCATCTTGGATAGTGATATTGAACAGAGAAGTCCCTTTCCCGATTCAATAAGCAGTTGAAAGAATCAGAGCGTAATCACGTTTTCTTCGAGATAGCTTTGCATTCCCGATTCACCCAGTTCACGCCCAATTCCACTTTTCTTGAAGCCGCCCCATAAAGAGCCAGGCTGAATCATTTGATGGCAATTGATCCAGATATGACCAGAGCGAAGTCGCTTGGCAATTTTTTTACCGTGCTGCAAAGATCCGGTGATAATGGTGGCAGCCAGCCCGAAGTCAGAATCATTGGCTAGCCGGATCGCTTCTTCTTCAGTTTCAAAGCTTCGACAGCACATCACAGGGCCAAAGATTTCCTCTGTCCATAAGCGGCTTTCAGTCGGTACATTTACAAAAACATGGGGCTGAATGAAAAAGCCCTTTTCCGGAATGGCAATCTGTTCAGGATCAATTAAGGATTGAAGCTTTTCCTGTTGTGCGATAGTTAAATATTCATGAACTTTCTGATATTGCTTTTGTGTCGTCATCGGTCCCATACTCAACGGGCCGCTCAGGTCAGAACCTAGAGCCATCGACTCCACAGCAGTTTTAAGCTTCTGGTAAAAGCGCTCTGCCAGTGATTGGTGTACCAGTAAACGTGAGGTTGCAGAGCACATTTGACCACTGTTGTAAAACATGCCGCCAAGTGCTTTATCGACGGCTTCATCCAGATCGGCATCTTCAAGGATCAGGATCGGCGATTTGCCACCCAGCTCTAACGTGACTCGCTTGACCGATTGCGCTGCAGCCTGCATCACGTGAATGCCCACTTCCGTACTGCCGGTGAAAGAGACTTTATTCACCTCTGGATGGGTCACCAGATGCTGTGCTGCCACAGCATCTCCCAGAATCAGGTTAAAGACCCCCTGCGGAAACTGGATCTGATCCAGTAGGCGGGTAAATTCATACTCTGGCAATGGCACCAGTTCGGATGGTTTAAAGATCAGTGTGCAACCTGCGGCAAGGGCGGGTGCGATTTTCCAGGCGCTGGTGATTAACGGGAAATTCCACGGCGTAATCAAAGCAACCACACCCACCGGATTTTGCTGGTGGGTCAGTTCAATACCAGCTTCACATTGGGTCACCCGACTAAATGCAAATTCTTTAACGAGATTGGCATAATAGCGATAGCACTTAATGCTATTCTCGACGTCGACTTGGGCTTGTTCAGAAGACTTACCATTATTACGATGGGAAAGTTCAATCAGGCTGTTCTTTGCTGCGTCTATGGCATCGGCAATTTTGTTTAACCAGTTTGCCCGTTGTTCAGGACTGGTCAAACTCCAGCTTTCCAGCGCCTGTTGTGCAGCCGCCACGGCAGCATCTACATCTTGTGGGGAAGCTGTCGTAAAATGGGTTAATTCTTCTTCACTGGCTGGATTCACCACCGTAATCTGGGAGCTTCCTGACGTATTTTCCCATTTTCCATTGATATAATTCTTCATCTGCTTGCTCTCATACGAGTTCTAAAGCGGATTCATCGTGACTGCCCACAGGATTTCAGCCTGCTTCAAGTCAATCCAGTCGCTTTATTCCTCATTCATTCCATCGACATCATCTGTTGTTGTCCCGCTATTTCTATCGATCAGCGAGACTCAACTCACCCCGCAGGGCAAGTTGACTGCTTGAAACATCAAAGAGATTCGGCTTACAAATGACCTTCAGCCTTTAATTCCTGAATGGTATTCTGAATCGCATGACGTAAGGTTTTTACGGCAAAGTCAATTTGATCACGTGTCAGGATTAAGGGTGGAGATAACACATTCATGTGACCCACAGGACGTACAATCAAACCGAGTTTCTGGCAATGATTGGCAATACGTTTGCCTACCCCAACAGAACGGTCAAACAGTTCTTTGGTTTCTTTGTTACGCAGGTTCTCGATACACATCATGAATTTTTTGCCACGTACTTCACCGACAATTTCCAGATCTGCCAACGTCTTTAATTGCTCTTCAAAATAAACGCCCATGTCCTGGACATGTTCACAAATCTTTTCCTTTTCCAGAATTTCAATATTCTTGAGTGCAGCAACACAACTGACCGGATGACCTGAATAGGTAAAGCCATGCGTAAGCAAACCACCTTCATGATGTGGTTTACTGATGGCATCATAAATTTCATCCGAAATGATGGTTGCACCCAAAGGCAGATAACCCGAAGACAGGCCTTTTGCACAGGTAATAATGTCAGGCACAATGCCAAACACGGCTTCTGAAGCAAACATATGCCCTAAGCGACCAAATGCGGTAACCACTTCATCAGACACATACAGCACATTGTATTTTTTACAGACGGCCAAGGTTTTGGCATGGTAGCCTTCTGGTGGAACGATCACCCCGCCCGCACCCATGATTGGTTCGGCAAAAAAAGCTGCGACATTGTCCGGGCCAAGTTTCAGAATGGTATCTTCCAGTTCCTGAACCTTTTCATTACAGAAATCTTCCATCGACTGAGATTCTGGCTTGCGGTACGGATTTGGACATGACACATGGTGAACCAGCTCATTGTGAATCTCGAAACCAACATGATCAGCTTCAATTCCTGTCAAGGTCATACTGATATACGTACTGCCGTGATAAGCATCTTTACGGGCAATCAGTTTCTTTTTCGATGGTTTGCCAATCTGATAGAAATAGTGGTGAATTAAACGTACTGCAGTATCGTTCGCTACTGAACCACCACAGCCATAAAACACATGATTCAGATTACCCGGTGCCAACTCAGCCAGTTTAGCCGCCAACTTGGCTGCTGGTGCTGTGGTTTGATGACCAAATGGTGAATAATAAGGTAGTTCCATGATCTGTTCAGCAACGGCATCGGCAATTTCTTTGCGTCCATAACCGACATTGACACACCACAGGCCACCAATACCATCTAGATATTTATTGCCCTGCGCATCATATACATAGACATTTTCACCTTTCGACATGATTAAAGAGCCTTCGTCTTTAAAGGTCGAAAAATCTGTCCATGGGTGAATCACATGATCCTTATCTTTTTGCCAGATATCCTGAATATCGACGTTTACAGGTAATTTAGAGTTCATCTTCTATCCATCCATTTTTATTGCAATGCTCCGTTCCAGCAGCATGCATGTCTTACTGATTGTTAATTTGTTGGTTATTCAATTGTTACAGTATTCTGTTGTGCCAGTTTTGTAGCGGACTGTGCGTCATAATTTAAAATCGCATTCAGCAACACATCGGCACCTTGGGCTGCATCTTGCATATAAATATCTTCCGCCTCGTTATGACTTAAACCATCAATACATGGAATAAAGATCATCGTCGTCGGACAATGTTTTGCGATATTGATGGCATCATGTCCTGCACCACTCACGATCGGCTGATTGCTGTAACCCAGACTGTTTACCGCTGCTTGAACCGTTGCCACACAGGTCTTATCAAAATAAGTCGCTGGACTCAGCCAATGTTGAGACACCTGAACGTCCAGATCTCTTTCCATCGCCAGACGAGACAAGATTGCTCTGGTTTCCACTTCCATGACTTTGAGTACAGCATCATCTGGATGACGTAAATCAATGGTCCACTGAATCTGGCCTGGGATGGTATTGCGCGATGAATTCGCCACCTGCATTTCACCAAAAGTCACCAAACCTTGCGGGAATTTCTCAAGAATGCATTTTTCAACAGCCACAATCATTTCTGCGGTACCGACCATGGTGTCTTTACGCATATTCATCGGGGTTGTGCCCGCATGTGCTGCTTTGCCTTGGGTTTCAACATCTAGCCACAGAATGGCTTGACCACCGGTGACCACGCCAATCGAGATCTGGTTTGTTTCCAATACAGGCCCTTGCTCAATATGGGCTTCGTAATACGCCTGGAATGGACGCGTCAGTGGATAATCACCGAGTTGTCTGGTACGGACCAGTTCGGAATAAACAGAAATACCGTTTTTATCGGTGGTGTCATAGACTTGCTGTTTAGCTAATACCCCAGCGAAAGCGGCGGAGCCCATCATTGCCGGAGTGAAACGTGCACCTTCTTCATTCATCCACACCACCAGTTCAAGTGGATGAGCCGTCACAATATTCTGTTCTTCTAGGCGCTGTAATACTTCCATACCCGCCAGCACACCATAAATGCCATCAAAACGTCCGCCCTTGGGCTGGGTATCCAGATGGCTGCCCATAACGATAGGTAATGCGGTATGGTCTTGACCGGAACGGCGTAAAATCAGGTTACCGACTTCATCATAATGAATAGAAAGATTAATCTGCTTGGCCCACTCAAGCAGTAAAGCCCGACCTGCAATATCTTCATCTGTAAGCGCTAACCGTGTATTACCACCCTTGCTGGTGGCACCAATTTTTGCCATGTCCATGAGCATCTGCCATAAACGCTCTGCATTCACTTTCATTGTTTTAACATCCCTTTTATCGATATATCACTATCGCTTTATTCACGCTACTTTGATTAATTCTTCCATTAAAAACGAGTGCCAATTCTTTCAAAAAAACAGGTACCAATTTAAACATCAATAAATAAATAAAATTCCTTTTGTTTTTCAATCGAATAAGCAAAAGATTAAACTAATCCTATTTTTATAAAAATCAATTTATTTTTTATTACTTTTTAATTATTTCTAACCACATTCAACATTGAACACAAAACAGTCAAAAAGTTTTATATATAAAACTTTTTGACTGCTGTTTGATCTAAGAAAATTTTAAACAGGACTATTTTAACTATCAAAGTATGATTTTAAAATACAATTGCTCACATTTAAACTAAAACAGTTTGGTTAAACTAAATACCACTGTTTTATCTGCACTTGGCAAATCTTTATTAACATTTGCATTGGCATAATATAAATCAAAAATAAAATCTTGATAATTCAAATCCAGCCCTAGCTTATAATCATAGAAATGACTTTTCTCATCCGTTCCCCAAAGTACGGCATAGGCATCTTTATTTGCAAACTGGTTATATGCTACTTGCGTATATATATTCCACCGCTCCGAGACTGGATAACGATATCCGACCTCATAACGCAGCATTTTACCTGTCTCTAACGTATAATCAGGTGAATAGTAAAAAGCCAGATTCAACTCATCCTGCGCATGGAGGAGATTTGAACTCAACACGCCAATTGAGTATTCCTCAAAATCTACACGGGGCAGGGTTTTATCTTCTCCAGGGTAGTTCACATCCAGATATTGTAGATTCAGTTTAAGATCATTATTTATTTGATAATTATAGCCAATATAATAATCCAGCTCTAAACTACTACCAATATCCAGCTGTATATTTGATGCAAACAGTTGCGTATAAAATCCTGAATCATGATCTAGTCTTAATGTTCCTTGAACAGCCGGTTTTCCTTTGGTTTGCGTAGTGCCACGCCAATAATACTCTGTTAAAAAAGCCATTGAACCACTGACTGAAAAACGTTGCTGCTGATTTTCAGTAGGACTATCGGCGGGTTTTGCATATACTGGCGCTAATAGTGTAGATGTTAAGATAGCTAGAATCCATTTCTTGTTGATCATCTATTTATTCCATGAATATATGATTATTTTTGAATTCTGATTATCTTTCACCCACCCTATAAATCGAGAACCAATTTCATAAAAAACAGAAGAGCCATTTATTTTATAAAAAATATATTTAATTCACATCCGCTTAAAATCAAAGAAAACTTATCGCTTTCTTGGATTTTAAATTTTCTTAACATTCTTGCACCAGTCATGTTTTGAACTGTATTGAATAGATAATAAAAGCCCCTTCCCCTTTTAAAGGATGAGCGTAGTGACGCACAAGAGGGAGAGGAAGTAGATAAAGCATTTCCCCTCATCCTACGCCTCTCCCAAGAGAGAAAGGACTTTCAACACCAATGTTGAGCATTTTTGACTTTTGAAAGCGCTCTATTCTTTATTGTTTAGTCACTTCCCTTTATATACCTGTTTGCCTGCAAACCAGGTCTCGGCAACTTTCCAGTCTTTGATATCTTTATTCAGTGGTGTTTTTAAAGCATCTTGCAAGACCACAAAATCAGCCCACTTTCCGACACTGATACTGCCAATCTGATCCCCCCAGCCTGCAATATTGGCAGGGGCTTGGGTATAGGCATATAAGGCTTCATCCAGACTCAAAGCGTTATCGCTATAGCGGGTTTTGCCCTGATACTCACGGAAAACCACATCACTCAGCTGTAGCATTGGATTTTCAGATGCAGTCGGCCAATCACTTCCCAATACCATAGTGGCGCCGCTACTGAGCAGCGACTGCCAGGCATAGCTATACGGCATCCGCGCCTTACCTAAACGCGATTCCTGATAGTTACCGCTAATGGCATGGTCTGGCTGCATTGAAGCCACGACCCCTAACTGGGCAAAACGTGGAATTGCATCTTTAGAGATTACTTCAATATGTTCAATTCGATTGGCAAACTGATGATGTTTAGGACTGCTCTCAATCGCATTTAAAGCCATATCAACGCTTTTGTCACCAATGGCATGAATCGCCACCGGGAAACCTGCTTCATTCGCATTTTTCACTGAACTATTCAGCTCTACCTGTGAGGTGATCGGCGCGATATTAAAATGATGACGATCCGCATAAGGTTCATTCAGTGCAGCGGTGTAATTCATCAAGGTGCCATCGACAAAATATTTCATATAGGCAAAGCGGAACTGTGGTCCAGTTTTCCACTGCTGTTCTTTTTGCATGAACTGCTGATTGAGTTGATCACGTTGCTTTGCATAAGCCTGAAAATGGGCTGGTGTGACCTGATCCTCCCCCGCCATCAAGCCAAAACGTATCCGCATCGGCAATTGCTGTTTCGACTCCAGTAAAGCAGGATAAACCGTAGCCAGATCAGTCCACATATCATGTACGGAGGTAATCCCCAAACTGTTAAAATGCGCAATGATTTTTTCAATGACAGGCAGTGCCGCTTTGCCCGAAAGTAATGCACTGCTGTACTTTGGATTGCCCAAAATTAGTTGCATGCCCGCAGTTTCTTTAAAAATACCAGTCGGCTCTCCTGTTTTCGGGTCTTTGACAATCTCGCCCCCTTCCGGTGCTTTGGTATTTTTATCAATTCCCAGCAATTGCATCGCCTTGCTATTTACCCAGACCGAGTGATAGTCAATGTCCTGTAACACCACAGGGCGATCGGGCACAATCGCATCCAGTTCCTGACGGGTTGGCATATGACCCTCTTTGAGGCTACTGACATCCCAGCGTCCCCCTACCAGCCAAGCGCCTTTTGGTAACTGTTTATCCTTTTCGGCGATCAATCTAAACCATTCCTGACGATCTGTGATGCCTAAAAGATCAACTCCCTCCCAAAGCTCTAACCCACCCAGTAAATGGGTATGCGCATCGGTTAAACCAGGAAGCACCGTCTTGCCTTTTACATCAATAATTTGTGTCTGCTTGGTCGCCATCTGCTGAATAAAGCGGTTATCGCCTACAGCCAGAAACTTTCCATCTTTCACAGCAAAAGCTTGTGCTTTTGGCTTTGCCGGATTGGATGTTCGAACATCGGCATTCAATACAATGACATCAACCTGAGGCGTTTGTGCATAGCTGTTTAAGCTTATGACGCCGATACTGATCGCTAACCATAATTTCTTATTCATAAGTCCCTTATTTCCTTATCCAGCGTTATTTTTCCATTTTTATTCTCGTTGCTTTTTCTGCAAAACCTAGAACCAATTCAACTGAAAATGCAGGAACCATTTTTATTGAGATACAACCGATTCAAGTTAAACGAAAGCACCTACCTGTTCGAATGCCTTTTATCGAGGCTGCGGTTTTGCAGCATAGACCTGTCGGCCAGCAAACCAGGTTTCCGCGACCTGCCAGTCCTTCAGATTTTTAGGGAGTGGTGGCTGTAAGGTACCTTGTAAAATGACAAAGTCGGCCCATTTACCCACACTGATACTGCCCGTTTCATTTCCCCAGCCTGCAACATTGGCAGGTGCTTGCGTATAAGCATATAAGGCTTCATCCAGACTCAGGGCATTTTCGCTATAACGGGTTTTTCCGTTGTATTCACGAAATATGGCATCACTGAGTTGTAACATCGGGTTTTCTACGGCCGTCGGCCAGTCACTCCCCAGAACCAGCGTAGCTCCACTGCTTAATAGCGACTGCCATGCATAGCTATAGGGCATACGTGTTTCGCCCAAACGAGATTCTTGGTAATTACCTGAAATGGCATGATCAGGCTGCATCGAAGCCACCACACCTAACTGGGCAAAACGCGGCATAGCTGCTTCACTCATGACTTCAATATGTTCGATTCGATTGGCAAACTGACGATGTCGGGGACTGCTTTCAATCGCATTTAGGGCCATATCAACACTTTTATCTCCAATCGCATGCATGGCAACTGGAAAACCCACCGCATTCGCCTTGCTGACCAAATCGTTTAATTTGGCCTGTGAGCTTATCGGCTCACTATTAAAATCATGCCGGTCTGCATAATCTGCATTCAATGCAGCGGTATAGTTAAGCAATGTACCATCGACAAAATATTTAAGATAACCATAGCGGAATTGCGGTCCTTGCAGCCATTGCTGTTCTTTTTGTTTAAATTGCTGGTTCAGTTCATCGCGTTGTCTTGCATACTCAGCAAATTGTGCTGTTGTGGTTTTTTCTGCCGATGTATCTGCCATATAGCCAAACCAGACCCGCATTGGTAATGGTTGCTTTTGTTGTAGCATTGCAGGATAAACCGACCAATCACTTCTCCACATATCATGGACTGAGGTCACGCCCAACTGGTTAAAATGCGCAACCAGTTTTTTCAAAACAGGCAGTGCTTCTGTTCCAGCAACCACCGCTTTGAGATAGACCGGATTTTTACGGACCAGTTGTGTTGCCGCGGTTTCTTTAAATATCCCGGTCAACTCGCCGGTATGGGGGTCCTTAACAATTTCTCCTCCCTCTGGTGCGACGGTGTTACGGTCAATTCCCAGAAGTTGCATGGCTTTGCTATTGAGCCATGCGGTATGATAATCAATATCCAGCAATACCACGGGTCGATCTGGCACAATCGCATCCAGCTCCTGTCGTGTCGGCAAATTTTGTTCAGACAACAAACTGATATCCCAGCGGCCTCCGGTCATCCACTGGCCTTTGGGTAGCTGCTTATCACGTTCTGCAATTTGCCTGAGCCATTCAGCACGATCATTCAAACCGTATAGATCAATGCCTTGGGCAATTTCCATCCCGCTACCAAAATGTGTATGCGCATCTGTTAAACCCGGGATGACGGTACGACCCTGAGCATCAATGACGCGCGTGTGCTCGGTTGCCATATGCCGGATAAAGCTGTTATTGCCTACCGCCAGAAACTTCCCCTCTTTGACCGCAAATGCCTGCGCTTTAGGTTTTGCCGGATTAGAAGTTCGCACATCAGCATTTAACACAATCACATCAACTTGCGGCGTTTTGGCATAGCTTGCCAGACTCATGACACCGATACTGAGGCCTAACACGAATGTCTTATTCATAAATCCCTTACACCCTTATCCTGAATTATTCTGCTGTTTTTATTTTGTCTATTTTGTTCGTAAAACCTAGAACCAATCTGCCTGCAAAAACAGGAACCATTTTAAGTTCCGTACGTCGACTAAAATTTTTATCCTCTGTTTCCTTGATCAAGCGTGATGAACAGATCTGGATAAAGACTGCACCCAAGCAACTCCATGGGGTGGTTACGTGCAAAATTAATTTTCATTTAAAATTATCAAAATCAGCATGTGAAAAATAAAAAAAGCCCTCGAAAGGACTTTTTAAAATACAGTAGATTTCTCGCGATTATTTAAAATACGCGCCTTCTGCCTGTGTATGGTCTGTTTGATCCACAACGCGCTGTAACTCTGGTACATGCTGTCTTAAGGTGGTTTCTACACCTTGTTTTAAAGTGACATCAATCGCAGAACAACCCTGACAACCACCACCGAATTTCAATACAGCCGTTAAGCCATGCTCCGGACTATCCTGTACTTCAACCAGGCTACAGTTACCGCCGTGGCCTGCTAAGCCTGGGTTAATTTCAGATTGCAACACATAGGTGATACGTTCTTCAATTGAGGCATCTGGTCCAACGCGTGGCACTTTAGAGTTCGGTGCACGGAAGGTTAATTGACCACCAAAACGGTCTTTGTTGTAGTCAATCACTGCATCCACTAAATATGGAATTGAGGGTGCATCAACATAGGCAGGAAAATCTGGATAGTCCTGCTTATAGTCGGTTGGTACCACTTCTTCAGGGGCACTATAAGCCATACAACATTCAGCACGTGGAGTACCCGGATTTTCTACAAACACACGAACGCCAATCCCTGGAGTATTCTGCTTTGCTAATAAATCACTTAAATACTCTTGTGCAGAGGGAGTAATCAAAAGGTTTGGAATTTCTTCTGCGACAGCAGTGTTGGTGTTCTCAGTCGACATAACAATAATCCTCAAGCTGATGTCGTTATATTAACCGAAGATGGAGGGTAATTAAAAAAAATCAACCATTTTTGTAGGAATTCTATGCAAGATCATTGTTTATTAAGTTTTTAATGGCATTATTGCTTAGACTCTGATCAATTTAAACTATTTATGTTACATCTACCCTTTGGTCACACTGTGACCCTGATCATTATTACTGTTGCGATTTCCTTATTGGCTTTCTCCAATCAGGCAGTGATGAATCGTCTGATTTTCTGGCCGCCTGCCATGCAACGTGGGCAGTATGACCGTTTTATCACGCATGGTTTTATTCATGCCGACGGTACGCATCTCCTGTTCAATATGATCACGCTGTTTTTCTTTGGCAATATCATTGAAAGTTTTTACCGTCAGTTTTTTTATGACATGGGCTTTGTCTTATTTTATTTGGGCGGACTGATTGTTGCCATTTTGCCGAGTTATTTAAAACATCGCCATGATGCCCACTGGGCTAGCCTAGGGGCCTCTGGTGCAGTGTCAGCAGTACTATTTGCTTATATCCTGTTCCAGCCCTGGAACCTGATCTTCGTGTTCTTTATTCCAGTGCCTGCGATTATTTTTGCGATTTTATATGTGGCTTATAGCATCTGGTCTGGCAAACGTGGCAATAGCAATATCAACCACAGTGCGCATCTTTGGGGAGCCGCCTATGGTGTTGTGGTCACCATCATTCTGGAACCTCGCGTCATTCCACATTTCCTGAACCAGTTGACCAAACTGCCTTTTTAAATAAATTTAATATTTGCCCCAGAGATGGGGCTTTTCTTTTTTTAAGATTAATAATCAAATTTTAATTATTTTTATCATAAAAATCATCTCTCTAAACTCGACTCTATTATTTTAACGGATTAAGTCGATTCTCATGCCTCGTAACAGCCTGCTCACCACCTTGTCGATTGCCCTGTTTAGCCTTTCGATTTCAGCATGCAGTAATGATGATTCCAAAGAATCCAGTACTGTGGTCGAAACCCAGAAAAAACCTAACATTTTATTCATCATGGCCGATGACTTAGGCTATTCAGACTTAGGCGCTTTTGGTGGAGAAATTCATACCCCCAATATTGATGAACTCACCCGAGCAGGTCGTATTTTAACCGACTATCACACTGCCCCAACCTGCTCGCCAACCCGTTCGCAATTGATTTCAGGGACTGACCACCATCTGGCCGGTATTGGAGCCATGGCCGAGCTGACACCAGATCATTTAAAAGGCCAACCCGGATATGAGGGCTATCTGAATGAACGTTCACTTTCGATTGCTGAAGTCCTCAAAGACAATGGCTATCGTACTTATATCAGTGGTAAATGGCATTTGGGCTTAACCCCTGCAACCAATGCCCATGCCAAAGGTTTTGACCATTCCTTTACCTTGCTGCAAGGACTGGATTTGCATTTTAAACAGGCACCGGCTGCCTATAAACGCAACGCCACTTATACGGAAGATGGTAAACAAGTGCCGATTTCATCTTTACCTAATGATTTCTTTTCGACCAACTATTTCACAGACAAATTGATCAGTTATCTAGAATCAGGTAAAAACTCAGGCAAGCCATTCTTTGCCTATGCGGCTTACACTGCACCGCATTGGCCTTTACAAGCACCCGCTGAATATCGTGACCGTTATCGTGGTGTTTATGACGTCGGCTATGATGTGATTCGCGATGCACGTATTGCCCGCCAGAAACAGCTCGGCCTGATTCCAGCCAACTTTATTGCCGCAGAACCGGTTGCCACGCAAAATGCCCCACAAAAATATGGTAGATGGAACGAGCTTTCGGCTGAACAAAAAGCACTGGAAGCCCGTAGAATGGAAATCTACGCGGGCATGGTGGAAAATCTGGATGCCAATATTGGCCGACTGATTCAATATCTGAAACATAATAATTTATATGACAATACCCTGATTTTCTTTGTTTCAGATAATGGTGCCGAAGGGTTTATCCGTGGCAACTATGGCCCCGAATCAGGCTTTGATAACAGTGTCAGCAATGTGGGTACATCCAGTTCATATCATTATGTCGGACCACGCTGGGCAGAAGTGAGTGCTGCGCCATTCCATTTGTGGAAAGATACGGCAGGTGAAGGTGCGACCACTGCCCCTGCCATTGTCAAACTCCCTTATCAAACCCAGGCTCAGGCGACTCACCATGGTTTTGCTTCCGTGCTGGATGTTTTCCCGACGGTTTTAGATTATGCCAATATTGCTGTGCCACAGGGCCAATATAAAGGTCGTCAGGTGAATACCCCAAGCGGCTATTCATGGAAACCGCTACTTGAAAACAAGGCTCAGGCAATTCGCCCAGTCAACTTTAGCTTTGCCGATGAATTACATGGCAGTAAATATGCACGCCAAGGCGACTGGAAAATTGCCCTACAAGGCAAAGCTGAACTGGGTACAGGCAATTGGGAACTCTATAACCTGAAAAATGATCGGGGTGAAACCCAAAACCTCGCCCAAAGTAATCCAGCGAAGCTACAAGAACTGGTCGATGTATATAACAAATACACCCAGCAAAATGGCGTTAAGGAATATAACCCTCAATGAAACTGAGTAGCATTCTAGTTTCTATCTGTAGCCTGTCCCTGGTGGCAGGTTGCAGCAAAGTTGAGTCGAAGGTAAAACCATCGCAACAACACCCAACAACTCAACCTTTATCGTTGGGCTCTGTAAGTCAATGCCAGAATTATTCTGGCTTACCCGATGCCTGGCAAACACATAAAACAGCAGGAATGGTCTGGATTCCTAAAGGCTCCTTTCCACTGGGTTCTAATCAGGCCTATCCCGATGAACTCAACTTTGGCGCCAGAGAGCGTCAAGTCGAAGGCTTCTGGATCGACCAGACCGAAGTTACGGTTGCCCAGTTTTCCAGTTTTGTCAAAGCGACTGGCTACGTTACCGATGCAGAAAAGCAAAAGCAGGCGGCGGTATTCTCTCCTGATCTGAAACGCCCCAATCAATGGTGGCAACTGAAAGCTGACTATACCTGGAAAAGCCCGAATGGCCCTCAGGGTCAAGCCCCGCTACCCTCCGAACCCGTGCGCTATGTCACCAAGAATGATGCAGAGCATTATGCAGTCTGGTTAGGGCATGATTTGCCCACCGAGCAGGAATGGGAATATGCCGCCAAAGCAGGTTCAAAAACAGATACCCCGTTACACCAAGCCCCACAAGATGCCCATCAACATCCGCAAGCCAATTATTGGCAAGGTGATTTTCCACGAAACAATACCGTTGAAGATCATTTTGAAGGTGTTGCACCCGTCGGCTGTTACCCGGCCAATGCCTTTAAACTGTTTGACATGATTGGCAATGTCTGGGAATGGACGTCTTCGGTCTATCATGGCGCGCATGATCAACACATGGGGAATTATACCGACTTGCGTCAACACAATAACGCGACCACGCAATATGTACTGAAAGGTGGCTCATTCTTGTGTGCCTCTAATTTCTGTGCACGTTATCGCAATAGCAGTCGTTATCCTCAGGAGTTTGATCTGGCAGCAACCCATGTCGGGTTTAGAACCGTGTTACGACCTTAATTGTGAGATCAATCTTAAAGTTTTAGTCCCGTTCTGGTAAAAAGTAACTGATCGTTTTAAAGTGATCCTTAAAGCCATAAAAATACGGGACGGAACCATGAAAAAATATCGTACTACCTTGGGCTGCTGTTGATATTCCGCCTATCCGCTTGTGCAGTGCATACACCGCATGGCATTGTTGTGGTCGATTCGTAAGAATATCACGATGGGCATGGCGACTTTTGCCCACCAGGACAGGCCAAAAAAGGCCGTTGCTAAATGTGATCTTGCCTAAAGCCATGATGGTTAAGGCAATTGATTTCTTTTCCATCATCCCTGAATGGCTCATTTCACCTGTTATTGTATAAAAAATTACATTTTTCCTGATTGATCATTTTATTTGGGTAAAACCCATATAAACTATATGGAAATAGATCTTGCTCTTTGCTGGACGCATTCAATGAATCAAACCCAATCCCATGCTGTACTGGACATTCTGAACAAGGTTCAGCATGCTGATGACTGGTTGATTTTCCTTGAACAGTTGAACCAGCACTTTGACCTTCAGGCCGCACAACTTCTGGCAGTCGATCTTGAAGTACAGGCACTGTCATTTAGTGTGCATCATGGGGTTGATCTTGATCCCCAGCAACTCGAAAAAGCGGCGCTGCAACAACTTCGTCTAGCATTTGATGATGACCTACAATTAAAAAAATTATTGGCGGCACCACTCACAGGCTGGATGCATTGCACACAACACTTTAGCGAACAGGACATTGTTCAGACCCAAGTCTACCAACAGATTTTACAACCGCTCAATTTACGGTTTTGCTCAGCGCTTCAGGTCATTTATGATCATAAAATCTGTGTAATTCTGGCCTTGCTCACCAGCCCCGATCGTGGTGCATTAAGTTGCTCTGAACTCCAACCGATTTATGAGATATTGCCGCAGATCCAGCAAAAGCTTCAGCACTATCGCCATCATTTTGAATATTCCACCATGACCTTGCTTGGATCACAATTGATCCGGAAAATGAATCAACCCATTGCGATTATTAACCTGAATGGCGATATTCTTGAAATGAATGTCGAGGCAGAAAAATTTCTCGAACATAATGCGCACATCCGGATTGAGCAGCGGCGCTTCTACTTCGAACCACATAAACAGCAAATATTTGAACAGCACCTACTTGAATTAGAACGCCTGCATCACACCAGTTCAGAGGTCGTTTATGCTGAACGGAGTCAGGTGATGCACCTCGATCATCAGCTATTTTTAACACTGGATCTGCTCTGCCCCGAAAAAACCCATAAGATTTTTGGTTTACGCCCCGTATTACTGGCAACATTTTCAGGGCTGCAATATCCGCCTAAATATCAAAAAGACCGATGTACACAGCTGTTTATGTTCACACCGGTCGAACATAAAATATGCGAGCAACTGCTGAAGGGCAAAACCACCAAAGAAATTGCCCTTTTATATGAAATTCAGGCCGATACTGTCAAAAAGCATCTGCAAGCTATTTTCAAAAAGACCAGAACACATCGACAAAGTGAATTGATCCAGTTGCTGATGCAATTAGTCTAGGCCATAAAATACGCAGCGTTACGCAATCTCGGCAGGGAAAGCAATCACCTGATCAATCTTGACCTGATTCATCGCCACCATCAATAAACGGTCAATCCCTAACGCGATCCCGGAACATTCAGGCATATGCGGTAAAGCTGCCAGCAAGTACTGATCGGTTGGAATCACAGATAAACCTTGTTGTGCTCGCTCTGCATTATCGGCTTCAAAACGGGAGGCCAATACCTCGGCATCCAGCAATTCATCATAGGCATTCGCCAGTTCCAGCCCTTCAATATAGACCTCAAAACGTGCTGCAACCAGTTCACCCTCTTCATCCTGTTTCACTTTGGCCAGTGACGCCATTTCAGGTGGAAAATCGGTTAAAAAGACAGGCGCATCAAAACCCAGACTTGGCTCGACAAAGTGCGAAAACAACAGATCCATATACCCCAGACGATCATCCCCCAAGTCAAGATTCAGACCGACACGATGGGCGGTATCCTTGAGCTGTTTTAAGGTTGCCTGCAACGGATTAATCTCCAGGCGATCCTGAAAGGCATGCTTATAACTCAGCACAACTGGACGAATTTCACCAAAACGATGTGCCAAACAGATTGCTAACAGATCCGCCGTTTCATGCATCAGTGCCTTTAAATCCAGCCCCGGACGATACCATTCCAGCATGGTAAATTCACTGTTGTGCTTGCGCCCATGCTCATCATCACGAAACACTTTACAGATTTGATAGATTGGTCCACTTCCACTGGCCAATAAGCGTTTCATTGGAAACTCGGGTGAGGTCTGTAAATATTGCGTATTTAATTTGCCATGAATATGACGCTGTACCTGTACTGAAGCCAAATGCACATCAGTCACACCTGCCTGAGACAGCACTGGGGTTTCCACTTCCAGAACCTGACGCTCAGCAAAAAACTGGCGGATTTTCTGATACATCGCTGCACGTGCTTTTAAAGCCTCAATGGAGCACGTTGGCTGATAGTTGTTCATCGTCTGGCTCATGCTTTCGGTCCACCATGTGCAGCCCATTCACGGCGCAAAGGATAATTTTTTCGGAGTAAATCAAATGCGGTTTGCTCGACCTTGCCGTCCTGAACACAAGCACGCAGTTGCTGATCATCCGCTGCAATATCATAAATTTGCGTGAGATGCTGTTTAAGTGCCGCTTTTAAATCCTGTTCAAAGTATTGAGGCACCTGTGGCAACTGGCTTTCAAAACGCTTTGTTAGCTCATAAGCAAAGGTCTGGCAAAACGCCTCATAGATCATCTGCGTGCCTTTGGCCTTACCTTCCAGACTATAACCCGCAATATGCGGTGTCGCTAATGCCAGTAGATCCAGTAATTGTTCTGAAATTTCTGGCTCGAACTCAAACACATCCAGTACCACTTGGCGTTTGCTTGTTGTAATATCCGCCATCAATGCAGCTTGCTCAACCACAGGACCACGTGCACTATTGATTAAAATAGTGGAGGGTTTCATTGCAGCAAATGCAGTCGCATCAAATAAATGCTGGGTTGGATAATCGCCAGACACCGTTAAAGGTACATGTATTGAAATGGCATCGGCACGATTTAACAATGCCTCAAAAGAAACATTTTCAATCCCGGCAAGTTGCACATAAGGATCGTAACCGATGACATTCCAGCCCAATAGTTGCGCCATGACCGCCAGACGGCTGCCCACATTACCCAGCCCCACAATCGCTAAAGTGAAGTCTTGGTTTTTCTCTAATAAATCAGTATTTAAATATAGTAAGGCCGTAATCACATATTCCGCCACTGCTTGTGCATTACAGCCAGGCGCATTACTCCAGACAATGTTTTGTTGTTCTAAAGCCTGAATATCTAAATGATCAGTTCCAATCGTGGCACTGCCGACAAACTTGATCTTGGTCTGATCAATTAAGGCATGATTCACTTTGGTCACCGAACGAACCAACAGTGCATCGGCATCCTGTACATCGTGATGCGTCAAGCTACGCCCTGCCCGATGCTGTATTTCTGCAAATTCCGCAAAGAAATAATCGGTAAATGCCAAATTTTCATCTGCGATAATTTTCATGCAGAATTTTCCCTCAATAGACCTGTGCTTATTATCCTTAGCCTGATCTGAATTGACAATTCATAAATGCAACTCTAATGAGATTCGCTGGCAGAAAACTGTCTTGATTGGTACACGCATGCGACATCTTGCCAATTTACTGCAACATGTTTGGATTTATACTTAAACTTTCTCCATTCTCTCCAAATCGCAATGACACCCTATTCTCCCTACAAAGGCAAAAATGGCATTAAACGGATTTTAAATGCAACGGGCTATTCACTGGCCGGCTTTAAAGCAGCGTTTAATCATGAAGCGGCATTTAGACAAGTGATCTTGCTCAATGTCATCTTGATACCGCTGAGCTTCTTTGTGCATGTCTCGGCGCTGGAACAGGCCTTAATGGTCGCTGTCTGCCTGTTGGCGATTATTGTAGAGTTATTCAACTCCGCCATTGAAGCCGTGGTTGACCGCATTTCGCTAGAAAAACATGAGTTGTCTAAAAATGCCAAGGATATGGGCAGCGCTGCGCAATTTGTTTCTTTAGCCATTATCTTTTTTACTTGGACGATTATTTTGTTTCGATAATTTTTATATTGAGAAGAAATAAAACACCTATTTCTTCTCTGTATTGATTTTATTAACTTAAAATCCGACACCGATGCCAATAACAGGCCCCTGTTGTACGGTATCCCACTTAAAACTATCCTTTTTATAGTCTTGCGATACGTAACGGTAACCTACTCTAAAATTTACGGGCGCTGTATATATTTTTTGACGATAACCTAAATATGCCTGTGCAATTTGGGTTTGTTCCGTACCATAAGTATACTGAGCAGCAATGTTCCAAGGTGAATCATCATTATAGCGTAACCTTACTCCTCCAAAATATTCATACCAATCTTCTTCAACAGAAACCTGCCGACCCAATGCCCCCAATACGCCTTTTAAGTCGGTGTAATTCATGCCTAAAGTCGGTTCAATGACAAAACCCTGACCATTGGGAAATTGTTCATATGCTCGATAATAAACCCCGAAATTACTGAGATTAACTTTAGTCGATAAAACCACAGGAAATGAATATACTTGTTTTTTCTCTTCAGTTTTCACATATTGAATATCAGAGAAAATTCCCCATTTGCCTTTATTTAGTTCTAAATGCCCCATCAGCGCTTGATCAAGTGCATCAAGTGTATCTTTAAATGGTTGATCAAGTTGATAATTCAAACCGTGATAACCAATTCCACCGTCAATATCCGCTGCAAATCCATAGATATTCAAAAAGATTTTGCTCTCCCCCGCAAAAGACGATTGAATGCTCTCGGCATATGTGTGTACACTCGACAGGAAAAAGCCCAAGATAAAACAGCAAGATTTATACATATACAAGCTCCCATGGATTTATGTTCTATTAAATTTTTAATGTTATAAATATGAATGAGCGTATTAATAATGCTTTATCTTGGATTTTACTATTCTAAAAACGTAAAAAATCCCTGCATAGGCAGGGATTTTTTGATCTAGACGTCGATGCGCAATTACATCATTCCGCCCATACCACCCATACCGCCCATATCTGGAGCAGCTGGTTTGTCTTCTGGAATGTCCGTAATCATGCATTCAGTCGTCAACATTAAACCGGCAACAGAAGCTGCGTGTTCAAGTGCAGAACGCGTTACTTTAGCAGGGTCAAGGATACCCATTTCTAGCATATCGCCATATTCGCCAGTTGCAGCGTTATAACCGAAGTTACCTTCGCCCGCTTTAACTGCATTGATCACAACTGAAGGCTCATCACCTGCATTTGAAACGATTTGACGAAGTGGCGCTTCAATCGCACGACGTAAAATGTTGATACCCGCAGTTTGGTCTTCGTTAGCACCTTTTAAGCCATCTAACACATTTACTGCGCGTACTAATGCAACACCACCACCCGCAACAACACCTTCTTCAACTGCTGCACGAGTTGCGTGAAGCGCATCGTCTACACGGTCTTTCTTCTCTTTCATTTCAACTTCAGTTGCCGCACCAATTTTGATGACTGCAACACCGCCTGCTAATTTAGCAACGCGTTCTTGAAGTTTTTCTTTGTCATATTCAGAAGTAGATTCTTCGATTTGCGCACGGATCTGTTGAACACGTTCAGCGATTTGCTCAGCATTACCTGCACCATCAACGATCACAGTGTTCTCTTTAGATACTGTGATTTTGTGCGCAGTACCTAAATCCTGAAGAGAAGCTTGCTCTAAAGACATACCCACTTCTTCAGAAATAACAGTCGCGCCAGTCAAGATCGCGATGTCTTGAAGCATTGCTTTACGACGGTCACCAAAACCAGGTGCTTTCACCGCACATACTTTGATAATACCGCGCATGTTGTTCACAACAAGAGTCGCAAGCGCTTCGCCTTCAACATCTTCAGCGATGATAAGTAGTGGTTTACCTGTTTTAGCAACAGCTTCCAATACCGTAATCAATTCACGGATGTTGCTGATTTTCTTGTCAACAAGCAGGATGAACGGATTTTCAAGTTCAGCAGTTAAGGTATCTTGCTTGTTCGCGAAGTATGGAGAGATATAACCACGGTCAAACTGCATACCTTCTACAACGTCTAAAGCGTCTTCGAAGCCAGAACCTTCTTCTACAGTGATGACACCTTCTTTACCCACTTTTTCCATCGCTTGAGCGATCAGTTTACCTACAGTGGTATCAGAGTTCGCAGAGATTGAACCTACTTGTTCAATTGCTTTGAAATCATCAGCAGGTTTTGCGTTGGTACGGATATTTTCAACCACAGTTTTTACTGCGATATCGATACCACGTTTTAAATCCATTGGGTTCATACCAGCAGTTACTGATTTGATCCCTTCATTTAAAATTGCTTGAGCAAGTACAGTTGCAGTTGTTGTACCGTCACCCGCGATGTCATTGGTTTTAGAAGAAACTTCACGAACAAGTTGAGCACCCATGTTTTCAAACTTGTCTTTTAAAGAAATTTCTTTCGCAACAGTCACACCGTCTTTAGTGATGTGTGGCGCACCGAAAGAACGGTCGATAACGACGTTACGGCCTTTAGGGCCTAAAGTTACTTTTACTGCATCTGCAAGTACGTTAACGCCTGCAATCATTTTTGAGCGAGCTGAATCACCAAATTTTACGTCTTTAGCTGACATGTTAAACTCCGAATCTTTTTAATTACTGAATCTGATAATAAATTTGAGTTATGTGTCGATTAGCCTTCAAGCACAGCTAAGATATCCGACTCTTTCATAATCAAGAGTTCTTCACCACTTACTTTTACTGTTGTACCCGCATAAGTACCGAACAATACTTTGTCGCCAACTTTAACGTCTAAAGCACGAACGCCGTTGTCAGTGATCTGACCATTACCGACTGCAATTACTTCACCTTGAGATGGTTTTTCAGCAGCAGAACCTGGCAGTAAAATACCACCAGCCGTTTTGGTTTCTTCTTCTACGCGACGAATCACAACACGATCATGTAATGGACGAATGTTGCTCATAGTTAACTCCATCAGACTTAGTCTTATTGATTAATGTGTGTCACCAGTTCGTGGCAACACATATAAAATTTTGGTATGCCACTTTTTTGGGGATGAAAAAAATGGCTTCAAGGGGAAAATGAAAAAAAATTCTACTTATAGATGTTTTTTTGAGCACAAGAATAAGGTTATGTCGAATTAAACAACATTTTGTGATTTCACAAATGTTTGCAGCGATTCATCGAACCAGTAATGCTCGATCCGCCCCAGATCCGAAATCACATTAAAACTGTTGGATAATCCGAAGCGTAAACGCTTGGATGTGGCTGTTCCAGCATGAATATCCAGAATCGGATGATCAAATCCCAAATGAAAAATCTGATTGAGATCGTGTACCGCTACTTTATGTAAATGCCCATGTAATAAACCGAACAAGCCGGTTTTACCCCACTGCTCCAAAGCAATTTTCCCCAGCACTGGACAGTCTTTATCGCCATGTTCATTGGGAAAGGTATAAAAAGGTTGATGAAACACCACCATTTTGATTTTATGCGCGGGCGCATTGTTCAAACGCTGATAAGTTTCATGAATTTGCTCCAGAGAAACATGTCCCCGGGTATGGTAGCGCCGCCGAATACTGTTTACGCCAACCAAATAGAAATGTTCAGTCTCCAAGGTAGTTTCCATGCGACCAAAGAAGGCCTGATAACGCATAAAAGGAGAGAAAAAACGGTTCCAGACATGATAAAGCGGAATGTCATGATTACCAGGCACCACCAGATAAGGAATTTCCAGTGCATCCAGAAATTGACGGCAGGCATAAAACTGCTTTAATCGCGCACGTTGGGTCAGATCGCCACTCACCACCACCGCTTCGGGACGATGTTGCAGGCAAAACTCCTTGATTGCGTGAATACACGCTTCACGCTCCGTTCCAAAATGCAGGTCAGACAGATGCAGTATCATTCGGAACCATCACTTTTAAGGCAGACTTTTCAACAGCAAATTTTAATGGAGTTTGCATTTCTCTCAATTCTCCATCCAAGGCAACGGTTAATTGTGGTTTTTTACAATCGACCTGAATATGTTCGGCACAAAATGAATAGACACCAGAAGCCTGATCAATTTTCCCTTGAATCAGTTTCCATAACAATTTTAACAAACTGAAGCGGTCACTTTTAGCCACCACCACCCCAGCCAGTTTACCGTTGGCAGCACACTCCGCAATTCTTAATTTCATGTCGCTGAGTTGTAGCTGATTATTACCAAAGAAAATCAATGGAGTGGAGACAGGATATTTTTCTCCATCTACACAGACTGACAGTTTTAGGGATTTATGCTCACGCAATAAAACATCCAGCGCAGAGGTATAAGCGTTTAAAGGGAGTCGCCCTAAATGCTGGTTAAAGCGCTCACGTTTTTTAATAAACAAAGGATACAGCCCGAGACTGGCATTATTTAAGTAAATCTGATCGTTGATGGTGGCAATATGGACTTTCTGAATCGCGCCCGAAGCTATCACCTCTGCAGCCTGAAACACATCCAGAGGAATATTCAAGACCCGTGCCACATAATTAAAAGTCCCCAAGGGAATAATGCCCATCGGAATATCGGTATGCATCAGTTTTTTCGCGACCGCATTGAGTGTGCCATCCCCTCCCGCTGCCACCACAACGCCGCGTGATTCAGTCTGTTGATGTCGGGCCAGTACCGTTCTCATCATGGCATCAAAATCAGTTTGTGAGCTCAGCTCAAACACCTGAATTTCGAATCCATATTGCGTCCAGAAGGTCATCAAACGCTCATATTCTTCATCTTGCTGTGCCGCATGAAAACCCGATTTTTGATTATAAATAATGGACAGAGGCTGGACATTTGGGGACATAATTTTCAACCTTAAGGAAGATTACAGGGCTATTTTTGTTTACAAAATCAACAAATAATAGCTTGTTTATGTAAATTTTGAATGAGCTTCATTCATATAATCAATAACAATTCTCAAGAAAATAAAAAAATAATTAAACCATTGTTTTTAATAAAAATTTATAACAAAAATAACATATATAAATAAACAAAATAGCAAAATATAAAATGATAAATTATTTTAAAAGCAACAACTTATAAACATGTCATCAATCCCAGCTTTAGAACCCACCCTATTCTTTAGTCTTATATTTTTTATGATTTTATGCTTTAATACAGCCACTTTTTTTACTTCATCTGTCTTACTGCCATCCAGTAGATAGAACTTGTACGTTGTACACACTTTAAAAAGGCATCACCATGACCCAAGTGAACGCACCAGAATTCGTTCGTCACCCTAAGCTAATTGCATGGGTGGAAGAAATTGCAAAATTAACCAAACCAGCAAAAATCGAATGGTGTGACGGCAGCGAAGAAGAATATCAACGTCTTATGGACTTGATGATCGCTAACGGCACCATGCAGAAACTTAACCAAGAAAAACATCCTGGTTCTTATCTTGCAAATTCTGATCCTTCTGACGTTGCTCGTGTTGAAGACCGCACTTATATCTGCTCTCAAAACCAAGAAGATGCTGGCGCAACGAATAACTGGGTTGCTCCTGCGGAAATGCGCGCAAAATTAAATGGATTATTTGACGGTGCAATGGAAGGCCGTACCATGTATGTGGTTCCCTTCTCGATGGGTCCTTTAGGAAGCCACATTGCACACATTGGTATCGAATTAACAGATTCTCCTTACGTTGCTGTCAGCATGACAAAAATGGCACGTATGGGCAAAGCAGTTTATGACGTGTTAGGCACAGATGGCGAATTCATCCCATGTGTACACACCGTTGCTGCACCGCTTAAAGATGGTCAAAAAGATGTTGCTTGGCCATGTAACAATGAAAAATATATCGTTCACTATCCAGAAACACGTGAAATCTGGTCTTATGGTTCTGGTTACGGCGGTAATGCCTTGCTTGGTAAAAAGTGCCTTGCATTACGTATTGCTTCTGCAATGGGCCGCGAACAAGGCTGGTTAGCTGAACACATGCTTATTTTAGGCGTGACCAATCCGCAAGGTGAAAAACACTACATCGCAGCTGCATTCCCTTCTGCTTGTGGTAAAACCAACTTTGCCATGTTGATTCCACCAGCTGGCTACGAAGGCTGGAAGATTGAGACTGTAGGTGACGATATTGCCTGGATCAAACCAGGTGAAGATGGTCGCTTATACGCAATCAACCCTGAAGCTGGTTTCTTCGGTGTTGCACCAGGTACCAATACCAAGACTAACCCGAACTGTATCGCAACGATGCATAAAGATGTTATCTATACCAACGTTGCAGTGACCAAAGACGGTGAAGTATGGTGGGAAGGTTTGACTAAAGAAGTTCCAGCTGATCTTATCACCTGGAAAGGCCAGCCATACGTTGAAGGCGAAAAAGCTGCGCATCCAAACTCACGCTTTACCGTTTCTGCGGGTCAATGCCCTTCGATTGATGCTGACTGGGAAAATCCAGCAGGCGTACCAATCTCTGCATTCATCTTCGGTGGTCGTCGTGCAGACACCGTGCCTTTAGTATCTGAAGCATTTGACTGGGTTGATGGCGTTTATAAAGCAGCAACCATGGGTTCTGAAACGACTGCTGCCGCTGTTGGTCAACAAGGTATCGTTCGTCGCGATCCTTTCGCAATGCTTCCATTTGCCGGTTACAACATGGCTGATTACTTCGGTCACTGGTTAGACATGGGCAAAAAAGTCGGTGCGAAAGCTGAAGCTGCTGGTAACAAATTACCAAAAATCTTCAACGTAAACTGGTTCCGTCGTGATGCTGAAGGCAACTTCGTATGGCCTGGTTTCGGTCAAAACATGCGTGTTCTTGAGTGGATCATCGATCGTTGTGAAGGCCGCGCTGAAGCGACTGAAACACCTATCGGTTATGTTCCAACTTACGAACAATTGAACTGGACAGGTATCGAGTTCTCTAAAGAGCAATTCGAAACAGTTACAGCACAAGATAAAGACCAGTGGATCAAAGAACTTGAAAGCCACACTGAGTTATTTACCAAACTTGGTGACCGCTTACCTCAAGCACTTAAAGATCGTCAAAATGAATTACTGGCAGCGGTTAAATCTGCTTAAGTCTCTTAACTTCCCTCTTTCATAAAGCGGGTTCAAAGAGAATAAAAAGGTCACTTCGGTGGCCTTTTTTTATGGCTTGTCGAAATTTTCTATCAATCCCCTGCTTAGCCCTAACTATTCCCATTAAGCTTAAGACAAAACAAATTGCAAAATTAACGAATATTAACAATAATTATAATAATAATATTTCTCATTTACATGGTTGTAAGCATGAGCTCTTCCCCACTGTTTAAACGCACTCCACTGTTTTTAGCAATTTCTACACTCGTCAGTATCAGCTCATATAGTCATGCAGTTGATGAGGCATCGCAACAACTCCCGACGATTAAGGTACAAGCCACTCAGGATGATGGCCCTAGCGAACAAAGCAAAGCCTACACGATCAAGCACAGTTCAAGCGCCACCAAGCTCAATATTGAAGCTAAAGAAATCCCGCAAACCATTAATGTGGTGACACGCCAGCAGATTGATGATTTTGGCCTCACCAGTTCCCGCGACATTTTAAATAATACCCCCGGGGTGATCGTCAACTCATCTGAAACTGAACGCTCTGTGTATATGGCACGTGGTTTTGAGATTTCCAATATTCTGGTCGATGGTGTCGGCTTCCCTGCAAGCGCATGGAACTATAACGATACCAATCCCGATAGCTTTTTTTATGATCGCATTGAAGTGATTAAAGGTGCAGATGCGCTCACCAATGCCTTTGGCGACCCGAGCGCAACCATCAACTATATTCGCAAACGTCCGACCAAAGAATTTCAGGCCAATGCCGGGTTGAGCTATGGTTCATGGGATACGCAACGCTATGAAGCAGATGCTTCTGGTAGCCTGACACCAAGTGGTAATATTCGTGGTCGCCTTGCCGGTTTTGAGCAGAGCGGTGACTCCCACTTAGATCGCTACACCTCCGAAAAGAATGGGATTGCAGGGGTTTTAGAGGCAGATCTTACGGATAACACCCTCATTACAGTCGGTGCCAGCCAAGAAAAGAACAAACCGAATGCCAACAACTGGGGTGCGTTACCGCTGATGGATTCCACAGGCAAGCAACTCAGTTATGATCGTTCTTACAATCCTAATCCGGACTGGACCTATTGGGACAACACCTCACGTAACGCATTCCTTGAACTAAAACAAAAGCTCTCTGAGACATGGTTTGCTAACCTGAGCTATAACTACAATGAAAAAGAGCGTAGTAGCCAGTTACTTTATTATTATGGTTATCCAAAGGCCGATGGTTCAAACGTCGACCTAACCGCTTGGGGTGGAACAGAACATAATAAACTACAAACTGCCGATTTTAACCTGCAAGGTAAATTTGACCTTTTAGGTCGCGAACATGAAGCCATTGTGGGCTACACCTATTCTCAAAGCGAACAAAAAGATAAGCAGAAATCCGGAACGATCCTCGATAACAATATCGGGTCATGTACCCGTGGTACAGGTGCTAATCAATACAAAGCTCCATGTACAACGGACTGGGCAAGCTGGACACCAAACAATGTCACCTGGAGTGCCTTAACGGATGCTGCGGATTACACTCAACGGAATCAGTCCGTTTACGCAGCAACCCGCCTGCATTTAAACGAAGACCTGAAATTAACCTTAGGTGCGAACTATGTTCAAGCCAAAAGTAAAGGCGCAAGTTATAGCTCGCCGATGAATTATGATGAAAGTAAAGTCTCCCCCTATGCCGGCATCACCTATAACTTTACTCCTGAATATACAGGTTATATGAGCTATACCTCGATTTTTCGCCCACAAACGTCAGTGGATGAAACAACAGGAAAAGTCGCCGATCCAATCGAAGGTAAAAGCTATGAAATCGGGGTAAAAAGTGCATGGTTAGACAACAAACTAACCGGCACATTAGCCGTATTTAGAACCGAGGAAAATAATTATCCACTTCGACCGGCCGATAGTCATCCGCTCAATCGTACCTCAGCAATTAGCGACTTACGCTCACAAGGTGTAGAAGTCGGCTTGGCAGGTCAACTCACCGATCAGGTCAATGTCTCTTTGGGCTATACCCAATTCAGTCTGCAAGATATGAAAAATGGGGGTGCAGCACGAACCTATAATCCAACCCAAAGCTTCAACCTGTTAACCACTTATTCACCTACCCAGTTACCAAAACTGAAAGTGGGCGCAGGCTTAAAATGGCAAAGCAAGATTAGCCGCTTTGACCCGACGTATTCGACCTACTTGAAACAGGGGGATTATGCCTTGCTCAATTTGATGGCAAGTTATGAAGTCAGCCCTAACTTTAGCATTCAGGCCAATGCTGACAATGTTACCGATAAAAAGTACCTGAACAGCTTCACTGATGGTCAGGCATTCTACGGCGAGCCAGCGAACTATACTGTCGCGCTTAAATTTAAATACTAATAAAAAAAGCCCTCTAAATCAGAGGGCTTTTTTTATGAAAAGACTTAAGCGGCAACAGTTGTATGTGGTTTATTTGCCAGATAGGCATCTAAACTTTCAATTTCGCTTTGCGCAAAGTTTAGACCCAATTTAGAACGTCTCCATAACACATCCTGACTATTGCTCGCCCATTCAACAGCACATAAGTAGTCAACTTCTTGTGCATATAGGCCTTGACCAAAATGCTGTCCAAGCTGTTCGATTGAAGTAGCTTCACCCACAATATTCCAGATGCGCGAACCATATGCAGATGCCCAACGTTTTGCTAAAGCTTCAGAAGCATCTGTCATTTGTGCACGAATTTCTTTTGCCAACTGTTCAGCCGACTCCATATTTTCACCGCCCGGTAAGGCTTCAGTTGCCGTCCAGCTCCCCTTCATGTCCGGGAAGAATGGTTTTAACTGTTGCATGGCAGACTCTGCCAACTTACGGTAAGTGGTTAATTTACCGCCAAACACTGAAAGTAACGGCGCCTGCTCAGCCGACTCTTTAGACAGTGATAAGGTATAGTCACGGGTAATGGCAGATGGATTATCCGATTCATCATCACATAATGGACGCACACCTGCAAAAGTTGACACGATATCGGCTTGCGTTAACTGATTTTTAAAGTGTGCATTGCTCACTTTAATTAGATAATCTGTTTCTTCCTGGGTAATTTTCACTTGCGCAGGATCACCTTGGTACTCACGGTCTGTGGTTCCAATCATGGTGTATTGGTCCAGATACGGAATTGCAAACACGATACGACGGTCATCATTTTGCATAATAAATGCTTTGTCGCCTTCATACAGCTTCGGCACGATGATATGGCTACCCTGAATCAAACGAATACCGTATGGTGATTTAAGCTGTAAATCCTGCTTAATGAATTGTGCAACCCAAGGGCCAGCAGCATTCACCAAAGCCTTGGCTTTGATCTGGAATTGACCTTGGTCATTTTCCAGATCAACCACCCAGTACTGACCTTCACGTTGTGCAGATAAACAACGGGTACGGGTCACAATATCAGCACCCTTTTCACGTGCATGCATGGCATTCAACACCACCAGGCGAGCGTCATCGACTGCACAATCCGAATACTCAAAACCACGGGTAATCGCAGCATTTAGCGGACTGTCTTCCTTAAAGTAGACATTATTTGAACCTAATAATTTTTCGCGCTTGCCCAGATGGTCATAAAAGAACAAACCGGTACGAATTAACCAGGCCGGACGCAAATGCGGACGATGCGGCATGATAAAACGCATTGGACGGATAATATGCGGCGCTTTGGCTAACAATACCTCACGTTCAGCCAATGCTTCACGCACCAAGCGAAACTCTTTATGCTCAAGGTAGCGCAGACCACCATGAATGAGCTTACTACTTGCAGAAGATGTATGGCTGGCTAAATCATCTTTTTCGCACAAGAACACCGACAAACCACGACCTGATGCATCAGCTGCGATACCAACACCATTGATACCACCACCAATCACGGCAAGATCATAAATTTTGTCATTTGACTGAGGAGAAGTTTGCATAAATCACCGCAAATGTTCATTATTGTTCAATTACGAACATTTAAACATGTTAAATGAAAATAAACAATAAAGATTAGCCTAAAAAATGCCAATTTATAGACATTTTTAGATAAATGGTCAAAAATGAAAAGTAAGACAATGCAAAGATGAAAATTACGGAAAGCTATTGTTTACAAGAGAATCAGGATTATTTTAATAAAGTGATTTCGAGCCAAAAGCCTTTGGCTCAAGAAAAGTAACAATTTTTCGAAAATGAAGATTTATTTAGCAATAATCAAACCGACATCCAGTTCCTGAATAGTTTTCATAAAAGCCTCATTCGGTTGCTGATCGGTAAAAATACAATCTACCTGCTTAAGTGACCCCAGACGAATCATGGCATTACGGCCAAATTTACTACTATCGGCCGCAAGAAAAACCTGACGTGCGCTGGAAACGATTTCTTGAGAAACGCAAACTTCCTGAAAATCGAAATCCAGCAAAGTCCCATCTTCTTCAATGCCACTAATCCCGACCAGTGCATAATCCGCTTTAAACTGTTTAAAAAAGTCCGCAGTCGCCTGACCAATCACCCCACCATCCGGACGCACACGACCACTGGCAATCAGAACTTCAAAGTCTTCTTTGGTACTAAGAATTTTCGCAACATTAAGGTTGTTGGTAATAATCCGCAAACCGGTATGGTTCAACAATGCGTGCGCAATTGCTTCGGTTGTGGTCCCGATATTAATGAATAATGAAGCATGATCTGGAACGGCTGCAGCGACAGCCGCTGCAATCGTTCTTTTTTCTTCCAGCATATGCCCGACACGCATGGTATATTCGGTGTTTTCCACACTTGAATCATGCGCTGCACCACCATGGTAACGACGCAACAATCCCTCATCCGCCAATTGATTGATATCACGACGGATGGTTTGTGGCGTCACATCAAAATGCTGAGCAAGCTCTTCAATACTGATATAGCCACGTTCTCTCACTAATTCGAGGGTTTTCTGTTGGCGCAATATCAAGCTCATGCTCATCCATCCTGTATTGTTTTAGGTGTTACTCAATCGGGTTATTTTAACTTAATCTTCCGCCCAATCACGAGTACGTCCGACCGCTTTTAACCAACCTTTGTACAGTTTTTCAGTTACTTCCTGACCGCACTCCGGGGTAAAGGTATTTTCAATGGTCATTCTACTCTTTAATTCGTTCAGGTCAGACCAGAAACCGACCGCCAAACCAGCCAAGAATGCAGCACCCATCCCCGTGGTTTCTTTCATGGCTGGACGTTCTACCGAAGTCCCCATGATGTCGGCCTGGAACTGCATCAGGAAGTTATTGGCAGTAACACCACCATCCACACGTAAGGTCCGTAACTTTTCGCCTGAGTCCTGTTGCATGGCATCCAGTACATCACGGGTTTGATAAGCAATCGACTCGAGTGTGGCACGGATAATATGTTCAATGCTGACACCACGGGTAATGCCCATAATTGCACCACGGGCAGTCGGATCCCAATACGGTGCACCCAAGCCAGTGAATGCAGGCACCACGTAGACGCCATTGCTGTCTTTGACTTTGGTGGCATAGTATTCAGAATCATGTGAGTCATTAATGGCTTTCAGTTCGTCACGTAACCACTGTACACATGAACCACCATTAAACACTGCACCTTCCAGTGCATAGTTCACTTCTCCACGCGGACCACACGCAATCGTCGTTAGCAGACCATGATCTGACTGAACCATACGTTTACCCGTATTCATCAGCAAGAAACAGCCGGTGCCGTAGGTATTTTTTGCCTGCCCGACTTCTACACACATTTGACCAAACAAGGCTGCCTGTTGATCACCTGCAATCCCGGCAATTGGAATTCCAATTTCCTGACCGCTAATGGTGTGGGTATAACCATAAACTTCTGAAGAACTGCGCACTTCTGGCAACATCGCTTTTGGAATATCCAAAGCTTCAAGCAGTTTGTCATCCCATTCCAGTGTTTCAATATTGAATAACATGGTGCGTGATGCATTGGTATAGTCAGTGACATGAGCCTGACCATTGGTCAGTTTCCACAACAACCAGGTATCAATCGTACCAAACAGCAATTCACCACGCTTTGCGCGTTCACGGCTGCCTTCCACACGGTCAAGAATCCACTTGATTTTTGTTGCCGAGAAATAAGGGTCAATCACCAGCCCCGTCACTTTACGCACGTAGTCTTGCCAGCCATCCTGACGAAGCTGGTTACAAATCTCATTGCTTTGACGACTTTGCCATACAATTGCATTGTAGATAGGTTTACCAGTCTGCTTATCCCAGATTACCGTCGTTTCACGTTGGTTGGTAATCCCGATCGCTGCAATCTGATCACTTGAGATACTCGCCTGCGCTAAAGCTTCAACCCATACTGCGCTTTGCGTCGCCCAGATTTCCATAGGATCATGCTCAACCCAACCTGGTTGTGGGTAAATTTGCGTAAATTCACGCTGAGCAATACTGATGACATTCGCATCGTGATCCAATACGATTGCACGGGAACTCGTTGTACCTTGGTCAAATGCAACCACGTATTTTTTTTGACTATCTGTAGAGATCATGACATACCTATCCAGACTTGCTTGTGTATAGTGCAATAAATTAAATGCCCGTTAAAAAACGGGCTCCAATACTGCAAAAAAGCAATGACTTCTGTATTAAATAAAAAACTTGGCAGATTATATGCAAAATTGTTCGAAAACGAAAATTCTTTCTTTAACTTTGAACATAAAAACGATGAATAGCCCGTGTTTTAAAGATAACTCACAATAAAAAACTGTTTTTATGCGATACTAAAAGCAGAAATAACAGGACCATTGATATGAAAAAAACGAATTTATTCTTTCTTGTAAGCGGTACTCTTCTTATTGCAGCCTGTCAAAGCAGTCCACATCAATATAATGGTGTGACTGGCTACCAAATTGAAAATAAAACAACGACTTCGGCAACGATTGCCTACACACTGGCGGCACATAGCAATCGTGATATTGATGAGAAAAAGTTACAACATGCCTGCAAACAGGTCTTAGGTACAGAAAAAAACTACAAAATTTCAGTGCTTAGCGTCAATGAAATTATGAATCCGACCCAACAAGAACAATATGGCGTCAAGCTTGGTAACAGTCGCGCAACTTTTGGCCTATCAAACTCGCCAGATTTCAATAATAGCGAAGGTTATGCGACTCGTCAGGCACTTGAAGCTCGTCCTGCAACCTTAAAAGTGGTACGTTACAGCTGTTCTTAATCAGAACGATTGTTTAAACAAAGGATATCTCCGGCCCTGGAGATATCCTTTTTTATTATTTTAAAACGTCATGAATCGAGAGATCTTTATCAAACACCGATTTTGCAAACGGACATAAAGGAATGACTTTCACCTGACGTTCACGCACAAAGGCAATCAACTCCTTTAACAGCGTATGCCCTACACCTTGCCCACGAAATTGATCATCGACATCTGTATGGTCAATAATGAGCATACTGTCTCCCGCCCAGGTATATGCCATTTCACCTGCCAGCAGCTCACCTTCAAACAACTTAAAAGCGCCGTGTTTGCCATCGTCAACGTGTTCAATTCCCATAGGATGCTCCATTTATGTTCTATTTAATGCCATCTTACAACGTCATTACCGATCTTCTATGTTTTAACATGGGCTTGGGCCGTGCTGTGTTAAGATTTTATATTTAACCATCTGACGATAAGCTCATCCTGAACCTGCCTGATGTTATTTGGTTCGATAAAAGCTCACATTACGGAACTCTTTTGATTCATCCAGATCTGGCCAGGTAGTGGCACTGCGCTCGTCAATTTTTAGATATTGCGGATGACTAAAGTTCTTGACCCGACTATCTGCCACCCAGACCTCAGGTGCAAACTTCAGGAATTCATCCAGAAAGAAACGATTACATTGATCGTAGAGCACATCTGCAGCTAACAATACGTCGACTTGCCCGGACTGATACAAATCATCCAGATACTCCAGCTCCACATCATTCAATAATGCATTTTCACGACATGATGCCAGACTGACCGGATCAATATCACAGCAAATCACCCGCTTCGCACCCGCCATTTTTGCGGCAATGGCAACTACACCCGACCCAGCACCAAAGTCCAGCACCACTTTATCTTTGACATGATGCGGCTCTGCCAATAACCATTGCGCCATGGCCAAACCGGACGCCCAGCAAAAAATCCAGTACGGTGTTTCATTCCAGATACGTCGAATCACCTCATCATCTAAACGGTCTGTTGGAAATACCGGAGGAATCAACCACAGTGAAATCGGCGTTTCAGGTAGCTGTTGTGCCAGCAAATCGGTGTTTGGAATGACCTCATGCAATGCTTTCAGCAATTGCTCAGGTGCCTTGGCAAATTGAAATGTACAACTCATATAGATTTAGTTCTAAAAAAACCCCTCTTGGCGAGGGGTTATCAATGCTTATCCTAATGCTTTTTCAGCAGCTTCTACAGTTTGACGAATCAAGGTGGTAATTGTCATCGGACCCACGCCACCCGGCACTGGGGTATAAGCTGAAGCAATCTCTTCAATACCCACCAACTGGATATCACCTACACCGCCACCATCACGTGGATGGAAACCGGCATCCACCACAACTGCGCCTTGCTTGATCCAGTCTTTTTGGATCAGTTCAGCTTTACCCACTGCACCCACAATAATATCGGCCTGTTTCACCAGTTCCGCTAAGTTTTGAGTACGAGAATGGCAAATGGTCACAGTCGCATTGGCTTGTAATAGCATCATCGCCATCGGTTTACCCAAAATAGCAGAACGGCCCACAACAACTGCATGCTTACCCGCAATTTCAATCTTGTTTTCTTGCAAAATGGTCATGATACCCGCCGGAGTCGCTGAACCATAAGCGGTTTCGCCCATCGCCATACGACCAAAACCTAAACAAGTCACCCCATCTACATCTTTTGCCAATGAAATCGCATCAAAACATGCTCTTTCATCAATTTGTTCAGGCACCGGATGTTGCAACAGGATCCCGTGAACATCAGGATTGGCATTTAATTTTTCAATTTCAGCCAAAAGCTGTTCAGTTGTGGTTTCTTTTGGAAGCTCAACCTTAAGCGAATCCATCCCGACACGGCGGCAGGCATTACCCTTCATACGCACATAAGTTGCAGATGCACCATCATCGCCAACCAGAATGGTGGCCAAGATTGGGGTACGTCCCGATTTTGCTTTTAATGCTTCTACACGTACCAACAAATCCGTTTCAATTTGTTTTGCTAATGCACGACCGTCTAAAACCAATGCCACAGCACATCTCCAAAGTGGGTATGAATGAATTGGGTAAATAATACATGATAATTTGAGCAATATTCTTTTAGATGTTGTTTTTATGTGCATATTCGCGATAAACACTATTGTTTTTTTTTTAAAGATTGCTAATATGTGCATCACCAAGAGATGGCGGGGTGGCAGAGTGGTCATGCAGCGGACTGCAACTCCGTGTACGCCGGTTCGATTCCGACCTCCGCCTCCATTGGTAAAGCCCGAGTGGTGAAATCGGTAGACACAGGGGATTTAAAATCCCCCGCCCACAAAGCGTGCCAGTTCGAGTCTGGCCTCGGGCACCATCTTTCAGCTAATGAAGCATGGTGCAGATAAAAATCCAGCGTAAGCTGGTTTTTTTATGTTTGAAATTTGGAACATCATAAAAAAGCCAAGTAAATTGACTTGGCTCCCTACCACGCTTGAAACTTAAGCCACTTGCTGCCCTGTTTTGACTGCGACTAAGTTTTTATCCAGCGTTAAATGATAGCCACGGCTCTGATCAACAGCATAGTCAGACTTTTTGATCGAATCCAGATAAATCCATTGTGATTGAACCTGCGCTGTATCAAATTGAACCATTAAATAACCTCTTTGATTTAAGTTGCAGTAATTCAACTCATCAATCAAGGTGGTAAAGGCAAATTCAAATTGTTGTAGCTGCGCCAATGGAATATCTAAATATTTTTCCAAACCAGGTGAAGATACCGAACTGGTCGCCAACTCCACCCCAACAAAGACACCATCTTTACTATATAAGTTCGATGACCATGCATTATGAGTATCCCCTGCCAGCACCACGACTTTTTTCTTGAGTTGTGCCAAAGCAGCGTACACAATCTCACGCTCAGCAAAATAACCATCCCATGCATCTAAGTTATAAGGTGCAACAGTTAATACACGTGCTTTTTCTTGTGCCGTTAACGTCGGATCACCTTTCTGTAAACGGATTTTCAGGGTCATCAGCTCGGCAATCTGCGCATTCATCTTTTCTAAGGTGCCCGTACTTGGCTTTCCTGAAGTAATTTCTGCCAATGCAAATAATAACTCAGCAGGCACCAGCATCTTGGTCATTAGAATTTGCTGACCAAGTACATTCCAGTTTGCTGTCGACTGTTGCAGTTTTCCAATTAGCCAGTCACGTTGGGTATAGCCCATTAGAGTACGTGCTGGATTAGTTAAATCCGCCTGGAATCTGGCAATATCCAAACCATTTGCTGTCATATACTCGGCATAATCCAGTTGTTGATCACGCGCAATAATACGGGTATCCAGCATCATCAAATTCACCAGCCCACCAAAGTCAAACTGGCGATAAATCTTGGTATGTTGCTCATCCACTGGACGAATCGGCATCCATTCAAAATAAGCCTGTAAAGCCGCCAACTTTCTTTCTAAAAACTTACCTTCATTCTTTGCTTGTGGAGTTTCTTCAGTATGATTTTCCGCCCCTTCCCGCCATGCATCATTGGCTAACTCATGGTCATCCCAAATCACAATAAACGGATGACGTTGATGCAATGCCTGCAAGTCTTTATCTTTACGATACAGTGCATAACGCTTGCGATAATCATCCAGCTTGATAATTTCCTTATCATTATCTGCAGGCAATGTCCGTCCTAGCTCCTTCGCTTCTTCTGTCGCATAGCCATTGGCACCATATTCATAAATATAATCGCCCAGATGAATGACCACATCGACATTTTGCTTGGCCATTTCACGATACACATAGAAATAGCCTGCTGGATAATTCGAGCATGAACATACCGCAAAACTGACTTTTGTCGCACTACTTGGCAAAGTCTTGGTTTGACCGATAGGTGAAACCTTATCTCCAAAGATAAAACGGTAGAAATAGCTTTGATCTGCTTTTAAACCTGTGGCATCGACCTTCACGGTAAAATCATAGGCTGCCGTTGTCATGACTTTATCGGTTTTAATGATTTGCTTGAATTGCTGATCTAAAGCGATTTCCCAGGTCACTTGCAGACGCGCACTACTCTCGCTTGGCGTCAAGCGTGTCCACAAGATCACGCGATCCTGCAATGGATCACCACTGGCAACTCCATGTTCAAAATTCACTTGCAATGTTGCTGTCTCTCGATCTGAGCTGTCGTTACAGCCCGTCACCCCCGCAGTTAAAGACAACGCCCCGAAACCGAATAGACTTTTTTGAATGAGTTCCCGCCGTGAAATTTTTGCTGTCATTTGGATAGCTACCTTTACTTTTATTGGTTTAAATAAATGAGTAAAGTTAATTCGCCAACATGAAGCTTTAATCTCAGTTTGATGAAAGAATCATGAAAGTTATATGACAATGCTTAATTTTCATCAGACAAACATCTGAATCGCTTGAAAAGAAAGCAAATAGTGAGTTTTACTCTTGCCAAGTTTTAAAGTGTCCTCTATTATTGCGCACATGCCCGAGTGGTGAAATCGGTAGACACAGGGGATTTAAAATCCCCCGCCCACAAAGCGTGCCAGTTCGAGTCTGGCCTCGGGCACCATTTTTCAGCTAATGGAAGATGGTGCAAATAAAGATCCAGCGTAAGCTGGTTTTTTTATGCCTGAAATTTAGAAAGATAAAATAAAAATGCCCGAGAAAAAACTCAGGCATTCACTCTAAAACAGCAAAGATTATTCCACCCGAATAATTTTACCATTCTCATCATGATGTACGATACTGACCTTCTGCTGACGCCCTGCCTGAATTTCTTGCTCAGGTAGTTCAAAATAACGTGCATAATCAGGAAGTGTTTTTTCCACTACATGTTTTTGATGTACACGTTTGGCCGGTAACAGCCCCCAAAGCAATAAGGCAACTGCACACATGAACAGGGCTGTTACACCATGCTCAATGCCATCACTAAATGCCGACATCAAACGCTGGGCAATATGAGTCTTTTGTAATTCAACCAAGACCCAGACCAAGATAAATGGGCGCCATAATAATAACCACGCCGCCCACATCATTGCGGTGGTTGTGGTCGAAAAATAACGTTTATGCCATGGGAGCTGGCGACGTACATCAATAATCAAACTGTCTGCTTTCATTGCTTGTTACTCAGCAAAATGAATCTTTGCGATTCAACGAATTCCACGATCTGGGCTAATCCAACGGGCACGCTTTTCATCATTACGCAACAGGACCTTTGGAAAGGCGACGATTGTAGCAGTAATCGTGATTAACCAAAACACAAACGGGTACCAAATCATCCAATAATAATTTTTCCCTAAGTTTGGCTCATAACGACTATCCATCCATTTGCTTAAAGCAAACTGAATTAGACAGGTTGTCCCCAATAAAATTCCACTACCGTAGGGTAAAAATGGTGAACTGACCACCGCCAGTGCCGGTATCGCAAGCACGAAATGCAATAACCAGATCACCGCCATAATAAGCATCAAATATGACCAAACGAGTGTCAAACACAGTTCAAACATCAAAGGCCATAAAAAATTTAATTTTGGTTTCAGGAAGACATCAATATTCTTGACCAGCACCTGTGCCCCACCCATCGCCCAACGCAAGCGCTGCTTCCACAATCCATTGAAAGTTTCAGGCATTAAAATCCACACCAGCGCATTCGGCTCAAAACGCACATCCCAACCGGCACGTTGCAATTTCCAGGTAATATCAATATCTTCGGTCAGCATGTTCGGTGACCAATAGTCCACCTGATGGACAGCACTTTTACGAAAAGCGGTAATCACCCCGGATACGGTAAATAAACGGCCAAAAGTACGCTGGGCACGCTTGATCATACCGACAATTGAAGAAAACTCTCCCACCTGAATCCGCCCAAGCAATGTTGAACGGGTACGGATTCGTGGATTGCCTGTTACCGCTGCAACCGTTGGGTCTTCCAGAAAATGTCGCATCATCCATGTAGCGGCATGCGGATCCAGCAATGCATCGCCATCAATTCCGATCAGGAATTCTGCATCGGTCATCAGACTGCCTGCTTGCAGCCCCATGGCCTTACCCTGATTTTGCGCTAAATGGACCACGCGCAATTTGTCGTACTGGGTCGCCAAGCGATCCAGTACTTCACCAGTATTGTCAGAACTACCATCATTAATGGCGATCACTTCAAAGTTTGGATAATCCAGTTTCAGTGCATGGCTAATGGTTTCTTCAGCATTGTCCCCTTCATTAAAACAGGGAACCAAAACCGCAACTTTTGGATACTCAGGTAAAGCAGCAGGTTGCAGATAAGGCGGATCCTGACGCTCTTTCCAGTAGAAAATAATTGCCCCGACCATCCACAAATACGACATGAACAAGGGATAGTAAAAAACAAACTTAATGGCATATGACCACAATAAAGCAAGCCAACTCATCTACATTACTCGACTATGGTACTAATTGAGATGATTTTAGACTAAAAGCCTTATGCATTGTTTCTACATCTGGGTGGCCTTTGATCGGATCGTCAGGATAATAGGCAATATGCATCGCCCCCTGTTCATATAAAGACTTAATGGTCGCTGACATTTCCTCGGAAGGCACTTTTTCATTATTGCGCCAGTTAATGGCCTGTAGCTCCATTACGGTCTTTTTCACACCATTTGGATACTTCTTCACACGATTTAAAATATCGCTATAGAATTTTTCCGGATTCTCAGATTGCTCCATATAAGGCATGGCCATAATCGCGGTAAAGTCATAACGATTCAGTGATTGCTCCAACGACTGGGCATACCAGTTTTCCGCATAAGGATTTAACGCCACCTGCGCATATAAATTACGCGCAGTCACCAGGAAAGGTTGATATTGACGGACTTCTCCTGCCAGTTCCATTGCGAAATCATCTAAATAGCGTGTCTTATACGCCGTCCATTTTTGCAAATCAGCGTCATTATCACGAATCTTTGCCAAGTCAGTCGGCAGACCTTGCTTAGCATAAGCAGCCAAAGCTTCTGGGCTCGCATCTTCGTAGTCAGACAAGGTCACATCATCATGGAACAACAGGCCATCAAATGGCGTCGATTTTGCCAGATCCTGATAAATTTCTTTAATGGTTTGACGCGCTTCTGGCGAGAATGGGCTGAGACGGATATAGCCCATATTTAAATGGTCACCTTCTTTTGCCTGCTGCGTTTCCACCAGATCTTTGGATACCGGATCGGTTTTAGGCAGTTCCCAAGCCAATAATGGCATCCATGCATAGAGACGCTGTACAGGGGTACGGGTCTGGATTTGCCAAGCCACACGGTTAAACAAGTCTGCACGCATTGGAATATGACGATTCGGGAAATACACCATATCCGCTGAGCCGTTGGCGTCCGGGTCAGAGAAGGCTTGTAAATAGACGGTATTGACGCCCATGCCATTAATACGGTCAATCAAATGATCGAGATTACGTTCTTGCTGCTTCTCATCCGGATCATAAATATAGTCCAGATCCACATGCATGATTTTTTGCGGACGATTATTGTCGTTCAGGTTCAGTTCACGGTTTTTAATTTCCTGCGCCAGTGCACTGGTCGACATACTGCCCTGAATCAGGATACGACTCATATTCTGTAAGGATTGCTTGGCATGATCTGCCCCATCGTCCAGCGTGATAGTAATCGGCATACCGAGCTGCTTCGCGGCTTGTACCAGTTGCATGTTATAGCGCCCATACGGCCAGACCATGACACGCGGTGAACGGAGACCATGTGCTTTTAATAGCTCATTATTCTTTTTCAGGTCACCAAAGACACGTGCCTGATAAGTTGCATCACTTTCATAGCTTTTGCTTTTTGGGTCATAAATGCGCGCAATCGCGGCAGGCTCCAGATTGCCTTGAGGATTGGCATTAATGCCTTGATGCAAATGGTAACTATGGCTGGCAATTTCCACCAGACCACTATTTTGCATGTCTTTCAACTCTTCCCAGCTCAAGATTTTATTGCGTGCAATTTCCTCACCGCCAAAGTCAACCTTCTGGCCCGCCTTAGGTTCTAACCATGACCCTACCACTGCCAGCACCACCGGAATTTTTTTGGCACGAATAATCGGATAGGCATTTTGGTAAAAAGATTGATAACCATCATCCACCGTCAACAACACCGGTTTTGCCGGCAGTCGATACTTGCCCTGATGTGCCTTGATCAACTGATCAACATTGATAAAGTGATAGCCATTCTTCTTGAGCCAGTCGATATGTTCACTGAACTGTTGTGCCGTCACCGAATAGCTAGGAATCAGCGCATCTTTCCTGTCTGTGATTTCATGATAGCCAATGACGGTTAAGGTGGTTGCATCGATTTTTGGTTTTGCAGCAAACGTAGTGGTGCTAGCAACCACGCCAAACACAAGACCTAAAACTGTATTTAAGGTCGGAGACACGAAACGTGTGGTCATAGAGATATCGTCTCAAGATTAGAAATGTGCTGATCGCAAAGCATGCCTGAAGCCTCTTACACTTTATTGAAACATCAGAGAATTTAAATGATCAGCTGGGAATATGGATTGTATTTATAATTTTAAAAACTGAAAATAAACTTAAAAGTATTTTTTATGAAATAAATCACAGGATAACTGGAGTTTTATTAACAAAAATCTAAAAACTCCTAAGATGACACGCAACATTAGGAGTTTTCGAGTCGTGATTGGCTTTAATACTGGATGGACTGAAAATTCGGATCGTCTGCGAGCTGCTGTAAATAGTGCCGTTCTTTTTGATAAAAATATTTATTTAAACGGTTCACCCATTCTCCACGGCGGAAGGTCAATATTTTTTTATGCACACCATCATATTCCAGTAATACCACATTACTGTCATCTTCGCCTGTGGCTAAACGGGTCAATTTATAATCATGCGGCGCATATGGATGCGATGGCTGCAATGATCTTAAAATTTCGACTTTATACTCACCATCCAGCCAGTAATGTTTATCGATCAGGGCTTTTTCATTGACCCAGAAACCGGTTTCCGCACCATCATGGGTATCAATCAGAAAAAAATGATCCAGCTCCCTTAACAACTCTGATGCAGTGATATCCAAATAATCATTCATACCCACCTCTACTCACTCAAATTCTTATCGTTGCTTATGCTATTTTTTTATCATGGCTCAACTACAAGTGGTCTTGCCCCCGCCACCCGTAATCACCCAAAGCACAAATGATCATGACCTGTAGTGAATAATGGAGTTTTGCAACAGTATCATCAAAAATTGCGCTTTTCATTCAAACATATACAGGAGCGTATATAGAATCAATATTTTTCTCTTGGGTTGTTCTATAATTCAGATAAAAGAAATTTATTTAAAAATCATAAAGTTATTTAAAGATTATATTTATAATAATATGTACTTGATTTTAAAGTGATTTAGCTAAAAACCAGACTAAATCACCTTCATTGCTACGCTACAAAAATGTTATTCGTCGCGGGTTTTTACATCAAAAAGTTCGATCTCAAAGGTCAGATTGGCATTGGCCGGAATAATTTTTCCAATCTTACGCGCTCCATAAGCCAAGTGTGCTGGCACAATCAGTTTACGCTTTCCACCCACGCGCATGCCCATAATGCCCTGATCCCAACCCTTGATCACACGGCCTGTCCCAATCACGGTTTCAAAATAGTTGCCACGATCCAGTGAAGAATCAAACTTTGTGCCATCTTCCAGCCATCCGGTATAGTGAGTCGTGATTAAAGCACCACGCACTGCCTCTTTGCCTTCGCCGACTTTTAAATCAATAATTTCTAATTCTGCGCTCATTTCTATCTCTCCAAATTACTCAAACCAAGATTATTGCAATTGTTGCCATTGAATGTCGACCTGGCCTTTGTCGCTGAGCAAGGACCATTCGCCATCCATGATATTCAGCTGTAATTGCATGGTACGTTCGCATAAGTCTTCAAGTGCTTGTGTGGTTTGAGGGGCCAATTGCCACACTTGTACATTGTTTAAGGTTTTAATCTTGCTGTTCTTCTGCCACCAGTCATCTGCTTGCGAGCCGTACGTCACGACAGCCACCTGCTTACAACGGGCACTGGCCTTTTTGACTTTATCTTCCGATGGGCAACCCACTTCAATCCACTTTTCTAACAACCCTGTAAGGTCTTTTTGCCATAAAGCAGGCTCATCTGTTTCAAACAGGTCTTTGGTAAATTCCAGACGCTCATCGGCAAAACGCGCATAAGCAAGGATACGAACCATTAAACGCTCGATCGTTTCGGATGGATGCAATGCCAGTGTCAGTTGATAATCTGCATAGATATGCTCATCCATATTCGCAATATTCAGGTCTGCCTTATATATTGTTGCTTTTAACGCCATAAACGATACTCTTAAAATACGGTACACTCAAATTTGGCGCTAAGCATACTCTATTTTGCTGGCAAGAATACGCTGAATTATTCAGGTGATCGATGAATCTTCAGGATTGCGACAAGCCAGTAACTGGGTCTCAAATGCCAGCCAATCCTGCTCAGACTGCGTAATCACCTCAATCCGGTTATCAATCCCTTCTTCGGCAGATTTATAGTTAAATTGCTGTGGATTGAAATTAAAACTTTTCCAGCCCTGATCGGTATGAAAAATTCCCTTGATCCGTACCCAGTCTTGCTGTGTACACAACAGATCCAGCAGCTCATAAAAATTGAACTGCCAACGTTTGGGAAGTTTCCAGCCTGCAACCGTATACCCCTGAGCCGTCTCAATATAGTGATAAGGCAGCTGTTTAATTTCAGCAACTGGTGCAGGCGTCGGTTGTGTATGTTGTAGCTTTAATAAAGGCTGGATTTTACGTTGCATTGCTTGCTGCTGAATATCCAATTGTTGAATATCCACTTGCCCATTTTCAGCTTCTATCCAATATTGAACATAGGTTTCATAGTCTTGTTTTAATGCAGTATAAGCCTGACGGTCCTCTTCAGTCATACAGTCAATATGGGATAGCACCACAATTTGTGCCGCTTTGAGTTGATCTGTATATAGGTTTTGCTTGACCCACTGCTCATCATGTAAACGGCTACCATCCACCACGATCACTAAAGCCCGCATCGCCAAACTGCTTTGCCAGTGTGGCTCAGTCAGTTGTTCCAGAAGTTGCGCAGGATGACCTAAACCGGTCGGCTCGATAAATAAACGGTCAGGTTTACTTTCAGTTAATAGTCGTGCAAGCGCAATTTGCATCGGCAATTGACTACTACAACATAGGCAGCCGCCCAATAGCTCTTTGACTGCATAACCTTGTTGCTGGCTAATCAATTGTTGATCGACACCAATTTGGCCAAACTCGTTCATCAAGATTGCCCAAGTCTCATTCTCAGGTTTTTGCGTCAATAAGTGCTGTAATAACGTGGTCTTACCTGCTCCTAGAAAACCGGAAATAATATGGGTGGGGACCATTTTGGGCGCAAGAAATTTCACTAGGCACTCGCATTAAAAATTTATTTCATTCTAAAGAGAAAAATTGATTAAATAAATTAAAGAATATCGATTGATAGAGTATGGTTCTTATCACACCAATCCACAATAAAGCCAAACATATCACACTCAACATCTAAAAATATTATTTAATCTAAAAAAACAAATGGTTTATTCAATTAATCAATATTCGTTAAACTTAAATCAATGTTTAAAATACGTAAAAAATCCGATTGTTTTTTGACCACAAAAACATATTTCCATACATTTTCATCCTTAATTTCTCCATGCTATTTTACAGAGCAACTACATAAAGCGACGCAATATTTCATATTGTTAAGAAGGACGTAATAGATTGTTAAGGATGTTGCTGCAAAAACGTTTGGCCCATAGCATGGACCTCATGCCGAAATGAGAGATTTGGATTGCCTGAATCCTCCATTGATGGCTGTTATTTTAAAATGAAATAAGGATGCCAAACATGAAACTTATCAAAACTCTTCTTGCAACAACTCTTACTCTTGCAGCAGCTTCTTCTTTTGCAGCAACAGCTGAAGAACAAGCTCAAACTCAGGACAGAGTTGTTGTCTCTACTCAAGAGCAACCTGGTACCCAAGCTGCGACTGACGCAACTGCTGAAGCACCTGCATCTACACCAGCACCAACTAACTAAGCAGATCTAAAGGTTGCCTCCAAACCTTTAGACCAACATCGGTAATGATCTAACGCTTATTTCATTACCAATGTCAAAAAAGATCGGACCATGCTGCGGTCCGATTTTTATTTGTGAACAAGCTAAAAACTTAAATCATGAACATTAAGTCGTCTTTTTAAACATGCTGCATGAGGGCTGGTGCACTTCTTGCAAACGTGTTGCTTTGCGTTGCTCTGCTGCCTCAAAACGGCAACGTTTCCATTCCGTATCCAGATTTAATGGGGGAACTTGTTTTGGCTTGCGCTGCTCATCCACTGCAACCATGGTGAAATAACAGGTATTGGTATGACGTATGGTTCTATTCTGGATATGTTGTGCTTCAACACGAATACCGATTTCCATGGAAGTGCGCCCAACATGATTGACACTGGCCAGAAATGTGACCAGTTCCCCGACATAAATCGGTTCTTTAAAATTCACGCGGTCAACCGATAAAGTCACCACATAACTTCCTGAGTATCGACTTGCACAAGCATATGCAACCTGATCGAGCAACTTGAGAATGGTGCCACCATGGACATTGCCTGAAAAATTTGCCATGTCTGGGGTCATCAAAACGGTCATGGTCAACTCTGACTGGTCGTCAGGTGCCTGGTTCGCTTGATCTAATTGATACATGAGAACAGCTCATAAAGAATGCTACCTGATTATTATCGTTGATTCATGCCCATAAAAATATGCGCAAAATGCTAAAACATCATCAGTTATTTTTATGATCTGTCTATTTATTCATTTAAAATAGTGACATTAAAGCTGTTTCTACAGGGGGAGAATGAGACCAGATCGCCCCTAGAAACAGCCTCAATTTCCGCAATGCAGCGATTAAATCGCCTTAGCCTAAATTGGCTGAGCGAATCAGACCGACTACACCATTGACAATCATATCAATCGCAATCGTTCCTATCAGCAAGGCAGATAAACGCCCAACAATATCAAAATACCGGTCAATATATTTGGCATGTTTATAACGAAGATGATCGTGACCAAATTTCATCAGGATAAGAATACTACAGGTCAAAATCAAGGTAAGTGCAATAACCGCCATTGCACCGGTAAAAGGCACACTCACCCCGGTTACAACCGCCGCACTAATCGTACCCGGACCGATCATAAAAGGCATTGCAATTGTACCCGCCAGATGTTCAGGTGCACCACGCATCTCACCGATGGTTTCCGCTCCCTGAAACACATAACGATAGCCAATGACCAGAAAGATTAAACCGCCAAAAATCTGGAATGATTCAAAGCGAACATTCAGATAGCGACTAAAAATATTCTCGCCCCCCCATGCAAACAGGATAAACACCCCAAAAGCAATCAAACTCCCTTGAATCAACGCCTTGCTAAATATCTTGGCATCCGTATTACGGATCATCCCCACCATATAGACACTCATCAGGAAGGGATTTAAGAGTGAGAAAAACAATGCAAATGCATGAATATAAGGAGAAAACATAGTACTCTCGTGATCTGCGGAAAATATTAACAATGATCAGGATAAAAAATCAGATATTGAGTTTATGAAGCTGTGACCCGTGACTTGCAACGCGGTGTCACATACTTGTATTGATCATCTTTATTCAGATCCAATGTCACCCCGAGACCTAACAGGCTCATATGTATTTTTGCATTGCTATTATTTAATGCTTTCACATTAAATTTTACGCCTTGATCGCTGTACAGCACATTGTCGACCAGCTTCACCTTATAAGACATGGCTTCCTTACGATCATCCAGACACAAGACACCGCTCCCCTGACGATTCAGATTTAAAACCGCCATCGACGAGCCGGCTTCACCCGACCAACTCCCTGAAAATGGAATCTGGGTAGCAGTTAGCTGATTGAATTGGGATGGTGTCATGGTTGTTATCGAAGTACAGCCCACCAAAGCAAAAGCAAAAATCCCGGGTAATAAAATGTTCTTCACAACCATCACCTAAAGTAATAAAAACAAAAGAATTCCTATCATTTTCCCACATTTAAGCTTTTTTTAATTTGTACCGCATGTATATAGCTAGTATCGGAAATGTTAAGAAATTTAGATAGATCCAGCCTTACCCGACTATTTTTTCAATACAGACCTGAAAACAATAAATAAGGATGTAATTATAAAGATTTTGATTATGAGCTTAATAAACCAATATCCCTCTCTTTAAATACGAGCGCTTTGTAATCATTATTTTAAATCTAAAATTTTAACTTGATTTCTTTTGCATTCATCTGTAGATTTTCTTTTTGAGCGAGTAATTCAAATGACATTCCAAACGATCTTTGAAACCTTTCAAACACTTCCTAATGGAACGGATGCCTACAAACAAATTAAAAATCAATGCGAACAGGCAATAATCAATGCTGAAAACCCTCTCGAGCATTGCGCTTTATTGCTGGTTTATGGTTTTACCAAAAACTACGTTCTGCTCTATGAAGATCAACCGGTCACCCCTGAATTTTCTAATAAGGTCAAAGCCCAACTCACGCATTATATGCAAGAAATCAGTAATGCTTTGGCCACTAAAGATGCAGCATCTATCCTGACAGCCTTAAATCATGTATCCAAACAATATATAGATAGCTCTAGAATTTTCTAGTGCGTTAACGCTAAGGAAATAACAGACAAGGTTTATCTATTTTTCAGCGTCGCTTCTAAATAACGACTTATTATATTTTATACTGAGACTTTAATTTAGAAGTGACTTGATATAAATACAATATGAGATTTTTTAAATACTTCTCATATAATATGCCGCGCATCAAAACATATCATATATTTTAAAGAGAAACCATTATATACTCTAGATTAGAATTGCTTTCGCATGACTCACAATATGCTCAGTTAAAAGCTGTAAGGGCTTGGATTGCTGATTCCAGTGATGCCAGTACAAGGGTACTTCCATTTTTGCTTCAGGCAATAGCTCAACCAAAGCATCCTCATTCTTCTCAGTCACCAACTGCAACTCCGGCACCATGCCATAACCCAGTCCTAGCTTGATGGCGGTGACAAAAGATTCGGAAGACGGAATTAAATGACAGGGATAGCTGCCTTTCATCAAGCCAAAATGCTTTTCAAGTATATCGAAATGTAGCCGGTCCTTATGATTAAAAATAATCGCAGGCGTATGACGCAGATTTTCCCGGTCGATACCATGAGCAAACCACTTTTTTCTGAATGACGTAGTGGCTACCATTCGGTAACGCATCACACCCAAGTATTCTGCATGACAGCCACGCATTGGCTTTTCTTCAATTGAAATACAGGCACTGACAGTCCCCTTTTCCAGTAAAGAATAGGTATGTGACTGATCATCTGTTCTTAGCTCAATCACGATTTTTTGTTTGAGCAATAGCTCTTGCAACGCTGGCAGGAGCCAGGTTGCCAAAGAATCTTCATTAGAACCGATCACCGTCTTGAAAAAGTTGGCATCTCCTCCTCCCGTCAAACCATGCAGCAGGTTTTGTTCCAGCCGTTTTATGTGTTGCAAATACTCGAACAACTGCTGGCCGGCCTGAGTCAATACACAAGGACGACCGCGAATCAATAACAATTTGCCCAGCTCTTTTTCCAGCGCCTGTACCCTCAGCGTTACCGCTGAAGAAGTAATACAAAGCTTTGCCCCAGCCTGTTCAAAGCTTCCGTCTTCTGCAACAGCAAAGAAGGCTTCACATTGTTTATTGTCTAGCATCGCAAACCTTAAAAAAATTTAGATAATCTAAAACAATCTTAATTTTACTGATTTTTTACATTTAAAAAAGTAAGGGTAAATATAAACGTTCAATCTGAAAATTTTCCCATGCTTTGAAGCAATGGATCTCGGTAGTTTTAGATATCCTTCTAATTTAGCTTGCCATCGCTGGTTTTCCTCCAAGTGCTTGTGGATTTCCTGATATTGACCGTCACCCAGTACTTTGTCTTAATTGATGCAGATCAAAGCAGTCTTTTTCTTAAATAAACAATACTGAGTAACGCAAATGCCAAGCCGATAAAAGACGGCGCATAACCCAAAGGAGTTGCTAACAATCCAACCATCACTGAACCTGCGACTGCGCCCCCATAATTAAAAATATTCACGCGAGCAATAATTTCATCTCTTCGGGTTTCATCCAAACGGCCTACAGCAGAATATGTAAGTGGAACTAAGGCACCCACCGCTACACCAGCCAGTGCGAAACCTAAAATAACGGTAACGAGTGAATGGCTTACCCCGGATAACACACAGCCGAATGCCCCAATCAGAAGCGTGACCAAAGCAACCCATGACGCTGTTTTAAATTGCAGCAAATAATCCAGACCTAAACGGGTGAGTAAAATGCCAATCTGATAAGCGGCATAACCTAAAGGAGCCACAGTTGCCGAGCTGGCTAAAACATCTTTGAGATAAATTGAACTCCATGTACTGATGGCAGAATCGACCGTAAATACAATCAGAATAATCATCCCAAAAATGAGAAGTTGTTGATATGGAATCACTGCTTTCTGTGGTGAAGGTAATTCTGAAGATTGTTTCTGCTGAAATAACCAATGTCTCGAGAGTTGCGAGATGATCAATGCAATCAATGCGGCGATATATAATGCAGTCGTTGCGCCAAGTGAAGTTGAAACAGTGGCTGACATCATTAATGCACCCAAAAATGCCGCCGCTGTGTAACAAGCAAAAAAACCACCAAATACACTTTTACCAAGCCGCTGTTCCATGATTACAGCCTGCATATTCAGTGCCGCATCTAAACAGCCTAGTCCAAGCCCATAAAGCAAAAAGCTGGCAATCATCAGCATCACATCTGGACTAAATGCAGCAATTGCGATTCCAACAGCTTCAAGCACAAAACCCGCCACCACAGCAAGCCGCGATCCGAACTTGACTGCGGTACGGTCAGCAAGAACCGAACCGAGCGCCGCTGCTATGCATACCCCTAGAATAATCAAAGATAACTGATCATCAGACAGCCTGAAGCGGCCTTTTATGCTGGGAAGTGCGGTCATTACGGTCGCGTAGCCAAGACCTTGTGTCGCAAAACCAAGCGCAATTACTTTCCGTGTTTTACTGGAAATTCCATCGTTTACACTTTGGATAGGAAGATTGAGATCCATGCCTGACTCACTGACTTATTTTTTAAAATATTTATTTAGAGATTTAATCGAACACGTCCTGTGTCGACTGTTTTTAATTTTTATTTAAAACTACGCTCAAAATAAGGGTATTAATTATAAATAAAGGGGGGAAATTCGGACACCGATATCTCAACATAACGGAATTAGATAGGCCCATCTTAAAAACTAAAAAAAATTTAGGTAAACCAAAACAATCTTAATTTTACTGACTTTTAAAATTTAAAAAAGATAATAGCAAACATAAATTTTCATTGTGGAACATCTCCCTTCTTTCAGCGTCTAAGTCATTGCGATGTCTGATCTTAAATCAGCATCAAAAGCCCAGATCAGCAAAGAACACCCCCATTCCACCCTAATTCTTGAGGAGCTCAATCTATGACCGCATTTTTCTATGGGCTTGGTATCGGCTTTTCTCTCATTTTAGCCATTGGCGCACAAAATGCCTTTGTATTGAAACAAGGCTTAAAACAGCAGCATGTCTTTTGGGTCTGTTTAATCTGCGCTCTTTCCGACTCTATTCTGATCTATCTGGGGGTGACCGGTTTCTCGAAAATTGTGGTCGATTTTCCCCTGATTGTCACGCTTGCGAAATACTTTGGCGCAGCTTTTCTGTTTCTGTATGGCCTGCGAAATTTTTATTCCGCTATCCAGAATAATAGTGGGCTGAATCCAAGTGAAATTGAAAAGGATTCACTGCTTAAAATTATCGGCATGTGTCTGGCCTTTACCTGGCTCAATCCGCATGTTTATCTGGATACCGTAATTCTAGTCGGTTCTATTTCTGTACAATTTGCAAATCAGATCTATCTCTTTGCGGCAGGCACCATTCTGGCATCATGGATCTTCTTCTTTGCGCTGGGCTATGGAGCAAGAGCGTTATTACCTTTATTTAAAAAGGCCAGCTCATGGAGAGTATTAGATGTTCTGGTCGGCCTCATGATGTGGGCAATTGCCACCAAGTTATTGATCTAAATCATCAGGCAATAAAAAAGCCCTTGTGTTCACAAGGGCTTTTTCGTATTTGGCGGAAGCGGTGTCCGTATAACTAGTGTCTCATACCGTCCAGAAAAATATTATAAAAATATATTTTTCAAAAATTTAAAATATTATCAGTCTAACCTCGTCTTGTCTAATCCAACCATTTCTAGTATTTTAAGAGGGGTAGGTTGTGGGGTAAATCAAAGATCATGCCAAAAAAAGCTAAAGAGCTATCTGCTCTCAGTGTAGCAAAAATTAAAGAGCCTGGGCGACATTCTGTAGGGGGGGTTGATGGGCTTTGCTTAAATATCGAAGGCAATTCCCGTGTCTGGATTTTGCGTGCTGTAGTAGGTAAACGCCTAGATAAAGATGGCAAGTTAAAACCTCATCGCCGTGATATTGGTATAGGTCCCTACCCTGAAGTTTCATTAGCTGAAGCTCGTGCTAAGGCCACTGAGTTAAGACTTCAAATACGGAGTGGCATTGATCCAATTGCTCAGAAACAGGAACAACTTGAAAAGCTACATATCCAACGACTACGGAACAAAACATTTATAGAGTGTGCAAAAATCGTTATTGCCAATAAAACTCGTGAACTCAAAAATCAAAAGCATATTGGACAATGGTCATCAACACTAGAAACTTATATCTATCCAACGTTAGGTGATATTAGCATTAGCACGATTACCAAAGTCGATATTGCTGAAGTTCTTAAGCCTATCTGGATTGAAAAAAATGAAACAGCCAAACGAATTCGTGGTCGTATAGAAACCATTTTTGATTATGCTAAGGCTATGGGATATTTTGAGGGTGACAACCCTGCTGCCTGGAAAGGTAATCTTGAACCCATATTAGGTAACTTAAAACAGGAATCACGTCCCCATCCTTCTTTACCGTATGAGCAGGTTGCTGAATTTATACAACACTTAAGACAGAAAAAAGGAATTTCACCTAAAGCTCTAGAGTTTACAATTTTAACCGCATGTCGTTCTGGCGAGGTTTTTGGAGCCAAATGGCAGGAAATTGATTTTAAGAGTAAGGTTTGGATTATTCCTAAAGAACGAATGAAAGCGGAAAAGGAACATCGTGTTCCACTATCTCAACAAGCGATTAGTTTACTTGAATCTATTCAAGAACATACCCAGCTACAAGATTTCATATTTCCTGCCCCACGTACTGGTGAGATGCTATCGGATATGTCATTAACCACATTAATCAAACGTATGCATGAGCAGAAGCTAAAAGAAAATGACTTAGGCTATATTGACCCTAAACAGAATCGCGTGATTACAACACATGGTTTTCGCTCTACATTCCGTGACTGGTCAGCTGATAAAACTGATTACTCTCGTGAAGTGTGTGAACATGTACTTGCTCATAAGCTACCAGATGAGGTTGAAGCCGCTTATTTACGTGGGGCTTATCTTGAAAAACGTAAAGGTTTAATGGCTGATTGGGCTAAATTTTGTGAAGATTGAAAATGCTTGATAAAGTTAATGCGTCCTCCTTTAAAAGGCAGAAACACTAATAGGTTTATTTTTTTAATAAAAAAAATACACAAAATAATTTACAAACTCTAAAATCCCCGAAGTGGAAGTATCCTGCTAATTCAGGACACGTCAATACTAATAGAGTAAAAAATAAGTCTAACGGGACTAAAGTTTATAATGGATTGATTATTTATATCATAAACTTATGATATAAATAGTTTATAAAAATTTACTTACTTCAAATAGCATAACTTATGTACTTATCAAACATAAAACTTTGGAATTTTAGAAAATATGGTGAAGTCAGAAGTACTTTTGAACTAACTAAACCTAATTTAGACCTTAACTTTACAAAAGGTCTTAATGTGCTAATTGGTGAAAATGATTCGGGAAAAACAGCAATCATAGATGCCATTAAATTGGTTTTAAAAACTCATAGCTACGATTACATCAAGGTAGAAGATAAAGATTTTTTTGATGGCTCTACACGATTTAGAATTGAGCTTGAATTTTGTGGCTTAACTGATGATGAAGCTAAAAATTTTACAGAATGGTTAGGATGGAAAGGTACTGGAGCTGATACTCAAACATTTTTGAAGTTAAATTATGATGTTACGCGTAATAAAAACAAAATTAATCCATCAGATGTAAAGGCAGGTGCAGATTCAGAGGGGTATTTACTAACAGCCGAAGCTAAAGAATATATTAAAACAACATATTTAAGACCTTTAAGAGATGCCGAAAATGAGTTAGTCTCCAAACGAAACTCTCGGCTTTCCCAAATTTTATTGGGCGATCCTACGTTTAAAAACAAAGAGCAAAATCATGAACTTGTTCATATGTTTGAAGGCCTAAATGTAAATTTAAAAAAATATTTTAAAGGTGAAGAGATAAGTTTTATCGATAAAGATGGGAATACCACAACAGAAACTTATATAGACGGGAAAGCAATTAAAGATAAAATTGATGGCTACATTAAAGGTTTCTATAACGAAGGTGTTTTTACTGAATTTAATGTTTCCACAACAGAACTAAAAAGTATTTTAGAAAAATTTTCTCTTTTTTTAGAATCACAAAGGAATGTAGGTTTAGGCACTTTAAACCGACTTTTTATGGCAGCGGAGTTACTTCATCTAAATAAAGAAGATTGGCATGGTTTACGCTTAGGATTGATTGAAGAACTAGAAGCACACCTACATCCTCAAGCTCAAATGCAAGTCATTGAAGCTTTACAAAGACAAACAAATATTCAATTAATTCTTTCAACACATAGCCCCAATTTAGCGTCAAAAGTCAAACTGGAAAATTTAATTCTTTGCAATAAAGGTAATGCTTTTCCTTTAGGAAAATCTTATACAAAATTAGATGAAAAAAATTATATATATCTTGAAAAATTTCTTGATACAACAAAAGCAAACCTTTTCTTCGCTAAGGGAGTAATTCTTGTTGAAGGATGGGCTGAAGAAATATTGATTCCAAGCTTTGCTAAAGCTTTTGGAATCGATTTAACAGCAAAAGGAGTTTCAGTAGTTAATATTGGTGGGGTTGGTTTTCAACATTTTGCAAATATTTTCCTTAGACATAAACCACCATATATGACGATCCCTGTTGTAGTTATTACAGATACAGATATTCGTACCTATGAAAAAGTCATTGAAAAAATTGAACAAAAAGACGTTATAAGGTACGTAAAAAAAGACAATTCTCAAGAAACCTCAGAAAAAATAGCTGAAATTAAAGCTAAATCATCTAGTAATCTAAAATATTTTCCTGCACCTCAGTGGACACTTGAATATTGTTTATTTAAATCACCTAAATTAACTGAAATTTTTCAATCAAATGCAAAGTCTACGCATCCTCTAATTTTTTCTGACGATAATGATTTCGAATTAGAACTAGCAAAACAACTTTTTAATCAAGGGCTTAAAAAGACAGAAATTGCCTACAAAATTTCGCATGATCTAGATGAAATCGCTAAAGATCTCTCTCATCAATCATTGAATCTTCATGAAACAGATTCAACAGACAGCATTTATTATTTAATTGAGGCGATTCGATATGTCACAAGCAATTGAAATAACAAATGAAGATATACAATACGCTGAAAATATTTTATTACCTCAAGGTAATACCTTTGATGATGAACGACGTAACTTTATCCGTAATTTATCTACGATAGATTTACAAGCTGTGCCAGGCAGTGGAAAAACAACTGCTCTTTTGGCAAAACTATTAATTTTAGAAACTAAGCTTCCTTTGCATGGCGGCTCTGGAATTTTAGTCCTGTCGCATACCAATGCAGCAGTGGATGAAATTAAAGAAAGAATTCATCAACACTGCCCAAAACTTTTTAGCTATCCTAATTTTATTGGAACAATACAAAGTTTTGTTAATACATTTTTAGCAAAGCCATATTACAATGAACTTTATAAAAGGTCACATATAAGAATCGACAATGATATTTATAATGAATATATTAATAGCTGTTTAGATAATATTTGGACTTATAAGTTTAATCTTGATGATAATTTATTCAAAAAAATTATTCAACTTCAATATAATAAAATACAACTTTTCTATGATTTTAGAATTGAATATAAAGATAAAATTATTTTAACGAAGGAACTAAATTCAGATGTCCTCGAAATAATAAAGCCTAGAGGCCGAACAAAAAAAGAAAATTACAAAGATTTCAGTGCTGAAGAAAAAAATAGCCTTTATGATTGGTTTTTTTCTCTTAAAAAGAAAGCTCTTAAAGATGGCTATTTATGCCACGATGATGCTTATTTTTTATCCAACCTATCACTATCCCAAAGGCCTACTTTAATAAAAATTATACAAAAGAGATTTTTTTATACATTTATTGATGAAATGCAAGACATGGATATTCATCAATATGAATTAATCGAAAAAATATTCTATGATAATGGAAACAACCAATCAATTCTTCAAAGAGTCGGAGACAAAAACCAATCTATTTATAATTCAGAAAAAGCTGAATCAATCTGGCAAGATAGAGACAATGTTCTACACCTTTCAAATAGCCAACGTTTAAGTAGACCAATCGCAAATATTGTTAAAAATTTTGCTCTGTATCCTGAACATTGTACAGCTATTCAAGGCATGAGTGAATGCCAGCTTAAACCACATATCTTATTATTTTCAGATTCATCTATTAAGAACGTTATCCCACATTTTTCTCAACTTGTGCAACAATATAAAGCTTCTGGTGAACTAAACCTTCGCCAAGACAAACCTCTAGAAATAAAAGTCATAAGTTGGAATACCGATTGGAAAGATGATGAAGCTAGTCGCTCTAACACCACTAAGCTCAGATTAGAAGATTATCACCAAGCTTTTAAAAAAAATGAGCAAAAACCTAAAGAGGACTATAAATGCTTAAAAAGCTATATTTATTTTTATGATAAAAAACATACTAATCTCTCTATTATTAGGAAAAATATTTTTCATGCTCTACTTAAGATTTTAAGAATTGAAAATATTACGACAAATGAAAATCATCTTTATACCATTTCAAATTTGATTAATCACTTAAAGATAAACTCAGAGCTAAATTATGCGAATTTAAAATTAAAAGTATATCAATGTTGTTTAAAAATAATTAGAAATGAAAAGAATCAGGCTTTGTCTGACTTGCAAACTTATATCCCTGTATTCATTTCTTATTTTAAAGAAAATCATAGGCTTTCTCCACAGTGTAGTGATTTTATCAATAATGATAAAACTGGTCTTGACCAATCTAGTCAAAATCATTCCTCTGTTTCAAATATGATTGAAGAAAATAATCTCAAAATAGAAATAACTAGTGTCCATTCGGTAAAAGGTCAAACGCATGATGCCACACTATATTTAGAATCATTTTTTAATCAAGGGTATGGAAACTATGAGTCAGAACGTCTTAGAAATCAGTTTTTAGGTATACAAACAATTCCTCAAACTCTTGGAACACAGAAAACTAGCCATGACAAAATTATCCAATCAACAAAAATGGCGTATGTAGGATTTTCAAGAGCAACTCAACTACTTTGTATAGCAATACACAAAGATAGATTTGACCAATACCTAAACACAATAGATCGAGGTATATGGGAGATTAAAGATATATCTGGTTAAAAGAATTGATTGTTATAATTTTATCGAGCCTTATGAATACCAAGAATTTTGTTGGCTATTCACTATGAATAGCCAACCCTTACTTTCAACTAGATAACTGCCAAGTAATGCTGAAATAATTCCACCAATAGCATAACCACTAAACATACTCCCGACCAAAGTACTATCCTCTTAGGTGCATATTCTGAAGTTAGAGCCACTAAATTCGGCATCACTCCGCCAATACCAAGTCCTGCTAGAAAACGTAGAATGCCGAACTCAAGTGGGTTAGTTACAAATCCACCCCAAAACGTAAAGTCACTAAAAAAATTATACAAATTAAATTTGAGTTTTTACGACCAATTTTATCAGCTAAAGCACCAAGAAATATGACACCAAACATCATTCCAAATAAGGCAGTCCTAGCAAGTATGCCAGCCGGTACAACCGTGAGAGACCATTCTTCCATTAATATTGGCAAAGCGACCCCATGAATGACGAGGTCATAACATAACCGTCAAACATTACTATTAATAAGCACCATAGCAGTACACTCCAATGAAAAGAGGTAAATTTTGCTTGGTCAATAACTGTATTCACATTGAGACTAGGTGTTTTCATTTACTCATTCCCTCTACAAGATAAATTGATATTTAATTTTTTAAAAACATTTGGTTCCTTAATCAAATTCGACTGATCTTAAATACCGTTTTAAGATCATTCTTTGTATGCTTTTCCTTTGTAGTGCTAATTGTGTGCTACATATTTTTTATTCAGAAATATAATTAAAACTTTGATTTATCCAATCATATTTTTTTAAATACTATTTATTATCAAGTATTTTAAGTACAAGGAAACCTAATATATCAAAAAATACTTTTTTAGAAATTTAAAACTAAGTTAAATCTTCATGAAGGATGTCTAGATTACGAATACCATAATCATAATCTAGACTGCCATTTGTTAGATGCTGAGATTTCTATCTCCCAATTCAGATCGAACAACCTGTATTTCAAAACCCGCCCGATCAATTTCAGCTCGCTCACTATGATCCATCAAAGAAACAACGATACTTACCAAAAATGCGAGTGGCATAGAAAACAAAGCAGGGTTATCAAATGGGAATATTGCTTTTTCATGGCCTAGTACACCAACCCAAACTGTTGGTGATAAAACCACAAAGGTAATTGCCGAAATGATTCCGACAAACCCACCAAATATGGCACCGCGGGTGGTTAAATCTTTCCAATACATAGAAAGAATAAGTACAGGAAAGTTAGCGGAAGCAGCAATACCAAATGTAAGTCCCATTAAAAAAGCGATGTTCATTTTTTCAAATAAGATTCCACATGCTATGGCAATCACACCAAGAACCACCACAGAAAGTCGAGATACAACCATTTCCTGTTTTTCAGTTGCCTTGCCTTTCTTAATGACTTTTTGAAATAAATCATGGGAAATAGCAGAAGCTCCAGCAAGTGCCAAACCAGCTACTACAGCTAAAATCGTTGCAAATGCTACAGCGGATAAGAAACCTAGCAATAAATTTCCACCAAGGGCCTTTGCTAGATGCATCGCAACCATGTTACTGCCGCCAATTAAATCTCTGCCTAATTGCCCATCTACAAAATAATGAGGATTAGTGCCTACTATGGCGATGGAAGCTAAACCTAAAATACAAACCACAATAAAGAAGTAACCAATATAACCAGATGCATAAAAGACTGAACGGCGTGCTTCAGCAGCATTTGGAACCGTAAAAAAGCGCATCAGAATATGTGGTAAACCTGCTAAACCAAAGATCAATCCAATAGACATAGAGAGTGTATTAATCGGATTGGATAGCATTGGACCCGGTTCTAAGACCTTTTGTCCTAATTTATGTGCATTAACAGCAGCCTCAGCCATATTATTTAAACTAAAACCAAACGCTTTAAATGCCAGAAATACTAGAACTGTTCCACCAAATAGCAAAAGAATAGCTTTAACTATTTGTATCCATGTGGTTGCAAGCATTCCTCCAAAAATAACATACACCAGCATTAGACAACCGACCAACATGACGGCAATTTTATAATCTAGACCAAACAGTAATTTAATAAGCTGACCAGCCCCCACCATTTGCAAAATTAAATAGCAACATACAACAATAAGTGAACCACACGTTGCCAAAATACGGGTGCGCTGCGGATCTAATCGATACGAAACAATATCTGCAAAAGTATATTTGCCAAGGTTTCTTAGTCTTTCGGCCATTAAGAAAGTTAAAATCGGCCAGCAAACAAAAAAGCCCGTCACATAGATAAAACCATCATAACCTTTGAAGAAAACCATACTGGAAATACCAAGTAAGGTTGAAGCCGACATATAGTCTCCGGCAATCGCTAAACCATTTTGCTTTGCTGAAATGGCATTACCTGCTGTATAGAAATCTTCTTTCGATACTGTTTTCTTTGCAGCTTTAAAAGTAATAAATAATGAAAGGCCGACTACGCACGCAAACATGATAATTGCGGTCCAATTTCTTGGCTCAGTTTGGGCAGCCCAAACAGCAGGACTGATTAAAGTCAGAAGTGTAAAAGTAATATATTTATTCATAATGATATTCCTTTCTTAGTTTTTCTTTTTGTTTGTCAAAATATTGATTTGTAATAAATATATATAAACCCGTTATGACCCAGCTCGATACAATGACTATTCCAGCAATCGGTAAACCAATTGTGATTTTGCTTGCCTCTAGTGGCATTGCCAGCAATTCAGGGCGAAAAGTGGCGGTTCCTATAAAAATAAAGTAAATGCTGAGTACAATTAAACTTAGAAAAACGGCGAATCGATTTCTCTGCTTTACCATTTTTTTAAATTTCATATCTAAAACGATATTTGCTTCCTGAGGATAGTTCATATAAAAAGTCCTTTTTTATGTTGATTATTATTTACATTCAGCAAAAGCACTATTGGTAAAATAGTCGTGATAACGTTCTCTCAATATTTTTTTACTGATTTTTCCAGTGGGTGTATGCGGTATTTCTTTAACCAATATGGTTGCTGAAGGAATGGCCCATTTATGTAATTTGGATGATAGAAAAACTACAATTTCAGAATGTTCAATTTTTTCTTGTGGAGACTTTGGCACCAATATTAAAAGTGGGCGTTCTCCCCATTTCGGATGATTGGCGGCAATAACAGCGGCTTCTGCAACTTTTTCATATCCCATCGCTGCATTTTCAACTTCAACACTACTGACCCACTCTCCTCCTGACTTGATCATATCTTTGGCACGGTCTGTAATATGCATATATCCATATTCATCTATGCATGCGATATCTCCTGTATCAAACCATTTGTCCTCTTCTACTGCTTTGGTTTGATTGATATATTGCTTGGCAATTGTATGGCCACGTATTTCTAAAATGCCTTCATGCACACCATCGTGAGGAAGCAATTGATGATTTTCATCACGCAATCTCATTTGAATACCGAAGATAGGTTTACCGCATTTAATCGATTGAGTTTCGACATTATTTTTGATTTGATCTAAACGATTACAGACTGCCATTGAGCTGGTTTCAGTCATTCCCCAAGCATTTTCAACAGAAACTCCATAATGGCTCAAAGACTCAATCAGCGAATATGGCGCAGCTGAACCACCAGATATTGCTCGTTTTAAACTGACTGATGAAATATGGTGGTCTTCAAGATAATTTTTAAAAGCATTCCAGATGGTCGGAACCGCCATAGAAATATCGACGTGTTCTGATTGGATCAGATTAAAAATTTTCTCAGTTTGCCCCGCAAATGAATGAGGCCAAACGATTTTTGCTCCCGATAAAACCGCATTAAATGGCATTCCCCATGCACTAATATGATAAAGCGGAACCAAAGGCATGATACAGCTAGCATGCGTTAATCCAATCGCATTTGGCATAGCGAGTATTAATGCATGTAATACGGTACTACGATGTGAGTAAAGAACGCCTTTAGGGTCACCTGTTGTGCCTGATGTATAGCAAAGACCACTTGCACGTTCTTCCGGGATATCTGGCCAATCATAATAAGACTGCTCTAGAGCAATGAGTTCTTCATAAAAGACGAAATCAAATTGTGCTTTTAGGTTTTTATTCGGATCACCAAGCACAATAAAATGTTTAATGCCTGACTTTATATTGTTATAAATAGAATCAACTAATGCCAAACAATCTGGTTCTATAATGAGCACTTCATCTTGAGCAGAATTGATAATTTGAATGAGCTGTTCAGGCGCCAATTTAGAGTTAATTGTATGGTAAATTCTTCCCGTACATGGAATAGCATAATGCAATTCAAAATGCTGATATGAGTTCCAGGCCATTGTCCCGACTCTAGCATCAGAACTTATATTTAATCGGTCTAGCGCATTGGCAAACTGAGCTACACGTTCGAAAGCATCTTTATATGTATATCGGTGTTTCGTTATCCCATCTGCTTTCAAAGTCACAATTTCTTGATCTGCGTAAACTGTCAAAGCATGCTGCATTATTGAAGTAATGTTTAAATTACAATGCATCATTAATCCATTCGTCATTCTTATTTCCTCACACAATTTAGCAACTGATTCAGATGCTTATATGAGTCAATGCAACTATAATGCCAAATATTTTTATTATTATTTTCAATGAGTTACTTTAATTTATGGTTTTTCTTTTTTGAAAAAATTTCAGTTTTGAAATTAATTATTTATGAGTTTCATTCTACGCCATAAAGTCGTTCGACTAATTCCAAGTTTTTGTGCAGCAAGGTCTAAATCACCATCTACTTCTGCAAGTGTTTGCTCAATCAAACTCAACTCTTGATTAACCTTTACCTCTTTTAATAAAGGTTGCGCCGTGTGGTGATTTTGAGATTGAAATAGCTCGGGTAACTGTTGCTTTAAAAATTCTGGAGTTAAAATTTCATGATCAAGCTGTAACAGCACATTGATTCTTTCAACAATATTTTCAAGTTCGCGGATATTGCCCGGCCAAGAATAGTGTAAAAAAGCCTTCTGTAAAATATTCGGCAAATCATCCAGTGTTTTTCTATATTTCTCTAGAAAGGAATTTGCTAAATACAAGATATCTTCTTTTCGCTCTTTTAAAGACGGCGTATACACTCTTAAAATATTTAAACGATAGTAAAGATCTGCCCGAAAGCTCCCATTTCGTACTAACTCTTCTAAGTTCGCATGAGTTGCAGCAATCACACGTATATCTAAATGATGACTCACCACTGAACCTAAGCGGTTAATTTGTCTTTCTTGTAGAACTCGTAAAAATCTAGTTTGTAGATGTAATGGCATATCACCAATTTCATCTAAAAAAAGTGTACCTGTATGTGCCGCTTCAATGAGACCAATACGCCCATTTTTCTTCGCTCCAGTAAAGGCACCTTCTTCATAACCAAATAGTTCGCTTTCTAACAAGCTTTCTGGAAAAGAAGCACAGTTGATTGCAACAAATGGTGCTTTATAACGGATGCTATGATTATGAATACTTTGTGCTAAAACTTCTTTACCTGTACCACTTTCACCAGTAATGAGAATGGTACTATCCGTTTTTGCATATGCTTTGGATAACTTGATAATTTGTTGAAAATTTGGATTTTGCGTCAAAATCTGATCAAAGGTATATCTTGTATTAAAATTCTTTGATGAAACCTTTCTAAACTGACTATTAGACTGCTCTAATGCGTTTAATTCCTGCACTCTTAAGATATAGCCATCTATATAGTCATTTTTTAGTTTGGAAATATATACAGCAAGTTTTAAATTTTTAAATTGAACGAGTTGATGACTGTTTTCTTGGTCTATATCAAAGTTTAAACCTTCAAAAATTTCTAATGCTGATTTGTTTAAAACGTCTGAAGAGTCTTTTTCAAGTAACGAACTCATTGAGTTATTTATTAAAGAAATCTTTTTTTGCTTAGTGATAAAACAAATGCCTTCATTTAAGTGATTAAAAATCTCAGTCAAACGTAAGGTTGAATACTGTTCTCTACGAATCTTTTCAAGAGTACGTAAGGCATTTTGCAGCAGGTCTTTTAAAGATGGCACACTAATGGCCAAATGTCCGACTAGGTTTTCATTCAGAGCTAACTCTACTGCAACAGGCGAACCAATAATGGCATCAAAACCTTGATTTTTAATTAAGTGAATTGTTTTCTTGGCATCTAAATATGAGTCATAGTTAAACTGTTGTATATCTAAAGCAAAAATATCAGAGTAGTTCTCAAGGTCAACTGTGGACGTATTACCCACCAAAGCAATTCGCTTATATTGTTTTAAGTTTGATATGGCTTGAATGACATCAAAAGTACCAGTTCGAATGACCTGAATATCAATATTTAATTTCTTCTGTAGAAAACTCGCGGTCGCTCCCGTACATAGAAGAATCTGACAGCCATTTTCTACTAAGCTTTGAGCAACATCTTGCACATCTGAAATATGGCATTCCACCAAATCTATTTCGTTCGACTCTACTTCACTAATCGCCTGCTCAACCAAAGATCGAAAACCATTAATATTAGGTTTTTTAATATAAGTGACCAAAATATTAATTGGTTTTCGATTAAGCATTTTTTACTCCATTAAAAAGCGTTTTATATAGGCGCAGCGCTATGGCCGCCATCGACTTTAATTTCGATACCTGTTATGCCTTGACCTGCTTGAGAAGCAAGTAAAAGTAAAGGCCCATTTAAGTCATCAAATTCTACAAACTTCCTTGTTGGAATTTTCTTTAAAAGCTGTTGTCCAGTTTCGCCAGTTAAATATTCTTCATTAATCTCAGTAATCATATAGCCTGGTGCGATGGCATTTACATTTATACCAAATCTAGCCAGCTCTACTGCCATAACTTCTGTTAAATGACGTAAGCCAGCCTTCGATGCACAGTATGGGCTAACACCAAGGTTGGTAGACTGAGATAGAATTGATGTGATATTGATAATAGACCCTTTACGTTCAGCTTTAATCATATGCTGCACAACTTCTTGTGCACATTGCCAAGGGGCTTTAAGGTTAGTATCTACAATCTTATCCCAATCCTCATCGTTATAGTCTAAGAAACGCTTGGTATCACTCACCCCAGCATTATTAATTAGTACATCTACTGTGACTCCTTCTGTTTCTAAAGAACTAAGCATATCTTTCACAGCGGAACGATCATTTACATCTAACGCAAAGGTATGAACTTTCACTCCAAATTCATTTTTTATATGCGATTCTAATTCTTTCAATCGCTCTAATCGTCTGGCACAAATAACAATATTCGCGCCTTCTTTTGCAAATAATTCAGCTATGTGATGCCCCAAACCACTTGAAGCACCCGTAATTAAAATATATTTATCTTTTACATCAAAAATATTCATTCTCTTATCCCTATTTTATTATGCCTGCTTCCCTAATAGTTTTTTGGCTATGCTCATGCGGTGAACTTCATTCGCGCCATCATAAATTCTGAAACCACGTGCATCTTTAAAAATCTTGCAGACTACTGATTCATCTGTCATGGCCTGTCCACCTAAAATCTGAACTGATCGGTCTACCACACGCCAGATACCTTCAGAGCTGATCACCTTAACTAGGCTCGACTCATAATTTCCTTTCTCACCCAAGTCTAAAACCTGCGCACAATAGTGAACGGCTAATCGAGTCGTTAAAATATCCATTTCATTGTCGGCAAGCATAAAACCAACGCCTTGGTGGTCTCCTAATCTTTTACCAAAAGATTGGCGTTCACGCGCGTATTGGGTAGCAATATCATGTGCTCTCCTTGCTTGCCCTAACCATCTCATACAATGTGTTAAACGTGCTGGTGCAAGACGAACTTGAGCATATTTAAAGCCTTTACCAATTTCACCCAACACATTTTCTTTAGGTATACGTAAGTTTTCAAAGCGTAAAATGCCGTGTCCACCAGAAAAGCATGAGTCCATAGCATTCATATTTTTTTCTAATATAAAGCCTTCAACGTTTGTGTCTGTGAGGAACATTGAGGCAGAGCCATCTTGCATTTTTGCCATAATAATCACAACGCTCGCTCCATCGGCTCCTGTAATTAACCATTTACGGCCATTAATAATATAGTCATCGCCATCTTCAGTTGCTGTTGTTTGAAGCATGGATGGATCCGAGCCAGCACCCGGTGCCGGCTCCGTCATGGCAAAGCACGATCTAATTTCTCCAGCTACCAGTTTTCTTAACCATCTTTCTTTTTGTGCATCATTCGCCACAGCATCTAAAAGATGAATGTTTCCTTCATCTGGTGCATGAATATTTAAAGCGATTGGACCTAAAGCAGAATACCCTGCTTCTTCGAAAGCTACAGCCTTTTGCAGATGCGACCAGCCTAGACCTCCCATTTCTTGACTTGCATGGGGAGTTAATAGCCCCCAACGACGCGCGCGACTCACTAATTCTTGGCGTAAAGTTTCACTAGGCCCATGGCTATCTTGACGAGGATCACTTTCTAATGGAATCACCTCTTGTTGAATAAATTCTCTCACTTTCTGTTGTAGTTCTAATAATTCATTAGATAGTGTAATCATGAGCTGAGTTCCTTTAATTTAAAGCCTTGAGTCGCGATATAAGTTTCATACACATCATCCATAGCGCTATTAAATAGCTCATTTTTAATCAGATTGTACGGCGTGAAATTTTGAAGCTTGATTCGTTTGCTTATTACCTTTTGGTTTTCAATCGTTAGATCAAGAATATTTAAGCAGCCATAATCTTGTTCCTGCGAATAAACATCTTTGAAGTCATGTCCATATACCCAATTAATGAGTATTCGATTTACAATATCGTGTGAAGAAATCAGGATGTTCTGGTCTTTGTCCGCTGTTAAAATCATGTTTTCAAACCATGTCAGTACACGAGTCATAAAGAGAGCCCAACTTTCGCCTTGTACAAATAATTCAAGGTTATTTTTATGGAACTGATAGGCCTTTTTTATTTCCAGTTCAGCACGATCCAACGAAATTTCTCTTAAACGTCCCGCTCTTATTTCTCGAATATCATCGAATGACTGAATGTCTTTATGCTGGTTTTGATAGCGCTTCAAAATTTCGGCTGTCTGAATCGAACGTGGCATGGTCGATGAATAAATTTTTTCAAAATTCACATCTTGTAGTTGATGAGCCATTTGTTGTATTTGCTCGATTCCTCGTTCGGATAATTGCGCGAACTTAGGATTAATCGGGTTCTTATCTGCATCAAAATATGAAACGTGCCCATGCCGAACCAAATAAATTCGTAGCCGATATTTATCCATGTTGTGCTGCCTTTGGTTCAGTAATTTTTAAGTCTTCCGAATTAAGTGCTTTTAATATCTCAAATGTTTGATCCGAGTGTTTACCTTCACGGATATCGCTAATAAACAATTGAATTGCCTCATCAACATCTTTAATTGGAAAAGAAAAATAATCTTGCACAATGCCTGAACGATGCAATATAGAAATATCCTTTTGCAAAATATAAGCCTGCAAAATTTCCAAGCTTCTCATGAGCATTAGCAAGTTATATTTCTGACTGCTAGATAGGGGTAAAAGCTCATTCTTAATGACAGCTTGGCTGGCTTTAATCAGGTCAATTATCTTTTGCTCACTCATTCTTTTTCTCCCAATATTTCCAGAATATTGTTCTCAAGGCGGGGAACTAAAAACTCCGTTAGAGCTAATTCGAGTGATGGAGTTTCCATCTCGTTGTTTCGGTCAGACTGCTGCATCGCAATGATTGCCCATCGAACATGAGACAATACATGCCAAAACTTCATTTCAAATTCAGGGATATAGATATCGGAAATTTCAGCATAGGCCTTCGCAAAGTCCTTATATGAACCGATTCCCCCAGCTATGTTTTCATCTTGTCCAAAACGCCAACATTTAGAAGTAAACCATCCGAAGTCTTCTCTTCGATCTCCCCATTGAGTGAATTCCCAATCTAAGATTCCTGAAATTTGATCATCATTAATCATGATGTTACCGATGCGGTAATCACCATGGACTAATACCAAATCATCAACTTTTGGAAGATTGTTAAACATCCATTGAATAGCGTACTCAAGGATCGGACGTTGTCTTTTCAAGTGATCCAATTGTTCTAGAAAACCTGTAAGCTTATTTTCCAAATACTGATCTTTATCTGGCTTAGGAAGTAGTTTCTCTATTACTTCATCTGATTGAATGGCGTGAATTAAGGCAAGTTGCTTACCAATGTCTTGAGTAATCTTTTTACGTTTTTCTTCTTCTGTAATTCGGACTAATTTATGGCCTTCTGCTACACCATCAATTTTTTTCATAATGAAGAAATCACTATTTAAAAAGTTAGGTGACTTCTCAAAATAAAGTGGCTCTGGCACTTTAATGCCGAAGTGATATAACCGATCTAAAAGTAAAAATTCTTGCTCACGATCTGAACTGGCCTCTACACTAGACTCAGCATTTTTACGCAGTACTAATGTAAAATCTTCAGACTGAACCAGCCAATTTTCTTGGATAGCCCCGCCACTCATTTTTTTTAACTGAATTTCATGAGGGATTAGCCCTAGATTCTGCTGCAATATTCCATTCAATTGCATTATATGCTTCGCATTCATTATTCACTCCTTGTAGCTACTTATCTTTAGAGCAAATTACATGCCACTATTATTACATTAAAAATCAATTACTTAAAAATCAAACATTGTTTCAAATATGAAATTAATTTCATATTTGAAATATTTAATTATTTAAGTTTTAGTATGAATAGAAAAATTTTATGTATAAAAAAATTAGGGAAATCAGGTATTAGCTAAGGATAATTCTCACAATAAAATAGCTGTCGATAAAAAATTATCGACAGCTACCTTTAATTAATTAATCAAATTTAAATGATTGGGACTCTAATTTAAATAAGGATTCTGTATTTGACATGATTAATGTTGAGTGAGTTAAGGTCCGAGGTAGAACTCTATCAAAATAAAACTGTGCCGTAGAAATTTTGGCAGAATAGAAATCATCCATAACTCCTTGAGCAATTTTATTTTGAGCTATAATTGCCATTTTCGCCCACAAATAAGCAAAAACAACATAGCCAGAAAAGTATAGATAGTCGACGGCAATTGCACCAACCTCATCAAGTTTATTTGGAACTTTATTTTGAATATACTTAGATAAATCAAGCCACTCTTTAACTAAGAGATCTAACTTAGATAACATAGGTTCTGTAACATCTTTTCCAATATTTTCTTTTATAAAAGTTTGAATTTCATTAGTTAACGATACTAATAAGCTTCCCTTTGAGCCAATTACTTTTCGCATTAATAGATCAATTGCCTGAATTTCTGTAGTACCCTCATATAAGGTTGAAATACGAACATCTCGAGCAATTTGTTCCATACCATGTTCAGAAATATAACCATGTCCGCCATAAATCTGCATTCCATGTTTGGCTGACTCTACCCCCAACTCTGTCATAAATGCTTTTGCAATAGGAGTAAGCAAGGCTAATTTATCTTCTGCAGCTTTTTTCTCTAATTCATCTGTAGTTAACTCTGCAATATCCACATAAGTTGATAAATAATAAGCTAATGCTCGAGATCCTTCCGCAAAAACTTTTTGTGTTAATAACATGTTTCGTACAGCAGGATGTTCAATGATTGGATCGGCAGGTAGAGCTGGAAATTTAGGACCAGATAATGAACGCATTGCTAAACGATCTTTAGCATAAGCTAATGCACCTTGATAAGAAGCTTCAGAAGCAGCTAAACCTTGTACAGCAGTAAAAATTCGTGCTGAATTCATGAAGGTAAACATACAATTCAAACCACGATTTTCAGGGCCAATTAAAAAACCTTTTGCATTTTCAAAATTTAATACACATGTGGCATTTCCATGTATACCCATTTTATGTTCTAACGCACTACAAACTACTCCATTACGACTATCAATATTTCCGTCAGCATCTAAATTAAATTTTGGCACAATAAATAATGATATACCCTTGGTGCCACTTGGAGCATTCGGTAAACGGGCTAATACGATGTGAATAATATTTTCAGACAAATCATGATCACCAGCTGAAATAAATATTTTTTCTCCTGTAATTGCATAACTTCCATCATTGTTTGGAACAGCTTTGGTTCGAATTTGGCCTAAATCTGAACCAGCGTGTGATTCAGTAAGACACATAGTTCCTGTCCAGATTCCCGAAATCAAAGGAGTTAAAAATTTTCTTTTTTGTTCTTCTGTTCCATGATTTTCGATAGTAGCCATGGCACCATGGGATAAACCTGAATACATACCCCAAGCCCAATTAGTCGAGGTTAAAATTTCTGAAATTACTAACCATAATAAACCTGGTAATTGTTGTCCCCCATAAATTTCTTTGCCAGTCAGAGAAGGAAAACCTAATTCTACATACTTCTTATAAGCTTCTTTAAAGCCATCTGGCGTAGTAACAACGCCATTTTGAAGCTTACAGCCTTGTTGATCACCTATTTGATTTAAAGGATACAACTCCTTTTCACAAAATTCAGATGCTACTTCTAAATATTGCCCTACTATTTCCGAGGTCATTTTTTCTTTTGATTGAGGATACTGAGCATATAAGAATTCAAAATTTAGTAGATCACTTAGCACAAAATTAATGTCACGAAGTGGAGCTCTATACATTGCCATATTAATTCTTCCCTAATTTTTCAATTTGATATCTATTTTCCAAACCAAGTTCTGCACTGATTAAATCGTAAAAAATTATTCCGTAATACGAAACAGTAGATCTGGGGGAAGAAAATATAGACAAAAAAGAAAGAAGAAAAATAACTAGTGTGCATAGTTAACCATTTATTTTATTCATTTTATTCATTTTTAAAAATTGGTTAAGCTCAAAAGATAGCCATAACCGAGGTTAAATAAGAATCATAAAGACATGGAATCACTAGAGACCAATTAACCACAAACCATTGTAATATATGATTATTTAAAAATTAATCAAAGAATTTGGATATTAATTATTTTAGTTATTACAAATGTAAAGGAATATGATATGGAAATTAAGCCTACAAAAAAACAGATAGAAGCTTTCCGCAATGATGGAGCTTTCCTTTTTGAGAATTGCCTGACTGACAAGGAATTCTCAAACTGCTACGAAATATTTAAATGGAATATGGCTCATCCAGGACCAAGTAATTTTCGTGACTTAGATGGTACCAAACTTCAGACTCATATCGATAACGCAAACCCATTATCTAAAAATAAATTAGATGAATTAGTGAAAACGTTACCTTTTGGAAAGATTTTTCAAGAGCTCTGGGGATCTGAAAATGTTTGGTATTTTGCGGAAGAAATATTTGCAAAAGAAAATGGTAAAAGCGGAAGAGGCCCTTGGCATCAAGATACAGCAAACCTCCCTTGGGCTGGGAAACATTGGGGTAATGCTTGGATCACTTTTCAATCTCTACCTAAGAGAAATTGTTTAGAAGTCATTCGTGGATCCCACAATGGTATTCAATATGATGGTTCAAGTTTCAAAAATCCTGATGATCCCACAGATCCATTATGGGGAGATGGTACATATCCTCGTTTACCGCATATTGATGAAGAATTAGCAAAAGATCCAAATGCTTATGATGTTTTGTCATGGGCTATAAGACCCAAAGACGTTGTTATTCTTCATCCAAGAGCATTACATGGTGGAGCTCCAGTCGATGAAGAATGTCCAACTAGGCACACCTTAGTCTTACGTTTCTTTGGTGACGACGCAACATTCCGTTGTCTACCTACTTCAAATCCAAGTCATGCGCGTAATGGTTTTCTTTTTAGAGAAGAAATGGACAAACTTAATGAAGGTGATCTGTTTAGATCACCTATTTTTCAAAAAATTGCCTAAAGAAACAAAATGTTAAATGGAAGAAAAAATGAGAAAACAACTAATTAACCCTGGACCACGAAAAGAGCGACATTACGATACTTATCATTTCTCAGCTGCAGTACGTGTAGGCAATATGATTTGGGTTTCCGGATGTGTTGGCGAGAATCTTGAAACTGGTGTTCTAGAACCATCCATGGAGAAACAAGCCCAGCAGGCTTTTGAGAATATAAAAGAAGTGCTCAATGCTGCTGGTGCAAAAATGAGTGACATCGTGGAAATCATCACATTCCATACAGATCAAAAAGGAGAAATTGCTGAATTTATGTCCGTAAAAAATAAGTATTTGCCAGAGAATTATCCTGCTTGGACAAGTATAGGAGTCTCTCAACTTGCTCGACCGGAATTTAAAATTGAAATACGCGTAGTAGCGGTGATTGGCTGTGGAGAAGAATGATTTTAATATTTTCAGTTTTAATTAACTTTAAATATTGATTTTCATAAAAATATACCTAACCAAATATCCTTAATAAATTATGGATGTATTAAAGATTAGTATCTTATAAATCAATGGAATAGATTACATATTAATAAATGGAGTTTTAATATGAGTAATTCAGATTCAATAAATGATAACGGTAGTGGTGCTCAACTTCTTGCCCGTTTAAATCGTTTACCAGTTATGGGGATGCATTATTTCTGGGCATTATTGCTTGCCATCAATCTTATGTTGGAATATTACGATAATGCAATTTTTGCTTATGCCTCTCCAACTATTAAGTCCCATACAAATTACAGTACTGAACAAATCGGCCTTATAGGCAGTATGTTTTTCGTTGGTATGATTATTGGAGCCCTTATTGGTGGGAGGTTATCTGATAAATTTGGACGCCGATCTATCATGGTGTGGGCTACAATTCTTTATTCATTCGGATCACTTTTAACGGCTATTTCAAATAACTATGAAATGATGTTGTTTTCAAGAACAATTACAGGAGTTGGAGTACAAGCAGCAACCTCAGTATTACTCGTATATGTGTCTGAAATGTTTCCAAGTAATACTCGTGGTCGTTTTATGTCAGTTGTAACAATCGGCTTCGCATTTTCTGCTGTAGCAGCATCCGCTTTAGCACTATTTTATTTACCAAATAGTGGGGCTAATGCTTGGCGTCATCTTTTTTATGTGGGAAGTATTGGTTTTATTATAGCTCCTTTTATGCGATTTTATATGCCTGAGTCTGTTCGATGGTATATTGCTAGAAAAAAATTACCACAAGCTGAAGCTTTAATTAAAAAATTTGAAAGCAAAGCCATATCAAAAAACAAAATATTAATGACACCAAATATTTCAGCTATAGAAAATTATAAAGAATCTACTCTTTCTGATTTATTTAAAAACAAAGCTGTTATTTCTACAATAATTATTGTAGGAATAGGTTATTTCGGATCAACTTTAGCATACTATTTATTTGGAAATTGGGCAGTTTATTCTTTTGTCTATGGTTTAAAATATTCTGAGGAAAAGGCTTATTATATTTTCTTCTTATGGAATGTTATTTATTGTGTAACTCCATTTATAACAATGTATATTCTTGACCGTTTTGAACGTAAATCACTAATTTTAGCAATGTCAGCATTAACTACAGTTCCATTAATTATCTTAGGAATATCAAATACAACTTGGGAGTTAATAGCTGCAGGTGGTGTAGCTTGTATACTTACAGGCATCATCGTAAGTGGATATTATACATATATTCCTGAGGCAATACCTACAAAGTTAAGAGCATTAGGAAGTGGAATTATTATCTCAATTGGAAGATTTGGGGGAGCAATTTCTGGATTATTAGGTGCATGGTTATTTACACATGGTGGAATACAGGGAGTAATGTTTGCAGCCGCTGCCTTGTATATTTTTTTTGCTATTCCAGTAATGTTATATGGTCCTCTCACAACTAACCGTTCTCTTGAAGTAGTCAATAGTAAAAAATAAGCGAAACATAGTTTTATTAACCAAATAAATAGTTTAAAGAATCTTGCGACTTATAATCGCAAGCCAGGAAAACTCAACTTAATTTCATGATATTTAAGGAAAAAATCATGTTAAACAAGAAAATTTCAGTTATTTTATTAACCTGTGTAGTAAATTCATCTCTAGTACATGCCATTGAAATTAATAAGGATTTAAATTTAAATTTTACAACTACAGCTATGTCTGAATATCGTCGTTCTGGTTTTGATTTAAGTGATGGTAAACCTGTAGTACAAGGATTAGTGTCACTGGCCCATAAATCAGGATGGGACATTTCGGCACAAATATCTAATTATGATGTAGTAGTTGTCCCAGCAAAATATGAAATAGCTTATACAGCGGGCTATTTTTATCCTTTTAACGAAAAGGTATATATTTACTCCTCTTTAGGCCAAACAATATATCCGAATTGGGCTGATGGCAATGTTACTGAATGGTTTATAAGCGCTACTGCTTATGGCGCTTTTTTTAATTATTTTTATGACTGGGGAAAAAATTCAAATGCTCAATATCGCTATATAGGATATAAGTATAATTTCCCTAATAATGTGTGGCTTGATATGCGCTATGGCTACAATGATGTAGGAATACAATTAAAGAATGAAGATGGTGATATTCGAAATAACTATAGTGTGCGTAAATTTGAGCTAGGTAAAAAATATAATGATATTAGCTATACATTAGCTTATGTTGATAGTGATTTAACAAACTCAGAATGTACACAAATTATGGCATATGGAGATAAATGTTCATCTACTGTAGTATTTGGAATTAAAAAAACTTTTTAATTTAAAATGGGAAGGTTTTTTATAAAATCTTCCCATCGCTACCTTTTACTTTAATTAATTACAAAAAATTAATATAAAATATTACAAACTCAGTTACTCAAATTTTTCTAAAAAATCAACAATACAACCCCCAAAAAAACCATACATCATCCCAAAAACCTATAAATTTATTTTACACCACTCAAAAAATATTACACTCATATCGAATAATATCTCAACAATTAATGCACATTTATTTTTATAAAGATCAACCAGTTGCAATACATAGAGTAAATATATATAAAATTTACTTTAATTTTAATAGACATTTTTAGTTAAATAAAGTATCAGCTAAATTTTTATTTTAAAAAAAATTCATTAATTACATTGTTTTATGGATTAATTATAAACACTGTTTGCATCATAATATTTACTGATGCAAACAGTAATATTTTTAGTATTATACGACTTCAAATAACCCCGCAGCGCCCATACCCCCACCAATACACATCGAAACGACGACATACTTCACACCACGGCGTTTACCTTCAAGTAAAGCATGTCCAACCAGTCGGGATCCTGTCATTCCATATGGATGGCCTATTGAAATACTTCCACCATTTACATTGTATTTACTTGGATCAATTCCTAGCTTGTCTCGACAATACAATACCTGACAAGCAAATGCCTCATTAAGTTCCCATAAACCAATATCATTTATTGAAAGACCATGCTGTTTAAGTAGTTTTGGAATTGCATAAATAGGACCAATACCCATTTCTTCAGGTGCGTTTCCAACGACCGTCATTCCACGATAAATACCTAAAGCTTCAATTCCTAATTGTTCAACTAATTTTCCATTCATTATCACGCAAGCACTTGCTCCATCTGATAATTGGCTGGCATTTCCAGCGGTGATTACCCCACCATCAATAACTGGAGATAAATTATTTAATGACTCTAATGTAGTACTCGGTCGATTCCCTTCATCTTGACTCAAAGTTATTTTTTTAAGTGAAGATGTTCCTGTAGCTTTGTCCATTATCATCATTTGAGTGCTAATTGGGACAATCTCATTATCAAATAAGCCTGCTGCCTGTGCTCGGGCTGTACGCAATTGAGACTCTAAGGCATATTGATCTTGTACTTCTCTAGAAATCCCATATTTCTTTGAAACGAACTCTGCTGTTTCTAACATTGGCATGTAAGCAGTTGGTTGATTAGCAAGGACGTTAGGATCCATAGCAGCCTGCACCCATTCCATATAACGGCTTTGTACAGCAGAAATATTTTCCTGTCCTCCAGCAATAACAGTTTGCATACCGTCATACATGATTTGTTTCGCTGCGGTAGCGATCGCCATTAAACCGGATGCACACTGACGGTCGATGGTCTGAGCACCAATTACCGCTGGTAAACCAGCAGCGAATAAACCATTTCGAGCGATGTTATTTCCTGCTGTACCAGCATTTAAAACCGAACCAATTACAGCATCTTCAATACGGTCTGGTTCAATACCTGCTCTTTCCACTGCATGTTTAATTGCATGACCTAACATTGTAGGTGAATGAGTCGCATTAAAAGCACCTCGATATGCCTTACCAATCGGTGTACGAGCTGTCGAAACAATTACTGCATCAATCATGGGGCTTCCTTGTACTTGTAAAAATGAAATAGATAAAAATATTGCAATGGAATTAAGGAGTAATGATCTTTAGCTGTACATAAGTAGTTCTAACCTATAGGTCTTTTATAAATTTTAGGCAATGCAAATCCATTGCCTCGTTTTATGACGAAACTTATATGTTTACGAACTCTACAATTAATTAGAAATAGGAATATTTATGGGAACAATGATGACTTCATCATCTAGAATGGGCTTCGATTAGAAGTCATATTGTATTCTCAAAAAATACGTCACCTATATAGAGCTATGAATATCAATGCATCCTTAAAACCATTGCTCAGGCATATTCAGAGGAGTGGTTTCCACTGGATCCAGTACTGCCAACCAACTGGATATTTTTGGCATTTCCCAGCCAAAAAAGTAATCACAAACTGCAAGTTTTCCGTTTAAGAAATCGCTGCTTGATGATGTCTCAATAGTTTTATAAATTGTGATAGCTTGATCTAACCATAACCAACCTACGACTAAATGCCCAAATGCCTCTAAGTAGTTTGCGGCATTTGCTAATTGCACTTCTAAATCTTCTAGACTGTGCAAGCTTTTAGTCACTCGAAGGATTTCTTTCCATGCCTGATCTAATTTATTTGCATGGCTCTGTAATTTATCTATCGATAGCGCTTGCTTAATGGTTTCAGAAATCTTCTCATCCAACAGTTTCACAGATAGTCCATCATTGATACGAGTTTTACGACCCAATAAATCTAAAGCCTGAATACCAAATGTTCCCTCGTGAATTGGATTTAGTCGGTTATCTCTATAGAACTGTTCCACATTGTATTCACGGGTATAACCATATCCGCCATGAACCTGAATAGCTAAATCGTTTGCTACAAGTCCCCATTGAGAAGACCAGCTTTTTACAACAGGCGTTAATAAATCTAATAAGACGTTGATCTTATCGCGTTCTTCTTTATCTTCAAGTGATTTACTATCATCTACTAGTCGTGCTGCATATAAACATAATGCTAAAGCCCCTGACACATATGACTTCTGCGCTAATAACATTCTGCGAACATCAGCATGTTTTATAAGGGGTACTTGAGGTGAGTTTATATCTCTATCACTTCTTGGACGTCCTTGTAATCGCGTTCTAGCATAATCAAGAGCATGCAGATAACCTGTATATCCTAATGCTGCAGCTGACAATCCTACAGAAATACGGGCTTCGTTCATCATATGAAACATATAAGCTAGCCCTTTTCCAGGTTCGCCTATTATATGCCCTAAAGCCCCTGATTTTCCTTCAGGAGTAAACTTACCTTCCCCCAAATTTAAAACACAATTAACAGTACCTCGATAACCCATTTTGTGATTTATTCCCGCCAGTACAACGTCATTTCTTTCCCCTGGCCGTCCACTCTCATCAAGTAGTTTTCGAGGAACAGCAAATAAAGAAATACCTTTTACACCTGCTGGAATTTGGCCATTTTCATCAGGTATTTTAGCTAGAACCAAATGTAAAATATTGTCAGAGATTTCATGATCTCCTCCGGAAATCCACATTTTGTTTCCGAATAGGCGATATCTACCATCTCCATTAGATACAGCACGTGTCCGGATATCAGCTAAACTAGAACCTGCTTGGGGTTCTGATAAGCACATTGTTCCAAAACATTTACCCTCTGCCATCGCAGTTATGTAAGGTGTGATTAGGTCTTTTTCACCATAAGCCATTAAAAGGTTAGCATTTCCAATCGTTAAAAAAGCATAAGCTGCGGTACCTGCATTTGCTCCTAAGAGGTACGCCATACCTGCCCGTTCAACTGTAGTTGGAAGATTCATTCCACCCCATTCTGCCGGGAATGCAGCATTCATTAAACCCGCTATAGAAAATTCCCGTAATGCTACTCCCACCTCTGGATTTACCTTAACAGTTTCTCCATCAAAAGAAGGTTCATTACTATCGTTTTTCTTATTGTGCGGCGCGAATAAATCAGTTGCTAAACTTTCATAAACATTTAAAACTGACGTATAGTCAAAACGATCTTGGCCTGAAAAACATGTTCGCTGATTTAATTGATCTACTTTTAACCAGTCGAATAAAATAAAATCTAAGTCGTTTCGAGACAGAATAAGCTCATCTACCATGAAAGATACCTACTATAAAATTAGAAGTGATAACCATTCTGCTATAAGGGCTGGTTTAGTTTCATTCTCAATCTCAACAGTTACATCTAGGACCATTTGATATCGACCATGAGATTTTTCTTTTATTGATTTTAGTAAGAAATGTCCACGCACTCGTTTTCCACTATGTACGGGATTAATAAAACGCAAGCTATTCATTCCATAATTTATAGAACTGGTTAATTCTTTAATCTGCGGCATAGCTTCTGCTGCCATAGCAGATAATAAAGATAGCGTAAAAAATCCATGGGCAATGGTGCCTCCAAATGGACTTTGGCTTGCTGCTTCTTCATCTACGTGAATATATTGCCAGTCACGTGTCACATCCGCAAAGGCATTAATTGACGCCTGATCAATCGTAATCCAACCAGAGACTCCAAGTACTTCATTTTCCAGTTCAAAAAGTTGAGCAATTGAAATCGGTGATTTATTTGAAAGTGCTTCACCCATTTTCTTCCCCTACTTTTAAGCCAGCTTTATTCAACTCTAGTTCACCTTGAACAAAGCCAGACATAGGGACAATTTCAGCTGTACGATTTGAAACTTCATCTAATCGCTCTAATAATGTATGTGCTGTCTGTTCCCCATTACCAATATGAATACCTTGAGTCATTGTGATATGTGCTGCTTCAAAACTTCCCGCTCCAGCACAGAGAATCATTCTGGTTGGTGCATCTTCACTCACGAGTACAGCAGCGGCGGGACTCACCGTGCTAGGTGCAAGTGCTTTTAATGACTCTTCAGGCAATAAACCTTCCAGCATACGAGTCGCTGCAGTTGGGGCTAGGCAATTAACACGAATATTATATTTTTCACCTTCAAGCGCTAATGTTTGCATTAAGCCTACTAATGCCATTTTGGCAGCACTATAATTAGACTGACCAAAATTTCCATACAAGCCTGATGATGATGTGGTCATTACTATGCGACCATATTTTTGTTCTCGCATAATTTCCCAAACCGCTTTAGTACAATTTACCGCTCCCATTAAATGCACTTCTACCACCGTACGGAAATCATCTAAAGACATTTTGGTAAAGGTTTTATCACGCAGAATTCCGGCATTATTAATTAAAATATCTACTCGCCCCCAACGCTCAATCGTTTCTTTTACCATTGCTTCTACTTGAGAAGCCTCAGTAACTGAGGCACCATTTGCAAATGCTTCTCCACCGGTACTTACAATTTCATCAACGACTGATTGAGCTGCATTTGTTGATCCGCCATTTCCATTGACATCACTTCCTAAATCATTCACTACTACTTTTGCACCTAGACGAGCTAACAATAAAGCATGTTCTCTTCCAAGACCTGCACCAGCTCCTGTCACAATCGCAACTCGATTTTTCAAATCAATCATAATTTCTTCCTTAAAATAGTTATCGGTGATATTTACAGTTTATCCACTATCAGAATTGGAATAGATGAATAGTTGATGTAATTCGTAAAAATATAGCTACTTTAATTTTTAAATAGTGTATCCACCATCTACGACAATACACTCGCCATTGGTATAGCTTGCTGCATCCGAAACTAAATATAGTACCGTTCCAGCCATTTCCCGTGGTTCAGCATGGCGACGTAAAGGAATATCTGCCATTAACTTTTCATATAATTCAGTATCATTGAATAAGGCACCCGCAAACTTAGTTTTAGTAAAACCTGGAACCAAAGCATTAACTCTTATACCTAATGGGCCACATTCTTTTGCAAAAGTTTTAGTCATATTGATGACAGCAGCTTTCGTAATTGAATAGATGCCTTGCTTATCACCCGGCTGTAAACCATTTACTGATGCAGTATTTACAATTGCACCGCCACCTTGTGACTTCATCAATTTCCCTGCCTCAATAGACATGAAGAAATAACCACGAATATTCACTTCTACCGTTTTGTTATAGGCTGCTAAATCTGTATCTAAAACATGACCAAAATATGGATTTGCTGCTGCATTATTTACAAGAATATCTAAGCGGCCATGTTTATTACGAATATGTTCAAAAATAGAAGAGATATCCTCCATTTTCCCAACATGACATGCAAATGCTTCAGCCTTTCCACCCAAGGCAATAATTTCTTCTGCAACAACTTTACAGTCTTCAATTTTTCGGCTTGAAACGATGACATAAGCACCTTGTTCTGCTAATAACTTAGCAATTTCTTCACCAATGCCTCGACTGGCTCCAGTTACCAGCGCTATTTTTCCTGTTAAATCAAAAAGATTCCTAGCCATGCTTTTATACTCCTATTTCCCTTTTCTTTTATGTGCCCTAATAAAATTTTCTATTCTTAGAAAACATAAACCTTTATATTTCAGTTAAGTAAATTAATGCCAAGTTAATAAATTTACACCATATTCACGGAAATGCTGGTGCTCGTTTAGACTTAAAATGCTGTGGCGTTTACTGTCACTTAGAATTTGTGTGATACCGCAATTCACCATTGACCAATTCAACTCAAAAGTAGCTCGATCAGTTAAACCTAGCAGTGATTGTATAATTACGGAAATCACGCCTCCTGAACTAAAAACAACGACATTTTTTCCTTTTGAACTATTCACAATATCTGTAAAAGCACTGACACATCTGTTCTGAAATTCCTTCCATGTTTCACTATAGTCAGCATCATATTGGCCACTTTGCCAGCGGCTTACAGCCTCACCAAACATGACTCCCATGGTTTTTATAGGATGAGATGAGCTTTTAATTACTTCTAGAATTTCAGCTTTAGTTGGATATTTTTTCTTGTCCAAATTTAATAAAACTTGTTCATGATCAAATTCATTCAACCCTTTATGTGGAAGAACAATTAGAGAAGAATGCATCTCTGCTAAACAGTGTTGTGCAGTTTCTTGATGTCTAATCATTTCTCCGCTCCATGCATTGTCGAAAGATTTAGCCTGATCATCAAAAACTTTACCTAAAACCCTAGCTTGTTCAGCCCCTTTTATAGATAGCTGATCATAATTGTCAGTACCCCATGAAGCTTGTCCATGCCTTACAAAGGTAATTAAAGCCACAGATATCTCCTTTTGCTATTTCGATTGCCAAGTCAATTGCATACAGCGAACAAATAGAGCTTCGACAAAACGACCAAACTCTTTAAAATCAGGATTTTGTGTTTCTTTATGGTAATAACGATAATAAATCTGCTGGCAAATTACGGCTAAACGAAACAAACCGAAAACTTCGTAAAAATTCCAGTTATCTGTCTGTAGTCCTGTCTTTTGTAGATAGTATTTAACAACTTCCTGACGAGTGAGCATTCCAAATAAATGGGTAGGCTGTCGTCTCAAAGTTCTCAATAAAACGCTATCATCATCTTGTATCCAATACGCTAATGCACAACCCAAATCCATTAAAGGATCTCCTAAGGTCGCCATTTCCCAATCTAATACTCCAATAAGAGTTGTAGGGGAATCGGGATCTAAAATAACGTTATCAAGACGCCAATCATTATGAATAACACAAGTCTTCACATCCTCAGGTATATGATTTAACAACCAGGTTTGTACGCTCTTAAAACTTGCAACATCTGGTGTTTTCGCCTGATCGAAACGTCGTATCCATCCTTCTACTTGTCTACGGCAATATCCTTCACCTTTACCTAATGCCTCTAGGTCGGATCCTTTAAAAGGAACGTTATGAAGTGTAATTAAAGCATCTATTGAATTAATACATAATTGACGCATTTGTTCAGGCGTCAAATTTAGATTTTCAGGAAGATTAGCCCTAGTAATTACTCCTTCAATTCGATCCATGACATAAAAGTCACAACCGATAACGGTCTCATCAGTACATAACGCAACCATATCTGGAACTAACGGGTATAAAGGCTTAAGTGATTTCTGAACTTTATACTCACGATTCATATCATGTGCAGATTTTGCTTTAGTTCCCGCTGGTGGACGTCGTAAAATTAAATCTCGATTATCGTAACGAATACGATATGTCCAATTAGAAGCGCCACCTGAGTACTGGGTAACTTGTGGCATACCTTTTAGAACAATTCCCTGTTCCGTCAACCACTGGTCAACCGATTTAATGTCTAGTTCCTCACCTCGGCGAATAGCTCCACCTACATCGATAGTACTCATTAAGCAATCTTTCCTTCTAATGAGTGATACTTACGTCCAAATCCTCTCTTTTTAAGCTCAATTTTTGTAATCACGCGCTTATGTACTTCATCAGGACCATCAGCTAATCTTAATGAACGAGCAATTCCCATAAATCTCGCTAGAGGTGTATCGTCTGATACGCCCATTGCTCCATGCATTTGTATTGCCATATCAATAACTTGTTGCATCATGTTCGGCGCGATTACTTTAATTGCTGAAATCTCAGTCATTGCAGCAACATTCCCTACTGTATCCATTTTCCAAGCTGCATACAGGGTCATTAGACGTGCTTGAGCAATTGCTATCCGCGCATCTGCAACTTTTTCCTTATTGCCACCTAATTCCAAGATAGGTTGACCAAAAGCGGTACGAGTCATTCCTCGATCAATCATCAACTCTAATGCACGTTCTGCTGCTCCCACACATCGCATACAATGATGAATTCGTCCTGGTCCTAAACGTCCTTGTGCTATTGCAAACCCTTCACCGGGACCACCAATAAAATTCTCAATAGGTACACGAACATTTGTAAAACTCACTTCTCCATGTCCATGGGGCGCATCGATATCACCAAAAATCGGTAACATTCTTTCAATTTTTATTCCTGAAGTATTAACAGGGACAAGAACCATAGAATGTTGTTGATGGCGACTTTTTGATGAATCAGGTGTATGAGCCATAAAAATTAACAACTTAGTATTAGGATCACCTAAACCTGATGACCACCATTTACGACCGTTTAAAACAATTTCATTTCCTTCTATTATTGCTGTAGCTTGCATATTAGTTGCATCACTCGAGGCGACACCTGGTTCAGTCATGCAAAATACAGAACGAATCTCACCATTTAACAATGGTAGTAACCATTGTTTTTTTTGTTCTTCGCTACCATATTTCCATAGAAGTTCCATATTTCCAGTATCAGGTGCATTACAATTAAAAACCATTGGTGCTAAAAAGCTACGTCCAGTTTGTTCTGCAATATGTGCATATTCTTGAATGCTTAATCCAGCCCCAAACTTTTCATCAGGCAAAAACATATTCCATAATCCAGCAGATTTAGCTTTACCTTTAAGAACCTCTAAAGCTGCTGGCCATTTCCATGTTGTCCAATCTGCAGGATCACAAGTACGATGTACTTCTTTCCAGAAGTCATCTTCAATTGGAATGATTTCATTTTCCATAAATTGTTTAGTTTTTTCTAAATACGCTTTACCTTTTGCGCTAATTTCAAAATCCATTATCTTTAACTCTGTTTTTGTATTTGATAAGCGTACCTAAAAGCGTATAATGAATAAAATGAATTAATTTAATAGTAAATCATGCATGAAGATAATAAAAAGGTAGCTTCACTCGCACGTATTGATCTGAACTTGTTCAGAGTGTTTGCTACAATTTACAAAGAAAAAAACTTAACACGTGCTAGTGAGCAATTGTTCTTAAGCCAACCTGCGGTAAGCCATGCTCTTGCTCGACTTCGTGAACATTTTAATGACCCTTTATTTATTAGAGATGGTCATGGTGTAATGCCGACCATATTAGCGAAGCGAATTTGGCCAAATATTGAACAATCCCTATCTCTAATAAATGAAGCAATAAAAAGTACTCTAGATTTTCAGCCAGAAAGGGATTTAAAAAAAATAACTATTGCAATGATTGATGAGTTTGAACCTATATTACTTCCTTTAATTACTCAACATTTTTCTAAATTTAATAAAGAATTAGTAATTAATAGTGTTCGGATTGATCGAAAAAATTTACGTCAAGAGCTAGTCTCAGGAAGAATTGATTTTTCAATAGACGTCAATCATTCCATCGAAGAAGGTATTGCACAACAAACTTGTTTAAAAGATAAATTAGTTATTATGTGCCATAAAGAACACCCAATTTTAAAATCCGGGTTAACTCTAGAAAATTATTTAGATGCTAAACATATTACGGTGTCTGCTCGACCAACAGGAAGAGTATTTGAAGATTTTATACTATCAAAACAAGGATTTAAGAGATCGATTAAACTTCGCTGTCAACAATATCAAACAGCTATTAGTATGCTAGCTCAAACAGAATACCTTCTTACAATATCTTACACACAGGCTTCCTACCATAAAAAAAATTATCCCGATGTAAATATCCATGCAATACCAGCGAAAATTGAAGGATACGAAATGAATCTTTATTGGGATGAAGAAAAATCTAAAGAACAAGAAATCATGTGGTGTAAAACACAGTTAATAGAAATTATAAGTACTCTACAAAAAACAGTCAGACCATAGAGACTAAAATTAGTTTTATGCATGGTTTAATATTTATTTAATTCATTTTATTCATTTATTAAAAACCCTTAATCTCTTAATAATACAAGGAAGATAGGGATAAGAAATTGACTAAAACATGGCACCAAACATATGAAAAATTTGGCATACCAGATGAAATTACACTGCCAACAATAAATAGCTCAATGATCGAGATTTTTGAACGAAATGAAAAAAAATTCTCAAATAAAACGGCTTATATTTTTAAAGATAAAAAATTGACCTACCAACAGGTAGATAATTTATCTTTACGATTTGCTGCCTTTCTCCAGTCATTAGGACTTAAAAAAGGCACTCGCGTCGCAGTTATGCTACCGAATGTTTTACAATATCCAATATCAGTTATGGGTATCTTACGGGCTGGTTTGATTCTAGTAAATATTAACCCGTTGTATACTCCAAGAGAACTTGAGCATCAACTCAAAGACTCAGGAGCAGAAGCTCTCATTCTATTGGAAAACTTAAAAGATATATTTCAGCGAATAGCATCGCATACTTTTGTTAAACATTTATTCTTAGTTAATATAGCAGACTCTTTAACTGTACCATTTGCAGACACTAGTCAAGATAAATTAAATTCTTTCAATAGAGGATTAAGATATCCAGCATGTTGTTATAAGAAGCCAAAACTAAATTTGAATGATACTGCTGTATTACAATACACAGGTGGTACAACTGGTGTTTCTAAAGGAGCCGAATTAACACATCGCAATCTAGTCGCCAATCTACTACAAAATGATGCGGTCTATGGTCCAGTCCTGCTTACAGGCAAGCAAGATCATCAAAATATGATATGTGCTTTGCCACTTTATCATATCTTCGCTTTTCAACTTTCAATGATTTCTCAATACGTAGGTTTTGCTTGTGTACTAATCTTAAATCCTAAAGAAACTGCAAGCCTCATAGATGAAATGATTAAGCATCCGCCTGTATTATTCCCTTCTGTAAATACATTAACAAATGCTTTAGTCAACCATGAAAATATTAAAATGGTAGATTTTAGCCACTTAAAGTTATCTTCTAGTGGAGGAATGTCCACATTGCCATCAACTGCAAAAGCTTGGTTTGAACTAACAAATAAACCTCTACTAGAAGGTTACGGTTTATCTGAAACTTCACCGGTCGTCACTATTAACCCACCGACTATTAAAGGATTTAATGGAAAAATAGGCATACCTTTGCCATCCACTGAAGTTGCTATTCTTGACGATAATGGGCAAGAGGTCCCATTAAACAAAGAGGGAGAAATTGCGATTAAAGGTCCCCAAGTAATGAAGGGATATTGGAACCGTCCAGAAGAAACAGCGAGCGTGATGACGCAAAACGGATTTTTCCGTACTGGGGATATAGGTGTAATGGATTCAGATGGTTTCATAAAAATTGTGGATCGTAAAAAAGATATGATTTTAGTATCTGGCTTTAATGTTTATCCTAATGAAATAGAAGAAGTTGTTAGTAGGCATCCTAAAGTTCTTGAAGTAGCAGCGATTGGTGTCACCGATGAAAAAAGTGGAGAAGTACCAAAGCTATTCATTGTAAAAAAAGAAAATGATTTGACTGAAAATGACATTTTTAGATTTATTTCAGATAAATTAACAGCGTATAAGCAACCTAAATATATTGAATTTTTAAGTGAATTACCTAAATCAAATGTAGGCAAAATTTTACGTAAAGAGTTGAGATAAGATTAAGTCGATCATTTATAGAGACATATTTAAAAAAATTTGTCTCTTTTTATTTTTTAAAGGACAGAGATAATGAACATCCTTACTCAGGATCTCCTTTATTTACTTGAGTTAAAAGAAATCGATTCTTTAATATTCCAAGGAAATTGTACGCAAGTATTTGGTTCACATTTATTTGGTGGACAACTTTTAGCTCAATCCTTAGTCGCTGCAGCAAAAACAACAGATCGCCCAGCACATTCATTACATGCATATTTTATACGAGCTGGCAGAACAGATATTCCTATTCTTTATCAAGTATCTGACCTACAAGATGGCTCGATTTTTAGCCGCAGAGAAGTAAAAGCTTTACAAAATGGACAGTTAATTTTTATCGCGCTCATCTCTTTTTCATATTTTGAACAGGGCCCTGAGTTCCAGATTTCTCCTCCAGTTTACCCGCCCCCAGATTCCTTACAACCAGAGCAGTACCATAAGTTACAAGTTATTGAACAAGTACCAGATAACTATAAATCAATATTTATACGCCCTTTTCAATTAGAAATTAAACCAACTCAATTTTTAGGTTGTAAAACAAAAATTAAGTCCTCTTCTTATGCTGAATATTTTAGGACTTATGACAAATTAACGTTAAAAATAGACTCTGTTACTTTACATCAAGCTATTATGGCCTATTATTCAGATTATAATTTACTCTCCATTTCTCTTTTAAATAATGGAATTAGCTACTTTGATAATAATATTAAAGCTATAAGCTTAGATCATATTATTTTTTTTCATCATAACTTCAGAGTTGATGAATGGTCTCTTTATGATTTAAGTACAAATATAAGTTCACAGGCAAGAAGCTTAAACTACGGAAAAGTATGGCAAAACAATAGGCTCGTCTGCAGCACAGTTCAAGAGTGCTTACTACGAAAAATTTAAGTATTATTAGTGATCTATACAAAAGTCTTTCTTATCATAAAACTACTTTTCCAGAAAAAAATAGGGCTTTAAAGGCCCTATTTTTTTATTTTATTCACCAAAGCCCACTACTGACTTTATTTCAACAAATTCATACAACGCTTGCTCCCCCCATTCTCGACCATTTCCAGACTGTTTATATCCCCCAAACGGTGCGGCAAAATCTAACGGAGCATAATTCAAATAAATTTGTCCTGCCCGAATTTTCGATGCGACTTTACGGGCATGCTCTATTGAACTACTTTGGACATAACCGGCCAAACCAAAGGGAGAGTCATTAGCAATTGCAATCGCCTCATCCTCATTAGAATAACGAATCATCACGAGTACTGGCCCAAAGATCTCTTCCCGAGCAATTCTCATAGAATTAGTTACATTCGCAAAAATAGTCGGTTTAGCAAAAAAACCTTCTTCTAACCCTTTAGGTGAACCTAGACCGCCGGCAATAATTTCGGCACCTTCATCAATACCAATTTGAATATATTTTTGAACAGTATCAAATTGTTTTTTAGATGAAAGTGGTCCCATATAACAATTACTAGATGGGACACCTACAGTAATACTTTCTGCCGTTATGCGGGCTTGTTCCACAGCTGCTTCATATTTTGATTCATGAATAAGCATTCTAGTTGGAGCAGTACATGTCTGGCCTGTATTCATCATAATTGCTTTAACACCATTATCTACAGCCTGAACGATATCAGCGTCATCTAATATAATATTCGCAGATTTCCCGCCCAACTCCTGATGAACACGTTTCACAGTAGGAGCCGCATCTACAGCCACAGAAATTCCTGCGCCAGTAGAGCCTGTAAAGCTAATCATGTCTATATCTGGATGACGTGATAAAGCAGAACCCACTTTACCACCATGCCCGTTTACTAGATTAAAGACACCTGCAGGTACACCAGCTTTATCAATAATCTCTGTTAGGAGCCATGCAGAAAATGGAGTTTGAGCAGCTGGTTTCAATACCATAGTGCAGCCTGTAGCAAGAGCCGGTAAAACCTTTACAACCACTTGATTGATAGGCCAATTCCAAGGAGTGATAAACCCACAGACTCCTATTGGCTCTCTTAATATACGAGTAGTACCTTTTTGCTCTTCAAAAGGAAACTTTGACAGTGCTTCAATCGTAGTATTTAAATGAGCCAATCCCATCGCTGCTTGATATTGACTAGCAAGCCAATCCGGGGCGCCCATTTCTTCGCTAATCGCAGCCGCTATTTCAGCTTCACGCTTCTTATATTCATTAGCAATTGCTTTTAGAAGTTCAAGCCTCTCATTTACTGAGGTTTGTGAAAAACTGATAAATGCATGTTTTGCAGCTTTTACTGCATTATTAACTTGTTTTTCAGTACCATCAGAAATAATACCAGCAACTTCACTAGTCGATGGATTAATTACTTCAATATTAGATGTGCCTTGACCATCTAACCAGTTACCATCAATGTAAAATCCTGTATATTTACGCATAACCTCTCCTATTTTAAGAGTTATTTTCCTTGAAACTTATTAGATTTAATATGTAATTTACAAACATATATTATCAACAAACATATAAGCTATAAATAATTTTAAATTAAGAACTATAATCCACTTGCTTATCATTAATTTAAACTATACAGAATAACTATGATCAATAATTAAAACAGGTTTAATTGTTTTCCCACTTAATGAATCAGAAGATGCTGTATTAATATCTTCAAAATCATAAAATTTTATTAATTTCTCATAAGGAAATTTTCCTTGGGCATGAAATTCTAATAATTGTGGAATACTAATTTGTGGAATCCCTTCTCCCATAACTACACCAATAATCTTTCGGCTATATACAACAAGATCTGCTAATGTATTCACGGTAAGGTCCTTGTTGGTCACAGCAACTGGTGCAGCTACCCCTTTAATTGCTAATGCATCAATAGATGCTTTCATAACTTCAGATATTCCTGTGGTATCGATTGAATAGTTAACACCGACCCCTTTGGTAATTTCTTTAATTTTTTCTACAGCGTCAACAGATTTGCTATTAATTACATGAGTCGCCCCTAACTCTTCAGCCAGACTCAGTCTCGAATCATGGATATCAACCGCAATAATTGTTGAGCAACCCATAATTTTAGCAGTCATCATTGCGGCTAAACCTACCGCACCAGTACCAAAAATTGCAATTGAAGAACCAGTTGTTGGCTTCAAACCATTAAGAACTGTACCTGAACCTGTCAATAAACCGCATCCTAAAGGACCAAGTAAGCGAAGATCTGCTTCTTTAGGAACTGCAATTAAGTTAGTTTCTTTAACATTTGTATGAGTCGCAAAAGATGATTGGAAGAAGAAATTATTGACCTCTGTACCATCTTCTTTTTTAAATGGAGCTGAACCATCATCGCGATGTTTACCCCAATTTAACTTCATCCAATCTGTACATGCTGCAGGCAATCCATGCATGCAATGATTACACTGCTTGCAGTACGCATAAGCTAAAACAACATGATCACCGACTTTAAAATTTTTAATATTCTTTCCTACTTTTTCCACAATACCAGCACCTTCATGTCCTAATACACCTGGAAATTCATAGGCAGCGTGTCCTAATCTTACAGCATCATCAGAATGACAAATTCCTGAGGCAACAATCTTGACTTGTACTTCATCATCTAGTGGTTCGGCAAGTTCAAGTGTGTCTATCGTATATGGTTCATTAACTAATTTAACTACAGCTGCTCTAATTTTCATCTTATAACTCCTTTTAAGACTTGATTATTATTAACAACTAACGACCAAATAACAGTTCATTAAAAATATATAAACGTTACTCAACCAAATTTATTAGTAATAGAACTTTAACACCAAACCTCATAATTTGAACTTATTTTAAGTCCACTCTATGGATCTCAAAAAATTTAGTCAAAAAAATATTAATTACAACTTAAAAATTAAAAATGGAGCTAATTAGGGTACCAACAACTACTCACCTTATCAAAAATTCAAAACATAATAATATTATCTCTATTAACACTTACGCCAAATGAAAATTAATATATTAATTTAGACATTTTATTTGCAGTTCTTATTAATTTTGGTATCAATTCATCTGCCTTTTCTGGCTGAAGCTTGTCATTAACAGCTGAAATAGAAAGTGTCATGTAAGGTATTTCAGCATTTTTAGTAGGGATAACAGTCGTAATTCCACTAACATTTGGATATACTAAATTTTGAGCATATATATAATTATCTTTTTTCATTTTATCTATCAAATTAGGTATAGTTTTTTTAAAATTAAGATGATTTGCTAAAATCCATTCTACAGGAGCTTCTAATTGTGGTTTTTGAATCCAGTTTCTTTGATCTCCTTCTTTCAAATAAGCTAAAAGCGCTAAACCAGAAAAAGTCGCTGTAAAAGGTTTCAAATCCCCTTTATTTATAATATAAGGAATAATAGGATTACCTCCCTTACAGACAGAGATATACCGTACCCCATTAAATTGTTTTAATCCAATACAAACTAAATTACCACATTCGTCAGCCAATTCTTGAGCAAATTTTTCTAAGTTATTTAAATCTAGAATAGGGATAGGTGCACTTAATCCTAAAGTAAACAATTCTGGACCAAGCTGATATATCTTATTATCTAACTGTTGAACAAATCCAACTTTGATTAAATCATTTAATATCCGATGTGTAGAGGCATGAGCAATACCCGTTTCAAGAACTAATTCTTTTAAACGCATTCCATTTTTAGAGCTACTCAAACTTAATAGAATATGAGCAATCTTATTTGTTAATATAGCAGTTTCACTTTTCATTCCTTTATTCCTAATAATTATGAAAAATATTTAAAAAATATATTTCATTAGATCCTTTAAAAATCACAATCCATTGATTTAATTAATTATTTTTATAAGAAACAATATAAATTATAATAAACCAAGGCAGAAAAATAAGTTAATCTGCCTCGCAGCTCATAAATATCAAAAAATAGCTATAGATAGCTTAAAAGCGGTATCCAAACTTTAAAGCATACGCAATTGCGTGATTATTTTTAAACTCGGCCTGCTCTGAAAAATCTTTAATACCTTCGATTGGTAAAAAGTAACCGCCACCTTCAGCTTTAGTATCACCTAGCCAAAAATATTTTACGCCAGCAGCAATAAAATAATTAGGTGTTGGATTATATTGAGCGCCAAGCCCAAAAGACCAAAAACCTTTCACGGGTCCAAGTGTTGATGCAGGGGTACCTGATCCAGAATCCCAACCAATATCAGAGCCAATACTCCACCGGTCTGTTAGCTGTTGTCCCAATCCCAAAGTTACACTATATTGATCTTTTTGATAGGAATCCAAATCAATGCCTTGTTTATATGCCCCACCTGTTAATGTATCCATATAAATTGCTGTAAGTGTATCGTATTGCGTTGGACGAATATTAAATTTTTTCCAATTCACCCATCTAAGATTCATATAGGCAAGTGTCTTTTCAGCAATCCCTGTTTGAAAATCTATATTTAATGATTGAGGAGTTTCAATTTTAGTTTTTGAAGGTGCAGTGTATTGTAGGGGTTCACCAAAAATATTTTCATCTACTTGAAAATCATATTTAATTTTAGAACGATAAGTTACAGCCGCTTTAAGCGCGATCTCAGGAATTTGATAACTTCCTCCTATTAGCCAACCAAGACCACCTTTTTCTTTAAAATTAGCATTGTATCCATTGAAAGCTTCCGTATAAGCCATTCCTCTGAAAGAGACATTACCTTCTACACTTTGATAAACGGGCCCACCATACACCTGAAAGTTTTTAATAGGTAAATAACCTAATATAAAACTCAAATTTTGGCTTTTTACATTTACGGATGTGCCCTCACCGCTTACACCATCAGAATAGCTATTATTAGGGAGAACTGGATAGGCTGTTTTTGCAGCGAAAGGCTGATCATAAAGTATACCAAAGTTGATTTGATCCGTTAGTTGCAACTTTAATGCAGCTGTGTAGAACTGATTAGCTTGCCCAATATTACCAGTATGACGGCTTTGATTCGGCTGAACAAGATCCGGACGATCATGAACTTCACCAGAAACAGAAGGATCAATAGCAAAAGCATTTACTTCTGCATAATTACCATTCTCTAAAAAGGGCAATATCGACTGGCCCGACTGTTCAAGAGCTGAAGCATGACTATAACTATTAAAAAAAACACCTACTACGCTAAATATAATTGGGCCAAATTTGAACTGACTTTTTTCAGCGAAAAAATATTTCTTCCGGTTATTTTCAATAGTATCTTTCACTATTTGTATATGAGACCGTAACTTAGCACGTTCCTTGTTTACAGTTTTTTCCATTATTAATCCTTAATCCTTGATTTTTAATTTTTGTTCACTAGCCAATTCGTAGCATTTTTAATTACTTACAAGTTAAGCCTATTTATTCAAAATTGACTTAACTTGTTTATTAATCTAAAGAAATATTAAGACTCATAGTTGATATTAGTTGCTAACCAACCATCCCAACGTTTTGTCCAATATAGGTCATGAAGTTTAGCTGCTAGAGAGTTCTGATCATTTGGTGAAATTGGTAATCTCACATCATCAACTGTTTGGATTGGCATAACACCACCAGCAGAACTTGACGTGAATGCTTCATCAGCTTCAAGAAGTTCTTCTGCTTTAACTTTTGTAATATGCGTTTTAACGCCTAGTTCATTAGCTAATTCAATGACAGTTCTTCGAGTAATACCTTCTAAACATCCAGAATCCGGCGTATAGATTTCATTATTTTTTATGGCAAAAATATTGGCACCTGCAGCTTCCGTTAAATAGCCATTTCCATCAGTTAAAACGACCCAATCTTTGTCTTGACTGCGTGCCTCGTAAAGACCAAGTTTCATATCCATCCAATGGAAATTTTTGGCTGTTGGATCTACAGCTTTTTCAGAAATACGATTGTAGTGTTTACTAATTAATACTTCTAATCCGTTTGTTCTGCGCTCATCATCTGCTTGAAAGAAATATGGAGAAACAAAAGCAAACATTGCATTTTGTTGCAATACAGGATTCTTTCTACTTGCGCTACTTAATGGACCTCGCGTTACAGCCCACCAAACATAAGCATCTTTAAAACCTGTTAATTTAACTAGGTTTGTAAGAATTTCTTTAACCTCTTCACGGCTATATGGATTCTCGAGGAAGAATTTTTGACATGATGCTTCCATACGATCCAAATGATCATCTAAACGAAAGAATGATCCTCTAGATACAGTTACAACATCATATGCAGCATCAGCATGTAAAAAACCTGCATCCATTAAAGGGACAGAGGCTTCTTGGATTGGCACATATTGCCCATGACAGAATGCACTTCCATAAGAATATTGCTCTTCATGTTTTGCACGCTGATGCAGTTCATGTTCAGCCATGATTTTTTCAACTTGTATAACCATTACAACTTCCTTTTGTACAACACGTTTAAACCATATCTAATATTGCTTAACAAAATAAAAAAAGCAATATTTTTATTAAAAATGAATACTAACCAATAACCAATATAGTTTAATGTTACAAAAAATTTCATCCCGATCTGAAATTGTTTGCTGATATTTCTTTTTTTTTTAAAAAAATTAATTAAAAACAAGTATATATAATTAATTCTACTAGAAAAAAATAAAAATAAAAATAAATCAACATTATCAATAACTTAATAAAAATATTTTTTTAAAATAAATTATTTATAATATTTTTCATAAACTTAAGTTTAACAACACCTTGTTAGAACTAAGTAGTTCAGTAATTATCTTGAATGATTGACGCTATGTAATTGGTAATTTAATAATAAAAATAGGTCTTTTTTCATTTACTCCAAGCAGTTTAAAGCCTGAATAGGCGTATCTGAATTAGGCTTTTGTTCATCAGGATCAAGGAAGAATGAAGATTAAATATCAACATCTCAGAAAATCTAAATGATGCTCAATTTACTGAAGTTATGCAAAGAGGAAAAAGATATGAGTTCATCAGATCAAACTGCTATTACTGATGTTTTAATTATCGGTGCAGGGATTGCAGGTATCAGCGCAGCCTATCATTTAAAGAAATTTAGACCTCATTCAACGTTTAAGTTATTAGAAGGGCGTGAAGAAATCGGAGGTACTTGGAGTTTATTTCGTTACCCAGGTATTCGCTCAGACTCAGATATGCAATCTTTTGCTTTTGGCTTTAAGCCATGGAAAAATAAACGAACTTTTGGTAGCGCAAGAATGATTTGCGATTATCTGCAGGAAACAATTTCAGAAAATGAGATTAAGCCTCATATTTGCCTTGGCCATTATGTTACAAGTGCAGAATTCTCTTCTACTGAGGGAATTTGGATAGTTAAAGTTAAACAAAAAAATCAAGAAAATATCTCAACTTTTCGCTCGAAATTCTTAATTATGAGCACAGGTTATTATGATTACAACTCTGGTTATACACCTGATTTCAAAGGAGTTGAAGAATTTGAGGGGCAAATTATTCATCCTCAACATTGGCCCGAAAATTTAAATTATAAAAATAAAAAAGTAATTGTTATTGGTAGTGGTGCCACTGCAGTAACATTGATGCCTGCGATGGCTAAAGATGTTGAGCATATCACCATGCTTCAAAGATCACCTAGCTATGTCATGGCAGTCCCAAGTGAAGATCCAATTGCTAATACCTTAAATAAAATTCTACCTTCGCAGCGTGCTTTTGATCTTATTAGACGTAAAAACATTACTTTAACAAGAGCCGTATATAAGTTAAGTCGTCAATTTCCAGGTTTTATGCGCCAATTATTGATTGGAGACGTACGACGAAAACTTCCTAAGGAATTTGACGTATCAACTCATTTTTCGCCTAAGTATAATCCATGGGATGAACGTCTATGTGTTGTACCAGACGGTGATATGTTTAAGGCAATTTCTTCAGGAAAAGCTTCTGTTGTAACAGATCATATCGAACAATTTACCAAAGAAGGTATTTTGTTGAAATCTGGAAAATTATTAAAAGCTGATATTATTATTACTGCTACAGGTTTAAATGCTATACCTTTTAGCCGAATTCAAATGTCTGTGGATAATAAAGCTATAAACTACCCAGATACTACTATCTATAAATCAATGATGTTGTCAGATGTACCTAATTTTGCATTTGCTTTTGGTTATACAAATCTTGCATGGACATTAAAAATTGATCTCATCTGGAAGCATTTTTGTAGACTTTTAAATTATATGGATGAAAACAAATTTGAGATTTTCACTCCTGTTATCAGTAACAAAAATATGAAACGTATTCCATTTGTTGATATGAACTCAGGTTACATTCAAAGAAGTATTTCACTGTTTCCCAAAGCAGGCACTGAAGGCCCATGGACCTTACAGCAAGACTATGAGTTTGATATTAAGAGACTTGAGAAAGGTCCCGTATTTGATAAGGAATTACACTTTTCTCATGTCTCACCAAAGAAAAAATTAACCGTAGTAGCCTCGGCGCCGTCTAACGACGTAAAAAAACACGCTTAATAAATCTTTAATAAAATTTTAGCCTCTTATTTAATTCTAATAAGGGGCTAAATATTCATAAGGCAAAACATTATGGAAAATATCAAATTTACGAGTAAAGGAATTACCTGCTCAGCATGGTATATACCTGCTACAACAGATAAACACATGAATTCACGGGGTCGTCCTTGCATTGTTATGGCAAACGGTTTTGGGGGCACTAAAGATACCGGTTTATTAAGTTTTGCAGAACCATTAAATAAAGCTGGTTTTGATACATTCATCTTCGATTATCGTGGTTTTGGTGAATCTGGCGGGTATCCAAGACAAAATGTCTCTTATAAGTCCCAAAGAGAAGACTATCAAGCTGCTATTAGAATAGTTCGAAACTTACCTTACGTAGATCGTAGTCGAATTGCACTTTGGGGTACTTCATATTCTGGGGGTCATGTTATTACTATTGCAGCACAAGACGAAAAAATCTCAGTAGTAATTTCCATGAATCCTGCAACAGATGGTCTAGCAGCTCTATTTCAAGTCTTTCAATATGGCGGTTTCAAGCAACTAACTACCGCTATTTCGCATGGCTTAAAAGATCAATTTAGAGCAATTATGCTACGGAAACCTCATATTATTCCAATAGTCGGGCAGCCTGGAACAGCAGCAATGATTAGTACACCTGGAGCAGAAGAAAACTATAAATTAATGGCGGGTCCTACTTGGCGCAATGAAGTCTGCGCGCGCGCTGCCTTAGAAGTAGCACAAAATCGACCAATCACATATGCTCATCGTGTGAAATGCCCTATCCTCATACAAGTGGGTACGAATGATCAAATTGCCCCGCCTGATGCTGCACGTAAAACAGCCAAATTAATTAAGGGGCCTTCCGAATTACTTGAGTATCCTATTGATCATTTTGACTTTTACAATACACCATGGCAGGAAGAATTACTTAATGATCAAATTAAATTTCTAGAGAAATATTTGAGTTCACCCAAGAAAAAATTTAATTAAAATAAGTTTTATGCAATTTAAAAAATAAAATTTTGAATTGCATATTTTATTTTTATTAACACAGATAAATTCATCAGATTAACTAATACTAGCTACCCAATAGTATTTACTCTTCCAAAAAGAACTTAAAAAATTTAAAATTATGATCACAACAGAACCAAATATTTTTTTTATAAAAAAAGATGTTAGTAATAATAAATTAAAAAACCAAATAAAGCATATTGATTTATGCTCTATCTGGCTATTTTAAATATATATTTTAGTTTTTTTGAGCATTTAATAAATCAAGGGGATTCATCATTCTTCCCTCATGCTCTACAAAACCTACAAATGTACTACTCATATTCCAACCTAATAAACCTTTCAGCTCATCTGGAAATTTACTCATTGATTCAGGAGTCATTGAAAGATAGTGATTTTCTTCTTGTCTTAAGAAAGCTAAATCATAAGACATTGTTAAACCAATTCGAGGTTTGTCACTAACATTTTCTCCCCCTCCATGATATGTTGATCCAATCCAGATTAAAGCATCACCAGCTTTCATTTCTGCAGAAACAGTTTCCTCGATTTGAGGACCTCTTTGATCATCCCATAAATGACTCTTTGGAATTACTTTTGTAGCACCATTCTCTTCAGTGAAATCAGTAACTGCAAACATAATTTGTACTCGTGCTTCGCGTCCATATATTGGATGCTGCCACATCCATACTGCATCATCACGGTGAAGAGGTTGTGCTTTTTGGCCAGGCCAAATTTGAATAGCCTGAGTCATGCCAATTTGAATGTCTGGGATAAGCTCTACTCTGTTTTCACCACTCCAAAAATGTAAAGGTTTTTGAAGAATCGATTTTGCTGTTTCAAAGAATACTGGATTTAAAGCTAAAGCTGGCATTTGAGGTAAACGAGAGAATAAGCGACTCATTCTTCGAGTTTTAGTACCTGCAAAATATTCATCTTCTCCATCTGGAATGCTATCTAATTGTCTAGATAATTCTTGATTAATATCCTGTGTAAATTCTTTATCGAAAAAACTTTCAATGATAACCCCACCATCTCTCATGATGGTAGAGACTATTTCATCGATACCTGTATCTTTGCTAAGTTTCATTAATGACATACAACGTCCCTATCTATAACCAGTTAATAAATAGACATTTTTTCAAATGCTCAACATAAACGTTCTTTTAAAATGTAGTAGCGTATGTTCATCAGCACTGCAACATCAAAACACCCAATAAACTATATTCAGTATAGCTTTAATATGGTTTTAAACTCAAAAAACGCTTATTTAAACCAAATATACCAAAACAATTATGGTTTTAAAACTTTTTTTTACACAAGTCATCGTCTTTTTGATAGTCTTTGTAACTTGCGAGGATATTTAAAATTCGAGGCCGTTACATGCGCCAACAAAAAAACCATAAGCTATTGAATAGTTTAGATATAATTTTTTGTAAAAATGCGGACAAATTCTATTTGTATTGTCATAAAACAGATATAGATGTTATTGCATAACTTTTTTTAGAATTTTTTTATTGATAGAACTATTTAGATAAGTATGTTTTTTTATTGACAGTAAAAATTAGACTAACAAAAGAATGCATAGCTACAGTCAATAAGCCTAAACCCTATAGCAACTAAGTTAAGTTCTTCTAGGGTATGTTCTTAAAATAACAATATTTTCAGTAGTGCATCTTAAATTTGTAAAGGTTTAATGATTAAACCTTGAGATCTCTCTGTTCTAATTCTTCTGGGAAATAACACCGTAAGTATGCAATAAGAGCTTTTTGAGACTCTCTTACAACTTCATCAGGAACTACACCATATTGAAAAAAAGCATTTTTCCAGATTCCATCTAAAATATAAACTGCGATAATCATTTTTTCTGTATACCGAGACTTATTAAGACCTTCAAAATGCTTATCTAAAGTATCCATTATTGTGATGGCTAAATTAGCACATTGATTTGAATCAACTTCTTTAGTTTCAGCTGGAGAATTACTACTTAAAATAAGCTTAGAAACATAAGAATTTTCTTTGAGATGGTTTGCACCAATAAATATAAATTGACGAATTAATTCTTGCCATGACCCAATATCTGAACTAATTTTTGAGCGTATATTCTCTCTCCAAACCTCATGTACACGCTCTGTAAGAGCAACTAATATACTGTTTTTATTTGGAAAATGATAATAAATAGAAGGTAGAGCTATTCCTGTTAGCTCAGAAATTTCAGCCAAATTAATATCATTTATTTCCTTTTCCTTTAGCAAAGCTTCCATACAATCCAAAATTTGATTCGTTCTTTCAATTTGTCTTTGTTGAGGTGCTCTAGATCGCTGCTTGCGTATATTAGTCACGTATACTTTCCACCTACACTTATCTAAACCATCTTTAGTTTAACATATTGTTAATACAAATATTTTAAAGGTTAATTTTAGTTTTCGCTACATTAGCCTACACAATCATAACTATTCCTACTTTGAGTCTCAAACCCACTAAACTATATCAAATATAGATTATCTTACAATTATTAAATCTCAAAAAATATTAAGTATTTGTTGTATAAGAATAATTTAAAAAAATAATTTTTTGTTTTTTCCAAAAAACTATATTATAAATACACAACTACTTATGAAACTTCTAGTTACATGTGTTCGTGGGGTACTCTTTTCAAGATCAGATGCTCCATACAGAAAATTAACCACCTTAGTAGAAGGAACTATAGATGAAGCAAGACAAGAGAATAGGAATTATAGGTGTGGGTCGTATGGGAGAAGCTTTTATTAAGACTCTTTCTACGAGTTATTATATTAATATCTGGAATAGAACTCCGAAACTTTATGTTGGCCCAAATTTACATAAAGTTAATACCTTAAAAACTGTTCCAGAACTTTTGGAGTATTGTGAAATTGTTATAATTTTAGTTGATCAATTTAAGACAATATTAAAAATATTAGAAGATGTTAGTGATCTTAGTAATAAAAAAATTATCAACTGCACTACTTTATCTTGTAATGAGGCTCAATACCTTCAAAAATTAATCAAAAGTAAAAATGGAACTTCTTTTAACGCTGTAATTGATAATTTACCAAAACAAATTGGTACTAAACAGGCAAAACTGAGATGTTTAGGACACCCTGAAATGTGGAAAAGTGTCATTAATATTATTAACAAAATATCGCCCAATTATGACTATATAGATTCTTTACCAGATAAAATCAATATAGTCGATGATATGCAAACTAACACATATATCGATTCTAAAAAAAGCAAGATATAAAGTTTATGCTTTTTTAGATTAAGATTATAATATATCAACTTATACCAGCTACTACTCCACCCACATTTATCCAGGTTTTGAACAGTTAAAAATTTTAAACCCAGCTGATATTAATGTACAATTCTATTCAGGAAACTTAATGGAAATTATTTTAAAGCATTTTACAGAATTTTCTCTAAACTCATACCCTAAAATTTTTTATTTCTCGTTAAAAAACGATGGTTTTTTATTAATAAAAGACTTCTGGGATATTGAACAACTCAAATATTTCAAAAATAACAATATCTTTAAAAATCATAATGGCCCCACCTGCAACACAAATAAAATATTGTCAAATAAAACAATATTAAGCAAAAGACAATTAGATTTAATAAATACTATTGAGTCTTTATGTAATTCTTACATTCCCATTAATTATCACAAACGCCCTACTAAACTTTCAGAAAAATTCGCTACTCTTCTAGAACGATTTAGCTCAAAAGAAAAAAATGATGGCTTATTAGTATCTTCAATTCAATGTATTACAAGTTTTGATGATAATGAATCTTTAAATGTAGAAATATTATTAGGAAGTCATAAATGGAAAGATTTAGATTCTTTTCGAAGCAGCCAAGATTTATCTGTAACTGCTAAAATATCTTCATTAGATTTAGCTTTTATTTCAGTAAATTTATTACATCGCTTTGAGAGAAAATAATTTAAAAAACCACTACACAGCAATTTATAAAAGCATTATAAATTGCTGATCTAATCACATTTAAAACTGATTATTTATCTTTATAGTGAAAATACTTTTTTGTTCATTATTTTCATATTGAATTTCTCCTTCATGAGCTAAAACAATTGCATGTACTACAGCTAAGCCTAATCCAGTCCCTCCAAATTCCTTATTTCTTGATTCTTCGACACGAAAGAAAGGTTTAAACAGCTCAGATTGGTATTCGATTGGTATACCTGGACCTTCATCTTCAATTTTTAATATCCACTCTCTTTGATCCACGTAAGACTTAATTTTAAGTGTCCCAGCATTTGCATATCTCACTGCATTATCAATTAGAGCTATTAAAACCTGTTCCATTCGCCTCACATCACAGTTGACAATATCATTGGATATTTCTGTCTGAATATTCAGATTAGATGCTTTTAATTTCTCATTGAAAAATAATAATATTTTTTTAATACTATCTGTAAAATCTGTTGCTTCAATATTTAGTTTAAGTTGCTGATTCTCCATTAAACTTAGAGTCCTTAAATCTTCAACTAAATAAGACAAGCCTTCAACTTGGGCTAACAAGCTTTTCATCAAATTTGGTGTGGGCTCAAATACTTCATCTACTATTCCTTGTAGGCGTCCTTGGAGAATAGTTATAGGAGTTCTAAGTTCATGAGCAATAGCAGCATTCCATACATGCGCGTTATTAATTGATAGTTCTAGCTTTTGGGCCATATCATTAAAATTATTAATCAGCTCGGAAATCTCACTTGAACAATTATTGGGCTCTATAACTCGGGTACCCAAATCTCCTTGACTAATTTTTCTTGTTGCTATGGCAATCGATTCAATTGGAGTAACAAATCTACGGGCAAGATGCATTCCCAAAAAAATAGATAGAACAAAACCCATTGATAGAACCAAAAAATACCAAATCCAATCAATTACTTGAAGAGATGGCCAACTTGTAGACATCATCTCCCAAGTAACAATTTTTGTCTTGAGTGCTATGGTGTAAATTGAATATCCAAAAATTAAAGTTAAAACAGTAATACTAAAATTTAGAATACTTAATGTAATAATAAGCTGTTTGCTAATGCCATATTTATTTTTCATAAGGTTTGTCTAGGCGATAACCTACTCCTCGAATATTAAAAAGAATTTGCGTTAGACCTTGTTCTTCAAGTTTTTTTCTAAGCTTACTCACATGACTATCCAGAGTTCTTTCTAAAGCATTTCCATCTGGCATACACTGGTTCATTAATTCACTACGTGTAAAAACTTTGTGGGGATGCTCGACCATCAAAACCAAAATTTTATATTCAGTTAGTGTTAGATTCAGAATAGATGAACTACCATTAGAATCAACATATACACTATGAGTATCTTTTTGAATTTCAATATTTTTATAGCGTATATGCGTATTTTTAACTTGCTGAGTTTGTATTGTTCTTCTCAAAACAGCGAGTACCCGAGCGACAACTTCATTTGGATTAAAGGGTTTAACAACAAAATCATCTGCCCCCATCCTTAAGGCCATTACCTTATCAATGTCCTGATCAAGTGCAGTTAACATAATTACAGGTGGTTCATTACTCTTCTGACGCAGTTTTTTCAGTACATCCCAACCGTTTAATTCAGGTAGCTTGATATCAAGTAATAATAAATCAATCGTTTGTGACGCTAGAATTTCTAAAGCCTGTTTCCCATTCATCGCTCGTATAACACGCATCCCTTCACGCTTTAAATAGTGTTCAATGATGTCACCAATGTCATACTCATCCTCTACCACAAGAATAACCTTATCATTACAGTCAAAAGTAAATGAGCTATCAAACATAGTTTTAACCCGATAAATTTTATTTCTCATTGTAGCTAGTTTTTTTTACATCTCCACACTTTATCCATACTTTATCAACGATTAGTACACACATCTAAAAAATAATGTGATCATCTAGGACTATATAGGTTTGGTCACATGCATAAGCATCTATTACTTCCATTATTTTTATCCATTGGGCTCATCTTACAAGGCTGCGGTGGCTCAGAGGAAACAGCACAGGCAGAAGTGCCGCCTGCAAAAGTAAGCGTTTTAAATATACAGGCACAATCTGTTGATTTCAGTGAGAATCTCCCAGCTCGTGTGCAAGCCTTCCGCACGGCCGAAATACGCCCTCAAGTAGGTGGAATTATTGAAAAAGTATTATTTAAGCAAGGCAGTGAAGTTAGTTCAGGTCAAGCTTTATATAAAATCAATTCCGATATGTTTCAAGCAGATGTCGCTACCAACCAAGCTGCATTAAAAAAAGCAGAGTCAGAAGTTGAACGTTTAAAAATACAACTTGACCGTTTTCAGCAGCTCTTACCAACCAATGCTATCAGTAAGCAAGAATTTAGTAATGCTCAAGCTCAATATCATCAGGCGCTAGCAGATGTAGCACAAATGAAAGCTACCCTGACCCGCCAGAATATCAATCTACAATATGCAACTGTACGTTCTCCAATTTCTGGTCGTATTGGACAATCTTTTATCACTGAAGGGGCTCTTGTTGGTCAAGGGGATATGAAGCCTTTAGCTGTTGTCCAACAAATTGACAAAGTTTATGTTGATGTCAAACAATCAGTTACAGCCTATGAGAAACTTCAGGCAGCGCTTCAAACAGGAAAGCTATCTGCCAACCAAAATGAAGTTGTTCAAATCTTAAATAACCAAGGTCAACCTTATAACGTTACAGCAAAAATGTTGTTTGAGGATATTAATGTTGATCCTGAAACTGGCGACGTAACTATTCGTATCCAGGTTGATAATAAGAATAGAAAACTTCTACCCGGCATGTATGTACGTGTAAAGCTCAGTCGCTCATCTGTTCCCAATGCTTTACTTATCCCAGAACAAGCAATCCAATATGACGTAAGCGGTCATCCACAAGTTTATGTTGTAACCGCAAAAGGTTCTGCTGAATTACGTCAAATCGAATTAGGACAACAACATGAACAATTTTATATTGTAAATCACGGCTTAAATACAGGCGATAAAGTTGTTGTAGAAGGGATTGACCGTATTCAACCAAATATGAAATTAGAAGTTACTCCATGGAAAGCTCCATCTTCTCCCAATAAAGCACCTACAGCACAAGGAGCCTAATGATGATGTCACAATTCTTCATTCGCCGCCCTATTTTTGCGTGGGTGATTGCGATCTTTATTATTTTATTTGGGGTACTTAGTATTCCAAAATTACCAATTGCACGCTTTCCTAGTGTAGCTCCTCCACAAGTTGTAATCACGGCGGTATACCCAGGCGCAACTCCTAAAGCGATTAATGATAGTGTCGTAACTCTTATTGAAAGAGAAATGTCCGGTGTAAAAAACTTACTTTATTACAGCGCGACAACAGATACCTCTGGTGTAACTCAAATTACAGCAACCTTTAAGCCTGGTACAGATGTTGATATGGCACAGGTTGATGTACAAAATAAAATTAAAACTGTAGAAGCACGTTTACCTCAGATCGTCCGACAACAAGGCTTACTGGTTGAGGCATCTTCGTCAGGCTTCTTAATGCTTGTTAGTTTAAACTCACCCAATGGAAAATACTCTGAAGTTGATTTAAGTGATTACTTAGTAAGAAATGCCGTTGAAGAACTTAAACGTGTTGAAGGTGTAGGTAAAGTACAGTCTTTTGGTGCTGAAAAAGCAATGCGCATTTGGGTTGACCCAAATAAACTGGTTTCTTATGGACTTTCTATCAGTGATGTAAACAATGCCATACGTAATAATAATGTGGAGATTGCACCTGGCCGTCTAGGAGATGTGCCTGCAGAAAAAGGGCAATTAATCACCATACCACTATCGGCTCAAGGACAATTAAATAGTGTTGAACAATTTAATAACATTAGCCTTAAGAGTAAAATTAGCGGAAGCTCAATAAAATTATCAGACGTTGCCAAAGTTGAAATGGGTTCTCAAGCCTATAACTTTGCAATTCTACAGAATGGTAAACCAGCAACAGCAGCAGCAATCCAGCTAAGCCCTGGAGCAAATGCAGTTAAAACAGCTGAAGGAGTAAAGGCAAAAGTTGAGGAGTTAAAAGCTAACTTACCAGATGGCATGCAATTAGATATCCCATATGACACTGCTCCTTTCGTTAAAATTTCAATCGAAAAAGTAATTCATACATTACTTGAAGCCATGGTTTTGGTTTTCATTGTGATGTATTTATTTTTACACAATGTACGCTATACCCTTATTCCAGCGATTGTAGCTCCTATCGCATTATTGGGTACATTTACCATCATGTTACTTGCCGGATATTCGGTAAACGTACTCACCATGTTTGGTATGGTGCTCGCCATCGGGATTATTGTAGATGATGCAATTGTTGTTGTAGAAAACGTAGAACGAATTATGGCTACCGAGGGTCTATCTCCTAAAGAGGCAACCTCAAAAGCCATGAAAGAAATTACCAGTCCAATTATTGGTATTACATTAGTACTGTCAGCAGTTTTCTTACCAATGGCTTTTGCCAGCGGTTCAGTCGGTATTATCTATCGACAATTTACTGTGACCATGTCTGTTTCAATTTTATTCTCGGCACTTTTAGCACTGATTTTGACTCCAGCGCTATGTGCTACCATGTTAAAACCTATCGATGGGCATCATCAAAAGAAAGGTTTCTTTGCATGGTTTGACCGTAGTTTTGATAAAGTTACCAAAAAATATGAATTAATTTTACTTAAAGTCATTAAACATACTATCCCAATGATGGTGCTCTTTGTTGTAATTACTGTCATTACTTTTGCTGGGATGAAATATTGGCCAACAGCATTTATGCCTGAAGAAGATCAAGGTTGGTTCCTAACAACCTTCCAACTTCCGTCCGATGCAACACGAGAAAGAACCCAAAATATTGTTCAAACTTTTGAAGGACATTTGAATGAAAAATCAGATGTAAAAAGTAATATTTCTGTATTGGGCTGGGGCTTTGGTGGGTCTGGGCAAAACGTTGGTGTCGCATTTACAACCTTAAAAGACTTTAAAGAAAGAACAGAGTCGTCTTCTGCCCATGTTAACGCTCTTAATACAGCAATGGCGAAGAGTAATGAAGGCAGTGCAATGTCTATTCTTCCTCCACCTATTGATGAATTGGGAACTTATTCAGGTTTCAGTCTTCGCCTACAAGATAAAGCTAATTTAGGTATGCCTGCACTCATTAAAGCCAAAGAACAGCTTCTTGAAATGGCATCAAAAAATAAAAAGTTTTACATGGTTTGGTCTGAAGGATTACCAGATGGTAATAGCGTTAGCTTAAAAATCGACCGAGATAAATTGAATGCTCTCGGTGTGAATTTTGCAGATGTATCTGACATTATTTCCACCTCCATGGGATCAATGTACATCAATGACTTCCCTAATCAAGGCCGTATGCAACAAGTCATTGTTCAAGTCGATGCTAAATCTCGTATGCAACTTGAAGATATTCTTAATCTTAAAGTTACAGGATCAAGCGGCCAGTTAGTTTCTTTATCTGAGGTAGTAACGCCACAATGGAGTAAAGCACCACAGCAATATAACCGTTACAACGGACGACCATCATTAAGTATTGCTGGTATTCCAAACTTCGACACATCCTCTGGTGATGCAATGCGAGAAATGGAAAATCTGATTGCTAAATTACCTAAAGGTATTGGTTATGAATGGACTGGTATCTCATTACAGGAAAAACAATCTGAATCACAAATGGCTTTTCTTCTCGGATTGTCAATGTTAGTTATTTTCTTGGTATTGGCAGCACTTTATGAAAGTTGGTCTATTCCCCTTTCTGTAATGTTAGTTGTACCACTAGGTATCTTTGGCGCAATTGTTGCCATCATGTCTAGAGGCATGATGAATGATGTCTTCTTTAAAATCGGTCTGATTACTATTATTGGTCTTTCTGCCAAGAATGCGATTTTGATTGTTGAATTTGCCAAGATGCTCAAAGAAGAAGGAATGAGCTTAATTGAAGCAACCGTTGCAGCTGCTAAGCTCCGTCTACGTCCAATTCTAATGACTTCACTCGCTTTCACGTGTGGTGTAATTCCATTAGTTATTGCATCAGGCGCTAGTTCAGAAACACAACATGCCTTAGGTACAGGTGTATTTGGCGGTATGATTTCGGCAACTATTCTTGCGATCTTCTTCGTCCCAGTATTCTTTATTTTCATCTTGGGTGCAGTCGAAAAACTGTTTTCTTCGAAACAAAAAACGACAACTTAAACGAAAAACACAGAGGAAATAAAAATATTTCCTCTGTTGTTCTCATGTCTAAACTTTTTATTATTTGGAGAACACTATGCCTAAATCGACCATAATCACTCGTGCAATCCTGATTTCTACTCTTTCGATTTCATTGACAGCTTGTATGAATCTGCAAGAGCCAAAACCTTTCATTAAATCAGATATTCCTCAAAACTTTACCCAAACAGTAACAGGTAACTCGATTGCAGATCAGGGTTATAAAGAATTCTTTTCAGATCCTCGTTTGCTACAAGTGATAGAGATAAGCTTGAATAACAATCGTGATTTGCGTACGGCAACATTAAATATCCAACGTGCACAGCAGCAATATCAGATTACTAAAAATGATCAATTACCGATGATTGGCGCAACTGGTAGTGCTCTGCGTGAGGTCAACCCATCAATCAATCCCAATAACCCCTATTCTACTTTCCAAGTAGGTTTAGGAGTAACAGCATACGAGTTAGATTTCTGGGGACGTGTTAAGAGTTTAAAAGACGTCGCATTAAATAATTATTTTGCAACTCAAAGTGCAAGAGAAGCAACCCAAATTAGTTTGGTGAGTCAAGTTAGCCAAGCCTGGTTAAACTATGCATTTGCAAAGGCAAATTTAAGTCTTGCTGAGCGTACATTAAAAGCCCAGCTTGATTCGTTTAATTTGAATAAAAAGCGTTTTGATGTGGGGATTGATAGTGAAATACCTTTCCGCCAAGCACAGATCTCCGTTGAAACAGCTAGAAATGACGTTGCAGCCTATAAGACACAAGTATCACAAGCACAAAATTTACTGAATTTGTTAGCTGGACAAACTATTCCGCAAAATTTACTCCCTAATAATGCTGTTAAAAACATTACTTCCGAGACCAATTTTACAACTGGCCTACCAAGTGATTTATTAAATAACCGTCCAGATCTTAAAGCTGCCGAATATCAACTCAATGCAGCAGGAGCAAATATTGGAGCGGCTAAAGCAAGAATGTTCCCTACTATTAGCCTAACAGGCTCTGCCGGATATGCATCTACAGAGCTTAAAGACTTATTCAAATCAGGTGGATTCTCTTGGTCAATCGGGCCTAGTATTGATCTTCCAATTTTTGATTGGGGCACAAGAAAGGCCAATATCAAAATCTCTGAAACAGATCAAACCATTGCTGTCGCTGACTATGAAAAAGCCATTCAATCAGCCTTTAGAGAAGTTAATGATGCTCTTGCCGCTCATGCACATATTGATGAACGTTTAAATGCTCAACAACGCCTAGTCTCTGCAACAGATACAACCTATAAATTATCTACAGCTCGTTTTAGAGCGGGAATTGATAGTTATTTGACCGTTCTAGATGCTCAACGCTCTGCTTATGCTGCTCAACAGGGACTACTTATGCTCGAACAGACAAAGCTGAATAATCAAATAGAACTCTACAAGGCACTAGGTGGGGGATTAAATAAAAGAAAGTAGATTGGCTTCTTTTAAATTGAATCTAAACGCTAAGCATATACGGCTTTAGCGTTTGAATTCAGAAGTCTCGCTCACCCAAACTTAAGAAATTATTTTCAATTAGCTTTTTGCTTTTATTGAAATTAAGCCAATTCTTACTTAAGAGAATAATCTATGAAAAAGCCTTTATTTAAACTGAATCAAAGTCTATCTTTGATTTTTCTATTCAGCACAGTCTTTGTAAGTGGTTGCCAAGTTGTAAGTTTAAAAAAGCAAACGCTGAATACTACTATTTCCAACGAACGTAACAGTATTCTTACCCAGAAAAAACTAAGTGCTGCAAGCCTCAATACGCTTTATATATATGGGATGGAAGTAAAAACTTGTGTGGAATCTCCATCAGAATGTATTACAAGTTTACAGAAATTCCCGCAACTTCAAGATGAGCAACTGTTATCGACTGCAAGTGAGCTATACCTATCAAAAGCACTAGCTCTTTCAAAAAGTTATGACTGCAAAGCAAAAAAAAATATAATAAATGATGAAGAACAAAAAATTAAAGACTGTTTAGATTTAGAGCTTGAGGCATTAGATAAAAGTATTCGTTATAGTTATGCATACTTATTTACAACCAATAGACAACCGCAAGATCGTATTTTTGATAACCGCCAAGTTCAGATCAGAGACTTTTATAATCAGGCTTTAAATCAATTAGTTAATGTATATAGTATTAGATATCCATCACAAACTATTCCTCCAACAATTCATATTGGTAAAAGTATATACACCATTGATGCAGACTCTTATCCACGACTAAAAGACAGAGATTTAGAAAAATTTACTTCTAGTTATAACATGAACTTTTCTGGTTTAAGGACCATTAATCGCCGAGATGGCTTTGGATCAGATTTCGTTGCAGTATTATCCCCTACCAAGCATCATAATAAAAATGAATCCAAATATATACTCGACCCGCTAAATCATAATTACCCAGACGGCATAAATCCTAATATTCATAAAGCTCGCTACCTAGCATCCACGCTTATCGCCCAACCTAAAAAAGAAAATGCAAATATTAAAGACATATTACATGATCCAAATTTTGAAATAAAAATATATGATCCCTATAACACCGAAAATATTAGCTTAGCTGGAAAAAAATACTCTCTGGCAGCAAATTTCTCTGCTCCATTTGGTTTATGGTTAGCTGAAAATAATTTAGGAGCTTCAGCCTACTTAACCCTAATAAATCATGATCAATCCTTAATCATGCCACACTTATATATGCTTGAACCTTATAACCCTGATAAAAAAATCATTGTATTGATACATGGTCTCGCAAGTAGTCCAGAAGCATGGGTTGCTGTAACAAATGACATTATGGGAGATTCTTCACTACGTGATCACTATCAAGTATGGCAAATATTCTATTCAACAAATATGCCTATTTTAGAGAGCCGTTTCCAAGTTTACGCACTTTTAAAACAGGCTTTTAACTCACTCGACAATACAGATACGGCTGCTCAAAACGCTGTTCTTATTGGCCATAGCATGGGTGGAATCATAAGTCGCCTATTAGTGAGTGATGCAGACATTTCAAAAGAAGCATTACCAATGATGAGTAGTTATCAGCAAGCACGTATGAGAAAGCATCCTGTGATTGGTGAAAGACTGAAAATGGAACCTATTAATAACTTTGACCGTGTAATTTTTCTTGCTGCTCCACACCGAGGTACAAACTATGCTGATCGTTGGTTTACCTTAACTGCACGCAAAATTATTCGATTGCCTACAGCATTTTTAACCACCCTAGCTGACAAACTCACCAGTGAAGATGCTGATCTTAAAGATTTCATTACTACACTTAATAATAATGCTCTACAGAATGGGCCAAGTGATCTTAGTAAAAAGTCTGAATTTATGAAGCTTACAGCAGATATAACTCCTAAACAGGGCTTAATTTTTCATTCCATCATGGGAAATATCACCAAAAGTGATAATCCTGATGTCATGACTGACGGTATCGTTCCATTTAAAAGTGCTCATTTAGATGGGGCTAAATCTGAAAAAATAGTTAAAGGAGGACATTCTATTCAGTTAAAACCTGAAACTATTTTAGAGCTTCGGAACATCTTACATCAGCATTTACAAGATCATGGTTTGTAAAAAACTTGAAAATAGATACATAAAATTATAAAAATCAATTTATAAGCTAAAGATAGATCTCTTTAGCTTATTTACCCCTCAGCTACTGATTTTCTCTAATTCTTCTTCGGATTTCCTCTCGCCATTTCATCGCATTTTCTTGTTGTTTATTTAATAAGACCCCAAGCATAAATGCGGTAACTGCGGCTCCAATTAAAGCGATTCCACTTTCGTAAATAATATCTATAACAAATTCTAAAACGCCTTCTGGTAGAGAATCTAAGATTCCGGAAAATTTAAGAAACTTAGCTAGAGCAACTACAATTACACCTAAAAATGCACCTGCCCATAAGAAAATTTTATGGATATTTAGAGGAGCCGTAACTTGGTCAATTTGGTCAGGATATTTCCTATAGTACTCGACTTCATCCTGGGTAACTTCGGAGGAAGATTTAAACAATAATTTAATAAAAATTGTATTCTTATCAAGGTCTGATTTTTTCATATATAGTATTGTAAAGCCTTAATCTTTAATCATATTTAAAATAACCAATTTAGCTAAATATATTTAGTATATATTTTTTCTAAAATAAACCTCTCTCTTTTCATTCTTAGCATATAAAATGGGTAGCCTACTTCTTTATAAGTCATACTCCACCCTAATTTATTTTTTAATCTGAATAAAGCTTTAATATTTTTTAATTTAAACCTAAATAGTCTTCTAATTTTTCAAAATTATGTTGCCAAAGTCCACTACCACTTGATGGAAATACTGATCTAAATCCTATCATTTTTTGAACTCGTGCTGGTAATGTTTTAACAATTTCTATATCAATTGAAAATGCATATGTTTCTTCTGGAGTAAAGTAAGCAGGAGTCAGTGGTATTGCTATTCCTCTACGATATTCAGAATTTGTTTTATTTTCTCCTCCCGAATGAACAACTTTTCCATCCCAAATCAGCATATCACCAGCTTTCATTAAGGCAGGAATAGTATCTTCATGTCTGAAACGTTCATCTTCTGACATTTCAAAATTATCCCATTTATGACTCCCAGGAATTATACGAGTAGCTCCATTCTCTTCAGTAAAGTCAGTTAAAGCAATCATACAATTAGCAGCTACACATGGACCGCTTTTACCCATTTTAATAAAAGCTGGAAAATTCTCCAAGTCTCTATGTAACTTTTGAGCTAAATTACCCGGACCAATTTGAATTAGTTGTGTTGCCATTAACCACCAATCACCACTCTCTTTTCTAAAGAAATATTCTCCAAGGCTATGTATCAAATCATCATTTAATACTTGTTCTCTAAAAGTTTTACTATGTGTAACCAAGTTATTAACTCGAGTGGTTTGATATCCATGAAATTGTTGTATTTGCTCGTATCCCTTGCCTTTTTTTGAACCTGGGCCAGTATCAATGACTGGTTGATCAAAATCTAAATTCATTTGTTTGACTTGATCAGGACTTGAAAAACCTTCAACAACAATAGCTCCATCTTCTTCTAAAATTTTAAAAATTGTTTGTAAATCAATATTTTTATTTACTCGTTTTAATTGCATAGACATCTAACTCTCCTTAGTCATTTCAATCTTGCCGAGTTAAACTATATTTTATATAGCTTAACATTTCAACAAAAACCTAAACTACAGTTAAAATCAGAAAAATATCCATACTAGATATAGTTTTTATAAATTTTAGAAAATTAATGATAAAATTAAAAATAAATAATTGATTTATAATATTATTATTAAAATTTATGATTATTCAAACTTCAATTCTATTTCTTAACATAAAAACAAGTCACTGTAATATATATAAATATTAATTAAGATAACACTATTTAAAAAAAGTATTTACTATTAAGGTAAAACGTGTCCTTTTCAATAGAAGTGAATAAAATTAAATAGTTTTATTGTAATGCATTCAAAATTTGTAATGCTGTTCGTTCCATTTGCTTTTGTCTCTGCTGATCAGTAACGCCTTGTATACTAAACCCCCAATAAGCTTCAAATAAGCAAACCAGAACGAAGGCTGTAGAACTAATAATTTCTTGATCCGCCTTTGGATACTCTTGTGCTAATTGATTTTCTAAATCTGGAAGCCAATGCTTTGTCCAAAGATCATGGAGCATCTGCTGTATAAAAGGATTTCTTCCACTTTGAGCGACTAACTCAAACCAAACAATTAAATCTTCATGACTACGATAAATCTCAGGAGTGAATACCATGACAATTCGTTCGCTCAGGGGCTTTCCACTAAAACGATGAATAATTTCCGTGCCCATTTCTCCAATGTAGTGCTCGATAAAAGCATTCACCAACTCTACACGGGAAGAAAAATAATGATGTACTAAAGTACGTTGCATATCTGAAGCTTTTGCAACTTTCGCAAAAGTAATCCCTTCCAACCCCTCCCGTGCAACAACCGAAACAGCAGCTTGAAGAATTTCGTAAGACCTTTCATGAGCCTTGCTCGGCCTACCTACCCTATTTTCCATGCTAGACACAATTTAAAAACCTGTTTACTAATTAAACGTATTATATTATTTTACTATCATGACAGTCAATTAATTAAAGGAAGTCATATTATGAAAGTTTTAGGAGTTGGTGTAGGGAGCGAAATGGAAGCTGCCACAACAAAAATATTAACTAATAGTGAAATGGTACAGGTAGCTATTATGGAAATTGTAGATATCTGTGGGCTTATCGCCTGTATTGTGCTTGCACTTTCAGGATGGATCTATGGCGCTAAATTTATTAAGAAAAATAATTATCTCCTCGGAATAGAATGGTGGATTGTTGCTATTTCTGCATCTAACCTTGTTTCCTACATGCTAACTGGCTGGAATATTAATTATTCAATTACGATGTTTCTTGATTCATTCTCTCGTAGTTTCGGTATGCCAATTATCACCACACTTGGTTTAATGGCTCTTACCCATAATTACAAGCCATCAGCACTCAAGGAGGTTACTCTATTTGCAGCTGCATTTGCTGGCACTTCCGTGATCTTTTTCGGTGATTTCTTTAACGATATACGCCCTTATTTTTATGTCGTGATGTGGACAATTTTTGCAATCTATCTTACTTATTTTGTCTTCCGATTAGTACGTGTTGGAGAAAATATGCATGCGTTTGCCACAGCGATTACAGCAGTAATGAGCCTAGCAGTAGCAATCGTATATGACTTCTTTCCTATCCCAGGTGACCATAATCATATGATTTTTATGACTTGGGCCTTGACTACCTGGTCTTATGCTGGAATCCAATTATATTACGCTTATGATGCATTGGCCCGTGCCCAAAGCCCATCTAGACAATCCTACATTTTAGCTGGTTAGACATCACACGTATATTTCAACTGTTTCAAATAATTTTTTATAATTAATACAGTACTTCTAAAGCGAAGTCCTAAAAAGGAATCGGAAATGAGCTCTATAGATAAAGAGTCGTCTAACTATAATCCAAGCTCTTTACCATTTCGCCTTCTCGGCGGATGGATAGAACAGCCTAATAATCTACAGCCAGAACTGGAAAGTTCTGTTAATGCAGATGTGATTGTAGTTGGAGCAGGTTTTGCAGGCTTATCAACAGCCCTCGAGCTGACTGCACGTGGTGCAAAAGTTATAGTACTTGAGCAGGAATTCGGTGGTTTTGGTGCTAGTGGGCGTAATGCAGGCTATCTGCTTGGAAGTATGGGAATTGAGTTTGAGATGTTCGTAAAGCGTGTCGGTATAGAGCATGCTAGGAAGTTTATCCGCTTCTACGATGAAGCGGTTGAATATGTAGAGAGACGACTGGTTGAATTAGATATCAATTGTGACTACACTCCTTCCGGTATCATTCGTGCTGCCGTGGTTCCTTCGCAAGAGAAGTGGTTGCGTCGGAGTATGGAAATTGGTCAAGAATTAGGCTCAACTACTCGTTTTGTAGATCAAAATGAAATGCGCGCCCGAGGAATTCCAAACGCCTTCCTCTTCGGTAGCGAGCAACGTGGAGGCACATTAAATCCTGGAAAATACATAAGTGGTTTACGTCAAGCAGCACTTAAAGCGGGTGTAAAATTATACGAAAAAACCCCCTTACTTTCCTACAGTGAAGGTCCAATCATTACCTGTAAAACACCTCGTGGAAGTGCCAGCGCACCAATCATGGTTTTGGCTACTAATGCTTTTACGCCACAGTTAGGGCTCTTACGTGATAAAGTTGCACCCATAAGAGTATCAGCAATTGAAACTCAACCGTTATCCGCGAAGCAATTATCATCACTTGGATGGAAAGGAAGAGAGGGCATCATAACACCGCATTTCATCATGGAAAGTCATCGTCTAACCGCACACAATACGATGGTATTAACTGTTAAGAAATTGAATTATGTCTATGGTTCAAAGACCCCTAATGTACCGGACAATGATGCTTACACGGCTTTAGTACGTACTCTTCGTGAACGTCATCCAACCCTAAAAGATCTCAATATTAAACACTGCTGGAGTGGATATGTTAGCGTAGCGTATGATGCCCTTCCTGTAGTAGGTACAAGTAATCTACATGAAAACATCTTCCACATAGCAGGTTGTTCAGGTCATGGACTTGCTACTCACTCGTATGTCGGGCAACTACTTGCTGAGAGAATTATGGGCACTGAAAGTGAATTATTCAAAGCTTTCCAGCATAAGACTCCATCCACACTGCCTGAACCCTTCCAATGGTGTGCTTTAAAATCTGCTTTCATGGCAGCTTCTTTGCTTGATAGACGTACAGATCGTAAGGCGCATTCAACAAATATGTTGAGATAAATGTTAAAAGATAAAATACCTTAATAAGAACACTCCGTTCTTGGTCAAGATGTCTTTTCAATCTATAAGTTGCTAGATCAAAACTAACTATTAAATAAAAAAATCAAATGAATAGAATCCCCCTTGTACACTAAGTACAAGGGGGATTCTTTAAATCAAAGCCTGAACCGACTGTTGTAATCCTTTCTGAATGCTCTGAGCATGGGACAGATCATGAGTTTGCTGCTGATCTAACTTCGATTCATCTGTATAAAACTCTTCAACGATTTCTAGCCCCTCTTCACCTCCCACTTCAAAACTTGCGTTGCCATAACCTTGCCGAGCAACATGATCCAAGGCCTCCTGATAAAATCCTGCCGCTTTACTCGTATCATTAATTTGCTTGGCTGAAATAATGGCTTCTTTGAGATTAGTACCATCCTGTAAGGTCAGATCCACGTAGTAGATTGGCGTGCGGTAACTTTGAGTGGTGCTCTTACCTCTTAAAGTGAGTTGCAATGGCAGGCATGAAAGTAGGTCACCTGAAGCGGCATGATAGTAGCGAAGCCTTGCTGCCAAAGTACGGATGCTGTTAAAGCCAGTAGTTCTAAAGATGAATGTACCCAACTCATCCGACTCATCTAAGTTGACGTACAGTCTGCCGTAAGGCTTACACTGTCCACCTTGGGCCAAAGGACATAAATCAGGTGATGGACATGAGTCTTGTTCAACTCCGTTCTGTCCAAGTCGCTGACAGGTATCTCCATTTCCTGTGCAGATCGGTCGACCAGTTTGTCGGTCAAATAAGGTGTACTCAGCTCGTAGATTCAGTTCAGGATCATTAAAGATCATCCTTACCGGAATAGTTCTAAGTTTCTGGTTTTGTGCCTTGGCACGTAATTGTTCATCGAGTGGATGCTTCACCCAACCATCCTTATTCTGGATTTGGCTGGTAATGGTAAATTGATCATCCTTTTCAGGCATACGCTTGCCATTTTTCTCAACGATCTTGCCAATACTGATACGTCCTAATACGGGTGGTGTGATTGCTAAACCTTTAATCATGTTGTTTTCCTCTGCAGTAATTTTTAACGAATGCCCCTTTGATATGTGTAAGAAGCAAACATGTTTTAAATGCATAAATTCAGCGCAGAACAGTCCATTTAGTCGTCAGTAAGTACTTCACGGTACTTACTGACGACGGGGGCTGTTTTGCGCTTTTTTGATGAAATGGGATTTGGAAAAGTGATGTGGAAGTTCGAAAGGATTTGCTTAGGCTAATTCGGTTGGATTAAACAGCGTCTGTATAAATCTGGAATCGACGTGTGCCCTGTTTGTTTTGCGGGAACTGTTGTAAAAACTCTGGATGCTGTTGCAGTAAGGCTTTACTGTCTAAGCTGACCGAATCTTTCGATTTCTTCCAAGTGACTGAACCTGCCTTAAATATAGCTCGTTCTGAATCCTGCATCTTGATCTGGATTTGATGCTTCAACTGATCAAAACTGCTTTGGTGTTGCTCCAGCAAATGACGTTGTTGCAATAGCTGCTCAAAGTACTGATTAGCTGTGACATCCTCAGATAGATCAGTAGTACTCAGGGGGATATGTTCAGGATATAAAAGCTGTAAGGCTTTGGCTGCTGACTCAGATGCATCGACGTCAGGTGGAATATCCTTTTCTACACATTCCCAGAAGTAACGCTCTGCATCGATGATGTATTTGATTACCGTTTCACTGCGGGTGACCTTAAAGATCCGGGTTTCATGTCCACAGATCAGAGCACAGATATGCGCTGCCTGTTTGCCTGTGACTGCCAGTTGATGTTGTACCTGACATAAAACATACAGCGGTACACCGTCCCGCCATAGTTTTGCACCATATTCACCTACTGTTTTACACTCCAATATCTGGACTTCTTCATGACCTACCACGGCATAGTCTAAGTTTGCGAGCATAAAATGCTTGTCTTCATCTGGGTGCTGAAGTACGGCATTAACGCGACGGACTTTGTGATTGGTATGCATGCTGTAGTATTGGGCCACTAACGGTTCAAGCTGCTTCCCCCAATATAAAGGGGCATAACCTGCACTTTCATCTTCGATGTTTTGTTGCATGCGTCCGGTCTTGATCATCCATAATTCCAGCATCGACATATAGGGATTTAGGCCACATGCCGTTGCTGCATCACTGCTACCAATGCCCTGCTTACGGACTTCCAACCATTGTTGGTAATTCAGCTTTTTGGTATTGGCAAGACGTTTGGCTGCGGGTAGTTGACTGGTTTTCTTTGGTGTTTTCTTGGTTCGTGTGCCCACCTCAATCTTATATTCAGTTTCAATCTTGATGGGATAAGGTTGTAAAGGTGGATGGTTTAGGGTGTTCTGAATTTGGGTATGACTATTCATAGAGAATATTCCTGTATCAGTAAAATCGTAAAAGCTGAATTTCGGGCATAAAAAAAGCCACATCTGAGGATGTGGCCAAAAGGGTATTGCTTTGCTTGCTACGGTTGTTACCGTAGTTTTAGATTAGGACGTTAAGCTTAATTCAAACTGAATAGATGCCTTGGTTTAAGCCACCATTTTTAATGCCTGATCAAGTCCTCGTTGTTTAATAGCTGCTCCCATACCGAACCATGCAGAGTCCAGACGATGATCTGCACTCATAGCACGACGTTCATGGTCACAGAATTCGGTGATCGAGCATAATAATCCATACGCTGTATCTTTGGCTGAACTTAGCTCTGCCCCACGCCCGTGTCCGTTAAACATGGTCATGACTTTTGACATGGCTCGTCCATTCGGTTCAGTTTTATTGTCTGATCGAGATGAGTTGGCATGATTCGGCATAGCAGCATTTCGATAGAACTGAATAATGCTTTCATCCTGCTCAGCCATGCTCATACTGGTATTGTTAAACACTGCATCAAAATAAGCGGCTGCTTCTTGTTGAGTCACTTTACGCTGACTCAGTTGTTTCATTTCATACATGTGTTCATCCCATGCACGAACTGAGATACCAAGTTGCTGTTTCACTTTATCTGCATCAAATCGTGTGCTATGCGGAACCTTGACCACACCCGTATTCCCTTGCTGTCCACGTAAAGCGATCGCTAAAGTGTTATTACACACTACACGTATACTGGTGAATTGAGCCGTGGTTGCCAATGTGCCGTCACAGGCAGTCGCCAATAAAATATAGCCATTGCTGACATCCTTACCCTTGAGTGCTGAGGTCTGTCCAGTCTTCGCCAATGCCCAGAACTTTTTACCACCTTTAAGTACCCCCGCGGTCTCCAGTTCAAAACCCGATTGTTCAGTAAGGTCTCGATAGAATTCCAGAATTTCCATCGGCTGGACTTCCTGAAAGCGTTGGCTGACCACAGATAAAGGCGCATGGGTATCGGAACGGTATAAAACTCGCTGTTCCTCAAAAGGCATGATAATGCTCTGTCCTCGATGGTTCTGTGCCATGTAACTGACATCTGAGCTTTCAATCCGCCAGTCCATGCCTGCCTGCTGTGCCCACACCTCTAACGGTTGGTTTGGTGTCAGTTGATTACCCAAGCCATGCCAAGGAGTTTGTCCTACAAATGCCATTGTTTCAACTAAATGTGCCATAAGATATGTCCTTTAATTTTGCTGATAATTGTGTATTGCTCAGTATTTATGTGTGCTAATGCTAGATCGGGTTTGATCTGCCAATACCAGAATCACTCCACCTAAGGCTGCGCCTGCTACCCCACCCAACATCGGTGAAAAACCCATCGACTTGGCAAGGTTCATACCCAATATCGCCAAAGTTGTAGGAGCACTTGCAAGGCTGAGTTGCGGTGTTTGAGGTTCTCTAAAGCGAGGGCTATACGGTTCTTCTTCTGTATCCAAATACGACATGGACGTTCTCCAAGGGTTTAGAAATGAGTATTTAAAACGTTGAGACAAAGAACCTACGTTCAATGCTTGGCGTTACTTCATTTCAGTAATATGTATTTGAAATAATTTGGAATCGTATGCCTGTTCAATTTTTACTGAGTTGTACTAAACATCGGCACAAATCGAATTGACCTATGAAAACGTTATGATTATGATGGGCTTGCTGACCCACATGGTCAGTCGGTTTTAGCAGGCCGTGGTATATAGCGCATCAGACTTATTCTTTCTGAGGGTAAGTCCTATGTGAAACCTTCTCGTCCCCCTTTGCGGTAGAACGGGAGGGGGACGCGTTCGCGCGTGCTGGTTCTATATGCCCAGTCTGCTAACCCCTTTTCGTTCTGCCACCATTATTTAGCAGTGATGTGGTAGAACTTCTAATGCATATAGGAGTCAATCATGACTGTTTTTTATATTTCTAAGCTTTCCACACCTTTAATTTTTTGCCATGGTCCGTTACCTCTAAAGACAGATCATTTAACAGATTAAAGCAATTTGCATCACAGCACCTTTGTTGCTGATCAGGCATTTACTTTTCTAATTTTTCAATGAAATTTAAGTCATTGATGTACTGCCATGCCTGAAATGTAGCAATCCCGTCTGTCTGCACGTTCTAAAAATCAATAAACAACAATAATCAGGATTTAATTTAATGAACAACCGAATCAAAGCATTTTTACAATACAGTGCTGTCGCAGCCAGCTTATCCATCACCTCACTTTGTCATGCTGATATGAATAAAGTCATGGCACTCATTAATGAACCCTCGTCTGCACCCACAATTAAACGTTGCGAAGGCAATGTAAATTGCAATGCTTTTGTGGCAATCAGCAGAGAATGGCAAATTATCCCTAAAGATGATCGATTACGTTATTACATCTATAGCAGCGATCTAAATGCCCTTATTCGAGAAGGTAAGGATTTAAAGGAACAGAGGTTAATTGATATTGATGACTTTGCTTATCAGGTCTTTGATTACCATGCCGAGAATATTAATGACAGATGGTTGTACATCAAAGGTATAGCTGTTCTGAAGTACGTCCAACGTACCCAGTTTGGTTCTCAGTAACTAGGCAATCTTTGTGTCATCCATTCTCGAATTAGAAGGAAACTCTGTCATGAAACAGATCTTCATTACGGCTACCATTTTAGCGACGCTAACAGCCTGCCATAAGACACCGGAGCCATCTTCGCCAGATGTTTCAAGCGAATCAACTAATACACCTATCCAAGATGATTCCAAGCTGCAATTGAAAGAGCAGGAAGCCGAAGCTGCTGCCATTGCCCATGATCGTTATGATCCAGACAGTATTTATACAGATGCAGATAATACTGATATTCCCTCACCTCAACTTAAGCGCGAACTGCTACCAAGTGAAGCTGTAGAAGTTAAGTTCCGCCCCGTTGGTTCTCCTCCAAACTTTATTGTGGTCACACAAACTATTTATGACACCACTCGTTTAAAAGTTGTCTCTGAAGTGAACGATGTCATTGATAAGGTTGAAATGGATAATCCGAACTGTAAAGTCGTTGGTGTAGAACCATATACAACTAAATTTCCAAATGTGTCTTATTACGGAGATGTCTTTAAACTTGTTTTAAAGGACTGTACTGCTGAAGAAATTAAAGAAGTTTATCTGTATACCACGCATGGCAAACTGACTTATCAAGCCCTTACTGAAGAATGATTGCTTTATAACAAACACAAGCCATTAAAAACCTATTCTCTGTTTAAGCTCATCCCATTATTGAATCAGCGCAAAATATTCAAAAACCCAAATGAGTAAGAACAGAGGTGAACTTCTAGGAGAAAAGCATGTCATTCACTAAATTCATGCTCCCTTTTATTTTCTCAATCGGAACGCTTACTGCTTGTAGTCCAACACAAGATACAGCAAAAAAACCAATTCAAACTGAAGTATCTGAACTTGATCCAGATACTCAGAAAATCATGCAAACAGATTTAAGTGAGCAAACACAAAATGATGAAATACCAATATCATCTGAACCAGAGCTAAACCCAGAGGCCAATGAGATGATTGAAACTTTATCTCATGAACAGCCACAAGAACAATTTGATATCCGTGTATATCGTGCTGAATCACAAGGAACGATGACAGGCTATATTGACAAAGTTGACATCATTTCCCTCAATGACCAACCCACTACAATTACTGGTATTCAAATCAATCGAGGAAGCTGCGGTATCACACGCATGTACGACTACCAGAATATGCGCTATGGATCAGTAGCTTTAGCCTATCCACGATGTAAGGTCGAGTACATTCGAGAAGTAAGTATCAGTACAGTGAATGGGACTTATGCTTATAAGATTGGTTAAATTAATAAAAATATGAAGTATAGAAATCGTTCTAGAACTCAGTGTGCTAGAACGACATTGATTAAAATAATAATATTAAACAAAATATTTATTCAATAGAATCAATCACTAGTTTTTTCGATTTTTTCCCTAATATTGAAAAATCTATCACCCAAAAAGTTAGCTTTAGCTTTATCCATATCATCAGTTGGATTTTTCTTGAATGCTTCCAAGTTTAATTTTATCAAATCCGCATGAAGGGTAGCCATGACTGAATCATCAACATCACTATCTAGTTGAGGTAATTTAGATATCTCATCTCTATATTTTTCATAAGATTTTGCTAAAGCTTCCTTATGACCATATTCTTGTTCCAAACGGCTATATTTATTCAAATTTATATTTGCAACAGTAGCCAACCACAATAATGGGATATTTAACATCAACCTAATCGCTATGGATTGCAATGTAATTGAATCTAAGTTATCCCAATTAATATGTTTAAAATTAAATATAGCCAATAAAATTAAAGAAGCAGAAAATACAGCCAGACTTCCCCATTTGTTAATTTTTGCTTCTTTTGCTTTTTCAAAAAAACCTCCAGCTAATCCGGCTGTACTACTCATATTCATAACATTTCTTGCTTCCTCTTCCACAAGTTTAAGCTGCTTTAATCGTTCATCTAACACGTCTGCAAGACTATTTTTTTGAGCATTTTTATCACCAAAAATCTTTGTATAGAAAGCTTCAAGTTCTGTTTGCTTTTTATCAATTTGAGCTTTGATAGACGGTATTTCATTGCCGCCTTCATCTTGTAAAGATATAAATAGTTTTTTATGATAATCATCTATTAATTTATAACTTCTACGTAGTAGGAACTCTCTTGTTGTTGCGACACCATCCACTTCCACTTTTTCATCTTTCTCAAATAGATATTTATTTAACTCTTCTGCTTTATCATAAGTACTTTGGATGACTTCTGCTTTTGATACTCCACTATCATCAACAGCTACATAAATATCTTCAAATACATTATTTAAAATCTTAGATTGCTCTAACCATTCTTCATATTTTTCTACAGTTAGCAGGCTTTTAACTTTTTCAATTAAAAGTTCTCCATTAGATGTGTTAGTTTCTAATAAGAGTTTTAGTTCTTCAATATTATTCTTAAACTTTAATAATTCATCAATTTCAATAATTAAATTATGTTTTAGCCCGTTAAGCTCTTCAATCTCTTTTCGCAGAGTATCAATTTCTTCTTTAACTACCCGAGCAGCTCCCTGTCTCTTGTCTACAAGCTGAATTAGATCAGCTCTCAGTTCATACTTAGCTATGAGACTTTCATTAATATTTTTAATTTGAGAAAGTAGTCGAACTAATTCATTTTTGTCTTTTTCATCCATTCCCCTTTTTAAAATATCTTTAACACCCATTTTATAACTCCATAATTTTTTTATGAGAATTCTATAACTATATACTTATTAGATACAATTTTAAAATTTATAAATTCAATAACGTCATTAAACGAATGATTTTATATAGGGTGTTTATTATAGTAATACACTTCCTATCTTTAACATCTTTTTTGAAATGCTTTTACTTGACTAAAACAGAGGTCACCCCTGTACGTTTAGCAATCCAATATTGCCCTTTACCGAAGCTACGCATCTCTTGTACCTTAGCTCGCATATACTGGTTATCTTTCTCAGGATTCACCAAATACGTAGCAGCTTCAATCGCATTCTGTACCTGCTGCTGTAGCTGAGCCCAATGAATTTTACCAATGCCAAACTTACCTTTGTTTTAAACACCTCTGCTTATACTCAGGTGAGTTTGAAATAAAACAATAGCCCTTTTGAGAAGTAATCTGTAACCAGCAACTCCTAAACTGTAAAGCAATACCAAAATCATTTTGATGTTTGTGCCCATTCTGGATCAGCAATAGACAGCCATGACAATCCGTTTTCTCCCTTCTATTCAATTCAGCCATTCTAAGCCTTAAATACAAGTATCCTAATAGAGCAGGAGAATATCTTCTTCCCCTGCTTTAATGGGTATATCCATCTACAAATATACAGTCAAACCATCCTTCAAAAAGTTAAAAATTACTGCCATTTCCACTCCTCAAAATGCTATGTGAAAGTTACTCTTAGTTATTCATAATTAAAGACATTATTTGATTTTTGCTGTCTTAGATATCCTCTTATATCGTTACCGCTCAGTTCTCTAAAAATGTCTTTACCGAAAGAAATAACCAATTTCCATTTATCAATAGCTCCTTCAGTTTTAATATCGACCTTAAAACCCTGGTTCTCAAATCCTAACTTGATAAATTTAAAAAAGGCTTTGTACAGATGTTGAGCTTTCTTTTTTTCATTATTTTCAATTAGACTTGGAGCAATCTCATAAAAATCTTTTAAAAAAGATACATTGTAAACATCTTCATAAAGGATATCATTTTCAAATTGCGACTCACATCGCACAAAGAGTATACTAAATAAAATTGAGTCTAATGATTTCGATGTAGTAGTTTTATAAGCTTTCAGTTGTTCATTAGGTAAGCTTTTAAAAAGTTCACTCATGATACGTGTAACTTCACTAAAACGATCAATTTGCCGTAACTTAAGTTCTTTTCCTGTTGATAACTTTTGTCTTATATCCTTCATTCTAATCTGTAACTCTATTTTCTTTTTTTCAAATTCTAAGTCAAAATCATCTTTCTTAAGCTCAAATTCCGCATTAATTTTTTTTATTTGCAATTCTATTTTCTTTTTCTCAGATTCTAAATCTAAGTCATTTTTTTCAGACTCTAAATCTATGTTAAAAAAGCCAGTATAGAATAGCTCTTGAATGAGTTGGAAAAAAAAGTGAAATAATGTATCAAGTAGCATTCCTGAGGAAAAACTTAAAGGCATAGTTAATGTAAGGTGATGTGGCTTCCTTGAAAAATTAGTAAGGTATTTTCTTGTAAATGGAGAATAGTAAGGCAATAGCTTGATAAGCTTTAGAAAAACTTTATTCACCTCTCTTCCGCTTAGTAATGGTGTTTTTGTCTCAAGTTCATATAAAATTCTATAATAAAGAAATATCAGTTGATTTAAGTCACTATTTGATAAAAGTGAGGATATGGAAAACTGTTCACTAAACTCATAGTATTCATCTAAAAGTGGATAGTCTCTTCTAACGGACTTTACTTCGTTACTTAATTTTTTTAAAAATGAAGTAACCATTTCCTCATTTAAATTGCACTGCTTCAATAAAGCTGAATTATAAGCAACAGGCTGTTCTTGGATAAAATCCCAAAAATAGTGCAAAAATTCGTAATTTATTTTTTCTTCATCCCAATCATCGAATAGCTCATTTACTTCTGGATTTTGACAAATCACCATTGAAAGATTTTGGTTATATGTCATTAAAAACTGATGAATTCTAGGCTTTACAACCTCTTCATTTAAAAATATTAATCCTCTATTAACATCAGGATATTTATTTAAAATCTTCATCCGTTCACATGAATACACTACAACTAAACGAATAATATTACTCAAAATATCTTTATATATCATTGAAAAACCTTAACTTTATTTCACGTAATCAAGTTTCTGTTCATCTTACGCGAAGAATAGTCTCTAATCATACCACCTAATAAAATGAGCCCTTAGATAGGAATGTTTATGCAAAATAGTCAAAGCCAAACAGAAACCGTGCGTATGTTAAAACTACGTGATGTCATTAGTAAATGTCAGATCAGTCGATCAACTATCTATGACAAGCTAGACCATAAGTCTAAGCGTCATGATCCTAATTTTCCTAAGCCTCGTAAGCTTGGCATGAATAGTGTTGCTTGGGTTGAACATGAGGTAGAGCGATGGCTACAGAACCTACCTTGTCATTAATTCTATCGGCATAACTTTCATCTCTTAATAGCTCTCCTCTCCCTGTAAATCACGAAGGGCAATTTCTTCAATTGCCCTTGTAGGAGGACTACGTCTTATGAAAGTGAATTTAGGTTTTTTAATTTAATTAATACCCACTAACAATATCTATATGAATTAAATGCTTAGATAAGAAATACTGTTAGTTTAATCACTATTCAGTCTTCTTATCTATTGTTCCTAGAGAGTGGAATACCACTACTCATCATTCCTATAGATCAGTAAAGGGTTATTCAATTACATCACAAATTAAAGAACATAACCTACTAATTCTTGTGAGTTATCTATATGGAAACCCATTTAACAATTGATCATGATAGCCCAGTCAATCAGATAGAACTTTCGATGGTACAAAGTAATGATACTTATGAACTTGTTGAGAATAAACTAATTGATTCCTCTTTTGCCTGTATAAGAGCAGTCAGTCATATACACAATCAATCTATTCAATACCTGTATAAATTAGATGATGATGGTAAATACATTAGAGTCTACGATAAGACTTTAGAACTATTTTTAAAGCATCCTTATGCTTTGCCAGATCTAGCTGATTCTAACTTTGAATGTGAACACATAAAAGTCTTTATAAAGGCTGTTCAAAATGCTGTTGTACCTTTCATATACGATGAGGATATCTATTCCCTATGGAATTCTCAGCCGAATAGGCGATTTCCTCATTATGACGAGGAATCTGGTCAACTTAAATCGAATAAAACAACCGTTGAGCTTAAAAATGCTTTAACTCATGAAATTTCTAAACTAGTTAATACGCCAGAGTTTAAAGCATCTATCACGGCTCGTCTTGAGCGAACGAAGCACCAATATGAACGCTCCTCTAAGCTTGTAGAGTGTCTCAGAGCCAAGTTTAGTAAGTTACTGGTACTACGTATCGACTTATGCTGGAAAGCGGCTATACAGGACAATTCAACCTTTGAGGAAATGAAAGCTTACGTCTCGCAATTTCTAAAACGCTTTCATCATGATCCTACTTTACCCAACATTGTTGGTTATATCTGGAAGTTAGAGTTTGGTCAAAAGAAAGGCTACCACTACCACTGTATGTTTTTTATGGATGGAAATAAGTTCCAAAATGACTCTCACTATGCTGAGGTGATTGGTCAACACTGGGCAGAACTTACTTTAAACAAAGGCTATTACTTCAACTGTCACAGAGACAAGATCAAATACCGCAACTTAGCGATTGGCATGGCTCGTCACAACGATCAAACCTTCTATGACAATCTTGATCAAGTTTTAGTGTACATCTGCAAACAAGATCAATTCTTAATTGATAAGCGTCTTCTTAAACCTAATTTACGCGTGTTCGGAACCAGTCAATTGCCTTCTAAAGCGAGTCCAGTTGGTCGCCCACGTGATTTCAAAAACCTACCTAAACCATCAACCAGTCTTGCCGTTGTAGTTAAGAAAAAACAATTGAGGAGCACACCATGAGTTTTGAGCGATTGGTACAACTAAATAATATGGATTTAATTGGTGGGCAACATCATTTGCCAACAATGAGATGGCTTGAACAGTTAAGTGCAACAAGTCACCAAATGAGCTTAAAAAGCTCTAAGCCATTTCAACTTCGAGGTGAGGTATTAACACCTACCCCAGCCCTGATAGAGTTAGATCGAGTTTTTAGAATGACAAATGATTTACTTAGTAATGGCTATGCTCTACAGCTCGACACATTACCGAATGAATTGGTAACAGGTAAAGATGCACTGTTTCTTTTCGTCAAAACTAAGCAGATCATGCAACAGTACAGTTGGTTTGATATTTTAAATATCAATCAAGACCCTAATAAAGAACCAATAAACTCTATCTTAAAGCAACTTTGGAATGAGGTACGTGGCTATTCGGCTAGTAGCGAGGCTGAGAATGATGTTAAGAAACGCAAAGAGCTCAACTCAAGCCAAACTCGGGAAAACTCACGTATTGTTAGCCAATTACTTACTCGACACACCAATCTAAACCTAACCAGGCTTTCTTTTTTCTTTACCTCTACAGGTAATATTGAACACTTACAGCTCAAGGAGCTTGAGAAACAAGCTATTCAGCTTAAAAGTAAATTGATTAATGAGCTTCAGCAACTGAATCAGGACAAGTTGCTTTGTATCCAGTGGCGTATCCAAAGGTCGTTGCATGGTCAGTATTACCTGAATATACTGGTTTATCACGATGAACAGCATTTGTTGCAACAACCCCAAGATCAAAACCTTTTATCGCATACTTTCGACACAGAGAGTCAACTAACCATTCAATTAGACTTATCACAAGTATTAACACTTACTCGGAAAATTGAACGTGATAACTTTCAAGGCACAAACTTAGCCGAGTGGAAAGTAATATTTAACAATATGCTCTATCCTTTGAGATATTACTATTACCAATCTAAAGTGATATCACCAAGATTTGAGTACATCATGTACTAGGGAAATTCCCTTAGGAACGTTAAAAGCCCAATAATTATTATTGGGCTTTTTTATACTTCAAAAATAGTTGTAATACTTCTGGTGAGATTAAACTTATTCAGTCCCCTTTCCAGTCTCATCCGAAATGTACCTAAATGGTTTAATCTAATCCGAATTTTTATGTGGGGTAGGTTGAGGGGTAAAACTACATATAAAAAATAAGCCCTTGTAAAAACAAGGGCTTATTTACATATTTGGCGGAAGCGGTGAGATTCGAACTCACGGAGGACTCACACCCTCGTCGGTTTTCAAGACCGGTGCATTAAACCGCTCTGCCACGCTTCCAATGGCGGCTATCATATAAATAAAAATTCAACTTGGCAAATCTTTTATTTAAAAACCTGCATCAAATGCTCAAAATAAAATCAACAAGCTGTATTTTTACGAGTTTTCAGGCTTTTCATAACGAATTGAGTTGATATACCACACTTTTTTACCCAGTGGTGTGTGTACTTCTACCTCATCATCGACCTGTTTACTGAGCAATGCACGCGCCATCGGTGATTCAATCGAAATATGTTGAGGATGATGATCATAGATTTCATCCACCCCGACAATTCTCAAATTTTTTCGTTCGCCGGCATCATTTTCGATTTCCACCCAAGCGCCAAAGTAGACCTTGCCTTCCTGCTCAGGCACATAATCTACAATTTTTAATTCTTCCAGACGTTTGCCTAAATATCGGACACGGCGGTCTATTTTCCGGAGTAGCTGTTTATTGTACTGGTAATCGGCATTCTCTGAGCGATCCCCCAAGCTTGCAGCCCAATTCACTTTTTTAGTAATTTCCGGACGTTCGTCATGCCAAAGTTTCTTGAGTTCGGCAACCAGTAAATCATGACCAGTACGCGTGATTAAATTCGATTTCATAGGCTTAAAATACGTTAAAACAACATTCCACTTACAAGTTTTTGCATTGTATTCCTTATTTCGCCACGACTAAAGTGTATAAATTTTATTCTTTTTCGAAATCATGTGTTTGTGATGTAATTCTCATATTTTTTTAATCCAAAATTTGACAATCACATTTTTGACGCTTAATATGCGCGCCTAAGTTTGTTTTTGTCTATTTTTTGTACGCCTTATAAATGTTGTGAAACATTTGCGTCTTTATTTCCTTTAATCAATGTCATTTTGAATGACGTTCATGATTTGCCCACCCCTTATTGAATTTATCAACTTTTAAAAGTTAAGGCAGTGTATTGCTGAACTTTTAGGGCATAAATTACCTGTAGCGGAGACAACATGCACAGTAATTCAAGTTCTGGGTCTAGGCCTAGCCTTAACTCTTTATCTTCCACGCTCCCGTTTCAAGCATTAGCTTTAACTATTGCGGTTTTACCTTTCAACAGCTTGAATGCAGAAAAATCGCATCAATACAACTCTGTTGTAACCACCAATGTCCTTACTGTCGTTGCAGTTGAAAGCCCAACCACAGTATTTAATGACGGTCAATTTTTACATGGTTTTGGTTATGATCTTGCGCGTAATTATGCACAAAGTCTTAATGTAAAACTTGATTTTAAAACGGTTCCTGACAATGCCACTGCATTGAAATGGGTCGCTCAGGGCAAGGCCAATCTTGCCATGACCACAGCAAGCCTTGCTGCAATTGAGAACAAACAGCTGGTTTCCTTTTCAGCCAGCTGCGGCGATCAGACCAGCCTGAGCAAAAATGGTTTAAATCCTGAGTTAAACTGGGTATTTAAACAGGCGGATGATCCACTCACCCTAACAGCGAGTGGTTATGTCTGTCAGAGTAAACAGACTGGTACCACCCAACAGCTCGCTTCATTTTATAATCGGAATGTAGTTAAACCAGAATCTTGGTCTACGATTCAGAAAGATCTGAAACAACGCTTGCCGATTTATAAGGCCAGCTTTAAACAAAGTGCTTCTAGATATAATTTAGACTGGCACTTACTCGCTGCAATTGGCTATCAGGAATCTTATCTTAAACCGACCTCAGTCTCTCCCACTGGTGTTCGTGGTTTAATGATGCTGACCAATAGCACAGCTCAAGCCATGGGTGTGAGTAATCGTTCTGATCCGGTCCAGAGTATTCAGGGCGGTGCCAAATATTTTGATCTGATGCTGGACCAGTTTTCGAATGTACCTTATCCGGACCGCAACTGGTATGCCTTGGTCGCTTATAACATGGGGCCTGGCGCTGTCAGCCAGATCCAGAAGCGTATCCGTGCCCAAGGCAAAGATCCGAATCAATGGGTCAACCTGTATGATCACTTGCAACGCAATCAGGCACGTAATGGTCGCTATAAGCAAGCGCTACAATATGTCACGCGCATTCGCACCTATTTAGAACACATCAAAACCAATAGTCGTATTGATGTCTAAATTTCAGGCAATAAAAAAGCTTACCTCAGGGTAAGCTTTTTTATTTGGAAAGAGTTTAAGCTGTTTGCTCAAGTACTTTCTTGAATAAATCTTTTTGCTCTTGGCTTGGCTTCGCTGTTTGTAAAGCCATAAGCTGAGACATATCACCTTGAACCTTGATTTTACCAGTCATGAATGCTTGCATTGCAGCAGCCATATCGAACTCAAGGAATACTTTACGTAAAGTTTCAGCATCCATGTTCAAAGTTGTTTTCGCATTTGAAGATAAACCTTTCTGGATTTTACCCGCATCTAAAGCTAACTCTGTATTACCCGCTGCATCAGTTACAACCAAGTTAATCGCTAAATTCGCAAGCGCAGGTGGCAAGTTTAAATCACCAGCTTCAGCAGTAAGTTTTTCAACAGTTGCAAACCAATCATCAGTTAAAAATGCAGCCATGATTATTCCTCAAATGTATTTGTTCAATTTCTTGTGCCATCTATCCAGACGGCATCTCATGAAGCAATTTGCTTGTGCCCTGTTATAGCATGTAATTTTTATTTTAGGCTATGATTTTTTGTACGCGGGATTCAATTTTTAAATTTTTTATAAAAAAAAGGTACTTAACAAGTACCTTTTCAAAAAGTTTTACACTTTACTCTGCTGCAAAACTCAGGTTCACCACATCAAGACGGTTCTTCATCTCTTCTGGATCTTTCATATCAAACTCGCGTTGACCATCTAAAGCTTCAAAGTCGAATAACTCACGGTCTGCCAGTTGTGATGGAGAAACATTCTGTAAGGCACCGAAAATGCTGTGCAAACGCTTCGGATGCTGTTTGTCCCATTCACGTAACATGTCATTGATAATGGCGCGTTGTAAGTTTTCTTGAGAACCACACAAATTACATGGAATGATTGGGAAGTGGCGTAATTCAGCATACTTGATAATGTCCTTCTCTTCGACATAAGCCAAAGGACGGATTAGAATATTCTTCTTATCTGAAGAGAGAAGCTTTGGCGGCATCGCTTTTAAACTGCCACCATGGAATAAATTCAAAAAGAAGGTCGCCATGATGTCATCACGATGGTGGCCCAACGCAACTTTAGTCGCTCCAATCTCCTGAGCAAAGCCATAGAGTGAGCCACGGCGTAAACGTGAGCATACCGCGCAGTAGGTCTTGCCTTCAGGGGTTAAACGCTTGGTAATGGTATAGGTATCTTTTTCCAGAATGTAATATGGAATATTGTTCTCTTCCATATAACGAGGCAAGACATCTTCAGGGAAACCAGGCTGTTTCTGATCCAGATTGACGGCAACCACATCAAAGTTGATTGGCGCAATACGCTTGAATTGCAACAGGATATCAAGCATGGTATAGCTGTCTTTACCGCCAGACACACAGACCATGACCTTGTCACCCTCTTCGATCATGTTGTAATCACGAATTGCATGTCCAACCTGACGACGAAGTTTTTTCAACAGGCGATAATACGCCGAACTTGTCGGAAGCTCTGGCTTGAAATTAAATCCTTGGTTGGACTCCACTGGCGCGTACATAGACGTGATTTACTCATAAACAAAAATACCGCGCAATTTTATCTCATTCCAGAAAATTGCGCATCTAAAGAATTTTTCAATTTCTTTCAATCGTCATATTTCAGTTTCATACTGGTAAAATTGTGATCACAAAATGTCAAATTGGCCCAGATCGCTTATATTTCAAACTTTTCCACAGTTGTCCACAAAAGCTGTGGATAAATTTGTGGATTTCTTAGCTATTGACAAACTGCCTTTATCTTAAAATAAGGCTTCGCATTAAATTGATCATTTTTTAACCAATCATTTTATTAAAATAAAATCAACAACTTATATAAGTCAAGACTTAGTTTTTAAAAAAAATATTTTAATTTTTTTTGCTGAACATTCGCACAAATTGACTTGATTTTTGTCTAACAGTCAAAAATAAAAAAATTGTAGCAAAAGTTCTTTTTATGCATTTTTTTGTTAAACTGCCACATGAAACTTATGCTCATCCTTTCGCGAATATTATAACGATGAACAAAACAACTTATTTTTTTGCTGTTTGCTTGGGAACAATCGGTTTTTTTAATGGTACAGCATCAAGTTATGCTGGGCAGACCATTTATCAATTTAAAGATGATAATGGAACAACGCTACTCACCAATAAGAAGAAAGCAGAATATAGTCATTTAAAAGTCGTGAAAGCCACTTATTATCCTGACAGTAATATTCATAGCTATAGTAACTGGGGAGCAAGTGAAGCTTCTGTACTACCGAGCTATAGCCGTAATAAAAATGCATTTGACCAGTTGATCCGTCAGGCTGCTCAACAGCACGGGATCTCGGAGGGCTTGATTAAAGCGGTCATGCATACCGAGTCAGGCTTTAATATCAAGGCTCGCTCCCCTGTGGGTGCCCAGGGACTCATGCAGCTTATGCCAGCAACAGCGCGCCGCTTTAATGTCAGTAATGCCTATGATCCGCAACAAAACATTTTTGGCGGTGCAAAGTACCTAAGCTGGTTACTGAAACGGTTTAACGGTAATACCCAATTGGCGATTGCTGCCTATAATGCAGGTGAAGGCAATGTCGACAAATACGGCGGCATTCCGCCATTTCGTGAAACACAGGACTATGTCCGTCGTGTCACCAGTCGTTACCAAAACCTTTATGCTTCAGGCTTAGGCTCATTTACAGAATCCACTAGCAGCAATACTCAGGTATTGGCACAATCTGCAAATTACACCTCATCATCAAATAATATTGCCGAAGCACCCCCAGCGCCTAAACAATATAACCGTCAGATCATTACCCTTGCAGATGGAACCTTTACCGATGCACCATCGGGAACCTATACCACCGCCAATGCCACTGCAACAGCCCGAATCCGTCTAAGTAACTGACCATTCAAGCTGTGTATTCTCATGGCATGATTTTTCTTGCTATTTTTTATACAAAATAGCTTTTAAGTCCCTGTTTCACAGCCAGTTCATAATTTTATTGGCTAAATGTATCTACGCCCATTTTTTTCTTGAATTTTTAGGGATCGCCCTGCATATTAGCGTTATGATTTATAATTTATAAATCAGATCACTTTTTCTTTATAAGAGGGTTTTCTCAATGATGCGGATTGGTTTGTTCTTGCTAACCAACCTCGCGGTACTGGTTGTAGCTGGCATTATCTTGTCACTCTTCGGTGTCGGTAGTTACCATGGCGCGGGTGGCTTGAATCTAGGCAACCTATTGGTCGTCTGTTTTGTCTTTGGTATGGTGGGTTCGATTATTTCCCTGTTCATGTCAAAGTGGATGGCTAAAAAAACCACTGGGACAGAATTAATTGACCCAAATGCACCCCGTAGTCAAGCAGAAGCTTGGTTATTACAAGAAGTGGCGCAATTATCCCAACGTGCAGGTATTAACATGCCTGAAGTGGGTATTTTCCCTTCTTACCAATCCAATGCATTTGCGACAGGTTGGAATAAAAATGATGCTTTGGTTGCCGTTTCAACCGGCCTACTCGAGCGTATGAACAAAGATGAACTTCGTGCTGTACTGGCGCACGAAATCGGTCACGTTGCCAATGGCGACATGGTGACGCTTGCACTCATCCAAGGTGTGGTCAACGCCTTTGTGATGTTCTTTGCACGTATTGCCGGTGACTTCATTGACCGTAATGTATTTGGTCGTGAAGATGGTGAAGCACCAGGTCTTGCCTATTTTGCCATTACGATTGTACTCGACATCGTATTCGGTATTTTGGCCTCTGCCATCGTGATGTGGTTCTCTCGTCAACGTGAATATCGCGCAGACGAAGCTGGCGCACGTTTAGCAGGTAAACAGGCCATGATTTCTGCACTTCTTCGCTTACAAGCAGAGTCAGAAATGCCAGATCAAATGCCGAAAGAAATGAAAGCATTTGCAATTGCGGAAGGTAAGGAACAAGGCTTTAGCTTAGCGGCTTTATTCCAGACCCACCCAACCATTGAACAACGTGTTGCTGCATTACAGCAATTAAATGTTCAATAATCAGTATCAGATCAACCATAAAGCCTCCACCATGGAGGCTTTATTTTTATTTAACAATCTAGTGTGTCTGGAAAGATTGATAAAATTGCCACAGATAACTAAAGCCTGCCCATACTGCCAGCACCAGTAACATCACCACTGCGATGCCCAATAGATCAGGAATGCGCAACCAGATCCAGCTCACCACCGGATTACGCCAGAAGGCAGAAGTTTTCTGTTTTTGCTCAAGTGACTCATGCAGGAATGGATGCACCACATGAATATCGCTGTGGACCTGATACTCTTCACGAATATGCTCATGCACGATCTCGAGCGTCTTGCGGCTGGGGCGGATGAATACGTCAAATACAGTGCCGACAATCGGTACGAAGCCAACCAGCATATCCATAATCGCCAGTTTCACCACACCTTTGAGCTTATGTTGCGGTACACCGACTTCTCTGGCTTTTTTAAAGGCATATAAGGTCAGAATAAAACCGGCAATATCTCCGGCAAATGGAATTGTGCTGAGTGCAGCATCCGCACCAACACCCTGCTTGGTAAACGGTATGCGAACCAAGCTGTCCATAGTATTGGCAAATTTGGCCAAATCACGCTCGACCGCAATCGCTTGCTGCTGAGTTAGTTTTTTTTGTTCTGGGTAATCAGTCATCCGCTCAACCTAAAAACGATGTTTATCCTTGAGAATAAAGTAGTTTTTAGGTTTTGTCGGTACAATTATGATTACAGCCTAGAATAAAATCATGGAGGCGATAAATAAATAAACGATCACCCCGGTGGCATCACAAATCGAAGTAACCAGCGGTGCGGATGCACTGGCAGGATCAAGCCCGGCCTTATTTAAAATAAAAGGCAAACTCATCCCGATCAGACAGCCCATCAATACAATCCCCATCATACTTAAGGCCAGGACTAGGGCCACCATTTCGTCACCACGGAAATAGCCCAGTAGCGAAACAGCCACCGCCATGGTACCACCCAGGCACAGGGCCACCAGACTTTCCCGCCCCAGTAGCGAGAACCAGTCTTTAAACTGAACATCTCCTGTCGCCAAAGCACGGACCATTAGTGTTGAAGATTGCGAACCCGCATTCCCGCCACTGCCTACCAGCAATGGCAAGAAGAAGACCAGCACCAGATTCTGCGCAATTACATCTTCATAATGCGCAATTCCGATCCCAGACAATAGACTTCCGAATACCAAGAAAACCAGCCAGAACACCCGTTTCTGGTAGAGCTGCAGAATTGGTGCAGATTTAATGCTGAGTTTGGACGATGCATCCACGGCTCCGACTTTTAAGAAATCTTCGGTGGCCTCTTCACTAGCAACATCCATCGCATCATCATAGGTCACGATCCCGACCATCATGTCATGGTGGTCAATAATCGGCAATGCCAATAGATCATAACGGGCAATGGTTTTGGCGACCTCATCCTGATCGGTATCGACATACGCGGTCAGGACGTTGGTTTCCATCAACTCATTAATATTCTGTTCTTCAGCCGCCAGAATTAATTGTTTCAGGGATAAAACGCCCAGGATTTTTCGCGCCTGATCCAGCACATAAGCAAAATAGATGGTTTCAGTATCGGGTGCTTCCAGACGCAACATTTTAATCGCATCTTTCACTGTGATATCAGGTTTGAGCGTGGCGTATTCAGAACTCATGATTGCCCCCGCTGTTCCTTCCAGATAAGCAGAAAGCTGGCGAATATCTTCCCTTTCAGCCTGTGCTAAGGCAGGCAGTAACGCATTCTGCTGCTCCTGATCCAGACACTTAAACACATCGGCGCGCTTATCCGAAGACATCTCTCCAATAATTTCAGCCAGAATATGTCTAGGCATCGCTTTGGCCAGTTTGACCTGTTCATGGGGAGGAAGATAGGAGAAAACGTAGGCACGCTCGGGTAAGTGGGTGAGCAGCAATTGGCTTTGCTCTACAGAGAGCTGGGTCAAAACATCGGCAAGATCCACAGCCCGAAAGGTCTGTACGGATGCGAGTGCAAGTTCAATATGCTTATTTTTAAGTGCGTCGCTTAGTAAATATAAAAAATTATTGTAGCTCATGTTAGCCTCTTCACTACAAATGTTCTGCAATGAAGAACTACAAGCAGCCTATTGATTTACTGCTAAATAGAAAGCTTCATGCAGATTTTGATGAATATAAAAATGTGTAATCTGGGAAAAATTACAACTCTGCGTGTCCATTTAGGCAATCAAACCTCATTAGACCGTTTATACGGCACGGCAATACTACAAATTTTTTTTAATATTCTCAACTTACTCAACAAAAATGAACAATTGCTGTCTCATGTTGAGCCAGCAATTGTTCATTTTTATGCTGATGTAAAACAATGTCATTAAGCAGGTTCAACATTCTGTTTAGGCTTGAATACTGTTCTTACCAAAACATACATAAACGGAATGAAGATCAGTACCAGAATGGTCCCGAATACCACACCGCCAAACACACTATAACCAATGGCTTGTCTGCTTAAAGCACCTGCTCCACTTGAAAACATCAGGGGAATAACCCCTGCACCAAAAGCAATAGAAGTCATCAAGATTGGGCGTAAACGCAATCCTGCTGCATGTAATGCGGCGTGCAGTGCGGTTTGGCCCTGTTGTTGCAGGCTGGCTGCAAACTCAACCATTAAAATGGCATTTTTACAGGACAAGCCAATGGTGGTAAGCAAAGCAATCTGGAAATAAATATCGTTGGCGAATCCGAACAGGTAACTGAATAAAATCGTTCCGCCGACCCCTAAAGGAATCGCAGCCATCACCACCGAAGGAATTGACCAGCTTTCATATAGGGCTGCAAGGCAGAGGAAAATAAAGGCAATCGAAATGAGATACAGCCAGATCGCCTGATTACTGGATTTCTGTTCCTGATAAGACAGTCCACTCCAGGCCAGCCCAACATCAGGCATTTTATCGACCAGTCCCTGAATGGCCTGCATTCCTTGTCCGCTACTAAAGCCACTCGCGGCATCCGCTTCTAGACTGATTGCTGGATAGCCCATAAAGCGTTCCAGCATTGGCGGTGCGCCCTGCCAATCAATCTGGCTAAATTGCGAAAATGGTACCATTTGTCCATTGGCATTCTTCACATACCAGTAATTGAGGTCTTCCGGTTTAGAGCGATAGGGTGCATCACCTTGTAAATACACGCGCTTGATCCGGCCACGATCAATAAAATCATTGATATAACTGCCACTCCAGGCGGTCGATAAGGTGCGATTGATCTCGCTGACGTTAAGCCCATGTATCATCGCCGCTTTATAGTCAATTTTGATATTCAGTACCGCCTGATCATCATTGCCCTTTTTATCCAGATTTTCGACCGAATCCAGTGCATTACCCTGTTGCTGTAAGCTCTTAAAAGAATCCAGCAAGCTTTTTTGGCCGAGTCCCCGGGTATCCTGTAACCAGAAATCAATCTTATCCGAGTTACCTAATCCGCGAATCACCGAAGGCATTAACACCATAATACGGGCCTGATTATTCTTGGAAAAATATTTCATTGCTCGCGCGCGAATTTGCTGGGCACTGTTTTCCACACCTTTTCGATCATCCCAATGTTTAAGAGAAACAAAGGCCTGCCCAAGATTTTGTCCAGTTCCTGAAAAATTGCGCCCATGAATTACCATCACGCCAGTTAAATTGGCCTTCTCATGTTCCAGAAAATAATCGGAAATCTGTTTGCCAACTTCTTCAGTTTTGCTCATCGGTGTGCCTTCCGGTAAACGGAATTGTACTCCTAATAGGCCCTGATCTTCCTGAGGTAGAAAGCTGCTAGGCAATTCGCGATAAACCCAGGCAAAAATCCCAATCAGGAGAGCAATGCCAATCAGGGAAAGGCTTTTTAAACTGATCACCTTGTTAGACACATTCAAATAGCGTGTTTTAATCGAGTCGAGTCCCTGATTAAACTTGACTGCCCAACCTGCTTGTTTGTATTGCGGTTTAAGCAAAATGGCACATAAAGCCGGGGTCAGAATCAAAGCCACCAGTAAGGACAGCCCCATCGCAACTACGAGGGTAATGGAGAACTGTCGATAAATAATGCCTGTCGCACCACTAAAAAAGGACATCGGAATAAAAACGGCGGTCAGGACCAAAGTGATGCCGACCAAGGCCCCACTGATTTCCTGCATCGATTGAATCGACGCCTGTTTGGCACTGAGTTGTTGTTCGTGCATGAGACGTTCAACATTCTCAACCACCACAATCGCATCATCAACCAGCAATCCAATCGCCAGCACCATGGCAAATAAGGTCAGGGTATTAATACTCATGCCTAACACAGCCAGTACCGCAAAGGTTCCCAGGATCACCACAGGAACGGTGATTGCGGGGATCAAGGTGGCACGCCAGTTTTGCAGGAAGATGAACATCACCAGTACCACCAGACCAATCGCTTCGATCAGGGTAGATACCACCTGTGACATCGACTCTTTTACAAATGGGGTATCATCCCGTGGATACACCACAAAATAGCCTTCCGGCAAGGACTTCTCTAAACGTTCAACTTCTTTATACACTGCATCGGCCACTTGCATCACGTTCGCACCAACCGTGAGTGACAAGGACAGCCCCGAAGCAGGATAACCATTTAAGCGGTTAAAGACCTGATAGTTTTCAGCACCCACCTCCACTCGGGCGACATCCTTTAAATAAACAAAACTGCCGTCAGCATTGGCTTTCACGATAATATTTTCAAACTGTTCGGGGGTGCGTAATAATGATCCTGAAGTAACTTTGGCATTCAGATATTGATCTCTCGCTGCTGGTAAATCTCCAATCGCACCAGCAGCCACTTGTGTATTCTGGTTTTCAATTGCAGAACGGACATCACTCACTTGAAGCTGATAGCGTTCAAGTCGTTGCGGATCTAACCAGATGCGCATGGCATATTGCGAACCAAAGACACTGACTTCACCAATCCCTTCAATCCGGCTGAGATTTAATTCAAAATTGTTAGTCAGATAATCGGAAATATCCAGATTGGTCGATCGGCCGGACTTGTCGCCCAGACCAATCACCATAAAGGAATCACTTAATGATTTACGGACGTTGACGCCTTGCCGTTGTACATCCTCAGGTAAACGATTGATTGCCCCATTAATTGCATTTTGGACCTGAACCTGCGCCTGATCAGGATCGGTACCCTGTTCGAAGAACAAACTGATACGGCTATTACCACTGGCATCACTGCTGGAGTTGAAATAGAGTAAATGATCAATGCCCTTAATTTGTTGTTCCAGCACCTGGGTTACACTATCTTCCACTGCTTGCGCATCTGCACCACTATAGTTAGCCGCAACGGTAATTCGAGGAGGTGCAATATCCGGATAACGTTCAACCGGTAAAGTTAAAATCGAAAACAGCCCCACCGCCATGACAATCATTGCTAAAACAGTTGCAAAAATAGGGCGGTGAATAAAAAATTTAGATAACATGGCTGTTCATTTCCTTGGTGAAACAGTCAATATTTAATAGGATATTTTTACTACAACATAATTGTTCAATGATTGCTCACTCTTGCATTCAAATCAACTTTCATTAACATAACTTTTTAGTTAAACTTAATTTAAGGAGAAAACATGGAGTTTATGTGATTTAAATGCTACTTATTTAAGCACATTTTTCCCTGGCCTCTTATTTTTTCCTGCTTAAATCTTTCATACTGCAACACGCTGGCAAAATCAAAAAAAAATTAATTTACTTTATAATCATATACATCACAATTTTGAATTGACACTTTGCTGACTTAAACAGATATTAGCACGCTTAGTTTATCTCCCCTCCCCATACTGTATTAGGCATATATGAAGGCCAGCTTAAAAAACTTGAATATTCTGCTGTTGATCTTGCTACCCGCCTTGATCACAGGCGGCTTACTGATTGCAGTCGGTAATTTATCTGATGGTTTAAGACTTGGCTGTTTATCATTGCCCGGTGTGCTATTTATTTATCTGGCGATTACACGGCAGAAAATCTATTGGTACATCCTTGCGATTATCTGGTGGTTTTTGGCCTGGTTAGATGCGCTATTACGGTCAAGCACCTGGCTGTTATTCAATAGTGATAATGAGGCCTATTTCATTATTGAGGCGCTTGCCAATACTAATCGCCAAGAGAGTCTAGAGTTTTTCCAGCTTCATCTCGCGACCATGCTCACTGTGGCAGCCGGCCTATTCGCCTTGGTCATCTTATATAGTATTACCGTGTTTAAACTGGTTAAACCGATTCATTTTAGCCGACTCTGGCACAGCCGAATTTATCGGGGCTGTATCATTTTTCTAATCTTGCTGGCCACCACCAGTTATCTGATGAAACCGTCACGCAAGGTACATCCGATTGTATTCTGGACTGACTATCAGGCTAAAATTCAAGACTTTAAAGATCGAATTAAACAGCACAAAAATGTCCATTTGCAATGGGACAAAAGTGCAAGGCAGAATCTGGTACTAACAGAACAGGCAAAAGGCAAGCAGACGCATGTACTGGTCCTCTCAGAAAGTCTAACCAGTTTAAATCTGGGGATCTGCGGCTACCCACGGAATACCACGCCTGAACTGACAAAACAGCTTGATGACATCAAGGTGTTTTGTCATGCTTTCTCTCCTTCACCGTCTACAATCAATGCATTACGCGTTCTGTTAACCGAAAGCCCAGCTTCAGAACATGATCAATATTCACCTGAAAGTATATTGGCCTATGCACGGGCAGCGGGATATAAAATTTACTGGCTCAGTAATCAGGACGATACTTACTTATCTTCGTTATTCGGTTCTTATGCCGATAAAGCAGTCTATAAAAATAAACGCTCGGGTCGGAGTAGTACTTCTCTAGATGAATCACTCATTCCAGATTATCAACTGGCACTAGCAGATCCTGAACCGAAAAAACTGATTATTCTCCACCTGATCGGTGCTCATCCAAACTATAAAGAACGCTATCCAGCGGCATTTAATCGTTTCACGAGTAATAGTAATGATGCTGTCGAAACCGATCTCAAAAATCGGGACATTGATCCGTGGATTCGTTCATTGCGCAACGATTATGATAATGCGGTCTTATATGAAGATTCTCTGCTCAGTAAATTCCTAAATGATTTAAGAGCAGATGCAGTACCTGATTTTAGATCGTTTACCGTGGTTTCCGATCATGGCAATGAAGTCGGACATGAAATTGATTATGCCGGTCATAGTCCCAATACCCAAGCGGGTTATCAAGTGCCTGTGATCATGTGGTCAGATCGCTTACACAGCACAGGCGTAGATAAAGAAAAAATCTTGAATACGGCTGAACTGGATAATAATCTGATGCGGATTATGGGGCTCAAGGACAAATCCTCGCCCTCTCAAACCTATTGGCTAGATGATAATTATCATTTCACACCGGAAGCTAACTGGCCTTACTGGAAAAACAACTTGTAATCATATGTTGCTTTAATCCAGTACGGAGGGCTGCTTTTCACTGGATTTTTATGAGTATGGCTGCTTTTTAAAATTCTCGATATTTTCATAAAACCATCATCTCCCTGTCATGTGTTTGATAACTTCAACGCTCAAACTAGCGGCTTGAATAAAAAACACATGAGCTTATCTATGTTTAAAAAAGCAGTTCTTTGTCTGAGCCTGATCAGCCTTGCTGGTTGCAATGATGACAACAATGATCAAAACAATATCAAACAACCGAATAATCAGGGTCCAAAAATTCTGGTGGTGGGACATCGAGGAGCCAGTGCACTTCGCCCAGAACACACGCTTGCATCGTATCAAAAGGCGATTGACGACGGCGCCGACTTTATTGAGCCGGATCTGGTTTCAACTCAGGATGGCGTTCTGGTCGCTCGTCATGAAAATGAAATTGGCGGCACCACCAATGTTTCGACCTTGCCACAATTTGCCGATCGTAAAAAAACCAAGGTGATTGATGGCGTGACTTTGCAAGGTTGGTTTACTGAAGACTTTACTTTAAACGAATTACAACAACTGAAAGCACGTGAGCGCATTCCCCAATATCGACCAGACAATCAAAAATACAATGATCTCTATCCAATTCCGACCTTAGCGCAAATTATCGAATTGGCCGAAGCACATTATAAGAAAACTGGCAAAATCATCGGTCTTTATATCGAAACCAAACATCCTACCTATTTCCAGAAGCAGAATCTTGCCATGGAAGATAGCCTGCTGAAAACCTTATCTCAATATCAATACACCCGCGATATTGCACCAATCTATTTACAGTCTTTTGAAGTCGGCAATTTGAAATACTTAAAGAACCAGCTTGATCTGCACAAAAGTGTCAAACATGCCCAACTGATCCAGCTTTATGATGCGCCCGATACCAAACCTGCTGATTATGTAGCTGAAAACAATCCGAAAACCTATGCAGATTTAGCCACGGCGAGCGGTCTTAAAGAGGTTGCAAAATATGCCAATGGCGTCGGCCCATGGAAAGTCTATGTCTTTAAAAATGACGACATGACGGAAACCACCTCCTTTGTTAAAGATGCCCATCAGGCGGGTCTAAAGGTGCATCCATATACCTTCCGGCCTGAAAATAACTTCCTGCCAGCCAGCTTAAAATGTAGCGCAGGTAAAGCCAAAGAAGCGGAACGTTGTGCCGCAGGTTCAATCAAGGAAATGCAGCTTTATTTCAAAGCAGGTGTAGATGGTATCTTTACCGATGATCCAGCATTGGGGCGTCAGGCAGTACAAAGTTATCAAGCCACGGCAAAATAAGTCTTGTTTCAAATTTAAGGGCAGTTTGAGCTGCCCTTATTTATGCATGGCTATGCTGTTTTTGCTTGACCTGTTGCCATTGCCACCAGCCATAAGCAGCCAGCCCAACAAAGGCGGCATAGAGCCCTGCGGTCAGGAAAACTTCTTTGTAGATAAACATGCCCACATAGATGATATTGACAAAAATCCACAGAATCCACGTGGCAATATGCTTTCGACTGGTCCAGTAGGTTGCCAATAAGCTGAATGCCACCAATTGCGAATCCAGCATCGGTACCGCAGCATCAGTAAAATGTTTAAGAATCAAGCCAAACAGCAGACCAAAAAGAACGGCCATCCCCATTTGCGCCAATACCCGAGTTTTGGCAATCGGTTCAATCCGGATCTCATGGTCCTGTCGTTTGCCTTTCAGCCAGTAATAGAATCCATACACATTCATCGCAATAAAGAAAAATTGCAGCAGTGTTTCACCATATAAGCGGAGGCCAAAGAAAAAATAGGCGTATAAACTGCACGCCAGAAAATTAAACCACCAGCACCACATGTTGCGTCGAATGGTTAAGGTCACACCAATCAGACTGATCACGACCGCAAAAATTTCAAAGGCAGACAAGAGCAAACTTCTTTCAGAATTTGTTGGCAACATTATGGAAAAATCTGCAATTTTAGCAATGCCCAATTGTTGATTTACTTTATCTATATTTTTATCTTCATTTGAGAAAATGGCTATTTTTCAAACATCCCCTATGCTATAAAAGATCAGAATCAGTTTCGAATTTTTTATATGTTGAACCCTCAAGCTTCCTGTTCACGTCCAAATGCGATTGCGCATGACATTTCTGTCTATGCGGCATGGCGACGTGTCTACGCGTTACCGCGAGGGGACTTGATATATTTCAGATGATGAAACTTTAAACATCAGTTGAATCCACAGGTCGCCTCATGAGCGACCTTTTTTATTGTCTTAATTTCACCGTTGTTATTACAGGAATCATGTCATGACCCAGTTGCCCGAAAAGAATGCTCTCTCCATACCACAGCTACAACCGGCTGTAGCCCCTGTTTCCCCTCGCCTTGCTACAGTCGGTCAATTCATCGCCGTGGTACTGATCTGGTCATTTACACCTTTAGCTGCGGTCTGGACAGTACATGAAATTCACTGGGCTTGGGGATTATTCTTGCGATTCAGTATCGCCATTCCACTGGCCTTACTGTGCCTGCTTTATTTTCGCTTGAAACTGACCATCAACAAGACTGCCATACTCAGTTATTGTGCCGGTGCGCTTGGGCTGTTCGGCTCCATGACATTTTGTTATATGGGTGCAACCCGCGTCTCTTCCGGCATGATCTCGATTATTTATGGGACCGCACCGTTATGGTCGGGACTGATTGCCGTGTTTATCCTCAAACGCGAACACTTTTTAAAACGCCAATGGTATGGACTCATCCTGGCAGTTTTCGGACTTTCGCTCACCTTAGGTCTTGGCGCAACGCACCTCCAGCTAGATAGGCTTGGGGTCATCTATGAAATTATTGCAGTGCTGCTGTACGTATTTTCCATGTTTGCCGTTGCACAAATTGGTGCCGGGATCCATCCCATTATTCAAACCACAGGCTCAACGCTTGTTTCGTGGTTCGGCTACCTGTGTTTATTACCCTTTTTCCTCAGCCAAGCACCGACCCAGTTGCCAAGCCTGCAAACAGGTCTGGCCTTGTTATATAGCGCATTATTTTCGTCAGTGCTGGCCATGATTTGTTACTTCCACCTGATCCAGAAACTGAACCCGACCACGGTCATGCTGATTACCATATTAACACCCGTCCTTGCGACTGGCTGGGGAATATGGTTTAACAATGAAGCATTAAGCTCACATCTGATCATTGGACTTATTTTTCTATGCTTCGGCTTATTTCTTTACGCTTACCGTAGAAAATAAGGTATAGATAAGGTTTTAAAACTGACAGGTCAGTCAACAGGACCTGTCAATAATAGTATCGGCCAACAAGCCACAGTAAACTATCCCGATCACCTCGTGATTTCTCAAAGATTTGTTCAAGGATGAAATAATCTATGCGTTCTTACGTCTTCTGGCTCTGCTTCGGTTTGTTGTTTGTGTTGCAAGGGTGTGTACATGCCACTTCGCAATCAACATCGGTTAAAGGCAAAAGCATCGAGCTAAAACAGCGCTATTATCAGGCGAAAACAACGGCACCTGATGGAACTGTACTGGCCTTTACGGTGTATCAACCGCATTTAAAACTAGGCCAGACTGCGCCTTTAATTTTACATACGCATGGCTTTGGTCTCTCCCGGATGAAACGTCCGGAACTGAGTTTGTATGGTTTCCTGTTACCTACCGGACAAGTCGCGAAAACGGCCTGGCAGAAGGGCTACTGGGTCGTGAGTTATGACCAGCGTGGTCACGGTGATAGCCAAGGAAAAATCCGCCTGACTGATCCAGAGAAAGAAGCTCAAGACGTCATCACCCTGATGAACTGGGCAGAAAAAAACCTGCCGCAACTGGCAACAAATCAACATGGCGTGCGAACAGGCATGATCGGTGAGTCTTATGCAGGTGGCGTACAATACATCGCTTCCGCGCGTGATCCCCGTTTACAGGCTATCGTTCCCATCACAACCTGGTATGACATCGTCAATAGCCTTGCGCCAAATGGAGTACCCAAAAGTAACTGGATCGGTTTTCTCAACCTGATTGGCGATTGGTGGAACTGGAATAAGTTTGATCCCGAATTAAAACAGGCCTATCTTGAAACGCAACAAGGTCAACTGAAAACCTCCACCTATGATTTTTTAAAAACTCATCAAGCCAGCTGGTTTTGTGACCATGCACAGGCACCTCAAGCGGATGCACTGATTATTCAGGGTTTTAGAGATATCTTGTTTCCCTTTAATGAAGGAGTAAAAGCAGCCCAATGTATTCAGCATGCTCAGCATGACGTCCATTTGTTTGGAGTACAGGGCGGACATTTACAGCCTTTTGCCCAGCATTCGCCTCGCGGCAACACGCCCTTCTGGTATATTGGCAAAACTGTGAGTTGTGGCAACCAGCAAAAATATAATCTGCAAGATACCATCTTGGACTGGTTCAACCAGAAGCTCAAGGACCAAACGCCAGCGATCAACTTACCGGAGTTATGTGTGGATCAAAGTCCTGTCACGAGCTTAAATGACCTGAATCCAACTCAGTCCTATCATCTGAATAAAACCCGGATCGCACCGACTGCAACTCAAGCGGTCTTTGTTCCTATCCATACCGCCACCCAACGCAGTTATATCACGGGTGCCCCACGGCTGTCGTTACAGGTAGAAACACCATCTAAAGTAGATCCGACCTTATTTATCTCTGTTGCGATTAAATCCAAAATCACAGGGAAATATGAGGTTTTAAATGATCAGACTGCGCCGTTCAATGTCGGTAGGAAACTAACTTATGACCAGATTACCCAAGGCATAACCCAGCTGGATGAACCGCATTTAACCATTGAATTGCCAAGTATGAATGGGCGATTGAATCAAGGCGATACACTGGGCTTACTCATCAATACACAGAGCATCTACTATCAAAAAATAAAACAGCCTAAAATTGAAGCATGGATTTCAGGGCACATTGTTTTACCTAAATTTTGGGGTGAGAGCGCTTCGAAATAATATTTATTTTTATAAAAAACCAGCGAGAGTGAATCCTACCACTCTCGATTGGCAATCAATTCTTCCATTTCGATATCCAGATAACCGACCTCTTGCACCACCATCATCATGGCTTCAGCAATATAATCTGCGGCAGTGTCATCTAAACTGGAATCCAGGTCTTCAAATTGCGGCTTCATTTCGTTAATTGCGATCATGGTCTGATGCGCAAAACGATAGATTTCCGTTTCAGACAAACCGCTACGGCTCACTTTTTTTGAGAACTGGAGAATGTGCTGCCTGACTTCAGCCACGAGAATATCGGGATAATATTCATCGTCAAACATGGGGAGGAGTAAATCTTCGAACATAAAAAATAATATGCCAATAAAACGCCATGCTTATAACATAATCTAACCAAAATCACGATATTTAGACATAAAAAAAGCGGTTTTCCGACCGCTTTTTTTTAATCATGTTTACTCTTTTTTAGCACTTAAGCTTTTGGCAATCTTTGCAAGCTCCACAAACTCTTCCCGCATTTGATAAGGATCGGGTTGCGCTGATTGCTGTGCAAGCTGAATAATCTGATCCCATCCCATTGCGCCATTGTACTGTCCACCTTTTAACTGCTGGGCATAAGAGGCCACAGCAATCGCAAAACGGGTATCGTTATTGGCTTGAACCAAAGGTCTGCTTTCCGCCTTCACCGCTTGACTCAATAAAATACTTTTCTCTTGATTTGGTAATTTATAGCGCAAGTTTACAAAAGCATATTCTGACTTTTTGGCTGTGTCAGTTTTTGCCGCGGCCTGATAACGTGAATCATTGAGCCAGCCTTGTTGACCCACTGGAATGATTTCATAAATCGCGGTGACATTATGTCCCGCTCCAATATCCCCAGCATCGACCTGGTCATTGTTAAAATCTTCCTGCTTCAACATCCGGTTTTCATAACCGACCAAACGATATTCTTTCACCGTTGCAGGATTAAATTCGACCTGAATTTTGACATCCTGAGCAACAGTTGCAAGGGTCGATGAAAGCTGACGCTGTACCACTTTTTTTGCTTCATTTTTATTATCAATATAGCTGTAATTGCCATCGCCTGCATCCGCCAGCTGCTCCATTAACTGCTCATTGTAATTCCCAGTACCAAAACCTAATGTCGTTAATGAAATACCGCTTTTACGTTTCTCTGCCACCATGCCTTTCAAGGTACTAAAATCGGTAATACCGACATTAAAGTCCCCATCTGTCGCCAGCAGAATACGGTTAATGCCATTTTTCACAAACGCTTTTTCAGCCTGCTGATAGGCCAACTGGATGGCTTGTTCACCTGCGGTTGCCCCGCCTGCCTGCAAGGCATTAATCACGGCCAGGATCTTGTCTTTTTGATTGCCTGCGGTCGGTTCCAGTACCAGTTTTTCACCGCTCGCATAAGTAATGATGGTAACCTTATCCTGTGCTCGAAGTTGCTCGGTGAGTAAACGCAAAGTCTGTTTTACCAGAGGCAGTTTGTCAGCTGCATCCATACTGCCGGAGACATCGACCAAAAAGACCAGATTGGCAGGTGGCAGTTGTTTGGTGCTCAGGTCTTTGGCCTGAATGCCAATCTTGATCAGCTTGGCATTTTGTTTCCATGGTGAATCAACGGTTTCGGCGGTGACAGAAAAAGGATGAATGCTATTTGGCTGCGGGTACTGATAATCAAAATAATTAATCATCTCCTCGGCACGAACGGCATCAATAGGCGGTAATCGCCCATCATTTAAAAAACGACGGGTATTGCTATAACTACCTGTATCTACATCAATACTAAACGTTGAAACAGCTTGATCCGCAACACGATGTACTGGATTGACTTCATTATTTTGATATTTTTCAGTGTTCTGCTCCAAGCGCGGTCTTTCCATGGTTGGCATCACGGCAATATAAGATGCTGGTGCGATCATCTTGCGTGCTTTAATCAATCCCTGATTGGACTGACTCATTGGTGAGGGTGCGACAGGCATCGCAGTTTCAACTGCAACCTGATCGTACTGTTTAACAGGTGTACTGCATGCCATGATCATGCAACTAAGCAAACTCAGGGTTAAAATTTTTGTTGATTGATGCATTATTCACTTCCCCAATTTATTTCATTTTTTCAAATACAGTCACGATACAAAGAATTGTATGCAAAAAAAGAAAGATACACCGTATTCGAATGTATTTTTCCAGCATGGCTGATCAATCAGCTAAACCGTTATCCTAATCAATCGCATAATTGATGGTCACCACCACACGGGCAATTTTATTAATGGTGGCCTTGTCATAAGCACCGCCATAATCACTATCATCATCCGAGCCACTTTCTGGCAAGATATAAAATGCCCCTTGACTGGCAGAACGCATCATTCCGACCTTTACACCACCCACTTTGGCAAACTCGTTGGCGCGGCTATAGGCATTTTTGGTGGCATTGGCAATCAGCGACATTTTGATTTCTTCTAAATTTGATACCAAATATTCAGGTTTCTGCTCAATCGCAATGCCCTTTTCATCCAGTAGATATGCATCTTTGGCAGCCTGTTCAATCTTCTTGATATCGCGGCTATTAATCACCAAATTCTGTAAAGCGGTATAGCCTTTAAACTCTCGATTGATTCGCCCCTCCCCCAGATTCACTTCTTCATAATAGGGTTGTGAACTTTTATTTCCGAGTTGCATATCCGCCGCTTTAAAACCATGTTCTACAAAGAACGCCTGTAAGGCTTTCATTTGCTGATCAAGTAATTGATAGGCCTGTGGAATCGTGTCCGATGTATGGCTACTTTGGAGATGAATCTCCCAACGTGCTGAATCAGCCTGAATCGGTTTTTCAGCCAGGCCCTTGACTGTAATTGAATTTTTAGTGCTATTAAACTGTTTCAGGGCATAGCCCATAACCCCTGCAGAAATAATGAATCCAAGACTTAAAATGAGTGCAAACACCCATAAACTTTTATATGTAATTGTTTTATTTTCCATTTTTAATATCACTTTGCTTATTTTATAATCTTGTTATATGTAATCTGGCCAAGCAAGTCAATAGAGCCCTGAAGCTCTACTGACATCTCAGCCACTTTTAAGCCTGCATCATTTTCCAGACCTTGATCGCATCGCTCGTGGCTTTAACATCGTGTGCCCGAACAATACTTGCCCCTTGCTGAATACTTAAAAGATGTCCTGTCACACTCCCCACCGCACGTTCTTGGGCTGGGACACCATTTAAAGCTTCACCAATAAAACGTTTCCGTGACAAGCCCGATAAAATTGGATAGCCCATTCGGTTTAGTTTCCAGAATTCATTGAGCAATTGGAAATTTTGCTGGGCATTTTTGGCAAAACCAAAACCAGGATCGATAATAATATTTTCCGGCTTAACGCCAACCGCAATGGCCTGATCCAGACGTTGTTGTAATTCCTGAATGACCTCTTCAGTCACATCATCATACTGATCCAGCTGATTCATATTGGTGGGTTCACCCCGCATATGCATCAACACCACAGGAATATTTAACTCGGCTGCAGTTTCTAAGGCTTGAGGGCGAGTTAAGGCACGTACATCATTCCAGATATGCGCACCGGCTTGGACGGCAGCATGCATGACTTCAGGCTGACTGGTATCAATCGACATGATCACATCATATTTGGATAATGCTTCAACGACAGGAATCACACGGCGAAGTTCTTCCTCCAGCGCCACAGGTGATGCATTGGGGCGGGTAGATTCGCCCCCAATATCAATAATGCTTGCCCCATCTTCAATCATCTGTAAAGCATGTTGAATCGCCTGATCTTTCTGATGATGCTGCCCCCCATCACTAAACGAATCCGGGGTCACATTCAAGATTCCCATCACCTGAGGTTGTGAAAGGTCTAATCGAAAACGACCACAGGATAATTGACTTTGGGGTAATGGCATCAACTGCATTATCAAAACTCTTCGCACTTTAACAGGCTTATTTTAACAACACAGCTGATGCTGCGTTGCTGATTTATTTTCAGTTTGGCGCAAAATGCAGACAAAAAAAGAGCGACCGAAGCCGCTCTTTTTATCTAATCTTTGATTAGCCCATTGCTGGTAAAGGTGGTGGTGTAGATGGACCATCTTTCGGCGGTTCAAATGCAGCCACTGGATTATCAGCAACATAAACTTTAGGGGGTTGCGGCTCACGACCTTCCATGATGTCACGGATCTGGTCACGATCGATTGTTTCCCAATCCATCAACGCTTTCACCATTGCATGTGCGATATCTTTGTTATTTTCCAAGATCTCGCGTGCAACTTTATATTGCTCATCCAAAATACGACGTACTTCTTCATCAACCTTTTGCTGAGTCGCTTCAGAAATAGTACGACTACCGACATTACCGAAGAAACCGTTCTGGTTTTCATCTTCATAAACCATGACACCAAGCTTATCTGACATACCATATTTGGTCACCATTGCACGCGCCATTTTGGTTGCACGTTCAAAGTCGTTAGATGCACCTGTCGACATTTGGTTAATAAACACTTCTTCAGCAATACGACCGCCAAACAAGATTGAAAGTTCATTCAACATCTTGTCTTTATAGTGACTAGTCTGATCTTGCTCCGGCAACTGCCAGGTCACACCTAATGCCCAACCGCGTGGCATGATCGTTACTTTATGCACAGGGTCGGTACCCGGTAGCATCTCGGCAACAATCGCATGCCCTGCTTCATGGTAAGCCGTAGCACGACGTTCTTCTTCACGAATCACCATCGATTTACGTTCAGGCCCCATATAGATCTTGTCTTTGGCATCTTCAAAGTCATGCATATCGACCGTGTTTTTATTACGGCGAGCAGCAAACAATGCAGCTTCATTGACCAAGTTTGCTAATTGCGCACCCGAGAAGCCCGGTGTACCACGTGCAAGCACTTTAAGATCCACACCTGTCACCGAAGGAAGTTTCTTCAAGTGAACGTTCAGGATCTGCTCACGACCACGAATGTCTGGCAAGCCCACCATCACTTGACGGTCAAAACGACCTGGACGAAGCAAGGCTTTATCCAATACGTCTACACGGTTGGTCGCAGCAATCACGATCACACCTTCATTGCCTTCAAAACCGTCCATCTCGACAAGCATCTGGTTCAAGGTTTGTTCACGCTCATCATGACCACCGCCTGTACCCGAACCACGATGACGACCGACTGCATCAATCTCATCAATAAAGATGATACATGGCGCATGGCGTTTCGCTTGTTCAAACATGTCACGAACACGAGAAGCACCGACACCGACAAACATTTCAACGAAGTCAGAACCCGAGATACTAAAGAATGGAACCTTAGCTTCACCGGCAATGGCTTTCGCCAATAATGTTTTACCCGTACCTGGAGGACCCACCATGAGTACACCACGTGGAATGGTTGCACCAAGGCGTTTAAATTTGGCTGGGTCTTTTAAGAAATCAACGATTTCAACCACTTCTTGTTTTGCTTCATCACAGCCAGCGACGTCACTGAATGTTAACTTGATCTGATCTTCAGATAACATTTTCGCTTTTGACTTACCAAAGCTCATAGGACCGTTTTTACCACCAGCACCACCGCCCATATTACGCATGAAGAACATGAATAACAGGATGATCAGTAATACCGGGAAACTTGCAATGAGAAGTTGCATCAAAATGCCTTGACGTTGCGGTGCTGTGCCCTCAACCACTACATTCTGTTTATTTAAGCTTGGTAGCAACTCAGTGTCTTCTACTTGAGGACGAACCGTCTCAAATGAAGAACCATTGGTTTTTTCACCATTAATATTTAAACCGTCGATTGTGACTTGTTTAATTTGCCCAGCATTCACCGCTGCAACGAAATCAGAATATTTCATCGCTGCAGGCTTATTGCGGTCACTGACGTTGCTAAAAATCAAAATCAGAACACCGAGTATGATGAGCCACAATACGGCATTCTTGAAGTAATCGCTCAAGGCTTTATTCCCATATCAATCTAATTTGATCATACCTAATCTTGGCTGACCTTCACAAAAACAGCAATGAATTTGCGTTGCAAAAAACTTAAAAGGTACAAAATGCACAATTTTTAACAACTTGGCAAGTACACTTTTATTGCAATGCCTTTTTACGACCTTGACCAATCAAAAAAACCTCTTTTGATCGAGCACGTGATGCCGCAGGTTTGGCTGTTTTTAATACATCAAAACTATCGACCACCTGTTTGCGGAATTCGTCAAATCCTGAACCTTGGAACACTTTAACAACAAACTGTCCGTTTGGTCCGAGAACTTTCTGAGCAAAATCCAAAGCCAGTTCACATAAGTAAATCTGACGCGGTTGATCAACAGCCCTATTACCTGATGTATTGGGGGCCATATCCGAAATTACAACGTCTACTTGACGTCCATTTAAAATATTTAACAATTTTTCGAAAACTTCTTCCTCACGGAAGTCGCCTTGCAGGAAGGTCACGTCTGGTAATGCATCCATTTCCAGAATATCTGACGCAATCACCAAACCGTTTGAGCCAACCAGTTTACCTGCAATCTGAGACCAACTGCCTGGCGCCGCACCCAAGTCGACCACTGTCATACCGGGCTTGATCATTTTATATTTTTCTTGGATTTCAAGTAACTTATACGCCGCACGTGCGCGATAACCTTCCTTTTGTGCTTTTTTTACAAAAGGGTCATCTAAATGCTCTCTCATCCATGCACGACTGCTTTTAGACAATTTTTGATTGGTAATGCGTGTCGCCATAACTCACTAAATTTCAAAAAACTTCTGATGAGTCATTGTACGTGAAAATTCCGCCTATTACAGTACGGATGTACTTCATTCACACGAACTTTTACAGATTTTTTCCGATCACGCCAATTGGTTATTTCAGCAATTTTTCACATATTTGTTTGAAGTGTCTGTCTGCTGAATCTATCTTAGAAACAGGATGCAAGTTATACTAGGTCGTTTTTCCAATCAGGTATTTTTAATGGCGGCTTTATCTATCCATGAACGTAAACGTTTACGTCAAATCGGTCATGCACTTAATCCAGTTGTAATGATTGGTAGCCAAGGTCTTACAGAAAACGTCATTGAAGAAACAAATCGTGCGTTAAACGACCACGAGTTGATTAAAGTGAAAATTGCGGGTGAAGACCGTGATGCACGTGGTGCCGTCATTGACGCGATTGTAGAAGCAACCGGTGCCGAGTCGGTACAAAAGATTGGTAAGATTGTTCTGCTCTATAAAAAAGCAGCGAAACAAAACCAGCACCTGTCTAACTTAGTTCGTTTTGCTCACTTAAGTAATAAGTAATTAGCATGGCGAGTTATGAACTATCCGCTTTTGATCGCTTTAGTGCCATTACGGTCGTTGGGGCGATTGAGCAACAAACACCAGCAACCTTGAATGTTGGTTTTTGGGTTCGTGACCCAAATCAATTTTTGATTTACCCAGATCAGGTTACGGCGCATCCACGTCATGATTTTTTATGGGAACAGACGTGCTTTGAAATTTTTGTAGGCGTGAAAGATCAAGATTTCTACCGAGAAATTAACCTTTCCCCTTCTCAAGCTTGGCAAGTCTATCAATTTGAAGAATACCGCTTCCCTGAAGATATGCCGCCTGTCGCTGCCTATGATATTGAACTGAATCATTTACAACGCACGCATTATGGCTTGAATGTCAGTCTGGATTTCTCCCAGTTTATGCGCGAGCATCAACTTAAATGGAGTGATCTTTATATCGGTTTAACGGCTGTGCTTAATACCACTCAAGGTATGCATTATTTTGCAATGCAACACAGTAGCCCTCAGGCCGATTTCCATAATAAGCGCGACTGGTTACATCAGTTTTAATAGGTTAAGCATAAAAAAAGCGAGAAAAATTCTCGCTTTTTTTAATTCTATGGGCAATTAGCTGGCACGAACCTTGTTCCATGCCTCAACCGCTTGCTCTTTGGTGCGCTTAAAACTACCGACTAGGGTATCTTTATGCTTTACTGAAATCTGGCTAATGTCATCTTTCAGTTCTTTGCTCACTTTACTTAAATCTTCAATCAATGCATTCAGCTCAGTTTTCAATGCATTTTTCAGTTCAAGCAAGTTACCTTGCGATGAATTCAGTTGAGTTTTAATCACTTCGATACGCTCTAAAATATCCTGCTTGATTTGCGCAAACTGGTTTTGAACATTTTGATTTAACTCTTTTGCTTCAGTCTCAATTTTTTCCTGAGTTTCTGCCAAAGCTTCTTTGACTTGACCTTGAGTTTCAGCGATGACTTCTTTCGCCTGTTCTTGGGTTTCAGCAATCACTTCTTTTGCCTTCGCCGTTTTTTCTGCGACCGCTTCTTTCGCTTTCGCAGTTTTCTCAGCCACAGTGCTCTTTACTTCAGCCGTTTTTTCAGCAGCAACTTCTTTTGCCTTCGTTGTTTTCTCAACGATCGCTTCTTTCACTTCTTCAGCCGTAACCGGTGTCGTTTGATTCTCAGCCATCTGGATTCCCCTCTTTATTGATTGTTAATTTTGGCTGTGTATAGAATAAAACGCTCACTTCTTAAACACTAAAAAAATTGTTAGACAATTTGCATAATATCTCATGATAATCATATCAACATGATAGATTTGGCAATAGACAGCGATCTGACAGTCTTAAAGAAGAAATCGTGTAATTCCTGATTTTAATAAATAAAAACACATAGACTTTTCACGCACTCATGCGTATAATGCGCTGTTAAGTTACAAGCGAGCAGACTGGAAGGAGGGGCATGTTTTTTTAAGACAGCCTGCCTTTTTTTATGTCTTCTCGCTTTTTTACAGCCTTATTTTTGTGGTCTTAGTTCAGGAGCTTTGGTTTGAGCACCCCCGCCATTTTAGCCCTCGCAGATGGAACGATCTTTAAAGGAACGTCTATCGGTGCATCGGGTAGTACGACTGGTGAAGTCGTTTTTAACACTGCCATGACTGGTTATCAAGAAATTTTGACCGACCCAAGCTACGCACAACAAATTGTGACGTTGACTTATCCTCATATTGGAAATACTGGCTGTAATAGTGAAGACGTTGAATCAGGTCGCATCCATAAGGTATGGGCGAATGGTTTGATTATCCGCGATCTTCCTTTATTGCACAGCAACTTCCGTTCTGAACAATCACTCAGTGAATACCTAGAGCAACATAATGTGGTTGCCATCGCAGATATCGATACCCGCAAATTGACACGTATTCTTCGTGACAAAGGTGCACAAAACGGTTGTATCCTTGCTGGCGAAAATATTACAGAAGAACAAGCTATTGCGAAAGCACGTGAATTCGGCGGTTTAAACGGTCTCGATCTTGCGAAAGAATGCTGTGATCCGACGGGTTTTGAATGGACTGAAGGTTCTTGGACTTTAGGTCAGGGTTTCACTCAACCAGAATTAAAATATCATGTGGTTGCATACGATTATGGTGTCAAAACCAACATCTTACGTATGCTTGCAGACCGTGGCTGTAAATTGACAGTGGTTCCTGCACAAACACCTGCTGAAAAAGTGCTCGCTTTAAATCCGGATGGCGTGTTCTTGTCAAATGGTCCTGGTGACCCGGCAGCATGTGACTATGCGATTGAAGCTGTGAAAACTATTGTTGAAACCACAACACTACCAGTATTCGGTATTTGTTTAGGTCATCAGATTTTAGCGCTTGCTTCAGGTGCGAAGACCATGAAAATGAATCACGGTCACCACGGCGCGAACCATCCTGTACAGAACCTTGAGAACGGTACAGTGATGATTACTTCTCAAAACCACGGCTTTGCTGTCGATGAGAGTACTTTACCAGCAAACTTGAAAGTGACACATCGCTCACTGTTTGATGGTACAAACCAAGGTATTCATCGTACTGACAAACCAGCATTCAGCTTCCAGGGTCACCCTGAAGCCAGCCCTGGTCCACATGATTGTGCGCCGTTGTTCGATCATTTCATCGAACTTATCGAAGCCGCTAAGAAGTAATTAAGGAGCGAATAATGCCTAAACGTACGGATATTAAAAGCATCTTAATTATTGGTGCTGGTCCTATTGTCATTGGTCAGGCGTGTGAGTTTGACTATTCAGGAGCGCAAGCATGTAAAGCGCTTCGTGAAGAAGGTTATCGCGTTATTCTGGTCAACTCGAATCCAGCGACCATTATGACTGACCCTTCAATGGCAGATGCAACGTATATTGAGCCAATCACTTGGCAAACTGTTGCACAAATCATTGAAAAAGAACGTCCAGATGCAGTCCTTCCAACCATGGGCGGTCAAACTGCATTGAACTGTGCCCTTGCACTCGATGAGCACGGCGTTCTTGAAAAATATAATGTTGAACTGATTGGCGCATCAAAAGACGCGATTGAAAAAGCAGAAGATCGTAAACTGTTTGACATCGCGATGCGTAAAATTGGTCTGGAATGTCCAAAAGCTGCCATTGCTGAAACAATGGAAGAAGCTTTAGCAATTCAAGCCGGTTTCGGTTTCCCTGTCATCATTCGTCCATCATTCACGATGGGTGGTTCTGGCGGTGGTATCGCTTATAACCGCGAAGAATTCCTTGAAATCTGTGAACGTGGTTTCGACCTCTCTCCTACCCATCAATTATTGATTGATGAATCTTTGATTGGCTGGAAAGAATACGAGATGGAAGTTGTTCGTGACAAAAACGACAACTGTATCATCGTCTGTGCGATCGAAAACTTTGATCCAATGGGTGTTCACACCGGTGACTCCATCACGGTTGCGCCTGCGCAAACATTGACAGACAAAGAATATCAATTGATGCGTAATGCGTCGGTTGCAGTGCTTCGTGAAATTGGTGTTGAAACAGGTGGTTCGAACGTTCAGTTCGGTATTAATCCGAAAGACGGCCGTATGGTTGTGATCGAGATGAACCCACGTGTATCACGTTCATCTGCACTTGCCTCTAAAGCAACAGGTTTCCCGATTGCAAAAATCGCGGCGAAACTTGCAGTGGGTTACACCCTTGATGAATTGAAAAATGACATCACTGGCGGCGTAACTCCAGCATCTTTCGAACCATCGATTGACTATGTTGTGACCAAGATTCCACGTTTCAACTTCGAGAAATTCCCACAAGCTGAGCCTGTATTAACCACTCAGATGAAATCTGTGGGCGAAGTGATGGCGATTGGTCGTAACTTCCAGGAATCTGTACAAAAAGCACTTCGTGGTCTTGAAGTTGGCGTCAGTGGCTTTGATGAAAAAATCGAAGCGGGTACAGCCAATGCCAAAGACATCATCCTAAAAGAGCTTAAAGTCCCGGGTCCAGAGCGTATCTGGTATGTTGCGGATGCATTCCGTCACGGTTTCTCTTTAGATGACGTATTTGAAGCAACCAAAATCGACCGCTGGTTCCTGATCCAGATCGAAGACATCATTAAAACTGAAGCTCAAGTGAAAACTTTAGGCTTTGGTGATTTAAATGCTGACAATGTTCGCTCGTTCAAACGCAAAGGCTTATCTGACCTGCGTATTGCGGACTTGATGGGCATTTCACAAAAACAATTCCGTAAACACCGTTGGAATCTGGGTGTATATCCAGTTTACAAACGTGTTGATACTTGTGCAGCAGAGTTTGAATCTGGCACTGCTTACATGTATTCAACTTACGATGAAGAATGTGAAGCGAATCCATCAAACCGTGACAAGATCATGGTGATTGGTGGTGGTCCTAACCGTATTGGTCAAGGGATCGAGTTTGACTACTGCTGTGTACACGCTGCTTTAGCTATGCGTGAAGACGGTTATGAAACCATCATGGTGAACTGTAACCCTGAAACCGTTTCTACCGACTATGACACATCTGACCGTCTATACTTCGAACCTGTAACACTTGAAGATGTACTTGAAATCGTACGTACCGAGAAGCCGAAGGGCGTGATCGTACAGTACGGTGGTCAAACACCATTAAAATTGGCGCGTGCTTTAGAAGAAGCCGGTACACCAATTATCGGTACATCTCCAGACGCGATTGACCGCGCTGAAGACCGTGAACGTTTCCAGCAAATGATCCAGCGTTTACAGCTTCGTCAACCGAACAACAGCATCGTAAAATCTGCTGAAGAAGGTATTTCTGAAGCGGCTAAAGTAGGTTATCCGTTAGTTGTTCGTCCATCTTATGTATTGGGTGGCCGTGCAATGGAAATCGTGTACAACGAAGAAGAACTGAAACGTTACCTGCGTGAAGCTGTACAAGCCTCAAATGAAGCACCTGTCCTGCTTGACCATTTCCTTGATGATGCAACTGAAGTCGACGTTGACTGTGTATCTGACGGTAAAGATGTGGTGATCGGCGGTATCATGCAGCATATTGAACAGGCCGGTATTCACTCTGGTGACTCTGCATGTTCGATTCCTCCTTATTCTTTATCAAAAGAAATTCAGGATGAAATGCGTCGTCAAACTGTTGCGATGGCAAAAGAACTTGGCGTTGTCGGCTTGATGAACGTTCAGTTCGCAGTCAAAGGCGACGATGTTTACGTGCTTGAAGTGAACCCACGTGCATCACGTACGGTTCCATTCGTATCGAAATGTATCGGTGACTCTCTGGCGAAAGTGGCTGCACGTTGTATGGCGGGCCAATCCCTTGAATCTCAAGGTTTCACTACAGAAATCATCCCGACTCATTTCGCAGTGAAAGAAGCGGTGTTCCCATTCGCTAAATTCCCTGGCGTAGATCCAATGCTTGGCCCTGAGATGAAATCGACAGGCGAAGTCATGGGTGTCGGTAAAACATTTGGTGAAGCATTCTACAAGGCAGTACTGGGTTCAAACGAACGTTTACCAGGCTTGCCAACTGAAGGCGAAGTGAAGCATGCCTTCTTGTCGGTTCGTGAATCAGACAAGAAATACATTGCCAAAATCGCTCAACAGTTAATTGACTATGGTTTCAAACTTGTTGCGACCAATGGTACACATCGTGTATTGAAAGAAGCTGGTATTGAATGTGAAGCTGTCAATAAAGTGACCGAAGGTCGCCCACATATTGTTGACCGCTTGAAAAATGGTGAAATTCATCTTATTGTCAACACAACTGAAGGCAAACAAGCTCAGTATGATTCTGCCATGATTCGTCGTGCTGCCCTGCAAGGCAAGGTGTACTACACCACGACAATTAACGGCGCTGAAGCAGTTTGCCAAGCATTTGCTGTGAAATTGCCAATGGATGTATACCGCTTGCAAGATTTACAAACTGTAGGTTAATTCTCTACCGATAAAGTCCCGTCACCTTATCGGTGGCGGGCTTTTTCTTTTTTTAATCCTGTATTTTCCCAACCAATTTAGAGGGACTGAAATGCAACGTTATCCTATGACTCCCGAAGGCAAGGTTGCCTTAGAGAAAGAATTACAACAGCTCAAGACAGTTGAACGCCCACGTATTATCCAGGCGATTGCTGAAGCACGTGAGCACGGTGATTTAAAGGAAAATGCTGAATATCATGCTGCGCGTGAACAGCAAGGTTTCTGTGAAGGCCGTATTCAGGATATCGAAGGTAAACTCGGTGCAGTTCAAGAAATTGATGTCAAAACACTCGAGCAAAATGGTCGTGTTGTATTTGGTGTAACTGTTACCATTGAAAACCTGGATACTGAAGAACGTAAGACTTATAAAATTGTAGGCGATGACGAAGCAGATTTTAAAATCAATAAAATCTCAGTAAACTCCCCGATTGCTCGTGGTCTTTTAGGTAAAAATGAAGGCGATGAAGTAAAAATTCAAACACCGCAAGGTGAAGTTGAATACGAAATCGTAAGTGTTGAATATATTTAACGCTCTCGATTAAGTCTCTAAAGAACTCTTCATTTATTGAAGAGTTCTTTTGTTTCAGGCATGCTGTTTCTGAATAAAATAAAAATGAGATCGCACAATGCAGGATCGGTTGATCAGTGCCTTTATATATGGCCTTGCCGGAATTTTTTTGGGTCTTTTAATTACTGTAGCGTGGGCTCCTTATTTTGATATCAATACCCGTCCCGTTGCAATCATTCTAAAAATTACCTTGCTCTGTGCATTTATTGGTTTTCTATTTCCTCATCATATTCAACGCCTGTTTACATGGGTGTGGAAATTTTTCTCTAATTAAAAAAAACCGTACTCACTTTAGTCGTTATAATAGCTGGGCTTTCTTCTCTTTGTTATTGTTAAGATATGGATCAATTAATCAACTCTCCTGTTAAACACTGGTGTGAGTTCGAGTTTATTTCTAAGACGGTGAAAAACCCCAACATTCATATCAAGGGCAATTATTCTTATTATTCTGCGTATTGGGATCAGGGCTTTGAACGTTGTGTGGTGCGCTATCTCCATGATAAGGCTTCCACACCAGAGAAACCGATTGATCAACTTTATATTGGTAATTTTGTCTGCTTCGGCGCGGAATGCGTAATTATGATGGGTGGTAATCAACTACACCGTCCTGACTGGATCTCGACCTTCCCCTTTGATACACGTAGCTTTCTGCCTGCAGGTGACACAGTCATTGCAGATGGTTGCTGGATTGGTAGTCGTGCCATGATCATGCAAGGGGTAAAACTGGGTGAAGGTGCTGTGGTGGCAACAGGTGCTGTAGTTACTCAGGATGTTCCACCCTATGCAATTGTTGGCGGTGTCCCAGCCAAAGTCATTAAGTATCGCTTTTCTGAACAAGACATTGAAAAATTACTTTCTCTAAAGCTTTATGACTTAGATGAAAAGCAGATTTTAAACATGCGTGAACAATTGCAGACGGATGATGTGGATGCGCTGATTCAATTCTTTGAGTGCAATTAAGCCAGCTTTTATAGATAAATCATGATGATAGTCCCCTTTTATTTTTATGGAAATTTCATCTATTCTTAAATATATCCAAGCTTAACCATACTGCTATAAATAATAACTATCCCTATAAAAATGCTAGGTTTTATTCTCATCGCAATAGGTCTAGAATAGAACCGTAGCTCATATATTAAGCAAATTTTATTGACTCAATTCAATGCAAAATCATAAGTATAAGGAGTAACAACATGGCTTATCAAAAAATCTTAGTGGCGATCGATGACTCCGAAATTGCTGCGAATGTCATTCGTGAAGCAGCTCAACTGGCGAAGGCCTTGGACAGTGAAGTGACTGTGGTTGAAGTCATGGCACTTGATCCCTATCTGGCAGATGCTTATATCCGTATGGGTCAAAGCAATGATTTGATTGAACGTGTTCGTGGTTATGTTCAGGATAATTTAACGAAAGCCGAGCAAAAATTTGAAGAGCATGGCCTGACGGTAGCTACACAAATCTTAGAAGGCTTTGCCGTCCATCAGGAAATTATTGGCGCAGCGCAAAATCTAGGTGCAGACCTGATCGTGATGGGCTCACATGGTCGTACAGGCTTTAAACAGTTTGTATTGGGTAGTGTGGCACAGAAAGTTTTGGCTGAAAGCCATATTCCAGTCTTGATTGTTCGCTAGAAATATAAACATAACCGGATGAATAAAAAACATGGTAAAGGTTCACCATGTTTTTTTATTTTTTAATTATTGAGTTTTTAATTCAATAGGTTTAGCTTTTTCTAAAACTTCTTTAGAAAGCACATTCGTGGAAACAATTGTTAATGATTGAGCATTTGTTTGAAGATTTTCTTTCTTTAAGTCATTTAAAACAACATTGCTCTCTTTTGTATTTAGGCTATACATCGCCCCAGTCGCAGGATCGATAATTAACAAGCCAATTATCCCCCCAAATAAAATATTCCCGATATACCAGCCATTCATACTCGAAGTAACTTTGATTTCTTTCTTTTCATAACCTTCTTTTTCAAAAATAACCGTATATCTTTCAGGAACAAAGAAACCAGCACCACGATTTAAGCTGACCGTAACTGGCGCTTTACCCACATGAATTTTTTTCCCATCACGATTTAAAATTGTAATATCACTTAACTCAGGTGTGCTTTGAAATGTCATGGTTTGGGTTTTACCCGAAATGATGCTGGCACAACCAGATAAACTGAGAACAACAGCCCCACAAAGTAGAGAAATTTTTTTCATTTAAATACCAAAAACACTAATGTAATTTTATGTATCGAAGTGTAAATAAACTGTAAAACAATTTCAAGATATTCATTGGGGTCTAAGCGGTGATTATTTTAAGGCTGCCAGCCAAAGATTTTTAAACTGACCTTACCATTTAATAAATAGATTCCCTCTTGTTCTAATAATATCTGCTGAACATTTTCACCGCGCTCATTGATGCGAGTTACACTGATTTTTCCTTGAGAATTAATAACACGATACCACGGGATTTCACTTTGCTTGTCTAAATGCTTGAGCACATAACCGACTAAACGCGCATGTTTAGGCAAGCCCGCCAACTTGGCAATTTGTCCATAACTTGCCACTTTGCCATATGGAATCAGCGCAATCACTTCCAAGATTTGTCGATGTAGTTCATTGGTATCTTGCACAATACAACCTATAAAAATCTGCTAAGATGATAAAAATCATGCGAAAACGCTAGACACAATAATTAAAATGCTACGACTTGAGAGAACAACAATGCGGTTAAAACTCACAGCACTGACAGTATGCTGTCTGGTCTTTAGTGCATCCTGTACCACACAAAAATCACCTGTAAAAATCACACCTTATAAATATCACGCAGGTGCTTCAGATGACTTGCCTGTAGTCAATGTCAGTTTTATTTTTACCACCAATCGTCCTGAAGCCCAAGCCTTTGATAGCAAAAAGCAAATGTATAAAGAGCTGGGCATCCTGAACCAGTATTTTGTCGATGAAAATAATCAAAAAATCTTTAAGTTCAAATTCCATCGCTACTATTCTTATCAAGACTTTAGTAAACGAAAATGTGATCTTGCCAATCACCTTAACCAGCCCAAAGGATTGATTGCCGATAATATTCCTGGTGCAGTAAAAACCTGTTTTCCCCATCGCAAAAGCAAGGAAGTGCTGTTTTTTATTTATGATTCCTACGGCGATAAACTCAAATATGCCGATGTGACCAGTTGGGGCTTTAGAAACCAGGGTCAGCCTTTTATTTTAATTGACTGGGAACGCCTAAATTACCAGATTCAGGCCGCCAGTGTACACGAGATGGGCCATGCTTTTGGCTTAAGCCATGTCTGTGCTCCGAAAGCGACCAAAGCCACACCAACCAATATTATGACCAGTTATGACTGTAAACTCGGTAGCGGTGGCTTACGTAATCTCGGCTTCACCCAAGAACAGCTCAGTATCATGCTCGAGAATTACAAACGTTATCCTTAAAATTTCAGCTGGATATAACGACCCAAATGATCTTGTCCCAACCTGTAATCTGCCGAATTGAGTTGACCGGTTAAAAAAGCCTGTGCTTGCTTGAATTGTGCTTCATTTACAGGATAAGGCTGCCAAAAGCTGTGTAAATTATCCGTGAAGATTGGATAAAGCTGTACACTTTGCGCCTTTAAATTGATTCGAACCACCAGTCCGTACGGCAAAGCCTGATATTTTTCAAACTCGCCATTGCTATTAAATACGCCATTGCCAATTCCGAATATGACGGGTTTATGCTGAATATATTGAATAGGCTGGATGGTATGCGCCCCATGACCAATCACCAGATCAGCACCGATCTGGGTTAACACCTGTGCAAGCTGTTCCTGTTCAGGATGCGTACTTTTAAAATCCACACCCCAATGACAAATCACAATAATCTTATGCTGTGGATATTGCTGTCGATACTGCATGATTTGTTCAAATAGAATGGCATTAAGACTTGCTACACCTGCACTCTGCCCCAATGCATAAAAATCATACGCTTGATAAGCCGTCTGCCGATGCCAATAGCCATTAAAAATGGCAACTGTTTGCTGTTCACCCTGAATTTGCAGGCACTGATGCGCCTGCTGTTGATTAGCCCCCGCCCCGATAAAATTAATCTCAGCTTGATTTAGCAACGCCAAAGTATGTACAAGGCTTGGAGTACCATAGTCTTTTAAATGATTATTGGCGAGACATAGCGTATTCACATGCACACACTTAAACTCGGCCAGAGTCGGTTCAGACTGTGCTCCCAGAATAAAGGCTTTTTTATCTGTTAATGGTGAATCTTGATCAATATTAAACACGGCTTCAAAATTGGCAATATTGATCTCATCTTCATGGAAAAACGGTTTGATCTTTTCAAAAGAGTGCGCATAGCCATAACGTTGTAGCGCATCGTCTATGCCCTTGTTTTTTCTTTTATGGGTATAAAACTCACCGAAATAGGTATCGCCTATCATATTGATCCATTCACTTTTTGCCTGAATCTGTTTGGCAGGCAATAAAGCGGGTTCAAAATAGTGATAATACGGCAGCAGATAGTCAATCCGATGCAAATCATCCAAGAGATGAAAAATGCCGAGGCTCTGATTTTCATGGCGATACGAAAAGTAATAATGTTGCTGCTGATCTGAGAGAATCAGGACAGCATCGAGCTGGTGACAGCTCAATACAGCGCTAAATGGTGCAATCTGCTGCCCTGCGAGCTTGAATGTTTTGACAAATACCGTATGCAATAAGGATACAGGCATGTTAAAGATGGCTTGGGCAAGACCTGATAAATTTTGCAGGGTATTCTGTACATGACGGTCTGGATCAGGCAGTTGCAATCCAAACTGCTGGGCACTCTGCACCATCTGGATTTGGGCCTGCTGCCAATCGCTAAACAAAGCACAGCCAAGTGCCTGCTTGTGCTCAAGCCTTTGGGTAAAACTCCAATATTGTAATAGCACCAAAACAGAAGCCCCCTGTTTCAGTAACTGTCCCTGTTGATGCTGCTGTTCAAACGGCTGCTCGATTACTATCTTCTGCTCAAGTTGCATCTGACCTGCAACAATAGCTTGCAAAGCCAGATAAACTAAAATCCAGTCACCACAATCACCTGCGATTTCAGTCTGCCAAAGCGGATGCTGAAAATTTTCATTGCCGATTCGACTGATGATCTTGATTTCTTGAGGAGAGCGCATGGGTTTCATCCTCCATGATTCAGTTTTCAAAATGCTGAACATAGGCCACATAACCGGAAAGATTATGTTCCTGATCATCAATACGGACACGGAAGCGGTCATGCCGGACATAAAAGGCATTCAGACACTTTTCAGGACAGGCCATATACATGGCCACTTCGGGATAAAAAAATCCGGTACGTTGAAAATCGCTACGAAACTCAATCAGCTTTTTTAAATCCTCAAACTGTGCTTTTGCAAACAACTCATTCAAACCCAAATCCCGAATCCGGCACAGCATTTGATAAGCCGCCATCATCATTTCCAGCAAAGTGGCATAGGCAGTTTTACGATTGCGGATAAACACCAGATGCTTGCGATAATTGTTGATCCCAAATTGAAAATATTTTTCTTCTGGACAAATTTTGGTGAGCTCATTACTACAGTAACTTAACCAATGGTCATGATAACGATCATATTTTTGTTCGATAAAGCGTTCAAACATGCGCTTGACCGTGCTTAGCAGCTTTTCATCAGCCTGTAGCTGATAAAGTCGTAATAAAGCCAAGGCCGCTTCACCGTCATAATAAATAATGCGGAACTTTTCTTTCACGCTATAGTCTGGGTAATGCAGGACATGTACGGTTTCGCCTGCAGCATTGACCATCGACAAAATACCATTGGCCAAGGCTTGGGCAAACTTCAGATAATGATCATCCCCTGTCATTTCCTGATATTTACTCAACATCAGAATTGCAGCGGCATTGGCACCCAGCTTGATTTCATTCAGTTGGCTGAGATCTGCACCATCTAACATATAAGCCAGACCACTTTGCTTTTCGATATAAAAATGTTTTAAGGCATATTCAATGGCTGTCTGGATTTTTGCGATTCTGTGCTGTTGTGGGAAAAGTGACAATGTCTCAATCAAGGCATAGGTCGAAGTACAATGCCGCACCGTGTTATAGCTACGGATGTCACGGTCATAGGCTGGAAAAAAACCATAGATAAAACGTCCATCCGTCTGAATCTGCTGTTCAAGAAATTGGGCGTTGGCCTCAATCATCTGCATGAAATGCTGTTTTTTGTCATCTGTTAAATAGCGAATTCCATGTTCAGTAAATTGGCTGTGTAAAGGAAAGAGTTGGCCATGTTCATAAAATATGGCATGACTATCAAAGCTCCAGACCTGCTGGATTTCACTGAGCTTGAGCGGACTCTCTTGATGCGGATATTTCTTTGAAATACTGGTATTCAGGTTATCTTCATCAAAAAAGTTGGGCGTGTCATAGCTCAAGCCACGAATGATGGCCTTGCCATACAGTTCCTGTTCCAAAAAACAGGTCTGGAAGTGCTGATCAAAACTGATGCCTTTGCGATAGTGATTATTATGAAACTGGCATTTTATGTCTTGCTCGATTTGCTGCCAGGATGCTGCTCGGATGTTATAGGCCAGATCAAATTTTAACAATTCTGCCAGTTGACCCTGCTGGTTGAATTGTGTATCCAGAAAAGTAAACAGCGCCTGTTGCGCATATTGCAATTCGGTCAATGCAGTATTCCAGACCTGGCAACGTTGGGTTCTTGCCCCATAGGACAAGAAAATAACGGTGTGGGTGAAACCCAGATGTTGCTGAATCTTTTCAAAGTAAGCACTGAGTTGATGTTTGAGTTGTTCAAGTGCTGAAATCGTCGTAATCGTCATAGATGCAGTTGTTAGAATTTTTAAGCGTTTTAAACAAGATAGCACAATTTTTTATGATCTTCTCAAAATGAAAAAAGAGAACCCGAAGGTTCTCTTTTTATAGAAAGGATTGAGGATTAGTAAATGATTTGATGGTTATTGATCAATTCATTCAATGTCGTATTGACGCCCTCTAATGTCACCAGATCCGTATAGTTATGAGCTCCAAACAAACCGGTACCGTTACGGTCAATCGCAATAATAGTATTACTACCACTTTGGGTTACACGTAGATAATCGCCGATATTCAGTGCATTTTGATCACCATCCAGTAAGCGCTGAACATCGATCTTGTCAGCCTGATCATTGTAGTTTGCTGCACTTGTATCTGTACTACCCACTACAAAGTCAGTCCAGTGATCTCCACCCGCAGCACCTGTCGTGTTACCACCAGTATTTGCACCATTACCAGTCGCAGCATCACTACCGTTCAAGATTTGGTAGATCAATGTATCTGATCCTGTACCTGTCGTGAAGGTATCGTTTGCAGCTGTACTGGTGAATACAAGGTTGTAATCCGTATGGGTCAAATTGATATCGAGTGTAGATATCGACTCAGCGCCAGTTGCCGAAATCACTTTGTAATCGATGCTATCAATGGTCGATAAGCCAGTTGTCGTAGTTGTATCGTTTGGACGGTATTCATACGCACCATTGGCTTGCATGATCAAGATACCGTTACCGGTATTGATACTTTGTCCAACAGCATCGACATATGATCCAGCGACACTATCCCACACCTGAAGTTTGTAACCCTCTTGCGTTGGAAGGCCTGTATCTGCAACACCACCAATATCATCTCCGAATAACACGTTACCGTTGATCCAGTCAGAGCTGTATTGATCCAGATGTACAGTGGTTGTCGTCACACTGGTATCAACCGTTGTCACGCCAACCGACAAGCCTGTCATGGTGTATTGAACACGATATAGACCCGCTGCCAGATAATCGACATTGTCCTGGAAGGCTACACTACCCGCCTGAATCGTGGCAACACTACCCAAGGCAGTTTGCGATCCGGTATAGATGGTATTGGACCATGTTGCACCGCCATCGGTACTACGTTGAATCACATAGCTGATGGTTGGTAACAGGCTTGCCAATGGTTGAGCCGCATAAACCGCTGCCAGATCAACATTTGCAAAGGTTCCACTCGCTACCGTGAAGGTGTTTGAAGTAACTGTCTGAGTCAGATTCAGTGGTGTTGTACCAATGGTGACATCAGGACTTGCTACATCCACAGGTGCATCTTTCGCATTGCTAAATTCAGTTGTTGCAGTTGCAGTATCTGCATTTGCAGTGAACTGAACCACACCATCATTGCCTGGGTTCGCAGTATCCCAAACCACAGTTGCATCAGGTGAACCGACTTGAATATGCAATTGTGCCGTATCCGTCGCACCTGTCAGTACATCACGGATGGTATAGGTAAAGGTATCGACTTTACCCACCGCACTCAAATCAGTGGTGTTCGGTGTATAGGTATACGAACCGTTAGCAGAGATCACCAAGGTACCGTAAGCCCCAACGATGGTTGTGTTGGTTCCAATCGTTTCAGTTGGTGCGCCAGCAACTTCTGAAGTGACTGTTGAAACCTGTGTGGTCAAGGTAATTGAATCACCTGTTAACACATTGCCTTCTGCCTCAATCGCAGTATTGGTCGGTGCAACGGTATAGTCGAAATCATCTTTCACTACACTCATGGTACCCAAGATACCGACGCCCACACCGGTGTAGACCATGAAGGCACGGTATTCGCCCTGTCCTAGATCAGGCACTGTTACACCAATACCACCACTACCTAATAAACCGATGTTGAGTAAGCCCGTACTTGAACCACCATCAATGTTATGCCAGGTTCCATCTGCTGCTTTTTCTTGCAGTACCACCTTGTAGTCATTGAATAATGACAGTGAAACTGTTGGTGCGTAAGAGAAGGTCACGTCCGCACCATGTCCAGCTGCAATGCTGAATTTCACACTTGGAGTACCCAACAGTGAAACGTTGAGATTTTCAGTCAAGCCAACCAGTACCAGATAGGTCGCAGAACCTACCGCAACACCCAGTTGTCCTTGTGGAACAACATCGACACCCGCAGAAACCACATCATCAATCGCATCTACAGGTGTAGTCACGATATCGGCTGGTTGTGACGGATCCGCCGGATTCCAGGTCATATCGACAGCATCACTATCAATATGGAAGTACAAGGTTGCTTGCGATGAATTCACCCCATCAGTCAAGGTATAGGTAAACTGATCGACTTGGCCTACACCACTGGCATTGGCATTTGGTTGATAGCTGTAATTACCATTGGCGTAAATCGATAATGTACCGTAGTCACCGACAATGGTTGTGACACCTGTTGCATTTACCGTATGAGCCACACCATTGAATTCAACGCTGGTGATGCTACTGAAGCCAGATGCGGTATCTGCATGTCCATTGAGGCCAATGTCATGAATCACATTACCTTCCGCAGCTTCTACGCTGTAACCGGTAATGTTGGTTGCATCAAATACATCTTTCTGAACAGAAAGCGTACCGAGCAAGCTGACACCGACGCCACTACCGGCATAGGTCATGAAGGCTCTGTATTGACCTGCACCTAAACCATCTAATGTGATTGAATTACCACCAAAGGCTGCAAGGCTCAGTAAATCGGCCTCGCCTGTGCCATGTACAGCAACCCATTGATTGGTCGCAGTATCAAATTTCTGCACTACGAGTACATAGTCAGCAAGCAGGCTTGCGTCGATTAATGCACTGTAATTGAACGTCACATCATTTAAGGTGTTATCGGTTAAGGTAAAGCCGACGCCTTGTCCACCCAACTGGAAGTCAAAATTCTCGGTTAAGCTGACTAAGGCCAGATATAAATAACTGCCTACCGCAACATCGTTGCCAATTTGCAGATATTCCGGATTAATCTCGGCAACCGCAAGGTCATCTACAGCAATCACTGGTGTACTGTTGCCAATGGTGAAGTCCAGACTTGCACTTGATGTGTTGCCACCCAAAGGATCTGACAAGGTATAAGTGAAGTGATCCACCAGACCCAGATTTGCATTGGTATTATTCGGTGTATAGATATAATCGCCATTTGCAAATATTTTCAGTGTTCCGTATTGACCGACAATGGTTGCACCATTGGTGAGATCGACCGTGGTTGTTACCCCGTTGAAGGTTATAGAACCAACCACGGTATAACCTGTGACTGAGTCGGCATTGGTACCTACACCTAGACCGGTAATCACGTTGCCTTCTACTGCAACACCAGTGTAATCCACTTGTGTCGGATCAAAGACATCCATGGTACCTGTCAATGTGCCTAGGATACTCTTACCATATAGACCGTTATAGGTCATGAAGGCACGGTATTGTCCTTCTTCCAGACCTTCAAGCACCACACCCGGTGTTGCATTCAAGCCGATACCTAACACGCTGAGGTTAAGTAAAGATGCTTCGCTGCTACCAGTAATTGATTCCCAACGGTTTGTGACCGTATTGAATTTCTGTACAACAAGTTGGTAATCGCCCAATGCGCCTTCATTAATCAGACTGCTGTATTTGAAGGTTGCCGTACCTTGCTCACCCGCCGCCACATTGAAGTTCACTGTGCTGTTCACGAATGGTAAAGGTGCTTGGAGGTTGATACCTGCCAACGATAGCAATGCAAGGTAAGTTGCGCTGCCCAGTGCACGATCATCTTCAATAAGATGCGGTTGCGCACTAATTCCAGCATTCACGGCATCGTCTGCTGCAATAATGGTTACGGTTGCAGGTTCTGATGGATCCGCTGGATTCCAGTTCATATCGACAACTTTACTATCGAGGTGAACATAGAAGGTCGCTTGTGAAGTGGTACCTGATGCCGGATCGCGTAAGGTATAGGTAAATTCATCGACCTGTCCTAAACCAGCACTGTCAGGATTTGGTGTATAGGTATAGTCACCATTTGGATAGATCACCAAGGTACCGTGAGCTCCTGGCACCGTGGTTGGAGAGCCAGTGATGGCAACACCGTTAATTTCACTGATGACACTGTTTGGTGTAGCAATGTCGATTGCACCATTGGTATTTGGATCAGAGATCAGGTTACCGTGCGCTGCAACAACATCGTAGCCAGTGATCACCGCAGGGTTGTAGAGATCAACCTCACCGTTCAGGGTAACACCGACTGCACCACCGACCAGACCATTGAAGGACAAGAATGCTCTATATTCGCCTTCGGTCAAGCCCGCAATTTGCGCAGTTGGTGTGTTACCTAATAAGGTCAGATTCAATAATGAACGGTCACCTGTACCATTCACCGCTTCCCATTGACCAGTCACTTCATTGTATTTTTGCAATACAACATTGTAGTTACCGAGTGCCGATGCGCCAATCAGACTGTTGAAGCTAAAGGTTGCAACACCTTCTTGTCCAGCAGCGACATTGAAATCAACAGTATCCACAGTCAGCAATTGCAAGTCGACCAGATTTCCGACATTCAACAAGACACCATAGAATGCTGAATCTGTTTCTGTGCCCACCAATTGGTATTGTGGATTGATTTCAACTTCTACCAAGTTGTCCGCAGCACGGATTGAATCAAACACAATATTCAGATTGGCTTGTGTGGTCGCACCTGTGACCGGGTCGGTTAAGGTATAAGTGAATTGATCAGTATGTCCTACGCCCGAGCCATTCGCGAACGGAACATAGGTATAACTACCATCTTGATGGAAGGTAATCGTTCCATATTGACCATCGAAGCTTTCTCCATCGGCATCAATCGCATGACCATTCACAGCAGAGACAATCGTGGTCGATGTAATTTGATCGACTTGTCCGTTTGGATCTGGATCAAGGATCACGTTACCTTCAGCATTACCGACTTCGTATCCGCCAGGGATCGATAGGTCATAATCATCCATCGTTGCAGACAAGGTACCCAAGACACCTACACCTAATAAGCCGTCGTAAGTCAGGAAGCCACGGTATTGACCCGCTTCCAGACCTTCAAGTACGACACCCGGAACATTACCGATGCCAAGACCCAGTAAGTGCAAGCTAAGCAATGAAGCATCGCTATCGCCGTGGATAGATTCCCACTGATTGGTTGTGGTATTAAATTTTTGTACCACTAATTTATAGTCTGACAACAATGCAGCATCAATTAAGCCACTGTATTGGAAGGTCACTGTACCCTCATGCCCAGTCTGTACATTAAAGCCGATTGAATTACCACCAAGTTGAAGATCAATACCTGCCAATGAAGTTAACAATAGATATGACGTACTACCCAAGCTCACATCATCTTGTACCAATGCCGGTTGTGGGCTAAGTACTGCATGTCCAATGTTGTCATAAGCAATTAAGGTGCCGGTGTTCACCGTATAAGTGACATCACCAGTGACATTACCGACGTTACCTGCTGCATCTGTCGCCTTCACAGTGACATTAATCACTTTATCAGCGTCTGCAACCAGCTCTGCACCGGCTACGGAGATACTCCATACACCGCCCGCTTGAACTGTGGTGTTAATATCCACACCATTTACATTGACAATAACCGCATCACCAACTGTAAATTCTCCAGTAACCGTACCACTGATGGTCTGGTTCAATCCTGCTTCAATTGAGTCAACAATATTGTCACCTGTAATCGGATCAATCGTGACTGTCGTTGTCGCACTATCTGGTGGAGTAATATCCACGGTATAGACTTGAGTATCGATGATGTTGCTACTGTTGCCTACAGCATCAGTGAAGGTGGCTGTAGCCGCAATGGTCTTGTCTATATCCGCCAACAGGTCACTACCTGCCACATCGGCTGTCCAGTTGCCTGTCGCTGCATCTACAGTTGCAGTGTAAGTCACGCCATTGATGACTAAAGTCACCACTGTGGTGGCTGCATCTGCAGGGATACCAGTTAAGGTACCTGTTACCGTGATGGTGGTTGTTGATTCTGCTGCATTCAACACGTTGTCCGCAGTCACCGCATCAATCGCAAGGGTTGCACCCGCTGGATTTGGTGGAGTGAGATCAACTGTTTCTGTACCTGGTACAGACGGGTTACCTGCAGGGTCGGTGGCAATCGCAGTGATGGTATCACCATCCACCAGACCGCCTGGGTTTGGTACAGTCCATTCGCCTGTTACCGGATCAGTCACCACATCAACGGTGCTGCCATCCGGGAAGGTCACAGTTACGGTTGAACCTGGTTCTGCCGTACCGGTGATTGGATCGGTACCATTGACCGGATCAATCTCTGGCGCATTCGGCGCAGTCACATCCACTGTATACACTTGCGTATCAGTGATTGTGCTGCTGTTGCCTGCTGCATCAGTGAAGGTCGCTGTGGCATCAATGGTTTTATCGCCATCGGCCAACAGGTCACTACCTGCCACATCGGCTGTCCAGTTGCCTGTCGCTGCATCTACAGTTGCAGTGTAAGTCACGCCATTGA
>NZ_JBLVVH010000057.1:0-230 GCF_051947995.1 Acinetobacter calcoaceticus | reverse complement strand
AAGTAAAACCAAATCCTCGGTCGCGTAGTGCGTGGCTACGTGTGGCGGAGCTTTTAGAGCAAAAAGGCTGAGAATTAACAACAAGAATGATGACGACGTTTTACCAACCAGCAGAAAGGGACTGAAAAAAGTTGTTGTTTATGCTGTGCTCGTTGCTTTGGTCTTTACCAGTGCGATGATGCTGGTGTTTCAGGTCTTTGAATATAGTCATCATTATCGTGACTTAAGCG
>NZ_JBLVVH010000056.1:0-233 GCF_051947995.1 Acinetobacter calcoaceticus | reverse complement strand
ACGTTGATATTTATCAGCCTGCGGTCAATTTCGGACAAATTCATCGAACTTGAGGAAACGCCTGGCTGCGAGCGGCAAGGTCGCGCAAGATCGCCTGGATCTCGCCGAAGTCCGGCCGCTCGCTCACCCGTGGCAGCGCGCAACGTCGCTGCAACTCGACCAGCGCCGCACGTAGCGAGGCCTGCCCCGGCGGCGCCTCGCTGCGCTCGAGCAACTCTTCCAGCAGGCAGGCG
>NZ_JBLVVH010000055.1:0-233 GCF_051947995.1 Acinetobacter calcoaceticus | reverse complement strand
AGGTGCTGGCCGGCGACGAGAACTCGGTGCAGGCCGCCGACAGCTTCGGCCGCGACGCCAGTCTGTTCGGCCGCGTACTGAAGGGCATGCAGGAAGGCAACGCGGCGATGAGCATCTCCAAGGTGACCAACGCCGAGGCGGTGGATCGCCTGAACGAGATCGCCGAACTCTTCGAGTTCGTCTCCGGTTCGGTGGACGAGATCCTCGAGACCTCGCCCGACCTGTTCCAGGTC
>NZ_JBLVVH010000054.1:0-234 GCF_051947995.1 Acinetobacter calcoaceticus | reverse complement strand
AAGCCGCGATAAAAATTGCCAATGAAAAAATGGCGAAAGGGGATAAAAAGGGCGCAATGGAAGAGCTTCGCCTGGCCGGTGTTGGCGTAATGGAAAACCAATATCTGATCCCACTTAAACAGTCTCGTAATGCACTTGCTGATGCGCAGAAACTGCTTGATAAAAAGCAATACTACGAGGCAATCCTGGCGCTTAAAGGTGCGGAAGATGGAATCATCGTCGATAGCGAAGCAC
>NZ_JBLVVH010000053.1:0-234 GCF_051947995.1 Acinetobacter calcoaceticus | reverse complement strand
GGATATCTAGTGGATCGTTTGAAGAAAAGTCTGAAGTGAAGTTGGATTCTGCAGCTTGAGCAGAATCAACTTGTGCATTCATTTTTATTAACTTTATATACATCAGCGGGATGATGTTTTTATCTTAGGACTGTTTTTATATACAGGAAAATAATAAAAATTTATTTATATATCTATTTTTGATAAATAATGGGTATTTATTAGATTATTCAGAATATGGTTTAAAACCGTTTT
>NZ_JBLVVH010000052.1:0-234 GCF_051947995.1 Acinetobacter calcoaceticus | reverse complement strand
ACTTTAACTCACACGTCAGCAAATAATCCAGATTATTCATACCGGAATTGAAGCTCCGGTGTCCATTCAGGGAGTTTCCGCATGAGTCTAGATCAGTTAGAACAAAATGAAAGCCAGTCACTTGAAGACATTCATCATGATGTTTTATTACAAAACGAAGCAATCCTGTTCGCCAGTGACTCACCAGTCTCGATTGACCCTCTAAAAGTAGCATTTCAAAACGTATTTTTTTTG
>NZ_JBLVVH010000051.1:0-235 GCF_051947995.1 Acinetobacter calcoaceticus | reverse complement strand
GGGGGGGGGGGTGGGGGTGGGCGGGGCCTGTGATCCCGCGATTGCGGGTCTTTTTTGGCTTGTTAACGGTCATTCGCTTTCTGGGTTCATACACTCTGACCATACTGGTTGGTATGGTCTTTCTCTGCCTGCACCACACTCGGTGTCTTATGATTAAACTGGTTTTGGGCATTAGTTTGGGACGACGTCTGGAGCGAATGATTTGTTAATGAAGCGCTGCTTTAAGCAAGAGGTA
>NZ_JBLVVH010000050.1:0-239 GCF_051947995.1 Acinetobacter calcoaceticus | reverse complement strand
AGGCCGCGCGCTTCATGCAGTTGTGCGACGCCTTCGACATCCCGATCGTCTCGCTCTGCGACACCCCTGCCTTCATGGTTGGCCCGGAGGCGGAAAAACAGGCCACGGTGCGCCACGTCTCGCGGATGTTCGTCAGCGCCGCCAGCCTGACGGTGCCGTTCTTCACCGTGGTCCTGCGCAAGGGGTACGGACTGGGTGCCCAGGCCATGGCGGCGGGCAGCTTCCATTCGCCGCTGTTC
>NZ_JBLVVH010000049.1:0-239 GCF_051947995.1 Acinetobacter calcoaceticus | reverse complement strand
GGGCGCACCGTGAACAGTTAGCAAAAGAGCAGGAGCGACAACAGGCAATAGAATTTAGGAAGGTACTGGAAAATGATCGTAGAACGCAAATAGAGGCTGATAGAGCGCATTTATGGGATAAAGTAGGCGAATGTACCACTGAGCCTGAAAAACTGGCTTATAACGCAATACAGAGCAAATTAGAGGGTGTTATCAGAGAGGGGGCTAACTATACTGCTTTGCTTGATAATAATGAGCCT
>NZ_JBLVVH010000048.1:0-241 GCF_051947995.1 Acinetobacter calcoaceticus | reverse complement strand
AACTGGCGCGGGAGGCCTATCCGCAGGTGGCGACCGGGCGTTTCGGCGCCGACATGCAGGTGCACCTGGTCAACGACGGGCCGGTGACCTTCCTGCTGGAGAGTTGATCGGCGTCGAGGGGATTTTCCCCAAGGTGCTTCAGGGAGGGATGGCGGGGCCGGAACGGTGAATTTTTGTGACAGATACATGGCCTTTTGTCACAACCTCGGTGCATCATCCGCACGCCGATTTCATGCTGTAC
>NZ_JBLVVH010000005.1:230162-281656 GCF_051947995.1 Acinetobacter calcoaceticus | reverse complement strand
TTTAAACTTTTAAGCCACTGATCAGCATGGCTCGCCTCAATCTGCGTTGGTCCTGATTCATTAATCTTGTATCGAGTTGATGATTCAATCCTTATAACGGTGTAGCCCTTCTCCCAAGCTTCATCATATTTATCCAGGCTCCAGGCTTTATTTGCCAATTTACCTTTACGTCCACCTGACCAAGGACCACCAGAAATCTCTATTAAGATCCGGTGCTCAATAAGGTGAAAGTCGAAACGCCAATGTTTTGTAGATTTGAACTGGAAAAGCTCTTCATACTTGATATCAAAGATCTGTAGAGCACGTTTCAGATCTTTAAAGGTGTCTAAGTAGGCTTGTTTGGCTTTCGGTAGCGGCCTACTTTTAGGCTTGGTTTTGGGTAGAAACTTTCTTGTGAATTTAAAATATCGTTCGGCTTCCATAAATTTTACCCATAAAAAAGAGCACCTAGGTGCTCTCTTACTCTTACTGATTTTTGTATAAGGCAAAATTTATTGCCCTTTCATATGCTTCTTCTTTCAGTTCTGTGTATACAAAGAAATACTGCTCTTGTTTGGTAGCAGGATTACTAAGCCTCATTGGTTCATAACTATGAGTATCTAAATCATCAGGATCAACATCAAATGCATCCTTCTGCTGATCGCGCCATTCTCCACTTAAAACACCACCTACACACAACCATTTAGTTGAGTTGTCAGACATATATCCCTCTTGCAATTAGTGGATACAATCTTATACCACAGAAAATCAAAAGCCCTGCTAACACATATTATTAATAGGGCTTCTTGTGACGACATACGCTCGGCTAGTTGATAGGCATTAACGCTATACAATTAAAAAGAATATCTTTTGATAAGTTAAGTTTGATTAACTACGAAGATGACTTTCGACTTTAAATGTTAAAGAAATTTTCAATTCTTTATCTATGTAAATAATTCTGTTTACTTTCATCCTTTTTTTAAGTCTCTCTAAGGTGGCATCAACTTTAGCGGTAATCAATGTTTCTTCTTCCTGATCAAGATCTGGAATATATTTAATCACTTATTTAATCCCTTAACGCATATGCTCATTGGTATTGATAAGCATATTTATAAAACATACAATTTTATTAAGGTTTTTTTACAATGTATGAATTCATGAAAAAAAACGCCTAAACGGATCTTTTCATTTTATATAGTAGCTACTACCATCTGAGCTATTAAAAACCCAATCTAATGTCGGGTAAATAATTTCACCTTTTATCAAAATATATTCAATTTTTGAACTTTGGACTCGTTTTCTTGAAAGTGTAATTTCAGTATTTTCCTCTAGATAGCATGCCTGTGCTCTTCTTTCGCTACCCTGATAATCAACAACTGTAATGTCTTTTAGCATCAATGTGCTCCAGTTTAATCATCCATAGTATGCTTAGAAGCCCATTTATACAAACTATAATTTTATAACTATCATTTTTCTTATTTTGCAGAATTTCTAAATAATTTCCTGATCAAATTATATATGTGTGCTTTATGTACCCCTACTTGAAATTCACAAGGTATGTTTTCAGTCTTTTACTGATAAGACTCAAGCAGTTATATATAATTGATTTTATGTATGAAATATTTCATCGATATAAATCTCATCTGTAGCACATATCAACACATATTGTTCTTAAAACTACCGTAGTGTAAGGGCTTTTAAAGCGTACTATGGGCTCTCCACAGTGAAGTTAAGAAGATAAAAATGTCAGGTTTCAAAAGTTTTTCACAAAATACAACTAGCCAAGAAAATACTATTAAAGCTCAATCAAATGAGCATACAGAAGTAAATTCCCCTACTGAATCTCAACCTTCACAAGTTCCAGGCATCGACAAAGATCAGCCAGGAAATAATGAACAGCCAGATCCTAACAACAAATAATTTCTTATAAACAGCGCTTTAGAGTTGTTTAATGTGCTGCTACTATTAAGAGTAAATTAGTGCACTGATTTATTTTACTATTAACTACCTTTATCAATTTGATTTGTTTAGTTATTTAAGAAATTACAACCATTCATTCCCTGAAATTGATATGACTAGTCTCTCAGATCTGAGGGGCTTTTTTAATTTTTATTGAACAGCTTTTTTTGATTTAATATCGTTCCTAATACATACAGCCCATCTTCCGATGAGCTAGATCCTTTGTAAAAAAGATTACGATAGATATGGATATTTTTGAGCTAAGTAATTATTCGCAATCCTGGTTGTTACTGCATAAGGCAATTCAGCACAAAGCCAAAAACGATATGTATTTTCACCAATGATATAACTTTGCCGATTGTATGTAGACTTTTTAGTTGAATCGATCTCGCTTGCTTCAAAGTATGTTCCTTCACGGTTAGTCACTACTACACCGTCTAAATCACCACCTATACAGATGTGCATCATACTTATCCTTAAATTTACGATTCACAGCTTAACACATAAAGTAGAAAGCCCTGCCAAGAACATTTATATCCGTAGTGGTTTTCATCAACTGCGTACATGACTTATAACTTTAAACCTTAAAGAAGTACTTAATTCTTTAACGGGAGAGGCTCCTCTTCTTTCTCTCAAAATTCTTCTACGTCTTTCATGTGCCGCATCATATTTAGCAGTAATTAAACTTTCTTGCTCTTGTTCCATGTCAGGAATGTATTCAATCACTCTACTCATCCTTTGTTAATTACATGCATCGTAGTATTGTTAAATCATGTTCTTAAAAGATGCAAGTAAATTACATGTTATAACCAAGATAAATTTTTTTTAATTGAATACAGCAATTTCACAGAGAACTATAGAGCAAAAAAAAGCCCGCATAAGCGAGCTTTTCATTGTTTGGTCATTATTAAACCGTAATATGACCAGTATAGAAAAACTATACCCTAGTTTTCGTTAAAAAGAAATATCTTTATTCCAGCTATTTTTTTAATTATCTGTTTTCGTGGTAAAAGGTAAAACCAATACATTTTTCAAATCTCAGAAACGAAAAAAGAGCCCATCCTTCGATGGGCTTATAACTATTAAAGAACAGCGATTGATGTCGTTACAACATCCGATTCATCTTCACAAACAAGGGTGAAATTGAAATACATATCCCCGTAAATTTCAGGAATAATCTTCGTATATCGATACAACTCTACTGAACCATCAATTGTTGTTACTACTTGCTCGATTTGTGTCGTGGAAATATAGGTCATTTGGTACTTAATAGGTAAGTTAGTTGTTGAAAAACCATCTCCAACATCCAATATAGTAAAATCATTTGTATGCCCATTATGACTATTATTAAAACCAAAATTTGTTCCACTAAGGTCAAATGAGTTATATGTGGACATTAACCGGAAGCCACTATGAACTTTGTCGATAGATTGCAAATGATTAGCAGCAATCAATTCAATTGTATCGCCGACATTTGCTTTTATTGCAGCATGATATCCATACATGACCATTGGTGATTCTGGTGTTCCAAAGTCAGTAGACGTATTATCCCAAACCAATTGGCCATTTGAATATGTACAATTATCTAGATACCAATTATTCGTTGTGTTTGTCATCTCGATAGCCTTTCTATATTTTGTTGTTTAATAGAAGAAACCTACTGACTAGTAGGTTTCATTACATGTTAAGTTAGTAAGAGGTTTTAGGTTTAAATCCCCAGTAGAGCGATCGCTAAAGCAGATTTCCAGTTTAATTTGGCAGTATTTACACAAATTGTTGATTGTTGAGCACCTGTTAAAATATTGATCCACGTGGTGACAAAACTTTCGACAAATGCTTCTGTGAAATTCTTGCGCATGTTGCGGATCCATTCTAAATTTTGATCCTTCAGCATATCTTCAATAATTTCTTCTGGCAGTGCTTCACCTGTAGCTTGAAGTGCATCGGCAAGGCCTTGAACAATTGAAATAAAAATTCCAAGATTCATCGTACAATTACGAATTTCTTTTAGAATTTTTTCTACAATTTCAACTACTTCATCAGAAATCTGACTTTCATCTACATAGATTGTAGTACCGTAAAGTTTTTTAATAATGTTTACATACATTTCACGTTCTTGAAGTGTCATTTCATTTTCCTTTTTTTGGATATAAAAAAACCACCCGAAGGTGGTTAGAAAAAAACGTTATCCGATGTGAATAACGCTGTACTCCCCAGGATGGGGAATTCTTTAAAATCTCATGGTTTTGATAAAGTGAATTTATTCATCCACAATAAAAAAACCGCCTTTCGGCGGTCTTGAAATTAATTACTGAATCTACTAACACAGTATTTATAATTTTCTTCTTTGCTTACATGACCCCCTATATGGACACATGAGCAAAAGTTCTCAGTTTGGTTATATTTAATGGTTTTGGGTACATCTACCCCATAACATCTAGAATCTATTCGCAACGGTTTACGGCCATATATTATTTGTCCGCTTGAGAGGGAATACCATATCCCACCTACCACAATAAAAATAAGAACAAGGATGGGTGTATTTCTTTTTAACATTATTTTAAACCTGCCCAATTGCAAAAAAGCCCTCAACAAAATGAGAGCTTTAAATTAGTCTCAGTGTTTTCTTTGTACTTCGACCAGTATATAAAAACTATACCTTTGTTTCCGTGTGAAAGGAATAGTTAAATTTCCATTTCTTTAAAAGTATTTCTTTTATAGACCTCAATAGCATTTCCTGCTTCAGATATTGCTGATTCAATCGCAAGCGTCATTAACTTCTCATATTGCTTCCAAGTCATACGATAGCAATCAACTCCCATCTGATGACAACGAATTCCTGCATAAGCCAATCTTCCTTTAGCTGTGTAGTTTTCCTCAAGCTCCGGATCTAATGCAAAGTCCAATACCATTTTTGCAATCAGCCAGGACAAATGATACATAGCAATCCCTTCTGGTTCCCTCTTCTTATCAGCCACGGCATTTTTCATCATTATATTGGCTAAATGTTGACGGACATACTCATAGTCACTTTGTGCCTTCCCTTCAAAGACAATTAGAGCTGTAACAGACTTTGCTAACTGAGTATCCATTGACGCGATAGCACCCAAGCGATCATGATAGTCTAATGGTTTCGCACCTGTGCCTCGCACACTAGGTTCAAAACTTGGTGAACTCGCCGTCAGGCCATGAGCCAACCATTCAAATTGTTCAAACTTTGCAGCAGTTGCACTCATCAACTCACACCTCTCTCACATCAATATTTAGAACCGTTTTCATCAAATGTTTTTTATTCCTATAGCTGTCTTTTTTTCTTGTTATTGCAGACTTCACATCTTCAACAACGTATTCACCAGTTGAGCTGTAATAGGTGAAATCTGCAAAATAACGCAATGCCGGCTTTGTCCGCTTTTCTCCGTCGAGCTTTATTTTTGATGCCAGTTCAAACTTAGTATGATGTTGTAATCCGGTAATCTCACCACGCTGTTGCATAGCCTTGAGCTCGATGTACCGCTTGTACTCTTTTTTGCTGTCAAAGGTCATACCATCACATTCGACCTTACTGGCATTGAACTTGTTGCGTTTAGCGGCCTTAGGCTGACGAGACAGCTTAAGGATTTCTTCCCGGTACTGGGCGAGGCTCATGCTACTCATCAGACTGCATTCCCCTTGTGTTCGTTGCTGATGTTGATCAGGTACTCAGCCCACTTTTTGAGATTTGCAGGATCTTTAAGCATTGGCTCCAAACGCTTAGCCAGTTGTTCATAGCTTTCGTTGCCAACCGAATATTTAGCGAATTCAGGTAAACGGGATAACTTGCTTGCAAAGAAATGTCTTTGTTTGTCAGTCAGCGTGTCTTTGGATTTTGCTGGCTGCTTCTGGATCGGTTGTGAGGAGTGTTTCAAACGGTCCTGTTTTGCTTTCGCTTCAAGTAACCAGTTTGCAAAGTGGTAGATCATGAGCTCATCACACATGCTCTTTTCCGCATTGAATAATTCAAATGCTCTTAGCTCACGGTTGAACCAGGTTGATGAGATAATTTCGTTAGTATCAATCTCAGGATTTGCTTGAGCAATTTCCAAACTCAATTTTTTTGAACAAAGCCAGTGGTTTTTATTTTTAGATTCTATTGGTAGATTCTTTGGGAGATTCTGTGTCCCATTAACGGCACTGTTCAAAGTCCCGTTATTGGGACTGTTAGGTATCCCATTATTGGAACTGTTCCGTTGTTGGAACTGTTCCACTTTTGGTACTGTTTCCCGACCATTAATGCCAATCAACTTGTACACCTTAACTTGTTTGGTAACACCTTTGCGTTCACCAGTATCAGCAATCAAACCATCTTGAATCAATTCTGCAATTATTTTTAGAACTGTCTTACGCTCAATCTGAGTATCATTTTCAAGTCTTTTCATACTTGGATAACAGGTATGGTCTTCTCCTGCTCGATCAGCAAGAGATAAAAGTACAAGACGTTTTAAAGGTAGGCGGCACCCACCTTTTTTTTCTTTGAGCTCAACTCTCCAAGCCCAGTTTGTGGCATCTAAACTCATACATCACCACCTAAAAATTTGAATGCGCTTTTAGCCACGACTGGAACTTGTCCATTTCCAATGGCTTTAAGTCTGTCCATCCGATGGGCCACCCCATCAGCCACTCGACCCAATCTGGGTTCAACCGACCACCATTTCCCCCTTGTGGAGAAACTGCCGTATTCAGTCGTATTTGACGCCCCTTTGCTTTTCTTTCTTCTAATGTCTCGTTGGTCCATTTGTCTGCATCGGAGGCATTTGGTGTTGGAAAATTCGCAACAGCTCCTGGCAAACCGTTTCTCGGATGAGGGCTGATTTTCCCTCTTTTGTTCCAGTCCGATGCCTTTGGTGTTGGCCACATATTGATGACAGTCTCCAATGAAGGAGATTTTCTGATGAAATCTGCTGGACTGATTCTCGGTTTCGCATCCGATGCTTTGGGAGTAGGCAACAATCCAGAGCCTGTCGCGGATATGGGGCGCTCCAAAGTTAGATGCTGAAAAACGTGTCCAGTGCGCGTCATACCCCATTTGGGCAAGATCACTGATGACTCGGGTAAGTCCTCTGGAAACAAGCATTGGTGAGTTTTCCACCCAGACTTCTCTCGGTCGAACTTCACTGATAATTCGTACCATTTCTGACCAAAGTCCTGAACGTTCCCCATCGATCCCTGCGCCTTTTCCGGCAGATGAGATGTCCTGGCATGGAAATCCTCCAGATATAACGTCAACAATGCCTCGCCATGGTTTTCCGTCAAAAGTTGTAATGTCAGACCAAATTGGGAAAGGCGGGAGAATTCCATCATTTTGTCGTTGCGCCAAAACTTGTGCGGCGTAGGCATCACGTTCAACTGCGCAGACTGTTGTACATCCCATGAGATACGATCCGAGTATTCCTCCACCAGCGCCTGCGAAAAGAGCCAACTCATTCATGAAACCTCCGCTAATACTTGTTCAGTCTTCGAAAGGCGACGCTTTGCATTCAGCTCTGTAACTGAGGCATGGCGCAATTCAGAATCTGCTGCTGTAACACGTTCGCCATTAATCAAAATGGTTACTCCTTTACTCAGTAGCCCACAAATATCCTGAACAATGAAAAGCTCATCTGAGTCAAAAGTTCTGTTGATGAACTCAAGTGGTGTTTTAATTACAACCGTATCCCCTACAATGAAATCACAGTTGTGGGTTGATAATTCGTTTGATATATTTGTCATGTTCTTAATCTCTCCAGATTGATGGACACTGACCGCTAAACCTGTTCCCGCAGGAAAGCGGTTTTTTATTATTTAAAGAGAATTCGCATATATTCTGGCGAAGTGAATGCATGCGCTAAATACACTCTTGTTGCCTCTGCCACTTCTGGCGAGCAATACACATCACTAGCCGATACAACCTTTAATTCAAGGCTATTCAATAAAGCTCCGATAAACTCAAGTTCCGTCAATCCATTGTTTTTTTTATCATTTTTCAATCTTGATAGAGTACTTCCATCAACTCCAACCTGATCCGCGACTTTGCTTTGATTGCTGGCATTAAGGTGGCGCAATATTAAGGCTGCGTTATTGCGGGCCATTTCCGTTAATTCTGGTAATACTTTGCTCATGGTTTTTCCTAAGCTTTTAAGGCTTCGCTATCGGCTTTCAATTTGCCGTCAGTTGTTACTTGCAACACTGCTTGTGTCTTCAATGGAATACCTTTGTTCTCCCACTTCCATAAGGTCACTGTTGAAATGCCTGTTTTTACTGAAAGCTCTTTGCGATTTCTACAATTGTGATAACTCATAAAATCACTGTAATTCATAGTTGCACCTAATTAACTATAGTTAATAAATCAAATTTAACACTTGTTAACCATAGTTTCAATACACCGTATTAACATTAGTTAATGTTTTGGAAATGTTTGTTATGTCTTTACACGAACGTATTAAGCAAAAATTAGATGAGAAAAATCTAAAAGCTGCAGATCTAGCAAGGGCGACAAAGAAGTCTGCCGTATCTGCTAAGAAATGGCTTGACGGGGTTAGTGTTCCTACAGCTGAGAATTTAAAAACGATTGCTAAGTTCCTAGGTGTAACTGATGACTGGCTTTTATTTGGTGGTAAGGAACAGCAAACAGTTGATAACAACGTATCCAATAAACCAGCTCGATTAGCCCCTGTCTTGTCATGGGTTCAAGCTGGAACATTTACCAATGTTCAAGCAGTAGATATGTCCCAAGTAGAAGAATGGCTACCACTTCCAGAAGAGTGTACTAATTGTTTTTATCTCAAGGTTCAAGGGATTAGCAATCAACCCGATTTCCTTGAAGGTGATTATATTCTGGTTGATCCAGATGTGTATTACAGTGATATGCAATCTGGTGACATGGTTGTAGTAAGGAAATTTGAAGACGCAACTTTCAAAAAATTAGTCATCGAAACAGATGGTTCTCGATATATGCAGGCTCTAAATCCTAACTTTCAACCTAACATTATTCCTTTGGATGAGCATTGCCATTTTGTGGGACAAGTTGTTGATTGCATGCGCTATACATATCGAGCAAAAAGAAGAACTAGACCTAATCATAGTTAATTATTAATTAATAGAAGACCCGCCGTGAGCGGGTTTTCTTTTGTGAATTAATAAAACATTATATTAGTGTTAAGCAAATTATTAACCATAGTTAATTTAATTCTTGACTAAAAAATTAACCATAGTTAATATAAATCTCATGGATAGCAAAAAGCCCCGAAAAATCTTGGCGGACTGGACGGGGCTCTTCACTTACATGAGATAGATTATGAAACAAAAACTTATACGTAGTCAAACGTCCCAACGTTTACACCAGCACCCTACTGCTGCTGATTATCAGGTCAGTACACTCGACTTCATCAAAGCCAATCTAAAAGATGCGCTTAAGCTCTTCCCTATTATTTTAGCTGTTTTCCTGCTCTGGCTGATCCTTACTGCTGTTGTTTACGGCATTTTTGGAGGATAAGTCATGGCACAATTACAAACAGCTTCCAGCCCAAAAACCAAGCCATTTAATAGCTCATTATCGAACATAATACAACCGACAAGCTATGACGCACAGCGACTTGAAAGCCCTGTAAATACTGGGCATTCAGCATCATATAAACATGGTAAGACCAGTAATATGGAGCCTGTCATGCAAAAGAAACGCTATACCACACCATTCGCAGAATTCATCTGTAAAGACGTGAATGGCTACTACAACGTACGCCTTGGCCCAAAAATTTATCTGGTCAACGTATCGTTAAATTACACCCCTGATTTTGATACAGAATTTTTCGGTGGCTTTCAGGCTGCTGCTTTTAACTGGCAATCTATTCTCGTTAAGGAAACGCCAGATAGTCAGCCTCGCCCGATCAATGAGGAAGAATTATCTGTGTATTGGCTAAAAGGTAATATCAAGAAACTCGTAAATTACCAACGCGCCATTCAACGCAGTGCCAAAAGCCAAACCCCACGCTATAGCAAAGAACAACGTATTGATTACCGTAACGCGCAGTACAACGGTGCCTAAGGAGATTTAAGATGAATGCAGCAGTGAATCAACAAATGGCATCGGCAACCACACTTGATGCCTTACAACTGATCCAGCTTGAGTTAAAAGCACCTAAGAGCAAATACAACAAATTTGGTAAATTTCACTACCGCAGCCTGGAAGACATCCTTGAAGGTGTAAAGCCACTCTTACATAAATACGGCGCTACCCTTGTAGTGACTGATGAAGTACAAGAGATCGGCCCAGTTGTGGTGATCACGGCCAAAGCAGTCTTTACCGATGCCCAAGGAAAACAAACCATGACCACCGCACATGCAGGTGTGGAGATCGATAAAAAAGGAATGGATGTGGCCCAGACATTTGGCTCATCCAGTTCCTATGCGCGTAAATATGCATTGAATGGCCTGTTCCTGATTGATGATACTCAGGATGCTGATACGGATGCTTTTCATCAACAGACCAATGCACCGGCTCGGAACAACCAGCAGAATGCCCCTGCTCAAAACCAGCAACGCAACCAGAACCAACCACCAGTTCAGCAACAACGTCAGCCCCAACAGCAAAACCAGATGGCTCCGGCCAATGCTGCACAGCAATTGACTCAGGACTTTCAGCAGGCCTTAAACGCGATTCATCATGCTGACAAAGAAGCGGATCTGGGACCGATCTATAAACAGTTTAAGGGCACCCGCTACGAAGCCCAGATCGTGCAGGCCTGCAAGGCAAAAAAGGACATGGAGGGTTGGAGTGCGTAAAAACCTACATCTTCAAGTATGTGGCCAAGCTTCACGGCAAAGGCAGCTTACGAGGACGTGTAGAGGCTACGACAGCTCTCCAGGCAAAACAACAGGTCCTGCAAGGTAATGAAATGATCAAGGATGTTTCAGTCTCCTTGTTAACCAATCAGAAGGCAGCACGTACACAGTCTTTTGAAAAGTTAAATAATTAAAAGTTTTTGCAGGTGGAAGTATGAAGAATTTCATAAATCCTATTAAACCTACAATTTAAAAAACACACTTCTAAACAATAGAGCATTCTTAGCAATGTTCTCCTGAAGCGATCGTATTGTTGACCCATGCGATTGTTTCAGGAGTACATTGCATAACAGGTAGAAGCATGAGCATTATGCAAAAATATATAATTGTTGTTGAATCAGAAAAACCACCAAGAGTGTGTTTGCAGGATGTGATACCACAAGTGGGCAAAGTTTTAGAATTGAAGTCTGAGCAACTGCCTCACCGAGTTGATACCAAGTGGGTGATGGAGCGGTATGAGATGGCTCGAACCACAGTGATTGAATTCTTAAAACCATTCAATAAAGGTTCGGGTGGCAAGTATTCCTATGATCCTTTAGAGATTATCCCAATATTAGATAATCGCCATAAGTTAAAGTGTGGTGCAAAAAGAAAAAACTAAGCCCCTATCAAGGGGCTTTTCTTTTATGCGGCATTCAACATTTTAGCAATCTCAGATGCACTTGGATTGTAGTAAGTGTTCACCAGCACATTAATGGTTTTATGGCCCGTAATTTTAGCGAGTATCTCGACAGGTATTTTCTGAATATTTACCAACCGTGTAATCGCTTCATGGCGCGTATCATGGAACGTAATAACCCCACTCAAGCCAACTTTAGCTAAATTCCTTTGCCAAATAAGTCTAAAGGAATTGCTGTTATGTTTTAAGAGCTTCCCTTTTCTACCCTTTAATAGATCCAGCAATTTACGTCCGCGTGTTGTTAGGGGCACATCCCGAGCACTTCCATTTTTGGTATCTGGTAAATGCACATAGTCACCAAAATCATGGATGTCATGAATACCAAGAATCTCACCTCTACGCATAGATGATTCCATTGCAAACAGAAATGCCCAAGCTACCTCTTGAGCTGGTGTAACCGGCTCTTTTTCTTCATCGTAATTATCTAAACCAGCTAAAATGATTTTTACATGTTCATCTGTAATTCGTTGATTTCGTGGTGGCGGTAGAGATGGCTTCTTGATAACTTGAACAGGGTTATTTTTTAATAAGAATAATTCACTAACAGCATATGTGAATACAGCTGAACATAGACTTAGTTCTCGGCTGACCGTACTTGATTTAACAACCTTTAAGCGGCGATCTCTGAGGGCAACCATATCTTGTGGAGTAATATCGTAAATTGAAGTGTTAGCTAGATGGCCACAATAATAGTTGAGACGTTTAAGGTAGTTCTTTATATATGAGCTGCTTTTTTTATATTTACCTACATTTTCGTAGTACTGGGTGAATAACTCGGAAAAAGGGATATCTGGTTGTTCAAGTTTTTTTAATTCTTCTTGGTATTGTAGCTGGAGTTCCATCAGTCGACGTGCTGCCCAATCTGTACACTCTTTTGCGGTGTCTCTTGTAGCTGCATCACGGAGATGTTTGTATTTTACTTGGATGCGATAAGAATTACCGCGTTTGACTGGCTTTTGCATATTAACCTCTAAATATTTGTGCTTAAATCAAGCGCAACAAAGAGGAACGAAAAAGTTCGCCCGTTGGCGCCCGATCCGAGAGCCATACTTCGACATTAGATGCTGAAAATGGCGCCCAAAAGCGGAATATAAAGTAGTTTTTATGCCTTTTTTGAACTTTTTGAAGGTTCAAATTTGACCCGAAGGACAATAAAAACAAGGCCGAATTCGTTAAAATTCGGCCTTAAAACGCTGAAATTTATCAGCTTTTATCTTGGTAGGTATATCCAGACTCGAACTGGAGACCTCTACGATGTCAACGTAGCGCTCTAACCAACTGAGCTATACACCTAGAATGAGAAGCATGATATTCATTTTTTTGTCGCTTCACAAGTTTTTTTGCGACTGTTTGATGACAATCGCACAGTCTTTAAGCAACCGCTTAAATTCTTGGATATTGAGCTGGTCGTTTTGCTCTAAAAATACGATTTTTTGATATAACACAGTCACTTGTTCGAATGGCGTCTGGTCCTCAACCAACACAGCGATACGTTGTATCCAGCTATGAAAGGTTTCCGCTGGATATTTATGCAAATGCAGGGGTAATTGTTTTTCAAATTGAATAATCAAGCGTTGATATTGTTCTTGCTTACCTCGTTGTCCCCACCAGTACCACCCACCGTAGATCAATAAAATACTAACAATACCAACCACTAAAACAATCACATAGCCATAGCTTGAATCCAGACCTAATCGGGATAACCAGTTCTTCTGCTTTTCGGCATCATAACCGACCACTTTGCTTTGCCATTGATAGCTGAGATAGTCACTCCAAATGCGCATATTTTTGAGGAATTTAAACTGCTGTAAACGCCAAGTCTGCGTTTGCCCTTCGCCCCAGACATTTCGGTCTTGGGCCAGATAATCTTGCATACCGGTATCAATTCGTTGTGGTGCAATCATGGCGGTAGGATCAACTCTTTGCCATTTCCCATCCAGATAAACTTCACTCCATGCATGTGCATCCAGCTGGCGGACTTCCCAACTTTGTCCGTCTGGCGCCCATTGGCCACCTTGATAGCCTGTCACTACGCGTGCGGGAATCCCCACATAACGCATCATCATCACAAAGCTCGAAGCATAATGTTCACAAAAACCTTTGCGACTGGAAAACAGGAATTGATCAATCCGGTCTCCACTCAAAGTGCCCGGCATTAATGTATAGCTAAAGCCATTTTTTCTGTACCAAGACAGCACCGATTGTAGGTATTTTTCAGGCTGCTTCTGGTTCTGCTGAAATAACGCCTGCGCCAGTTGCTGTGCTTTTCTATCTCGCCCCTGCTCAAATCGAGTATTCAGTTCAAGTTGACGAGGTGATAAGTAGACTGGCTCCGTTGCTGTTTGTCCTAACCAAAGCAGGTGTATCGGTTGGTTGCGTTTAACCAGTTTGGAAGGACGAATACTATGGTCTTGATACAGCTGTAAATAACGCTCTTGAGGAATCGAATACTCAAGTCCCATAATCCAGTTGGACTGCTCATCGGCAGGTAAATATTGATAGCTCACACGGCGTGTGGCGACAGGAATGCGCTTGAGCTGCTGATTATCAAAACTACTGCTCCATGTGCTGCCATCATATTGGTCCAGAACCAGTGCTCGCCAATATAGCTCTGGCCGTCCGGGAAAATCAGACATCGGTGCGATGACACGAAAAGCCAAAGCAGAAGATTGAGATAGTTGTGCAATATCTCCTGGTGACATCCGGTCACTAATGCCTGTGGTCGCATGGTTCTGTTGAATCGGAATCGCCCACAGCGGTGGTAACCGCGGAAAGAACATAAACAGCAGAATAAAGAATGGTGTCGCAATCGCTACAAACTTCAGGATTTGCCTTATATCTTGTTTTAACTGATTTCTGGTCTGATTCTTCTGTTTAAATAAATCAGTTTGAATCCGATAGAGGCCCATGAGGCACATCAGCAATGCCCCAAATACGATCATTGCCATCCAGAATGCTTGGCTATATAACAGTAAGCTGGCACTGACAAATAGGGCAAAGTTAAAGACAATCAGTAAATCGCGGGTATTTTTAGACTCCAGACTCTTGGCAAATAAACAGGTGGTTAAAAACGCAACACCCGCTTCTACGCCAAGTAAGCTTTGATACTGAATATAAATAAACGTAACCGACAATAAGGTAAATGCCACCAAAAACAGTTTAGGCATTGGCGTAATTTTTTGTTTGTTATAGCGCCATACCAAAGTTAGCCAGACAATGCCCCACAACCCACCGAGTGTGGCAGGAATAAAACTCACTTGACCGATCAGGATCAATCCTAAGGCAGCTAAAACACAAAAATAAATGGCTTTGGTCATATTTAAGCCTGCGCAAGTAAAAGTCTGGCTTTCATTAATTGACTTTGGCCTTGTCCACTTTCCAGTCTGGCATGTGGCAAAATTACCGCATAGTCATTCCCGGATTGTTCACATTGTTCAATCAACCCCATCATCAAGCTTAGCTTCTGTTCATGACCCAATGCTGGAATGAGCTGATAATCGATATCCATGTGTTGATGATTGGTCTGCGCTTCAAACATCTTGATCAAAAAACCCTGCCCACGTGCAACCTGTTTCCATGCTACATTCTGATAAGAATCCCCATGCTGGAAATTTCTGAGCTCTTTAAATTCATCCAGACTGTCCTGCGCCGGAGTCGGCTGAAGTTTATGTTCTTGTTGCCAGTCATCGGCCTTTGGTGCGATCCAGACAGCTTGTTTTGGATATAAATACGTCCATGCACGGACTAATCCTAAAGGATAGGTCGCATAAATTTTCAAGGCATCCAGTTCATATCTACCACGTTGTTCCGGTAAAACGGCGAGTTCCAGACTTTGCTGAGTCTGCTCCAGATACAGAAAATGTTCTTGTTCTTGCCAATTTAGACGCAAATATCGAACTGTTTGGGTAGATTGTTTTAATAAAATTTTCAAGATCAGCGGCTGCTCTACTTGCCCCACTTCTGCAACAACCAGTTCAATCTGTAGACCATGCAACTGCTTAAAGGTCAAATAAAAGCTGATACAAAGAATGGCACTGATTAAAAAGCAAAAACCGAGAATCAGGTTATTGGCATAGTTGATACCTGCAATAAATGTAATGACAATCAGCACCAGATATAAAAAACCTTGCTTATAAATAAACACCAGTACATCTTTCTGCAATAAGATTTTGCTGCCTTCGATCTGAAAACGCTTTGCAATCCAGTATTGTAGCTGCCGCTTGAGTCCATTTTGCATAAGTCAATCTCGACTATAAGACATCGACCGATTGCAAAATCTGCCCAACCTCAAGCTCACTCAGACTTAAGCGATGTGCAACCACCGCAACAAATACAGCTTGTACATCGTCTGTCATTACAAAACCACGCCCCTCAACCAAGGCATAGGCTTGTGCCGCAGCCTTCAACGCCAATACTCCACGCGTTGACAGCCCATGACGTAACTTCCGAGTTTCAGCGGCCAGATCCAGAATATAATTCAGTACGGCCTCGCTGAGGAAAACCTGCTTTGCCAGCTCCCGTAAATGTAAAATATCAGCTTGATTAAAAACGGCATCCAGTTGATGGATCAATACCTGTCGTGAACGCTGTTGTAATAACAATTTTTCCGCTTGTCGAGAAGGATAGCCTAGTGATAAACGCATTAAAAAACGGTCGAGTTGTGATTCAGGTAATGCATAGGTACCACTTTGAAATAACGGATTTTGTGTGGCGAGGACCCAGAACGGTTGCGGCAATTCATAATGCACGCCATCGACGGTGACCGCCCCTTCTTCCATTGCTTCCAGTAGTGCACTCTGCGTTTTGGGACTACAGCGGTTAATTTCATCAGCCAACAAGATCTGGGTAAAAACTGGCCCCTGCTTAAATTCAAACAGATGTTCTTTCTGGTTAAAGATATTGATGCCAATCACATCACTGGCCAACATATCATTGGTGAATTGAATTCGCTGAAAATGTAATCCTGCCAGACGCGCCAAAGCACTGGCTAATGTGGTTTTACCTAGCCCAGGTAAATCTTCAAACAACACATGACCACCCGCCAGCAAGCAGGTCAGCGCCAATCTGGTTTGTTGCGGTTTATCTAAAATCAGTTGGTTTACTTCAAATAAGAATTGCTCGATCTTCTGGGTAAAGCTTTGAATATCTTGTTCTAATACCTGATTCTGCTTGGTTTTTTCTTGAGCCGATGATTTCTCCATACCCCACATTATTCTATCCCCCAAAATAAAACAGTGTATGTTCAACATACACTGTTTTGGTTTTTTTTCAAAGAAATCAAATAATTTCTAGCAAGGACACTTCTTCATATTGCCGCCCGCCGAAGGATAACGTGCATCGATACAATGACGATAAAAAGTCTTGGCATCCATCGGCGTTAAATCTGGATGATGTGCTTTCATATGCGCTATATAGGTTTCATAATCAGGCACACCGACCATCAACCGGAAACTCTGCTGCAAACGTTGCCATAAAACAGCGATACGCGACCAATTTTTCGGTGACAAAAGCAAGTGTTTTTGCGACATGATGGTGAATTTAATAATCTTCACGATCACGGCACTGCCTTGTCGGGCAATTTTAAAATCCATCGTTACTCTCCTTTGATGCTATTCGCAGTCATCGGTGTATCTGAATAAACGGCTGGTGCCTCATTCACGGTTGGCGTTGGACTTGCCAAAGCACGGCGCACAATGCCAATCGACGCAATCACCATCACAACTGCAACAATCATAAAGAAGCCACAAAGTGCCGCATTGATCTGGTTTGACATCACAATGGTCTGCATTTCAGCAACGGTTTTGGCTGGTGCAAGCACTTCACCACGCGCAATCGCATCTGAGAAACGATTGGCCTGTGCAAGGAAACCAATCTTCGGATTCTCATGGAAAATCTTTTGCCAGCCTGCGGTCATTGAGGTAATGAACAAGAAAATCGTTGGGACAATCGTCACCCAAACATATTTCTCTTTCTTCATTTTGAATAAAATGACAGTACCCAAAATCAAGGCCATCGAGGCAAGAATCTGGTTACCGATACCAAACAGTGGCCACAACGAGTTAATCCCGCCCAGTGGATCAACCACTCCTTGGTAAACGAAGAAACCCCAACCTGCTACTGCGACAAAGGTCCCGACCATATTGCCGAAGAATGAACTTGATTGCTTGATCGCCGGAACTACAATCCCCACGGTATCCTGCACCATGAAACGACATGCCCGTGTTCCTGCATCTACTGCAGTCAGAATGAATAAGGCTTCAAACAGAATCGCAAAGTGATACCAGAATGCCATCATTGAGCGGTTGTTGAAAATCTCTGAAATGATATGCGCCATACCAATTGCAAATGTAGGCGCACCCCCTGTACGAGACAAAATTGAACTCTCACCGACTTCCTGAGCCAGTAAACTCAACATCTCCGGACTTACTACGAAACCGAGATGACGCACAGCCTCGGCAGCGGTCTCTACCGAGGTCCCTAAAACTGCTGCTGGCGCGTTAATCGCAAAATAAATACCCGGATCAAGTACCGTTGCACAGATCATGGCCATGATGCCGACAAATGATTCCATCAACATACCACCATAACCGATCATACGAATGTTGACTTCATTATCAACCAGTTTAGGTGTTGTCCCTGAAGCAACCAGAGCATGGAAACCTGAAATCGCACCGCAGGCAATGGTAATAAACAGGAAAGGAAATAAACTACCCGCAAATACAGGGCCTGTACCATCAACAAAATGCGTGACTGCTGGCATTTTCAGGTCAGGCATCGCAAAGATGATTCCGATCGCCAAACCTGCAATCACACCAATTTTCAAGAAAGTTGATAGATAATCACGTGGGGCTAATAACAACCAAACTGGTAGTACCGAAGCGATAAAACCATAAATAATCAGTGCCCATGTCAATTGGGTGCCACTGAGGGTAAATAACTGTCCCCAATAGGGGTCTTTCGCCACATCACCCCCGTAGACAATCGCCGCCATCATCAGCACAAAACCGATAATCGATACCTCAGCAATTTTTCCTGGGCGTAGATAACGCATGTAGATACCCATGAATAATGCAATCGGAATCGTCGCAGCGATACTGAACACCCCCCACGGGCTATGTGCCAAGGCTTTAACGACCACCAGTGCCAGTACGGCCAGGATAATGATCATTACGCCAAGCGTACCCAGCATCACAATCACACCAGCAAAAGTACCCAGCTCCTGTTTCGCCATTTCGCCCAATGATCGACCATCGCGTCGTGTGGAGATAAATAGCACCAGAAAATCCTGGACTGCACCGGCAAGCACAACCCCGACCAATAGCCAGATGGTCCCCGGTAAATAGCCCATTTGTGCGGCAAGAATCGGTCCGACCAAAGGTCCTGCTCCTGCAATGGCTGCGAAGTGATGCCCAAATAAAACAAATTTATTGGTCGGAACATAGTCCAGACCATCGGCAAGGCGATGCGCTGGGGTTAACCGTCTCGGATTTAATTCAAAAACTTTGTTTGCAATAAATAAACTATAGAACCGATATGCAATGCTATATACACAGACCGCAGCAAGAACCAACCAGACCGCATTGACATGCTCACCACGACTAACCGCCAATATCCCAAATGAAATTGCCCCGACAATGGCAACCAAACTCCATAGGAGCTTTGAGGAAAGTGTTGACTTTGCTTGTGTTGTCTCCATTCAAAACCTCTCAATTACATAACGCGTGGTTAGGGTCTGTTGACATTTCACAGATGCGTGCGACAAAGGACATTTTTAGAGGACACAAAGCATGTCTTATGCAATTTAGCTATTCTAAATAATGAGCAGCAATTACAGCTGTACAAGATAATGCAATGGCAGTAAAAAAATGTCAGCAAACCCTTTTAGCTTTCCCTTTCTATATTTTCTGTAGAAGAAATATCTTTGTAAGTTTACCTTCTGACTACAATTATTTATCTAATACTTTGGCATAAAAAAAGGGATGATTGTTGATCATCCCCTTCGATAATTGTATATCTTGCGTAGCTCAGCTACACAGGCACAATTATGCACGCTCTAGGTAGTCACCAGTACGGGTATCTACACGAACGCTTTCTTCTTGCTGTACGAATAATGGAACACGTACCACAGCACCTGTTTCAAGTTTCGCAGGCTTACCGCCACCGCCAGAAGTATCACCACGGACACCTGGATCAGTTTCAACGATTTTGAGCACAACGAAGTTCGGTGGGCTTACGGTTAAAGGTACGCCATTGAACAACATGATGGTACATTTTTCATTTGAATCGTCTTTTAACCATTTCGCAGCATCACCCATTGCAGTTTTATCAGCAGCGATTTGCTCGAAAGAGACAGGATCCATGAAGTTCCACATTTCACCATCGTTGTAGAGGTAATCCATTTCAACTTCTACAATATCAGCTGCTTCTAAAGAATCACCTGATTTGAATGTTTTTTCTAATACTTTACCAGAGCGAAGGTTACGTAATTTCACACGGTTAAACGCTTGACCTTTACCTGGTTTTACATATTCATTTTCCATGATTGAACATGGGTTACCATCAAGCATAACCTTAAGGCCTGCTTTAAAATCATTTGTAGAATAATAGGCCATGAAAGGCGCACTCCAAACTTAAAACTCAAATCTATTAATGCTAGACTAGGCACACAGCTGCGGCTAACACTATTTTTACGTATGGCATGATAAACTATTTACATCAAGAGCAAAACTGGCAATCACAACTCAGTGACCTAATTACTGATCCTTTAGAGCTGTTAAATCTGCTTGAGTTATCTACCGATCAACTATTATCAGGGGCAATCCTGGCCTCTGAACAGTTTAAATTGCGCGTCCCGCGTGCATTCGTCGGAAAAATGAACATTGGCGATCCTCTAGACCCTCTATTGCTACAAGTCTTACCACATCATCTGGAACTGGAAGAACATCCTGAGTTCGTGACCGATCCGCTTGGTGAGGAAGCCGCCAATCAAATGGCTGGGGTTCTGCATAAATATCAATCACGTTTTTTACTCACGCTGACCGGTGCCTGTGCCATCCACTGTCGCTATTGTTTTCGTCGCCATTTTCCTTATCAGGAAAACCTGCCTAAAAATGACGACTGGATCAATATCAAAGCCTATATTGAACAAAATCCACAGATCAATGAGGTCATTTTAAGTGGTGGCGATCCACTAACGCTAAGCAACCGAAAAATTGCGTTATGGCTAGAACGTCTAGCATCTCTCCCTCAGCTCAAGATATTGAGAATTCATTCACGCGTTCCAATTGTGATCCCGAACCGTATTGATGATGAGCTCATTTCTATATTAAAAAACAGTAGGCTACGCATTGTAGTAGTGGTACACTCAAATCACGCAGCTGAACTCGATGATTTCACCTGCTCGAAGTTATTACAGTTATCACTCCACCATATTACCGTGCTCAATCAGGCGGTTTTACTCAAAGGTGTGAATGATGCTGCAGAAACTTTAAATGCATTGAGTTTCCGTTTATTTGAAGCACGAGTAATGCCCTATTACCTTCATGTTTTGGATAGAGTCAAAGGGGCTCAGCATTTTGATTTAAGATCTTCAGAGATAGATCAAATATATACTGATGTATTAGCAAGTTTGCCAGGCTATCTGGTACCAAAACTTGTCAGGGAAATTGCGGGCGAAAAAAATAAAACACCGCTTTTTGGGGTTCAAACGTTCTGAGATTGATAACACAATGATGAATAATGCTTTTTCGGATATTTTTCAAATTCCAACTGTCTTGAGACGAGACAAACTCAGCTTTTGCGATACCAATTCGAAAAGTCTAAATGAATGGACTTCCAACTTGTCCATCATGCAGTTGGGCGATACCTCTAAAGCATTATTCGCCGCCTTACTTGAACTGAGTGAACTTGAATGCCCTGAAACCTTACGTTTTGATCTGGTTCAGGTGCTGCACCCAACCATTGAAAATGTGTTAGGAAGTCTGGAAAAGAATTTTTTCAATCAGGGTGTGATTAGCTCGGACCGCAATGAACATATCATTGAACTGGCCATGCTACTGCGTTGTTACTTCGCAGCAATCTATATCAATATTGTACGTCGTAGTAACGATCAGCTCGATCAGCAGAAGTTCTCCATCTTCGCCTTAAACCAAAAGAAAAATCTGCAAACGGCGCGTACACTCGCAACCTTTCAGTCCTTGCAACAACTGACCCAACTGCTCTATCAACAACATATGTTGTATAGCGAACCTGTGGCGGGACAATGGCTGATTGCTCATCAGCTTTATGATGCCGCCGTGACCCATAAATATCAGCATACCAATCTGGATCAGATACAAGGTAAACCGAATGCGTTAAGCAATATCTCGCAAGCCTATGCACAATTGATTTTGATGGATATTTTTAATACCAATCAAATCCGTCAATCCGAGATTCAGGCTTTGTTCCAGTGTAGTTTCGACTGGGCAAAAATGGTTCAGATCCTGACCAAAGAAACAGACCTGACTAAATATGTGGTCGATACGACTAAAGATCACCCACCCATTTATAATAAAAAACAAAGCTCTGGCTTTAATCCCAATATTTTTATCAGTACCCATAGTCTTCTGGATCATGTCACCGCGACCTTACACAAAAATGCGGAATATGTGTCCAAGAATGAGAAAATCTATTTAACCCCTGCATTGAAATTCCATGTGCAAACCATTCTTGGTACCACGGCAGAGCGTCGACATGAGCGTTATGAATATTCCGCTCAATTGCATATATGTTTCGGCTTACTTACGGCCCACTTCTATCTGTCCAAAGCCAAGAATTTTTCAGAAACACTTTTATTAGACCACAGTTACGGTCTACAAAATGAATCAAAGTTTATGTCGGCATGGGACAAAAAAAGTTCAACCGACAATCAGGAATCGGCCATTCAACGTTTAAGTCGTGAAAGTAAAGCCGTTTACCAAGCCGATATATTAGATATTAGTGTGAACGGTTATCGTATTAAATGGTCTGGGGAGGCTCCAAAGAACTTAAGAACAGGTGAATACATCTTAGTTAAAGAAACATCGCATGGGCATTGGCGTGGCGGTGTGATTCGTTGGCTCAAACAATCGACCGAAAAAAGTCTGGAACTCGGTTTGGAAGTGCTGGCACAGGAGATTTTCCCTTGTGCGGTACGGGTTCAGGCAGATCGCCATATCAGTAATTATCATCCGACACTTTTATTAAAAAACCAGAATTTGGATGAAACCAAAACAACTTTAATTTTACCAGGTTCACAAATTTTTCGAGAACACCAGGCTGTTCATTTAAGATTGGGGAAAGAGGAAGTAAAAGTGTATTTATTAAACGCACAATTAATAACCCAAAGTTTTGTTCAATTTGATTTTGAACTGCTGAATGATGAGGAACAACCGATCCTTCAGCGATATATGGCACAAAAGAATATGGACACCATTGATCAAGATTTATGGGAAGCTTTAAAGTGAGAAATTCTTTACTCTCTAAAAAATTAAAACGTACTGAAACACGCTTACTGATTATTGATGACAACCAGCTTCGTTATAATCAGATTTCAGCTTTATTTACGGCTCAAGACCATCAAATTAAAGCCACTTTACTCGATGATCTGAAAACCTTCGAGAAACAACTGAACTTACCTTGGGATATTGTCATTTTCGGTCGGGCCTACGACTTAAAAATCGAACAGACCCTCTCCCTGATTCAAGCCTCATCACAACCAAGTTTGCCTGTTCTCCTGCTTGAACCTGAGGATTATAAAGCCGATCAATATCAGTCTTATATCCATAAAGGCATTTATGACATCCTGAATCTGAAATCCCCAGAAAAATTCTATATCAGTATCATTCGTGCGCTTTCTTATAGTCGTTTGGTGCAAGCAGAACATCGTTTGCTGAATGAATTAGAAGCCGCACAAACCCAAGCACAATCACTGGTTGCAGAAAGCCATAAAGCGGTTGCCATTTTGCAGGAAGGCATTCACATGCATGTGAATGCCGAATACGCCAATCTATTTGGTTTTGCCAATCCAGAAGATTTAATTGGCTTGCCGATTCTGGATGTGTTGCAACCTGAAGACTTAAGCCAGTTTAAATTGCGCTTTAAAAAGATTTCTCAAGGACAGTTTGAACAAGGTCGTTTTGAACTTCGCACCCAAAACGCAACCGTGAAGCAGAATCCCCTTCATCTGGAATTCTTGCCTTCAGGCAATGAAGATGAAATCCAGCTCAATATTGAATGTGGCTCTTCATCACAACTGGCAGCAGCACCTTCAACAGCGGCCCCTGCCGAAAAAGCATCCAGTCTAAGCAGCGCTTTACAACATATTAACCGCCAGCTTAGCAATCACCCGGCCAATGCCAATGCGCTGGTTTTATTCAGTTTAAGCAATTGTCCAAGTGAGGTTTTCCAAACAGACTGGCGTGGCACTCGAGCATATTTTGCCAATATCCCTCACTTTATTAAAGAACAAGTGAATGTCCCGGTCTGTCAGGTGGAACATGGTTTGTATATCTCATTATTTCAGGCCGAATCAAAGAGTGTACTCAATTCGCTCCTGATAGGTTTGAATAGTTTACAAAAACCGCAACTGGTGGTGACTGATCACTACACTTTCCCGCTGCATTTAAAATTAGGCTATTGTGAAATTAGCCAGCCTATTGCAGATGAAGTTCGTTTTGAACAGGTGTTAACCAAGGCTTTCTTGGTTCCTCTACCGGTGTTCAATAGTCCGAAGATTGACGCAGATATTGGCCTGACCACAGAGCATATTCCTGTTGCTGTACAGTTAACCCTGCTACAAGAACTGAAAAAGAAACTGGATGCGGGCGATATCCATCTAAAATATCAGCAACTCTATGACAAGCAGGATCAACATACGCATACTTATGAAGTATCCGGTGGGTTTATCTATAATAATCAGTGGCAGGATTTAAGTGATCTTGCCGACCTGAAAGATGATCCTGAGCTATCGATTCAACTGGATCGCTGGATTCTTGTTGAAGCCTGTAAGCAGTTGCACAACTTTATTACCCAATATCCAAAGGCGAAATTGATTGTAAACCTCAATCATCAGGTCTTGCTGAATGATAAAAAGCTGCCAGAACTGGTGGCAAAACTCTTAACGATTATTGGCAGCAAGCAAGCCCATCCTTTAATTTTGCAGTTCTCTGAACAAGCGCTACAACAAAACTTGTCACAGGCACAGCCACAAATCGCGCTATTGCGTCAGCATGGTGCCGAGATTTCTATCCGTGGTTTTGGTGATTCACTCTATAGCGATTCGATGTTACAACAAATCGATGTTCAGTATCTGAGCCTGCACAGCAAACTCACCCAAATGCTGAGCGCTGAAAAAGAGATGGCAACCCTACAAGAGAAAATCTTGCACTTTATCGGGCAAAAACCTGTCGAGATTTTCTTAACCGAACTCAACGACATGAACCTGTTTGCCAATGCATGGAATGTCGAAGCACGCTTCTTGCAAGGCAATTATTTCCAGAAAAAATTGGACCGTCTTACTGACGTACAGGATCAATAACCCTTTCTCAGGATTGGGGAACTGCCACAAGTTCCTCAATCGAATAATCTACAGGCATAAAAAAACGGGCATATTGCCCGTTTTTTCTTTCTTGATATTAACGTTTGATAGAACGTGACATACCAGAGAAACGTTGTTTGAATTTGTCGATACGGCCACCTGTATCCACATTCTTTTGTTTACCAGTGTAGAATGGGTGGCAAGCTGAACATACGTCAAGGTAAATTGTTTCTTTACCAAGCGCAGATTTAGTTTCGATAACGTTACCACATGAACAAGTAGCAACTAATTTTTCGTATTTAGGGTGAATATCGGCGCGCATGGTCGATGCTCCTATTTAAGTAAGAAAGGCTTAAGCTGTTATCGCAATTGATCACTCTCAATCTGAGGAAAGCAACGTGTTCGCACACGTGCAGATCAACACCACAACAGACCATTTCTTTTGACTCACCGAGACTCTAAAGGTCAGAGCAAAGCCAACAAGTGGCGAGCATTATACGCCAATAAATTAAATTTTGCGAACTATTCTTGATTCGATTTTGACCAATGATTCGCAATAATGCCACAGACCATGAGCTGGATTTGATGAAAAATCATAATCGGCAGCACAATCATCCCCAAAGGCTGTCCAATAAACAGGATCTGGGCCATCGGTACACCACTCGCCAAGGTTTTCTTGGAACTACAAAAGAAAATCGTGATCTGGTCTGCCCGCGTAAAGCCCAGCCATTTTGGCACGTATAACGCCAGCAACATCACGATGGTTAACAACACAGAACATGCCAGAATTAAATAAAGCAACGTCAGACCACTCACCTGATGCCACAGACCGGCAATCACCGCACTACTAAACGCGCCATACACCACCATCAGAATCGATCCCTGATCGAAAGCCTTGACCAGACTTGGCATTTTAACCATATAAGGAAAAATATAAGGGCGTAGCAACTGACCCAATACAAACGGCACCAGTAGCAATAAAGTAATCTGCAGAATCGATTCGGTCGGATCAAAGCCATGCTGACTTTGGCCTAAAATAAAATAGCTGACTAAAATCGGGGTAATCATCATGCCGACAATATTAGAGAAAGACGCACTGCACACTGCCCCAGCCACATTACCCTTAGCCATCGAGGCAAATGCAATGGAGGATTGCACGGTGGATGGCAAGAAACACATGAACAGGAAGCCCCAATACAGTTGCTGACCGAGTAACGGCTCTAACACAGGCTTTGCCAATAACCCAATCGCTGGAAAGAGCAAGAAAGTAAAAGCAAACACTAAAGCATGCATTTTCCAGTGCAGCATGCCTTCCACCACAGCTTCACGTGAAAGTTTTGCCCCATGCAGAAAAAAAAGTACGGCAATTGCAACAGTCGTAAGAATATTAAAATAATGTGCAACCTGACCTGAAACTGGAAAAAAAGTTGCCAGTATCACCATCACAACCAATAAAATTGTAAAGCGGTCCAATGCCAATAATTTCAACATAACTATCCCTATCCACACTAATAATGAAAAAGCCCAATATGGCGAATAATTCAACCATTCGATCAAATTACTCATCATACTGGGCTATTTCAATAAAGCTAGCGTTTTAGCTCAAAAATCTTCGACCGATCAGGCAAGAATCAGTTGTTATACGCATCCTGATCTTGCTGAATCAATTCAACTTTATAGCCATCTGGATCTTCAACAAAGGCAATAACCGTCACACCACCTTTCATTGGACCCGCTTCACGTACCACTTTACCGCCACGCGCCTTGATTTCTTCACAGGCTTTATAAGCATCGTCCACACCAATGGCAATGTGACCATAAGCATTACCCAAGTCATAACTAGAGGTATCCCAGTTATGGGTGAGCTCAAGTACGGTATTGTCTTTTTCATCACCGTAACCGACAAATGCTAACGTAAAACGTCCTTCTTCATAGTCACGTTGGCGTAGCAATTTCATACCAAGCACCTCAGTGTAGAACTTTAAAGACTGTTCTAAATTACCTACTCGTAGCATCGTATGTAACATGCGCATAGTTATTCACCTTTCTGCTGTGTTGTCTGGTTTTCATGATCACGTAACAGTTTCGCAACCCAAACCACAAGAACTAAAATTGGGATACCAATTAGAGTCGTCATTAAAAAGAAATTCGGATAGCCGATATTGCTGACAATTGTTCCCGAATAACCACCCAACAATTTAGGCGTGAGCGTCATGAGAGAACTGAAAATCGCATATTGAACGGCTGTAAATGATACGCTGGTTAAGCTAGATAAGAAGGCAATAAATGCTGCACCCGCCAATCCAGAGGCTAAATTATCGATAATAATCGCCAAATACAACCATAAAGAACTATAACTCTTAATGACCTTACCCGAGAGTTCAACAGTGCCAGCCTGACCTGGATCAATCACCGCCACAGGCTGAATATCAATATCTAGCGCATCTGTAGGTGCAGTGGTATCGATACGATATTGTCGGGTTGCCAGTAATTCATGACCCGCGTTATTTTTCAGATTCGCCAAAGCGGTAATGGTTTTGCTGTTAGATGCCTGCAACAGCTTGCCATCCACCGCACCCGTAAATAAACCGCTGGAATCAACTTTCGCGACAAATTCCTGACCATCCAGCTTTAAAACAACCGGACGTTCTGCATTTAAATCTTCAGCCTTGATCCCTGCCAACTGCCCTTTAATCACCAGACTTTGTTTTAACTCTTTTGGCGTTAACTGATCATCATTACTAATCGGCAGCAACAGGATTTGTGGCTGTTGGGAAGTAATTAAATAAGGCACTTCAAGCTGAATATTTGAATCGGACTGATGCTGATATTGGGTACTGACCTGAACTGCATTGGCTTTCGCCAAGACTTCATTCGGTACTTGTAACTTCCAGTAGCCCACCTCATCAGTGTGTACCTGATAATGCTGTTCACCCACCTGAACTTGCACCTGATCCAGTGGTTGACCTGACTTCACCAGACCAATGAAAATCAAATTGGTTGAACTGGCCAGCACCGCACCGACAAACATCAATTTCATAATGTTCATACGTTGTGCCAGTAAACCCCCAAGAAAACCACCAATCAGGCTAAATACAACGCCATAGATCTTAACGGCTTCCGCAATCTGCTCTTTACTAAAGTTCAAATCCTGGTAAAAGACATTGGAAATGACCCCTGCAATGATGTCCGATATACGGAAAAAACCAATCAGCAATAACAGCACCAATGCAAGCTTGACGCCATAACGTTTAAAGAAGTCCAGTATCGGTGCAACCCAGGTTTCTTTCGCCATTTGCTGATTTACTACACCAACTTTGACCAGTCCAAAACCAATTAATAGCGCTGAGGCTGTAGCCGTCAAAAAGCGTAGTGCTTCCAGACCAAATAATGCAGCTGTATCTTTAATAGCTGCAGATTTAGAAATTGCTTCAGTGACATTGCCCGAATAAATGTAACTCACCACGAATGTCGCGACTGCAATAAAGAATACAAAGACCAGACGATAATAATCCGTGGTTTTGTAATGTTTATTAACACGATTGATCTGCGGTTCACGCACACAAAGCGTGGTAATAATCCCGACCACCATGACGGCGGCCATGGTTAAATAGGTATATTTCCAAGCCTCGTAGATATAATTTCCTTTCGCAGTGCCCAGATAAGCAGCTAAGAACAAAGCACCAGCGCCCGCAACAATCATCCCGATACGGTAACCCGCATTATAGGTGGATGCCAATACGGTCTGCATTTCGGTTTCAGCGAGCTCAATACGATAGGCATCAATCACAATATCTTGCGTTGCCGCAGAAAAACCCAGTAACACCGCACCTACGGCCATCTGGATCAAGTAACTCTGCCCAAGTGCCGGATCAGAAAATGCCATGATACAGATCGCACAGATAATCAAACTTTGAGCAATCAGCAACCAGGCGCGACGTCGACCTAAACGTTTGGTTAAAAATGGCACGGGCAATTCATCAATCAGCGGCGCCCAGACAAACTTAAAAGAATATCCCAATGCAGCCCAACTGAAAAAAGTGACTGCACTCTTCTCAATGCCCGCCTCACCCAGCCATAAAGACAAGCTAGAAAAAATCAGTAAAATCGGTATCCCTGCAGAGAAACCAAGAAATAACATAATCAGGGCGCGGCGATCTAAAAATGCTTTAAATGCCGAAGCCCACCCGGTGGCTTGCGTTGTCATTGGTTATTATTTTCCAATAATCTATAAATGTGCTTATTCAATCGTTTCTTGCTCCTGCTTGCAAGTTGCTTTATGCAATCATTCTTTTGTTTTGTCGATAAAAAACACAAGTTCGCTTGATCTTTAGGTCTAAAACTGTATACCTTTAATTACTCAACTTACGTTTATTTGTTGGATAGCAACAGTGACCCAAAAACTTGATCAAATGACTGCAACAACTTTATCTTTAACACCAACAAACACGATTACAGCGAAGATCAATTCATTTCCAAGCGCTTTTGAACAGACGGACATACAACCCACACTGCTTAAAACAGCACTACGTGCAGACCAACTTACCCATATTCCAGATTTAGCGGAAATACCAAGTTCAACCAAACGAATCAAGCCGCTCAATAACTTCTTAGGACAAGACCGCGCACGCGCTTCCGTTGAGGCGGGTATCGCACTGCCTTATTCGGGCTATAATATTTTTGCTGTGGGGACAGCAGGCCTGGGTAAACGCACCATGATCAAGCGTTTACTGCAACAACACGCCAAGACCATGCCGACTCCGGATGACTGGGTCTATCTCAATAACTTTAAAAATCCGAGACAACCGATTGCCTTGCGATTTCCTGCAGGACAAGGGGTTAAGTTCCAGAATGCCTTACAGCAAACATGGCAAATTATTCTTAAACAGTTAGAACGCCGTTTTAGTGCTGAAAGCTATCACAACCGCATCGAGCGTATTCGTCAGGATACCGGTGATGTTCAACAGCAGGCGCTGGTCGAACTGACCAAAGAAGGTGAAGAACTCGATTTAAAACTGATTTCACGTAATGACAAACACGTCTTTGTTCCCATGCAACTCAAGGACAATGAATATCATGAGTTGACGCAGACTGACCTGAATACCCTGAATAGCAAAGAACGTGCAGAAATCACCTCCAATATTCGCTATATGGAGAAAAAACTCGAACGCCTCGGATTACATCTCGGTGATCTGGAAGATGATGCCCGTGATCAGGTTTCAAGTCTAAATCGCGATATCGCAACGCAAGTGGTTACCCCACGAGTAGAATCGATTTTAAATAAAAATAAAGACGTCAAAGGTCTGGATCTCTATTTAAAACATTATGCGGAAGACATTATTGATAATGTTGAGCTGATTCTTGAACAAGAAGAGGATGACTTTACCCCTGCTTTATTCAATCGTGTTCCATCTCGCTACCAAGCCAATGTCATTGTATCGAATAAACCGAACAGCGGTGCACCTGTCATTTTCGAAGACTTCCCAACGCACTACAATCTGTTAGGCCATGTTGAGCAACTGACCCATAACGGTACCATTACCACTGATTTTACCTTGATTCGCCCTGGTTCCTTACATCAGGCCAATGGTGGATTTTTAATGCTGGAAGCAGAGCAACTGCTAGAGCAACCTTATGCATGGCAGGGATTGAAACGTGCCTTAAAATCGGGTCAGCTCAAGCTATCTTCGCTAGAGCACATGTTGACGTTAACAGGTAGCATTTCCATAGAGCCAGCTTCCGTTCCGCTTGAAATAAAAGTAGTTTTATTGGCAGAACCTGAAATTTATTATGAGATTTTAGAGGTCGAACCTGAACTCGGCAGTGTCTTTAAAATTCGCGCTGACTTTACAGACACATTACAACGTAATGACAGTAATGAGCAGGCCTATATGCAGCTGATCGCGGATTATGTACAGGCCGATAAGCTATTACCTTTTGACCGCTCTGCACTTGCCGCATTGCTGACTGATTCAAGTCGTCAGGCTGAAGATCAAAGCTCACTATCGCTCCATGCATCTACCTTAGGCGATTTAATTCGTGAAGCGCACCACCATGCCTTTAAGGCAGGCGACAAGATCGTGACCGACGAGCATGTCAATCAGGCCCTGCATCATCGTCAATATCGCTTAGGCTATTTACGTGAACTGTACTGGCAGGATCTGTCTCGTGGGACCCAATTGATTGAAACCTCCGGACATCGTCTGGGACAAATCAATGCCCTCTCCGTAATTCATTATGCTGATGTCGAGTTTGGCCTACCTTCTCGCCTCACCGCATCTGTGTATCAGGGTGGCGGTGATATTCTGGATATTGAGCGCAGTGTCGAACTGGGCGGCTCCCTGCATGCCAAAGGCGTATTGTTAATGTCGAGCTTCCTAAAAGCACACTTTGGTCGTGAACAGATCCTGCACTTCTCTGCCGCATTAGCTTTTGAACAAAGCTATGGTCAGGTCGATGGTGACAGTGCGACGGTTGCGGAACTGTCTGCCTTGATCTCTGCAATCTGCCAGATCCCGATTGACCAATCTTGGGCGATTACTGGTTCGATGAACCAGTTAGGTCAGGTTCAACCGATTGGCGGTGTCAATGCAAAAATTGAAGGCTTCTATGACGCCTGCAAATTGCAGGGCTTAACTGGCAAACAAGGGGTGATTATTCCACGTCAAAACATGCAACATCTGATGTTACGTCAGGACGTGAGTGAAGCCGTCAAAGCAGGACTCTTCCATGTCCACGCGATTGACACCATTGACCAGGCCTTAGAAATTCTAATGGCGCGCCCAGTGGGTACGCTGGATAAAAAAGGTCGCTACAGCAAAAATTCGATTTATGCTGCAGTCATGGAACAGCTTGAGTACTGGCAAGCCATTGAAGACGGTGAAGCGGTAGAAGAGGATGAGCCAAAGAAAAAGAAAAAGCGCAAAAAAACCAAGAAAGATGACGTAGAAGCAAAAGCCAAAGCAAGTGAAGAAAACACTGCTGAGGCAAAAACACTGAAATCGATGCGTAACAAGAAAAGCAGATAAACAAAAAGGCCATGTTCCGAGGAACATGGCCTTTTGACTTAGGCAACACCCTGTAAAGAGCGCCCACCAGGTAACTGGGCAAAATACTGCTTCAAGGCATCAATACAACGATGCACCTTCATTGGGTATTGTTCACGCTTAGAGGTTAAGGCATGCAAGGTATAAGCTGGTAGTTGCCAATCTGGTAGAACTTCAACCAAAGATCCATTGATCAGTTCTTTCTGAATATCCATGTACAGGATACGTGCTATGCCATGCCCTTGTTGGCATAGTGCCTTGGCTACAAAAACATTATTGGTGCCTAAACGTGTTTTCATATCCACATTCACCACATCGCCACTAATACCATGACGGAAGGTAAAATGTTGATAGTTTTGCATGAGGGTAATTGGCAGTAATTCATGATTACGCAAGTCTTCAGGACGGGTGATCGGTTGCGCCTGATTCAGATAACTTGGAGATGCAACCAGAACCTGATCTACACGCGCTAACGGCACAGCAGACAATTGCTGGTCTTCCATCTTCAAGCTCATCCGAACCGCAATATCAATACGCTCTTCGATCAGGTCAATATAACGGTGGTCTGCTTCAAAATGAATCGCCAATCCTTTATGCGCCGACATCCAGTGCGACAAGGCAGGAATAACGTGTAAAGCACCGAGTTCAGGTGTAGTGGCAATACGCAAATCCCCAACCAGATCATCACGTAATTCATTAATGCGGATTTTGCCCCGTTCTGCTGCAGCCAGCATTTCCTGACAACTAAGGAAAAATGCCTGTCCAGCTTCGGTTAGACTGAGTTTTCGGGTGGAACGATGAAGTAGGGTGACATCCATTTCTTGTTCTAAAGAACGGATTTGTTGACTCACTGCACTGGTGGTAATTCCAAGTTCTCTTGCTGCACCACTGAAAGAACTTTTTTCTACAACGCAAGCAAAGACCCCCATTGCACGCAATTGATCTAGCATAGACTTCCCTCTCAACTTAATTTATTAATATGCTTATTGTTCTAATGAAAGCAATCAAATTAAGTATACAAGGAAGTCTATTTTTACACTAGGGGGATTATTAATAAATTATTGAAAGTTTATTAATAATCTTTAGTTAATTTGGTAAAACTGTGCTCGGGTTCACAGGTTTACCGTCTAAGCGAACCTGGAATTCCAACATGACTTGCGATGCGCCAGAAGAACCCATTTCTGCAATTTTCTGTCCTGCTGTCACATTATCACCACTTTTTACCAGCATTTTGCTGTTATGGGCATAGGCTGTGATGTAGCCATCAATATGTTTAACCAACACCAGGTTACCATATTCTTTTAAGCCATCAGCTGCATAAACCACCTGCCCGTTTGCCGCTGCAAAAATTGGATCGCCTACATTACCGCCATAGCGTGTACCTTTGACATTACTCGCCAGATTGAAGGTTTGAATGACAGCACCATTCGATGGCTTCACCCAACGTAAGCTTGATGCCACAGTCGAAGATGACGGGTTAACCGGCACGGTCGGTACCACTGGACGAGGGACAACCGGTTGCGGTTTTGGCGCTACGGGTTGCTGCGTTGGTAAATTGATACTTTGACGCTGGATTGGTGCCGTTTGTGCCATGGCTTGTGTCGAGGTTGTACGCTGTGCAGCCGAGCCTTTTAAACGCAATGACTGGTTGACATAAATACGATACGGCGGTGCGATATCATTTAATGCAGCCACATTCAGATAGTTCAAACCATAACGATTTGAGATCCCGCTTAAGGTATCGCCTGAACGCACCGTATAATAATTCGGAGCTGGCAGCGTATGTCGTGTCCCACCATTGACTTGCGGTTTAGATGCACACCCTGTCATAACTGCCACGGTCGCAACCGCCATAGACAAAACGATTGTTTTAATCATCTTCTGTGATAGAAAAACCGAGACATGGTTTAAGTGCATCTTCGCCCTCATCGAAAAAACCTCAATTTATTTGCGCTAAGAGTATCAAAAAAGTGAGAAAAAACGAGTTCTCACTTTCTTTATTCACAAAGTTATAACATTCATACCATTATCCATTTACATGTGCTTGTAAATTTTCCAATACGGTATAGTTGGTTGCGTCCATCTGGATCGGGGTAATACTGACATAACCATTTGACACGGCAAAAAAGTCTGACTGGATATAGTCCGAGACAGGCTGCGGTTCTGTCACCGCTTCACCGGCCAGTCCAATCCAGTACACCTGGCGTCCACGCGGATCAACATGACTGCTGATTGGTTTGGATTGCGCCCTGCGTCCCTGGTAGGTCACTTGAGCACCTTGGATTTGCTCAACATCTGGAATATTAATATTAAAAATATGGCGCGGCGGTAAAATCGGCAGGCCTTTGGCTATAAAATCATGAACCCATTGCGCTGCTTTGGCATAATGTTCAGGATGCTCATAGGCTCGTACATTGGCACCCGCCAGTGAAACGGCAATCGCAGGATGCTTCATTAAACGCCCTTCGAAAGCAGCGCCTACGGTACCAGAATATAAAACGTCATCGCCCAGATTCGCTCCACTATTGATTCCGCTGACCACCAGATCAAATTCAAAATCAAACAGGCCATTCATGGACAGGTAGACACAATCTGCTGGTGTGCCATTGACCGCCCAGACATCTTCAGCTATTTGAACAGGACGTAAAGGACGATCCAGCGTTAATGCACTTGAATAACCACTACGTTCACTTTCTGGCGCCACCACAACCACACGACCTAAAGGTTTTAAGGCCTGCGCCAAAGCTTGTAGGCCGGGTGCGAATACGCCATCATCGTTTGCTATTAAAATATTCACTAAAATCAATTCTCTTCAATGTTACTAAGCAGTTTTTTCAATTGAATTATTCCTTGAATTATATATATTTATGACTTCTTAGTATTAAAAATTTATACGATCATGAGACATTTATCTAATTTTCTTAAAGTTTTTGGGGTGAGTTTCACGCTTTTTACAGCGCCTGTTGTATTTGCAGATGAAGCGGTTTCAGTGAAAGAAGCAGATGCGTTAATTAAAGATGATATCGCCAATGCACAAGTACTTATTGAGATGTGTCCTGCACTGATAGGTAAAAATACAAAATTTGATCAGAATATCAAAAAAATGGTGGGGATCTATTTAAGCAATTATTCTGATAAGTCAGCTTCTCTTGAAAGCCTACAAAAAGATGCTGAATTTAAAAGCTTGCTGAAGGACGCGCATGAAGCAGCAGCAGAAGTCGACAAGGTAGAGCAAAAAGCGGTATGTGAAGAAGTCTTGAATTTCGAAGGCTAATCACGCTTTAAAATATCGGTGTGGTTTTAAATTAAGATGGATAAAACCACACCTCTTCCGTCTCATCATCCATACAAGCGGTGCTTATCTGATCAACACTATTACCATGCATCTGGCTCACGCACCATATGGATAATATTTGCAGGGCTAGTAATCCACCCTCCTTTAAAACCTTCGGGCAAAGGCTCAATTGCGTCACAACGCACCACCCCTGCTTCATTTAGATAATGAGCTGCCTCAGTAAAATCATCGGTAAAGAGCTCAAGCCAAAGTTCTGCCTGACTCATCTCTGGCACGGCGGCGATCCAGAGCTTGATTGGGCCCAATTCAAAACCGACATCAGGTTCTTTTTCTGTAATTTGTTTAAGACCAATCACATCACGATAAAATGCAATGGTTGCTTCATATTGATGAGGTGGAAGTTTGAGTGCGATATCAACGCCACCCTTGAATCGATTCATGCCCTTACTCCTTTCGGTTAATTTATTCTTTTCCTTTCCAGTTCTTTTTTAATTATCCTATTTTTTCAATCCCACGCATTGCTGGCTATTTTTTAATCTTGTTGATCTTAATCTCGGATGTCAAGTTAAGTTACGCTCCTCTACCAAGAGCTAAACCGCCCTATCCACGATAGAAAACGCCTTAGAAGTTGTAAGAAATTTAAGATTCTGAAAATTTAAACCCACACTTTCTCCACGTTTCCTACAGCAAACATACAATTTTTTACCTGCTTCTATGCTATAAGTTATTCAAATTCTTTAAGTCTTGTTCTGAGTTTGATTTCTTATGAAGAAAAATGTTTTTAAAACACTAGGTTTATCATTTCTCATCGCGTCTAGCGCTTTAGCTCCTACGGCATTTGCGGCAGATAAAAAATCTACAGATGCAGAAAAGATTGAAGTCACTCCAACTTCTGATAATGTCACCAAGCAAGAGCTCGCCGCGATCTATGTGCTTTCAGAAATTTGTCCAAGCTTAATTGGCAAAGATTTAAAATTTAACAAAGCCTATGACAATCTGGTTAAAGCTTATTTAAACAACGATGCCCATGCCGTTGAAACCTTAAATAAACGCGTAAAAGATAAAGATTTTAAAGAAGCTTTAAAAGAAGCGCGCAGTGATGCAAAAGCAGCCTCTGATAGTGATAATCGTCAAATTTGCGATGATGTTCGTAATTATTATTCCAAATAAGATGAACAATTAAGGTTCAGGTTACAATACTGTATGAAAAAGCCGATTTCCCCCGTAGAAGTCGGCTTTGCTTTATCCTAAAATGCTAGGCTCGTCTGCTTCATACAAGATATTGGAACCACCTAGAATGACTCACAAAAGCGCTCTTGCTGCATTATTACTTTTGCCAAGCTTTTCATATGCAGCAACTGTCCTATCCGCTCCACCAGAATTAAATAATAAATCCTATGTATTAATGGATTACGAGACCGGACAGATTCTCGCTGCCAAAAACGAAAATGAAAAACTGGCACCTGCTTCGATGACAAAAATGATGACAAGCTACATCATTGAGCAGAAACTTTTAAAGGGTGAATTGACTGAAAACGAACAGGTACGCATGAATGAATCTGCGTGGTGTCGTGGTAGCAGCTCTGAATCATGTATGTATGTTCCACTCAATGGCACTGCAACAGTTTTAGAAATGTTGCGTGGTATTATTATCCAGTCAGGAAACGATGCTTCTAAAGCAATGGCTGAACATATCGCGGGCAATGAAGGGACCTTTGCCCATATGATGAACCAGGAAGCAAAGCGTGTTGGTATGGTGAATACTCACTTTATCAACTCAACCGGTATGCCAGCTGAAGGTCATTATTCAACTGCCAAAGATATGGCCATCCTTGCCCAACACATCATTAAAGACAGTTCTAAATACTATCCGATTTATTCAGAAAAAGAATTTGCTTTTAATGGCATCAAACAAGGCAACCGTAATGCCCTGCTTTATACCGATCCAAGTGTAGATGGTTTAAAAACAGGTCATACCAATGAAGCGGGTTTCTGCTTGACCACGTCAAGTAAACGCGGCCCAATGCGTTTAATTTCAGTGATTTTCGGAACACCAAGCATGAATGAACGTGCCGATCAGACACGTACACTTTTAGCTTGGGGCTTTTCAAACTTTGAAACTGCTAATGTTCAACCAGCAAACCAGGTTCTTGCCAAGGCAAAAGTTTGGTTCGGTAAACAAGATGACGTTCAAATTGGCTTAGCAGAAAACTTCAATGTGACCATGCCAAAAGGCCAGGCAGACAAAATCAAAACTCAGCTTGTGGTTCAGCCTAAACTCAATGCACCTTTAGCTAAAGGCCAAGTGGTAGGTAAACTGGTTGCAAGTCTGGATGGTAAAGTGATTGCAGAAAAACCATTGGTCGCATTAAAACCAGTTGAAGAAGCTGGCTTCTTTGCACGTATGATTGACCATATCAAAATGTTCTTCAGTAACTTGTTCTAAATTTTAGAATCGTTAAATTAAGCATTCATGCCCTTGGGTATGAATGCTTTTTTATTTTATAATTCCCCTAAATTTTCAAGCGAACGCTGCTATGCAAAAGAATATTCGTCCCTATCTCGACCAGAAACCAGATGTTGATTCAAGTTGTTATATCGATGACATGTCGGTTGTTGTAGGTGATGTTAAACTCGCTGAAAATGTGTCGGTATGGCCTTTTGCCGTGATTCGTGGTGATGTAAATTCAATTCAGATTGGCAAAAACAGTAATGTACAGGATCATTGTATGTTACATGTCAGCCATAAAAACCAGTCTAAACCGAATGGTTCTCCACTGGTCATTGGAGAAGATGTAACGGTTGGGCATCATGTAACTTTACATGGCTGCACCATTGGTAATCGCGTCTTGATCGGGATTAATACCGTCGTGTTAGATGACGTCATCATTGAAGATGATGTAATGATCGGTGCCGGTAGTCTGGTGCCGCCACGTAAAGTATTAAAAAGCGGTTATCTCTATGTCGGCAGTCCTGTCCAACAAGTGCGTGCACTGACCGAAAAAGAAATGGAGTTTTTACCTTATTCGGCACGTCACTATGTGAAAGTGAAGGATAATTATAAGAATAGCGAAGCTTAACTTCGCTTTTTCCTCTTCCATCCTTTATACATAATTAAAAATAATAAACTTTTAGAGATATCTAATGAGTACTAATCATCCACATAATTGCCCCACTCCAGATAAACTCATGAATACAACTAAACTCAATATTGAGAAATATGGACTGCAAGTTGTAGGGATTAGTGCGACAGACTATTTACCTTCTTTTAGTTATAGTGTCGGTCTGTATGAAAGCTATCAGCATCCTGAAATTATATGCTTCGGCTTACCAACTGACTTAGCCCATTTGATTATCAATGATGTAGCGGATCTAATCAAAAACGGCGAAAAAATAAAATCTTATAATCCTTATGAAAATATCTTTAAAAATAGTCGTGCTGAGTTTTTACCAGTAGATTTTAGAAATATTGAAGATTATTTTGGTGCTGCTTTAAATTATTACCAACACAACAACTTTTCCGCTTTGCAATTAGTCTGGACAGATCGCAATGATAAATTTCCTTGGGAAGATGGGTTTGAGGAAAGATTTATCCATGATCAACCACTCTTAGACCGAAATGCTGATTTTAAATTTAGAGAAGCTAAAAATTTAGGCGTTTTTACGACTAGACAATGGTTAGAACATAACCAACCTATTTTAAGAGTTGTTCATGATAGTGATGGTGACTGGCAATTTTTAACAGGCGATCAAGAACAAGAAGATATTCGTTTTGTTGCTTTAGAACAAATGATATTAAGAGATCCAACTCTGAATGAGATGTTTGATCTGGACTACAATCAAGCTGCTGAAAGAAATTTCATCGGCGATGCATGGAAAAGATTAGATCTTGATGAATAATACGATCCCTAAAGACAGATTATCAAGCTTATATGCATGCCACTCTAGTACAATAAAATGTACAGAATGGCACATCAACCTTACTTTCAAAGCGAAGTCGCTCAAACCTCACATAAAGAACAATTCACACCTCGGCAATTATGTAGCACAGATGTCCGAGCACTTTTTTTATGGGTACCCGGTCCTTCAACCAAAGGGCCTGCAAGTTGCTCTGCACTTGATGATGGTCTCCATTTGTCTTTGACCGCTATCTTTTGGTGTCCCGTTATCATCGGCCTTAATAACATGGCATGCTGGCAATATGGGCAGGACGTATGATCTCTTGCAATACTGGCCATCGGGACATTCTTCTCAAAAATCCCTTCACAATGTTCACATCTAAAATCATATAGTGGCATCTTAAAATCCTTATTGAACGATTAACTCTACATTCCCCTAGAACTAACGATGTCCCCAGAACTTGTTTTCGTTTAAGGCGCCCTGCGGCAAAATATTTTTCTCAAAAATAGACGTTGGCAAAGAAATGGTACATGCACAGTTCGGAATATCCACAATACCACCGATACGCCCTTCAACAGGTGCAGCAGTCAGTAACATATACGCTTGGGATCCGGTGAATCCAAAATTCTCAAGATATTTAATCGCTTTTAAACAGGCCTGACGATAGGCAACCGTGGCATCCAAATAATGATTTACCCCGTTTTCAACACTAATCCCTTCAAAGGTTAACCACTGATCATAATTAGGTCTGACATTACTTGGGACAAATATAGGCGAATCAATATTATATTTTTGCATCCCCCCTTTGATCAGATCAAAACCAACACGCGTTACCCCATCCATTTCAATCGCACCACAGAATCCGATTTCTCCATCACCTTGTGAGAAATGTAGATCCCCCATCGAGAAACCAGCACCTTTCTGGTAGACAGGGAAATAAATACGACTGCCTGCTGCAAGATCTTTAATATCGGTATTCCCCCCATGTTCACGTGGGGGCACTGTACGTGCGGCCTCTACCGCCATCCGGTCAAACTCGGCACCGGTCACACCGCGTAACACAGCTGTTCTTGGATCAGGTGGATTTACCTGTCCTTTCGCGACCAATAATGCTTCCCTACGATTCCATTCTTTGAGCAGCTCATGCGAAGGAAGTGTCCCCATCAAACCTGGATGCTTTAAACCCGCAATACGAACACCTGGGATATGACGTGACGTTGCAAATAATCCTTTTAAATCCCAGATTGCCTTATCCGCTTCAGGAAAATAATCAGCTAAAAAACCACCGCCATTTTCTTTTGCAAAAACCCCAGAGAAACCAACGGCTGAAATCGGCTGAATATCGAGAAGATCAATCACCAGCAAATCCCCTGGCTCAGCGCCTTCCACATAAAATGGTCCTGTCAGGGGATGTGCTCGAGTAAGATCCACATTTTTAACATCGGAGACATCATCGGTATCTTTGATTTGAGCATCTAAAAAATCCAGGCTTTCAATGAGAATTTCTTCGCCTGGTCTTACCGATGTTAAAAATGGAATATCTGGATGCCAGCGATTATGACCAATCTCTGCTTGTTCTGCTAAAGGGACACCAGGTTTAATTTTAATATGCTGCATAATATTTTAACTCCGTGTGCTGTCTATCAATTTAATAAATTATCTGTTCTACTTCTAAATTATTGAAAGGCCATCACAACTATGACTTTTCTTGGCGGGGATTATTATTTTTACCTTGCGGTCAAAAAACACACTATCACAATCTGTTTTTTTGAATCAAATTATTTTCGATTGATACGATTTTAATCGGGTATAAATATTTTATTTATCAATGAGATGAACACACAAATCAATTCACAGTTAAAGTAAGCGGGCTTTAATCCAGCTATACAACTCTATGAATCGGTTCAAGGAATTCTCATCCATTAACACAGGGTTATCAAGTTCTTGTAGTAGGAAATAGAGATGTTGTTTCTGCTGAGGATAAGCCTGCATAGTTTGTTCAATTGTATCGTTTAAACTTAATGGCCATTCGCCAATCTCATTCAACGTTAAAGGCAACAACCGGATCACTCTTTTAATTAAAGATTTTTTTAAGTTGAGCAATTCAGCTTGAGGCTTATCCTTTATTTCCAATAACTCAAAATATGTGTGTATCTCCTCATCATAGCCCTGATTGATTGCTTGGATGACCTCTCTGTCAATCGTTATCTCTTGGAAAAAATGCGTTAAATCTCGCCCATAAATATTGGTACAAAAAAATTTAAGCCATGCTCCCCAACGCTTCTTATTTTTCTCATCCAAAACCTCTTTTAAATAACCGATATCCACATCGATCTTTGGAATATATGAATAACGAACAATAAGGCTTTGTTTAATTTCGGCGATTTTTAGATCCAGACTCTGAATATCATGTTTAAAAACCACACATATATCTAAATCAGATTGACCGATGACCGCATTACCTTTCGCGACACTGCCATAAACATAAAGGCTATCAAGCGCCGTTGCGAATTCTGCAGTAAAAACAGAAACAACATCTTTTAAAATTGACTGATATTCCTTTTGAATCATATCTCTGTCTCTTCGCAGGCATCTATTAAAAAGACCATCACACTCTATTTTGATTGAATACATACCTTGTTTTAGTATGAGTAACTTTAAGCATCGCCCCACCGCTCATCTAAAATCTTTAATTCATTAAAGGCTTGTTCAAATTGTGCAAACTGAAATGTTAACTCTGGCGTAGTTTTAGGGAACTCCCAAATAACTGAAGTCACTATATCCTGAAGATTTCCAAAGGCTTGTCCAAATCTAACCCATTTGACTTCTGTCGCCGTAACAACTTGTTCAACCACAACGACACTGCATATTAAATCGAGATCATCTGGACAGACGAGAAGTGGAACAACGGTTGAAATTGGTCCATATTTACAATAATTCGGCTTTAAGAGCGCCCAAGCATTACTTAATGCAAGCTCATCATTAAATTCGTAAAGCCATCCTTGAGCGGGAACCAGATTATCTGTTCGTTCAAAGATATTCGTATTCTCATTTATCCATAAATTCAAAGGGATATTGTCTATTGCAAGAATCGGAAAAGGCTTTAAATTATTGCTTGCGTCATGTATGCATCCATGAATTGGATGCTCTTGTAAAAAAATAGCTGAAACTGAATGCATATATTTATAAAAAAGGAACTTTATAAGATTTATATGAAACATTACTTGAATCATGCATGAATTTACAACAAAAACTTAACTTTGGTACATCTAAGAAAATTGCTCGACCACTTCAACTAGCCACCGCGTCTCAAATTTTGTAGAATACATTTTTTAAAACCATGGTGCTTTCTATGACCGCTTGGACACCTCATGTCACAGTCGCCGCTGTAGTCGAAAAAGACGGACGTTTTCTGTTTGTTGAAGAACACAGCGAAGGCTTTGTACATACCGTGTTTAATCAACCTGCAGGTCATGTTGAATGTGGTGAAACCATTGTGCAGGCAGCGATCCGTGAGACACTGGAAGAAACAGGCCATCACGTTGAAATCGATCATCTGCTTGGGATCTATACTTATACCCCGCCGATGTTTCCAGATCGTACCTACTACCGCTTTTGCTTTCTGGCGCATGTGACGTCAGTTGAAGAAAATGCACAACTTGATACAGGTATTGTTGCTGCAGTCTGGATGAATCTGGATGAACTACAAGAATCAGCACGTGCGCGCAGTCCACTGGTTTTAAAAGCTGTTGAAGATGCCCTTGCTGGCAAGAAATATCCTTTATCGCTTATTTATGAGCACCCTTTCTCTCCCTCATTAACTTCTCATTTGGACGCTTAATTAGATGCAACAACGTGTCATCGTCGGTATGTCTGGTGGTGTAGATTCCTCTGTTTCTGCCGCACTGTTACTTCAACAAGGATATCAGGTTGAAGGTCTTTTCATGAAAAACTGGGAAGAAGATGATGGTACGGAATACTGCACAGCACTTGAAGATCTGGCAGATGCTCAGGCCGTTGCAGATAAGATCGGCATCAAATTACATACTGCCAACTTTGCCATGGAATATTGGGATCGTGTCTTTGAGCACTTTCTGGCCGAATATGCTGCAGGTCGTACCCCTAATCCGGATATTCTCTGTAATAAAGAAATTAAATTCCGTGCTTTCCTCGACCATGCCATGACCTTGGGTGCAGACTTTATTGCCACAGGTCACTATGCACGCCGTGGTGCAAGCACACAAAACTCACGCGGCGAAACTTACGCACCCTTACTCCGTGGTGTCGATAACAATAAAGACCAGACTTATTTCTTACATGCGGTGCATGGTCGTGAAATTAACAAGACGCTATTCCCTGTTGGCGAAATCGAAAAACCGGAAGTTCGTCGTATCGCAGAACAACTGGATCTCGCGACTGCGAAGAAAAAAGACTCAACAGGTATCTGTTTTATTGGCGAACGTCGTTTTACCGATTTCTTAAAACAGTATTTACCTGCCCAAGCCGGAAAAATTGTTTTGGAATCAGGTAAAGAAGTTGGTGAACATCACGGCTTGATGTACTATACGCTGGGTCAACGTGGTGGTATCGGTATCGGTGGGATGAAAGGTGTACAAGAAGGTGCATGGTTCGTACTCCATAAAGATATTGCCAATAATCGACTGGTGATTGGACAAGGACATGAACATCCGTTGATGCAAAGCACACAGCTCTGGAGCGAAACGATTGACTGGGTGGCTGGCGAACAGGACATACCAAGTACCGGTTTCCGTTGCACAGCAAAAACCCGTTATCGTCAACCTGATCAGGCCTGTACAATTTACCGCGATGAACACACTGAAAATGGTGTGCGTGTTGAATTTGATGAACCGCAACGAGCTGTAACACCAGGGCAAAGTGTGGTGTTCTACTCAGGAGAGGTTTGCTTAGGCGGTGGTGTGATTCACCATACCAATGCACCTGAACCGGATTTTATTTAAGGAAATTGGAAGCGAAGCATGGTCGAGTTACCCTTTCAGCACACGCAAGCGTTGAATGTCAGACAAAACCGTGCTTTGGCATTGGCAGCGGTGTTCCAGGCAACCCAGCTGACACATATGACGGCGATGGCTGGACAGCAAAGTATTGGCGATAGTGGTAACTTTTATTTCGAACTACTCATCAAGGCCAGTCTGAATATTCGCCCGACGGCCAATAATGCCACGCAAACTCTCGATTTCTTTAATCAGCTGGCCGATATTTCTCTTGGCTTAAAAACATTAGAAGGCTGCATTACCCAGCCCTTTAATACGGCACCCAAATCCCGTGTTCCCAAAATGTCGACAGCTAAACTTCCAATGTCCTATGCAATGGCCTTATTGCAGCTGGAAAAGAAAGTCTACGGTAATCCTGAATACGTTAAAATCATTGAAACAGCCCAACAAAAAATCCTAAAACAACTCTCCTTTTTTGATAATAATTATTTGCATCCCAGCATTATTGCCAATCTCGCACAAACCTATGTCGAAACTGCAGGACAAATTAATCCTCGTATTTTAGTCCGTGGCAATGCCGAAGCCTTTAAAGATATTAATCATACTAACCGTATTCGAGCTTGCCTGTTTACAGGCTTACAGCTGGCCCATTTATGGAAACAATCCGGCGGCAGCTCGTGGAGTATGATCTTTAGTAAACGCAAGTTATTGCAAGATATTCAAGCTCTCGCTCGTTTGCAGTATCAGGTGGTATAGCCGATATGCCAACGATTTTATTTTTATGTTTATTCCAAAATTAAGGAATCTGTATGAATGCTTTAACCGCACTCTCGCCACTTGATGGACGTTACGCTAGCAAATGCGATGCCCTACGCCCTTTTTTGTCTGAGTTTGGTTTAATCCACGCTCGTGTCACGGTTGAAGTGCGTTGGTTACAAGCACTTGCGAATCGTGCAGAAATCATCGAAGTTGCGCCATTTTCAAATGAAACCAATGCCGCGCTCGATGCGATTGTTAGCAACTTCTCTGAAGAAGATGCTAACCGCATTAAAGAAATCGAACGCACCACCAACCATGATGTAAAAGCAGTTGAATACTTCCTTAAAGAAAAAATTGCCAACATTGATGAATTAAAAAATGCAGGCGAGTTTATTCACTTTGCATGCACATCAGAAGACATCAACAACCTGTCTCATGCATTAATGTTGAAAAACGGTCGTGAAGTTCTCGTGGCAAGCATGAAGCAGCTTCTTACTGCGATCTCGGCTTTGGCAACTACACATGCTGAACAACCAATGTTGTCTCGTACACACGGTCAAACAGCAAGCCCAACCACCTTGGGTAAAGAAATGGCAAACGTTGCTTACCGTTTAGCACGTCAAATCAAGCAATTTGAAAATGTTGAGTTACTTGGCAAAATCAATGGTGCAGTCGGCAACTATAACGCTCACCTCTCTGCTTACCCTGAAATTGACTGGGCTGCGCATGCACAAGCATTTGTTGAGTCTTTAGGCTTGGCATTTAACCCATACACCACGCAAATCGAGCCACATGACTATATGGCTGAATTGTTTGATGCATTACGTCGCTTTAATACGATTCTGATCGACTTTAACCGTGACGTTTGGGGTTATATCTCTCTCGGTTACTTCAAACAAAAGTTAAAAGATGGCGAAGTAGGTTCTTCAACCATGCCACATAAAGTCAACCCAATTGACTTTGAAAACTCTGAAGGTAACTTGGGTATTGCCAATGCGGTATTGGGTCATCTTGGTGAAAAACTTCCTGTTTCTCGCTGGCAGCGCGACTTAACCGACTCAACCGTATTACGTAATATGGGTGTTGGTTTTGCACAAAGCCTGATTGCTTTTGATGCTTGCTTAAAAGGTGTAGGTAAACTTGAACTCAATGCTGCACGTTTAAATGAAGATTTAGACCAAGCACAAGAAGTTCTTGCAGAACCAATTCAAACCGTAATGCGCCGCTATAACGTTGAAAAGCCATACGAGAAATTAAAAGCCCTGACTCGTGGTCAAGCCATGACACGTGACATGATGGTTAACTTCGTGAAAGGTGATGAACTTGCTCAAGTTCCAGAAGATGAACGTACTCGCCTTGCTGAGCTTACGCCTGCAACCTACACAGGTAATGCGGCTGAACAAGCAAAACAGATCAACGATTTGATCAGCAAAATCTAAAAAATGGATGTCATAAAAAGCAGAGCCTCGGCTCTGCTTTTTTTTAAAACGGGGTCAGATTTTATCGCAACTGCGCAACCCTGCTTACACATAGTCCATAGGTCTGGCTTTTAGCAGATCCAGCTCCAGCATCTTTTTCTTTTTACGACGATAGGCAATAAACAGGCCCAAAAACCAGATGGGTGAAACTGCCAAGGCAATCAAGGTATCATGATCCAAGGCCAGAATAACGATGGTAAACACTAAAAATGACATGGTAAACCAAGCCATAAACAGGCCACCAGGCATTTTAAACTTAGACTGCTGGTGCAACTCAGGAAACTTCTTACGATAGCAAATATAAGAAAGAATAATCAGTATAAAGGTAAAGACACATAAGATTGAGGTCAGCGCTGAAATGATGGTAAACGCTGTCATGACATTCGGCACAATAAATAAAATCGAAGTACCAATGGTGACGCAAGTCATAGAGAAAACCAAACCGCGAATCGGCACTTTTCTTTTCGATAACTTACTAAAGCTTTTAGGCGCATCATTATCCAAAGACAAACCATAGAGCATACGACTGGTCGCAAAAATACCGCTATTGGCAGAAGAAAGCGCCGAAGTTGCCACCACAAAATTGACCAGACCCGCTGCAATCGGTAAGCCAATTAGTGAGAACATCTCAACAAATGGACTTTTTTCTGGTGAAATTTTTGCCCAAGAAGTGACCGCGATAATACAGACCAATGCACCAACATAAAACAACAGGATACGAAACGGAATAGAGTTAATGGCTTTAGGCAGTGATTTATGCGGATCTTTGGTTTCAGCGGCTGTGGTGCCGACCAGCTCAATCCCGACAAAGGCGAAGATTGCGATCTGGAAGCCAGCCAAAAAGCCGGTAAGGCCATACGGAAACATCGATTCAGTTTCAAATACATGACTCATCGATGCTTTGACACCACTTGGAGAAGTAAAGCCTGTACTAATCAGATATATCCCTGCAAGGATAAACAGGATAATGGCAGAAACCTTGATGAGAGAGAACCAGAACTCCAGCTCGCCAAACATTCGAACCGCAACAAAGTTCAAAATCGTCAAAATCGCCAGCGAGGTAAATGCAGGAATCCAGACCGGCACATCGGGGTACCAGAACTGCATATACCCCCCAATCACGATCACATCTGCAATGGCGGTAATAATCCAGTTACCCCAATACGACCAGCCCAGAAAAAAGCCAGCCCAGGGACCGATATAAGCGGTTGCAAAATCGGCAAAGGTTTTAAAATTGGTATTGGCCAGCAACAGTTCACCCATTGCCCGCATTACAAAGAAAAAGAAAAAGCCGATAATTAAATAAGTTAAAACAATGGAAGTACCCGAAACACTTAAGGTTTTTCCAGAACCCATAAATAAACCGGTACCAATTGCACCACCAATCGCAATCATCTGAATATGACGATTGGTCAAAGAACGCTGTAACTTTTCCTCATCCTGCGGGTTCCCGGGCAGGTCTTCATCCTGAAGTTGCTTTTCTTTATTTTGACTCATGTAATCCTTACTCCAACTTACAACAACCGTTATAAGCACTTGATAAAAATAAAATATTTTCACACTGCTTTAATATAAAAATTCCATTTCGTTCAATTAAATTATTTTAAAATGAATGTATTAAGTCGTACTCACCTCACCAATCATCCTTTTCCATGTATGTGTTATCAGTGCACTAAAATCTATTGTTATTCGCCCAAAGTCCTTTAGGCGCAAGCATCATATCCTATTCCCTTGTCACTTGAAGGTGAACGCACATCTTCCTGCTCAATTTACAAGCAATTAAACGTGAAATATATTTAATTATAAGGAGATTTTTTTATGTAAAAAATCGTTATAAGCCTTTACTGTCCAGAACTTAAAATTTCATCTCTACAGATTAATCTCATAAAAAATGCAATATAAATCAAATAAAATTCACGCTTAAAGATGCTGCAGCATGCGAAAAGTCATGCTTTAATGCTTATGATGAACATTGATATTTAATACCCGAACCGAGTCACTATTTTTGACATGCAGCTGACGGGCCTGCTCTTCGGTCAATTTCACCAGATCATGATGTGGAGAGTTATAAATCAGGATTGCGCGATAATTTTCATAATCATCATTAGCAACGATGTACGGCTCATCATCTCCCGAAACCGGATCAGATGATCCAATCTGTGCCTGCACCACATGACTTTCCTTAATCGCTCTTAAATTTTCGATATCAGCCTGTAAGGTTGCACCACCATCAAAGATATCGACATAACCCTTATAACGCAGCCCCTCTTCAATCAGGAGGTTATACGCAGGAACAGTATTCGGATGCACGGCACCAATCACGGCTTTGGCCTCATCAGGCAACATATCGACATAAAGTGGATGTCGCGGCATCAATTCTGCAATAAATGCTTTTTTGCCAGTCCCACTGAGATAATCCGCTTTGGCAAAGTCCATATCAAAGAATCTATGACCGACTGCATCCCAAAACGGAGAACGACCATTTTCATCTGAAAAACCGCGCATTTCGGCAACAATGGTTTCTTCAAAATATTGCCTAAAGGCGGATAGAAATAAAAAGCGGACTTTGGACAGAAACTTGCCATTTTTATTTAAGCGATAATCAGGATCGAGGAATAAAGTACAGAGCTCACTACAGTTGGTATGGTTATTACTGAGATACAAGGTCGGCAGTGCTTTATACACATTCAAAGGCTCGGAGGAGTGAACTTGCGTACCGACATGGAAATTATACCAAGGCTCTTTTAAACCAAGTGCCACCTCAATACCACAAACACCGACCACTTTATCCAGTTCGGTATCTTCCAGTACAAATAAATAGCCCTGCTCCGATTTATCTAATTTGCCCTGTACTGTTTTTACGGCCCGATCAATACGGGCAGCCAGCATTTCCATATCAGGTTGTAAGGAGGTTAAACCAAAGCCTGCTTTTTGTGCTAACCGATAAAGATCGTGAATATCTTTCTGCTCAATATAACGGATAATCATCATGCGATTTGGTCCTTATTTTGAGAACGACCTTGATGATCTCCTCGAATCACCTCAGCCCAATGACGCTGTCCTTGCTGAACCATGCACAATACCAACATTTCTTATTCCTTAATTATTAAATTTTCCCTAGTCAGATCAATTTTCTGCTGAGCTGACTTTCATTATGCAAGTCTTTTTTGACCACTTTCATCAACCTGAAACCAAAGTTAAATAGCATCATGAAACACATATTCAGATTGATAAGTCTATTATTCAAAAACTAATTGCCATACAAAATTTAAAATTAAGCAAAAAAAGATCTGTTTTTTAGCAATTTATTCATTGACAGTGACAATATGAAAAATTTTTATCATTAGAAAGCTATATCAAAGACCCTGAGCTAAACATCATTAAATCGATTAACTAAAAATTTCGATCAAGAGCATTAATATCGGGATTGCACACAATATCCAAGTCATTTCTATCGCATAATATGCCGATTAGAAATTAAAGGTTCTTATGATGGTTGAAAAAGCTGACAGTCAAATACTTGACACTGAAATCGCTCGTTTACTGCTTAAGCAAAGAAAAAGTAAGGGATGGACGGTTGCTGAATTAGCACAATATTCAGGTGTCAGCCAAGCCATGATCAGCAAGGTTGAGCGCGGGGCTTCCAGTCCCAGTGCAGCCATCCTCAGCCGTTTGGCCAGTGCCTTGGGTATTACCCTATCCAAATTGTTTGCAGAAGCTGAACTCAGCCAAAATACACAGGTATTGGTCTCTAAAAAATCGCAACAACACTATTGGACAGACACACAATTAGGACTTACCCGCTGGTCAATCTCGCCCGCAGGCGCAAATCCGGAAATGATTAAAGTCGAAGTTCCACCAGCAGGACAATTCAGCATTCCTGCAAGCGCATACCAGCACCTGAATGGTCAAACCATTTGGGTATTAAGTGGACAACTTGATATTCAAGTTGATACACAACGCTTTCACCTGGAAACTGGAGATTGCATCGCTCTCACTCAACCTGCAGATTGCCAATTAACCAATCCTGATAATCAACAACCTTGTGTTTATATGGTGAGTTTTAGCCAGAAACAGAGTTAGCAATGAATGGTCAAAACCAGCTTTTCCCCCATTCAGCTAATCCAATATCAATAATTTAATAAAAATAGCATTAAGCCTTGGGTTTAATCGCAAGATGCAATAATGGATAGGCTCGGCCTTGACTATCAAGTTCTGAGCGTCCTGTTACCTGAAAACCGAGATATTGATAAAACCCAATTGCCTGCTGGTTCTGCTCATTCACATCAATGGTGAGATTAGGATAGAGCGTTAAAGCATGGGACACCAAAAACTTTCCAACGCCTTGTCCACGGGCTGTGGCATCAATGAACAATGCTTCCATATGCCCTTCATGCAAGAACATAAAGCCCAGCGGTTGATCATCCGGATTTACAGCAACCCATACTGGTGTCTCCGAAAAAAAGCCAATCACCTCTTTTTCGATTTCAAGACGATCTTCAGGCTTAAGAAACTGGTGAGTTGCATCGACAGAACTTTTCCAGATTGTAACCACCTTAACGCCCTCATCTGGACGCGACATACGAATGTCTAACATTTTATATCTTTTCACATTAACTTAAAAACTGGGCAAAAAATTCTTCGAGAATGAATAACCCACCATGAATTTAATTTACTATAGTGAATAAATAATTACAATAGTAATAAAAATAAAGTCTTTTTATCCATTCATTCTAATTCATTGGGAAATCGTCATTTTAAATTTTTCAAATCCACAAAATCTGCTGACAGTACTGGTCGAATTGCCTGCATTTCAATTTGAATGCAAGATTTATAAAAGATAATACACTTTTTAAAAGAGATGAGATAAAGACATATCTCAGACAATAAAAAAGCCCTTGTTTTCACAGGGGCTTTTTTATTTATTTGGCAGAGGATCAAGGACTCGAACCTTGACGAACGGTTTTGGAGACCGTCATGCTACCATTACACCAATCCTCTATAACTGCATGGTTATT
>NZ_JBLVVH010000005.1:0-230062 GCF_051947995.1 Acinetobacter calcoaceticus | reverse complement strand
GGCGCTGGAACCTAAATCCAGTGCGTCTACCAATTTCGCCACGCCCCCGATGGGTATGCATATTAGAGAGAAACGTTCTTCATGACAAGTCTTTCTTTTAAAAAAACCGTTCAACCGAACATATAATATTCAAATCAAGGTGTTATGTTTACTTTTAAAGCAAATTTATAGCATTTAGACAGCTTTTTGTCGCCTGAGCAGTAGCAAATCGCTGTTCTCTATGTTTTGACAACAAGCCTTTTAACACTGACAAAAAGCACTGCAATGGTTCAGGAAGCTGAATGTGTAGTCGCTGGCAATGCAAGACAGCCCATTCATGATAGCTTTGCGCCTGTAATCTGCTTTGGGTCAACCATTCATAAACAATAATACCCAAGGCATATAAATCACTTTGAATGCTCTTACCTGCCCCCTGAAACAGTTCGGGAGCCATATAATGTGGTGTGGCATCCAGCGTCTCGATGGGCTGCCCTATTCTACATGCCTGTTCAAAGTCGATCAGCGTACAAGCTTTGCCGTGTACGCGAAAATGCTCCGCTTTTAAATCACCATGAATCCAGCCAGCTTGGTGCAGCTCATTCAATACATCTAAAGCCTTTACCATCTTTTGCCGAATCTCTTCGATATTATTCAAATCTTCAATCGGCGTAAAAAACTCTTTTGCTGCAATTGTAACGAGCCCCATTTCACGCTCAATACCATCAAATATATGCGCGAACCGGTTAAGTGCAATCACTTGATGCGGTAATAGCAAGTGTTGTACAGCCTGGCTGTGCTGATAGAAATCCAGCTCGCCTAATAAGGCCTGCTCCAAGCCGCGATGGGTATTCGAATAATGAAATTTCAGCCAGTAGTGCTGCTGATCGATATCAAAAGTATATAAGCGCCGCCCAAAGGCATGGCTTTGAGCTTTCGTGGCTAGCGTTAAGTTTTCAAGTTGAATCTTGGGATCACAAATCCACGTAGTAAAACTCATTCTGTTGCTTTTCTTCCTGCTTTCGCAATGATGTTAAACAATGCTCAATGGTTTTACCAATCCTTGCATGGGTTTCGATGGCCGAGATTTTGGGCCAGGTTGCCCGCTCACCTTCACGTTGCAATACTTTGAACAGTTTTGGCCGTGGATTTTTCAACATATAGCTGTAGTGCCGTAAACCATATTTGGCAATGATATTGACATCACCATAATAACGTTGCCCCAAAATACCATAACCATGATCCAGCGCACGACGAATCGGGAAAAAGCTTCCGGCATAATTACGGGTTAAATCCATCACTTCCAATGCAATCGCTTTTCCTTGCCGACGCACAATCCGTTCAGGCCAGCTTAATACATCCCGACGAAAGCGTTCTGAATCACTTTGCATGAAAGGCACAATATGTGGGTTGACCTGACTGGCGATGGTGTAATTAATATTATACAACCGAGCCATTTTTTCCTGCGGGAAATCACTGCGCATACTGCCATCTACCCATTTGGTGTTGGCGAGATATGGCGTATGTTGTCCATCATAACGTTTGCTGGTCAAATGCACGGGTGGAAATAAAACCGGAACCGCACAAGAGGCCAGCACTGCACTCCACACCAACACATTCGGCGCAGTTAGTGCATTCATGATACGGGGACTTTGTGCCGTGTTATATGGAGCGATCACAATATTAATATGGCGCTTAGACTGCTGATAAGCCTCAGCAAAGGTGACATCTCCGAGATTCTGCATCAGGAATTTTTTCAAATACATGACATCGGCAATACCGCCACGCCCCCGGATCAGTTCACTTATTTTCCTGAACTTGAATGCATCACTAAAAAAATGCTCGCCTTTGAGCAAGTCAGGCACCTGCTCCGATGTGGAAACACCCAACATGCCGGTCATGATGGCTCCGGCACTGGAACCAGACAACACCTGCGGCATTAAATCCTGTTCAAGTAAAGCCTTACAGACACCGGTATGAAATAATCCCAAGGTAGCACCGCCAGAAAACATTAAGGCAGGCTGTCCATAAGCGGTCTGACACTCTTCAAAAAACTGGATTTTTTCTTTCAACTGAAAGGTAATACATTCACTTGAGGCAAGATAGCGAAAGCAGTCACTCATTTCCTCAACATAACTTTCAATCAGCTTTTTTGTGCCAATATAAGTCTCCGCAAATAACATGGGATGACCAATATTGGCAAAATCATAGGACAGTCCTTCTCTTAATACATAGATCAGATCAAGTGTCCGGTGCTGGGTTCGATATTTTTTTAGTAAGTTATAGCGCTTGGATAAGATTTCTGCATCAAAATATGGCGATTCATTGTCATATTTCCATGCTTCATGTCCAGACTCTTCGTCCAGTTTTAGGGCAATGTCCTTCCATTCATCATAAGAACTTGCGTGTCGTAAGTGTTCTCTAAACACATCAACCCTATGCGACTGATATGTATTCTTTTTTTCTTGAACTCGATTGAACATTCGCGATCCTGATTTTCAGCATATTTTTTTGAATTCTTGCACCTATAACAATGCAAAAAGCGGCTGTAACAATCAAGGGTAAAATCGATTTATTTCGATATTTCTGATGATATTTTCTTTATTTTATTAAGAGCAATGTTAGTATCCCTATTCATCACTAAGTTTGGTTTTTAAGTATGGCAATCCTTGATTTACCAGAATCTATCATCCAGTCCTTATCCAATGTTTTAACTCAGCTTCAGCAAGTTCTTCCTGCGCCGAAACAACCCACAGATTTTTCTGCGATCGCGTTTCGATGGGAAAATCAACAATTGGTCGCAATACAACAACCCAAGAAAATGTATCTGGAAGATTTAAAAGGGATTGAACGCCAGAAAGATAAGATTATTCAGAATACACTACAATTCCTGAATGGTTTACCTGCCAATGATGTACTTCTCACCGGATCTCGTGGTACGGGAAAATCCTCGATTGTACGTGCCCTGCTCACTGAATATTCGGCTCAGGGTTTACGTTTGATCGAGATTGAACGTGATGATCTGTCAGACTTGCCTAAAATTCAAAAGCTAATTGAAGGTCGCCCCGAAAAATTTATTGTCTATTGTGATGATCTGGCCTTCAATGCTGAAGATGAAAACTACCGCAGCTTGAAAAGCGTCCTCGATGGCTCACTGCAATCAGGCTCAAGCAATTTTATTATTTACGCCACCAGTAACCGTCGTCATTTACTTCCTGAGTTTATGCACGAAAATACCCCTGTGCGTAAGGTTGATGTACCACAATATACGGAACTTCATCCACAGGAAGCGATTGAAGAGAAAATTTCACTTTCGGATCGGTTTGGCTTGTGGCTGTCTTTCTATCCCATGGATCAGCAACTCTATTTACAGATCGTTGAACACTATATCGTGAAAGCCAATCTGGAATATAACGATCTGGTACGCGGTGAAAGTCTAAAATGGTGTCAGGCACGCGGTCAACGCTCGGGCCGTGCGGCTTATCAGTTTTCAAAACACTGGATTGGCTCACAAAACCTGGAAAAATTATCAAATACAGCTCAGGCATAAATGTCCTGAAAAGCTGTAGCTTTGTCCTTATTTCAGCTTAGCATGGGCAATTGTTTCTCATAATCTAGCTTTCACAGCATGGATTGAGTTTAGGAAACAAGATGAAGAAACAATTGCCACCAACATCCCTGGCCAGCAAAATTTTGGGTAAAGGCTTATTACTTGCCCAAGGCACCTTAGACAAAGCCGTGGAGTATTCAACCCTTCCATTCTCCACACCTGAAATTATTCGACCACGCACACAAGAAAAATTTTATACGTGGACGCATTATGGAATTTTCTTTCCGCTTTTACCTGAACCCCATCGTTATTTAAACATCATGATTTTATTGGGTACACCTGGTGCATTGGCTTTTGACCATGACGATATTACAGTGGGTGATCCAAGAAAAAGTGCAACCTTCTTTTCAAGTACGGCTGCTGTTGATGAACATTTGTTAAAAGCCTATATCATGCCGGAAACTGCCAACATTCAGGAAGATGGTACTCTAATTGAATTAGGTGAAGAGGTTTCAATTCAAGGCACATTACCGAATATTCATCTCAAAGGGGCTTATCATGGCCTCAGCTTTGAATTTGATCTGGATGTTACCGATCAAATTTCATGGTTTATCAAAACCCCGATTTACGATCATTTTAGTTTACTGGCTCGCTTTAAAGGCCAACTTGAATATCGGGGGACCATGACCCCTGCTGAAGGCTTATGTACTTATGAATATGCCCGGGCAACAGGTGCGCATGGCGTAGTGAAAAAACTCCTGCCTGAACCCTATAAATTACCGTTGGATTTCTTTACCTATCAGATCATTAATTTAACCGAGACCACTCAATTACTGCTGACCAAAGCCGATATTCTTGGGCAACCGGCAGCCTATACATTGCATGTTCGCCATACCGACAAGCCAGCTGAAATCTATACCGATGTTGAGTTCAAGGTCACCCGCTATCAACCTGATCGTCATGTTTCACCAAGTGGAAAGAACATGCATCTGCCACAACAATTTAGCTGGTCCGTCCAGGATAATGTCGGTCAAAAGGTACTTGAGATCATTGCTGAAATTGACAGCCCATACCGTTATGGACACGGTGTGGGTTATGCCAGCGCCTACACCTATACAGGTGAATATCTAGATCAGCCAGTTCAGGGCCGTGGTTATATCGAATATGTGGATGTAGAAGACCAGAAAGTATTTCAAAAATAAGGCTACTTATAGGCCAATATAAAGATAAGCCTTTGAAAATATTAGAAGGCTTATCTACTCTCTCATTTCTTTCGCCGCTTCATCGCTGAAAAAATTGCTGTCTGTTTAAGAATTCGTACTTGCAGATAAAATAATTTTCACCTAATATTAGGTAGGTCGGTATACATAAGAAAATTTTACAATGAGTTCGAAATCAGCAAAACAAAAAATTCTGGATGCAGCATCTACTCTGTTCTATAACGATGGCATTAGCAACACAGGCATCAATAGCATTACAGAGAAAGCTAATGTGGCAAAAATGTCTTTGTATAATAACTTTGCCACCAAGTCAGATCTGATCACCTGCTATATCGAAGCACGTCATCAGGAATGGCTGGACTTATACGAAAAACGAAAAGTCCAGATTAAAACACCTTTAGACGGGATCCTGGCGGTATTTGATGCCTATCAGGATCATGCCGAATTTGCCTATGAAAAAGGGTTTCGTGGCTGCGGTCTACTTAATGCAGCAGCCGAGTTTCCCGCCCATAGTCCCGAACGTCTAGCCGTTAAACATCATAAAGATGAAATCGAAGCGATATTAGCGGGATATTTAAATCAACTCACCAGCACGCCTGAACGAGCCAAAGAACTGGCCCTGCTGCTTTCTTTTATTCTGGAAGGATCAATTGCCCGTGCTGGTTTAGAAAGCTCCAGTGACAAAGTATTTGCTGCAAAACAAATGGTTCAGAGCTTATTAGAGCAAGAGGTTTCAAAGTGAGTAGCACCTCTTTTCGCCTCAGTGCTCATTCTGGTTTTATTGCAGTCCTTATTGCCTCTATTTTATGGGGAACCACAGGCACAGCCGCTTCTTATGCTCCAAATCTAAGCCCTTTAGCGATTGGTGCATTTGCCATGGGGGGTGGTGGATTATTACAAGCCTTGCTTGCACATAAAGATATTCGCAGCCACTTACCGCACATCCGCGCTTACTATCCATTATTATTGATCGGTATGGTCTCGGTTGCGATTTATCCATTGGCGTTCTATTCGTCGATGCGTATGGCAGGGATTACCATTGGCACCGTGGTTTCAATCGGTTCAGCCCCTTTATTTACCGCATTACTGGAAAAGTTCTTTGATAAAAAAGCTCTTTCTGGCAAATGGTTTATCAGTTTCGTTTTTGGTCTAGCCGGCGTTTTACTGTTATCCATTGGCGAATCTCATTCTCAAGGATCAACCCATACCATTGCCACAGACCAGAAAAGCATTGGCATTATTCTCGGACTGATCGCCGCCCTGACCTATTCTTTATATTCTTGGGCCGCAAAAAAGATGATTGACCGCGGGGTCGACTCCAAAGCCTCTATGGGCCTGATTTTCGGTTTTGGGGCCTTAATTCTATTACCGACCCTATTTTTTACCGGGACCAACCTGTTTGATGAACCTGTGAATTTGTATGTTGTCGGTTATATGATGCTGATCCCGATGTTTCTTGGTTATCTATTGTTTGGATATGCCTTAAAGACCATTTCGGCTAGCACTGCCACCACACTGACCTTATTTGAACCACTGGTTGCAGCACTATTTGCCGTCTTGCTGGTTGGCGAACAACTGGCACCAATTGGCTGGCTGGGTATGGCTTTGATTTTTGTGTGTCTGGCAGTGTTGTCTAAAGCTGATCGTTAACAGTCAATCACCTAGAAAAATTGCTAAGCCATTAAAATCGATAAATAGTAATAAAGCGCACACAAAGCTAAAGGCGATGATTTTTCCATTAAAGAACAATGCTACTTTGGCTAGTTTTTTAATGGGTTCATCTTTTTTCAATCCAATGATCGAAAAAATGATGCCAATAAAATTACAGATCACTGAAATGATCCATACCAGCAAAAAGAATAAATGAATGGGTGGCATTTCACAGATTCGATCCGTCGTACATGGAATACTGAGAACATAAATTGAAAAAATTGCTGCAGCAGCAACTATAATGATACTTAACCATGCACAGCCATTGGCTGCTTTAATCACCCACATGATTCACTCCTTTTTATTTATATATTATTAAAAAAATACAATATAATTATTTGATAATTAAAATATTAATTATAACAGATGCAGAGCAATAGATTTCCTCTGCATCCAATTCAAGATTTAAATATCAATACTCTCTGGCTAATTTTTCCAATGTGGTGAGCATTTTTCTCACTACACTTCTTTTATGATGCAACATATTCTTAATGTTACTTGGATTAAAACCCGTCAATTTTGCGATACCACGACTGGTCATATACTCGCCTGTTTTGGCAAAGTGCTTTTCACTTAATTCAGTTTTCGCATTGGAGAAACGAACTGCAAGCTTATAATCATTAAACTCAGACCATGCACCTGTCTTATATTCATCTGCATCAAAGTTGCTTTTCTGCTGAGTCGGTTTCTCGCGCAGAATATTACTTAAGCGATTAATGACAATTTTCTCTTCACTTTGTTCAATTAATTGATAAAGTTCAGTTTCTTCAAATGGTCGTCCTAATGCGATATCTTTTCTATATTGTTCAACGACTTTTTCTTTTGATTCGACCTTTTTCTCACCTTGTTGAGTGAGGCAGAGAATCTTAAATAAAGACTCTAATCGGCCACATGTAAAAATATAAGAAATTTTCAACTTTTGTACTCCACAATGAGCTTTTGCTCATCAAAATAAAATTATATCGAATACCTTAATACAATAGCGCTGGCTTGAAGCCAGCGCCATGTATATCAATCAAGAATCTGATAAAGATAAGAATGGACTAAGCTGACCTGCAGCCTAGCAGCTAAAAGAGAGAAACTGTGTTTTAGGTCGGTTTTAACTCGGTCATCGGCCAGCGTGGTGTTGTGGTTACCGCCAAGCCATCATGCTGCCCAGCTTTTAAACGCTGATATCCGGCAAAGGCAATCATGGCACCGTTATCGGTACACAATGCAGGTTCGGCATAATACACCTGCGCTTTGATCTTTTTCAGTGAGGTCTCTAATTGCTCACGCAAACGAACATTGGCACTCACCCCACCCGCAATTACCAAACGCTTCAAACCTGTTTGCTTTAAAGCTTTCACAGATTTTTTTACCAGCGTATCAACGATCGCTTCCTGAAAAGAGGCCGCAACATCAGCATCCCGATTTTCTTCACCCAGCTTTTTCAATTGTACCGAAACTGCAGTTTTCAGACCGCTAAACGAAAAATCCAAACCTTGGTGCAACATTGGACGTGGAAATTCAAAGGCCTGTGCATCCCCCTGTAAAGCCAGTTTTGCAATATTCGGCCCTCCAGGATAAGGAAGCTTCATCATTTTTGCGACTTTATCAAAGGCCTCACCCGCTGCATCGTCAATCGACTCACCGAGCAATTCATATTGACCGATCCCATAGGCTGCCATTAATTGGCTATGCCCACCAGATACCAGTAAAGCCACAAACGGAAATTCCGGTGGAGTTTCCGAAAGTAATGGTGCCAGCATATGACCTTCCATATGGTGCACACCAATGGCTGGCTTATTCAGCGCAAAAGCCAAGGTACGACCAAACAACGCACCCGTCATAAGCGCTCCCATCAGACCTGGGCCACGTGTATATGCAACCGCATCAATCTCTTGCTTGGTGACATCACTTTGCTCAAGCAATTGATTCATCAAGGGAATCATTTTACGAACATGGTCACGCGAAGCCAGCTCTGGCACCACACCACCATATTCGGCATGTAGTTTGATCTGGCTATAGAGAACCTGTCCACGTAAGCCGAGCTCGCTATCATAGAGTGCTAACCCAGTTTCATCACACGAAGTTTCCAAGCCCAAAACAATCATTAAACTGCCTTTACAACGATCAAAAATAATATCCGAGCTATTATAGACTTGTGATCTGAGTTGTAAATGAGTAAAATACTGACCTTCACTTGCGATCTAGTGCATAGTGCGTTAGATCTTATCCATTATCTTAGAGGATTTTACATGCCACAAGTTAAGTTGAAAGAAGGCGAACCAGTAGACGTAGCTATCCGTCGTTTCAAACGTTCATGCGAAAAAGCGGGTGTTTTAGCTGACGTTCGTAAGCGCGAATTCTATGAGAAACCAACTCAAGAACGTAAGCGTAAAAAAGCTGCTGCAGTTAAGCGTTATCAAAAGAAATTGACTCGCGAATCTGTACGTACTACTCGCCTTTACTAATTAATTTGTGATTGACTGCTGAAGACTATGAATACTTTAAAAAACCAGATTACTGACGTGTTAAAAAACTCAATGCGTGCCAAAGATATGGCAACAGTAACGGTGATTCGTGGTGTACAGGCAGCAATTAAGCAAATCGAAGTCGATGAGCGCATAGAGCTTGACGATGCTCAGGTTCTTGCGGTCATTGAAAAGCAAATTAAACAACGTAAAGAATCGATCAAAGCCTTTCAAGGCGCTGGTCGTGATGATTTAGCTAGTAAAGAACAAGCCGAAGTTGAGGTTATTTCTCAATTTCTACCAGAAGCTATGACTGAGGAAGAGCTTGATTCTATCATTGAGCAAACGATTGCTGCTCAAGAAGCTACTAGCATGAAAGATATGGGTAAGGTGATGAATTCTCTACGTCCGATCATAGCCGGGCGTGCCGATCCTGCACAAGTATCTGCTAAAATTAAAGCAAAATTAAGCTAATCTGCTTAATCCCCCCTTTATATAATTTATTCAATTCAAAAATTGGATTCATTGCAACAATGAACCCAAAGCCGCTGTTTTATTTAAAATCACACTGAACATGATATTTTGCGAGCATTTGCATCTCTTTCGATTCTGCAACCTGCTTGATGAGATCGTGTCTGGTCATACTGGCATATTGTGCCGGTAATGATGAGCGATTTTGTTCGATCGCATCCGACATATCCTGAATATAACGCTGATTTATCTGGCAATATTTAGCCTGCTGTTCAGGTGTAAATTGTGACGTTTGGGGATTCAAGCTGCGTAAAAAACTACGGATATTCTGTGCATAGCTACTACGAATTTTATCGACTGCATTTACATATTGCTCAACAGAAGCTGCTGAACTCATCCCCACTGCACTTAATGCACAAATTAAAACTAAAATCTTTTTCATAAATGTTCTAAATGCTCAGCCATTGCTTACGCAGGCCATCTTATCTTAATTCAATAAAATTTGGTTTATGCTCAAGAAAAAATTCTTCCTTCGGTGCAGGGATATCACCTTCCGTCACTGTACCCAGACGTAAACGGATGACATTCGGCAAATCAATACGATAAGAATAAAGCGGACTGGCACAGTTTTGGCAAAATACACGAGCCTTGTTCGGCGTATGAAAATACTCTTTTAGTTGCTCACGTCCGGCAATCAGCTCAAATTTATTTTGCTCAAGCGGACTATTCCAGCCCGCAATAGAACCTTGAGCCTGCTGGCAATGCATGCAATAACATAAGATGCTGTTTTCAATTTCCCCATGATATTGATACTGCACCGCACCGCACAAACATTGCCCTTTAATCATTTTATTTCCTTGATTTTTTAAGTTGTTCCTAGATTTTCATACGCCGCTCATCTTGCATTTGTTTTAGGCGCGAGTCAATTTTAGCCGACATGGCCAGATTTCCTTTTGCCAAGCGCTGGGCATGCAGCATCGATTTAATCGCATTTTCCTCATATCCCGACCAATACTCGGCTTCTGCACGATAGCACAGCACATTAATCGCCTGCAGTGATGAACTCTTATCCAGATTAGTGGCACGCTGCAATAATTGCCAGCCTTCAATATCTCTTTGGTTCTTATGAATAAAACGTTGTACCAAAGCTTGTGCCTGCGCGACCTGTCCTTGACGAATCAACACTTCAGCCAGTTTATAAGACAATGCCCGGTTTTCAGGCATGGTTCTTTGTACTGAAACGATACTGTTACTGGCCTGCTCTATTTTATTTTGCCCCAAATAAATATCCGTCTGGATCAAAGGAATTAACACATGATTTTTTAATCTTGATTTGACCAAATCCAGATTTTCCTGAGCCTGCGTATAATCACCGCGCTCTAAATAGAATTTGCTGAGTGCAAGTTGTGCTGCTGTATTGTTCTGGTTAGCCAGCGCCTGCAACTGGATTTCTGTCGCTTGATTAGACACAACAGAGGTGTACAGTTTTAGGATTTCAAAATCGAGATCGTAAATTTTTGATTTAACTTTCGGCAGTTGATTCGCACGCAACCGCGCTTCGCTCATACGTTCAGTCGTTAAAGGATGAGTAAACCAAAAGTCCGGTAAAAAGCTGACCCGACTGGTCGCACGATGCATGGTTTCAAAATAGTCCGCCATACTTTGCGGATTATAGCCAGCAGCATACATAAACTGCATACCGATACGATCTGCTTCACGCTCCTGGTTACGACTATAACTCAGTTGCTTGTCCATTAATGCGGCTTGGGTTCCCAGCATGACCGCCGAACCGGCATTGCTATCCGCCTGAGATGCAATGGCTGCACCGACAAGAATCCCCGCCAATGCCAGCAAGCCCTGCCCTTTAAATGCCTCTTGTGAACGACTGTAGTGTCGCTGTGCCACATGCGCGATCTCATGCGCCATAACACCCGCAATCTCATCCAGATTTTTTGCAGATGTGATCAACCCTGTATTCAATGCAAATAAGCCACCCGGCACCGCAAAAGCATTAATTTGAGGATCTTTGATAATGACCAAGCCGATCGGCTGTCCCAACTGGGTCTGGCTTAAAATACCCGAGAAAACTTGTAAAAACTGATCTTCCAGCCATGCATCCTGTACGGTTGGCATTTGACGATGTACTTCACGATAAACCTTTTCGCCAATAAATTTTTCTTTTTGCTGGTCGAGTAAACCGATACCGCTGCCAATTTCGGGTACTTCCGTTTGCCCAGCCGTCACCGTGGGTAAAAAGACCTCAGTGTGACTCAGTTGAGTTGTGGCCAGTAAGCCACATGCAAGCAACAACGATCTCAAGGGGTTTCTCTATGATTTTAATAAAGAAATTTAATATAGCATTGAAAAAAGGAGAAATTTGCAACAATGTGTTATAAAAGGCAGAAAAATCCTGCCTTATTTTATGATTTTTGCAAGCAGCCAGATCATTCTGCTGCCATATAACGCTGGTCTACACTGAATTTTTCCGGGAATTTAGCATTAATCTTGGCATAAAAAGCCATGATTTCTGTCATATCCTTTTCATAATCCCCTGTTGGATAAACAATTTTTCCCACACCTGTCTTTTTCTTGGCGTAATCCATATAGGCCAAGGCAATCGGTACACCTGCGGTGGTCGCAACATGATAGAAGCCCGTCTTCCATTGTTCCTGTTTTGCTCGCGTTCCTTCAGGGGTCACCAACATTACCAATTTAGGATGCGTCTTAAACAGATTACTCATGAGCTGAACCATACTCGGGCGCTCCTGACCTTCCTGCTTGACACGACGGTCAATCCCGATTCCCCCCATCGCACGCACAAAAGGGCCAAAGGGTAATTTCATATAACTGTCTTTAATGGTGATACGCACATTGACACCGAGGGCTTTCAAGGCCAGACGTGCATAAAGTGCATCCCAATTACTGGTGTGCGGGGCTGCAATCATGACACATTGATCAATATTCAGATCCCAATGATTGTCTATTTCCCAGCCCATTAACCCTAAACTTTGCTCAGCTAATTTTTCAAACACCAGACACCCCAAGACGAAGTCACAAAGGGCGCAAGTGTAGCAATATCTATCAATTTAGAAAGATCGCCCAGTACAATAATCCAGCGATCAAATGAGAAGCATTGTAAGCAATTATTCGAATTTCGGATTGACCAAATAACGTGGCGTACGGCCTTCTAAGGCCTCAATCAGATTTTGATAAGCAAGATTCACCATCTTTTTACGCGTCTCTGCGGTTGCCGAGCCCAGATGCGGCACAGTCACGGCATTGGGTAAATCGAATAAAGGAGAAGTTTGCAAAGGCTCTTTGGTGTAAACATCCAGACCTGCAGCAAAGATTTTGTTTTGCTGCAAGGCCTCGATCAATGCATTTTCATCGACCACTGAACCACGGGCAATATTAACGAATACCGCATGTTTCTGCATTAAATCGAACTGTTCCGCACCAATCAAGGCTTTAGATTCGGTATTTAAATCAACCGCAACCACAATAAAATCCGACTGTTGTAACAGTTGATCGAGCTCGCGATATTGCGCATTGAAAGCTTGTGCAACTTCAATTTTTTCACGGCGATTATGGTACAGGATATTCATATTGAAGCCATAAAAACCACGACGGGCAATGGCAGCCCCAATATTTCCCAGACCAATAATACCGAGGGTTTTACCAAAAACATCGACTCCAAACTGCTCAGTTGATACAGTCCGTTTCCACTGCCCCTGTTTGGTCCATGCATCCAGATAGGGAATTTGGCGTGCTGCACTCAACAATAAAGTAAAAGCAAGGTCTGCTGTTGTTTCAGTCAATACATGCGGTGTATTCGCCAGCCAGATTTTTTTCTGATTCAGATAATCGACATCGTAGTTGTCATAACCGACCGACACCGTAGAAATCACTTTGAGCTTTTGTGCTGGCGCTAGATTACTTTCATTGAGTAAACGCCCTGCACCAATCATGGCATCGGCATCAGCCACTTCAGTTCGAATTTGTTCATTAATATCACCAAGCTTGGGATTCAGTACCACCACCTGATAATCTTGCTGTAACTGCGTGATAACATCCTGGTCAATCTGGCTAAATACAACGACTTTCTTCATTATTAAATTCCGCTCTTTATTGCATGAGCTGCCACAACCGTCTTTTGAGTAAAGGTTGAGCCAGCATTTCTTCCAAACTCGCTAAATGTAATATATTAGAATGCTGAATAAAGTCTAGTTGACCTAAGCATAATATTTTTTTACTGGTCGCGGTTGCATCCAGAAAGCCTTGAATATATGAAGACAGTCCTCTACTTTCCTGAAAAGCCGCCAGAGGAAATGGCCATTTCAACTCGGCATATTGTCCCAGTTTGGCCTTTTGTATGTTTTGCCATAACTGGCGCTGTGCATCATTGAGCTGACTGCTTTCCAATAAAATGGCACAGTTTTCCAAGACATACATTTGCAATTCAAATGCCTGAATCTGGGCGGTAATAACGATTTGTTCTTTTTCAATAACAGCTTCTTTAACAACAGGTTCTGCAACAACTTTTGTTTGTTGAGGACGTTCAATTTCTGTTATTGAAGTTGTCTGTACAGGTGGGACCGGAATATTCTGAGCAATCGGCGCAGTCTCGAATACAAGACTAGAATCGGGTTGAATATCTTCAACCACTTGATCCCGCCATAGGCTGGGTGCAGTGTTTTTTTGACATACCACTTCCTTAGGAATCCAGACATCTATTCCTAAAGTCGCCAATATGTTTCTCTGCTGCCCGATCATCTTACCTACTCAATGTTTACACTTACAGTCATTTTCGATCCTGTAACATACGATAGTCTAACATAAACCAGCCGCCTCTAAATGGCTTCCTTTTGCTCAATCACGCCGTTACTTACCTAACCCAGTGAATAAATGATGCATCTCATTATTTTAGGCAAAGATTCAATACAGATAGGCAATCTTTCATTCGTCGGCTTTTAGATCATATTTCATCATTTTGTCGCTTTGACTTTTTATTACTGTTGTATCGAATGCTCAAATGAAAGGTTGACTCCATTTATGCTTATTGTTTTTGCGATCGCCGTGATACTGCTTATTGTGAGCAGTTTCATTTATATGCAACAACCCTTATTTGGTAAAGCCCCTTCTGGTCAACGGCTACACGTAGTCGAAAATTCTCCTAATTATCGCCAAGGCCAATTTCGTAATTTAATTGAAAAATCGGGTATGAGTGAAGGTTCCAGTATGGTGGTCGAACTTTACAAGACCTTTATTAAAACCATTCCACATCGCAATCCGGTAGACCCAATCCCTTCGATTAAAACCAATTTAAAAACATTGAATCCTCAACAAGATGTCATGGTCTGGTTTGGACATTCCTCCTTATTCATGCAACTGCATGGTAAAACCTTTTTAATCGATCCTGTCATGAGCGGTAAAGCCTCTCCTTTCCCTTGGGGTACACGTGCCTATAAAGGAACCGATATCTATAGTGTTGAGGATTTACCTGAGATTGATTATTTACTGATTTCACATGATCACTATGATCATCTGGATTATGAAACGGTCCTCAAGCTCAAAGATAAGGTTAAACACGTCATTACCGGTTTAGGAGTCGGAGAACACTTTGAGTATTGGGGCTATCCCAAAGAGAAGCTCATCGAAAGAGATTGGGGTGACCGGATCGAATTTGAGGATGGCATTACGATTATCACTGAAACCACTCATCATGATTCAAGACGTGCATTTGACGGTGGTAAAAATCTCTGGGTTTCTTTCGTGATTCAATCTCCCAGCAAGAATATTTTCTATACAGGTGATGGTGGATATGATGAGCACTTTGCAAAGATTGGCCAGAAATATGGACCATTTGATTGGGCCTTGATGGAAAATGGACAATATGATGCGGCCTGGCGTTCAGTTCATTGTCATCCCGATGAAGTCGCTCAGGCGACAGAAGAACTGAATGCACGCAATATGATTCCTGTGCATCATTCCAAATTTAGCTTAGCCAAACATGCATGGAATGAACCGATTATCCGTATTTCTGAATATTCGAGAACACGCAATTATCGCCTTGCGACGCCGATGATTGGTGAACTGGTTGAACTCGATAATGAGCAGCAAATCTTTCAACAATGGTGGAAAAATATTCGTTAACTAAACCTGTTTTATCCAGCCTCAATTCGATGAGGCTTTTTCATTCAACAAATCTAGCCTTGTGTTTAACAACACCCGGCTTAAGCATAAAAAAATCGGACAATCGTTGGAGTATTGTCCGGTTCCGCCAACAACAGCAGTAAGGGGGCTCAAATATTTACACAGCAACCTGCTGTGCTTGGAGATGTGCATCTTTTAATGCATCTACTCTTAAAGCAGGAATATCCAGACCTTCAGCATATACAAAGCTTACTTCATGAATGCCCATCAAGCCTAAAACCGACTGAAGATAAGGCGTGACTGCATCCGTAACCTGCCCAAGATGAATACCGCCACGACTGCTCATGACAATGGCTTTTACATCTTCGACCAGACCTTGCGGATAAGTTTCGGTATATCTGAAAGTGTGACGGGCACGAGCAACCAGATCAAACCAGTTTTTCAATTGGGTTGGCACATTGAGGTTATACATCGGTGCGCCAATCAACAATAAGTCTGTTGCTTTCAGTTCCGCAATCAACTCATCTGATAACTGAACCACCTGCTGAACCGCTGCACTGACATTTTCGGCGCCACGTAAAGCCTGAAAAATCTCGGCATCCAATACAGGTAAATTTAATGTGGCCAAATCACGAACGATGACCTCATCCTGCACTCCTTTTTCAGCGCGTTCTTTTAAAAATGCATTGATCAAACGGCTGGTCTGTGATTGGTCGCCCATAATGCTTGATTTCAACACCAACACTTTTGCCATGTTTATTCTCCATATCTTTGATGGAGTTATCTTACTATTAGATTCAAATCACCAGTAGTGATAGTATTTCAGTTAATTGGTTCCAAAAATTCTACAATCATGCAAACTGAACTGAGTACGATTTCCATCTTTGTAACGGTGGTCGAGGCAGGAAGCTTTAGTAGCGCCGCTGAACAGCTGCACCTCACCCGTTCAGCGGTAAGCAAAAGCATTGCCCGTCTGGAAGAGCGTTTAAGTGTCTCGCTATTTAAACGCACAACCCGAACCCTGAGCTTAACGGCTGAAGGCACACTTTTTTATGAACATAGTCAGCGTGCTATTGCTGAAATTCATAGTGCAGAAAGTTTGCTAGACCAAGGTAAAATCAATGCAACTGGCTTATTAAGAATTTCTGCTCCAGTCCTGTTTGGACAACTCTATGTTGCCCCGTTAATGGTTGATTTTGCACAACAGCATGCCGATTTACAGATTGAATTGTCATTTAATGACCGAAGAGTTGATTTGGTTGAAGAGGGTTTTGATCTGGTCATCCGGATTGGAAATTTGCCCGATAGTCATCATTTGGTGGCAAGAAAACTAGGTATGCATCGAATGCTACTCTGTGCCACGCCTGAATATCTTCATAAATCAGGCCGCATAAATACGCTAGAGGATTTACAGCAACATAGCACAATCGCCTATTCCTATTCAGGACAGCTGCAAAAATGGCAATTACAGGATGAAGAGCAGCGGCAATACGCGATAAAACCCAGAGCAAAACTCATGATGAATGATATGCAATCGATCAAGGATGCGGTGTTATCCCATTATGGAATTGCCTGGTTACCAGACTGGCTCATCCATACAGAACTGCAAGAGAATAAATTGATTCAGGTCTTGGCAACCTTCTCCAGTATCAATTTCCCCATTCACGTGGTCTGGCCTGCTTTACCCTATATGCCACTTAAAACGCGTTTAGCCATTGACCAGCTTGTGACAACATTCGCTAAATAGTGATAAGCCTGAGATCAGCATAAACCAGATTCCGGTCTGTCTTTCCCGTATCACAACAAGTTAAAGCTGTTCTTGAAAAAATGGGATGACTTTTGCTAATGTCTGAGCAACAGACTGTGGTTGATCGTACAATGCGTAATGCGAGGTATTTTCTAAAACAAGCAGCTCTTTTTTGCTTTGATGCTGCGCCACAGCACTTTACTGAGTCATTAAGCAAACTTAAGCAAAGACATAAATCAGGATAGGACCATAGATTATTCTAAGTAATCCACTTATCCAACTCTTAAAATATCATCCCATCGGGTTAAATAACTTGGAGATTTATGGTTCTGAATCATCCGCCATGCGCGTCCATGTGGCGTAATTAACCGACCCAAAGTCATGGCGTCCCGACCAAATTTTTCATTGATTTCATCAAAGGCCTGTGACAGATGACGTCGGGCAATCAACTCATCGGTATCGTGAAACAGATCGACTGCATGACTACGTTGCGGAATAATATCCAGTAAAATCACTTCGGCTTTTTTATAGCGGTGTCCTGCCTGATAAATCCGCTCTAAACCTTGTTGTACTGCTTTCATAATCTCCAGTCGATCATCACTATAATCAGCCAGATACACCACCGTAAAGGGGCGATAATAATTTTCTTTATGAAAGCGATTAGTACGAATACTGACCCCGACTGCTTTACAAAGTAACTTCTGTTGTCTAAGTCGCTCTACCGCGCGCAAGGTAAATTCAGTTAAAGCGCCACTTAGGCTATTTTTATCTTCAATCGGTTGACCAAAAGAACGGCTACTCAATACTTGCTGACGATCAGCAATCACGTCTTCAATTTCCAGACATGCCATCCCCTGCAATTCTTTTACCGTATTTTCCATGACCACTGAAAAATACTTTCCCATCATTTTCGGATCCGCTTGCAGCAAATCCATGACCGAGTAGATATGCATTTTTTCCAGACGCTGACGGATCTTGCGCCCCACCCCCCATACTTCACCAGCAGGCATATTTCCCAGCAAGCTCTCAATCACACATGGATCTTCAGCCACCATATTACAGACACTATCAAAACAGGCATGCGTTTTGGCTAAGTTATTGGCAAGTTTAGCTTGGGTTTTGGAATAGCCAATGCCGATACAACATGGCAAGCCCAACCAGCTTTTGACGGTATCCAGAATCTGGTGAGCATATTCGGTTAGGTCATAACTATGCTGGTAAGCCGTCAGCTCTAAAAAGCATTCGTCTATCGAATAGATTTCCTGCTCACACGGATCAACAAAGCTTCCCAATATATTCATAAAACGGCGTGACATTTCCGCATACAGGGCATAATTGCTAGAAAAAACCTGAACTTGGTGCTGGCGAATAATGTCCTCAATCTGAAATACGGGTACCGCCATTTTAATACCCAGTTTCTTGGCCTCATAAGAACGGGAAACCACACAGCCGTCGTTATTTGACAGCACCACCACTGGACGATTTTCTAACTTTGGGTTGAACACACGCTCACAACTGACATAACAGTTATTTACATCGATCAAAGCAAAAATACGTTGTGGCAGATTCATCCGCTTATCTCATCGGTTTCAGGTTATAAGTGACAACACCCCAGATCAGGAGTTCTTGGCCTTCGCTAATGTAGATATCCTGATAATCCGGATTCTCGGCTTTTAACCAGACTTTTGGTGGATTGAAGTGGTGATCGATCATTAAACGCTTTACGGTAAAATCATTGTCAATTAACGCAATCACAATATCTCCCGATTTGGCAGACAAACTACGATCCACCACCAGCGGATCATCAATATCAATGCCTGCATCCAGCATTGAAAGCGAGTTTGCCTTAACGATAAAGGTCGAGTTTTCATTACGAATTAAAAACTGATTTAAATCCAGTGCTTGCTCAATATGATCTTGGGCAGGCGATGGAAAACCTGCTGCAACACGTTCCGTGGCAAGCGGAATATGATAAATTCGATCATTATTCGCCTGTACATTTTGTATTTTCAGTGAGGGCGTCAAATCAGAACGTGTCCCTGTTTTGACATTATTCAGTAACCAGTTCTTTATAAAATCGACCTGAGACTCAGGTACACGAATCACTTTTGTTGGCTCACTGAACTGTGCCTTCCGTCCAGCATTGGCTCTGGCACCACCATGTTCAAATTCCGTTTTTTTGGACATACTCCCCCCTTACCCAAGTCTAAAATGCGTTCAAATAATTTAACTTGAAAAAGTTACAAATTCAAGTTGACGTCCAATTAATTTTGCATAACAATAAATCCCATAGATCAGATTTTGGCTTGTTTAGCTTGAACAAGGATGTAGAACAAACCAAATTCATGTTTTAAATGAATAACTTATTGTTTTTTCAATCTATACTCAAAATATTAAGTTATTGATCTGATTCATAAATATATCTGATTTCTTCGCAGTTAGGTTTTATTCAAATATTTTTGATGTGGAGACATGAAAAATGAACAATCAACGTGATGCTATTCTAGGTTATGCAGACGAACAACATGCTTATTTTATTCGTCTGATTGAAAACAACACCGTACTTGGCAATAGCTATGGACTCTTCTGTGAAAATCCGGATAGTGAAAGTGCAGAGAGTATTATGACCACACTTTTCCTGAAGAAATCCTTCTGGTTAAATGGATCAGAATTTAATGATATCGTGAAAGGCCTTAACCCAATTACCTGATCAAGATAAACCTGAGATGATGTTTGATTGAGAAAGAGCTTGGACTCCGCATTTCAACCCGCAAGCTCTTTAAATCAACTTCCGTGCAATACCTGAAATATTGATAAAATAAAAAATAGTTGATGAAGATAGCGATAACTTTTTATGATGCGTAATTACAGAACCCACCTACTTTAAGCGTTGAAGTGGGTTTCCTTATAATAAACAAAATGAAGCTGATTCAGGTAGATCCTACCAAGTACCCCGACGGTGATTAATGACCCAACGATACATGCCCTGAATATTTGGCATTTTCATGATACTAAAACCGATCCAGTTTTGGACCTCAGGACTGAACTTAATATTACGGTAAAGCTGATCCCAAGACTGCCCTGCTCGAACCAAATCCAAAACTTGCTGATGTAAGTCAATAATATAATTACGCAGTGCAAGCTGATCTTCACGAGTTGCTGGGCTATAATGTCCGACATCAATAAAATCAACATCCTGTTGAATTACCCAATTTAGAGTATCAATCCACCCTGTATAATAAAAATCTAAAAAGTCATTGTAAGGCATACTTTTGCTTTCACATACATCGGTACATTGCAATGCTTTATATTTAGGGAAAAGAACCATCACCATACTATCTGAATGGCTTGGTGCAACATAATGCAATAAAACCTCCTCACCGCCCAAGCTAATTTTCATATCCTGGTCAAAAACGCGATCTGGCAATGCGGTTGGCAACTTCTCCCCAACAATAGGTTCAATACTACGCTGATTAGCAACAATGGTTGCACCAGCAGCTTTAAAAACTTGGCCACCACTAATATGATCAGCATGTGCATGGGTATAAACGACATATTTAACTGGCACATTAAAGCGCGTCTTGATTTCATCTTTTAGCCAGGTCGACGTACAGGTCATTGCAGGATCAATTACCAATGCCCCCTCTTTGGTAATCAATACTAAACCGCTATGTACTGCCAGACCTGCACCTGTGGTATGTCGATAAAGATTACCTTTTACCTGCGTTAAACTTCTTGGATTATCAGGACAAGATGCCGCCGTAAAATCATCTAAGACTGCACGATTTTGATAAATAGATTGATCTAGTGGAATACCATTATCTTTGGCAAAAACCGAACTCAACGATAATGACATCCAGAATGCTAAAAAAAACTTCTTCCCTAAAAAGAACCTAATCCATTGATTTTTAATTACACTCACACTTCAAAACTCTGCCGCCTTCCTCGCCATCAATCTAACAAGTTACGCACACCAACAAAACCTGCAAATCCTACAATATACTGTCCTGAAATTAGCAACAATAAAGGGTTGAGGAAGCATGGAAAAACTTGATGATCTTTTATTATTTGCTGAAGTGGTTGAGCATGCCGGCTTTTCCTCAGCAGCACGTCATCTCGGGATACAACGCTCTAAACTCAGCCGACATATTGCCGAACTTGAAAATAGAATAGGTGTTCGTTTATTCCATAGAAACACCAGAAATGTTGTGCTTACACCAGCCGGGGAAGAAGTCTATATTCATGCCAAGGCACTCAAACAATCAGCACAAAATGCCTTTGCGATTGCAACAGACCTTGCGGGCGATCCAAAAGGAACCTTGAGAATCGGGTGCTCCTCCACGTTCGCACAAGAAGCGTTAATCCCGATTCTTCATTTATTTTTGCGCGAATATCCCAAGATCAACATTATCATCAATACATCTGATCAGCATATTGATTTAATCAGTACACAAGTCGATCTTGTTTTTAGAATTTCGTCTAGACAACTGGTTGATTCCAGTTTAGTTATTCGCCCAGTCTGCACTTTACCCATGCGACTTGTTGCAAGTAAAAACTACATGAAGCATAAAGAAAAAATCAAACATCCCGATGAACTCAAGACATTACATTTTATTGCGCTTAGTGTACAACAGGGCCTATTTGCTAAAGACTTTTTTAATAAGGAAGATCATGATGCATGGACATTAAAACTGGAACCCTATATTCGCTGCGGAAATATGTCTGTACTGAAATCGGCTGTTCTACAGGATTTAGGCGTAGCAATTCTCCCACGCTATTTATGTAGCCATGAATTGGCCTCAGGCCAACTGGTAGAGGTCTTTAGTTCTGAGAGTCAATGGCTACTACACGATTCACTTGTGAATGTACTCCTTCCGACCCGACAACATTTATTATTGGCAACCCGACTTTTTTTAGACTTTGCTATCCCCTTACTACGGGAATATTTAAACCCGATACCTCAGGGGGAATAAGACGAATTAAATTTAAAAAAATATTTACAACGCAAAACTACTTCATCAACTCATTTGATAAATATTCATTCATGGCTCCTGCGAACATAAGTCGTGTCCAAATATAGATAGATGCTCAGATTAAGCTCAGCATCTATTTTAAAATCTCACTGAAATTCCTATACAAATCTTTTATCATCTACAGGCGCAACAAGTTTATAAATTTTTCCATCTGCTTCATTTTCAAACAGCCAGTCAATATTGGGATGAATAATATGCCCTTCGACCTCAATATGTTCGACACGTTTAAAAAACGGAATATCCTGATCTTCGAGATCATTTAACTGGGCCACGACAATAGACTCGTTTTCTTCTTGATCTTTTACAATGACTGTAATTTTATCAATCTTATCCATAACAGTTCTCCCAATCATCTTGTTGATAGGACTATGGGAAATTTTCTATAAATTGTCGATCAAATGGTTGTAACAAGAGTTATAAGTATTATAGTTTTATTTTTTACAACGCTAAGCCATTGAAGTTAACGCCAAAATCATAGTTCTTGTTAATATTGGGTTAACCGTCGAGTTACAATCAAAAGAACAAACGTTTCAAAATAATTCTGGGAATCTCTTGGTATTGAGAATGACCTCTGCTGGCTTTCCGGTCTCCTTCTTCACTCTTGCGTACAGTCATTGCTGATAAATTCCTTGGAGATATGCCCCTCAGCTATTTGCTTGCGACTTCCTCAGTAACATTTTTAACTTTGGCTTTTTCTATAAGGGGTTGCTGCTGACTTTGTTCCACCTCTTTTTTTAGCTCAAGATACTCGCGGGCATCGTCTCTACGGTGAATTCCGCCTAATTTTAAAGCTTGCGTGTCTACCTCATCATTGATATTGGCTTTTTTCACAGATTGCTTAAGCAGCGAATCTTTAGTTTTATCACTTGATACAGGCGTATTTGTCACAGGCTCTTGATTCGGCAATTTCGCAAAAGCATCAGCAGCTAAAGTAACTGCTGATGACATAAATATAATCCCCAAACATAACGTCTTTTTCATTCTCAAGCCCCAATGATTTTTAATTTTAGTGATGAATATTATCATGTTATGTTGTATCTATTGGCATAAAATTTAGCTTAATCTTTGCATAAATCTTACCTTCGCCTATCTTCACTCATCAGGTGTGGCAATAACAGCAAAAATAGAAGCATCTCTTTTCACTCGCCTCAGCCCAACAAAAACCCCTCCAGCTTATCAGACATATTTTTATTATTTGCTATCATGATCCAAGCCATTTATTTTTATAATATTTACAGCTAAAAACCAGATGATTCAGTTTAATCAGTTCAAGCGATCTCCTGCTTATGCAGGAAATTAGATATTCTTGATTTCCTCTGCAAAGTCATCGCTTCTAAAGTAGGAGATAATTCTTTCTCCACTATGCTCATTTCGTATATCAAGAACAGCATCCGGATCACTTTGGAACGTAAATTCTGGCGGAATATCTGCATGAAGCGGTGCAAGGCGTTTCACGCCACCTTCAGTAATTTTTTCAATAAAACCCGCCAGCCATAACACAAATTCATCTTTATGCTTGTAGCTTGGGATCAAACTGATATCCAGGGTCATGCGCCGATCCTTGACAGGTTCTTCAAAACCATCAACAAAATCAATATAGTTATAAATTAACTTTAGATCTGTATCGACAAGTTCTTTACGGATCTGTTTAATGATGAAATTTAGACAATCTTGTTTATTATCGGTAAACCTATCATTTTCCATAAATTTCCTGTAAATATTTTCAGAAATTCGCAAATATTGAGGCATTTTTATTTCCTTAACACGCCAGCTGTTAATCTTATTTTGAAATAAAAACTATTTTTTATTTGTAAGGATTGATACCTTAGATGTAATTAATGTGAGTGTTCTGCAACCTCTACATATTTTTTAACATCCTTCTCAACTTGCTCTTCGAATTACTGATTCCCGCGCATCAAGCTAAATACAATGACCATACCACAAGACCTGAGGGTGATTGAAAATAAGCGAGAAAAATTTAAATCGATAAATATAATTCAATATTTGAATTTCAAAGCCATGCCAGCAATATAAATATTTTACATATGATTATAATAAAAATTAAAATCTTGTCATTTATATTTTTTTAATACAACAAGAATTTCACATCACACCCTCCTTTACCCATTCATTTTTTATAATATCTAGTCACTTTTAAAACATCTACACTCACCAAAAATTTTATAAACCAGATACGCTGGAGCATCCAAGGGGTAAACCTGAGAATCTTTAAAATAAAAGATTAAGCCATTATCCAACACTGTCAAGATTTTATTCTTGATTTTCAATATTACACCAACTTTTATTAAGCCATGCAACTTACCCGCAACGACCTCATAGTGATAAAAGGAGACCAGCTGTCCTAATTTCAAGCTATCAGGATTAAACCTTTTATATTTTCTGCATTTCTTACAAATCCATTTAATCATAAAGTACACACTATAAAACAAGAGCCATCATTATATAAAATATGAAATTAAAAAATTAACATTAAAAACAATATCGTTTAACACTTAAGGAATTTAATAAAAATAAATAATCTCTAAAAACAAAAAATATTTTTTATTTAACACTCACTTTACAACAACTTAAAAAATAAAATTTACCAGAAATTAAAACCCAAAATCACGAAATCATCTTTTACTTAAAAAATATAACAACAACGCCATGTAAATTATGAGTCTTTTAAAACCATAAAATTGAACATACAATAAAAAAATCCATGACCTTATAATCATGGATTTTTTATATGATCGAGATGAGGAATATCTCAACAACTTAACTACAGTTCCTCTATGAATCTATAGATACGCCCATCTTTTGGATTCTCATAAAGAAGTTCCATATTGGGCAAAAGAATCTCTCCTTCAATTTCAATGTGTTCTATTCTTTTGAATAAAGGAATTTCCTGATCATTCGCCTTACGAATTAAGGCAACGGCTATGTTTTCAGCCTCGAATTGATCCTTTACTTTGATTTTTATATTGTTCATCAAATAACTCCATTTTTAAAATTGCAAAAAGCGCAATAAATTAGAAAGATGTAATTGCCTAAAAAGCTAAAGGCATTGCAAAAAGTTAAAATAAAACTAGCTGTGCTTTGCAAATTTTGTTGATCCCACCAAGTCATTTATTCGAAATCAATATAGATACAAAAACAATTCATAAAAATGCATTGCACTCATCGGTATCTAAAATATTCCTCGATAATGAAAATAATGATTCAGGATCAACGGCACTAAACATAAAAAATGACGAATCCCAACAACAGTAAATAATGCTTTATCTATTCATTGGATTGTGTGTAAGCAAAATTCTTGCACTCCTCCCTGTGAATAAAATAATACGCCAAGTAGATTCCTTTGTTAGGTTTGCAAGCGAATATCGCAAATAAATATAAAGTTTGTCGATCAAAGGGTTGTAACTAAAAATGTAGATATGTTTTTAAATATTAAAAAACAACAAGTTAAAAATTAAAAATAATAAATTAAAACCTAATGCAACCGAAAAAATATGTGATAAACATCACTATTAAAGAATAAAAAAGGTGTATATTCAAATTCTATTTCATACAATCATAAACACCTATTTCACACTCACAAAGATAATGTCCAGATCATTTTGGGGAATGAAATTATGCTTGATCATCTGGAATCGGATTGGGCTGATCTTCTCCACTTTGCCTTGCCAACAAAAAGACACCAGCTCGTTTTTATCACGTTCAATGGTCAGTTTAAAATTTTCAATCGGCCTGGCCCAGTTTGCGCCTGTGGTCAGGATATAGCTCAAGGCACTGAATGGTGAATGTTCTGCACTGGCTTTTTTCAACCCCTGCTTAAATGCTTTATCCATACAAAATTGCGGGTTATATTCCTCTGGATAGAGCGAGACAGAACCACCCACCAACGGTTTATATTCATGATAGATTTTAGTCAAACTGTTGGTTTTAAAGGTCTGCTTCCAGCTATAGATCACTTGAGATGACCACGGTATTACATCATCTTTGTTGAAGCTCGCCAGAATTTTCTGTATCTGTGGCTGCTTACATTGTCTCAATTTATCTTGATAGTATTCAACATCATCGTTATTTCTAGCCCAAGGGTTGAGCATATCGGTCTGACTAAAGCCACATTGTTGAAATGCCTCTGTGCTATCTATCAGCGGCGACTTATCATCTCTTTGAATAAAGGTACGCACATGCATTTCAGGTTTTATATTTTGACCATCAACAATAATCTTAAAACTTTTTAACAGTGCTTCGGTATGGGCAAAATCCGCTTCAAAGGAATTATCGATACGTGGTAAGGGAAATAATACGGTTTCAGTAATATCGTGCTTACTTAAATTTTTATAAACATAATTAACCTTGATCAGCTTTTTGCTAATAAACAAATCTTCACTTTGCATCGCTATCTGCGCGTTTTTAAGATACTGAATGCCGCCTGTGCCAACATAGCCCGTAGAATCATTGGCTAGACTAAAGGTCGATAATGAAGCTAAACAGACCCAAACCACTGTCATTTTTTTCATTTTAACTGCTCTCACGGAACTTGTTATTATGAGATTTTCATTTATTAGAAATCATAGCGGTTATAACGCCACAATGTGAAATTTTTATTGGGATGGGTGTAAGAAAAGTATTTATTTAGAGCGAGTAATAGCCTTCTCACCGATTAAAGTACTAAAGAAACAGGTCTATTTAAATCCCGATATCCGAATTCTAGATCGATATAGCGTGTCTAAGCGTTTTAACCAAAAGATCATTTAAGTGATCTACAGCTTTTGAGTCACGAGAAGCATGGCTTCGATAAACCGCGACCTCCATTGGCTCTAAAGGGCCCAGCCCATGTTCTGCCCCAAGAATTTCTAAATGCTGTGGAGCACTACATTGAGTAAAAACAGCAATCGCCAAGCCACTTTCAACAGCAGCAATTTGTCCAACCAGACTTGAACTACTGTAAACCACACGATAACGGCGCCCTTGCAAGGCAAGAGAGTTGATTGCACTCTTTTTAGCTGAACTGGTACTTTCATATACTGCAATAGGGACTGGATCTTCACGCCAAAGCTCAAACTGTGGAGACCCTACCCAAACCATTGGTTCATGAAATAATAAATTACCTTGACGCTTGCCATCTCTGGAAATTAAAGCCAGATCAATATCACCACTTTCTATACGAGGAATTAAGGAGGTAGATTGTTCACAAATGAGTTCAATTTCAACACCACTATAACGAGGTGCAAATCGTTTCAATACAGGGGTCAGATATTTCACAGCATAATCATCCGGAACCCCTAAACGTATACGCCCAGTTAATTCTTCCCCATGAAATGCCATCAGAGCTTCATTATGCAAATCTAATATTCGCCGTGCGTATCCTAATAGCATCTGCCCCTGAGGGGTGAGCTCTATCTGTCTATGGGTTCTGATCAATAGCTGACATTGCACAGCCTCTTCTAATTTTTTCAATTGCATGCTGATCGCGGATTGCGATCGATACAGCTCAGGAGCCGCATTTGAGAGTGAACCACTATCAATCACCGTAACAAAACACTTTAACCAGTCTATTTGTAAGTTCTTTAAATTCATGGCAAATCTTCTATTTGATTTTCGAATAGTATATTGAAGAATTATGCGCTTTTCATTATTTCATAATATGACAATACTTACCTTATTCAACAGGCCGTCACATTGATTTGAAGGCTTTTTACGATAATTTTTTATCATCATTTTTTATTTTAAAATTTAATAATTCCTTATAAATTAAATGACTAGGAGTGGTTCCATGCATCTCAATAAAAGTACACTTACTGCACAAAGTGCAACTTCAGGATTTGTTCTATTATGGGGCTGTGCTGCGATCTTTACTCGTTGGGGGCTTGATAACGCATCACCAATCGCTTTATTAATTTTACGATTTTCAACTGCTTTAATAGTCATCTTCTTACTTGCTCTCTATAGAAAAAAATTATTGCCTAGACATGGGAGTCGCAAACAAGTGTTATTCACTGGACTTCTCATTATTGCGGGCTATTCGATCTGTTATTTTCAAGCAATGGCACATGGTGTTACACCAGGTTTAATTGCGACTATTTTAGGAATTCAGCCAATTCTAACGCTATGCATCATGGAGAAAAATATACAAAAAATACGCTTGCTAGGTTTATGTATCTCTTTAGCAGGCCTGACTCTTCTGGTCTGGAAAAGCTTGTCTATGTCTTTGATTGCGCCAATTGGGATTTTATTTGCGCTGGCCGCGCTGCTCTGCATGACTTTTGGTGCCATCATGCAGAAGAAGATTCAACACGCACCTACAGAAGTATTACCCTTACAATATGCAATCAGCCTTGTCGTCTGCTTGATCTTTATTCCATTTGAACATTTTGAAATTCACTGGAACTCACAACTTGTTATCTCTGTTCTTTTTCTTGGAGTTTTGATTTCTGTTGTTGCCCAACTTTTATTGTATAAGCTACTAAGTCAGGGAAATATTGTAAATGTGACAAGCTTGTTCTACTTAGTTCCTGTCGTGACTGCATTACTCGACTTTTTAATTTTAGGCAATAAACTGCCCATAGCAGGTCTTATTGGCATGTTCTCAATTTTATTAGGCTTGTTGTTGGTGTTTAGAAAAGAATATGACATTCAACGTTAAAATGATGACACCTTTTCACCCGACATCTATTTTTATTAATTTTTAAACGGTTTCCCGATTTTTAGAAACCGTTTGAACATATTTACTGTTTAAAACTTAAAGCTATAGTCAATATTCAAGCGTGTTTCATTGGCAGCATGGAAAGTCATATTTGTGGGCATATCGTTGCGATAGTGAGAAAACCGAGCCCGTATTCCCAAGCCTTTTAACTTGCCTTCTGGAATTTTATAGCCCAAATCAAATTCCATCGACTCTTCTTTAAAACGCTGATCGGCATATTGCAATAAATCAATGTCTTCCCCTTTCGCATATCGGGTCATAAAACGTAGCCCATTTAAGGAAACATCGCCTAGTCGCACATTTTTAAAGTCATATTCATAACGTATCGAATAGACTTTTTCGTCTTTATTTGAGTAATCCGAACTCATAAAATCAAGCACGACGGGACTTTCGGTTCCCGATAAAAACGGCAAACCCGTCGAACCAAACGACTGCATGTAGCCCAAAGAAAGCGTATGATTTTGATAGTTCAAACCAAATAAGCCACTAATATGTCGGTTATCGACTTCTCCAATTTTTTTGCTTCCAGTTTCTTCGCTATTAAAAAAACGTACATCACTTAAAAAATTAAGTTGATCATTTAAAGGTTGTTTTCCGTTAAAGCCTAAAAACTGTTGCTGGTAAATATCTTTGAGTTCAGCATGATAAGCACGTAAACGGTAATCCTTTAACTGATAGCTTCCTCCCAACGTATAAAAAGAATCGGTGGTTGCCGCTTTGTCAAAACGATGGTTAATATTGTCTGTTCCAACATCGGTATAACGAATTGAATCACGCTGACGTACTTCGTCGACATAAAAGCCTTCGAGTTGAAGATTTGGAATTTCATTTGAAACAAAGCGGATACCGCGATAAGTCTGAGGGAACAAACGCGCTGGCGATGAAAATAGGGTCGGCAACTGTGGAACTAGATCCCCCACAAAAAGCTCATTTTTTCTAAATTTAGCCTTCCCTGTAATGCCTATTTTTCCATAATAATCATCACGCGAGTTATCGGTATTCACTGGGAGTAAGCCACTACGTGCATGATCATCAGCACGGTTTCCCATCAGGTTAAAACCTGCCATTGCCAATACATCGACACCAAACCCAACTGTCCCTTCGGTATAACCAGACTGTCCTTTAAAAATTAAACCCTGCGCCCAATCTCTGGCTGCTGTATAGGAATATGGGTCTTTTTTATAGTCTCGATCAAAGTAAAAATTGCGTAGTGTCAGCTCAGCTTTACTGTCTGCAATAAACTCGGCATGCACAACTTGACTCAATAACGGGCACAAGCATACCCCCACCCACAATGGTGCCTTTTTCATTTTTTATCTCAACTATTTAATTTTTAATGATTTAGGGTGATGTTTTAAGCGCGTAGTTCTGCTCTTTCTGACTTCGGTAAAAAGCACTACCCAAACTTAAAATCAGGAAAATAGCCAAAATAAACACCACACCGTAATAGGCGTACAGCGTTGCGGGTGCAATTCCTTTATCCAGAAAGATGCCTGCGACCGTTGGCGATAAAATTGCCCCAATTCGTCCAAAGCCAATTGCATAGCCCACGCCACGACTACGAATTTCGGCATCGTAAATTGTTGGAGAAATCGAATATAAACCTGCTACACAGCCATTAATGAGTGTGCCAAGTAATAACCCCACCATGAGTGCAATGCTGACTTGGGACGAGACGGCAACAAAGAGAAAAACACATGCCGAAGTTAGTCCCAAGAACAGGCTTAAGGCATAGAAAATTTTCATACGTGATGCGAGTAAACCAATAATGGCTGCCCCGAAAATCCCACCAATACTAATTAAAATACCCGTACTTACGCCTTGCTCTGGTGACATTCCCATTGAAATTAGAATTTTTGGTGTCCAGCTCATGACAAAGTAAAAGCCAAACATCACTAAAAAGAATGCAAACCACAAACAAAGTGTTTGGAATCCAAGTTGTCCAGCAAATAATTTGCCCAGCTCACTACCATTTTGCGTGCTGATTTTTTCATAACGCGGCATAACAGGTAATTCGTTTAGCCCCATACGATTTACGGTTGCATTAATTCGTTCGAGTGCCTGTTTTGGTCGTTTCGCGAGTAAGTAATCTAAAGATTCAGGTAATAACCATGCGCTGATCAGTAGCATTGCAATGGTGGTTACCCCACCTGCTAAAAAGATTGAGCGCCAACCTAAGTGCTCAATCAATGCCAGTGAGAGTACCCCACCCAGTGTCGCGCCAATTCCATAACCGGTAGACATTAAACTCACTGCCAGACTGCGCCAGCGAGCATTGGCATATTCACTTGCCAGTACATTACTGCTCGCAAGAATCCCACCGACTCCAATTCCGGTAATAAACCGAAGTGCAGCTAACATGCCGTGGCTTTGTACAAAAGCACAACCCAACATGCTCAAACCTGCAATCACAAGACAAACCAGAATGAGTAAACGGCGACCGATTTTATCGGCCAAAGGTGCGAGGAAAATGGAACCGGCAGCCATCCCGAAAAGACCTGAACTGAGCAATAAGCCAATTTGTGCGCCTGAAAGTGACCATTCTGCTGATACGGATGGTGCAGTAAATGCCATCACCATCACGTCAAAGCCATCAATAATATTGAGACAAATACAGATCAAAATGACGAACCATTGGTAGCGGCTCATGCTGTTTTGATTGATCTGATTGAGAACGTCTCTTTCCATTTGTGTATCTCCTAATGCGGATAAGAGACACATACGACATCGCCAATATGAGCAATTGTATGCTTATGCATATCCGTATCCATAGACCTAGAGGAATATTTGTTTTTTGAGCATCCTGCTCTTTTTCTATACTGAATATTTGGATCCAAAAAATCAACAATATTTTAAAAATTTAATTAACAACGGATTAAATAATTGAAAAATATAATTATAATTTATTTATAATTATGAAAACAAAAAATATGGATCCATAAAACATTGCCCATTTTACTTACCACAATTCCCAATATGAGACCCAATTCAGCTTTCAAAGCACACAAAATGGATCCAAATAAAAACCAATAAAATTTTCTCCCAAAAACTCAAAAGAAATAAAAAAAGCCTTTAACAACATTATAATACATACATAAAAACTAAACACATAGATCAATATTTTTAAAAAATATACTGTCTATCAATTGACCAATATTTTTATTTATTATAAATTGGATCCAATAAGTGATAAGGAGTCGTCACAATGTTTATTAAAAATGCTTGGTATGTTGCCTGCCGCCCAGAAGAAATCCAAGACAAACCACTAGGTCGCACCATTTGTGGTGAAAAAATCGTTTTTTATCGTGGCAAAGAAAACCAAGTTGCAGCCGTTGAAGATTTTTGCCCCCATCGTGGTGCCCCACTTTCACTGGGTTATGTCGAAGATGGTAACCTTGTGTGTGGATATCATGGCTTAGTGATGGGCTGTGATGGAAAGACCGTTTCAATGCCAGCGCAACGCGTCAATGGTTTCCCTTGCAATAAATCATATGCAGTTATTGAAAAGTTCGGTTTTATCTGGATATGGCCAGGCGAGAAAGCTTTAGCAGATGAAGCAAAACTGCCAACTTTAGAATGGGCAGATCATCCTGAATGGAGCTATGGCGGAGGCCTGTTTCATATTCAGTGTGACTATCGATTGATGGTCGACAACCTCATGGATTTAACCCATGAGACCTATGTGCACTCCAGCAGCATCGGACAAAAAGAGATTGATGAATCATTACCTGTCACTAAAGTTGACGGCGACCATGTCATTACCGAACGCTACATGGAAAATGTGATTGCTCCTCCATTCTGGCAAATGGCCCTTCGCGGCAATCATTTGGCTGATGATGTACCTGTTGACCGCTGGCAACGTTGTCACTTCTTTGCGCCAAGTAATGTCCACATTGAAGTGGGTGTCGCACACGCGGGACATGGTGGTTACCATGCACCAAGTGACAAAAAAGTTTCCTCAATTGTGGTCGATTTTATTACCCCCGAAACTGAAACATCACATTGGTATTTCTGGGGAATGGCACGCAATTTCCAGCCAGACAATGCTGAACTCACCGATCAAATTCGTGAAGGCCAAGGCAAAATCTTTACTGAAGATTTAGAAATGCTGGAGCAACAGCAGCAAAACATTTTAAACAATCCACATCGCAAGTTACTCATGCTCAACATCGACGCAGGCGGTGTCCAGTCCCGTAAGGTCATTGACCGACTACTTGCCGAAGAAAATAAAATACCTCCTGAAACGTCCACACAGAAGTTTCCAAACATTCGGATTATCTAAAGGAGTATAAACATGGACGTGATCATTGAAAAAATTCACCAGCTCACCCCGACTATTCGTGCGTTTGAATTGGTTGCAGCAAATGGCACAGCGCTACCGAATTTTGAGGCAGGTGCGCATATTGATGTGCACCTGAAAAACGGCCTCACCCGCCAATATTCACTTTCAAACTGCTGCACTGAAAAACATCGTTATGTCATTGGTGTTTTACATGATGCCAATTCACGCGGTGGCTCACGTTGCATCCACACCGAATATTGTGAAGGCGACCATTTAAAGATTGGTGAACCACGCAATTTATTTGAGATTCATCCTCAAACCAAACAGGCAGTTTTATTTGCTGGTGGTATTGGTATTACCCCGATTTTGTCGATGGCGTATCGTCTTAAGTCGGCAAATATTCCTTTCGAATTGCACTACTTTGTTCGTAGTCATGAAATGATTGCCTTCTATGGTAATTTAACCGAGCACTTTGGTGACCAAGTCCATTTTCATATTCAAGATCAGCCGGACACCGAATGTAATATGGCAAAGGTTTTAGCTCAAGCTTCACCAGATAGACACTTATATGTATGTGGACCTACAGGGTTTATGCAGTTTGTCATGAGCTCGGCCGAACAAGCTGGCTGGTACAATGAACAGTTACATCAAGAGCATTTTGTCGCGCAAAAAGTAAATACGTCCAACAATGAAGCTTTTACTATTGAAGTGAAAGGTACGGGCCGCCGAATTGAAGTATTACCAGAGCAGACTGCTACTGAAGCATTAATTGCGAATGGTTTTGATATTCCGGTTTCATGCGAACAAGGCATTTGCGGGACCTGTATTACCCGCGTGGTAGAAGGTATACCTGATCATCGGGATCTATTTATGACCGATGAGGAACATACATTGAATGACCAATTTACGCCCTGCTGTTCTCGCGCAAAAACCAAACATCTTGTGATCGAGCTTTAACTCGAAAGTTCCTTTATTCAAAAATAAAGGAACTTTTCACTTTAAGCGCGGAGAACATTTCTTAAGGTTTCACCTAAAATCACTACACTACTGTGTTCGCGCATTAAGGTTTCAGCACGCCCTGCCTGACGATTTACCAATGCATCGAAAATCGAACAATGCTGTAAATGCGCATAGTGCAAACGGCGATATTCCGATAAAGCTTGGTTCTGGTCATAGGTAATGGCTTGGGCAGATGCCATTGGTAATTGGTTGTTTTTTGCTAAGGCTTGGATGAGCGCGACGTTTTGCGCGCCTTCAATAATCGTGTCATGAAAAATGACATTAAAATGGTGATAACGTTCCAGTTCAGCATCGCCAAACTCGTCTGTTTCATTAAAGAGTTTTTCAGTTTCCTGAATGCAGTGTTGCAGTGTCTTTTTCTGTTCTTCGCTTAAGCCCTGTTCTGCCAAAGTTTTTGCAGCCAAGCCTTCCAGCACACCGCGCACTTCAAGCGCATCATGAATAAGTTGCTCTGAAATTTCACGAACCGTGTAACCACGAGTTGGATTTTTGATGAGGAGACCTTCTTGCTCAAGCAAGCGAAAGGCAATACGAACAGGCTGCCTTGAAACACCAAGTAACTCGGCAGTCGGAATTTCGGCAATTCTGGCGCCGCCTTCAAGTTCCCCTGAAATAATCATTTTTCTTAGTTTAAGTAAAACTTGTTGTCCTGAAGACATTCGCTGCCACACATCACCAAAAACGTCACTTCGATGCTAGCAAGTTCATTTGCAAAATGAAATCAATTTTCTGCTTGAATCAGTGCTTAAGCATTTTTGTAGATTTTAAAAAATTAATTTACAAACCACATTCAATTAAAGATTTTTAAGATTATTGACCATAATATCGAGATTATTACGGATTAAATAAGCCAAGTTAATATCAATGCCTTCAAGCATTTTTTCTTCGACTTTTAAAACCACTTCATTGCATTTATTTAGCTTTTCAACACCGCTTTCAGTCAGGGTAATTAAAATACGGCGACCATGGGTTGGATCCGGTTTTTTTTCAATCCAGCCATTCACCAGTAAATCTTGCAAAATTTTGTTGGCAGATTGCGGCTTTATGAAAGAACGTTCAGCAAGCTTGGCATTGGATAAATTACTTTTTGAAGCTAAAACCGAAAGTGCAGTAAATTGCGGCAAAGTAATTTCAAGTTCTTTTAAATGTTCTGTTAAATGTTTACTAATGATCCGGTCAACACGAGCGATCATGTAACTTAATTTCGGCTCATCTTCTGCTTTTTTTTGAACTAAATTTGAACGTACCATAACATTTCATTCATCATAAGAAAATCTGTAGTGAAAGTATGAGGCTCGAACCCCATACTTTCGTTAAAACTTAGCCAGCACCTGAGCTTTGTATTAAATGTACAGGCTGTTTAGGTTTTTTGACAAGAAGTAATGCAGAGATCGCTGCAATTAAAATCACTGGAATGCTTGAACCAATTACAATGGTCGAACTTTGTCCGAGCGAGAGTAAAAAACCAGCCATTAAAGGTCCTGCAAAAGAACCAATACGCCCAATTGCAACTGCTGCACCAACTCCAGTTCCACGCATTTCGGTTGGATAATACATGGCAGCCAGACCGTATAATGCCGATTGTCCGCCCACAATGAATAAGCCACAACCGACTGCCGAAAGTGCAAGTAAAGCCACGGTCGGAGAAATTGCCAAACAACAAAGCGAAAATAAAATACCGAGATAAATCAGCTTAATCACAAAACTCATGCGTAATTTATCAAGTAAGACACCCATGAGGATTGAACCTAAGATTCCGCCAACGTTGTAACCCATCTGCACATAGTTTGCCTGAAGTTTCGATAAGCCTTGCGCGCCCATCAGTAACGGCAACCAGTTCAACAAGAAATACAGTACAACGAGCGTACAGAAAAAACTGACCCAAAGCTGAATGGTCGACATAAGGCGTTCTTTGGCAAATAAAACTTCCAAGAATGGCGTGGTTTTTTGCGCTTGAACTTTACGTTGCAGATAGTCATTTGACTCAGGTAAAAAGCGCATAATCAGCGGAATCAGCAAAATAGGAGCAATTCCCCCAATATAAAAAATATGACGCCACTCTGCATCACCTGCCAACGACATGGCAACCACCGAAGTGAGTAATCCGCCAAAAGGAATGCCGCTATACATGATGCTGACAGCAGTACCTTTGTGCTGGTCAGGTACAGCTTCAGAGGCAAGTGTAATCATCATGGGAAGTGCCCCACCCATTCCCAAACCCGTACAAAAACGAATGAGTAATAGCAAACTGAAGTTAGCTGCATAAGCCGTTAGCAAAGACATAATTCCAAAAAGTAAAATACTAAAAATCAGAATTTTCTTACGCCCGACAATATCGGCAAACCGACCGCCCAATATGGCACCTGGTAACGTCCCTAAAATTGCAGCACTAAATGCCCACGCCATCTGGGCATTGTCTAACATAAACTCAGCCCGCATTCGTGGAGCGGCTACCCCCATTGATTGAAGATCAAAGCCTTCAAAAATTGCGATGGCAAAGCACAGTAGTAACGTGATTTTTGCCCTTGAAGGCTGTCCTGATATTTTTTCCATTGTGTTGTCCCTTATTGACTAGTCGTTCCATTTAGCCCTTTGTGTATTATTGTTTAAACACAGCAAAAATATCAGTTAAACTTACCAAAAAATCAACATATTTTTATATAAAATCATCAATAAAATTAATTAATATTTAAAATACAATACATTATAAAATATTTATAAAATTTGATAAAAAAGACTTGAATGTAAGTTTAACTGATATTAAATTAAATCCCAGAACAGCTAAAAATCATTCAAGGAGTATGAAGATGAGTTATGAAAACCGCTGGGAAACAGTAGATGTTAAAGTTGAAGATGGAATTGCATGGGTAACACTAAATCGCCCAGAAAAGAAAAATGCCATGAGCCCGACACTCAATCGTGAAATGATTGATGTACTTGAAGCGATAGAACTTGATCAAGATGCACGTGTGCTTGTGTTAACAGGTGCAGGTGATTCTTGGACAGCAGGCATGGACTTGAAGGAATATTTCCGTGAAGTCGATACGCAGCCGGAAATTTATCAAGAACGTATTCGCCGCGACTCATGCCGTTGGCAGTGGCAACTTCTTCGCATGTATTCAAAACCAACCATTGCGATGGTCAACGGCTGGTGCTTTGGAGGCGGTTTCTCACCCTTAGTGGCGTGTGACCTCGCAATTGCAGCAGATGAAGCAACTTTCGGTTTATCTGAAATTAACTGGGGGATCCCACCGGGCAACCTTGTAAGCAAAGCAATGGCAGACTCTGTTGGTCACCGTGCCTCTTTGTACTACATCATGACGGGTAAAACCTTTAGTGGTAAAGAAGCCGAAACTATGGGCCTTGTGAATAAAAGCGTACCCCTTGAACAGTTAAAAGCAGAAGTGACTGAGCTTGCAAACTGTCTACTTGAGAAAAATCCTGTGGTTCTTCGTACCGCTAAAAATGGCTTTAAGCGTTGTCGTGAACTGACTTGGGATCAAAACGAAGATTACTTATATGCCAAACTTGATCAATGTATCCACCGCGATACGGAAAACGGTCGCCAAGAAGGTTTGAAACAATTTTTAGATGAAAAATCAATTAAACCGGGTTTACAGAGCTATAAACGTACTGGTTAACTTTTGATTCACTAATGGCAATGTAAGGACACAACCCATGCAAAATGTACAGTTACTTATTCACGGTCAATCTGTTGATGCATCAAATCAGGCAACGTTTGAGCGTATCAGTCCTATTGATGGATCAGTGGCAACTCAAGCCGCTGCTGCAACATTGGACGATGTTGACCGTGCCATCGAATCGGCACAACAAGCTTTTAAAGTATGGTCGAAACTCTCACCTACCGAACGTCGCTTACGCTTATTAAAAGCAGCCGATTTAATGGACCAAAAAACCGAGCAATTCATTGAAACTGGAATGCAAGAAACAGGTTCAACTGCAACATGGTATGGGTTTAATGTTCACCTTGCTGCCAACATGTTACGTGAAGCCGCAGCCATGACCACACAAATTGACGGAAGCCTGATTCCGTCAGATGTGCCGGGCAATCTTGCAATGGGTGTACGGGTTCCTTGTGGTGTGATTGTAGGGATTGCACCTTGGAACGCTCCTATGATTTTGGCAACACGTGCACTTGCCATGCCTTTGGCTTGTGGTAACACGGTAGTGTTAAAAGCCTCAGAAGCCTGCCCAGCAACACATCGTCTCATTGGTGAAGTGTTACATGAAGCGGGTCTGGGTGAAGGTGTGGTGAATGTAATTACGCATGCCGCCGAAGATGCACCACAAATCGTAGAGCGCTTAGTGTCTCATCCAGCCGTGAAACGCATTAATTTTACCGGCTCAACCAAAGTCGGAAAAATTATTGCCGAGACTGCTGCCAAATATTTAAAACCAGTTTTACTCGAACTCGGTGGGAAAGCCCCTGTTGTGGTTTTAAATGAAGCTGACATTCATGAAGCCGTAAATGCTGTGGCTTTTGGAGCATTCTTTAATCAGGGGCAAATCTGTATGTCGACCGAACGTGTTTTGGTTCAAGACAAAATTGCCGACCAATTTATTGAAAAACTGATTGAAAAAACTCGCTCTATTCGAGCAGGTAATCCAACCTCAAAAGACAATGTACTCGGTGTTTTAGAAAGTCGCCGCGCTGCAAACCGTATTCAGCATTTGTTGGAAGATGCTCAAAACAAAGGTGCTGACTTACCTTTAGGCATCCATATTGAAGACACCACCATGCAACCGACGCTGGTGCTCAATATTAACCCTGACATGCTGCTTTACCGCGAAGAATCATTTGGACCTGTATGCACAGTTCAACGCTTTTCAAGCATTGAAGAAGGCGTAGCACTGGCAAATGACAGCGAGTTCGGCCTTTCTTCGGCAGTATTTAGCCAGAATATTTCGCAAGCACTGGAAGTGGCTCAACAAATTGATTCGGGTATTTGTCATATTAACGGCGCAACCGTACATGACGAAGCTCAAATGCCATTTGGTGGAACAAAATCGAGTGGATACGGACGATTTGGTAGTAAAGTCTCTGTTGCCGAATTTACCGAACTACGCTGGATCACCATTCAGACCCAATCACGTCATTACCCGATTTAGTCAGGCTAATGCGGACAACAACATATTAAATAAAAATTGCATGATGCAAAAAATAAAGCGCAGTGATGCGCTTTCCATGGAGTGAAAGAAATGCAAATGAATGCCACTCAATCACAAGACCGCGAACGGTTCGTAAAATTAGGGCAACATGATATTCATTATCACCATAAAGATGACACGCTCTATATCAGCCCAAAAGAGCAATTAAAACCGTATCCACAAAAACTGACAGATCGTTTAATTCATTTTGCACAAACCAAACCCGACCATATTTTTGCAGCAAAACGTAATGCTCAAGGTGAATGGGTCAAACTGAGTTATGCAGAAGTTTTACAACGTGCATGGCACATTGCTCAGGCTCTACATGAACGTAAGTTAAGCCAAGAAAGGCCTCTGGTTATTTTAAGTGGTAATGATCTCGAACATTTAACACTGTCTATGGCTGCCATGCTGGCAGGTGTGCCTTTTTCAGCAATTTCACCAGCCTACTCTCTGATTTCTCAAGACTTTGGCAAACTTAAACATGTGTTTGAAGTGCTTACACCGGGTATGGTCTATGCCAGCGATGGACAAGCCTTTGCCAAAGCGATTCAGGCATGTATTACGCCTGATATTGAAGTGGTGACCAATAAAGGAATTGTGGGTGATCAGATCTGCACGTCTTTTCAATCGCTATTAGATACGCCTGTTTCAGATGTTCAAGAGTTTTATCAAACCCTTGATGAAAACCAGATTGCCAAATTTCTATTTACGTCAGGTTCAACCAAACTCCCTAAAGCTGTGCCGACCACGCATTTAATGCTGTGTGTGAATCAGCAAATGTTGTTGCAGACTTTCCCTGAGTTTGAAGAAACGCCGCCTGTCCTACTCGACTGGCTATCTTGGCACCACACGTTTGGTGGTAGTCACAATGTCGGTATTGCGCTCTATAACGGCGGTACCATTTACATTGATGACGGCAAACCCGTTGCAGGAAAATTTGACGAAACCATTCGTAATCTCAAAGAAATTTCTCCAACCGTTTATTTAAATGTGCCAAAAGGTTGGGAAGAACTCACCGAAGCTTTAGAAAAAGATGAAGAATTAAGAGACCGCTTTTTTGCCAAAGTTAAAATTTTATTCTTTGCAGGTGCAGCGCTTTCAGAAGCGGGCTGGAACAGACTCGATAAAATTGCTCAGCAACATTGTGGAGAAAAAATTCGCATTATGAGCGGCTTGGGTATGACTGAAACAGCTCCCTCTTGTGCTTTTACCACTGGTCCACGCGTGATGGCTGGCTTTATTGGTTACCCTGCTCCGGGATGCGAAATCAAGCTGGTGCCATGTGGTGACAAACTAGAATTTTGTGTTCGTGGCAAACATGTCATGAAAGGCTATTGGCGTTTAAAGGCAGACCAGCAAAGCACTGTGTTTGACGATGAAGGCTTTTTCCATACGGGTGATGCTGTGCGTTTAGTCGATGTGAATGATCCAACTAAAGGTCTCATGTACGACGGACGAATTGCCGAAGACTTTAAACTCAATACAGGCACTTTTGTGAATGTGGGCACACTACGCAACAAAGTACTGATTCAAGGTAATTTACTCATCCAAGATGTTTGTATTACTGGTTCAAACCTGAATGCGGTTGGTTTTCTGATTTTTCCAAAACTAGATGCTTGTGCTCAACAAGCTGGTCTTAAGCTGGGTGAACATTCTGCAACAGAGATATTACAGCACCCTAAAGTCCAGCAATGGTTCCGCCAATTTTTAACGACCTTTAATAAAGATGCGACTGGTAGTTCAAATACAGTTTCCATGCTTTATTTAATGACCGAGCCACCTCAACTCGATGCAGGCGAAGTCACCGATAAAGGCAACCTCAATCAAGGCAATATTACCAAGCGTCGTGCTGCATTAATTGATCAGCTTTATCAAAAGCAGGCCGAAAACCCACTGATTATTCGGGTACCCACCTTAAAGCAATAAGCAATTGAAATAAAAAAGGAAGCTCAAATTTCAGTTTGGGCCTTAACCTCACTTTTGCCTAAAAAAGGTTCAACATGCCACACGATACAGAATTTGAACTATTTCGGGATAGCTATCGCAGGTTCTTAAAAGAACAGGTTGCTCCGTATTATGAACAGTGGGAACACGATGGCCTTATCCCACGTGAACTATGGCTTCGCCTTGGGGAAAATGGCTTTCTGTGCGTCGATGTGCCCGAGGAATATGGCGGTTACGGCGCTCCTGTTCATTACTCTCTCATGCTGGTTCAAGAAACTGCTCAAGCGGGCTTTGCATCTTTGGCAGTTGCCATTGGCGGGCAAAATGAGCTGGTCTCTCCTTATCTGCAAAATATTGGAACTGAAGAGCAAAAACGTTATTGGCTACCCAAAATGGTGACGGGTGAAGTCGTCACTGCAATTGCCATGACCGAAGCCAATGCAGGTTCAGATCTACAGGCCATACGCACTCAAGCCATTTTAGAAAATGACCACTATCGTGTGAATGGTTCAAAAACGTTTATTTCAAATGGTTTGCATGCCGACCTGATCGTTTTAGTGACGAAAACTGATCCGCAAGCTAAAGCAAAAGGCATTTCGATTTTTCTAGTTGATGCTACTTTAGACGGCGTTAAAAAAGGCCGTTCATTACAAAAAATCGGTCTACATGCTCAAGATACAGCCGAACTATTTTTTGATGATGTTTGTGTGCCTGCAACTCAGCGTTTGGGGGAAGAAGGACAAGGTTTCGCCTATTTAATGCAAGAGTTACCGCGTGAGCGTTTGAGTATTTCCATGATGGCTTTGGGATCGATTTTGGGGGCTATTGAAATCACCAAAGACTATGTATTGGAACGTAAAGCTTTCGGACAACCGTTAAGTCAAATGCAAAACACGCGCTTTGTACTCGCAAACGCACAAATCAAAGCAAAGGCTGCTCAAGCTTTTGTAGACCAATGTGCAGCGCTGTATCAACAACACCTGTTAAGCGTCACTCAAGTTGCCGCACTGAAATGCTTTATCACCGACACTCAATGTGAAGTGATTGATCAGTTACTTCAGCTCTTTGGCGGCTACGGTTACATGCAGGAATATCCGATTTCACACTTTTTTGTGGATGCACGGGTACAGAAAATTTATAGGGGAACCAATGAAATTATGAAAGAAATCGTCGCCCGAGAACTGCTCGGGAAATAGTTCGATTTAAAAACCAAACAAGGCTGACACAACAACTAAGTCTTGTTGAAAACAAAAAAATGTTATTTCAGGAAGAAATGCGATGTCGAAATTATGGATGTACTCTACCCTTATGCTCTCAGGTTCAGTGTGGGCTGGCAATTTTATTGACAACAGTTCAGTAGAACTCACCACACGAAATTTCTATTTTGACCGCGACTACCAAGAGCAATCCGCTTACCCCGCTGCCAAGGACTGGACGCAAGGGTTTATTCTCAAAGCCAACTCAGGTTATACCGAAGGGACGGTCGGTTTTGGTCTGGATATACTGGCAACTGCAGGCTTTAAGCTGGATGCCGATGCCCAACATGCAGGTACCGGCAATTTAATCAGAAATACGGTCACCAATGAACCTGCTGACTCTTATGGCGAAATTGGCGTCACGGCAAAAGCGAAAATGAGTCAGACCGAACTACGCATCGGTACGCTCATGCCGATGAACCCGGTGTTAGTGGCTTCACCTGCCCGTTTGCTTCCTCAAACCTATCGAGGCATTTCACTGACCAGTAAAGATATTAAGGATTTTGATTTACAGGCGGCCTACCTCGATAAAGTGAATCATCGGGATTCGACCAACTATGAAAAAATTAAAATTTCAGGGGTAAATGGACGTTTTAAAAGTGCCGAAACCGATGGGCTCTATTATTTAGGCGGGAATTATCAGCTCAATCCCGCACTCAAGCTCACCGCTTTTTATATGGATGTTGATGATCTGTATCATCAGACGCTGGTCGGTGTATTACATCAATATAAAATTAATGACAGCACCAATCTGAGTTCACAATTACGTTACTACCGCAGCCGAGATGACGGGCAAGCAAAAGCTGGCTTGGTCGATAATGACCTGTATCATGCGCATTTCGAACTCAAACATCAAAACCATAAATTTATTTTTGGGACTTTCCAACATCACGGCGACACTGCTTTTCCGTATTTGACGGGAGGTGAAACCGGACTTCTTATTGATACATGGCCGGGTGAGTTTTTAAACCCAAAAGAAAAGGCCTATAGTTTCCGCTATGAATACGACTTTAAAGATTATGTACCGGGTTTACGTTTTATGACCCGTTACACCACAGGTCACAATATTTATGCACCCAACTTAGGCGGAACCAATTTAAAAGAACGCGAAACAGACTTTGATTTAGGCTACACCGTCCAAAGTGGTTGGTTAAAAAATCTAGGGTTACGCGCGCGCTATGCCATTTATGACAACAACATGCTCGCTACAGCCAACATCAAACCTGTCAACGAAACCCGTATCAACATCGACTACACTTGGAAATTTAAATAATTCAAAACGAGAGGTTCTGTCACAGATAGAACCTCTTTTTATTTCGGGAAATTCATCATGAAGAACGTTGTAGCACTACTCTGCGGCATGAGTCTGATTACCCTGACTCATGCCGAAACACAATATAGTCCACCACCTATTCAGCTTGAGCCTTTAGCAAAATTTAGTGTGGATCTGAACGCGCCTGTTTGGGAATTGGGCACAACCAGTGACGCTGGTAAGCGCCGAATTATTCCTATTACAGGTGGGACATTTGAAGGGAAATCACTTAAGGGCCGCATTTTAAATAATGGCGCAGATTGGCAAATTGTCGACAGTAAAGGACTGGCCATTATTGATACGCGATATTTATTAGAAACCGATGACGGTGCACTCATTTACCTTCAAACCAAAGGTTACCGACATGGCTCGGCAGAAATACTAAAACAGCTTGCTCAAGGCAAAGATGTCGACCCGAAAAACTACTATTTCAAAATTACCATGCAGTTTGAAACCAGCTCACCCAAATATTCATGGCTTAACCAGACCGTTGCGGTAGGGAGTGCAATGCGCTTGGGCAAAGCGGTTATTTATGATGCCTACAGCTTGAAATAATCATTTTTATAACACTGATAAAAAGGATGGAGCCTTGATTATGGATCAAAAAACGTTAGAACACTTACCGCCCATCCATCACCATTTGGGTGGACACAATATCCATTGGAATGACAAAAACACTGAACTCACCATCCACTACACGGCGCTAGAAAGCTTTACCAATCCACGCGGTACCGTTGAAGGTGGCATGATCTGCGCCATGCTTGATGACGTGATGGGACTTTTTGCATTTCTCGCCAATGACCATAAACCCGCTACCACCATCAACTTAACCATGGATTTTTTAAGGCCCTGTGCTGTGGGTGAAGTCATTACAAAATGCCGATTCATTAAACAAGGCAAAACCGTACTGAATCTTGAAAGTGAAGCTTGGCAAAACAACAAAATGATTGCACGAAGCACAGCTAATTTTCTGGTTTTAGATTAATTGCAAACATTCATTTAATAAGGATATGAATAAATGAATTACACTAATAATAAACGAATTTTGACCCACTCCGCTTTAGTGCTTGCCATGCTTGGCGCTTTGACAGGCTGTGGAAGTGATAATGATGAGACAACGGTTCCCTCAACAACCAAACCACCGCAGTTGTCTCCTGCTGTTGGCGTAAAAATGACAGGAAGCTGTTCAGACTTACTTGAATTTCAATACAACAATACAGTCATTAGCTCAGCTACCCTTCAAGAAGCAGGCACATTGACTGTCGCCAACAAACCGATTGGCGCTCATTGTTTAGTCAAAGGTTATATGGACCAACGTGTAAGCCCTGTCGATGGACAAACTTATCAAATTGGTTTTGAAATGCGCTTACCTGTTGATTGGAATGGCCGTTTTCTCTATCAAGGCAATGGTGGAACCGATGGTAATTTAGTCCCTGCAACGGGTCAGGTTGGTAGCGGTGGTCCACTGACCAATGCCCTACATGATGGTTTTGCTATTATTTCTTCCGATGCCGGACATAACGCTTCACAAAATCCAATGTTTGGTTTAGACCCTCAAGCTAGAATTAACTACGGCTACGGTGCGATTACCAAACTTACGCCTATGGCAAAAAATCTAATTAAAACCGCCTATGGTAAATTGCCAGACCGCTCCTATGCAGGCGGCACATCGAACGGCGGGCGTCATGCCATGATTGCTGCAACCCGTTTAGGCGATCAATATGATGGAATTTTAGCAAGCACACCGGGTTTTCACCTACCTCGTGCAGCCGCGGCTCAACTCTACACAGCGCAGCAGCTTCGTCGCGTCGCAACAGATGAAAATGACCTCAGTACAGCCCTTACTCTTTCAGAACGTAAAGTATTAGCAAAAGCGATTTTAGTTCGATGCGATGCACTAGACGGTGTTGCAGATGGCTTGGTTCAAGATGTTGAAGCTTGCCGTACAGCTTTTGATATTCACCAACATGTACCCGTTTGCTCAAGCACAAGAGATGGCACATGTCTAAGCACCGAACAGATTGATGTATTAGCCAACATTTACCGCGGCCCTGTAAACTCTGCTGGACAAGCACTTTATGCAACCCAGCCTTTCGACCCCGGTTTAGTGGGAAGCAACTGGGCAAGCTGGAAATTTGAATCTTCGGTAGGCACAGCACGTGACCCCGTTGCAGTCGGCATTCTTTTTCAAGTTCCACCAGACCCAACCGTGACTCAAAACTCTAGACAATTTGCCTTTAATTTTAACTTCGATACCGACTATCCAAAACTCTCGGCAACTAATGATATCTACACCGAAAGTTCGATGTCATTCATGATGCCACCCGATGAACTCAATCTAGATAAACTCCGTAATCACGGTGGGAAAATGATTGTAGTACAAGGCACAGCAGACGGCGTTTTCTCTGTAGATGACACTCAAAATTGGTACGATCAGCTACTACAACACTATAAAAATGATACAAAAGGTACAGTACCTGAATTTGCACGTTTCTTTAGAGTTCCGGGCATGAACCATACCCGTGACGGCATCGCGACCGATCAATTTGATGCATTAACGGCTTTAGTCAACTGGGTCGAATATGGGCAAGCACCTGACGAAATCATTGCGACCGCACGCGGCGCAGGTAACCCAAGTGGTCAAGTAAATACTGAGCTTCCACAAGACTGGGCACCAGACCGCACCCGTCCACTTTGCCCTTACCCCCTGATTGCTCGTTACAATGGTCAAGGTGATAGAGAAAAAGCTGAAAACTTTAGCTGTAAATAAGTTCGTTGGAACTAAAAGAGAGCTTATTTAAGCTCTTTTTTTATTTCCAAGAATTATGTCCTTGAACAAAGGTTAACTCGCTATGAAAGAGCTAAATTAAAAATCGTCTAAAACTCAGTGTATATTACTGCGGATGGTTTCTTTTTTACTGCTGATATGAACAATACATTTTCTGATCACAAGCAAGTCGGTGTGGTGTCTACTTTCTCTGAACTGATTAACACGCATTTCCAAGGAGAAATGAATGCGCTTTGCTGGCATAGAAATCCGGTTGGAGATTTTAAAGAAATCGTGACTCAGCTTCAGTTAAAAGAAAATGTTACTGAAATTTCGGCAGAAGACCTTTTAGCACTACACCTTTCAGAACAAGGAAACCTAGCGAGAACAATGATCTTGCAGGATATACAGTTATTGACTGATCTTGGCGCCTTACCTACTCTTAATTTAATTGAAAGTTACCAGCGCGATGACGAACTGGATTTCATTTCAACAGATGTCTATTCCTATCATGTCGATCGGTCGCCCATCGCAACGGACACATTTTTATGCACCTATCATGGTGCTGCTAGCGAAATCCTGCCCAATGATCAGGTTGAGCAAAAAATTTTAATCCCGGAAATTAGAGAACAACTCAGAAAATTACATGACGGACCGGAAGCTGAATTTGAGCATTTCTTGCAAGAATACTTTTTTGATTTGCATTATCAGGCCCAGCCTGATGCTCAACCAGTCAATTTAGGAATCGGACATCTTTGGCGCTTGGCTGTAGATCACCCCACCCAACAGGTCTTGCCTTGTGTTCATCGAGCGCCAATTGAAAAAGAAGGCGAATATCGGTTGCTATTGATTTGTTAAGATAAAACTATGTGGTAGTTAATAAATCTATCCTTATGCATAAATGAAAATTTTATATTTAACTTTTTTGCATCACCCCAAAGCCATAATCATAAGACCAAGTCGGCACTTCATCTCTATTGTAAGGTGTTAAAGATATACGGCAGCCTTGCTCAATGGCAATATGGTACTCATCACAATAATCTTGCATGTGTTGTGGATCGAGAGCTAACCATGCTTGTGGTTTAGCAAGAATTTCTTCGAATTCCACTTGATTCCATACCAAACCATATTTTGGATATTTTAAAGTTTTCGTCGCTTTCTCATCTAAACCATACACTTGCTTTTTAACAACTAAGCTATCAGTCCACTCAAACCTATAGCTTTCTTGATAATTACGTTCACGTAAAGGCGTTAAATTATAAATATTCTCTGTCATGATACTGGCATCTACATCCGAACGAGAAAATAACTGCTCCCCTTGATCATTAAAGTAATTTTGGCAAAAACTTCCTATTTGTTGGTCATCATATTTTGCAAACAAACAATTTACTTGATCAAAACGTAGTCGGGCATTAATGACTAATTGAGATTGATGATCCCACGGTAAAAGTTCACTTAAATCTTGAGGTGAATATGTTGATATATCTGATGAACCATACCCTTCATAGCCAGGGTATACAAATACAGGGCGACGCTGCTTACTGTGTTGCTTACGTTTTTCAATGTCTCGTTGTTCACAATAACGATAATTCCACTGTGGAATCATAATATTGGGTTGTTGTACTTTTTCTAAGCGATGACGGTTCACTCGGCCAGCCGTTTGTACAAGGGATTGTACACTTGATGCATCAATAATTGCCCAATCAAAATCATGATCTCGCCCGACCTCTTCCACTGGTGTTGCAATCACAATAAATGGAATATTTAGAGAATTAGATTTCTGAATGAGATCAATCATTTCATCATCTTGCTCAATCTGCTCATTACCCGTTTTTCTTTTCTTACCGTCTTTATGGCGTGTTAAAAGCTGATCTAAACGTTGCTCTTTATAAAATCTTGAAATAAGCCAGTCATTTGCATGATAACAAGCGATGTTTGCCTCAGGTAAATGATCTGATAAAAATTGGGCAAGCCGAATTGCATGTTTAATATTGGCAACCCGTATAAGTCCCAAAGAAATTTTCTTTTCGGCCTTTTTAAAACTCCATGCATGCGCTTGATGAAGTTGCTTTACTGCCTCTAGTACTGACTGTTTCCACGATAAAACGGTCGTTTCAGGTAATGAAAGCAACTGAGCCAATCGATGAGTAGGCTTAGAGAGCAAGTGAACTTGTAAATTATCCAAATGCTTTTGGTAGTTTGTATTAAATTCTGATTTTTGATTTGATCGTTCTAACCAGACCTGTGGTTTAAGCTCATTATCAATAATTGCAATGATTGATTTTTTCTTATTTCCATACAGAGCCGCCCGCATCTGTCTACCTGACTCAAATGCTCGATGAATTGTTTTGGCAACGGTCAGTGATAAGGTTGCCGACGAACAAATCACGTTCCGACCATACAAAGCAGCGAGCTGAACTAAACGCAACACGGCAATGAGTGCTTTAGGTTCATAGCCATCCACTTCATCTAAAATCAGGTCACTACTCATTATTCTAAGTAATGCTTTAACGTGATGTCCTTGTCGATGTGGTTCACCCGCTGCAATCAGATAATCAATGGTTGACACCAGTAATGGTGAAGCAAGAATGGTTGTTTCCTTTTGATCTAAAGCTTTACGTCCATTTTTTTCGACCGTAAATAATGAATGCAACCATTCAGGTAATTCACAGTCCTCGCCCCAAGCATCAAACATAGGCTCAGGATGATTTTCATCTTCATCAACGAATTCAATTTTCTCTTTACTTTGATCGAATAAAGCCTGAGTAACAGTATCACCAATAATCACGGCAATTTCATCTTCCGATAGATTCATCGAGGTTTTAAGTGCATGCCCAGTCTGCAAAGTTAGAGAACGCAAATTAAGCGCAATCGCTAGTCTTGGGTCATCTGGTCGTAAGGTACAGGCGGCGCGCAAATTCATACGGGTTTTACCGCTTCCTGTCCCTGCAATATTAAATACCAGTGCCGGTGTTTCAGGGTGCTTCTGTATATGTTTTTGCAATGCATTTGCTGCGATATTTTGCCATTGGAAACGTGAGTGAGTTGTTGGCTGGCAAATGTATTCAACCGTTTGTTCAGATAGGCCAGATAAACTCAAATCAGTCATCATTTGAACTGCGATTCGTGAAGCCCGATCTCCGACTTGGTGTAAATGCCATTCTAGTGGTTGATCTTGTAATTTGGCTTTCTTGTCTGGGTCTATAGTTTTAAGCTTGGTATTGGCAAATAACGATATATTTTCAGGTTTTTGCAAAGAATATTGCTGGGCCGAGACAATATGATCGGCATGAATCAGCGCTGCTCGTGAATGTAGTGCTAAGGCTTTCCAATACAAAAGCTGGTCTGTTTTTTGTTTTGGTATTAATGCAGTTAAACGCTGCATACGTTTTTGATGGCTTTTAAAAATAGAGTCTGGTAACTCACCGGCACAGCTCATTTGCTCACGACTTGGAACTAATGTACGGACATGATTTTCATAGTGAGGTAATGCGAGTGGATCATTTTTTAAAGCTTCTTCCACGCCTAATAAGCCATGATGTGTCACAATCAAATAATCGACTGCTTCTAATTCATTTTGGATTCCCTGTTCTATTTCTTGCCGTTCACCTAAAGTAAATTTATCTAGCCCCTTATCCAAGTTCTTCCAGGCAAGCTGCCAGTCCCATCCATTTTTTCTGAGTTGTTGCAATAATTTTAGAGACAGCCATTCATGTCGAATATCATCTTTAATTTTTTGCCCTGCCATTTCTGGACTTAATTTGTTCTGAAAATGTTGTGAGGCTTTACCAATATCATGCATGTCCCCTGCTGCACCTGCCAACAAGCTACTTGCTTTGACCCATTCATTTAGCATCAATAACTTTTGTTGTTTTTTGGTCGATGCAACTGGATATGCACCGTCATGGGCAAATTTATGTTTTGCTCCCACAACCCATGCCAGCTTCATTCTTCGTACACCAAAATTAATGTAAGCGGCTACCGCAGTTTGTCGAGTGGCTACTTTTTTTAATGCACTACGAATTTCTTTTAAGCCATCCATTGTCATTGGTGCTTGCCAAGACGAATGTCCTGTACGAATAGCATAGCTATCCAAAATCGCTCTAGTTTTCTTTAAAGCTCTTTTTTCACAAGCCGAGATGAGAATGACATGCATAATTTATTGTTAAAGTTTAAATATCATAAAAATATAATCTTTTGTTTTAAAAAGAGAAAGTTTTTATCAGCTTAACACAACCTTTTAACGACAAAATACGTCGTCTTAAACATTAAATGGAGATTTCTAAATCATCTACACGATGATTTAGAAAAGTCCAGCGCTTAAACCATGCAAGCATGATCAGTTCCTCATCGCGTAGATGATTTAGAAATCTTGAGGAGCACACCACGTACGACAATGATTGTTGCTCATCGCGTAGATGATTTAGAAATGGTGTACTGAGGCAACAAAACCAGTACGGCCGTTGCTCATCGCGTAGATGATTTAGAAACTGAATGATCGCCCAGTAATAGTACTCAGCAAGTTCGTCATCGTGTAGATGATTTAGAAAAGCATGTCCAGCATACGAATTGGGGGTATCTGGTTCGTCATCGTGTAGATGATTTAGAAATGGGGAGATTCGCTCCATGAGTTTATTAATCTGTTCGTCATCGTGTAGATGATTTAGAAATAACTAGGAGCTTCAATATGTCACAAGTTCAAGTTCGTCATCGTGTAGATGATTTAAAAATCAAGTCTTTAAGGCCCTTGCTTCAGCAATATTATGCTGTTCCACCAAAGTACGAATGGTATATTCATGACTGCTTTTCTGATCACAAGCAAATTCACATTTCTGATCCAGCGGCAAAGCACTTCCGCCTAATAATGGACATCCTGCAAACAGCTCCGCCACCCAGTCAACAAAAACCCGAACCTTGTGCGATAAATGTCGACTCTGCAAATACACTACCGAAATCGGCATCGGTGCAGGTGTCCATTGGGGTAACACTTCTTTTAAAGTCCCTGCTTCAAAATGATTGGTCAGCATATAACGTGGTCCTTGAATCAGGCCAAAGCCTTGTAGCGCCAAATCGATATAGGCATCGCCATCATTGACAGACACCTGCCCATTGACACTGACACTCTGGATCAGGTCATCGACCACAAAATCCCAGTCAAAATTACGTCCAGTACGGCTGGAGAAGAAATGAATGGCTTGATGATTTTTTTGTAAATCTTCAAGTGTTTTCGGTTCACCATATTTTTCTAAATAGCAGGCCGATGCCGCTGTTGCACACTGAAACGTACCAATACGGCGGGCAATGAGACTGGAATCCTGCAATTCCCCCACCCGTATTGCACAATCTACCGCCTCACCCACCAAATCGACCGGGCGATCATTCATGCCAATGACCAGATCAATATCCGGATAACGTTGATGAAAATCTCTCAACCTTGGAATCAGAATCAAACGACCAATCGAAACGGGAACATCAATCCGTAATCGTCCCCGCGGCCCTCGCTCCTCATCATGGAAAGATGCTTCAATATCTTCTACGTCCGCCAAAATTCTCAAGCTACGGTCATAATAGACTGCCCCATCGGGGGTTAGGCTCAGTTTACGCGTGGTTCGATTCAGCAGGCGAACCTGTAAATGTTTTTCTAAAGCCTGAATCGTCGTCGTCACCGATGCACGTGGCAGCCCCAGACTATCCGCAGCCAGACTAAAGCTGTTGGTTTCAACCACTTTATTAAAGACTTTCATTGCATGAAATAGATCCATGGGCCACTCCCATTGATGCATTTTTTGGATTTTATGCATCAATTATTATAAAAATACGAATAGTGTTATCAAATTTAGTATATTTATTCGTAATTGACAAACTTTTATGCTCCTTCCATTCCATAAACCTGTTTCTCCCATACAGACCACAACAAAAAGTCTGAAAACAGGGATTCAAATAACCAGGAGCATTCCATGTCACTTTCCCGCAAGCAGCTGACGCTGTCTGCTGTCATTATTGCCGTTTTTGCAACAGGTGGCAGTTTTATTCTCTTCCAAGAAAATGCAGATGCCAAAGCCACTTCAACAGCAAACACACCGCCAGCGGCAACCGTTGATGTAGCCAATGTCGTCAGTCAGACCATTACAGACTGGCAAGAATATTCGGGACGTCTCGAAGCCATCGATCAAGTCGATGTCCGTCCCCAAGTCTCAGGCAAACTGATTGCCGTGCATTTTAAAGATGGCAGTTTAGTAAATAAAGGCGACCTGCTGTTTACCATTGATCCTCGCCCTTTTGAAGCAGAACTGAATCGTGCCAAAGCGCAACTAGCTTCTGCTGAAGCCCAAGTCACCTATACCTCAGCAAATCTAGACCGGAACCAGCGTTTAATTCAAAGTAATGCGATTGCCCATCAAGAACTTGATCAAGCGCAAAACGAAGCCCGTACAGCCAATGCCAATTTACAGGCAGCCAAAGCAGCCGTTGAAACTGCCCGCCTAAATCTCGAATATACCCGTATCACGGCCCCAGTCAGTGGACGCATTTCCCGTGCCGAAGTCACGGTGGGTAATGTGGTTTCCGCAGGTAATGGCGCACAGGTGCTCACCAGCTTGGTATCCGTTTCTCGTCTTTACGCATCTTTCGATGTCGATGAACAAACCTATCTAAAATATATCAGCAATCAACGCAATTCAGCCCAAGTCCCTGTTTATCTTGGTCTTGCCAATGAATCTGGTTTTAGCCGTGAAGGTTATATCAGTTCGATTGACAATAATTTAAATACCACATCAGGTACCATTCGTGTTCGTGCCACCTTTGATAATCCCAAAGGGGTGATGCTTCCCGGACTGTATGCCCGCATTCGTCTGGGTGGAGGACAACCCCGCGCAGCCATTCTGATTAGCCCGACTGCGATTGGTGTTGATCAGGACAAACGCTTTGTGGTCGTTGTCGATGCGAAAAACCAAACTGCTTATCGCGAAGTTAAATTGGGTGCTCAGCAAGATGGCCTACAAATCATCAATAGCGGTCTGCAAGTGGGTGATCGCATTGTCGTAAATGGTTTACAACGCATCCGTCCAGGTGATCGTGTCAAACCTCACCTCATTGCTATGCCGAATCCTCAAATCATCACCGATAACACAGCACAACAACCTCAGCCTTCAGAAAAAACCCCAATTTCGGCAAAAGGTTAACCCTTATGAATATTTCCAAGTTTTTTATTGATCGCCCGATCTTTGCCGGGGTGCTGTCCGTCTTGATTCTACTGGCAGGTCTACTCTCGCTTTTCCAACTGCCGATTTCAGAATATCCAGAGGTGGTACCTCCCTCTGTGGTGGTGCGTGCCCAATATCCGGGTGCCAACCCTAAAGTCATTGCTGAAACTGTTGCTTCTCCACTGGAAGAATCCATCAATGGTGTAGAGAACATGCTGTATATGCAGTCTCAGGCCAACAGCGATGGCAACCTGACCATTACCGTCAATTTCAAGCTCGGGATTGATCCCGACAAAGCCCAGCAACTGGTCCAGAATCGGGTGTCTCAAGCCCTCCCACGTTTACCGGAAGATGTACAACGTCTCGGTGTGACCACGTTAAAAAGTTCACCAACCTTGACCATGGTGGTGCACCTCACTTCTCCTGACAACCGCTATGACATGACTTACTTGCGTAACTATGCCGTGCTCAATGTCAAAGACCGTTTGGCACGCCTGCAAGGTGTAGGTGAAGTCGGCCTGTTTGGTTCAGGCGATTACGCCATGCGCGTGTGGTTAGATCCACAAAAGGTGGCGCAACGCAATCTCACAGCGACTGAAATCGTCAATGCCATTCGTGAACAAAATATTCAGGTTGCCGCAGGTACTATCGGTGCTGCACCAAACAATTCACCTTTACAGCTCTCGGTGAATGCACAAGGCCGTTTAAGCACCGAACAGGAATTTGCCGATATTATTTTAAAAACGGCAGCAGATGGTGCCGTGACGCGATTGGGTGATGTGGCCCGTGTAGAACTGGCCGCTTCACAATATGGTTTACGTTCATTGCTGGACAATAAACAGGCCGTGGCAATTCCGATTTTTCAGGCACCGGGTGCCAATGCCTTACAGGTCTCTGACCAAGTGCGTAGCACCATGGCGGAACTGTCCAAAGATTTTCCAGCCTCAATTAAATACGATATGGTTTACGATCCAACCCAATTTGTGCGCTCAAGTATCAAAGCGGTGATTCATACCCTGCTTGAAGCGATTGCACTGGTGGTTGTGGTGGTGATCCTGTTCTTACAAACATGGCGCGCTTCAATTATTCCGTTACTGGCCGTACCTGTTTCAATCATTGGGACCTTCGCCTTAATGCTGGCCTTTGGTTATTCGATCAATGCCCTGTCCCTATTCGGGATGGTGCTCGCCATCGGGATTGTGGTCGATGATGCCATTGTGGTGGTGGAGAATGTCGAGCGGAATATTGAAGCAGGACTCAGTCCACGAGATGCGACTTACCGTGCCATGCGTGAAGTCAGTGGGCCGATTATTGCCATCGCCTTGACCTTGGTTGCCGTGTTCGTCCCTCTCGCTTTTATGACAGGGTTAACAGGGCAATTCTATAAACAATTCGCCATGACTATTGCCATCTCCACCGTGATTTCGGCTTTCAACTCACTTACCTTGTCTCCTGCTTTGGCCGCCATGTTGCTGAAAGGTCACGATGCCAAACCAGATTTTTTAACCCGCGTGATGAACCGTGTTTTCGGACGCTTCTTTGCCCTGTTTAACCGCGTATTCTCACGTGCCTCTGATCAGTATGGTCGTGGCGTCAGTCGGGTGATTTCGCACAAAGCCTCAGCGATGGGTGTTTATGCAGTACTACTCGGCCTGACCATTGGTATTTCTTATATCGTTCCGGGTGGCTTTGTCCCTGCACAAGATAAGCAATACCTGATCAGCTTTGCCCAATTACCAAATGGCGCCTCACTGGATCGAACCGAAACCGTGATTCGTAAAATGAGTGATGCTGCGCTGAAACAACCCGGCGTAGAAAGTGCGGTGGCTTTCCCTGGCTTATCCATTAATGGTTTTACCAACAGTTCCAGCGCAGGGATTGTGTTTGTGACCTTAAAACCATTTGCTGAACGTAAAGCGGCTGATCTTTCTGCCAATGCCATTGCAGGTGCTTTGAATCAGAAATACGCTGCGATTCAGGATGCTTATATTGCGGTCTTCCCGCCACCACCGGTAATGGGTCTCGGCACCATGGGTGGCTTTAAACTCCAGCTGGAAGATCGCGGTGCTTTAGGCTATGCCGAGTTAAATAACGCAGCCCAATCCTTTATGAAAGCAGCACAATCTGCACCTGAATTGGGGCCGATGTTCTCTAGCTATCAAATCAATGTGCCACAACTGAATGTCGATCTGGATCGGGTCAAAGCCAAGCAACAAGGCGTTGCCGTGACCGATGTATTTAATACCATGCAGATTTACCTCGGATCACAATATGTGAATGACTTTAACCGCTTTGGTCGTGTCTATCAGGTGCGTGCCCAAGCGGATGCGCCATTCCGTGCCAATCCTGAAGATATTTTACAGCTTAAAACCCGTAACAATGCTGGGCAAATGGTACCGCTGTCTTCGCTAGTCAATGTGACCCAAACCTATGGTCCCGAAATGGTGGTGCGTTATAACGGTTATACCGCAGCGGATATTAACGGGGGTCCTGCACCGGGTTATTCATCCAGCCAAGCCGAAGCCGCGGTTGAGCGCATTGCTGCTGAAACCTTGCCACGAGGGGTAAAATTTGAATGGACCGATCTGACCTATCAAAAGATCTTGGCAGGTAATGCCGGATTATGGGTGTTCCCGATCAGTGTGTTATTGGTGTTCTTAGTCTTGGCGGCGCAATATGAAAGCCTGACCTTGCCATTAGCCGTGATTCTGATCGTCCCGATGGGTATCTTGGCGGCACTAACAGGGGTTTGGCTCACAGGCGGAGATAACAACATCTTTACCCAAATCGGCTTGATGGTACTGGTCGGGCTGGCCTGTAAGAATGCCATCTTGATCGTGGAATTTGCCCGAGAATTGGAAATGCAAGGCGCGACTGCATTCAATGCTGCGGTAGAAGCCAGCCGACTACGTTTACGTCCGATCCTGATGACTTCAATCGCCTTCATTATGGGTGTGGTTCCACTGGTCACTTCAACCGGTGCCGGTGCTGAAATGCGTCATGCCATGGGCGTTGCGGTGTTCTTTGGCATGATCGGAGTGACCTTCTTTGGTTTGTTCCTGACACCTGCCTTCTATGTATTGATTCGTACCCTGAACAGCAAACATAAACTGCATTCGGCAGCTGTGCATGAAGCACCACTGCACAGTTCACACGATCACTAAGGAGCAGGATATGACAGGACTAAAGCCCCACTGGATACTCTCCTCACTCATAGGAAGCCTGCTGCTTGCAGGCTGCTCATTGGCACCGGAATATCAGCCAGCCAAGGTGATTATTCCGCTGCAATTTAAAGAAGCGGATACCAGACTGGATGATCCCAACTGGAGCATTGCCCAACCCGCTGATACACAGTCTCGCGGTGAATGGTGGCGTATTTTTAATGATCCACAATTGAATGATCTGGAACATCAGGCCATTGCGGGTAACCAAAATCTAAAAGCGGCAGCAGCCAATATTCAGGCATCACGTGCCTTGAGGTCTGCTGCACAAGCTGAACGCTTACCTAGCATCGGCGCAGGTTTTGGGCCAACCCGCCAAAAACCCTCACCTGCGTCTTTAGGACTTGATTCGGATGCATCTACATCTGCACGTACCTTATGGCGGACACAAGCCAATGTCTCCTATGAACTGGACCTATTTGGACGGATTGCCAGTAGTGTCAATGCAGCGACCGCAGATGTACAGCAACAGGAAGCACTTTATCATTCAGCACTATTAGCACTGCAAGCAGATGTAGCGCAGGCTTACTTTCTGATTCGCCAATTCGATGCTGAGCAAGCCATCTATGCGCAAAACATCAAGTTACTGACTGAGAATCAAAATTTGATCCAAGCACGTTATCGCAATGGCTTGGTCAGTGATCTGGATGTTTCTCGCGCACAAACCGAACTCTCGACCGCCCAAAGCAATGCGCTCAGCATTACACGGAATCGAGCCAGTACCGAACATGCGCTGGCGGTATTACTCGGTAAAGCGCCTGCCGAATTTAGTTTAGCGCTTCAACCCTTGTCTGCTACGGTGATTCGCCTGCCTGCGGGTTTACCTTCGAGCTTGCTGGAACGTCGTCCCGATATCGCTGCTGCAGAACGCGCTATGGCCGCTGATAATGCACGCATCGGTATTGCCCGTGCTGCCTTCTTTCCCAAACTGGATCTCACCGGTGCGCTGGGTTATGAATCAGCAAGTTTAGGAGATTTGGGTAAATGGTCGAGTCGAACTTTTTTACTCGGCCCTGTTGCAGGCACAATTTTATCTTTACCGCTATTTGATGGCGGACAACGTAAGGCGGGCGTTGCTCAGGCACGTGCAGGCTATGAACAAAGTGTCGCCAATTATCGACAGACCGTGCTGAATGCGTTCCGTGAGGTTGAAAATGGTTTGTCTGATCAGCGTATTCTGGATCAGCAGATTCAGGCACAAGGGCAAGCACTTGCATCATCCCGACATGCCAATCAGCTTTCACATTTGCGTTATCGTGAAGGCAACATTAGTTATCTGGATGTGATTGATTCTGACCGGAGTATCTTGCAGCAAGAGCAATTCGCTGCTCAGCTTCATGGCAGTCGAATGATTGCCAGTGTGGATCTCATCCGTGCTTTAGGTGGTGGTTGGCATACAGGACAAGCGGAGTTGGCACGGCAATAACGTACATTTAGAATAGATTAAAGCCCCATCATATATGGGGCTTTTTTAAACTTAAAATTAAATCTTGTTCATTTATTATCTTACATCATTATCTGGATGACTGATTCTATCCCATGTTTTTCCATCAAACCGAATCAAGTGCTTATAGCTAAGTACCCACAGAATCCCATCTTTTTCCTCAACAGAAATGACACCTTGTACATCACTCAATTCAGAAACGATGGAATATTCTGAATTCTTATATCTGTATAACCCGTGTTCTGAAGCTATATATATAGCCTCTTGATAAAAAGCTGCACTATAAAAAGTCGAATTTATACTTCTATTTTTTAGACTTTTAAAACCATCATCTATATTCCCTTCCAGAAGGGTGCCATCTTGCCCAGTAATTAAAATATTTTTCCCATCTGGACATAACGCAATCCCATACAATGCAGAGGTCGCAATTCGTTTAACCTCTATCCAATTATTACCATTAAAGAAGGCCATAAACCCAGCTTCTTTTTGTGTTCCACATACGTATAAGGCATTGTTATTAAATCCATTTATATCATAAAAGCATCGATTAAAATCTAAATCATTTTCATATTCTAAAAAGGATAAATCTTGATTTTTCAATTCAATAGGGTCTTCTTCCAATCCAATTCCAATAGATTTCCATTCATTCTGGTTATTCTTATAAACTTGACTTCCCTCTCCACAAGCATAAAGATCACCATTAATTACACGGACATGATTAAATTGCCCATAAATTTTTTCCTCTAATTTATATCTAATTTCTTGATGTTCATTATTATTTTGTTGAAATATCCCAACATCCCCCTCTTGATCAAGCGATATAATGGAAGGCTCACCCTTTCTACTTTGGTAAGCAACTGAAATAACTTTCCATCCTTCCAAATCCAAACATGACCAGTTTTGCTGTTCTAAATGTTTATAAATTATTGTTTTACTAAAGCAATCCCATGTATCCAATCCATCAACATTTGCTGATAAACAGAAACTATGGGCGCTAATAGCGCTTCCTGAAGTAAATGTAATAGGATTTTTCATATATTTGATCTAATAAATATAACCATATCATTTTTTAAAAATATAAAATGACATAAAAAAAGCCCTTACGTGCTTTAATCATCTTTTCCTAAACCTTGCTCGTCCACAAACTTACCAATATCTAGCATCATTCTTGGCGTATCAAGAGAAGCTAACAATTGTAGATGTGAAATAATTGGTAGCTTGCGTACATTCTCTAGTTTAGCTTCCCCACCTAGAATCAAAGCGGGTTCAAAACCAAACACTTCATTCGGTTTTAGTACGCCATACTTTTTCACAGCCCGATCAAATAAGGGCTTATTCTTATAGTCTTTAAAATCAAATGTCTTCTTCGTCGGGGTTGAAATATAGTTACGTAGTATGAAGTCTTCCTCACCCTGTTCCATTTTTTCCATATTTGGAAAAATTTGCGAAGTGACCGAAGAAATTTTTAAACAGCGACCATGTATCGTCCCCCAGATAATAAGATCACCAAATGCACTACGACCAAAAACAAAATATTCTTCATGTGGAGGTAACTCTATATGCTCTAACCAAGCATCTAATACATCTTGATAGTCATCAGGATTAACTAACCAAAATAAGCCATTCCCCCAACCAGAAAAACCAAAAGCTTTCCAATATTCAAGCAGTTGATTTGGTAGTTTGCCTTGATACTTTTTAAGAGTTTCTTCTGGTACAGACTCTACACAAACTGGCGGTCCAAAACCTTCATCATGATAAAAAATTTCAAAATTTTCATCCATTATAAACTCACTCATTTCTTACACCTTTCCAGTTTTGCATCTATCCAATATAGATAAAGGAAAGCCCTTCTGGGCTTTCCTTTATCTTTTCTTATTTCTCGACTCATCAAAATGGATTAGGTAGTACCACAACACCACCATCATCTCGTGATACTAATTTCCAGACTGCTGGTTTACTTGAAATACGTCCACTTTTTCTTTGATGTTGACCTTCTTCAGGGAACTCTTGGCCTTGAATCAGATGCTGATCTATTCCGACAAAATCAAATGGAGTCCATACCCCACTGTAAGGAACGATCCGATCTTCATTGCCATACTCTCCTAAAATTGGTAATAAATCCTCTTTGATTCCATCAAAGTCAAAGATACCTTTAGAGAAATTTGCGTTATCCCATCTTCGAATCCAATAATAGACCTGTGACAACGAATAACGAGGCCCACGATATGCTGTATGCATAGCATCTGTTGGCATATCTGTACGTACTGCTTTACACAACTGATTAACAACAACATAGCTTAATGGCAATGGTTTACTTTTATTGCCTAAACGAGGCAACTCTCCAGCTTTAATAACCATACAGCCATTTATTTCTGTTAACTCTAGATCAGGAGCATTCTTTAAAGTAGTTTCATAGAAAGGTTGATTAATAAATTTATCTTTTAAGTTTTTTCCAATAAAAGTATACCAATTAATACTACGAGTACCTGTTTCCCAGTCTAAAGTGAAAAAACTAGGACCATCAGGTGTAACTCCCCAATATTGTCTTGTTACTCCATACTCATAAAATTGATAAGGATGGCGATCATGGGGTAATTGAATGCTTAAACCAGCATAGCCATGTAAGACCTCTAGGTTATGAATTAAGTAACTGATCCATGAATAGAACTCTGCTCTTCCATTTTCTTCATATACAAGAGAAATGGGAAAGTTAAACTCCATATATGAGCAACCATAATTATCTCTAGCCGTACCTATACTAAGTACATAGCTCCCAGATACTTGACCAGATTCTGCAGTCGTAAGATGCCATTCTAAAACATTTGTATCTAATGCTTTTTTATAAGCTGATTGATAGCTTTTATCCGTAAATTCAACAAAACCATTACTTTTAAAAGCAGCAAAATGTGACTTCAACGGGTACGTATTCTTAAATTTATCAATGATATTTAGTGCTTTTTTCTTTCCTTCATCATTACCACCATTTAAGTAGTAAAGTTGTATAGTTAAGGACAATTGAGCTAAAGCCTGATCATTCTTGTCTAACATTAACAATTCACGCTCAGCTTCTTTTATTTGTTGAATAAGCTCTTTCTCCGAAGGAAGTTGTTTTTCAACTGAATGCATAATCTTTCCTAATTCTCAATTATTAAAAGGCTGGAGCCACTTGTTTCCCAACACTAGATATAATTTTGAGGAAAATCTAGCTGCTAAAATCTACAAAGAACAATGCTTATCTAAATTAAAATCAATAACATGCCAATAGAATTAGCTCAGGAAATCAGCCCAAATTTTCTCTTAAGTTAATGATATTTACCTATGGAAAAAGCAAATTTATACTTAGAAGAAAGCTTTGCTTCATAAAAATCAACTTGGCTTTCAGTCCATATTTTTGCTAATAATCCTGCTAATTTTGGTGCTTCAGGATTATTAGCTTTCATTAAAATAAAAGCAGCACTCTCACCATTATCTATAGCAATCACATCAAATTTTTCTTTCAGAAGCACATCTATAACATTTTCATAGTATGTTTGATATATATCCTCCAGTGATAGCTCCTCACCCTCTTTTTCTTTTTTCTCAATTTCAGTAAACATGATATTTAGTCTAGGTTGAACACCTAAATTCGTACCATTCACTATGAGAAGATGATTCAATGATTTTTCTATATGCCACCCCCAATCTTTATATTCTGATCTAGCAATATACTTTGAAGAAATATCATAATCGGCTTGCCAGCTCATTAACCAGCTATCTACTGACTCATCACTATTTATTGGCGGAAAATCAGATAATTTAAGTTCTGGGAAAGCTTTAATAAATTGTGTCATTAATTCTTCTGGCGTTGGTAATGTTGTTTCAGCAATAGCCACGCGGGTGTCATTTGTATCTGTGATGGCTTTACTTTGGTTCAAGAAATATGCTGAAATCCCAATCAATAAAAAAAGACATAAGGCTATTTTTAACATAACAATTCGAGGTTCCTAAAGAGCTTATTTCACTGGATATTTTTCCAATAAATCAGCATTATCGTTCCTATCCCAAAGCTCTAATCTGGATTGATCATAAAAAAATGGCAAAGCTGCTAAGATATTTTCTATTCCCCATCCCAATACCAATACACTTCTCCCCAATCCAGCTCGGCAAGAGTTGGAAGAATCTCACCCTGCTCAAAATATTGTCGTGAATCTGGTTGAGCTGGTGTTTTCCAATAGCCAGTTTGTGGACATTGTTGTCCACCTTGCACACTAATTTTAAGCTGTTTTCTTTCCTGTTGATCAACCTGTTCAATAGCTTTACTAAATGATGCATTCTCTCCATATAACATCTTCCCTAAGTCCTCCAGATCTGTTTTATAGACTTGGTTAAACTCTTTGAGTATCGACATATGAACATGAATATCAAGTTTTTTTAGATTTTTTAATGAAGCACTACCACCAAGTATTAAGGCAGGTTCAAAGCCCAATACTTCATTACTGGCGAGAGGACCATATTTTTTTACAGCACGTTCAAATAGAGGTTTGAGATTGTCATCTTTTTTGTCAAATTCATCTACATCAGAAAAAGCAAAGAAGTTTCTAACAATTTCATTACTTGTATGTTTTTTATCATTAAAGCCAACGCTATTCTGAAATACTTGACCATTTGAAATATTTAAATCATATTTTTGCCAATTTTTTTCTCCCCATAAATAAAGCTCTCCAAATGCTGATCTAGCAATCACATGCCAAACATCCTCATCTAAAATATCAGTACTTTCTAACCAGTGATAAATGTCCTCTGCATAATCTTCTGGATTGGTAATCCAAAATAATCCTTCTTTAAAGCAACAAAAGCCAACTTCTTTCCAATATTCTAATAATTGGTCAGGAAGTTTCCCTTTATATTTCTTTAGAATATCTTCAGTTACTGCAATTGCTTGCTGAGGTTGCCCAAATTTTTCTAAAAAATATTCAAAGTCTTCATCACTCATTTTCCCTCCGAATTAGCGCAATGTTTTAACTAAAAATCTATCAAATTTTTCCATACACGCTTATAGACCTTTGCTTTACCTAACTTTTATAAATATGAGCAAAACAAAAATGCCCTTTGGGGCATTTAATTAGTTCTCACCATCCCAAGACCAATACACTTCTCCCCAATCTAATTCAGTAAGGATTGGAAAAATGTCATTTTGTTTGAAGTATTGTCGTGAATCTGGTTGTGCGGGTGTTTTCCAATAGCCAGTTCTCGGACAAATTTCCCCAGCTTTAACTGAATGATTATATTGTGACTCGGCATCTTGCCCACTTGTTAAATCTTCCACATTATACGATGTACCATATAGAGCCGCTGTAAGATCCTCAAAGCTTCTCATTCTTAGTGGAGTTACCTGCTTTAATAGTTTCATGTGGACTGGTAAATTAACTTTTGCTAAATGGCTTAACGACTCTTCACCACCTAAAGCAAGTGCAGGCTCAAATGCATACATTTCATCTGTCTTTAAAACACCAAGTTTTTTCACCGCACGATCAAATAGCTTTTTACCGTTTTTATCGGTGTAATCCATATAAGTTTTTTTAGCAAGAAAGAAAAAGTCACTGCCATAAAATTCAGCGCTTTCTAACTGTTCTCCATTGTCATGTAGAATGCCTTCCATTGTTTTAATATAATATCTACCATAATTACGCTCACCCCAAATTAACAGCTCACCAAATGCGGTACGCGCTAAAACATGATAAACATCATCATCAGGCAATAGTGTCTCTTCCAGCCAGTCATAAATTAATTCAGCGTAATCATCTGGATTGGTAATCCAGTACAAACCATTTAGATAGCCTGCAAAACCAAACAATCGCCATTGCTCTAAAATACTTTCAGGCAATTTACCCCGATATTTTTTTATTATGCTCTCTGTAGCTTCGACTTTATCAATTGGCTGACCATATTTTTCGTAAAAGTAATCAATATCTTCTTGGTTCATCTTACTACTCTCCATTACTTACAACGCTTCAATTCAACATCCATCGCATCTTTCCCCATCCCCTTAGCCTGAGCCTGAGCTGCCGCTTTATCCATACCAGCTAGACGCTCCTTTGCTGCCATTTGAAAACCAATTGAACTGTTTAACCTTTATTTAATTTTTAAAGCTTTACTAAATGTAAAAAACCATCCAAATGAGGATGGTTATTCTAGAATTATTTAATCAAATATCATTCTCTAAATACCAAATCGTCAATCCCCACGGATTGTTTTTAATCTCAGGCATTATTTCGCCTTGCTTGAAATGACGCTTTTCCATATTATTTGCTGGGCTATACCAATCGCCTGTTTTTGGACAATTTTGACCAGCTTCACATCTAAATTGATTTCCTTTTTTATTACTAACATCATTTTTTGGTGGTACAAAAGTCTTCACAAATTGAACTAAATCTTTCGGATAATATAAATATTGATAAAGACTGCTATCGTCTTCAATTTCCAATAAGTAGACTGCTGCACCTGCTTCAAAAGCCCAGTACCCGAAATATCCATCATCACTTAAATGACTATCGTGCCAAGGAGCTGCTGATAAATCTTTGTACCATTTCTTTAGAAACTCATTAATCTTATGTAATGACTTATTTTTATCGTGTGTACAGAAAGCTTTAAATAAGAGACTATAAGGCTTAACTCCTAAAATAGTATCAGTTTCATACCTTTCTAAACTATCATCATAGGCAAGCATTTCTTCAATTAAAACATCTTCTCCTGCATTTTCCTCATCTTCACCATCCACTAAACGAGCAACTCTTGGTAATAAATCCTGTCGATGCAATAAATAACATAGACTTATTAACCATATATAAGGGCAATAACCATCAAATGACCGAATCGGAAATGCCATTTCATCAGTATCACCACTACTTTGTACTAATGCCTTTAAGTAATTTTCATAAGCAACAACTACATTTTCTAAGGCATAACGTAGATTCTCAAGTGGCTCACCAGCAGTATATGACAATATAAAATTATTAAATGTGCCTTCAGCAATACCAAACCACATTGATAGATGCCATCCAACATCACTACCTTCTGGTTTACTCAAATTCTCTTTTTGTCTTTGCATTACACGTAAAGTTAAATCTCTAGTGCCATGAAAATTTACTTCAGTTAAAAACTGTTGTCTTCTTTCAGTTAAAAAACTCATAAAAAGTACCTTTATCTAGTTCTTTTATCACGTGATTTATCAAAAACTTTTGCCTTATTGTCTGCCTCTTTTGCTATGGCAGCATCACCCCATTCCCTTGTAACTTCATGTGCAATGTGTATTTCATGATTAATCTTTTCTCCTGAAGCTTTTTGTGAAAGGGCTGTTAAATGATTGGCTATTTGTGGAATTGAGAAAAATAATACACAACGACTATAAACTTTATTTGTGTCAGATAATAAATCTTCTTTGGCAAAAAGATCATTTAGCACCAGTCGAGTGGATCTTAGTCTTGTTTGAATCCAGTTATGACTCATTTGCATAACTTTACCATTATCTTTTCTACTTCGTTCTCCACCAACATCTACGCTCCCACCTTTTGAGTTTGTATTAGTGTTCTTATTTTTTTTCTTTTTTTTCTTTTTTGTTCCTTTCATTTCTTCTATGCCAGAAGTCATATCTGCGCCATTTTTATCTTTAGCATCATTTAATAGTTCACCAAGACTTTTAATAGGACTCTCACTAAGTTTTGCCTCAATAATTGCGTACGGTTTACCACTATTAGTTTTCCACACACCATCAATTCCACGACCACGAGATTTTATTTCCAGTAATTGAACCATTTTCCCGCCATCATTTAACTTATGCGAGTTAATCGCATTAGCATCATCATGCTTCGCTGTATCCTTTCCCCATCCTTTAATTTGCTGACAATGATAATCAGCCATATGTTCACCAAGAATTCCTTTTAACTTATTTGTAAAATCTCCAATTTTATCAATAGTATGTTGAGTTGCATTAACCCTATTTCCCGATCCTTTTTCAACAGTCTGACGCTCGTTACCATTGACTTTATCGTGATCAGCACGTTTCTCACCGCCTACTTTCTTTTTATCTACTTCTTGCTTTTTCGCATCAACTTTCTTGCCCGCTACTGCACTACCCGTAGCTTTATTATCTACTTTCTTACTGGCTGTAGAACCACCATTTACTTTTTTCTGAGTATTATTTCCAACTAGTTTAACTTTAGATTTCTCATGTGAACTCTTTGTTTTATTACCTGTAGAAAGTGCTATCGTTGCAGCTGCATTAACGACTTTATATCCTTCCTCCCCAATCATATCGATTACAAAGTCTTGCATCGCTTTAAAGCCCATATCAAATCCTTTTTTAATCGGATCACGGACCTGCTTCACTTTCGGACGCATTCTTCTTGCCAATAGCTCAAGGTTATCAGGTATCCACCAACGTGGAATAGACAAATATGCTAGTAATTGATCTAAAGAATTAAATGCAATGTTCAACTGCTGTAAAGCCTGAGCTTTACGTTGAGCCCAAGGAAAAGTTTTTAAATACTTGATTGAGCTACCCTTACTCATACCAAGCATACGATCAATAGAACTCCAGGTCTTTGCATCAATTTTTTTAACGACTTTACGTGATTTCCATAATGGTTTAAACACACCTTTAAATAGGCTTCCAACTTCTGGTATACACCCAATAGCCGCGAATGATAGATCTACCCAATCATCAATTGTACAATTTGCTGGTCCTTTGTTCGTAATTCGGCAAACCATGCCAGCAACATCTCGGACATCTAAAACCTGATCTGCAATTGGAATCAAACCAATAACCGCATTGGCAATAATAGACATATTTGAGGGATTCTCTTTAAAATCCCCCATAATTAAATCTTCTAAAAATTCAATTGCATCATCTACAACACTCATTCAAAACCACCGTTCTTATAGTATTCTTGTTCTAGTTTTTTCAATTCTGCCTGCATTTTCTCTTTTTCAGCATCATTCGGTTTAATATTTTCTAATGGTGGTGGAACCCACTCGATAGGGTCTTCGCCAAATTCAACCATATATTTTTTATCCATTGGTACACCCTCAACTTTGGCATAACCTTTATCATCTAGAACACCACTTAAAATAGAGCCATCTTCTAAAATGACTTTATATGCAGCCCCTTTAATCGGAGTCAAATCATCATAGTGATAATTAAGTTCTATAAATCGATTGTTATCCATAATGGGTAGAGCTGGAAATTCGGCCATTGCACTCGCCCCACCCATAAACAAATGCTGCCCCGCTTTCACCTCAAACTTGCCACCTGTGGTCGGAAAAATCCCTGAACCATTCAGCTTGAGTTGCGAACCTTGCGCAGTAAATACAATTTCTTTTGGACTGGTAATTTCAATACGGTCTTCGGTGGAAATAATCTGAATCCCTTGCTTGGCAAGCAAGTCCATGCCATCCGATTGAGCATGTACTTCAAATTTACCTTTGGCAGCGACCTGCTTGATGCCATTTTGCGCTGCAAACAGGCTAATTCTATTCTGGACATGCGCAACCAGATTCTTTTGCGTACTCAGGTTAATACTATCGCCCGCAATCTGATTGATCTGTCCATCCGCAGAAAGATGAATATCTTCATTGCTACTCAGACCAATCCCCGCAGGTGAGTTCAATAGCAATAACGCTTTTTCAAATTTGGCGATCTTGTCCTGAATCTGATCAGCAAAGTCTTTTAACTGATCAAGTGATTCAATTTCATCCGTTTGCTGGTTCTTGGCAACTTCGCTTAAGGCTTTGGCATTGCTTTGATTGCCTTCGATCTGTTGCTTGGCTGGCTGCGCATCCAGATGCTCGCCTTGCGCCTGATCCTGTTTCTGCGTACTCAGCAACAAACCTTGCCCTGCACGTACCGCACCCCACTGATCAGTCCGCAGCTCAAAACCTTCACCTCGGTCTTCACTTTCAGCCTTGTCTTTGGGATGGCTGAGCTTACCGAGGTTCAGTTGGCTGGCAGCATGGCTACTTTGTAGTTGCGCGCTGATCTGCCCCGTGGTGTCATCAAAACGCAGTTGGTTAAAGCCTTCGCCTTGATATTCTTTAGATTTAATCCCTGCCAATTTCTTGGTATCCGGCAGCTTGCCGACATTGTCAAACTTGGTCGGACTACGTTGTGCTTCATGAATCCGCCCCACCACATAAGGACGGTCAATATTACCGTCAAAGAAATCAATCACCACGATCTCACCAATTCTTGGCAAGAAACGTGCGCCGTAGCCTTCACCTGCCCACGGCGTCAGCACATCGATCCAGGCTGAATCGGTATCATTGTCATTGGCACCTGCGCCACCATCATGGCTATGGTCTTCTGCACGGGTAAACAGGAATCTGACTTTAATACGTCCCCATTCATCGACATGGATTTCCTCACCACTTGGCCCGACCACTTTGGCGCGTTGCGGATACGCTTCGGGACGATGCTGCTGAGGATTATATGCCGGCACTATCTTGATCTGACGGCGTTGTAAGGTAAGTTGATTGGCTTGGCGTTCTTGGGTATTGCCTGTATTGAACTGATTAGGTTGCCACTGACTCTGTGCCAATAACTGATCAATTTGCTGATGTAAATCTTTAGGCAGATTGTTTTGATTATAGAAATGCTTGGCTGTAATCAGGAATTCCTTGTCTGCCCCATCATGCTGATCAATTTCAGGATGGTCATGCAACTCAAACCAGTAACCCACTTGTGCGTCACGTAGAGTCGACTGGGCAATAAACTGCTTGGCCTGTGCATTATGGTAATGACTGAGATTTTGATTAAAACGTTCAACCTGTTGATTACCTGAAGGTGTTGCGCCATCTTCCTTGTTCAGGTCTTGCATCCATGCAGGCGTAAAGTGCCATGCATCTTCCAGCGCCAAGCGGGTTGCATCATGCTGTTCTGAATGTTGCTGCGTGGTAAGGACCGAACCTGTGCCTTCATCCATGTCTAAGGCATCAGGCTGCCAACGATTCACATACACCGAAGTCGGTTGTAAGGAACGGTTGCCAATAAAACTGGTAATCGAGTCAAATTGTTCCGTTGCACTGCTACGATGGTACTGCACCTTGCGGCGATCCAGCGCCTGATACTGGGCATTGTCATCAATCAGTCTTAATCGCTGCGGCTGAATGCTGCTATTTGAATTCGGTACTGTCAGTTGCGCTTCATCAATCAGCCAGTTGATCCCTTCACTACGCATCAGGCGGGTCAGAAAATCATAATCACTTTCATTCTGTGACATGATAAATGGGCGAATATCGTAGTCTTGACTCAGCCCGCTTAAATCTAATGTCAGACTGGCGGCAAAGAGCGGGCTTTTCTGTTGCCACTCCTTAAACACCACTTCAACAACGTCCCGCACACTTTTATTCATGAATACACGGGAGTTGCGGCGTTTATGCCACAGTGCGGTCGGATCTTGCAAAGTCAGCTTATAGACCGTCAGGCTACCATCCGATTGTCCTTGCAATGCTTGAGTAATAATGCCGGTGGTACGGAATAGTTGGCCTGTATCTGTGACCTGATCAACGGCAACCTGACTGCCAATAAATTGTTTGAGTGGAATGGTCGCATTGGTCGACAGACAGATGAGTTCAGCTTCAACCCCGGCATTGATTTGGTGCTGCCCATCAATACGCTGCAAAAAGACTTGCGTATTTAAATCCTGATTTGAGAATAAAATATGTAAGGCACGTTTTTGTGCAGTAAGCCCTAAGCTGTCTAAGGCTTGAAATATATTGTTCAACATCTTGTTATAGGCTTACGCTTAAATTTAGTGCATTTTACAAAGTATCGCGTTGCTCTGTCTATACGGTTCTGTCTATTTGTGACAATTTACGTCACTGAATTTATTCTGCCTGAGTCGCTCCAATCAAGATTAAACTTAAAAATAAAAAAGCCCATCATGAGATGAGCTTATTCATCCGATAAAATAAATTAACAGTTGCCCTTTTTGGCTTGTCCTGGAGGACAGAAACGCCCTTTTCCATGCCCGTCATAATAACGGCCATCATTGAGTCGCCCATCCGGATCCACCACAATACTTCCTTCACGGGTATGTACAGCACAGGCAGTCAGTCCCACGCTGCCCAACAAAGTCACGACTAATAAAAAATATTTCATAATCCCCTCCCTTTTTAATAAAAAAATAAAATTATTTTACAGGTTGTTCAATCTATATTTTGTTATCCGTTTCCGCTTAAAAACCTGATCAGAACATACCCTTCCCGTTAAGCGGGTGTGAAGCCCGTTCATTGCTTCATTTACAGATTACGTTGATTCACACGTTTTGATAATTCCTCAGCAGACTCTTTGCGCTCAGAATATCGATCGCTTAGATACTGGCTTTGTCCACGGGTAAGCAAGGTAAATTTATAAAGCTCCTCCATCACATCTACAATACGGTCATAATAAGAGGAGGCTTTCATACGACCATCCTCTTCAAATTCCAAAAATGCTTTAGGAATTGAAGATTGGTTTGGAATCGTAATCATCCGCATCCAGCGCCCCAAAATACGCATCTGATTCACGCTATTAAACGATTGCGATCCCCCACTGACTTGCATCAATGCCAACGTTTTACCTTGAGTCGCACGAATTGCCCCGCCAGCAAGCGGAATCCAGTCGATTTGCGATTTAAAGATTGAGCTCATGGAACCATGGCGTTCAGGTGAACACCACACCATGCCTTCAGACCAGGCCAACAGTTGGTGCAGTTCTTTTACTTTGACATGTTCAGTATCGGCATCCTCTGGTAGCGGAAGACCTTTGGGATGAAAGATTTTTACCTCGGCACCGAATTGCTCCAGAATGCGTCCGGCTTCCATCACTGCCAACCGGCTATATGAACGTTCGCGGTTAGAACCATACAGCAGCAAAATACGCGGTGGATGATCAAGTTGTTTAGCTTGTACTTTTTCTAAAGTAGGTTGATCCAGAAGATTCATCGCTACATTGGGGAGATTCATGGAAATTACACCTCTTCTTTAAAAAACTTTTTCCTCAGCGACAAGGACACACTGACTAATGCAATCAATACGGGCACTTCCACCAGGGGGCCAATCACGGTCGTAAATGCCACAGGTGAAGCCAGTCCAAAGGTGGCAATCGCTACAGCCAGCGCCAGCTCAAAATTATTGCCTGCCGCGGTAAACGAAATTGCAGTAGTTTTAGGATAGTCATTCCCCATCCACCTACTCATAAAAAAGCTGATAAAGAACATCAGGATAAAGTAAATTGTTAATGGAATGGCAATACGTAGCACGTCAAAAGGCAGGCTGATCACATCCCCTCCTTTAAGACTGAACATCGCTACAATCGTGAATAATAAAGCCAACAAACTCAGCGGGCTGATCTTGGGTAAGAAGACTTGTTGATACCAATCCAGACCTCTTGCTTTCACCAGAGTGAATCGCGTAACAAAGCCAAGGAAAAATGGAATGCCCAGATACACCAATACCGCATGGGTAATGGTCCAGAAATCGACATCAATTACTTGCCCTGCCACACCAAAGTATGGCGGTAAAAAAGTCAGGAACAACCATGCATAGCTACTAAAAAAAACAATCTGGAAAATACTATTGAAAGCGACCAGAGCTGCGACATATTGATTATCACCACAGGCCAATCTATTCCAGACCAAGACCATGGCAATACAGCGGGCCAACCCAATCAGAATCAGTCCTGTCATGTATTCCGGATAGCTATGCAAAAAAATGATGGCTAATGCAAACATCAGAACCGGCGCAATCACCCAGTTCTGGACTAAAGACAACGTTAAGGTTTTTTTGTCTTTAAACACGTGTGGTAATGCCGCATAGTCCACTTTGGCTAATGGTGGATACATCATCAAAATCAAACCCATCGCAATAGGAATATTGACGGAATCCACACTCATTTTATCCAAAGCGATGGAGGCTTGCGGAAAGAACACACCTATTACAATCCCCAAGGCCATGGCGATAAAAATCCATAGCGTGAGATTAAGATCTAGAAAGGATAATCTTTGCTGGGCCATAACATGCTTACTCAACAGTTGAGATGTGATGGATTGCAGCAATCCATTCAGAACGAAACAGATGCATCATATACAGTGCAGATAAAACATCTAAATGACGAAGGAAGCTCATTCCCCATTACTCACAACAACTCTTTATCCGGGAGTCGAATATACCTTTGCTCAGCAAAGACGGATCACTCACCACGATCTTCAGAATGTCATGACACCAGATCGGCAACTGCGGATTGATACTGTAATATACCCATTGGCCTTGCCGCCGGTCTTGCAGGAGACCTGAAGAGCGTAATAAGGCTAAATGTCTGGAAATCTTGGGCTGACTCAGTTGCAATTTTTCGGTCAAATCACACACACATAATTCTTTATTCAAGGCAACTAAAGTCACGATATTGAGTCGGGTGTCATCTGATAAGCATTTGAAAAAATTAACCTGCTCCATGCTTCCTCTCATTTATCTATCTGGAAAATCATATAAACTTATTTGATCCGTTGCCCATTTTCATCAATCACTTTTTCACCATCTTCTTTCGTAAATGCCCCCTGTTGCGGGAATGGTAAGATTTCCAATACAACTTCCGATGGACGGCTTAAACGGGTACCTAATTCAGTAACCACAAATGGGCGGTTGATCAGGATCGGATGCTCAAGCATAAAAGCAAGCAGTTGTTCATCACTCCAGTCAGGACGGTCAAGTGCTAAATCCCGATAAGGATCAACATTCTGGCGAATCGCTTCTCTTACTGTTAATTTTGCATCCTGAATTAATTTCACCAACTCGTCATAAGCAGGCGGTGTAATAAGATATTCAATTACCGTGGGCTCAATTCCAGCATTACGGATCAAAGCCAGCGTATTTCTGGATGTGCCACAGGCCGGGTTATGATAAATCGTTACATGTGTTGAAGATGACATCGGATCAAGCCCTGCTAATCGTTTCCAATACTTTATATATGAATATCCATATATATGCAAATCCATATATTAAAAATCTTTCACTTCGTATTGAACAAACAGTCCCTAATCGCTGACAAAAAAAACTGCACCATAAATGATGCAGTCCCATGAATCTTAAATCTTGAATTAAATTTCAATCTGGCTTCCCAACTCGACCACACGGTTGGTTGGAATCTGATAAAAGTCACTGACAGGACTGGTATTACGTTGCATCGAAATAAATAAACGCTCACGCCAAGGTGACATCCCATCCCCAACACTATGCACAATACGGTCACGTGAAATAAAGAAGCTAATTTGCATCACATCATATTCAAACTCTAATTGTGCATAGGCCTGAACCAAAGCTTGCGGGACATCCGGCTCATCTTTAAAACCATAGAAAATCTTGATGCGATAAAAATGCTCATCCAGAGTTTCAACGCTAATCCGTTGCTGTTGAGCAACGAAAGGAACATCTTCAACCACGACGGTCACAAGAATGTTGCGTTCATGCAACACTTTATTATGTTTTAGATTATGCAGCATGGAATGCGGAACCACATTGGGCGTTCCGGTCAGAAAGACCGCATCACCCGGTACACGAAGTACACTATTACCGATACTTTTCACAAATAAATCCAGTGATAAGGTATCGTGCTCAAGCTTGCTAAATGTCAGCTCCCGACCTCGCTTCCAGGTCATGAGAAGGATCATTGCGACAGCACCGATTAATAAGGGTACCCATCCTCCTGAAAATAATTTTAAAGACGCTGCAGCAACCAGTACCGACTCAAGAATGAAAAACGGGATAATCAGCAGAAATACCTTTGCTAAGTTCCATTTCCAGCCGTAGTAAATAAAGACTGCCACCAAAATGGTGTCACACAACATGGTCAGGGTTACCGCAAGACCGTAGGCGCTGGCCAGATTTGAACTGGTTTCAAAAATCAGTATCAGCACTACAATTGCCACTAAGAGCAACCAGTTGAGAAAAGGTACGTAAATCTGGCCCGCCTCCTGATCAGAAGTGTGCTTGATACTTAGCCGAGGTAAATAACCTAACTGAATTGCCTGACGTGCTAAAGAAAATACGCCGGAAATTACCGCCTGTGAAGCAATCACAGCCGCCATGGTCGCGAGTATGATCATGGGATACAAGGCCCAGCCCGGAACCAGCAAATAAAAAGGATTTTCAATTGCAGCAGGATTACGCAACAACAATGCCCCTTGTCCTGCATAGTTTAAAACCAGACATGGAAGAACCACACTAAACCATCCCATACGAATCGGTTGAGGGCCAAAGTGTCCCATATCTGCATAGAGCGCCTCGCCCCCTGTCACCGTTAAGACCACCGCCCCCATAATGAAAAAAGACTGTACCGGATGGGTAAAGATAAACTGTATCGCCCAGTGCGGACTAATCATCCCAAGGACCAAGGGCGTCTGTATGACACTGGCAATCCCGAGAATACCCAGCGAAACAAACCACAGCAGCGTAATTGGACCAAAGAACTTACCCACAAAAGCAGTGCCCTGTTTCTGCATTAAAAATAATGTAATGACAATTACGAGGGCAATCGGAACAATAAAAGGATCCAGCACATTCGTGGCAATGGATAAGCCTTCAACGGCCGAAAGTACGGAGATGGCAGGAGTAATGATCCCGTCGCCAAAAAATAAAGAGGCGCCGATAAAACCAATCGCAATCAGATAAATCTTTTTATGATCAGATATTTTGGCCTTGCGAAGGTTCAAGGCCAGCAACGCCATGATGCCACCCTCGCCATTGTTGTCAGCGCGCATCACGATGGCAATATATTTAATGCTGATAATCAGCATTAAGCACCAGAAAATAATCGAAAGGATCCCCAATACATTTCCTGGCTGAATCGCCAGACCATGCGCAGCATGAAAGGACTCTTTTAAAGCATATAAAGGACTGGTCCCAATATCACCAAAAACCACGCCTAATGCTGCTAATGCAGTGGCAGGCAATGCCGTTTTTTTTACATTACTTTGCATAATCAATGTTCTATATCAGGTTAGGGCGGGCAACATTTTTAACAATGCGTGATTTAACCAAGCTCGGTGTTGTTCTAGAGATGCTGCAACGTTAAGCTCTTTGTAACTTAAGCATCTGCTGTATTTCGATCGAGCTATAGCCTCTTTCTTTTAAAATCTGAACAATTATTTTTTGTATTTCAACGGGCTTTACCGGATATTTTTCAACCAGAACTTCAGTTCTATAACCGGTAAAAACACTTTTTTGATTTAGAAGCATGTTATGGAAATGATTACTTTGACTGTCGGTATTAAAGAAACCCATTAACCTACCCATAGGAACAATTTTCAAAATTACATTTTAGTAATCTGGAAAAATGAGCGGCGTAAATTTTGCGTAAATTTTTCACCATCTTCCCTTGTTGGAATAAGTCCAGTTCTCCCTTATACCCCTCCGCTTGCCCGATACATCTTTGTCGGGTTCATCTCTTGTTCGACCTCCAGCCCTACCTACAAGTTACACGATGCTTAAAAACTCAGCCCAAAAAACGTAAACCAACCCCTGCGATCGTGTAAATATATTTGGGACTGAGGGCAGAATCGCCAATTTTTGTTCTGAGTTTTTTCACCAAAATCCTCAGATAATGGGTGTCTTCTTCATGGCTAATGCCCCATAACTCGGTCATGATCTGTTTTTGCGTCACAATCTTGCCTTGGTGACGAATCAACAGCGCCAAGAGCTGAAATTCTTTTTTGGTCAAGGTAATTTCCTGACCTGCCAATTGCGCCGTATGCTCGGCGACATCGACCCAAAGCTGGCCATCGTTAAAGACAATATTTTGTTCTAAATGCTGCGGTTTATTGCGGAACATCACCCGGATACGGGCACACAATTCCTGAATACTAAAAGGTTTGGTCACATAATCATTGGCACCGGCATCCAGTAACCTGATTTTTTGATTTTCATCCGGCCGCGCAGATAAGACGATCACGGGAATATCCGACCATTGCCGTAATTCCATCAACACTTCTTGTCCTTCCATATCGGGTAAACCCAGATCAAGAATCAGCAGATCTGCACCGCGGGTTGCCAGACTCTCCAGTCCCTTGACCCCATTCTCAGCGACATGGACCGAATAGCCTTGCGCGCGTAAGGCAATATCCAGAAATTTTCGAATTTGCGGCTCATCATCGATGATGAGAATAGAGGCATGCTGGTTGAATGTGTGTGGCATAAAGAATGATTTTAATCCTGATGAAGTGGTAAGCGTATTCTAATTAAAGTCCCTTGCGCATGAACTCCCGCTAAAGCTTCTATGCTGCCCATATGCGCCCCGATAATCGCTTTTACAATGGCAAGCCCTAAACCTGTTCCTGTTTTACCACGATCTCCACGTTGCATGGTATAGAACATATCAAAGATTTGTTCGCGCTCTTCTTCAGGAATGCCCATCCCTTGATCCATAATATCAATCTGAAGCGCGTTTTCCTCCTGCCGAATCCGTATTTCCACTGGCACATGATCTGGTGAAAACTTGGCTGCATTTTCGAGCACATTAAAAATCGCCTGTTCAATCAAGGCAGGATGCACATACAGTTGCGGCAAGTCTTCCGGAATCTGAACATCAATACTGACATGAGGTTGGTAGCGTTTCAGTCGCTCAGTCGCTGAACCAATCAGTTCTTCCACCGCAATCCAGTCGCGACTCAAGCTTAATCCCTGATGACCGAGCCGGGTCATATCCAGCAGGTTCTGAATATAGCGGTCCAGTCGTTCCCCTTCGACATGAATGGTGTCCAGTAAACTTTCACGATCTTCTGCGGACATCTGCCCGGCATAGTATTTCAGGCTATCCGCCGAACCGATCATCGCCGCCAAGGGTGAACGTAAATCATGGGAAACCGACGACAATAATGCCGAACGCAATTTTTCAGTTTCGGCGACAATGCGGGAGTTTTCCAACTGCAAAGACAACTGCACCCGCGACGTGGTTTGGGCAATATCATCGATCATCAGTTCAGCCAGCCGCTGCTGCTCAAAACTGATGGTGTCTGTGTTTTGACTAAACCGCAGTGCAATCACACCATAACCGCCGACCAGATTCAGCGGATTAAACCACCAGTCCGATTGGGTTAAGGTATTGGTAAACCGTCCACAGGCTTTGGCATTTTTCTGGGTCCAGTTTGCTGCAATCTGGTCTTTTTCATTTAATACACTGCTATCGCCTAATTCCTGCTCTCCGATTCTGAGCCAGACCGTGGCTGTTAAACAGCTCTCCAAATGTTGCTTGGCAACATTCATCACTTGCTCAATATCAACACAGCTAGACAGTTTTCGTTCCAATTCTTGGATTTGTAAGGAAACCGAATTTGCTGCACGTAAACTCAACACCTGCGCACGTAATTGATTGGCCAAACGCCCAACCAGCAAGGCCGAAATAATGAAGATGATGATGGTCATGACCCCACGCTCGGCACTAATTCGAAGCGTAAACCGGGGTTCAATAAATAAATAGTTATATAACAAGAAGCAAATCAGTACACTCAGAATGGTGATGAACATTCTGGCGCGCATCGCCACGATCAGCACGGTGACCACAAAGATTAAAGCCAGCTCGCTATAACCGATAAAATGATCACTCACGGTTGCCGCAATCAAGCCAAGTAAAACAATCAAAATGCTTTCGATCATCTCGCGCGGATTGAAAGCCAAGCCCTGTTCAAACCAGGATGAGCGGACATGATCGCCCTGTGACCTGGCCTGATGATTTTGAGTTTTTAACGGTTGAACAAAGGTAATCTCAAAAGGATGCTGCTTTTCTAACAGTTGATCGGCAATATGGTCAGAAAACAGACGTTGCCAGAGCGACTTGCTTGGACTTTTCCCCAATAAAATATTGGATGCACCATAATCATAGGCTGCCTGTAAAATGGTCGATGCAATATGATTGCTATACAGCAAATAGGTATCGGCCCCCAGTTTTCTGGCTAAATTAAAGGCTTTAGTCACGGCAAAGGCTTGGGTATTCGCGTTTTGGCTCTTTTGGATCGAGATTACGCTCCAGCTTGCATTGCGTCGTTCTGCAATACGATGCGTGCGTCGCACCAAATCTTCGGAAAATTCTGAACCGTCAATCGCCAACATGACATGATTTTGAATCGGGATGATCTGTCCCTGCGCAACAAACTTTTCCCGATAATCAATCTCAACCTGCCCTGCAACAGTCTGAATCGCCAAATCACGTAATGCGGTTAAATGGGCAGGCTTAAAAAACCCCTGTAATGCATGGGGAGCAACATCGGCTAAATAAATCTTGCCATGGTTCATCCGCTCTAATAGCTCAGGTACCGGCAGATCGACCAGACGAATGTCTTTCAATCGCTTGAATAATGCGTCGGGAACGGTCTCAGCCACCCGAATACCCGTAATCTGGTACACCACATCATTCAGGCTTTCCAGATGCTGAATGTTTAAAGTGCTATAAACATCAATTCCTGCATCCAACAGTTCATTAACATCTTGCCACCGAAATTCATGCCGGCTGTTCGGTACATTGCGATGTGCGAGCTCATCTACCAGCACGATTTCAGGCTTTATTTTAAGGATCTGGTCAAGATCCATCTCTTCCAATAGGCGACCTTGATATTCTAGCGCCTTTCTTGGAATTACATTGAGACCTTGAATCAGGCGCTCGGTATCAGACCGACCGTGGGTTTCAACCACGCCCACCACCACCTGCTGCCCTTGTTGCATCAGTTCATGGGCGCGGGTCAGCATGGCATAGGTTTTACCTACACCTGGTGCAGCTCCCAGGAAAATGGTCAAACGTCCAGACTGTTCACGTTGACTATGCGCCAACCATGCATCTGCTTTGTTATTGCGGTCAATCTGCATAAATGTGACTCTATCAACGAGATGTAGATGACAATTGATCTAAGGCCAGATTGAGCTGTAGCACATTGACCCGCGCTTGCCCATAGACACCGAACTGGGGCGGCTGAATCTGTTGTTGCACCAAATCCCGCAATTGTTGCTCTGCCAAATGGCGTTGCCCTGCTACGCGTTTCACCTGTAACAAGGCACTTTCAGGTGAAATGTCCGGATCAATCCCGCTGCCTGATGCAGTGATCATCTCATTTGGCACCTGTTGCTCTGAAATATGATGACGATGAGCAAATTGCACTGTTCTTTCCCTAATCTGTTTTTGCAACTCTGGATTGGAAGTTGCCAAATTACTGCCTGCCATTGCATCGACATTGTAACTTACTGCACTCGGCCGGCCATGAAAATATTGTTCACTGCTAAAAGGTTGTCCAACTAAACGCGAACCTACAATTGTTCCATTTAACTCAATCAAACTGCCATTGGCCTGTTTAGGAAAAATCAGTTGCGCGATAGAAACACTGGCCGTAGTGTACAAAAGTCCAGCCATTAAAAAGCCCACCAAAACAAGCCCCATACCCGGACGTAACATTGATTGAGCTTCGGTTGATAAGGGCAGATTTTCTAATGTATTCATTTTCATCTCCTAAATCCACAATGACACAACAAGGTCAATCAACTTGATCGCAATAAACGGAAAGATCACGCCGCCTACGCCATAAATCAGCATATTACGGCGCAACAGTTGCAAGGCACTGGCAGGTTTAAACTGTACCCCTCTTAATGCCAAAGGGATCAACATCGGAATAATCAAGGCATTAAAAATCAAGGCTGAAATCACCGCACTGCTCGGACTGCCAAGTTGCAGAATATTCAGCACCGCAAGTTGTGGAATGGCTACCGCAAACAAGGCAGGCAGGATCACAAAGTACTTGGAAACATCATTGGCCAAAGAAAAGGTGGTTAAGGCACCCCGGGTAATCAATTGCTGCTTGCCAATTTCCACCACATCAAGCAGTTTGGTCGGATCGGAATCCAGATCCACCATATTGCCCGCCTCTTTCGCGGCCTGCGTGCCAGAGTTCATGGCAAGACCAATATCCGCCTGCGCCAAGGCAGGTGCGTCATTGGTCCCATCACCCACCATCGCCACCAGTTTACCCGCTGCCTGTTGTTTACGGATACATGCCAGTTTATCTTCAGGTTTGGCCTCTGCAATATAGTCATCCACGCCCGCTTCTGCTGCAATCGCCGCGGCAGTCAACGGATTATCACCTGTCACCATGATGGTTTTGATACCCATCTCACGTAACAGTGCGAAGCGTTGTTTAATCCCTGATTTAATCACATCCGAGAGCTCAATCACGCCCAGAATGCTATGATTTGAAGCCACCACAAGCGGTGTCGCCCCTTTAGAAGCCACTTGTTCGACACGGGTTTTAAGCTCGATGTTGTCTTTGATCTGTTGATGGGTAAAGTTCAGAATGGCGTCGACAGCACCCTTTCGAATCTTTTGCCCATTGGCCAAGTCCACCCCAGATAAACGCGTCGAGGCACTAAACTGGATAAATTCTGCATCTTTTGGCTCCTGAATGCTTTCACCCAGTTCTTTCCCTAGACTGATGACCGATTTGCCTTCAGGGGTGGGATCCGCAAAAGAAGTCAGCATGGCTGCTTGACGCAACTCGGTGGCTGTCACGCCCGCCAATGGATAAAAGGCGGTAGCCTGACGGTCTCCATAGGTGATCGTTCCCGTTTTATCCAGCAACAGCACATCAATATCACCCGCAACCTCAACGGCTTTCCCTGACTTGGCCAAGACATTGGCTTTTAAAGCGCGGTTCATTCCTGCAATCCCGATTGCAGGCAATAAGCCCCCAATCGTGGTTGGAATCAGACATACCAGTAATGCGATCAGCAATACCATGCTGATTTTAATCCCGACCATAGACCCAATAAAAGGTAAGGTGATGACCACCACAATAAAGGTGATGGTCATGATGTTGAGCAAGATACTCAGTGCAATCTCATTCGGTGTTTTCTGGCGATTGGCCCCTTCAACCAAGGCAATCATACGATCCAGAAAGCTATGACCAGCTTCATTGCTGATACGAATAATAATCTCATCGGACAGAACCTTGGTGCCGCCAATTACCCCTGAACGATCGGTATGGGCTTCACGCAATACCGGTGCAGACTCACCGGTAACAGCCGATTCATTGATGGTGGCAAAACCCTGAATAATCTCACCATCCGCAGGAACAATTTCACCGGCTTTCACGATAACGAGATCATCTTTTTTGAGCAGATTGGCAGCTATGGTATTCGGTACCGCATTTAAATCGAGGATACGATTTGCGGTTAAGTTTTCACGGGCTTGACGCAATGATGCTGCTTGTCCGCGGCCTTTGGCTTCTGCAACCGCTTCTGCATAATTGGCAAATAACACCGTGACCAGTAAAATCAGACTGAGGATCAAGCCAAAACCAAGGCCGGCATGACCCAGCAAAGTCGCACCAATCGTTAGAATTGTTCCTACCCAGACACAGGCCATCACCGGGTTTTTAAAAGCATATTGTGGCAACAACTTATGAAAGGTCTGTTGAATAATTTCTTTATTCAAAATATCCATTTGTTGTGTCGCATTAGAATGTTTCATTGTGCTTGCTCCACACTTAAACTTTTAGGGATAAATAATCTGCAATTGGCCCGATCACCAACACGGGCATGAATTGCAATACGGTCAGAATCAGCACGATCCCGATTAAAGTTAAAGCGAAGGTTGGGGATTCGATCTGTAAAGAACCTTTACTTTCAGCAGCTTGCACTTTAGTTGCCAAACTGACTGCTATCAGTACAGGAATAATCAGTACGCTATAACGACCTGCCAATAACGCTACACTGGCACTCAGATTCCACCACAGCGTGTTATCGCCCAAGCCTTCAAAACCTGAACCGTTATTGGCATAGGCCGAGACATATTCATAGAACACTTGGCTAATGCCGTGGAAAGCTGGATTTGAATTCCCTGTCAGGGATGGAAAGGCAATCGCGATTGCGGTCAAGCCCAGGATCACCACAGGCTGTAACAAGATCACAAAAGCCAAAAGCTTGATTTCAGTGACTTCAATCTTGCGACCAAATAATTCAGGGGTACGCCCTGTCATCAAGCCTGCGATAAATACTGCAAGAAACAGATAAATAAAGAACTGTAATAGACCACAGCCGATCCCGCCCCAAATGGCATTGATCAGCATATTGCACAGTTCTACCAGTCCGGTCAGTGGTGAAGCCGAGTCATGCATCATATTGACTGAGCCATTATTCACTTGCGTGGTCAAACTTCCCCACAATGCCGATGCTTCGGCCCCGAAACGGACTTCCTTGCCTTCCATTAAGGCAGTATCTGGAATTAAGGAAGATTTTTCAGTCCACAGCGTCAACAAGGTTGAGGCCAGCGACATCAGTAACATGCTGCCAAAAATCATCCACATTAATTTCTTACGCTGGATAAAGCGCCCAAGCATGAACACCACGGACAATGGAATCAGTAAAATCGCAATCATCTCGATCACATTGGACAACGGCGTTGGATTTTCTAATGGCGCGCTGCTGTTCGGTCCATACCATCCCCCACCATTACTGCCTAACTGCTTAATTGCCACCATTGGAGCAACGGGTCCCAGTGGAAGATGCTGGGTTTTAACGTCTGCCGTTTGTTCCAGAACCTGTGCGGTTGGACCAGCAGATAAAGTTGCTGGAACGCCCTGGAATGTCAGCAACAAAGAAAAAATCAAGCCGAGTGGAATAAAGAACCGAAATAACGGGCGGATGAGATCCATCCAGTAATTTCCTAGATTGATCGTCTGCCAGTCTTTTTTATGTGCTCCGTCCTTAAGCCCCGATTGCAGAAACAAAGCCCTCAACATGGCGACCAGTAAGGCCAGTCCCATAATGGGCGACAAATACTGCAATCCCACAATCACGGTCATTTGCGATAGGTAAGACAGTTGCGCCTGCCCTGAATAATGTTGCTGGTTAGTATTGGTCAGGAATGAAATGGTGGTATGTAAAGCCAGATCCCAATTCATATTCGGAATATGATCCGGATTTAGCGGTAACCATGCTTGAGTCATCAAGATGGCGAGACTGGCTCCTAACAGTAAAGCATTACTGAGCATAAAAGCACCCAGATATTGTCGCCAGTTCATGCCGTTACGCTTGACACCGAGCACAGCATAAATCGGCTGTTCAATCCAGTTAAACAGCGCATCACTTTTCATTGGCTTGGCCTGCATCACATCGGCAAGATAAGTCCCGAGCGGATAAGCCAGCAGTAATGAAAGGACAAATACAGAGATAAATTCCCACATAGCAGATGCCATTTAATAATAGGTCAGCTTTAGTATGGAAATTGAAGGCGTAAATTCTCTATATTGAAAAAAGCCGAACTCGTAAATTTTGCGTAAATAAAAACCTATCCTGATTGATGAAAGAGGATCATCCTGTTTGTCTTTATTCTGCTATGAGCTCAAGGCAGGTATTGCTATATACTTGTCATACAACAGCGTAAACTCATCCTATTGATAATGCCCATCATATTGATTAAATTGCTTCACTGGATAACCGGACGCCCACATATAAAAGAATATATTTCATGGAAATCAAACAAATAAAGTATTTTTTAACGGTGGTTGAGGCAGGCAGCATCGGTAAAGCTGCGCAAAAACTCGATGTCGGTGCTTCTGCAATCAGCCAGCAGATTAGTAAGCTCGAACAAGAGTTAAGCATTCGCTTATTACAGCGGAATGCTTTTGGCGTCACTCCAACCCCCGCAGGTCTGGCCTTTTTAAAACACTCGCAACTCATTTTGCGTCAAGTAAACTTTGCGGTCGATGCTGCACATTCGGCACGACTTTCAGGCCATGTCAGCCTTGGTTTTCCACCGACCATTACTGCATTAATTGGCATCCCTTTAATGAAACTGATGTCTGAACGCTATCCAGATATACGTCTAGAAATTGTGGAAACGCTGTCAGGCAACCTGATTCAGTCGATTAACTCGCGTCAGCTTGATATCGCCATTATTTTTACCAATGAAATTGATAAGCAGTGGTCGATCCAGCCCTTGGTACGCGAGCAAATGTATTTGATGGCACGTAAGGAAGTGCTCGAGAAATATGGTCTTTCCGAATGTATTAAAAGCGGAATGATTCAGTCGCAGCAAATTGGCGATATTCCTCTGGTGCTGCCGCGGCAGCGTCATAGCTTAAGAAAGCTGCTTGAACATAAGATCGGACAACTGAATGTGGTCTATGAAATTGATGGGCTACACTTACTTATGGACAGCCTGATTCATCTTGAACTTGCCAGTGTTCGCCCCGGAAGTGCCTGCTTGCAAGAATATAAACACAAAATCCAATTACTAAAACTGATTGACCCTGAAGTGGAGCGGATCAATTATCTGGTCAGCCTTGCCGAAGAAGAGCTATCACCTGCTGCACTTGCTGCAAAATCAGCAATTAAAGCCTGTGTCAAAGAGCTGATTCAAAACCAGATTTGGCCGTGTTCTGAAATTATTTTATAAATAGTCATTAATTTTATTAAATACCTCATTAATTGTGCCCTCTCACTCCCTCCCGCTGTTTGAGATTACATTTTCATCTGAATGATAAGTGAATTTCTGTTTATCGACTTATAGATGTGTAGTTTGAACTGGAAACAAGGCATCACATTTCTACCAAGGATACCTTTAAATCTCATCTCTAACCCATTTCCTATTTGGGTTTATTGAATGAGTTAATTTTAAAGGTCTCAATTGAAAATCGTGAATGTTTCCATTTTGTCAGGCCAAGGAGGTCTCCAATGGATGTCGTGAATAACCGTAGGGCTACTTTTAAAAAAATATTAAATGTAACGAGTGGCAACTTTTTAGAACAGTACGATTTTTTTCTTTTTGGTTTCTATGCCACTTATATCGCAGCAAAATTTTTCCACTCTGAAAATGAATATGTCTCTTTGATGATGACCTTTACCGTATTTGCTGCGGGTTTTCTGATGCGGCCTCTAGGCGCTATTTTCTTGGGCGCTTATGTCGACAGAGTGGGTCGACGTAAAGGTCTCATTGTGACTTTAAGCCTGATGGCCATCGGGACCATCTTAATTACTTTCGTACCAGGTTATGAAACCATTGGTATTATTGCGCCAATTCTGGTGGTGATTGGACGTCTATTACAAGGCTTCTCGGCCGGTGTGGAATCAGGCGGTGTATCAATTTATCTGGCTGAAATCGCAACCGATAAAAACCGCGGATTTATTACCAGCTGGCAATCTGGCAGCCAACAAATTGCGGTTGTTTTTGCCGCATTACTGGGCTATTGGCTTAATACCATCCTAACCACGGCTCAAGTGGGTGAATGGGGCTGGCGTATTCCGTTCTTAATTGGTTGCTTGATTATTCCGTTAATCTTCTTGTTCCGTCGTACTTTAGAGGAAACTGAAGACTTTAAAGCGCAAAAAACGCATCCATCGACCAAAGAAATTTTCAGCACGCTTGCGAGTAACTGGCGCATTGTACTGGCAGGCATGATGATGAGTGCGATGACCACAACGACTTTCTACTTTATTACGGTTTACACCACAGTGTATGCAAAACGTACTTTAGAAATGTCGGTAACCGACAGTCTTTTAGCCACCGTATTTGTGGGTTTATCCAATTTCTTCTGGTTACCAATGGGTGGCTTGCTATCAGACAAAATTGGTCGCCGTCCAGTGTTAGTTGGTATTACGACTCTTGCGATCTTTACCACGTATCCGGTTTTAAGCTGGTTGGTCAGTGACATCAGTTTCTCAAACCTACTGATTACGCTTGCTTACTTCTCGTTCTTCTTTGGTATGTACAACGGCACCATGGTCGCAACGCTTGCAGAAGTAATGCCGAAACGTGTACGTACCGTTGGCTTCTCTTTAGCGTTCAGCCTTGCAGCCGCGATTTTTGGTGGTATGACGCCAATGGCTTGTACCTTCCTTGTTGAAAATACCGGTAATGCCAGTACCCCGGCGTTCTGGCTGATGCTTGCTGCGGTTTGTAGCCTCATCTCAAGCTTGTATCTATGTCGCGGTTCTCAACAGAAAAATACTGACGCGATTGCTGAGCCTGTCAAGGCGAGCGCTTAAAACAACAACTTCACCTGAAATTTTAATGAACAGTACGGCAGATCTTAGGTCTCCGTACTGCACGCTCCTGACATTAGTGAGATCCTATGAAAACGTCCCCTCTCTTCATGACCCTTTGCCTAACTGGTGCAGGCTTAGGCTCAACGCTTGCTTACGCAGATACACTCGAAGTGATTAGTTCAGGCGGTTTTTATTCATCTATGGAAAAACTCATTCCAATATTTGAAAAGCAAACTGGTCACACGGTTCATCTTTCATCTGGTTCATCCATGGGTGCATCACCAACGGCTATTCCAAACCGCCTTGACCGTGGTGAACGTTTTGATGTGGTGGTGTTGGCGGCGCCTGAACTGAACAAGCTTGCAGAAAAGGGTTATGTAGACCCAAGTTCACAACGTGCTTTAGTCAATTCAAGTATTGGTATGGCTGTACCTAAAGGTGCACCAAAACCGGATATTAGCTCTGCGGCAAAGTTTGAAAAAGTTTTACTCAATGCCAAGCACATCGGCTATTCCGCAAGTGCGAGCGGCACGCATCTTGAAAAAGATGTTTTCCCAAGTTTCCCACCTGTCGAATACAAAGTGATTGCTGATAAAGCAGAAAAAGTAGTCGGTGACCGCGTGGCAAAACGTATTGCCGAAGGTCAGTTTGATATCGGTTTTCAGCAAATCAGTGAAATCAAACCGTTTACTGGCCAATATGGTCAAGTTGATTTAGTCGGTCCAATTCCTGCGCCATATCAAAAAGTCACTGTATTTGCAGCGGGCATTAGTAAAAACTCGGAACATGCAAAAGTCGCAAAAGAACTTATTCAATTTGTGAAATCGCCTCAAGCCACACAAATTATTGAACAACAGGGGCTTGAGCAGGTTAAACAATAAAAGCGTTAACAGGCAACATCTTGAGGTGATGTTGCCTGTTAACTTTGGACGTTTTACTGAGACGATAGAACAGAATCTATGTGACAAAGCAGTGTAGAATTTATCCATAAAGGACAATGTAGTATTTGCCGTGGAACTCAAACAACTCAAGTATTTTATTGCAGTGATCGAGACAGGAAGCTTGGGTAAAGCTGCAAAAAATCTCGATATTGGAACTTCTGCATTAAGTCAGCAAATCTCAAAATTAGAAAGTGAGCTTTCTATTCGCCTTTTACAACGTACTGCTCTGGGTACGGTTCCCACCCCTGCGGGTTTAGCTTTTTTTCAACAAGTTCAACTGGCGCTTAGGCACTTAGACCATGCCGTAGATTCTGCACACTCTTCACGTTTAAGTGGTCATGTCACCGTCGGTTTTTCGCCAAGTGTTGCGTCGGTTATTGGCACCCACTTTTTGAAACTCATGCGAAACCGTTATCCCGACATTAAAGTCCGTTTAATTGAAGGCTTATCGGGTGACCTCAAAGCCTTGGTCAATGCCAGGCAGCTCGATGTTGCGATCATCTTTAGTGACGATGTCGACCCACAGTGGGCCATACAGCCCTTAGTCAAAGAACAGATGTTTTTAATCTCACCTAAAGATGTGCTGAGCCAGTACCAGCTTGAAAGCTGTATAGACACTCAAACCATTACCCATTCACAGCTTAAACAGCTTCCCCTAATTTTACCGAGCCAACGACATGGACTGCGCTTGTTGCTCGAACAGAAAATTCATCAGCTTAAAGTGGCCTATGAAATTGATGGACTGCATTTGTTAATGGAAAGCATTAGCCAACTCGAAATGGCAACCATCCAACCTGCGGGTGCCTCATTAAACTCACGGCAAGACCTGTGTTTGCTACGCGTTGTAGAACCTGCCATTGAGCGTATTAACTATTTAATTAGCCTGTCTGAAGAAGAGCTCTCGCCTGCTACTTTAGCTACGAAAGTAGTGATTCGTGCTTGTGTGACCAACCTGATGAATGAAAAACGCTGGCCTGGTGCTGAGCTTATAAACACTTAAGCCATTAGTGTTTATTTTTACTAAACACCTATTCAAGCTTAGCCTCTCACTTCACCGTCCCTTTTAAAGCTACATTAGCCCGAGCTGAGAAAGGGAGAAATCCATGCATGATGTGATTGTAATTGGGGGTGGGAATGCCGCACTGTGTGCCGCGCTCACGGCAAAAGAAAGTGGTGCGTCTGTGATTGTCATAGAAGCAGCACCTAAAGAATGGCGTGGTGGTAACTCACAACACACGCGTAACCTTCGCTGCATGCATGATGCGCCTCAAGATGTATTAGTCGATGCCTACCCAGAAGAAGAATATTGGCAAGACCTGCTTAAAGTCACTGCGGGCAAAACCAATGAGCACTTAGCCCGTCTGGTCATTCGTAGCACGGCGACCTGTCGTGACTGGATGCGTAAACATGGCGTCAATTTTCAGCCGCCACTATCGGGTGCTTTACATGTTGCGCGTACCAATGCCTTTTTTATGGGTGGCGGTAAAGCCCTCATGAATGCGTATTACCGAAGTGCCCAAGAACTTGGTATTGAGATTTTATACAACACAAAAATTAAAGACCTCAAGTTAAACCAAGGACATTTTGAAGCTGCAATTGCGGAAGATGGTCGTGTATTTAAAGCGAAAAGCTGTGTATTAGCCGCAGGTGGTTTTGAGTCAAATCTGGAATGGTTAAGAGAAGCATGGGGACAAAATGAAAACGGTGAATGGCCTGCCGATAATTTCATTATTCGCGGAACCCGCTTTAATCAGGGCAACTTACTCAAATTTATGATCGATCAAGGTGCCGATATTATTGGTGACCCATCACAATCACATTGTGTCGCTGTAGATGCACGCGCACCGTTATATGATGGCGGCATCTGCACCCGTATTGACTGCGTTTCACTGGGAATTGTGGTCAATAACAAAGCCGAACGTTTTTACGATGAAGGCGAAGACTTCTGGCCAAAACGTTATGCGATTTGGGGCCGCCTTGTTGCCAAACAACCGCAGCAAATTGCCTATTCGATTATTGATTCAAAAGCCATTGGGCGCTTTATGCCACCTGTGTTTGCGGGTGTAAAAGCAAATAGCATTCAAGAACTGGCCGAAAAAATCGGGCTAGATACAAAAACCTTCTGTCACACCGTAGCAGAATTTAACCAAGCCTGTGTGCAAGGCAGCTTTAACCATACGGTTTTAGATGATTGCAGCACCGAAAATATTGTTCCCAACAAGACCCATTGGGCCGTTCCGCTTGATCGCCCACCCTTCTATGCCTATGCACTTAAACCCGGCATTACCTTTACCTATTTAGGCTTAAAAGTCGAAGACGATGCTGCGGTACGTTTTAAAAATAAAGCCAGCCGCAACCTGTTTGTTGCAGGTGAAATGATGGCAGGTAACGTACTCGGTCAGGGTTATACCGCAGGAGTCGGCATGTCGATCGGCACAACCTTTGGACGCATTGCCGGAAAAAATGCAGCCCACTATGCACTTTCACAAGGAGTTGAACATGAATGCTCATACTAAAGCCCTAATTCCAGTTGTTCAGCTCTCTGACCATGAGCAGGAAGTTCAAAGAGCCCTACAGATTTGTAATGCTTGTCGTTACTGTGAGTCATTTTGTGCTGTATTTGCGGCCATGACCAAGCGCCTTGAGTTTAATCACGCCGATATTCATTACCTCGCAAACCTGTGCCATAACTGTGGTGCATGTTTACATGCTTGCCAATATGCCCCGCCGCATGAGTTTGGTGTCAATATTCCAAAAGCGATGGCGCAAGTACGTTTAGAAACTTATCAAGAATTTGCGACGCCTCAACCTCTAGGCCGACTGTATAAGTCTGTGGGTATTCCTTTTGTCTCGGCGTTATCACTTATTTTCTTTTTGTGCATGTTCGCTGTTGTGTGGTACAGAGGCACTGACCTGTTTGCAGGCTATCAAGGTCATTTCTATGCGATTTTCCCGCATAACTTTTTAGCACTATTGTTTGGAGCGACCTTTACAGTTGCAATTGTTTTACTCGGCATTGGAATTAGCAAATTCTGGCGACAGACGTCTAAAGTTATTCACGGCAAAGTTGAGAAACCCGACCTAGTTCAAGCCACCCAGAATGTTTTAACGCTTAAATATTTAGATGGTGGACATGGCAAAGGCTGTAATGAGCAAGATGACCGTTATACACAAATCCGCCGCGTGTTCCATCACCTGACCTTTTATGGCTTTATGCTCTGCTTTGCAGCCACAGGCGTAGCGACTTTATATCACTATTTCCTTGACCTACATGCACCTTATGCTTTCTTTAGCTTGCCTGTTATTCTAGGTACGTTGGGTGGGTTCGGCTTAGTGATTGGGCCATCGGGCTTGCTTTATTTAAACCTTAAACGTCATCCATTACATGGTGACCATGAGCAAAAACCTGTAGATCGAGGCTTTATTTTCCTTCTACTTATCGTTAGCGCTTCAGGGCTAGCACTCATGGCATTTCGTAATACCCCTTATATGGCACTTTTACTGATTTTTCATTTAGCCACGGTCATGACGTTTTTTATTACCATGCCCTTTGGAAAGTTCGCACATGGTTTTTACCGTAGTGCAGCTTTACTCAAATTTGCCATTGAAAATAGGCTAACAAAACAATAAATCTGTATATGAATATAGGGCATGCATAACACATGTCTTATATTCAGCCATTCAGCGCCAGACCGAGAAGACTGTAGAATTGATTAGCAAGTGCTTAAATTAGCTCAAGTAAACGCAAACTGGCAGATAGACCTATCACTTATAAATTTCATTTATTTTAAAATTAATACCGCCTTCAATATAATCTTTTAAGTATTTACCCAGCAAACGATGATCCTTGACCTTAGTCGGCCAGAAATGTTCCAGACCAATATCACTGATTACATTTAGAATGATATTAAATGTAAAAAGGACTTTAAGCGAAACTGCATCGGGTTCGGCATCAGGTAAAGCCCGCTGTAATAACTGCACTGCTTTATTCGAAATCGGGACAAGCGTGTTGGCAACGATCCGTCGCCCTTCATCTCCTGCACTGATCGTTTTTGAAAAAAACTTGATGTAATGTATTCCGTTCTCCTGTAAAAGAATTTTGACCATGGGTTTCATCAAAGCATCGACAACATCAGCAACTTGTACCTGATCTGGATGAATGCTATTTAACAAGGCCAAACTTTCTGTCACATAAGGTTGCATGACATGATCCAATGCAGCTTCGACCAGCCCCCATTTCGATTTAAAGTGATAATAAAGCGCTGATTTGTTTGCAACACCTGCTGTTTCATTAATCTTCTGCACCGATAGGGTTTCAATATTATTCTGTGAAAAAAGAACTATCGCTGCTTCTATCAGTTTTTCTTTAGTTTGCTTACTCATTCAATTCTTCACGCAACCGTCCAAACCTATCCGGAGAAATATCGGGCCAGTCCAAAAATAAACCAATCTATTCCAGATTGGTTTATTGTTCCATGCTGGCTTATGCCCTAAGAACAGCCTTTAGTTTCAAAAGCTTCCTTGGAAGTATAGTTTATATCGGGTAGATAATCACCCATCACCGCCTTTTCCTCTCCCCACGCTTTTACATTCTGTACAGCCTGTTTAAATTCTGGATTCGGTAACAGATTACGCATGATGAAAATACCAAAATCAGCATGACCAAATGCCTTACCGTCTTCTGCCATATAGCCTGAACCACGTGGGCTTAATTCAAGGAAATATACTCCGCATTCTTCTCGCGCATTGGCTGGACGGTCTTCTGCCAATGAAGCAACAATGGTATAGAAACCATCTTTATCAACTTTCTGGATGTTCTCATCATATAAACAATAATTAGTTGCCGTACTGATGATTTCATTGGTACAGATCGACCAATACCGCACATCAGTTTTTTGCACAAATTGATCATTATTAAAGGTTTTTTCTGTATTCGGAACTTTACCCCGAAGCTCAATCACTTTACCTAGACGTCGGCTAGTGGTTGCAAAAACATATTCATTGTCAGGCGTGGCCCAATAGTTCAGCTTAGGTGTTACGCTTAGCCCTTCACATTTATCCAGCGGCTGTTTAGTGACCGGATCAAATTTATAGGTACATTTAAAATTATCCAGCCCACTAAATGCCTTATACCATTTTGGTTCTAACTGAGCGGGAAAACCGGTATATCTATTTTGGTTAAAAGCAGCCAGAGTGGCGGCCAATGGCAGGCTTGTTGTACGGTCTATCGGACCTTTTTTCACCTGTAAAATATTGCACACCTCTTGCCCGTGTTTAACTTCACCACTTGCAAGCTGTACTTTAAACCGGGGAAAACTGACATTACCTTTTTCATTCATATTTTTATTAGGTACATAGACCCGATATAGAATTGCAACCTTATTGTCAGCAGTTTTAGGTGCATAAAGGGTATTTGTAGCAGGCCTTTCTGGTAAGTCTGCCAATTGTAATTGTGTTGCGTAAGCACGCTCGTTACCTAACCGATTATTTCCCACAACAAAAGGATTTGTGGATCCTGCGTTTGGTACAATCGCCCGATCCAGCAATGAATTAACACGTTCACCTTGCGCAGTATAACTCACCAAAGAAAAATGACGTGAATATGGGTAATCTCCATCAATCATCACTTTAGCGCCTTCTGGAACGGTGAACTCTGATGACCAATAGCTTACATTTGAGTCAGGAAAAGCAAAGTTCAACGGGTCTTCCCCAGTATGGGTTTTACTGGTCACTGAATTTTGCCACATACAATCTGTTAATACTGAATCCGTATCAGATGGGGTACTTACCCGATTAGTATCATCACTCTCGTTACACGCGCTCAGGCTTACTGAACCGAGAACCACCAGTAATACGCCAACGTTTATTTTTTTTGATCTTTGCATCAGACATCATCCTTTTAAGCCTAATTATCAAACAGTTTTTTCATCATTGTTGTTATAGACCTTGCACAATCCCGACAAGGACTAATCTACATGGATTAAATAATAATCCACATAGATTAAATTGCAAGCATCTTTTAAAAATTCATGATTCACTTCATGTCAGCGTTTACGTGCTGCAGCACAATATCGATAGGATTTGAATCGTTCTAAACTGGGAAAGCATAAAAAGCATATAATAAGAAAGAGAATCAAAACTCTTTTATCTTTAGACCTACTTGGTTTTTGTCCAGAATATTTAAAGCTGAGTATTTATAAGCATGGCTAATCGCTGGAGCGCTCAACCTATTCTGATCGATAGCGTAAACAGACCCACCCATTTCCTTTTGTTGCTTATTTCTTCATTCCGCTTGGCAATCCTTTTTGTGAATTTCCATGGATTTGTTAAGATGAACGACGTGCACATTAAATCTCACTCCCATGCGCTTAACGCCATGTGACATAAAAAAGCTATACTTTTTTAACTAATTCGGTCAGATTTGCACAGAATGATGAGGATGAGTTAGATCACTCATCTTCCAGATCAGATTTATCTAACGATTAAGTTTCAAGGATTTAATACGAATGAACAGCGCTGAAATCATGGCTGACTTATCTTCCCATACCCCTATGATGCAGCAGTACCTTAAAGTCAAAACCGACTATCAGCATGCTTTACTGTTCTATCGTATGGGAGATTTTTACGAGCTTTTCTTTGAAGATGCTCACTTAGCAGCCAAATTACTGGGCATTACACTGACACATCGTGGTAAGGCCAGCGGACAACCGATTCCGATGGCGGGTGTTCCTTACCACTCAGCGGAAGGTTATCTCGCGCGTCTGGTTAAGGCTGGCCGTACGGTTGCGATCTGTGAGCAAGTCGGCGAGGTCACAGGCAAAGGCCCGGTGGAACGTAAAGTCGTTCGTATTTTGACGCCTGGAACCTTGACCGATGATGCCCTGCTGGGCAGCTATCAATCTTCAAATCTGGTGGCGCTATGTATTCAACAAAATCAGATTGGTCTGGCCTTACTTGATCTAAGTGCTGGTATTTTTAAAGTCCAGCAGCAGGACTATAAGCCAGAACAACTGGCGATTGAACTGGCACGTTTGATGCCGAGTGAAATCCTGATTGATGAAGATCTGATTGATAAAAACATTATTGAGCAAATCAAGAAAAATCTGGACTGCCCGATCACCAAGCGTCCAAATGTCGACTTTAACTTAAATAATGCGCATAAGACGTTATGTGACCAATTTTCAGTATCGACATTATCTGGATTTGGACTTGACCCATTCCCGCTTGCCAGAGCTGCCGCTGCTGCGCTGATTCATTACGCAAAAGAAACCCAAAAAACCGCGTTACCGCATATCCGTTCCATCCAGATTGAGCAAAGTACTGACTTTATTGCACTTGATCCGATTACGCGCCGCAATCTGGAGATCATTGAGCCTTTATTTGAACATGGCACTTCACTTTTTCAGCTCATCAATGATTGCCAAACCGCGATGGGTGGACGTTTGCTGAGCCGAACGCTGATGCAACCGATCCGTGACACAGCCATTCTCGATGCACGTCTTGATGCGACTGAACAGTTGTTAAAAGGTTTCCATGAAGCGCCTGTTCGTTTGGTATTAAAAGAAATTGGTGATATTGAACGTGTGCTCAGCCGTGTTGCTTTAGGCAGTGCCCGTCCCCGTGATCTGGTACAACTCCGTCATGCCTGTGCACAGATTCCGTTCTTGCGTCATGCCTTGGCGCCTGTATTAAAAACCCAGCAATCTAAATTACTTACACAGCTTGACCAAGAGCTGGGTGATTTTAAGAGCCTACATCAGCACTTAATGGCTGCGATTGTTGAAAATCCACCAGTGCTATTACGTGACGGTAATGTCATTGCTGAAGGCTATGATGATGAACTGGATGAACTCCGTAAAATTCGTGATCATGCAGGTCAGTTCCTGATTGATTTAGAAATTAAAGAGCGTGAACGTACCGGCATCAACACCCTGAAAATTGGTTATAACCGGGTCAGTGGCTATTATATCGAATTGACACGTGCGCAAGCTGAACAGGCCCCTGCCGATTATATTCGTCGTCAAACCCTGAAAAATGCGGAACGTTACATCACACCAGAATTGAAAGGCTTTGAAGATAAAGTGCTTTCAAGTGAGTCGCGCGCCCTCGCCCGTGAAAAGCTTTTATTTGAATCCTTGCTCGATGAATTACGTCAGAATATTGCGCATTTGCAAATGATGAGTGCCGCGATTGCACATATCGATGTATTGGCAAACTTTGCCCATCAAGCGCGATTAAACAGTTGGGCAAGACCAGAATTTACCGCTGAAACCTGCATCAAGATTCAAGCTGGTCGCCATCCTGTGGTCGAAGCATTAAATAAAGCCCCGTTTACGCCGAATGATACTTTCCTTGATCCACAGCATCGTATGGCGATCATTACCGGTCCAAACATGGGCGGTAAATCGACCTTTATGCGTCAGACGGCCTTGATTAGCCTGCTTGCTTACTGTGGCAGCTTTGTCCCGGCCAAAGCTGCAAAGCTGGGTTCAATTGACCGTATCTTTACCCGTATCGGTTCAGCGGATGATTTATCGACAGGTAAATCGACCTTTATGGTTGAAATGACCGAAACCTCACAGATCCTTCATCATGCCACCAGCCAGTCTTTGGTGCTGATGGATGAAGTCGGTCGTGGAACCAGTACCTATGATGGCCTTTCTCTGGCTTGGGCCTGTGTGGTTGACTTAACCAAACGGGTTAAATGCTTATGCCTATTTGCCACTCACTATTTTGAGTTGACTGAGCTGGGCGGTGAAGCTGGTATTGACAATTATCATGTCACTGCACAGGAACTGAATGGCAATCTGATTTTGCTACATAAAGTTCAGCATGGCCCAGCCAGCCAAAGTCATGGTTTACAGGTTGCGAAACTGGCCGGGATTCCTGCAAGCGTAATCAAGGAAGCCCAAAAGCGTTTAAAAATTCTGGAAAAGCAACAGCATCAGCATTTGCCTAGTAGCGTTCAGAATGACTTGTTCAGTTCTGTTGAACATGAAATCGAAACGCAGGTGATTGAGAAAATTGTTGAGGTTGAAGCAAAATCACCAGCCTTAGAGTTGTTACAAAATATTGATGTCGATGACCTGACACCACGTCAGGCATTGGAACAGCTTTATCAACTCAAAGCTTTATTCAAGACCAGTCAGACACTTGAAAGTTAACTGTACCCCCAATCAGCTCTGGTGTTTATGCTAGAGCTGATTTACACAGATACAGTTTAAACAAACAATCTCTCACCCATGAGTTGATTTGATCATGCTATTTCTAGATCAAATCTATCAGTCTATGGAGGAACATGTCATGTCTCGTGGCGATAAAACGGCTTATACCGCAAAACAGAAACGACAAGCCAAACATATTGAAGAAAGCGAGCTAGACCAAGGCCGCTCTCAGGAAGAAGCTGAACGGATTGCTTGGGCAACAGTGAATAAGCAAGATGGTGGTGGTCTCAAGAAAAAGCATAAATAAGCGAATTACGGCTGTAGTTGAGACTTATTATCAACAAAAGTCATATAAATAAGTCCATTTCATTGATACGAATAATAAATATCAATAAAAGGAATTGTTTCTATCGGTATTTTTTGCCTAAAATACGCTATTCAAAATGAAAACCATATTTTTAGGTAGCTGCCGCCATGACCTTTGTTGTCACCGAAAATTGTATTAAATGTAAATATCAAGATTGTGTGGAAGTTTGTCCAGTCGACTGCTTCTACGAAGGTCCAAACTTCCTGGTGATCAATCCCGATGAATGTATTGACTGTGCACTCTGTGAACCTGAATGTCCGGCAAATGCAATTTTCTCGGAAGATGAGTTACCAGAAGGCCAAGAAGTCTTTATCGAACTCAATGCTGAATTGTCTGAAAAATGGGCAGGTAATAACATCACTCAAATTGGTGAGCAACCTGCTGACCGTGAAGAGTGGAATGGCAAGCCAGACAAGCTGCAATATTTAGAAAAATAATGAAGAAAGGCCAGTTTTACTGGTCTTTTTTATACTTTAATCACACATTTCTTTGCAATTACCTCATTATTCATGCGCCATTTTGCATTAAAATAATACGCCAATCGATTATGAACTGCGCTTTTTATGATTCGAAATAAATTACAGGGTCTATTATCATTATTTGTCATCCCTGTGATGATGGTGGGTTGCTCAAGCTCAACCCCGAAGGTCAATCAAAACCAAGGTAAAAGAATTTATATTCCTCAAGAACAAGTCACTTTTACCCGCCCTGTTCCCAATAAAGTCGAACCTGCCTCCTATCGCCAATGGCTCGGTCAAGGCGACAATTATGCACGTGTCCGCGAATATGAACAGTTTTTAGCGCGTAATAATGTTGCGCATATTGTGCCAAGTTTTGAATTGTTACGTACGGCACGCGACTGGCAGAAATGTGGCCGTTCTGAATATATGGTGCCAAACCGTGAGTTATGGGGAAATGCCCTGCCAACCTTACGCGTTTTTAAATATCTGGTCGCAGCAAAAGTCTTAACCGATTTTGAAGTCACCTCGGTTTACCGCGATTTGCCATTGAACCAGTGTGCAGGCGGTGCAGGTTCATCCAAACATCTGTTTAACTCGGCTATTGATTTCCGCATCGGGCCTGAATATCCACAGCCTCAAGACTATGCCTTTATTGAACAGACCAAATTCAAGTTATGCCAGTTCTGGGCACAGCATGGACAAAGTCTGGACATCGGCGTTGGTTTATATAGTTCCGGACAGATTCATATTGATACACAAGGCTATCGTACCTGGGGCCCTGACTTGACCCGTAATAGCTCGATGTGTAATTTCTAACACATCTATATCCACTTAAAAAGAGATCAAACTGATCTCTTTTTTGTTTCATTGCACCAGATTAATTGAGCAATCAAATTGCACTCTGGTCATAAACGTTTAAAATGCAGCTAACAGATTCATAGGTAAACTTGATTATGCAACAGATGTGGACCGAGATTGATGACTATATCAATTCACATTTAATTCCCACAGACCCAAGACTTCAACATGCATTAGACAATACCGATACACAGGGTTTTTCTAATCATTTGGCTGTTGCACCGAATCAAGGCATGTTTTTGCAGATGCTGATCCAGATGAACCAATGCAAACGTGTACTGGAACTGGGCACCTTTGGCGCTTACAGTACCATTTGGCTCGCCAAGGCATTGCCGGAAGATGGTTATCTGCTTACCGTGGAAGGGCGCGATACCCATGTCGTTATCGCACAGGAAAATATTGATTTTGCCAATATGCCCACCACCATCGAGCTAAAAAAAGGCCGTGGTGCAGATATCATGAATCAGTTGATTGCTGAAGGTAGCCAACCGTTTGACTTGATTTTTATTGATGCGGACAAGCAAAGTTATCCTGAGTATTTTGAGCTAAGTTTAAAACTGGCTCATTCAGGCACCATTATCGTGCTGGATAACGTGATTCGTGCCGGGGATATTCTAGATCCGAATAACAAGAAGCCGAGTATTGAAGGGATTCGTGAAGCATTCACGGCGTTGAAAGACCATCCTCAACTATTATCTTGCACTGCATTACAAACGGTCGGCTCAAAAGGTCATGATGGCTTTGCAATTGCCATCGTAAAATAAAGATTAAAAAACAACCTATTTAATTTAGTTGTGTAATATCAACAAATTATATTTATCTCTTATGCTTTTCCATACAGTTATCCACAGGAATTGCGGATAACTATATGGAAAGAAATGAATCACTTAGCGACAAGTAAAGGCACATTGGCATTCCGGAAGATCGTGGTGGTAATACTTCCCAGGAAGAACTGATGAATTTTACTGTGGCTAAATGCCCCGAGTACAATCAGCTGAATATCGTGTTCCTTTTGATATTCAAGAATATTTTGGGCTACATCACCATAACGGTACACGGATACCACCTCTAAACCGGCATCGGTTAAGTACTTCTCAGGCTCTGCCAGCATCTCCGGATGATCACCGACATAAAGCAGATGACATTGCAACAGTTTCAACAGATCACTTTTTGCAATCCGTTGCAACATTTTCTGGCAAGTTGGGGAATATTCATAGGCAAAGATAAAACGTTTTGGTGGCTGAAAATGCTCGCCTACCGTAATCACGGTACAGTTTGCACCACGGATAAAGTTTTCAACATTGCTCCCAATCGGTTTGTTTTTCTCAGCCGCACGCTCACCCACCCGTCCAATAATGACGATATCGTTTTCATTAAGCAGGTTAAAACTTTGTTCAAGAAAATCGCCTTTTTCCTGAATCTCGGTGCTGGTCAGGCCGTACTGTTTTTCAATTAATTCAGAGATATGCTTCAGCAAGTTATTACTATAATCCAGTGCAAGCTCACTTTGCTTCTGTTCTAGCTCTGCCAGCTCTTTCAGCAACATGGCATTACTTTCAAAACCAATCACTCCGCTGATTTCACCTAAATGATAGCTCGCTGGGTAATAGTCCAGAATTTGCAACAGTACCAATTCTCTTTGTGTCTGTTTGGCTACCCATACAGCCGCCTCAGCCACAGCATCAATGCAGGGTGAAGAATCGATACATGCAATTACACGGTTCATTTTCGCCTCTCTTTAGGTACATACCTTAGGTCTTCTACTTGTTTTTAACTTAACATAGATAAAAGTGAGGAAGGTTAAATTTATGTATCGAATCTCAGATGCTTTTTAATAAATTTTTACTTATTGCGATAACGGATTATTTTTGCTGGATTCCCTGCCACAATTGCGTAATCGTCTACATTTTTAGTGACCATACTGTTCATGCCGACTACCGCATGATCTCCGATTTTAATCCCGTCCTTAATCCCCACATGTGCGCCGAGCCAGACATCACGTCCAACTTCAATTCCTTTAGAGCTAACAGGCTGTTGGTAAATGGCACGATCCATTTCCATACCATGATCAAAGGCATATAAATGACTATAGGCTGCGATTCTAACCTGATCATGTAATCTAATCCCTGCACGTCCCCCATCCAGAATACAGTGATGGTTAATGGCGACTTCATTGCCGATCTCTAATGGGCCATGCAAGGTACAATCCGCAGCGATAAAAGTATTATCTCCAATCGAAATCTTGCGACCACGTTCAGCAAAAATATGTGCCAATGGAGAAATGAAGCAGTTCTTACCGATTTCCACCGTCTCCATCTCCATGAGATAGGCCTGATATTCAGCTTGCCATGCTTCTGCCCATTCACGATGTTTCGGCTTGAGTGTCCAATACAGCCACGGCATATAATTAAGGCGCTGTTTATGCTGCTCTCGGTATTTTAATAAAGGATCATTCATTGTCTTGCTCCTCAACCAATACCAATTGCTCTCGACCTCTAGTGACATCTTGGAGTTTTAACCTTAATGGCTCAAGCTGATGCACTTGCAGTCGAGCCTGAACCGTAACACCGGTATCGGTATAAGCTTCCTGATACTCAATCTGTTGCTGCATCAATTCGTACTGCATAATGGCCCATTCATTGAACAGACATGCAAAACGTATTTCTTTCTTTTCAATCAGTTCAATTTTTTCTGCCAATAATAAGCACTGGCCTGCGCAACCACCATAGGCGCGTACCAAGCCCCCCGTCCCCAGTTTTATACCGCCATACCAGCGATTGACCAGCACAATCACATTGGTCAGTTCATTACCTTCAATGGTTGCAAGTATTGGGCGACCTGCCGTACCCGAAGGCTCGCCATCATCATTAAAACGGACATGATGCCCAATTTTCCATGCCCAGCATTGATGTGTGGTTGAAGTATCTTTGTACTGTTCCAGAAAATCTTTAACCTGCTGTTCATTTTCAACAACAGCCGCAATCGCCTGGAAACGACTTTTTTTAATGTCTTCTTCAAAAGTTACCGTACTGGCAATGGTAAATGGCATAAAAAACAAGATAAAAACTGAAAAACAGATTATAGCCGCTTCACTGGCAAATAAAAAACCTCGCCTGAAGCGAGGTTTTCTCAATCCGCATCACTTAGCGTTCGCGTAATGCTTCCTTGGCTTTATTAAACGGTTTGAGCAGGTAATCCATAATGGTTTTTTGACCGGTACGAATATCGACTGTCGCCACCATCCCCGGGGTAATACTGAAGGCTTTGCCCGCCTTGTTATAGAGTCGATCCGAATCGGTCCGGATATAGACACGATAATAGAACTGATCCTGTTTCACTTCATCACGAATGGTATCTGGAGAAATGATGGTAACTTTCCCATCCAGACCACCGTAAATAGAGTAATCATAAGCCGTAATCTTGACCAGAGCCTCTTGTCCTGGACGAATGAAAGCAATATCTCGCGGTGAAATACGAGCTTCGATCAGCAATTTATCTTCCAGTGGGACAATCGTCATCAATTTACCATTTTGCGGAATCACCCCGCCTAAAGTAGTGACATCAATTTCTTTGACCACACCCCGTACTGGCGCTTTGAATACCGCACGTTGCAAGCTGTCAGCACGTCCATTCACCACCTGTTGTTGGGTCTGAATGTCAGTATTGGCCTTGGAAAGTTCTTCTCGCGCTTTGACATAGTATTCGTTACGGGTGTCATTGATCTTATTATTCAGATCATTGGCTTCACGTTTTAAGCGCAACACTTCAACTTCACTGGCTGCACCTTTGGCCACTAATGGTTCGGTCATGGCCAGTTCTTGTCGTACCAGCTTGGCCGCCTGTTCATAACCTGCGATGGATTGCTCCAGATTTTCACGGCGTGAATAATAAAGTGCAGTTTCCTCTTGAACCAGCTTAGGACTTTTCTTGACTTCCTCAGGAAAGGTCAGTGGCGTACCATTCACTTCGGCACGTAAACGTGCTGCGGTTGCCTGTGCCGAAATCAGTAATGACTGCGACTCCCCCACATTCGACGCCAACCGTGTCGGATCAAGTTGAGCAAGAATCTGCCCCTTTTCAACCACATCCCCTTCATTCACATCAAGCTTGGTTAAAATCCCACCTTCAAGTGACTGAATGATCTGTTCTTTTGAAGATGGAATGACTTTGCCTGTCCCCGTAGAAACTTCTTCTAAATTAAACAACCAGGCCCAGATCAAGAGTACAAGTAAACCTATCCCAATCATCCAAACAACGAGTGTCGAACGAGGTAACTTAGGTTCCTTGTAAGTTACATTCATCGGACGGCTACTCGTTTTTTGTTCTTCACTCATAAATTTGCCTCTATGCTCTAAGTATTAAACTATTTTTTGTTTTATTGCTGATTGTTGTAAGACTTGTTCCACCGGTCCATCCATCACGATTTTGCCTTCATTCATGACAATAATCCGGTCAACCAGTTCCAGAACGGCACGACGATGAGTCGCCACCACTAGAGTTCGATAACCGAGCCAGTTTCTTAAATGGTCAATAAGCTGCTTCTCGGCGACATCATCAATGGCTGCCGTTGGCTCATCCAGCAACAAGATATTCGGTTGACGGATCAATAGACGTGCCAACAATAACGCTTGTCGTTGTCCCCCGGAAAAACCGACGCCACCTTCTAACACCAGATGATCGAGTCCTTCTTTTTTCTCATGCACAAAGCTCAATGCACCAGTTACTTTCAGTGCTTTTAAAATGTCTTCATCGCGTGCCAGTGGTGCGCCTAACGTCAGGTTTTCACGGATCGTGCCATAGAATAAGTGTGCATTCTGATTGAGTAAGCCCATGTCACGACGGACATCGGACGGATCAATCAGGCTAATATCCAGATCATCTAGATGAACCGAACCTGCATTCGGAAATTGCATGGCAGATAAAATCTGGAGCAGTGTCGATTTGCCTGCACCATTACGCCCGAGAATGGCAATACGCTCACCCGCCCGGATCTTCAAATGTGGAATAGACAGACTTGGTCGTGGATCATCTTCGGAATACTGGAATACGACTTTCTTCAGCTCGTAGTCGCCGTGTAGCACTTCTTTATGTACCAGATGAGCCTGATCTGCCTGATCCACTGGCTTTTTCATTAACTCATCCAGACCTTTTTTAGCCACTTTGGCTTGTTGTAAACGTCCCAGAATCCCTGTGATTTGCGAAATCGGTGCCAGCATACGAGAAGACAAAATCGAACAGGCCACCAATGCACCTGTTGTCATATCACCTTTCATCACCGCAAAACAGCCCACCAGAATTACTGCTGCATAGGTCAAGCCCTGAATCTTTTGTGTCCATGCCGTGAGTACACCGACAATTTTACGTTGCTGCATACTAATATCGGCAGACACCTCATTCATGTGATTCCACTGGTTCTGGAAACGCGACTCCGCACGTAATAGCTTGATATCTTCAATACCTTGCACGGCTTCAACCAGAATCGCATTACGAATGGAGGATTCGCGCATCCCTTCTTGTGCCAGTTGCGCCAGTTTCTTTTGTGCCAAGATCGCAGGCAAAATCATTAAAGGCACGACCAGTAGCATGACCCAAAATAAATTTCCGCCAATCAGCGCAAAAATAACCAGGAATAAGAAGAAAAATGGTAAATCTGCAATTGCGCCCATTGTGGTCGAAGTGACCAGCTCACGCACACCTTCCAGTTCCCGAATCTGGGAAATAAAAGTACCGGTAGATTTAGAACGTTCACTATTTTTGATACGCAATGCATGACCGAATACGCGGTCAGAGACCCTTAAATCAGCACGTTTTCCAATAATATCCGAGATGTAAATACGTGAAAGACGTAGCACAAACTCGAAAATTGCGGCGATGAGTACGCCAGCTGCCAGCACCCATAGCGTCGGAATGGATTGTGAAGGGACCACCCGATCATAGACCTGCATGGAGAAAATAATGGTCGCCAATGCCAGAATATTGGCAATCATTGAGGCCAGCATGATATCGATATAGCGCTTCCAGTCTTGCAAGGCAATCGACCAGAACCAGCTCGGTTGATAAGGCTTGATATATTCATCAACACGCGCATCAGGAACCGACTGCTCAGGGCGCAGCACATAGACATTTTTAATGATGTGTCTCAATGCGCCAACCGCAAATTTTTGCGAAAGGCCCTGATCACCACTCAGCTGAATACTGACATGACCGGTACCATCAGCCTTATCAATCACACCGACCTGTCCATCGGCCAATTCGACCAGTACAGGTAAACGCCAAGGGTTAATCACTTCATTGGTAAAAGCAACTTTGCGCAAGTTCAGGCCAATCTGGCGGCTGATCAGCACCAGAACCTCATCCAGATTCTGGTTTTGATTCCAGTCCAGTTGTAAGCGAATCCGTTCTTCAGATGGTTCAATCCGGTAATGCTTGGCGATGGTTAATATTGCTTGTAACCAGGGCTGATAATTTATTTTTGTAGTAATCATGGTTGTACCTCAAACCCTTGTATATTTAAATTATTGAGGTCATAGGCCTGACGAGAACGTCCTGTCGCAGCAATATATTGTGCAATGCTACTGTAAATATCATAACGTGCTGTTTCAGCCTCTGAGTTCGCACTATGAATCGCTTGTTCTGCATTTAACAAATCGACTAAAGTTCGTGTTCCCAACTTATATTGTTCTTGATAAAGCTCTCTTGTACGTATTGTTGTTGCTTGTTGTCCTGCCAAGACCTGCATCTGGCGTTGTTTATTTTCAATTTGTTCACGACTGGTCCGAATCTGGTCCAGCACTTTGAGATAGACCGCATTGACCTGTGCTCTCGCTGCCTCTTCAGCATAACTGGCGGCCTTGGTTCTTGAGGAGGTTGCTCCCCCTTGGTAGAACTGACTGCTGGCTTCGAGCATGATGGCACTATCAAAACCACCCTCTTTATCATTACCCGGGTTGCGTCCGTGTAAAGCCTGACTCAGTTCTCCTTTTACCGATAGTGTCGGATAATTACTCACCTGTGTCTGTAATTTTTGATTACGCGCCACTTCAATGCCTGCCTGTGCAGCGATCATTTGCGGAATGGTGTTGAACTGTGGCGTAGCATATAAATCTGATTGTTTTACAAAATCGTCAGGAATTGCCCACTGCACATTGCGGGTATCAAAACCGAGCAAAGTATAAAGATGTTGCTGATACTGACTGAGTAAAGATTGCTGAGCAATCATCGCCGACTGTGCAGATTGTAAATAAGACTGGGCCTGAATCGGGTCAGCCTGACTACTGATCCCGGCATTGGCACGCAGATTCGCCATTTCCTGAATCCGCTTAATCCCTGCGATCTGCTGATTCGCAATCCGGATAAGGGTTTGATAACGCTGAATATTGATAATTGTTTGTGCAACATCCAAAGAGATATCGTCAATTTTCACCAGCACATTGGCTTGCCCAACCACAACCTTGGCCTTTTCTACATTGACGCCCGATTTAACCTTGCCGAAATCATAAAGCATCTGGGTTGCACTCAAGGTGAGTAATTGCTGTCCCCGTGTACTTTTTTTACCTAAGTCTCCCGTACTGACGCCACCACCGATCTGCGGATAATAGCCCGATTTTGCCACATCGATATTGGCATTCTGGGACGCCAATGCTGCGACCCCTTGTGCAATATCCGGATTACGCTGTACCGCAACCTGAACAGCATCTTTCAATACTTTCCGTTGATTCTGCCAAAATGCACTTGCAACTGCTGTCTCTTGTGGACGTCCTGATCCGACAACAGGTAAATCACTACCCAGTGAAGAATCGACAGAGAAGTTACTCAATTTTTGCATTTGCGCAACTTTAAACTCATCACTACTTTGCGGAACAAACAGCCGGGACAGATTGTTCTTTAAAGTGTGATACTGTTCACTAGGTGTGGTTGCATGTGTCATTGGTACAGATAGCGTTGCTGCATATAGTAACCACTTAAAACTCATACTTCTTTTCCATGATCCATTATTCACTTTTATATCGTTCTTTAAGTTCATATTTTTTCGTATTGTTATCATTTCAGCATTTTCATTTTAATCATTTTTTTACATAAAACACTATGTTCTAAACACGTTTTCACACATTTATAAGTGTTTATTTTTGTAAAACAGTTCTCATTTTTATAAAATATGCCAAACTAATTAAAAAAATAAAATAAATATTTATCAGCCAATTAGAACAAAACCTTGCTTATTCCCAACCAAGAAAGTAGGGATTTATCAATTTCAATGATATAGGCACATAAAAAAAAGAACCTTCCGGTTCTTTCTTCATCTACAGCTTTCGTTCAGTTTTAAACCACGAAATCATCACCTAAATAGACTTTACGTACCTGTTCATTATCCAGAATCTCTTGTGGCGTCCCCTCTGCAATTACAGCCCCTTCACTGACGATATAGGCTTTTTCACAAATCGCCAGCGTTTCGCGGACGTTATGATCAGTAATGAGTACGCCAATCCCACGATCCTTCAGCGTCTGGATAATATCTTTAATATCACCCACTGAAATCGGGTCGACCCCTGCAAAAGGCTCATCCAGCAACATAAACTTCGGATCAGCAGCGAGTGCACGCGCAATTTCAGCACGGCGGCGTTCACCACCAGAAACACTCATACCCAGTGAGTCTTTAATATGGGTAATTTTAAAATCACTTAACAATTCGTTCAGACGTTGCTGGCGTTGCTGTTTGTTCAAATCTTTACGCGTTTCTAAAATCGCCATAATATTTTCAGAAATGGTTAATTTCCTGAAAATGGAGGCTTCTTGCGGTAAATAGCCGATGCCTTTACGTGCACGCTCATGCATCGCAAGATCAGACATGTCGAGATCATCTAAATGAATCTCACCTTTATCCATACGTACAAGCCCAACAACCATATAGAAGCTGGTGGTCTTCCCTGCACCATTTGGGCCAAGCAGACCAACAATCTGTCCACTCTGCATGGTAAAAGACACATCCTTTACCACCCAACGTTTACTATAATTTTTCGCTAAATGTTTGATACATAAAGTCTGTGGTTGCTGCACTGCCTGTTCCATTAATCACGTGCCCCTGGGAAGCTTTTAGAGCTTGATGGTGGAATAATGATTTGCACACGGTTACTTGATGAACCTTGAGCCTCGACATCGCCTTTGTTCATACTATATTTCAGGCTATTACCACGAATACTTGATCCATCCTGATAGAGGTAAGCATTTCCCGTTAGGGTGATAATCCCGGTATCAGCGTTATATACGATGTTTTGGGCTTCGCCACGTGCCAGACCTTTGTTGGCATCCATTTGTTGCTGGAACTTTGCAGGTCGTCCCTTTGCCGTAATGGTTTGAATCTCTTTACGGCTATTCAGATTTGCAACCAGTGAATCTGCCTGCAATTTCATGGTGCCCTGCTCGATCACGACATTACCAGTATAGGTGGTTACACCAGACTTATCGTTATAGGTTGCGCGATCCGCAACCAGTGAAAGCTGTTGATTGCGGTCTGACGGCAAGGCAAAGCTTGTGCTTGCAGATAATGCAACCACAGCCACACAGCCGACTTGTTTCAGGAAAGTGAGACGAGATTTAGAATTAAGAGCTTGGCGCATACTTTCCTCGAATTTTGTAAAATTCATATTGACCATTATTCATATTAGCCTTGAGACCTTGACTCACAAACTCAGCCGTTGGTGATTGAACGGTGACCTGATGTTGTGTTTCGAGTTCTCTTGTTTTCGGGTAACCTGTGAGCTCATCGGTATGAAACTCCATTTTACCCTGATCGGACAATTTCGTCGCAACGACATTACCAAGCAAGACAACTTTAGTGTTGTCATCATAGCCATTTGCCTGTTTTGCGTAAAAGGTTGCGTCTGCTTTGCCCTGTTTGTACATCACTGCATTCAGTTGATCCAGCTGAGAGGTTTTAAGTTGCATATTTTGCTGCAACTGCTTCACTTCAGCACGAATATATAAATTACCCTGCTCATCAGTTTGTGTTAAGTGAACACCCTGTGCGGAATAAGTCATATTCTTGGCTGAATCAACATCCAGCTTTTTTGCCTTGCCACTGTAATAATAATAGCCGCCGCTCACCGCAGCGACTGCAACAGCAACAACATATAAAACTTTGGTATCCATAAACTGGGTTACCTAACCTTTGAGCAAATCAACACTATATTAATGTGGTACAGCAAGATATTTTTCAAGCAGTTCTTGGTAAACACCTTTTGCCATCAACAACATATCACAGACTTCCCGGACAGCCCCACGACCACCCATCGCCTGCGTCACCAGATTGGCACGACGACGCACTTCTTCATGACCATTTGGAACTGTGACTTTCATTCCGGCAATTGCAAATGCAGATAAATCCGGCCAGTCATCCCCCATATAGATACAGTCTTCAGGTAATAAGCCTAACTGGGTACATGCTTCACGCAAAGCAGTTCCCTTATCTTCACGCCCCTGATACACCAGATCGACACCAAGATCAGACATGCGTTTTTCAACGATATGGCTTTTCCGGCCCGTGATAATAATCACTTTCATACCCGCTTGCTGGACCAGTTTCATGCCCAGACCATCACGAATATCAAATGATTTAATTTCATCACCCGAGTTAGTTAAGGTCACAAAGCCATCGCTTAAGATTCCATCCACATCAAGCACAAGTGCCTGTAAATGACGTGCTTGTTCTTGTAAAGCATAAGATGCCATGGCTTAATTTACTCCCGCCTGAATAAGGTCATGCATACTGATCACACCAATCACTTTTTTTGCGTCATCCACCACCACAAACTGGTTAATTTTTCTCTCATGCATTTTTTCCAATGCTTCCACCGCACGGGCTTCCTGAGAAATGGTGAACGGATTTTTAGTCATCACTTCAGAAACCGCAAGATTGACATCAAAACCTTGTTGCTGGTCAATCATGCGACGCAAGTCACCATCAGTGAAAATACCCAATAAGGTGTCATGCTCATCAACAATAGTAGTTAAACCAAGACGCTTATCCGAGATTTCATAGAGCACTTTATTCATCGGTGTATCTGGACGTACTTTTGGTAATTCTGTACCGGTATGCATGAGATGCTTCACATGCAACAGCAAACGTTTCCCCAATGCGCCTGCCGGATGCGAACGCGCAAAGTCATCTGCGGTAAAGCCACGTGCTTCCAGTAGCGCAACCGCCAAAGCATCACCGAGTACCAATGTGGCAGTTGTACTTGAGGTTGGTGCCAATCCTAGAGGGCACGCTTCATCAGCAGCGCCCAGTGTTAATGCAACATCTGCATTTTGTGGCATTGGCCCTTTATCATCACGGCTAATCGTGATTAGTGGCACGCCTAAATGCTTGATCAGTGGCATCAACATCATGATTTCATCACTCTTGCCCGAATTTGAAATCGCAATAAGTACATCGCCACGCACCAGCATGCCCAGATCGCCATGCCCCGCTTCACCTGGGTGCATAAAAAATGAAGGTGTACCTGTCGATGCAAAGGTTGCCGCCATTTTACGACCGATATGACCCGATTTCCCCATCCCCGTGATGACCACACGACCTTGGCATTGCAATAATATTTCACATGCACGATCAAAATGTTGATTAATCTGGGTGGCGAGCACTTCAATCGCTTGCTGCTCAATACGCAAGGTTTCTATTGCGCTTTTCTGGAAATTTATGGCGTGTGACATATGAGCTTGACTCAAAATAATACTCAATCTACCAATCGGCAGATGATTTTAATCAAAAGAATGAAGGCGATTCTAACATAACTGTGAATTCTGCACGTTTCTAAATGTATAAGTTTTCATGAAAAATGGAGAGACTTCTGGCAGCGCTCTTCCCTTGCCTCGTGCTATTCAATTTAAAACTTCAGCCTTATGCATCTATATAGAAACCTTGGCTAAATCAAAAATCTGGGAATTACCTTTTTTAACACAAATAAAATTGCTCACATATAACTCAAGTTGTATATACATATTCATATCATTATATACATGCATGTATTTTAATACCGCATGTATTTTTAGCGACAAGCAGTGCTCCAAGGATAAGGCGTATAACAATGAGCTCATTGGATGAGAGAGAAAAACATCAATTTATTGAAAATCGCAGTATTGATTTCATTCCCGAACAAGAAAGACATGGCAGTGTTTTTGGGCAATTTACTTTATGGTTCGGCGCCAATTTACAAATCACGGCAATCGTTACCGGTGCTTTGGCTGTGGTCCTTGGTGGAGATGTTTTCTGGTCGATTATTGGTTTATTGATTGGACAGTGCTTCGGTGCCATCGTGATGGCATTGCATGCAGCTCAAGGCCCTAAACTCGGCCTTCCACAAATGATCTCAAGCCGTGTTCAATTTGGTGTATATGGTGCCTGTATTCCAATTTTCTTGGTTTGCCTCATGTATATCGGTTTTACAGCCACGGGGGAAGTCCTTGCAGGTAAAGCGATTGCGCAACTTATTCACGTCAGCAATAGCACTGGAATTTTAATCTATGCCGCGTTTATTGTGATCTTTACCACCATTGGCTATCGTTTAATTCACTGGGTTGGAAAGGTTGCAAGTATTATCGGGCTGATTGCCTTTGTCATCATTTTGACTCAAATTTTAACTCATTCAAACATTTCAGAGTTAATTGCTGTTCAAAAATTTAGCTGGTCCTCATTTTTACTCGCGATTTCCCTTTCTGCTTCATGGCAAATCTCATTCGGTCCTTATGTTGCTGATTATTCAAGATATCTACCATCAAACACCTCCTCCAGCCGTGTCTTTCTCGCTGTTGGCCTAGGTTCGCTGCTCAGTTCACAAATCTCCATGACCTTAGGTGTATTGATTGCACAAATCTCACAAGGTGGCTTTGTTGGAAATGAAGTGCAATATGTTGTGGGAATGAATGCAGCTGCACTGATCATCACTTTCCTCTATTTCAGTATTGCCTTTGGTAAAGTAACCCTGTCCACCCTGAATGCCTATGGTTGTTTTATGTGTATTGCAACCATTTGGAATAGTTTCAAACCTGAATATCACATTTCAAGAATGACTCGTTTAGGTGTGGTACTGGCTATGGTTGCCATTTCCACCATCATCGCAATTCTGGGTGAACATACTTTTTTAAATACCTTTAAAGCATTCATTCTGTTCTTGCTCACCTTCTTCATTCCCTGGAGCGCAATCAACCTTGTAGACTACTATTTTATCTCTAAAGAACAATGTGATGTCGCGGCACTCTACGACCCGGATGGAAAATATGGTCGCTGGAATCGAATCGGCATTGGTTGTTATGTCATGGGCGTGTTATTACAACTTCCCTTTATTCATAGCAAGGTTTATACAGGTCACATCGCGACCATGCTAGGTAATGTGGATATCTCCTGGCTGGTGGGTATCTTGGCAACTGCTATGATCTACTATTATTTTGCCAAAAAAGCCCAACTTCGAACGATCCGTCAAATCCGCTTTGAATAAAGAAAATATTGCAAACTAAAGCCATCTTTTTTCTGCCGATAACTTTATGAAATATGGTGCATACGTTATGATGAATAACGATTTTTGTAGAGTGTTTGAAAACCCTTATGCAACCTTTTGTTCTATATAACTCTGAGCAACGTAAAAAAGTTGAATTTGTCCCCCGCAAAGAAGGTCAAATCGATATGTATGTCTGTGGTATGACGGTTTACGATTACTGTCATATCGGGCACGCTCGGGTTATGGTTGCATTTGACTACATCATTCGTTTCTTACGTAGCCAAGGCTGGAAAGTTCGCTATATTCGCAACATTACCGACATTGATGACAAGATCATTGCGCGTGCCAACGAAAATGGTGAAAGCATTCAGCAGCTCACAGCACGTTTTATCGATGCCATGAATGAAGATGCAGCCAACCTAGGCTGTGCGGCACCAGATGAAGCACCCAAAGCAACTGAATATATTGATCAGATGCAAAGCATGATTAACACCTTGGTTGATAAAGGTGCTGCTTACCCTTCCAGCAATGGCGATGTTTATTTTGAAGTCAGCAAATTCGACAAATACGGTCGTCTATCTGGCCGTAAACTGGAAGACATGCAAGCGGGTGCATCTGAACGTGTGGATGTCGAAGTTGAAAAGAAACATCCCTTTGACTTTGTGCTGTGGAAACATGCCAAGGAAAATGAACCTGCGTGGGCTTCGCCTTGGGGCAATGGCCGTCCAGGCTGGCATATTGAATGTTCTGCGATGTCGACTTGCTGCCTGGGCAATCATTTCGATATTCATGGTGGGGGTTCAGATCTCATGTTCCCGCATCATGAAAACGAAATCGCACAAAGTGAAGCCTCAACTGGCGAACAATATGTGAATTACTGGATGCATGTCGGTTTCATCAATGTCGATGGTGAGAAAATGTCTAAGTCTTTAGGCAACTTCTTTACCATTCGTGATGTGATGGAGAAGTTTCATCCAGAAGTGATTCGCTACTTCATTGTGTCGTCGCATTATCGCAGTCCAGTTAACTTCTCTGATGTGGCCTTAAAAGAAGCAAAAACAGCACTTAGCCGTTTCTATCATTCTTTCAAAGCCTATCAGCAAGTCTATGGTCAAAAAACGATTGAGACTTTAGAACAGAACTTTGTTGAACGCTTTAACAATGCAATGTGCGATGATTTCAATACTGCTGAAGCAATGGCGGTCCTGTTTGAACTCAACAAAGAACTCAACCGTGCGGTGAAAGAAGAGCAAGCGGAGCAGGCAACGGCTCTTTACTCTACCCTGCGTCATTTAACTGATATTCTGGGTCTGGTTCAGCATAATGTAGATGAGTTCCTGAAATCGGATATTGGTCAGGAAGCCTTAAGCCTCTCTGATGCTGATATTGAAGACTTCATTCAACAACGTGTTGACGCGAAAAAAGCCAAGGATTTTGCGAAAGCTGATGGCATCCGCCAGTCTTTACTTGATCAGGGTGTAGTTTTGGAAGATACACGCCAAGGCACAATCTGGCGACGTGCTGATTAATTCAACACTTAGCATTATAGAGAGTTGACAGTTGAATGAAACTCTCTATAATGCGTCCTATTGCGGGAATAGCTCAGTTGGTAGAGCATAACCTTGCCAAGGTTGGGGTCGCGAGTTCGAGTCTCGTTTCCCGCTCCAAATTCAAAAAAGCCCTTATCGAAAGATAAGGGCTTTTTTATTGATATATTTAAATGCCCAACCCCATAACAAACACTGTTTAAAACTTTTTACTTCACCGTCCTTATTCAGGTTTCAACAGAGCTTTGGGCCAGAAATTAATTTTTATGTTTAGAGAACCGGTAACCCTGATCACATAACGCAGCAACCACAACAAAGACTGCTGCAGTAATTAAAATCATGATGACACTGGCTGTTGAATGTGTTGGCGATGCTGCAACCATGCTCAACGCACCTAATGGAGCCAAACCACCCGCAATAGCCGTACCAATTTCTCGGCTAGAACTCACGCCAGTAGAGCGATTCTCCACTGAAAATTGTCGGCATAAAAATGAGCTCTGCGAAGCAAACATCATGGGTGCCAAAATACCGGTTCCTATCGCAATTGCCACATAGATAAAGATATCCTGACCTGTCTCCAGTAATTTCATAAATGGATATGCAAATAATAGTGATAAAAGCCCTCCTAAGATCAGAACTTTTTTACTACTCCAGTAATCGCATAGCCACCCAAACAATGGCACAGTGACAATGGCAACCAAACTGGCAATGGTAATCGACAAGGAAGTAACATGAGCTGTTACCCCTTTAAACTGTGTCAAATAAGCCAATGAGAAGGTTTTAAAAATATAGCTGAGCGCGTTATATCCAATTGCGACAATCAAAACCACCAAGATGCCTTTTAGATTCGCCTTCAGTAAACTTTTAAAAGGATTTTCAGTTCTAATTTCTGAATCATCATTAATTTTTTGCTCAAAATCTGGCGTTTCAGGTAAATTTTTTCTGACCCAAATTCCGACAAGCACTAATACAAAGCTGAGTAAAAATGGAATACGCCAACCGCCATTTAATAAAAACTCATCCCCGTTTAAAGTGAGTAGGAAAATAGTGAGTGAGGATAATAATAAGCCTAAATTCAGACCCAATGCTGGCCAGGCGCCCTGACGACCACGTTTTTCATCTGATGCATGCTCATAGGAGGTAATTGCCGCTCCGGCAAACTCAGCTCCTGCACCAAGCCCTTGAATAATCCGGAAAAAAACTAACAAGATCGGCGCCCAAATCCCAATCGTGTCATAACCAGGAATTAAGCCGATAAAAACGGTACATAAGCCCATAAGCAAAAAGGTAATATAAAGCATTTTCTTACGACCATAACGATCGCCAAAAAAACCAAAAAATATACCGCCAAATGGTCGGGCAATAAATCCGATTGCAAAGGTTGCAAAGGCCGCAATCGCCGCTGTACTCGGATCAGATTTATCAAAAAAAACTTTACTAAAAACAATAGAGGCCATCGTGGCATACAAGTAGAAGTCGTACCATTCCAACATTGAACCCACAATGGTCGCTGTTGCCACTTTCTTTAGGCGTTTGGCTTTTTCTTGTTCTGTCTCATAAACATTTTGCATATTGATAATCCTTTATTTAAGGCACATGACCCCTATCGCCTATAGTTTCCATCTATAAGACAGGTCATCATTCAAGCGGATAATTAAAAGTAAAAAGACGGGCTAATCTGGAGATCAACAATGGATAAGCATATCGGGATTCAGCTCATCACAACGATTAACACCTAACATTGCCATATTGCGATCGACTTCATCACGTAACAAGTTAATCGCATGCTCAACCCCTGCATCCCCTGCCACAGCGGCTGCATAATTAAAAGGTCGTCCAACGAAGACCATCTTTGCTCCTAATGCGATGGCTTTGAGCACATCTGAACCCCGTCTAAAACCACTATCAATCATGACCGGATAATCTGAACCTAATGCCTGAACCACATCTGGTAAAATTCGCATCGGTGAAGTGGCACCATCCAGCTGACGACCACCGTGATTAGATAAAATGATGCCATCTGCCCCCATGTCTTTTGCAAGACGGGCATCTTTAACACTGAGCACGCCTTTAATCACCAAATTTCCTTGCCAATACTCGCGGATCTGCTTGAAATGTTCCCAGTTCAAATGATCTCTGGCAGAAAAATCACGAAGCACATTTGCAGATAAGATCGGCGCACCTCTTGTTGCAAAGGAATTTTCAAAATGAGGCATTCCGTGCTGCATCAATGTCCGGCAGAAAGTCCCAAATAACCAGGAAAGGCGGGTCAGCCCATCCCAAGCCAACCGTAAACTTGGACGCAGGGGCGTCGAAAAACCTGTACGCACATTATTTTCACGATTGGCAGAAACAGGGATATCTACCGTGATCACCAAGGTCTGAAAACCCGCATGCTTTACCCGCTCCAGCAAGGCCAAAATACGTGCGGTATCCCCAGGAAGATAAGCTTGAAACCATGTATCTGGTGCAGCTTTTGCTACAGTTTCCAATGGAATCAAGGATGAACCACTCATAATTGAAACAATATTGGCAGCCTGTGCAGCCCGTGCTAACACCACATCTCCCCGATAAGTTGACAATGCATTTAAGCCCATGGGTGCGATGCCAAACGGAGCGTGATAGGTCTTTCCAAACAGTTCTACTTTTTGATCTCGCCGAGAAACATCTGTCAAGACCTGCGTGATAAAACGATAATCTTTAAAAACTGTACGATTATCCTGCAGGCTCGTATTATCTTCTGCCGCGCCAGCAATATAACCAAAGATCGGTCGAGGGAGTTTTCGACGTGCTTTTGCCTCAAAATCTTGTAAACATAAAATATCGTCCAGAATTTTAGGCTGGTGCTTAGAATGCATCGCTCCTGCCTGAATATTTTGCTTATTTACGTCCATACATCGCTCATCCATATTCCACTATCTACTTTATAGTGATAGAGCAACATAAAGAAAAGCGATATTATTTAAACAAGGTTATTCGGAAAAATCGAACAATGTCATCTCCGACCATCAAGCAATTGGAAGCTTTTTACTGGGCTGCGACATGTGATAATTTTGCAATCGCAGCACAACGCCTGCATATCTCTGTTTCATCGTTATCACAAAGGATTCATGAGTTAGAATGTATTTTAGATCATCAACTTTTTGATCGGCGTGGGCATCGTGCCGTTTTAACCGAGGACGGAGAGCGTCTTTTAAGCATGGCCAGCAATGTGCTTGAAGCCGTCATCACCCTACAAACCACCTTTACGAACCAACAGAAAGGCTTGAATGGAAGACTAAAGTTTGGTGTGGGTGAATTATCCGCACTGACCTGGTTACCTAAATTTATTGCCATTGCCCAGAAACAGCATCCCCTATTACATCTAGAACCCTATGTAGATGTAGGTGCAGTGCTTGAACAGAAACTGGATGCAGGCGAGCTCGATTTTGCCATCATGGCGGGCCGGTCTTCTAAAAGCAGTATTCTCTCTCAGTCCATTACCAAAGCTGATTTTGTATGGATGATCGCCGAGCCTTTACTCGCTCAGGACTCACCCCAAGATTTAATCAGTCTATTAACTCAACATACACTGGTTACCCTACCCGCTGGTGCGGGAACAACCCGTATTCTGGATGACTGGCTATTAAGCCAGAATATTCATGAAATTAAACGTATTACCTGTAATAACTGGAGTGCTGTTGCCGGCATGATTCGAGAAGGTGTTGGGATTGGTTTTTTACCCAAAGGCTGGATGGAAAATGGTGCAGATTCCACACTGATTCAACTTGAAAGTCATCCTCCACTCCCTTCACTGCATTATGCTTTTCAGTGGAGACGTGGCGATATTCGAAATATTATTCCAACCATGCAAATATTAGTACGTGAACACATCAATTTTTCGCTAAGACCAAATGATATTTTATAACACCTGTTATCGTCTCCAAATTAAGGATAAGAATTCAATATAGATGTTCTCAATTTATCTATAGCAATTTAAAAACAGCTAGTCCCCTTGCCAAACTTGGAGACGCGAGTTCATGCCTTGCTCTAAATTCAAAAAGCCCGTATTAAACGATAAGGGCTTTTTATTTCTAACGTCCCGTCATTTAGGCTTTCAACCATAAGACAAACTTTACAACATAAACTTAATGCAATATTATAACATTACATTAAATCTAGAGAACCACAATGAAAGTCTGTTCATCCCTTAAAAGTGCAAAACGCCGTAGTGCTGATTGTCAGATTGTAAAGCGTCGTGGCAAGCTATTTGTAATCTGCAAATCAAATCCACGCTTCAAGGCAAGACAAGGTTAAGCTTGTCTTGCTTTACCAAAGGTTAAACAACCCTTACATTCCCTTACTTCCATTTCTTTTTAAAATCTAATAACTTGGGTATCAATACTTTCGAATAAGGTTATATCCAAGATGAAAAAATCAATTATTGCCATTTCTCTAGCATCGGTTTTCCTTGTAGCCTGTAACAAGGCAGAAACACCAAAAACTGATGAACAAACCCCACCAGCAGCAACCACAACAGAAACAACGCATGAAGCTGTTGACAGTGCACACACAGCTGAAAACTCACTCGACTGGGATGGTACCTATAAGGGTGTCCTTCCATGCGCTGACTGTGAAGGTATTGAGACTGAGCTTGAACTGAATCAAGACAAGACCTATGAATTGAAAGAAAAATATTTAGGCAAAGGTGATGGTAAAGCCTTCGAAACCAAAGGTAGCTTCGCCTTTGATAGCAAAAATACCTCAGTCATCACATTGGATAAAGCCGGTGATGGCCGTAAATATTTCGTTGCTGAAGGTTACCTGAAAGCTTTAGATACCGAAGGTAAAGAAATTACAGGTGAATTGGCAAGCAAATACGAGCTTAAAAAAGAAGCTGAATAAGCCTTAAATGATATAAAAAAGTCCATTTGCTGAAGTGGGCTTTTTAATAGACAATAAAAAAAACCCAGTCAAAATGACCGGGTTTTTTTAGAAGATACGAATTACTTCGCAGCAGCTTGAGCAGCAGCAACTTCTTCTGCAAAGCTCATTTCAGCTTTCTTCTCAATACCTTCACCCACTTCGAAACGAACGAATTGAGCGACAACAGTACCAGTCGCTTTCAATACATCAGCAACTTTCTTGTCATTGTCAATAACATACATTTGACGATCAAGAGCAACTTCGTTCAAGTATTTTTCAACTGAACCAGTTACCATTTTCTCAACGATGTTCGCTGGTTTACCAGATTCTAATGCTTTCGCTTCAGCAATTTCTTTCTCTTTAGCGATCAAGTCAGCTGGAACAGCTTCTGCATTTACCGCAACTGGGTTGAATGCAGCAACGTGCATTGCAATACCTTTACCAGTATCAGCATCACCTGTGTAAGAAACAACAACACCGATTTTTAAACCGTGCTTGTAAACAGCCAAGTTTTCGCCTTCAACGATTTGAGCACGACGAACCTGGATGTTTTCACCGATTTTTTGAACAAGTGCAACACGCGCTTCTTCTACAGTTGAACCGTCTTCAAGTTTAAGTTCAGCAATTTTCGCAGCATCAGTTTCATTTGCAGCAAGTGCAGCAGCAGCAACTTTGTCAGAGAAGTTTTTGAAGTTTTCGTCTTTTGCAACGAAGTCAGTTTGACAGTTAACTTCAACAAGAATTGCTTTGTTACCGTCTTGGAGGATCGTGATCGCGCCATCAGCAGCAATGTTACCTGCTTTTTTAGCAGCTTTTGCTTGACCTGATTTACGAAGGTTATCAATCGCAAGTTCGACGTCACCACCAGCTTCTGTTAATGCTTTTTTGCATTCCATCATTGCAAGACCAGTACGGTCACGTAATTCTTTTACCATGCTTGCAGTAATTGCAGTCATGTTGTTCTCCTAAAATCGGTAGAAAATAAATCTGTTCAACAAAAACGGCCCAAAGAATCTCTGGGCCGTTTGCAATCTCGACGCTTTAATTTGCCACCATTACATGTCGCAAAAATGACAAGCTTGCGTCAAAACGCATTAAGCCTCAGAAGCGTCTTTAGCAGCGTCGTCGCCTTTTGCTTGTGCATTTGCTTGTGATTGAGCATATTCTTTACCAGCAAGAATCGCATCAGCCATAGCAGAAGCATACAAAGTTACTGCACGGATCGCATCGTCGTTACCCGGAATAACGTAATCAACGTTGTCTGGGTTAGAGTTTGTATCAACGATACCGATTACAGGAATACCTAAGTTTTTCGCTTCTTTGATTGCAATCGCTTCGTGATCAACGTCGATTACAAATAATGCGTCAGGTAAACCACCCATGTTTTTAACGCCGCCTAAAGCACGTTCAAGTTTTTCCATCTCACGAGTACGCTCTAAAGCTTCACGTTTAGTAAGCTTAGCAAAAGTACCGTCTTGAGATTGAGTTTGAAGATCTTTTAAACGGTTGATAGATTGGCGAAGTGTTTTCCAGTTCGTCAACATACCACCTAACCAACGGTGATCTACATATGGTTGACCAGCGCGTTGAGCTTGTTCACGGATGATGTTAGAAGCAGCTCGTTTTGTACCAACGAATAATACTTTGTTCTTTTTGCTCGCTAGGTTGTTAACGAAGTTCAAAGCATCATTTAACGCAGGAACAGTATGTTCAAGGTTGATGATGTGAATTTTGTTACGCGCGCCAAAAATGTATTGACGCATTTTTGGGTTCCAGAAACGAGTTTGGTGACCAAAGTGTGCGCCTGCTTGAAGAAGGTCGCGCATGCTTACGTTGTAATCTGCCATTTTCTTTACCTTAAAGTTTGGGTTAGGCCTCCATATATCCGCATTCTCCACCTATTGCTAGGCACCCAGAGTAATGTGTCGATATATGTGCGGATTTTTTACGACTATTATCATCAGAGAATTTCGTAAAATATATTCACGAAAAGCATTTGATAAAATAGGCGGCTATTTATACCATAGACGCTTGCAAATTACCAAAAGTTTTTAGAGATCATGAATACAACTTATACAGCCCCTCGTCGATTAATCAAAACACCTGAAGAAATTGAAAAGATGCGTGTTGCTGGCAAATTGGCGGCTGAAGTTCTAGACATGATTAAACCGCATATTAAAGCGGGCGTGAGCACACTAGAACTAGATACCATCTGTCGCAATCACATTGAAAATGTTCAGCAAGCAATTCCGGCCTGTGTCGGCTACGGCGCAGCACCAGGTCGCCCTGCTTTCCAGCATTCTATTTGTACTTCGGTCAACCATGTGGTTTGTCACGGTATTCCGTCTGAAAATAAAATCTTAAAGAACGGCGATATTCTTAATATCGATGTAACAGTCATTAAAGAGGGCTATCATGGCGATACCAACATGATGTATATCGTGGGCGGTGAAACCTCTATTCTTGCAAACCGCTTGTGTTCAGTGGCTCAGGAAGCCATGTATCGTGGCATGGCTACGGTAAAAGACGGTTCATATCTGGGTGATGTCGGCTATGCTATTCAGCAATATGTGGAATCTGAACGTTTTAGTGTCGTCCGTGAATATTGTGGTCATGGTATCGGCAATGTGTTCCATGATGAACCACAAGTTTTGCATTATGGGCAAAAAGGTACAGGTATGCGTCTGGAAGCAGGCATGACCTTTACCATTGAACCAATGGTCAACGCAGGTGTTTGGCAAACCAAGCTTTTAGGTGATAAGTGGACCGTTGTCACAAAAGATCACAAATTATCGGCCCAATATGAACATACGATTTTGGTAACCAAAACAGGTATTGAAGTATTAACCGCGCGTCCTGAAGAGGATTTATCTCGTTTTATGTAACTTATTTTGTTTAATTTTTTTATAAAAAAGTCACTTCGGTGGCTTTTTTTGTATCTTCACAATTTCTTCATCAATTTATCTAAATCAAACAAATTTTTTCATAAGCATAACAATTATAAATTTTAACTAAACAAAGGATGTCTCAAAAAGAGTTATCGTGGGCGCAAGAAAAATCCTTACAAACTTTAGGACATGGAGTCCCAAGATGATGAAGAAGTCATTTGCTTGCCTGCTTACAGGCTTATGTGCCCTACCAACAATTACTTTTGCAGACTCACCTTATTTCAGTCTGAAAGATGGTGATGGGTTTAAACGCTTTTCGGTTTCAGTCGGTGCTCTATATGTAAAACCAACGGGTAAAGCTCAACCAATTAAAGTGAACACAGCAGTTAATGAAGGCGAACAAGCCAAAGTTGGCGATGTTTCAATAAAAACCGTTAAAGATAGTATCTCCAAAGATATGGACCCCAATCTATCAACAGTTTTCATTAATTTTTTAGATGGTTTGGGAAAAGAGACGTTGCCCGGCTCATTAAGTGGTAATGCTGAAATCTATGGTTTAGATGAATGGAACAATCCTGGTACGGGACTGGAAGCAGATGATGTAATGACTTTGGGCATTATGACCAACTATTTTTTCACAGATAATGTTTCATTTGAAGTAAAAGCAGGCATTCCACCAAAAGTTGACATCCAAGGTAAAGGGCAAATTTATGCGCCATTAACAGCAAAGGCTCACCCATCTATTGATCTTCCAATTATTGGAGGTATCGACCTCCCTTCAATCGACTTAGAAAAGCAAATTTTTATTACTGACCTTGAATCGCATGGTACAGCAGCAACAGCTCGCGCATGGACTCCAGCTTTTGAATTCCAATACCATTTCGGTAAAACAGGCGTTAATAAATTCCGACCTTATGTGGGGCTAGGATTAATGTATGCTTATTTCAATGATCTCAAGATTAATTCTGAAATTGAGCGCGATTTAATCAACGCTGGACATATGATTGTCAATATCAAAGACGGTAAAGCTGGCGCTGCTTTGGACCAGAAAACCAGTTCAGGAGATCCAAAAGTCAAATTAGAAGCTTCGGATGCATTTGCACCGATTGCCACAGCAGGTTTTACATATGACTTTAATGATCGTTGGTTTGCGGTTGGTTCTGTTTCTTATGCCCACCTGACTGGTGAAGCAACTATCACTGTTAACGATAATAAATATGGTGAACTTATTCGTGCAAAAACTGATATCGAGATTAACCCTATTTTAGGTTATGCAGGTGTCGGCTATCGTTTCTAAGCATCTTAGCTTATAAAAAAAGCAGCGAAGGCTGCTTTTTTATTTCCTGATATTTCTAATAGTAAACAATTTACTCAAACAAATAGAACGCTAATCATTTTTTAGAATCGAAATATAAATAGAAGTATTTTAAAATACTTTTCACTTATTCCATGATCATAACAACAATGTCAAATCCACAATTCTCGAAACAATTGATTTATATGCTGATAGGAAGTGCACTTATTCTTGCACTTTCCCTCGGCGTACGTCACGGCTTTGGCTTATACCTTGTCCCAATGAGTGATGCATTTGGCTGGGGACATCATATTTTTAGTTTTGCCATCGCCTTACAAAACCTGATTTGGGGTGCAGCTCAGCCCTTCACAGGTGCAATTGCCGATAAATATGGCACCAAGAAAGTGGTTGCAGCAGGCGGCGCACTCTATGCAATTGGCTTGGTGATGATGGCATTCAGTTCGACGGGAGTTCTGCTCAATCTCAGTTTGGGGCTTGTGATTGGATTAGCCTTATCGGCAACTTCATTTACCGTGCTGCTTTCAGCCGTTGGTCGTGCAGCCCCGCCAGAAAAACGCAGTATGGTGATGGGGATTGCCAGTGCAGCAGGATCATTTGGTCAATTTATCATGTTGCCATCCACCCTACTATTACTCAAAAGTATTGGCTGGTCCTCCGCACTCCTAGTCAGTGCATTCGCTATAGCCTTGATTGTACCTTTGGCATGGTTATTAAAATCTCCTAGCCCTACAGCACCGAAGGCACTGAATCAACCTAGTCTCGGCTTTAAACAGGTCCTCCATATTGCCGGTAAGCACAAACCTTTCTGGTGGTTATCCTTAGGTTTTCTGGTCTGCGGCTTTCAGGTGGTATTTTTAGGTGTGCATTTACCGGGTTACTTAATCGATCATGGCTTTGATGCCACCACAGGCACCGTATTTTTAGCGCTAGTAGGCCTGTTCAATATTGTAGGAACCTACGGTGCTGGCTGGTTAGGTGACCGTTATTCAAAACCGAAACTGCTAATGTTGTTGTACGGCTTACGCGGCGTCGCAATCATCGCCTTCCTGTTATTACCACTCAATGTATTTACGGTTTATAGTTTTGGGATCATTATGGGATTACTCTGGCTTTCAACGGTACCTTTAACCAATGGTATTGTTGCCAATATGTTTGGCGTAAAATATTTATCGATGTTGAGTGGCATTGTGTTTTTTACTCACCAAATCGGTTCATTTTTTGGAGGCTGGTTAGGGGGTATCAACCACGACATGACCGGTAACTACAATATGATCTGGCTTGCCTGCTTACTTTTAAGTGCTTTTGGTGTGGTCATTCATCTTTTCGTCAATGAAGAGGCTATTATTCATGACTAATCTTGAACGAAATTTCAAAATTATACTGATAGGCTTTATTCTTTGTTTAATCAGTATTTCGATCTTGATCTGGTTTCAAACACCTGATCTGTTTGAATATTTTAATCAAGCGTTCTGTGCGCACTAAATACTTATTGCAGCGTTTTACACTTGTCATCTAATGATCAAAAAATTGTCATAAAACGATAAAATTTAGATGGTCTAATGAAAAATAAAAAACCTATAAAACGCAAAAAGCTTGTTGACCTACTGTCAGCAAGCTTTTTTTATTGCAGCCATAAAAAGGGCCGCTTTAAGCGACCCTTTTTTAGATAAAGCGCATCAACTTTATTATTGATGTTTCGGCAACGGAATATATTGAGATTGCGCATTTTGCTGTACTTTACGCTCACCCACTTTCACTTGCAAGGTTTGCTGCTTACCGTCACGCTCGACAATCACATCAATCAGGCTGCCTGGATCTTGCAAAGCCACATAATTGATTAAATGTGAAGCGGAAGAAATCTGCTCGTTATTGACTTGAATAATCTTGTCACCACGCTTAATTCCAGCTACGTCTGAAGGCCCGTCACGCAATACATCGGCAACGGTAACCCCTATCGGTTTAGCAGCCAATACATCTTCATCCAGATTATTTGGAATTAAGCTAATGCCTAACCAGCCACGCACGACACGACCATCTTTCAGGATTGAATTAAGCACTTGCTGACAAACCTTGGCAGGAATCGCAAAACCAATCCCCAATGAACCGCCAGATTGAGAGAAAATTGCAGTATTGACACCAATCAGGTTGCCCGCAACATCAATCAATGCACCACCCGAATTACCCGGATTAATTGCCGCATCGGTTTGAATAAAGTCTTCATAGGTATTGATCCCCAAGTCAGAACGGCCCGTCGCTGAGATGATCCCTTGGGTTACGGTTTGGCCGACACCAAATGGATTACCAATCGCGAGCACGACATCACCGACTTCGTTACCACTCAATTTGAATGGCAAGACTGGCAATTTATCTAACTCGATCTTGATCACAGCCAGATCCGTATCAGGATCTGTACCAATCACTTTTGCTTCAGCACGGCGACCATCATGCAGTGCCACTACAATATGTTCAGCCTGAGCAATCACATGATTATTGGTCAGGATATAACCATCTGCACGAACAATCACCCCAGAACCCAGACTATTTTCATTTTGAGGCTGTTGCGGCACCTGATTGCCAAAGAACTCGCGAAATACAGGATCATTCAATAATGGATGATTCATCTGTTTTACTTTCTGCGTGGTAAAAATATTTACCACAGCAGGCGCAGCCACTTTGACCGCAGCACTATAGGAAACCACCCCACCGGCACGTGATGTATCAATGAGAGGCTCAACCTTTTCTGCCGGCATTTTTACCCCATCAGCCGCAACAGTCGGTTTCGGTTGATGTGATTTCTGCCAAGCCAGAAAACTAAATATAACAAGAATGAGTAATACCCAAGGTAACCATGTAAATGCACGGCGCACGTCTATTATCCTCTAGGCGAAATTATGTGATGTACGTAATTTATTGAAGAACTGGAAGTTTCCACTATTGTAAAGTAAATTGCTTAAAATCAATGCAAAAGTTAAAAAAGTTTTGTCTAGCTTTAGTTACATTTAAAAATATGTTTTTATTGACGTCTATACAAGCTGTTAATCATTTGAGGAATCGCATGGCAAATTTGCGTGATATTGTGCACTGGTGTAATCAAACTTTAAAAGCAAACGAGTTTAAAGACTATGCACCAAATGGCTTACAAATTGAAGGCAAAGCCGAGGTCAATAAAATTTTATGCGCCGTGACCGCTTCTGAAGATGCGATAGATACCGCAATTGCTCAACAGGCGGACGCCTTACTGGTGCATCATGGCTACTTCTGGAAAGGCGAACCCTATCCGATTACCGGTATGCGTGGCAATCGCATTAAAAAACTGATCCAGAATAATATTTCCCTGATTGCCTATCACCTGCCACTAGATGCACATCCAAGCTTGGGCAATAACGTCGCTATTGCCGATTTGTTGAAGCTAAACGATCTGGAAGCATTAGATCCAAGTGAAAAGCATCCTATCGGTAATATTGGCTATTTAGACCATGCACTGAATCCTGAGCAATTTAAAGCGAAGTTACAAGCTGTCTTTGATTTTAATGTGATTCATTTACCGAGCGATAAAACTGCAATCAAAAAGATTGGCTTCTGTACAGGCGGCGCACAAGACTTTATTGCCAAAGCTGCTCAAGCAGATTGCGATGCTTATATTTCAGGTGAAGTCAGTGAACGTACTTTCTATGAAGCCAAAGAGTTAGGGGTTCACTATTTTGCTTGTGGTCATCATGCCACTGAACGTTATGGTGTACAGCGCTTGGCGCAAGCCATTGCAACTCAGTTTGCCATTGAATCTGAGTATTTTGAGCTCAACAATCCAATTTAAGCCAATGCACAGATAAAGGAGTGAAATTCATTTCATTCCTTTATCTGCTTTTTATTTTCCAATTTTCTGCCACCCATCGATTCATTTTTGGTCGCTTAATGATGTAGCGTCCTGATTGCATAGTGGCTCATCTCTATAATCATAATTTTAAATACATCCCCACACCTCTGCTCCTCTCTCAATTGACTGATAAATAAAATTTATTTTTTAACTCATATCACATAGATAAAAGCAAATTAAAAGATATTGATTCTCATTTGCTTTTGTATCAATAATGAAAGCGCTTAATTTCATCCTCATAAAACTACATTGATTAGAAAAGGAATCAAACACATGGCTTATTCTTTACCTGCGCTGCCTTATGCCTATGATGCACTTGAACCCAATATCGATACCAGGACCATGGAAATTCATCATACTAAGCATCATCAAACCTATATCAATAATATTAATGCAGCAATTGAAGGCACGGTATGGGAAAAATTTCCTGTAGAGGAGCTGGTTGCCAAAGTGAATGAGGTGCCAGCCGAGCTTAAACCTATGGTGATCAATAATGCTGGTGGACATGCCAACCATTCACTGTTCTGGACCGTTATGAGCCCCCACGGTGGTGGTGAACCCACAGGTGATATTGCAAAAGCTATTGACCAGCAACTCGGTGGTTTTGATGCATTTAAAGAAGCATTTACCAAAGCAGCCATTAGCCGTTTCGGAAGTGGATGGGCGTGGCTGAGTGTCACACCTGAAGGTAAAATTGTGGTGGAAAGCAGTGCCAATCAGGACTCGCCCCTGATGCATGGTCATATCCCTATTTTAGGACTGGATGTATGGGAACATGCCTATTATCTAAAATATCAAAACCGTCGACCTGAATATATTGCGGCTTTTTATAATGTGGTGGACTGGGATGAGGTCAATCGCCGCTACCATGCGGCTTTAACAGCAATAAAAAATTGATTTTAAATAATAAAGTTAAAAACTTCTGCTTGATCAATGTAGATTAGAGCCAGCTCAAAGATAAACCAAAATCATCATTGGCTCTAATTCTATCTTGTGTATGGTATATGTCTCAGATGGAAATTTTTTGCATATTTTGTGTATTAAAAGACTGCCCTATTGCATGCAGAATCATTTACAATAAAAACACTTAATGTAAAACCCAGCAAATTTGCAAGGAATGAAACATGACAACCATTACTTTACCTGCACTTCCATATGGCTATGATGATCTAGCACCACACATCACTCGCGAAACTTTAGAATACCATCACGACAAACACCACAATACTTATGTTGTTAACTTAAACAACTTAATCAAGGGTACTGATCTTGAAGGTAAAACTTTAGAAGAAATCATCAAGGCTTCTGCTGGTGATGCATCTAAAGCAGGTATCTTCAACAATGCTGCTCAAGTATGGAACCACACATTCTACTGGAACAGCATGAAGCCAAATGGTGGTGGTAAACCTACAGGCGCGATTGCAGCGAAAATTGACGAAGCATTTGGTAGCTACGAAAAGTTTGCAGAAGAATTCACTGCTGCTGCAACAACTCAATTCGGTTCAGGTTGGGCTTGGTTAGTTGCTGACGAAGTAAACGGTAAATTATCGATTACTAAAACTGCCAATGCAGATACACCACTTGCACACGGTCAAATCGCTGTATTGACGATCGACGTTTGGGAACACGCTTACTACATCGACTTCCGTAACTTACGTCCAAAATACATCGCGACTTTCTTAGAAAGCCTAGTTAACTGGGACTATGCAAATGCAAAACTTGCAGGTCAACCAGCAGGTGTTGAGAAATAATTTATTATTTCTGCAATAAAAAAACTGCCCTATAAGGGCAGTTTTTTTATATCTCTTGATTGAATGACCGGTCTGCTGAACAGTTGATTTCAAAGGGTTCTATCTGAGACTTGGGTCTACTTAACAGAGGTTAATCAACCATGCAAATAATAGAAATGTTTAAATAGATACTACTCAATATAATTAAAAATAGAACAATTTATTTTTTACAGAGCCGAACATTTATCTGGCCTTAAGCAATGATTTAAACAATAAAAAACCCTGCTTTCGCAGGGTTTCTTTTTGAATCAGTTCAGTGCTTAGTGAGCAGCGAATTGGTTCATTGTGTTTTTAGCATCATCATGTGCTTTAAGCGCATTGTCACCAGAGAAGATTTCTTTGTGATCATCACCGATGTCAGAACCCGCCATTGCTTGGTGTTTAACACAAGCGATACCACCACGGATTTCTTTACGTTGTACGCCAGCAACATAAGCCAACATACCTTCAGAACCGAAGTAACCTTGTGCAAGCTCATGCGTAGAAAGAGCAGCAGTGTGGTAAGTCGGAAGTGTGATCAAGTGATGGAACACACCTGCTTCACGAGAAGCATCTGCCTGGAATGTACGGATCTTAGCATCAGCATCAGCAGCTAATTCACTGTCATCATACTCAGCACTCATTAATTTAGCGCGGTCGTATGCAGAAACGTCCTTACCTTCAGCAACCCAACGGTCATAAGCTTGTTGACGGAAGTTTAAAGTCCAGTTGAATGATGGGCTGTTGTTATAAACAAGCTTCGCATTTGGAACAACTTCTTTAACACGGTTAACCATGTGAGCGATTTCTTCTACGTTTGGAGTCGCAGTTTCGATCCAAAGAAGGTCAGCACCATTTTGAAGGCTAGATACACAGTCAAGTACCACACGGTCAATTTGAGTGTCAGGACGGAACTGATATAAACCAGAAGCTAAACGCTTAGGACGGTGTAATTTACCATCACGCTTGATCAGGATTTCATCTTCTTGAGCATCAGCGATGTCAATTTCAGTTGTATCCAAGTAGCTGATGTATTGAGAAGCGATGTCGCCTGGCTCTTTAACCACTGGGATTTTTTGAGTCAAGTCAGCGCCTTCAGAGTCAGTACGTGCAACGATGATACCGTCATCAAGACCCATTTCTAAGAATGCATAACGTAATGCATGGATTTTAGCGATGAAGTCTTCATGTGGAACAGTTACTTTACCCGCTTGGTGACCACATTGTTTTGCGTCAGATACTTGGTTTTCGATTTGAAGTGCACACGCACCCGCTTCGATCATTTTCTTCGCAAGTAAGTAAGTCGCTTCTTCGTTACCGAAACCAGCATCGATGTCCGCAATGATTGGCACAACATGAGTTTCAAAGTTATCGATTTGAGCAGTGATTTCAGCTGCTTTAGCAGTATCACCTGCTTCTTGTGCTTTTTTAAGTGCACGGAATAAATCGTTTAGTTCTTTTGCGTCAGCTTGACGTAAGAAAGTGTAGATTTCTTCGATCAAAGCAGGAACAGAAGTTTTTTCATGCATTGATTGGTCAGGAAGTGGACCAAATTCTGAACGAAGTGCAGCAACCATCCAACCAGAAAGGTAGATATAGCGACGTTCAGTTGTACCGAAGTATTTTTTGTTCGCAATCATTTTTTGTTGTGCGATAAAACCGTGCCAGCAACCTAATGATTGAGTATATTTGCTAGAATCTGCATCATAAGCAGCCATATCACGACGCATAATCGCAGCTGTGTATTTAGCAATGTCCAAACCGGTTTTGAAACGGTTTTGTAGTTGCATACGAGCAGCATCTTCAGGACTAATATCTGCCCAAGTATTGCCAAATTTTGCTTTTAATTCGCGGATTGCATCAATCGCTGTTTGATATGTAGTCATGATCTATTCCTTTGAGGATTGGCATCGAACGGGGGCTAAAAATCCTGATTTTATTTAGTCTAGATTTCAAGCGCCTCATCAACATGTCTCAAAGCTTAGTCTTTGGCAAGCGATTTATCCAATATTCTAGCTTAATCTTCGGTATTTTCTTAAAAAATATATGTATAGACGTTTTTCAAAATACGCAAAAATCAAATATAAGACATTGTTTTTATTTTATTTTTAAAATACACAAAAATACTTAAAAACCAGATTTTAGGCGGTTTTTCTAGACTGACCAGTTCAAAAAATGCAGAAAAACAGACATTCAAAGCGTAAAAAAATATAAATTTTTATCCTATTTCAACCCCGTATCAGAAAAAGAATCGCGCAAAATTTCAGCTGCCTTAATTCAATGGATTGCCTCAATGCGGCAAACTTTCCCGGATGCCTTATCGCTGTTGCTTTTATGTAGGATTAAGTTACACAAAAGGCTTTAGATATGTCATAATTCAACACAATTTAAGGATTTTATTTTCGGTATTTTTTTTATGAATCTGGAGCGGGTCGATCTTAATTTATTAATTTATCTTGACGTACTTCTTCGTGAAAAAAATGTCACACGCGCCGCAGAGCAACTCGGTGTTACCCAGCCTGCGATGAGTAATATTTTACGTCGTTTACGTAATCTGTTTAATGATCCCCTCCTGATTCGCTCTTCTGAAGGCATGACGCCGACTGAGCGTGCATTAGAATTACAACCGCGCATTCGCGATGCGCTGTCAGATCTTTCCATGATTCTGGAGCCACGTACCGAATTCCGTCCTTATACCAGTACGCGCGTGTTCCGTATCATGACCTCGGATTATGCCGAAGCTACCTTAGTCCCTCGCCTGGTCAAGGCATTGCGTTCGGAAGCACCCAATGTGGTACTGGATTTCTTGACGCCGAGTGATGTGTCTTATCGGGACATGGAGCAAGGTAAAGTAGATCTTGCCATTAACCGCTTCAATGAAATCCCACAAAGTTTCCATCAGGTTCTGGTTTGGCGCGATAGTTTTAGCTGCATTTTAAATGACAAACACCCTGCTGTGACCCACTTAAACCTGAAAAGCTATTTAGATGCTCAGCATATCTGGGTATCAAAAACGGGCATGGGTGTTGGTTTCGGTGTCAATCCGGATAAACAGGCAGGTCTTGGCTGGATTGATCAGGCTTTAGAACGTATTGGTCAGCGCCGTAAAATTTCAGTGTTTACCCGACATTATCAGATGCCGGCATTGTTAGCACAAAATGTAGATTTGATTGCCACCCTGCCGACACGTATGGCGCGTTTGCAAACCCAAAATCCAAAACTGGTTATAAAGGATCCTCCATTTTATATTCCCGAGTTTGAATTAAAAATGGCATGGTGTCCTTTACTCCATCATCATCCAGCCCACCGCTGGTTAAGACAGCTTATTCTGTTTGTGGCACGCCAGATGATTGAGGAAGAGAATCGTGAATTTCTCTTAAATAACTCACAATTTTCACAATACTAAAATATTGCTCTATAATAATATTTAATTCCCTATGGATATGCTTGTTTCTTAAGCGAAATTGTTATAACGAGGTAATGATTTGATTACCTCTGTTCTTTTTTGTGTTACAACATATTCATAATAATATGCAACACAGGTGATGTGTGAGTCTCTTCCAGAATATTATTGTTATCGCCCTGCTGATTTCAGCAGCAGGCTTTTTATCACTCACAGAAATTGCTCTCGCTGGCGCTAGAAAAGTTAAATTAAAAATTTTGGCCGAATCTGGCGAAACCCGCGCTCAAAAAGTTTTAGATCTACAAGAACAATCGGCTGACTTCTTCGCAGCCTCGCAAATCGGTTTAAATGCCGTTGCAATCCTGGGTGGTATTCTCGGTGAAGCAGCCTTCCGGCCGTTCTTCGTTGACCTGATTGTCCGGGTTTATTCCGGTCCTTGGCTAGAAACCATTGGTTTTGCTCTTTCCTTTACCATGGTCACGTCCTTGTTCATTCTGTTTGCCGACCTGATGCCAAAACGACTGGCGATGATTGCGCCAGAAAAAATTGCCATCAGTGTGATTGAGCCGATTCAGATTTTTATTAAAATCTGCAAACCTCTGGCTTGGGGCATCAATGCAATTGCCAATCTGTTATTCCGCTTATTCAAGGTCAACACCATTCGTGATGACAATATTACTTTTGACGATATTTCAGCCGTCATGGATGCAGGTGCACAAGCGGGAGTACTACAAAAGCAGGAACACCATTTCATTGAAAACGTATTTGAACTGGAGGAACGTACCGTTCCTTCAAGTATGACCACCCGTGAAAATGTGGTGTTTTTCACCCTCACAGAACCTGAAGACAGTATTCGTCAAAAACTGGGTGAATACCCTTATTCAAAATTTCTGGTCTGTAATGAACATATTGATCAGGTGATTGGCTATGTCGACGCCAAAGATATTCTGGTGCGTATTCTGAATAAACAGTCATTCACACAACTGAATGAATCGACCATTCGTAATGTGTTAATGATTCCAGATACCCTGACCCTGTCAGAATTGCTCGACCGCTTCCGTTCGACCAAAGAGAAATTTGCAGTCGTGATTAATGAATATGCACTGGTAGTCGGGGTGATTACACTAAGTGACATCATGATCACCGTCATGGGCGATTGGGTAACGCCAATGGATGAAGAACAGCAGATCATTAAGCGGGACAATCATTCCTGGCTCATTGATGGGGGCACACCGATTGAAGACGTCAAGCATGTTCTGGAAATTGAAGAATTTCCTGAAAATGAGAATTATGAAACCATTGCCGGCTTTATCATGTATCGCCTACGCAAGATCCCGCGTCCTGCGGATGCCGTAGAATATGCGGGCTTCAAGTTTGAAGTGGTCGATATTGACCATTATAAAATTGACCAGTTATTGGTAACGCAAGTTTTACCAAGTCAGGAAAATGACACGATTATTCAGTCTGAAGACTAAGTAAAAGTCAAAAAAAAAGCCCGTTTAACGGGCTTTCTTTATTTCATAACAAACCAAATCAGAATGGTCAGTAACACCACAATAAAGACCACAACCTTTACGCCACCACGGCTACGCTGTGCCACCTGCTCCTGCACACGTGCCTGCTCTTGAGGATGAGCTTGCAAATACTGATCGATTAAATCCTTTGATTCTTTTAACCCCAACCCGGTTTGCTCACGGGTAATCTTGATGGCCTCGATCAGTTGTCCTTCACGTAATACATCTAATGCTTCAGGTGGAATATGAGGTAATGAACTCATAAACTAACATTCCTTGTTATGTTTGATTAATGAGTAGAACTGGCGATTATCCGCGCTTAGTTTCCACCAAGTTGTGCCAATAAGGTATCCAATGTCGCCTGATAATGGATGCTAATATCTTCGGCTAGAATTTTGTATGCATTGTCGAATTGAACCATTGGCCAGCCCTCTTTCCAGAATGGAAAAATATTGTGCAAGTCATGGGTTACTGTTGCATCTTCACGACCAATAGCCTGTGCAACTTGAGCCAATACCTGTGCGGTTTCTGCACCGTCAATCGCTAAATAATCAATGCCACGGGCTTTTAAAATACGGATACGGTCTTTTTTATAACGAATTTTTTTAGCCTGACCTGAATTCAGACCCAATGCCAAAGTTACAGCTTCGACAAACTTGTCCTCAAAGCTGGTATTCAGTGCAACCAAAGCCTGTTTATGTGCTTCTTGACGCCCAGCTTTCCCCCCATTACGGATGATCTCATTTGCTTCCGTATCCAGCTTATCTTTTTTCATAGACTGTAAAATGTCTAAAATTTCGATATCGCTTAAAGATTCAGGAGATTGCTCAATCATGGGAGTCCTAATACACAAAAATAAAAAAACATTGTCTCATAAAAGCGCGATCAACGCAGAATAAAAATGAAAATTGGCATTCTATCTGCATTATTTTTTAGATCGGTTTTCCAGAATTTAGCCTAACCAGATCAAATCACTCTGAGAAAATGGATCGATGTGATTGCTAATTTATTTTTACCCTGGTAATATTATTTTACCCGTATAAAAATATGTGAATAAAATGAATACTCAACCGACCTATACTGCTTTTTCCGGCTATACGCTGATTGCTCAAGCGCAACTTGCTGACATTGCATTAAAGCTCAAACAACTTGGTGAAACTGCCGAGACGATCCTGATTTTCAACGATCAAACAGGTCGACAGATCGACCTTGACCTTTCAGGTGCTGAGCAAGAGATTCAGCAGCGCTACAGCGAACCTGAACCGGAAAAGAAAGTTGGTCGTCCAAAACTCGGTGTGATCTCTCGTGAAATTACCTTACAGAAAAAACACTGGGACTGGTTAGATCAACAGAGTGCCAGTGCATCAGCAGTGATTCGCAAACTGATTGATAAGGAGCTGAATGATCCAGCCTCTGAAAGTAATATCATGCTGGCTAAACAAGCCACTGATCGCGTTATGTCGGCAATGTTAGGTAATATGCCCAACTACGAAGAAGCAACCCGCGCGTTATATCAAGGTGATCAGGCGGTTTTCTTAAAGTTAATTAAAGACTATCCTTTAGATCCGCAGCAATATATTCGTAGATTATCCCTCCATGCCTTTTAACAAAGCAGTTTTGATGCATTAAGAAGCCCCTATTGCAGGGGCTTTTTTTAAACTAGGTTTTTCTTTTCTTTATATGCTTTTACCTTTCGATCACTGACATCTTCTGGATAACAATAAGGTGTGTATCCACCGGCACGATTATAAGCACTACGTTTTCCACAGCGACTACCATTACGCGCAGTGTTATAGGGGCACGGACAATTACCTGGATAGCTCTCAATAGATTCTTGAATAATTTTTCGCTTAATTGCCGCTGTACTATTCTCTACCTGTTTGGCCTCGACATTAAAAGCTAGACATAACCCCATTAAAAATAATATTTTTTTCATACACACCTCTCTAAGGAAGGCATTGTATAAGGAAATATTTTATGTGAAATATCACATATATTTTAAATGCTTCATTATTATGCGATTAATCCCATAAGCATAAAAAAACCCGCTTACGCGGGTTTTTTAACATCAATTCAGACGATTAAAGACGAACCAATTCCACAACTTTCTCAGCCGCTTCTTCAACCGTGTCAGCAGTGATTTCAGTATCCGTACCTTCATCAGTTGTGGTAATAATTACCACACCTGTTTCACGTAACAATGCAATTTGCTCAGCCGTTAAATTGGCTTTCGCAATCGCAACCACACCTTGCTGAATCAATAGACTCTCTAAAGCTTGAGCTTTCTCAATCAACGACGCAGACACACCAATCACCGCAGGCTTTTGACCTAACCGCGCCGCACGATCTTCCGCAGTCACAGGATTGCTATGCGCAGTCCATTCAACTGCCGCTTCAACCATACCTGCACCAACCGTGACGTTGCTTAAACGGTCAATAAAGATGAATGAACCTGTGTAACGGCTGTCTTGATATTGGTCAAAGACCACGGGCGCATCAAACTCAACCACAACATCTGCAATGGCATTCAGCTCAAGTTCTTCAACTTGCGTATGTTCCAAGGTATTGACATTGACACGGAAGTTAATCGCTGTAACTTTAGCAGGAACCGTCTGAGTGCCAATTTTGACGTTGTACAGCTTGCCTTTCACCAGTGGATGTTCATTCATCCACACCACTGACGCACGTACACTACGTGAAATCAAAGGTTGTTCGCCCGCACGGACTAAAACGTTACCACGAGAAATATCAATTTCATCATTTAAGGTTAAAGTCACGGCCTGGCCTGCAACAGCCTGCTCAAGATTGCCATCAAAAGTGACAATCTCTTTCACTGTTGATTTTTTGCCTGATGGCAATGCAACAATCTCATCCCCCACATTAATTGCACCTAATGCAATCGTTCCGGCAAAACCGCGGAAATCGAGGTTTGGACGGTTTACATACTGAACCGGGAAACGGAATTCATGTTTATTTGATTCACGTTTGATTTCCACAGACTCAAGAATGCTCATCAAGGTTTCACCCTTGTACCATGGCGTACTTGCAGATGGATTCACCACGTTATCGCCATTCAATGCCGAGATTGGCACGAACAGAATATTTTCAGGACGTCGATCACCGAGTTGGCTGACGAAAGCATCATATTCAACCTGAATTTCGTTGAAACGCGCTTCCGAAAATTCAACCAGATCCATTTTGTTGATCGCAACAACGATGTTTTTAATCCCGAGCAAGCTTGCAATAAATGAATGACGGCGAGTTTGGGTTTGCACACCATAACGTGCATCAATCAGGATAATCGCAAGATCGGCAGTGGATGCACCTGTTGCCATGTTACGCGTGTATTGTTCATGTCCAGGTGTATCGGCAATGATGAACTTGCGCTTTTCTGTCGAGAAATAACGATAAGCCACATCAATGGTAATCCCCTGCTCACGTTCAGCCTGTAGACCATCAACCAGCAAAGCAAGGTCAGGTGCATCACCTGTCGTTCCGACTTTCTTACTGTCACGGGTAACAGCTTGCAACTGATCTTCATAAATCAGTTTTGAATCGTAAAGTAAACGACCAATTAAGGTACTTTTACCATCATCGACGTTACCGCACGTCAAAAAACGCAATAAGTCTTTTTGTTCATGTTGTTTTAAATAACCCAAGATATCTTGGCTAATAAGATCTGATTGATGAGACATTGCTCAAAACTCCACATATTCTTTAGAAATCGCTTTTAATCTCCCTAAATCCCTCTTTAAAAAGAGGGACTTGCTTAAGGAAATTAGAAATAACCTTCTTGCTTTTTCTTTTCCATCGAGCCCGCTTCATCGTGATCGATCATACGACCCTGACGCTCAGAACTGGTCGCTAAAAGCATTTCCTGAATAATTTCAGGCAAGGTATCTGCTTCAGACTCAACTGCACCTGTTAACGGATAACAGCCCAGCGTACGGAAACGTACCGATTTCATTTGTGGAACTTCGCCCTCTTTTAAGCGCATACGTTCATCATCCACCATGATCAACGTACCACTGCGTTCAACCACAGGACGAACTGCAGAGAAATAAAGAGGAACAATCTGGATATTTTCCAGATAGATATATTGCCAGATATCCAGCTCGGTCCAGTTCGATAAAGGGAAGACACGAATACTTTCGCCTTTGTTCACTTTACCGTTATAAAGGTTCCAAAGTTCTGGACGCTGGTTCTTAGGATCCCAACGATGCTTACTATCACGGAACGAATAGACACGTTCCTTGGCACGTGATTTTTCTTCATCACGGCGCGCACCACCAAAAGCGGCATCAAACTGGTATTTATCCAAAGCCTGTTTTAGACCTTGGGTTTTCATGATGTCGGTATATTTTGAACTACCGTGGTCAAACGGATTAATCCCCGCATCACGGCCCTCTACATTTTGATGCACGATCAAATCGAAGCCGTGGGTTTTTGCCATGTTGTCACGGAACGCAATCATGTCTTTAAACTTCCAGCCAGTATCGACATGCAATAGCGGAAATGGAAGTTTTGCCGGATAGAATGCCTTAAGTGCCAGATGCAGCATCACGGCTGAGTCTTTACCAATCGAGTAAAGCATCACCGGATTTTCAAACTCAGCTGCAACTTCACGAATAATATGAATACTTTCTGCCTCAAGTTGCTTGAGGTGCGTTAATCTATTTTCAGTCATGTACAATTTCCCCCTTATCCATGCTATCCATAAAATCTATAAGTGGTATCAAACCACCACTTTGAAGACTGTGTGGAGGAACGAGTGCCATAACAACTCCAATTTTTCATGATATCGAGATTCTTACTCGTGTTACTTTTCACGATCGAGTAAAGGATATTCATTATAATAATTTAGATGCAGTTCTTTAGCTTGTTTTTTCATATTGATATGCAAAATTATGATATGAAAATAACAATCTGGAATATCAAAACAATCCATTTCACATGAATAAATAAAAAAAGAAGCCCATCAGGACTTCTTTTTTTAATAGCTCAGCTTTGTTTAGAAGCGGAACATTTTGGTTTCCAATGGAATTTCAACGCCTACAGAAACACCACCATCACGTCCATCACGATCTGAGTCGCTGACCCAGCCATTTACTTTTAATGGAATGGTTGGTTTTAGGTAGTGGGTCCAAGTTACATCTAACCCTTTGATGGTATCGGCTTCAGGGAATGCAGCATTATTGTCTTGAACACGTTGGGTCTGGCTCACTTTAGCGTAGATCACGCGCCCACCTAGGCGATTCATCACATCAAAACGAATATCACCACCTACCGAATACATCTGACCATCACCGCCCATGGCATGTCCTAGCGGGAATCCATGCTGGTAGTAACCATCTTTATATGTGGTATGGCTATATGAAATGCCTTTTGCTTCGCCGTTGGTACGGGTATCTGCCCATTCTGCATAGAGTTGGTACGGCATATTGTTATAGCTTGATGAGAAATCAGCACCAGCAAGGTACATATATTTTGCAGGTAGACCACCCGCTTCATCTTCACCTACAAATTGCGTATACAAACTGACAGGCACATTAAATAAGGGTTGTAAGAACAAGCGACCATCAAAGCCTGCAATCTGGTTAGATGGGTCTTCTTTACCTGTACCGCCATTATCCTTCGTCCCAGTCCAGGCATCCCATAAAGAGCTTAAGCTTTCAGGACGTCCTTCGCCACCCCACTGAATAGCACGTGAAGCACCAAGTTCTAAAGCCGGGAATGGTCGTGCTGTTAAACGCAAACCAATCAATTTGGTGTCCGGAACGGCTTTGTAGTCATTTAACTGTCCAGCAAAAGCCTGATACTGCCACGGCCCGATCCAAGAGAGCCATTTGCTCTCAAATGCATTTTGTACTGCACGTTGCACGGTCACGCCATACACGGGACGACTGGCATCACCACGAATCAAGCTACCATCATGTCCAGGGCCCCAATAGGTTGGAATTTGACCGGCAATCACCCATTGGTTCCACAGTTTACCTGCGATATATGAACCTTCGACATTGGCATCATGACCATTATCAATCAATGGATCTTTCTCACCATTGACACGTAATTTGGCATCCCAGTTCTCGCCACCGGCATTAAATTCAGCAGCGATTTGATATTGGGATTTCTGATTATCACCAAACGCTTGAGGAACCGTTTTAAGATCAGTACCTGCATGCAAGCCGACTTTGACGGTAGCATTATCTGCCTGTAATGCATTCAATACAGAATTAATCACTTTCTGCTGCGTGTTATTGCTTACTTTTGCTTGGGATAATGCACGTTGAATCTCGTCACCGCTCATTGGCCAAGTCGATGTGCTGATTTGAATGACACCTTGCTGGTTCAACCAGTTTAAATCTGTTCTTAAATTTTCATCGTTGAGCACAAGACCCTGAGCATATACCGGGGAAGAAAGAGCAGCAAATAATGCGATACAAAGCGATTTTTTTAAAAACATGTCCAGACTGTTCTCAAATTTATTTATGCAGACATGATCGTTGGTTTAAGAGTACATTTCAATCGCCAAACGAAACAATTACATTTTTTAACATGCATGATCAAATTGACAATAATGATGAGCGATCAGTACCATTCATTTTACTTATAACATCAACGAAATTAAATCATGAAAAAATTGTTTATAACCCTTATTCTAGGCACCATAATTTCTATCCCCGCGTTTGCTCAACCTGCCTCAAAAGGCTCGGTAAAGGAATTATTAAAAATCACCAAGTCAGAACAGTTTCTGGGCCAAATGAGTCCACAGATCAACAACATGATGCATTCAAGTATCGAAAAGCTCACTCGAGGTAAAAAACTAACAACAAAACAAGAGCTTGCTCTAGTTAATTACTCACAGGAACTTGGCAAAATTATGCAAGAGGAGTTGACGTGGGCAAAACTGGAACCAGAAATGATCAAAATCTATGCCGAAGAATTTACCCAAGAAGAAGTTGACGGCATGATCCAATTCTATAAAACGCCTGTAGGACAATCGACCATTGATAAAATGCCCATCGTGATGCAAAAAAGCATGCAAGTGGGCTATAAACAAATGGATGCGATTACGCCTAAAATTATGCAAGCCGCAGAAAAATTTGCAAAAGAAATGCAAGCTGAATAACACATTCAAGCATAAAAAAAGCCACGCTAAACGTGGCTTTTTTAGAAAGAGGATTAGTCTTTACGGCGCATATGCGGGAATAACAATACATCACGGATACTTGGCGCATTCGCAAATAACATCACCAAACGGTCAATACCGATACCCTGACCTGCTGTCGGTGGCAAGCCATATTCCAAGGCTTCGATAAAGTCGGCATCGTAATGCATGGCTTCATCATCACCTGCATCTTTTTCAGCAACCTGTGCCTGGAAACGTTCCGCCTGATCAATCGGGTCATTTAACTCCGAGAAGCCATTGGCTAACTCACGACCACCGATAAAGAATTCGAAACGATCGGTAATGTGTGGATTGTCATCATTACGGCGCGCAAGTGGTGAGGTTTCAGCTGGATATTCAGTAATGAATGTTGGTTGGCGTAACTTGGTTTCTACCGTTTCTTCAAATACGATCGTTTGCAACTTGCCTAAACCGAAACCTGGTTTCACCTGTTCTTTTAACACGTCCTGAGTGAATTTCGCCAAGAACTCACGGTCATTGACATTTTCAGGCGTGAAGTCTGGGTTATGTTCAAGAATTGCATCAAACATTGAGATTTTCTTGAATGGGCCTTTGAAGCTATACACTTCATCACCATACGGCACATCAGTAGTACCTAAAATATCAATTGCCAGCTTTTCAAGCATGTTCTCAGTCAATACCATCAAGTCTTTATAGTCGGCATAAGCTTGATAGAATTCGATCATGGTGAATTCTGGGTTATGACGTGTTGAAACACCTTCGTTACGGAAGTTACGGTTAATTTCAAACACACGCTCGAAACCACCCACAACCAGACGCTTTAAATAAAGCTCAGGTGCGATACGCAGGTAAAGCTCCATATCCAATGCATTATGATGGGTTACGAATGGTTTTGCTGATGCACCACCTGGAATCACATGCATCATTGGCGTTTCAACTTCCATGAAACGTTCATTGGTTAAGAATGCACGGATACCCGCGACTACTTTGGCACGAATTTCAAAGGTCTTACGGGTTTCTTCGTTGACAATCAGGTCGAGATAACGCTTACGATATTTCGCTTCAGTATCGGTTAAACCATGGAATTTGTCTGGCAGTGGACGTAGTGATTTAGTCAGCAATTCAAAGCCTTCAAGGTGTACATATAAGTCACCTTTACCAGAACGACCGATATAACCTTCAGCCGCAATAATATCGCCAAGATCCAGACTCTTGATCGTTTCTAAAACGTCTGTTGCTAAACCTTTACGGTCAACATACAGCTGGATACGCCCTGTCATGTCCTGAATCACAATAAATGATCCACGGTTCAACATCACACGACCCGCAACCTTGACATAAACTTTTTCAGCACCTTCGATTTGTGCTTTATCTTGATCTTTAAATTGTTCTTGCAAATCAGCTGTATAGTGTTCACGTTTAAACGTGTTTGGCCACGGGCTCTTACCCGTTTGTTTTGCAGTCTCTTGGATTTGCTTTAACTTGGCATGACGCTGTGCGATTAAATCGTTTTCGGAAAGTGTTTGTTCAGAAGTCGATTGAGCGTTTTGTTGCGTCATCTCTGCCTCGATTAAGTAAAAAATGAAGTGACATAGAATAGCAGATCACAACCCATTTTCGTATTATTTCAATCAGACAATTCAAAAAAATCAAGATTTATCAATTTTGAATCGAGATTACGCAACAGTTGACCTTGTTAAATCAACCTCCTCAGGGCTTATTTTTCAGCCAGATGCTTGACCATTGCCAATCCCTGATCAAAGCCTTTATTCATGAATTCGGTATGCTCTGGCTGAATATCCACTTCAACGTGTAACTGGGTTTCGCCATTAAAATCAAACAGCATATATTTTTCCAAGGCACCCGCCCAAGTCTTTATCTCTTCACTTTCCAGATCTTCCTGACCATTCTGGATCATTCCCAGATGCTTAAACACAACTTCTTTCGGTTCATCCAGACTTTCAATGGTAGAGACCATGCCATTGCCCTTGCCATCACCAAAATAGGTTTTACCCCCCACTTTCCAGTCGCTTTGCATAGTAGAGTCGCAGGCAAAAAATTTGGTCCATTCCGGATAGCTTTCAGGGGACCAAAGAACCTGCCAGACTTTTTCAGGGGTCGCATAAATTTTAATATTATAAGATAAGGTTTCCATGCGTTATTCTCCTTCTATCATTGTTTTCTTCATCATAACTTGATTTTGAATGTTTGTTTTTTATACATACTATTTTTATACGATTGGCTTTTTTGATGAGATAAGTCCTGAACTTTTGATAAAAAATTAGAGCAATTGCTCAAATAACAAGACTTTCAGATAGAATTGCCATATCGCTTTTTGAATAAATGATTAAACTCTTGCATTTACTTTACTTAAATGTCGTTCTGCGTAAAAATCTAATTCCCGATTAACATAAGTTAGTTCCTTTTGCAGCGATCATAGCGACATTACGGAATAGTTTTACTGAAAGGCAACTTGAGCATACCGATCAGTTTGGAGAGTCACATGAAAAAATATCAATGTATCGTTTGTGGTTGGATTTACGACGAAGCAGAAGGTTGGCCACAAGACGGCATTGCAGCAGGGACCAAATGGGAAGATATCCCAGATGACTGGACCTGCCCAGATTGCGGCGTTTCAAAAGCTGATTTTGAAATGGTTGAAATCTAAAGATTAAAGAAAAAAGACTATGAAAATCATGGTCTTTTTTTCTGAGCATTCATTTTTAAATAAGAAAATACTGGAGAATATAATGCACCCAATCGTCATCATCGGATCAGGTATGGCTGGATATACCGTTGCGCGAGAGTTTCGTAAATTAAGCCCAGAGCAAGAGCTGGTCATGATCTGTGCGGACGATGCGGTAAATTATGCAAAACCAACATTATCAAATGCCTTTGCAGGTAAAAAAGCACCTGAACAGATTGCGCTTGGTGATGCTGCAAAAATGGCCACCCAATTGAATATGCGTATTGAAGCGGAAACCTGGGTTAAAGAAATCCATGCCGAAAAACATGAAATTATTTTAGAAAAAAATGGCGAAAGCATTGCCCAGCCTTATTCAAAATTAGTCCTCGCAGTCGGTGCCAATCCTATCCGTTTAGCCATCGCTGGTGATGGTAGCGAAGACATTCATGTGGTTAACTCACTGATTGACTATCGTACTTTCCGTGAAAATCTGTCGAAACGTAAAGACAAACGTGTGGTGATTCTGGGCGCAGGTCTGATTGGCTGTGAATTTGCCAATGACTTACTGCATAGTGATTATGAAGTTACGGTGATTGACCTTGCACCACAGCCTTTAGGTCGCTTACTCCCTAATCATGTCGCAGATGCATTCAGAACCAATCTGGAACAGGCAGGGATTAAATTTGCACTCTCAACAACTGTTGAAAAAGTCACGAAAATTAATGATGGCGAAGACTATGCAGTCACGTTAGCCAATGGTCAAACCTTAGTTGCAGATATTGTCCTTTCTGCAATTGGTTTACAACCAAATATTGCTTTAGCGAAAGCAGCAGATATCCAGACCAGTCGTGGCATCATTACCAACACCTTATTAGAAACCAGTCAGACGGATATTTATGCCGTGGGTGACTGCGCTGAAGTGAATGGTACTTTGCTTCCATTCGTTATGCCGATCATGCAACAAGCCCGTGCCTTAGCAAAAACCCTGAGTGGTCAAACGACTGCCGTTCACTACCCTGCCATGCCAGTCGCAGTGAAAACCCCTGCTGCACCATTAACCGTATTACCAGCGCCACTGGATGTTGAAGTGAACTGGGAAACTGAAGAATTTGAAGATGGGATGCTCGCGAAAGCAGCGGATGGCGAAGGTACCTTAAGAGGATTTGTCCTGTTAGGTGCAACTGCGGGTAAACAGCGTTTGACCTTGACCAAACTGGTTCCGGACTTGATTCCAGCACAGGTTTAGGGTTTAAATACGAGGACTTGCTGAGAAAAGAATGTCCGGCAAGCCCTTAAGTTATAAAAAGAATTCAATTCGGAACGAAGATCATGAACAGTGCCCTCCAGTTTAATGTGTCACCTTATGCTTCCTTTATGCAAGAAACCAAAGTTACTTTGGGCAATGGCATTGAATTGCATGTTGAAATTGGCGGCAACCCTGAACACCCAACAATTCTGCTGGTCATGGGCTTAGGTGCTCAAATGTTATTCTGGCCTGACTTTTTCTGTAAGGCACTGATTGATCAAGGCTTCCGAGTCATCCGTTTTGATAACCGTGACATCGGCTTATCTTCTAAAATTCGCAATAAAGGCAAACGGCTCAATACCATGAAATTGATGAGTCGCTTTATGTTTGGTCTGGGGAATGAAGGTGCACCCTACACGCTTTATGATATGGCGGATGATGTCGCGATGCTAATGGATCAGCTTGGCCTAGAGAAGACTTATATTCTGGGTGCCTCTATGGGCGGTATGATTTCACAAATTGTTGCAGCAAAATATCCCGAAAAAGTGGAAAAGGTTGGCTTATTATTTACCAGCAATAATCAACCGCTTTTGCCACCACCCTATCCAAAACAACTTTTCAGCCTGCTCGGCAAGCCAGCCGCACACGATGAAGAAACCATTATCAATCACAGCCTGAATGTTTTCCGTATTATTGGCTCACCGGGTTATGTCAATCCGGTTGAATCAATTCAAACCATTCGCAAATTATATCGTCGTAGTTTTTATCCAGCGGGTGTACTTCAACAGTTTTTAGCAATATTATGTACGGGTTCTCTGTTACCATTGAACAAAACGATGACTCAGCCGACGCTGGTTGTACACGGATCAAAAGATCGACTGTTACCGCCAAGTCACGGGAAAGCTGTTGCAAAAGCAATTTCTGGTGCTAAGTTTGAATTAATCCAAGGAATGGGGCATGATATTCCTGCACATTTCATTCCGCAACTTAGTGGTTTGTTTGCTCACCACTTTAGATCATCACACTAGGACTCTATGGCTGCATTACCCTCATTAAGACAGCTATCATATTTAGTTACGTTGTCAGAAACTTTACATTTTACTGAAGCAGCGCGTCGTTCCTTTGTCACCCAGTCGACGCTGTCTGGCGGCATCATGGAATTAGAGCGCTTATTAGGTGGCGTCTTAGTTGAGCGTGATCGTCAAAACGTCCGTTTAACACCGTTAGGTGAACAGGTGGTAGCGCGTGCGCGTGTACTGCTTGCCGATGCTCAGGATTTGATGCGCTTAAGTCGTGAAATGAGCGAACCGCTCACAGGTGATTTGCATCTTGGTATTATCCCAACCATTGCACCCTTTATCCTGACGCAGCTATTGGAAGAAGTACACCAGCAACTACCTAAAATTCAGCTGCATTTGCATGAAGCGCAAAGTGAGAAGATTGTAGAAAAGCTGGAACATGGCAATCTGGACATGATTGTACTGGCGCTTCCTTTCGATACACGCAGCCTTAAAGTTGCCGAAATCGCGAAAGAACATTTGTTCCTGGTGTACAACAAAAAAGATACCAATGCGGCAAATGCAAACTCTCTCGATGACCTGGATTTATCGCGCCTGATGTTGCTTGAAGAAGGCCACTGTTTACGTGATCATGCTTTAAGTGCCTGCCCGGTCGGTGAGCGTAAAAATGATCATCGCTTAAAAGCAAGCTCATTGCCAACACTGGTTGAAATGGTATCGTCGGATCTTGGCTTTACCCTTTTACCTGAGATTGCCTTGAAAAACAGCATGATTCACTTTAATGAAGACATTGATGTGAAATCAATCGAAGCTGCACCAAGCCGCACATTAGCTTTAGTGACTCGTAAAAGTACGCCGTTACAAAGTGAATTTGATGTGATTCTGCAAATTCTGCAAAAAATTACGGCTCACTTAGAATAATCCAATAAAAAGCCTGTAATTGAATTACAGGCTTTTTATATCAACAAGAATAATTATTTGATATCCAGTAAATTGACCTGTTCAACCTGCACATCACTCATTCGCTGCCCCTGATCCAGTAATTGATCAAAGTAGCTCTCAACGACTTTTGCCTGATCCGCAGTATTTTCCACTTTGTACATATTCTGGCGGAACTCGTTACTTGAACGTAATCCTTTGGTGTACCAGGCAATATGCTTACGCGCGATACGACAACCCGAATATTCACCATAGAACGCATACAGTTCAGCCAGATGTCCCAATAACACTGCTTTGACTTCTGCAATATCTGGTGCAGCCAGATGCTCGCCTGATTTTAAATAGTGAGCAATTTCCCGAAAAATCCACGGTCGGCCTTGAGCAGCACGTCCAATCATGATGGCATCTGCGCCGGTGTAATCCAGCACATATTTGGCTTTTTCAGGACTATCAATATCACCATTGGCAATCAATGGAATATCAATCAGTTCTTTCACCTGCTTGATCAGTTCATAACGTGCCGTATTTAAATACATATCCTCACGGGTACGGCCGTGTAAGGCCAAGGCGGCAATGCCTGATTCTTCGGCACGTTTCGCCACACGTAAAATATTTTCATGACCATTTAAAAAGCCCAAACGGGTTTTCAGGGTGACAGGCACATCAACGGCTGCCACCACCGCATCCAGAATACGGGCAACCAGATCTTCATCTTGTAATAAGGCCGAACCCGCCAGTTTATTGCAGACTTTTTTGGCCGGACAACCCATATTGATATCAACAATCTGCGCCCCATTTGCCACCTGATAACGTGCTGCTTCAGCCAGTTGCTCAGGATCAGAACCTGCAATTTGTGCAGAGATTGGCGCAAGCTCACCGTCGAAATTGGCCCGATACAGGCTCTTCTTGCTCATGCGCAAGGTCTTGTCTGCGGTCATCATTTCACTGACTGCATGACCTGCACCAAAGTACTTACAGAGTGTCCGGAAGGGCCTGTCGGTGACGCCGGCCATTGGGGCAACAATCAAATTATTTGACAGTTGATATGAACCAATATACATATATTTTCTTACAATTTCTGATCAACATAGTATACTTCATTCGCCCGTTCGGCTCATCTTTTTGTGCGGTGTTGTCTTCATTATGAACAAATCGGTTTCGACTCGTCCTTTACTCAAAACATTTAGCCTGCTGGCAATCAGCATAAGTTTAAGCGCTTGTGGCGATAGTTCATGGTGGTCAAATAGTAAAGAGCCTGAAATGAAGGTAGAACAGATTAAAAAAGTTCTTCCACCACGGGTAAATAACCGGGAATCCTGGTCGCAAGATATTTTTGATATCATGCAACAATTGAGTATTCCGAAATCCAAGCAAAATGTGTGCAGCATTGTGGCGGTCGTTGATCAGGAATCGAACTTTGTCGCCGATCCTGCTGTACCGGGCCTAGGCGAAAAAGCAGTTCAGGAAATCAATACCCGACTCAAGGAAAAATTTGAAGCCAAATTAGGTGAAACCATTGGCGGTACGGTCGCAGGTTATTTTGAAGATGTGTTGAAAAATCAGCCCTCTCCTGACAACAACTATATGAGCCAGATGCGTAAAGTCAAAACCGAACGCGAGCTGGATTTGCTCTATCGTGAAATTTTTGACTATATGTCCAAGCATTATCATGTCAGCGCCTTGACAGGTGCTGCAAAATTAATCGGCCAGGACATTGGCGAAAAAATGAATCCAATCACCACATTGGGTTCAATGCAGGTCCATATTAACTATGCCAAAGAGCATAAGCGTCAAAGTGGCAATATTGCAGAATTACGTGATGACCTGTATACCCAATACGGCGGCTTATATTATGGCATTCATCGCCTGATGGAATATTCGGCGGATTATGACAAAGCCATTTACCGCTTTGCAGATTATAATTCGGGAATGTATTCAAGCCGTAATGCTGCTTTTCAGAAGATGCTTGAAGTGATACAAGATAAAGATCTTGATTTAGATGGTGACTTATTACTTTATAACAAAGATGGTAATCCGCAATCCGCCCTGAGCCAGTCAGAAAAAGAAATTATTGCTGCATTTACCAGCAATCGGGTGCTGGTCACGCCACGTCAGATCCGTGCGGATTTAAAGAAAGAAAAAGAGAGAAAATTTGAAGATACACAGACTTACTTAGCGGTTCAAAAACTTTATCAAGCGAAAACCAATAAAGAACCAATTTATGCAATTATGCCTGAGGTGGTTATTTCAGGGCCTAAACTCAGCCGTGATTACAATACCAATTGGTTCGCAAGTCGTGTAAATGGACGATATGAAGCATGCATGCAAAGAGCGAAACGTATAAAACTATAAATCTTGCCTTATTTGATTTTGATGGAACACTTTATCCCAAAGACAGTTTCACCGGATTTATTTTCTTTGCGTTATCAAAACGTCATATTGTGAAACGAGGCCTGAAAATCCTGCCGTGGATTCAGGCCTACTATTTACGTCTCTACCCTGCGCATGCCATGCGGCCACGCCTATTCCAAACCATGTTTAAAGATACGCCGGTCGATGTTGTGGAAAAATTAGCGCAGGAATATACTCAAAAATTATTCAAAAAATTAGATCCTGATTTACTTAATCAGCTTCGGCAGCATCAACAACGTGGTGATCATGTGGTACTGGTCTCTGCCTCGGTTGACCTGTATCTGGTCCCAATCTGTGATGTACTCAAGATTGATTTAATCTGTAGCCAGACCGAAACAAAAGATGGTCTGTTAACAGGAAAATATCGCTCTGAAGACTGTAGCTGCGAACAGAAGAAAATCCGTATTTTAGAAAAGTATGATTTAGATGATTATCACGCCGTTTACGCCTATGGCAACAGTGAAGAAGATGTAGAGATGCTTTCACTGGCAGACTACCCTTATATGATGGGTGAACAAAAAGGACTACCTGTCTTGGACGTCAAATACTTAAAATCAGTTGATATAAAAAAGCCCGCCTAAAGCGAGCTTTTTTATCGATGGTCATTTAATAAATGGCCATATGGTCCCGATGAATCATTTCTAGCGAACGTGCTTCACCTAACACCTGATAGACTTTTTCTGATGATAAACCTTTAATCATTTCTGCCGAACGTGAACTAAAATTGACACGTCCAACCGCAATACGACCACCGTTTTTATCGACGCATTCCACCACATCGCCACGATCAAAATGTCCTTCAATCGCTTTTACGCCAACCGGTAATAAACTGCGATGCTTACGCTTGATCGCTTCAACCGCACCATCATCAATCACTAAACGTCCAGCCGTTTGCAAATGCGCGGCCAGCCATTGCTGATGTGCCGTGACACGGTCATTGTCTGTGGTAAATAAAGTGCCCAACATCTCGCCCGCCATTAAGCGTGCTAGTACATTGTCACTTTCACCACTGGCAATCAGTGTCGGACAACCTGATCTCGCTGCGAGACGTGCGGCACGGACCTTGGTGACCATACCGCCACGACCCAGCACACCACCGCCGCCTGCCATTTCGAACAGGCTATCATCAAGCGCCCGAACAGCTGAAAACAGTTTCGCATTCGGGTTACTACGTGGATCGGAATCAAACATCCCCTGCTGATCTGTCAGGATAATCAGTAATTCTGCATGCACCTGACCCGCAACCATGGCCGCTAAAGTATCATTATCCCCAAAACGGATTTCATCCGTAGAGACGGTGTCATTTTCATTAATCACCGGAATCACATGCCAGTCAATCAGGTTCTGCAAAGCGTCACATGAGTTGAGGTAACGACGACGATCGGCAAGGTCATCATGCGTGAGTAAAACCTGTGCGGTCTGGATACCATGTTGATCAAGGACACTTGACCAAGTATGGATCAGGCCCATTTGGCCAATCGCAGCACAAGCTTGCAAACTGGGTAGATCAGTGGGTCGACTCGCAAGTTTCATGCGTACCATCCCTTCTGCAACTGCACCTGAAGACACCAGAATAATCTCATGTCCGGCATTGTGTAGATCTGCAATTTGTTTCGCCCAGTGCGAAATTGCATTTAAATCTAAACCTTGCCCATTTGCAGTGAGTAAAGATGATCCGATTTTAACAACGATTCGTTTACACGCATTGAGCTGACGTTGCCCATCGACCACTTCTATCATTTTTCCCTCGGTTCACTAGTCACGAATGTAGATACTTTCTACATCGCCTTCATCCTCATCGTCATCAAAGTCTTCGTCATCGTCCAGACCAGCTTCACGCTGAGCTTTACGCATGGCACGATAGGCTTCTTTAGCTGCGATGGTTTGTTCACGTGTTTCAGCTTCAAGCTGCTCACGGAATGCTTTAACTTCTGCTGCGTACTCTGGATCTTCAACTTCACGTTCACGTTGTTGTTCGATCTGATCCATTAAATAGTACACGACCTCTTTGGTGCCTTCAGACATCAAACCAGAGGTTTTAAATACAGGGCCTTGCCATTGCAATTCATCCAGAATGTGCTGACACCACTCTTCTTTAGATTCTTCTGGAAGTTGGTCAAGTTTGTTTAGAACCAGTACCACTGGAAGTTTCGCCAAGGTTGGTGAGAACTTCACCAATTCACCCAGAATCGCTTTGGCATTATGGGCAGGATCCGAACCATCAATTGGTTGAACATCAACGATATGCAACAGGATACGGGTACGTGCCAAATGCTTAAGGAAGCGAATCCCTAGACCTGCACCTTCTGCCGCGCCTTCGATCAGTCCTGGAATATCCGCCATCACAAATGAACGGTGACGGTCGGCATCGACCACACCTAAGTTGGGTACCATTGTGGTAAACGGATAATCGGCAACTTTTGGTTTTGCCGCACTGACTGCACGGATAAATGTCGATTTACCTGCATTCGGCATACCCAATAAGCCAACGTCTGCAAGTACTTTTAACTCTAGACGGACTTCGCGGTACTCACCTTTAATCCCGTGTGTACATTTACGCGGGGAACGGTTGGTTGACGATTTAAAGTGAGTATTCCCTAAACCACCATCACCGCCTTGGGCAACTTTGACACGTTGACCATCAGCGACCAGGTCACCAATAATGTCGCCAGACTCAGTATCAACAATGGTTGTACCGACTGGTACTTTTAAAATAACGTCTTCACCGCCACGGCCTGAACAGTTTGCACCCGAACCATTTTTACCGCGTTCTGCGCGATAACGACGGGTATAACGATAATCAACAAGTGTGCTGGTATCATCATCCGCCTGGATGTAAATACTTCCGCCACGTCCCCCATCACCACCATCCGGGCCACCAAAAGGGACAAATTTTTCACGGCGAAAACTGGCTACGCCATTGCCACCGTCGCCAGCCTCTACGGTAATGACTGCTTCATCAACAAAGCGCATGTGCCAATCCTCTGAATTCTTTAAAACGGAGTATTTTGCCACATTTTAAGAAAATTCTCGAATAGAAAAATCAGCAAATTGATTTTTTTGGTTTTATTCTTGCTTCAACAATCAAATTGAACAATTTATCATCGTAAAAGATCCTTTTTGACAGAATATTTATCGACTGATTTTTAACCACTGGAAAACCTCGCTTACGGTTTTACATTTTTTAAGGGTAAGGCCATTTGCATATCCAGATTGGCTTTGGTCTGCTGTACCGAGTTATACATGATGGCATCAAAAGACGAGATTTTGCTCATATTAATCGCATCATTCATATAGAAGCTGGGTTTAAACTGATGTTTTACAGGCAGATTAATCGATTCATCAAAGGCAAAATGTACCGGACCATCAAATACAATTTTTACCGGTACGGTATAGGTGCGTTTCAATTGAAACGGGATGTCCAGCTTTACCGGAATATTCAGGCTCAAAGGGAATTTCGGCAATAATTTGTTTTGATAGATCAGATCGGTATTGGTCTCAATCGGTACCACATCATCGACTTTCAGGACGGTTTCATAATCAATATCCACCGTAATCGGGGTTTCAACCTCAAAGCTGAGATCGGCCAGATATTTACCTTTTAAAGGCAAGTTCAAACTGCGATCAATATCCAGCACAGTATCTAGTTGCCCTTGAGACTTGGCCGTTAAATGATCTCCAACCTGAATTTTGGTCGCTAATGATTCAGGCAAGCGAATATCGGCCTGCTGTGCAGACACAATTAATGAAGCCTGAATATTTAGATAAAACCAGAATAAGATCGCCACCAAGGTGGTCACGATCACAAAACTGATCAGCATACTTTTTACTGACTTGGTGATATCCATCACTCCCCCACCTTGATATCGGCTGGTGTCGCTGGCTCATCCACGGTCTGTGTTTTTACACGTCCCAGATACATACTAGATAGAGGAATCTTGAGTTCGCCCTGTGCAATTTTGACAGGCAAGGTATTTTTTACATCCACAGAAGCATTCAGTTCCGAGGTAATCGGTACATTTAAATTGCCTTGAATGGGAATATTGGCATTCAACTGTGCCTTTAAAGGAATATTTAAATTTTCCTTGAGGACCGTACGCACTGGCGCATCAAACTTCAAATGTACTTTTTGTTGTAATGGCACCTGAATATCAATCGGTACATCCAGTTGCAATGGAATCGATCCTTTTAAAGGCAGCGTCACATCCTTGCCTAAAATTTTAACCTGTACCTTGGTATCAATCGGGAGGCTTTGATTGACCTTAATAGTTTCTTTGACAGGAATGGTTGTACTGATCGGAACCTGACTATCAAAGTACACCCGCGGCGTCAGGGTTTGGGTCAGCGGTACATTCAATTGCTCATTGATGGGAATCTTGGCATCAACACGCCCATTGACATCGACATTTAAGGCATCTTTCACTTTTACCCGCACCTGCAGCGGCTCTTGCAGATCAATCGCAACATCCTGATTTTTCAATGGGATATAAATATTAAAATGCTTAAATACCCACATTGCGATATATACGCCACATAAGTTGGCCACAACAATTAAAGCAAATACCACGAATAAACGTCTGAACTGCAACAATGCTCTATCCCTTATTTAATTATGTCCCTTTTCCTGTATTCTCATCGATTTTTATGTTTTATTCAGCATATATTCTGTACAGTCATTAAAAAAGCCCAGTTTAAAACCGGGCTTTTTTTATTGCGATGCAAACAAATTATGCATTTGTTTCAGCAGGAACTTTGGTATAGCTTACGCCACACATTTGTTCAGCAATACGTAATACCTGACAGCTATAGCCCACTTCGTTATCGTACCAAACATACGCCGTTAAACGTGTACCAGAAGCGATGGTTGCTTGCGCATCAAACACACCTGCTGTACGTGAACCGATAAAGTCACTTGATACCACTTCAGTTGAGTTGGTATAACCGATTTGACCTTGTAACTTAGAATTGATCGAGATTTGACGAATGTATTCGTTCACTTCTTCACGATCAATTTCTTTCTCTAAGTTTAAGTTCAAGATTGCAAGCGAAACGTTTGGTGTTGGAACGCGAACAGAGTTACCTGTTAACTTACCTTTTAAGCCAGGTAACGCTTTCGCAACCGCTTTCGCAGCACCGGTCTCGGTGATGACCATGTTCAACGTTGCAGCACGACCACGACGGTCAGCTTTATGATAGTTATCAATTAGGTTCTGGTCGTTTGTGAAAGAGTGAACAGTTTCAACGTGACCATTCAATACTTTGTATTTGTCGTCTAAAACTTTTAATACAGGGGTAATTGCGTTGGTTGTACAGCTTGCAGCAGAGATGATTTTGTCTTCATCCAGGATATCGCCGTTGTTCACACCAAATACAACGTTCTTCATTTCGCCTTTACTTGGTGCTGTTAATACAACACGTGCAACGCCTGCACATTGCAAGTGTTGGCTCAGGCCTTCAGCATCACGCCATTTACCTGTATTGTCGATCAAAAGTGCATTTTCAATACCGTACGCAGTGTAGTCCACTTCGCTTGGGCTTGATGCATAAATCACTTTAATGAACTGACCATTGGCAATGATTGCTTCGTTTTCTTCATCTACAGAAATCGTACCGTCAAAAGTACCGTGAATAGAGTCACGACGTAATAATGAAGCACGTTTCGCCAAGTCACCATCAGATGATTTACGGACCACGATGGCCTTAAGGCTTAAACCACGCCCTAAACCAGACTGGCTAATGATTAAACGAGCCAAGATACGACCGATACGACCAAAACCGTAAAGTACAACATCTTTAGGCGCGCCAGCAGTTGGGTTACCTTGAATTGAAGCAACAGCGTTAGCAACAAAAGCGTCTACATCACCGCCTGCATTTTTATATTCAACCGCAAGTTTACCGATATCCACTTCAGCAGAACCGATGTTTTCAACTTTCATTAACGCTTCCAGAATCGGGAAGGTATTTACCACAGAAAGTTCAACATCAAGCATACGTGTACGACGATGCGTTTTTAAAATCTGGATCACTGAACGGTTAATTAAAGAACGGCCGTAAACAGAAACAACAATATTTTTCTCACGGTATAATTGACCGATTAAGGTAATCATACGTTCCGCGATTTCTTCACGGTTTTTCCAACGACCTTGGTGTTCTGCGTGTAGGGCAATGATAGTGTCTTTGCTCACTGTTACGTCCTCTAATTTATATATACTGGGCGTGAATTTTTAAAACGCCATAATTGTAATAGAATTATCATCAAGATTGAATCAAAAGCTGCTCAACGAGCTAAGATTTTGTCCTAATTGATTATAAATTCATAAAATACCTATAATTATTTTTGTGAATTTAGGTAAAAATCTTTTTCTTTCATCATAATAGCTGTGATTTACATCACAACCATAGCAGTTTTACTGATAATTCCTGTCGTATTCGCAGATTTTTCTAGCTCTTATCGTTTAAATCGACGCGTTTAGAATACTGCTGCAGATTGAACGCCAAGTGTTTTTTACGCTGGTTTTGCTGATAAAGATGCATTGCTCCCTCAATCACCAATACCACTACTGCTAACCAGATGGGAATATAAGTCAGCCACTCTTCTGCGCCAATTTTCTCCCCCATGAGCAATGATGCCAGTGCCAGCAGCACCGGTTCCAGATAGCCCAGCAAACCAAAAATAATCAGCGGCAAATAACGGCTGGCCAGAATATAACTGCCTAAACCAATCGCACTTAATAATCCCAGACCAATCACCACAAGAATCAGACTCGGATGTTCGAGAAACTTGAGAAAAGGCATGTCGCCCGTTTGTGTAAAGAAAATGGCGACAGGAAGAATAATCAACAGATCCCACCAAAAACCACCCAGATTATCGGTCTGGATTTTTTTACGTAGAATAAAATAGGCTGCATAGCCCAGCGCAACAAAAGCCGTTTCCCAGGCCATACTGCCTAAACGCCAGATTTCATGCCCTACTCCAAAGACCGCAAGCAGTACAGCAAGACATTGGAATTTTGAGAGTTTTTCTCCATAAAGAATGCTTCCAGCAAGGACCAACACCAGCGGCAAAAGAAAATAACCTAATGACACCTGTAAACCGCGTCCATGCATGGGGGCCCACAGGAACAGCCATAACTGCGCTGAGGTCAGGACCGAAGTGGTCATTAGAAAAAGTAATAAAAGCGGCTTTGCTAAAATTCTTTTAAAGATGGTTTTGATATGGATCAAATCGCCACTCATCCACATAAACAGGGTTATAACTGGCAATGTCGCAATAATCCGCCAGCCAAAGGTCTGCTCACTGTCCAGTGCGCCCAGCAGCTGAGTATAAAAATATAAAACCCCAAATGTAATAGAAGCCAAAACTGAATAAGCGATACCTTTAACCACTTTGAACCTCTACATGGGGAAATAAAAAAATACGTGATTTATCCACTATCTAAAAATAAAAAAACCATGCATGCATGGTTTTTAAACAAGTCTATCTTATTTTAACGATGTTCAGGATAAATCACATCACTAATATTATAGCCCAGTGATTTTGCATAATTTAAATATTCATGAATGGTTTCTTTATGCGGATGGGGTGTTCGAGACAATACCCATAAATATTTACGGCGCGGCTCTCCTACCAGTACGGTCTGATAATCATTATCCAGCTTCAAAATCCAGTAATCACCACGTGCCATAGGCACCCAGCGCACCACCTCAGGCAAAAAACTGACCCGCAATTTGGTATTAAATGGTGCATTGGCAACAAAGGCTTCACCCACGCTTTGCTGTAGATTTCCTTCACTGTCATAGCATTTGTTATCAACTACAATATTGCCATTCTCATTGACAGTATAAGTGGCAGTGATGTTATAGGCACACTTACGCTCGAAGAACATCGGTTTTCGGGCGACTTCATACCAGACGCCCAGATATTTATCCAGTTCTACTTTTTCTACAGTCGGTAAAGGCTTTGCCTGAGCATAAGCAATGGTTCCAACAGCCAATCCAGTTAAAACCACCCCACCCACTGCTATCTTTGCTAAACGCCAACTGGCTTTCGGGAAATTCTTAATCAATGGCATGAGAAATCCTCAAAACAAAATTTGTTATCAATAGTCATATACTTAGCACTTCAAAATAGCCTATTTAATAAACAAAAACTGTTGCGATATGTATCACTTTTGAGGGTTTCTCTGCGCAATTAAGATTGCAACATGTGTGCTTTTAAACGCACAATTTCATCACGCAATCGTGCTGCCTGCTCAAACTGTAGTTCTTTCGAGGCTTTCAGCATTTCCTTTTCCAGTTTGCTGATATGTTTTGCAAACAGTTTTGGATCAGATAAAAGGTGCTGTTCGTCTGCACTGATGCTTGGTGCCTGTTCAAGCACGTTTTCATCAATTTCATCATCGTTCAGCACTTCACCGGTATCAATTTCCTTAATCGCCTGACGGACTGCACTACGCGGGGTAATGCCATGTGCTTCATTAAACTCGATCTGTTTATTGCGACGGCGCTCGGTTTCATCCATGGCCTTACGCATAGAGTCGGTAATCCGATCCGCATATAAAATCGCTTTACCCTTCACATTACGTGCAGCACGCCCAATGGTCTGGATCAAGGAGCGTTCTGAACGCAGGAAACCTTCTTTATCGGCATCCAGAATCGCCACCAGAGAAACTTCGGGCATATCCAGACCTTCACGCAACAAGTTAATCCCGACCAGTACATCATGCACGCCGGTACGTAATTCATGGATAATCTTGACCCGTTCCACCGTATCAATATCCGAATGCAGATAAGCGACTTTAATCCCATACTCTTTGAGATAGGAGGTTAAATCTTCCGCCATACGCTTGGTTAAGGTGGTCACAAGCACACGTTCATTCAGCTGTTTACGAATATTGATCTCGGACAAGACATCATCGACCTGTGTCAACACCGGACGTACTTCAATCTCGGGATCAATCAGCCCCGTCGGACGAACCACCTGCTCCACAATTTGCTCAGATTTTTCCAGTTCATAATGCGCTGGCGTAGCACTTACAAAAACCGTAGTCGGAACGATCCGCTCCCACTCTTCAAATTTCATTGGGCGGTTATCTAAAGCACTTGGTAAACGGAAACCATAATTGACCAGATTTTCTTTCCGTGAACGGTCACCTTTATACATTGCACCAATCTGAGGGACCGTCACATGCGACTCATCAATAATCAGCAAGGCATCTTCAGGCACATAATCAAATAAAGTTGGCGGCGCCTCACCTGCGGTACGACCAGACAAATGGCGTGAATAGTTCTCGATCCCGTTGGTATAACCGAGCTGTTGCATCATTTCCAGATCATAACGGGTTCGCTGCTCAATACGTTGCGCTTCCAGTAATTTGTCATGATCCTTGAAAAATTTGAGTTGGTCTTTCAATTCATCTTTGATGGTATCAATGGCACGGGTTAAATGGTCTTTTGGCGTAACATAGTGACTTTTTGGATAAATCGTTACTCGCGGAACTTTACGTACCAGTTTTCCGGTCAATGGATCAAACCAGCGAATCGAATCAACTTCGTCATCAAACAATTCAACACGAATTGCATCCTTATCCGATTCCGCAGGGAAAATATCAATAATTTCCCCCCTAATACGATAAGTACCGCGCAAGAATTCCAGCTCATTACGGGTGTATTGCATTTCTACCAGACGGCGAATAATGTCATCGCGGCTAACCCGATCCCCTTGCACGATATGCAACAGCATTTGCATATAGGCATTTGGATCACCCAGACCATAAATCGCAGAAACCGAAGCCACGATAATCGCATCACGACGCTCTAATAAAGCACGTGTCGCAGACAAGCGCATCTGGTCAATGTGATCATTGATCGCCGAATCTTTTTCAATAAAGGTATCTGAAGATGGCACATACGCTTCAGGCTGGTAGTAATCGTAGTAACTGACGAAATACTCTACCGCATTGTTCGGAAAGAAGGCCTTGAACTCACCATACAGCTGAGCTGCAAGGGTTTTGTTGTGTGCCATCACAATGGTTGGACGTTGGGTTTGAGCAATCACATTGGCCATGGTATAGGTTTTACCTGAACCGGTTACCCCAAGCAGCAACTGATTACGAAAACCCTGGTTAATACCACTGACCAACTTCTCAATGGCCTGAGGTTGATCGCCCGCAGGTTGATAATTGGTGACTAACTCAAAAGGCTGGTTTTCGCTCACAAGCTCATTCCTACACTAAAACTTAATCTCTATTTATGGGGGAAAATGTTATTGATTTAAAGTGTTGCATCGATGATTTTGTGAAATCTTTTGTGCCATGCAATTTGGTAGATTTTACTTGACCATCTGCCCAATCAACTGCAACATGAAGTTATACTCGATTTCAATGGTAAAAATATGTCTTACCAATACCACGATGAAACAATTGTAACGGAACTCCCAGAAGATACAGTCTTTGTTTTTGGCAGCAATCTGGCAGGTATACACGACAGCGGCGCTGCCCGCGTCGCAGCACAACATTTTGCAGCAGTCACAGGAGTTGGTCGTGGTTGGGCTGGACAAAGCTTTGCAATACCCACCCTGAATGAACATTTACAACAAATGCCACTCGCCCAGATCGAGCATTATGTGGATGATTTCAAAATCTACGCCAAGAACCATGCAAAAATGAAATACTTTTTGACGGCTCTAGGTTGTGGTATCGCTGGTTATAAAGTCTCTGAAATCGCGCCATTATTTAAAGGCATTCATTCCAATGTGATTTTTCCCGAATCATTCCGCCCTTATATTGAAGAGGATGCGGTTTCCCAATTTCCCAATTTAACTGCAGCCACAGTGCAGGCCTTTATCAATGATGAAGTAATTTTCTACTTCAATCATGGTTATGAATCTTTTGAAGAAGCACTGGATAAAACTACTTTAACGGCCGCCGAAAAAGCCATTGCACTGGTGGTTTTAAATGAAGAGCTTTATCCACGTGACCGCTATGGTCGTGGACGTGAACATGAAATCAGCGATATTCTCGGCAAGCTCAACGGCAAGATTTTTAATTTCCATGACAAGTCGGAAGGCGCAATGATTTTTGTCAGTGTGATTATTGCCTTGATGGAGCTTTACGATATTGATGAATATGATTTTATCAAACTGTGGCGTGGTGAACTAGAAATACAACATCCATTAAATCGCCATTAAAAACAAAAAAGCCAATCAGATTGATTGGCTTTTCTCTTAACGCTTCCCCATCGAACGGCGTGTGCCGCGTGGTGGCATCCAGGTACGATCTGCGTATTGCTCAGGTTTTGGACGAACCTGATTATGCGCCGCATCCTCAGAATCATCCTGAGCAGATGGCATCGGGAAGGGTAATTTCACTAAAGCTTTTTTTGCTTTAGGTTGCTGGGTACTCATTGAAATTCTCTCGAAATCTAGATTTCTAGCCGCTATTGTAATGGATTTTTATGCATTTGATAAAAATAAAATATGTAAAAAAATAGAAAGCCTGCAAGAACTAAATTTTGGTAACTTTTTATACGATTAAGGCAAGTTTCGGCCACAATGAAGCCTAATTAGGCTAAGATAAGCTGCTTTTTATTTTTTAATCCCATAAGAAGGAATAATGCCGTGGACGTACGTCTCTCTGATCGTGTCAATGCTATCAAACCGTCCCCTACACTTGCAGTAACCAACAAGGCTGCTGAGTTAAAAGCTGCAGGTAAAAACGTGATTGGTTTAGGCGCAGGCGAACCAGACTTCGATACACCTCAACACATCAAAGATGCTGCCATTGAAGCCATTAATAAAGGCTTTACTAAATATACAGCGGTAGACGGTACTCCAAGCTTAAAAAAAGCAATTATTGCAAAACTTAAACGCGATAATAATCTCGATTATCAGGCCAACCAGATTCTGGTGTCTTGTGGTGGTAAACAAAGTTTCTTTAACCTTGCACTGGCTTTGTTAAACAAAGGCGATGAAGTGATTATTCCGGCGCCGTTCTGGGTCAGCTATCCAGATATGGTAATCATTGCGGAAGGGACGCCTGTCATCGTGAAATGTGGTGAAGAACAACGTTTCAAAATCACCCCAGAACAACTGGAAGCGGCAATTACTCCAAATACACGTTTAGTGGTCTTAAACAGCCCATCGAACCCGACTGGCATGATCTACACCAAAGCTGAACTCGAAGCTTTGGCTGAAGTATTACGTCGTCACCCACAAGTATTCGTTGCATCTGATGACATGTACGAACCAATCCGCTGGGACGATGAGTTCTACAACATCGCAACGGTTGCACCAGACTTATATGACCGCACCATCGTTTTAAACGGTGTGTCTAAAGCTTATGCAATGACAGGCTGGCGTATTGGTTACGCAGCGGGCCCTGCGAAAATCATTGGCGCAATGAAAAAAATCCAGTCTCAATCAACGTCTAACCCAACTTCAATTTCGCAAGTTGCGGCTGAAGCGGCATTGAATGGCCCACAAGATGTCTTACAGCCGATGATTGAAGCATTCAAACGCCGTCATGACTTAGTCGTAAATGGCCTAAATGACATCAAAGGTATTTCTTGCTTACCCGCTGATGGTGCTTTCTATGCCTACGCCAACATCCGTCCATTGATTCGTGCCAAAGGTCTAAAATCTTGCACAGAATTCTCTGAATGGTTACTTGAAGAAACTGGTGTTGCCGTAGTTCCTGGCGATGCATTCGGTTTAGGCGGTTTTATGCGTATCTCTTATGCAACTGCAGATGAAGTGCTGGTTGATGCTTTAGCACGTATCAAAAAAGCAGCTGATTCAATTGACGGCGTAGACGCTGCCATTGCATCAATCGAAGCGGAAAAAGCTGCAAAATAAGTTCTGCTATAAAAAAAAGCTTCCAGACGGAAGCTTTTTTTCTATGTGATTCTTTTATCCAGATATTCCGCCCAAGCTATTTTTGGGGCTCTTCATTAAAGAGTGCAATGACCTCTGCCTCTGTCATCTTCTTGGTCGGATTCTGAAACGTATAAAAATCGGGTTTGCAATCAATATAAATTTCCAGATCCAAATTTAGATCTTCAGGTGGTTCATTCAGAGAAAATGCATTGATATTGCAATAGTTCTGATCTTTAGTGCGCCAGAATAAAGTTGTTCCACACGCATTACAAAAACCACGCTCTCCCCATGCCGATGAGTTATAGATAGAGAGATGGTCTTGTTTTAAAAATTTTAAACTGCCCTGTTCGATATCAAGCGTCATAATCACGCCACTGGTCTGTCTACGACAGATAGAACATGAGACGTATACGTCGCAAGGGCATGTACATCATGATTACTTAATTCAACTTCAAAAGTGGTTTCGCCACATACACATTGTCCGTTCATTATAAATTTACCTTTTATTCAAAATTGTTATAAAGACATTTATAACCATCATAGAACAAAGCATTTCGCGAGTAACTTAGAATTTACAACATACTCAGCGAATAGATGCGCAATATTGACAGACTGATCTCTCAAGGCTATGTTATCAACAAGTTCTATTTTAGAACTATAAAAGGAAATATAAGATGAAACATCCAAAAGAAATGAATGGACTTGAATTTTTAACCGCCATGTGTGAAGGGAAAATTCCACCCGCCAGTATTAGCGAGACCATTCCCATGCAACCTATTGAAGTTGCGGAAGGTTATATCAAATTTGAAGTACAAGCCGATGAACGACACCTGAATCCTCTCGGAGGTGTACATGGAGGTTTTGCTGCAACAGTACTGGACTCGGTAACAGGTTGTGCTGTGCATACCCTTTTAGAAGCTGGTGTAGGCTACGGCACCATTGATCTCAATATTAAAATGTGCCGCCCTGTTCCAAGAAATCAGAAGCTCATTGCCACTGGAAATATAGTTAATATCAGTAAAAATTTAGGCATTTCCGAAGGCAAAATTGTTGATGCAGAAGGCAAGCTATACGCTCATGCGACTGCGACCTGCATGATTATTCGCCCATAAACCGAAATGAAAGCCAATGGGCTATTTCATCATAGCCCTATGCAATGGCTTTATTTTGTTTGAACAGCTTTGGTCGAATGCACAAATGGCTAAACACTGCGTATTGCCAGATACTTTTAACCTGTACTGTGACCACCTTCTGCTCTGCAACAGACCATGCCAATGCAGTATTTGCGCCTAAAAAGAGTTCTCCACCCAATTGAAATAAATACAGGGCGGAATCCTGATCGAGTGTTAAGGTATTTTTTTGTATTAACAGGTTATTAGCATTCTGAATTTTCCATTTATTTCCAAACCATAATTGCAATAAATCACCCAAATACAAGGCTTGTTGCTTAAAAGGAAAGGTATTTAAGAATGCATGTTCGACTGGCGTATAATATTGCGCCGGATCCTGAATGATTTCGAGATAATGGTCTTGATAAAAAGAAAAGTTTGAAAAAATAGATTGAATATTAAGAATAGTCATTTCGACCTCCGGTTTAGCCATTTTAGTGCTGGCAAGTAGGGTTAAATCCACACTGTTTAGATGAATATCTAAACGTTCTTTCTAATTCGAATCTAGCAACAGCATGATTAAAGTTCAAGTTATTTTTCCTACTTTCGCGTAATTGTGCAAATAAAAAGCATACGACACAAAAATGAAGGAAACATGACATTTTTAGCTTGACCGATTTTAAAAGCTGCCTATAATGGCACTCAGATTCTCCCATAGCTCAGTCGGTAGAGCGACGGACTGTTAATCCGCAGGTCCCTGGTTCGAGCCCAGGTGGGAGAGCCAAGATTCTAAAAGCTCAGATCATTGATCTGGGCTTTTTATTTTTACGCCTAAAAAAATAATGCTTCATTTGAATTACGATGAATCTGTTCATTTCATGTTGAATATCGTACAAATTTAAACCATAGCTCTTTTTATCATCTAAAATAAAATTTCATTATTATATTAGGGATAGCAAATAATGAAAAAAATCCTGGTGTGCGCAATATTTTTCTGTAGCCCTGCGATGGCAGCTCAAACCACCTGGTATGCTGGTTCCAGCTACAAAGGCACTGTGACTGTTTCGATTGAGAATGGCCCCAATGTGGTCTGGAAGTGCAATGGAAAGGTATGTAGCATGTCTGGCCCTTGGGGCAATGCCTTATCGGTAGATTCTTGCCAAAGCCTTGTGCTGCGTATTGGCAAGATTAGTTATTATAAAAACTCGGCAGGCGCCAGCTGGGATGCACGCTCTCCTGAACTGGCACAATGTAATCAGGTTGCCCGCTAATCCACAATATTTTTGTTAAGCGATTATTATTCATACTCATTTTACTTGACGGACCTGCATTTAAGCCCTAGAATTCGTTCCAGATTCTCCCATAGCTCAGTCGGTAGAGCGACGGACTGTTAATCCGCAGGTCCCTGGTTCGAGCCCAGGTGGGAGAGCCAAGATTCTAAAAAACCCACTCTTATCGAGTGGGTTTTTTCTTTGTACGCTATTAAATCTATGTTTCAATCGAATCATCTCCTGTTCCTGACTATTGGCTTGATCAGTACAGCTTGGCTGCTTTATAGCTGCCTACGCCCCTTCTTTCCCAAACAGAAATTTTTTGCACGTCCTGTCATTACAAATTTTGAATCACGGATGTTTATTCGTCTGCAACAAGCCTTTCCACAGCATCACGTACTTGCTCAAGTGGCCTTTAGTGCCCTGATTACCAGCGATCATTATAAAATTCGCAGTAAGTTCAATCGTAAGGTCACCGACTTTGTGGTTTTAGATCAGGATATGAAAGTACTGGCGATTATTGAACTGGATGACCCGAGTCATATAGGAAAGGAATCCGAAGATAAAAAACGTGATCAGATGTTACAAGAGGCGGGTTATCAGGTTCAACGTTATACCCAGATTCCATCTGTAAAACAGTTACAGATGGATATTCGATAACAAGAGATCTGGAAAGAGATTATTCAGCTTTTTGCGTTTACTCAGCACTTTTCTGCTGTTCAAACTTTTTGGCGATTTCCGCATGTTGCTGATCATATTTCTTCTTGGTCTGCGCATCACTTTTTGCTGCCAGGAAAGCCATACCTACAATAAAAATAGGGATCAATAATCCTAGCCCCATCAATAACCAAGGGACTGATTTTTTTTCAACAGGTTGCTGGCTCATAGCTGCTTTAAACTCAAACGACATCAATTTTAAGAATGCAACAATATAACAAAAAAGAGCCTCGATAAAGAGACTCTTTTAATTAACTCAACAGATCAATTTCAAAGAATTATGGTTTAATCCCTGTACATTGTTCATCTTTACTGGCATCAATCTTCGCAGGATCTATCACAATATTCGTATTTGCCGGCATCTGTGCTTGAACAAAGTTATACACCTGAAGATTTCGGCATACAATGGCTTGTGTATGCTTTGCATTTGCCACAGGATCAAGCGTGACACTTGCTGATCCTAGAGCCTTTAAATTCTCAACTAATGCTTTGGTTACTGGGAACGGCACATTGGTATCCGCAGTTCCCTGAACAATGTACACAGGTTTATCTAGTCGTTTAGTTCCAGGTTGATTATCTAACAAGAATTTTTGAACCGTTTGATTATTCTTGAAGTTATTCGTATCTAATCCCGGATAATCCATAACCTTCTTATCTGGATTAGCAGTCATAAATTGGATAATATCCGTTTTAAACTTTTCAATCAGACTTAAACTTGGATCACTTCCATCATCCAAACATAGTCCATTTTCACCTGTTGTTCCTTCTGCAAATTCGGCAAGCGATTTAGCTCTTTCTTGGAAAATATCACGATAATTAAATCGTGGTTCATAGGCTTTGATCCCCACTCCTGTCAATGCAGCATAAGCCAATAGGGTTGCATAGGAGTCAACCGATATACGGTTTGCTAAAGGTACTCCTGCCGCTATTTCTTGGGATTCAATATTTGCTAAAGCTGCTGGTGCAACTTCTAAAATAATTTTACCTAAGCTGGATGCAGGCGCACCAGCAACGGCTCCTTTATAACTTGCATCAGCGTTTGCATATTCTGCAGTGCCCAAAGAAGCTTGGCCACCTTGTGATTGACCAATCGACATCCATTGCCCATTAAGCTTTGTTCCATAATGATCTTTGGCTGCTTTTACCGCTGCAATGGCAGACTTAGCTTCACTGCCTAAATTCAGATAAGGATGAATACCTGGGGTGCCTAAACCCTCATAATCAGGCGCAATGACAACATAACCTGCTGCCAGTAAACTATCCGCAAGGATTTTAAAACGTGGATTCACACTATTGTTACTTGGTGCACAGCTATCACCTACCCCAACCGTACCATGTTCCCACACCACCACACGATAACCGTCAGCAGGCTGAGCAACTTTAGGCATCATCACCAGTGCGGTTGCTTTAGCAGTCCGACCTTGGACATTGACCATGTTATAAGTCATGATTTTGATTGATGAGGCATTATCCACTTTATCCTTGGAATAAGTGGTTTCCGATAAATATGTTTTGTTTGAATCCCCGCCCGTATAACTATCATTATCGTCATTACATGCGGTTAAAAATAATGCAGAAATTGAGAACGTCATCGCCAATGCAATCTTCGACCGTTTCATAAAATATCCTTTTAGTGTTCGTGTTATTTTTGTGCATGAAACTACATGCCAGTTTATTAAGGCATAAAAAAAGTGCCCTGCATAGGACACTTTTCAACTATACAGTCAGATTAAGCTACTAATTCTAAAAAAATTCCAATAAATATAATCAACCCGACCCAACGATTGTGACGGAATGCCCAAAAACAGATGTGTGGATCCCGATCTTTGGTTTTCATCGCCTGATAAATAAAATCAACGGCAACAATACCCAAGGCAATCAAGCCAAAAGGCAACAAAAGATTTTCGAGATATAAGGCACTGCCAATCAAGATCAAACTCATCAACTGAAGCAAACCGATAATCTGGATATCATAGCGACCAAATAAAATAGCCGTCGATTTCACCCCAATCTTTAAGTCATATTCACGATCGGTAATCGCATATTGGGTATCGTAGGCCACTGTCCAGGCCAGATTACCAAAATAAAGTAACCAGCAGGTTAAATCAGGCGTTTGCCCAACAGCCGTATACGCCATTGGAATTGACCACGAGAATGCTGCACCTAAAAATACTTGCGGTAAATTGGTATAGCGCTTCATAAAAGGATAGATAAACGCCAGGAATAAAGCCCCAAAAGACCAATAAAATGATTCAATCGGCAGAAAAAATAACAAGGCAGCACTTGCCAGCACCAAAGTTAGAAAAACAAAGACAGCCTCTCTAGCACGGATCACTCCTGTTGCTAAAGGACGTGTTTTGGTCCGCTCAACATGTGCATCTACCTTACGATCAGCAAAATCATTAATGGCACAGCCTGCTGCACGCATAAAAATGACACCTAAAATCATCACAAACAGGATTTTAAGATCAGGGATTCCTTTGGATGCAATCCATAACGCCCACATGGTTGGCCAAAATACCAGCTCTGTGCCAATCGGCTTATCAAAACGACAAAGGTAGTAATAAGCCTCTAAACGTTGTCGCCAAGTCGTGTGCTGCACTGTTTCCATGATAATCCTTAGCGTCAATGCTGTTGAATAAACTGTTCAAATGCGGGTAAAAACGTTTCCTGCACGATAAATTTACAACCATGCCAAGTATAACAACTCTGACGTGTCCATCCTTCTTCCAGATAAATGACCCGTCTCTCACAAGCTGGACTGGTTCTGTGAAACAGAAACCAGCCAATCGGTTTGTTACCAATATGCTGAAATAATCTCGCCTTTTTTTGCAGGCTTAAGATTGGAAAAATACTTTTTGCTTTTACCCAGGCCTGCTCTTCGCTGCCATAAAGATGGGTTTCTCGCACCCATGCCACATGCTGGGGCGGCATTTTCATCCACTGACTATCATTCAAAGTCATTCGCTGATAATGCTCTTTGATACGTTCAACATGAAATTGACCTTGCCCTAAATCGGTCAATTGTTGGGTCAGTGATCCCGATGCATACAACCATTTTTTTAATACTGCAGGAAGCTCTTTTCCTTTTATTCTGTTTGGTCGTAAATTTCGCATGCTTGGCTCACTAAAAACAACGCGATTAGTTTACATTAATTTCTCACGAAAAAGAGTACGACTTTCAACCGAACCAAAAACATAAAAAAAGCTCGCCGAAGCGAGCTTTTTTTGAATCAGTGATGTATTACAGGCTGTAGTACATATCAAATTCAACTGGGTGAGTCGTCGTGTTAAGACGACGTACATCTTCAGTTTTAAGTTCGATATATGCATCAAGCATTTCTTTAGTGAACACACCACCTTTCAACAGGAACTCATGGTCATTTTGAAGTGCTTCAAGTGCCATATCCAAGCTGTGAGCAACGGTTGGGATTTTTGCTTCTTCTTCAGGAGGAAGATCATATAAGTTCTTATCAGCAGCTTCACCTGGGTGAATCTTGTTTTGGATACCGTCAAGACCAGCCATCAACAACGCCGCGAAACCTAAGTACGGGTTCATCATTGGATCTGGGAAACGTGCTTCAATACGCTTGCCTTTCGGGCTAGAAACGTAAGGAATACGGATCGAAGCAGAACGGTTACGTGCTGAGTAAGCAAGCATAATTGGTGCTTCAAAATGTGGAACCAAACGCTTATACGAGTTTGTAGAAGGATTTGTAATTGCATTCAATGCACGAGCGTGCTTGATTACACCACCGATAAAGAACAATGCCATTTCTGATAAACCGGCATATTCATCACCAGCAAACAGGTTCTTGCCATCTTTAGAGATTGACATATGCACGTGCATACCAGAACCGTTATCGCCTACCATTGGTTTAGGCATAAAGGTTGCTGTTTTTGCATATTGATGTGCAACGTTCCAAACAGCATATTTGAACTGTTGAACTTCGTCAGCTTTACGAACAAGAGTATTGAAGCTCACACCAATTTCTAACTGGCAAGATGCAACTTCGTGGTGATGTACTTCTACACGACCTGGGCCCATGATGTCTTCAATTTTTGCACACATGTCAGCACGCATGTCTTGTGAAGAATCAACAGGAGGAACTGGGAAGTAACCACCTTTCACACGTGGACGGTGGCCTGAGTTACCTGCTTCATAATCTTTACCAGTCGACCAAGCCGCTTCTTCAGCGATCAATGTGTGGCGCGCGCCAGACATGTCGATATCCCATTTCACTTCGTCAAAAACGAAGAATTCTGGTTCTGGACCAAAGAATGCAGTATCACCAATTCCTGTAGATTTCAAATATTCTTCAGCGCGACGAGCAATTGAACGTGGGTCACGCTCGTAACCTTGACCAGTTGATGGCTCGATAACGTCACAAGTCACCACAACAGTCGGTTCAGCAAAGAACGGGTCAAGGAAACCGGTTTCAGCATCTGGACGTAAGATCATGTCAGAAGCTTCAATGCCTTTCCAGCCAGCAATTGAAGAACCATCAAACATTTTACCATCTTCAAAGGTATCTTCATCAATGGTATCAGCTGGGTAAGTTACGTGCTGCTCTTTACCCTTGGTATCAGTAAAGCGAAAATCGACCCATTTTGCGCCACTTTCTTTGATGAGTTGAAGGACCTTGTTCGCCATGCTCATTTGCTCCAATGAAATTTTTATGCACTTGTTAAGTGCGTGTTAGGTGTTGATGTATAATTAGCAATTATCATACCAACAATTTTAAAGCATACCTAAAACATTGAATTACTTATAAGTAATCGTGATTTAGATTCCTTGTCTTGAACGCATTATACTGTTTGCTTGTGTAAATGCACCATATTCACACATTTTCAAATTATGGCATATTTAAATAGCTCATTATTGCCCTTATTTGGTGCAAAATTGTTGCACTGTTATAATCCACTGCATCAATTTCAAACAGCTGTTCAAGATCATAATACTTTCTTATATAGAATGCTGAGATTCTTATCGGATAACCCGAAAAATAATCACATCTTTTATAACCGCTTGTTCAATGCATTTTTTGAGTTTATTTCAAGAACTTAAATTTTTTTATTCGCTTATTCATTCATGAGCGGCATTCTTAATTAAAAGTCTAATCACTATTTTTCATTTTTATGGATTTTTGTTATGAGGTACGCGATTTAATCGCTGTTTGACCAGCGTCTCAAACCTGTTAGCTTAGGCTTGTCGTTACTGAACCGAAAGCAAATTTTACTATTCATGTTCTTTTTCATTCACTTTTTTTATACAGGCCAAACTTGCTTTTACAATTAGAAAAAACTAAAAATCGTATACATAAATTTTTATTATTAATAAACAAACTCAAAGTTATGTTTATAAAAACTTAAAATCATTCAAGGATTTGATTAATGAAATATGACTTTGAACGAGCGGATAAAGCTTTTTTTGGACATCCCAAACCTTTACAAACGCTTTTTTTCACAGAACTTTGGGAAAGGTTTTCCTATTATGGTATCCGACCTTTACTGATCCTTTATATGATTGCCATGGTCAATGATGGTGGTCTGGGCCTTGATCGACCCACTGCCGCAGCGATTGTCGGATTGTTTGCAGGTTCCATGTATTTAATGACCGTTTTTGGTGGATGGATTGCAGATAACTGGTTAGGTCAAGCACGTGCTGTCTGGTATGGTTCTATTATTATTGCCTTGGGTCATCTTTCGATTGCCCTTAGCCCTGTATTTGATCAGTCTTTCTTTTATTTAGGTTTAGTACTGATTGTTTTAGGTTCCGGCCTGTTTAAAACATGTATTTCGGTGATTGTTGGAACCTTATATAAAGCCCAGGATGCAAGACGTGATGCAGGCTTTTCCATTTTCTATATGGGCATTAATATGGGGTCATTTATTGCCCCGCTGATTATAGGGCTTTTGGTCAAAGATCATGGCTGGCATTTAGGCTTTGGTATCGGTGGCCTCGGGATGCTGATTGCCTTATTCATTTTCCGTTTTAGGGCAATTCCCCAGCTCGAAACTTTTAACGCGCTACGTCAGGAAAACAATAGCTGTAGCAAACCGGTGGTAGAAAATAAAAATGCAGCTAAAATTGTATTTGGCTTTTTATTCACAGTTGCAGTCGTTATTGTTCTAACATTCTTGGGCATCATTCACATCAACCCTGTCGCTGTCGCGACCTATTTAACTGTAGGGATTGGTATAGGAATTATTGCCTATTTTGCTTATTTGCTGCTTTTCCTTAATTTAGACCAAAACGACAAATTTAAAATTATGATTTGTTTTGTGCTCTTGATCACGTCTGCCCTTTTTTGGTCCGCTTTTGAGCAAAAGCCAACTTCATTTAATTTATTTGCTCAGGATTATACCAATCGCAATATTTTAGGTTTTGAGATTCCAACCGTATGGTTCCAGTCGATTAATGCCCTCTTTATTATTATTTTTGCGCCAATTGCTGCATGGCTGTGGGCAAGACTGGGCAAATCGAACAAAGACCCAAGTTATATTTCAAAATTTATTATTGCACTTTTACTGGCAGCAAGCGGCTTTTTACTGATGTCACTGGCGAGTCATTTTGCCATTAGCGATGGTCTGGTCTCACCATTTTGGTTAGTGGGTGCTGTATTGCTGCTGACTTTGGGAGAACTTTGCCTCAGCCCGATCGGTTTATCGACCATGACCAAACTTGCACCCAATGTTATTCGTGGACAAATTATGGGCCTATGGTTCACCGGTTCTGCTTTAGGCAACCTCATGGCAGGCTTGATTGGTGGACAGGTCGCCGCAGATGCTATCGAAAATTTACCCACCCTGTTTATGCGCTGCGTATTGGCCTTGGTTATTGGTGCAATCGTGTTATTTTTATTAAAGAAACCAATGAACAAATTAATGGGCAAAAGTACCAGCAAAGTTCAACCTGATTTGGAAACCATATGAACAACTTAACTGTGCCAGAAAAACTGGTTCAACTTCGTAAACTCATGAACAATCAACATGTTGATGCTTTGGTTGTCATGAGTGCAGATCCGCATATGTCAGAATATTTACCTGACTACTGGAAAGCAAGGCAGTGGTTAAGCGGTTTTAGTGGTTCTGTCGGCACTTTAGTTGTGACCCAAAACTTTGCAGGACTCTGGGCTGATGGGCGTTATTGGGTACAAGCCGAACAACAACTCGCTGGAACCGGCTTCCAATTACAAAAACTGACCAGTGATGAATCTTCGACACATCTTGCCTGGATGGAGAAAAATCTACAGCCTGGTTCGGTCATTTCAGTGAATGGACAAACGCTTTCAATTCAGCAGTTTAAGGCATTGCAAAATACGTCAAAACAACGCGACTTTAAACTTGAAACACAGCAAGATTTAATTGGCTTAATCTGGTCTAATCGTCCAGAACTGCCCTCAGAAAAAATCCATTTAATGCCTGCAGGCTTAAATGCTCTATCCCGTAACGAAAAAATCCAGGCAATACGGGAAACTTTAGACACTAAGGCGATTGAAGGACATTTCATTTCATCTCTAGATGATATTGCCTGGGTCTTAAATGCACGTGGTCAAGATGTAGAGTACAACCCGGTATTCCTTTCACACCTATATATCAGTGCTCAACAGGCTGTTGTATTTGTTGATCGCAATAAGGTAGATCTAAGCACACAAGAGGCATTCAAAGCTGATGGTATTGAAATTCGGAACTACCAGGACACAGCTCGGTTTTTAGCCAATATTTCTGATGCATCTGTCCTGTTAGATCCAGCCAAAGTATCGATTCACCATGAACAAGCGATCGCAAAGGATATTCAGGTTGTCTACGACATCAACCCAAGTACACTTTTTAAATCGCGTAAGCATGAAAGCGAAATTGCGCATATCCGCCATGCCATGCTTAAAGATGGGGTTGCCCTTTGTCATTTCTTCCACTGGTTAGAAAAAGCTCTTGATCGTCAGGAGAACATTTCAGAACTGACCATTGATGAGAAAATTACTGCCTTCCGAGCTCAACAAGACGGCTTTATAGGGCCAAGTTTTGCGACGATTGCAGGCTTTAATGCCAATGGTGCATTGCCTCACTACCGTGCAACGCCAGAACACTACTCATTCATCGAAGGTGATGGTCTATTACTGATTGACTCTGGCGGGCAGTACATCGATGGCACCACGGATATCACCCGCGTTGTTCCCGTTGGGACACCAACAGAACAACAAAAACGTGACTATACGCTGGTTTTAAAATGTCATATTGCTTTGGCAAAAAGCATTTACCCAGAAGGTTTAGCTGCACCGCTCCTTGATTCAATTTGTCGTCAGACTTTATGGCAGCATGGTCTGGATTATCGCCATGGCACAGGACACGGTGTAGGTTTTGCGCTGAACGTTCATGAAGGACCGCAAGTGCTTTCTTATTATGCGCCAATACATGCCTATAGCAAATTGCGTGAAGGCATGATTATCTCCAACGAACCTGGGCTCTATCATGAAGGGAAATACGGCATTCGCATCGAGAATCTGGTTGCAAACCGGCTGCATGCTGGCTTTGAAAAAACCTACGGTGAATTTTTAGAGTTTGAAACACTCACCCTTTGCCCCATCCATTTAGATTGCGTCGTGGTAGATATGCTCACGCAGGAAGAGAAAGACTGGATAAATCGCTACCATCAAACCGTTCAAGAAAGACTAGCCAAACATCTCTCTGGAGAGGTTTTAGGCTGGCTGATTGATAACACCCGTAAGATTTAATCTTCTTCCATGACCGAGGCAGAATGTTTTTTTATGTCTAAAGAAAAGCTGATTCTGCCTTGATTGTCGTGATCTCTGTGAACAATCATATGTGCCCCCCGTTAAAGCTTTTTTCTGCAAAGTTGTAATGAATGAAATAGTTAAACTGGCCACTTCATTTTTTGTTATATTAGCCGCTGAGAAAGCGGCTTTTTATTTGATCAAATAAAGGTACTTTTTCAATATTGAGTATAATTGTGAGTACAATTTAAACTTTGAAATACATTCCTTCTACTTATTAGTGAGTTAATCCTAAAATGCTTCTAATGATCGACAATTACGACTCTTTTACCTATAACATCGTCCAGTATTTTGGCGAGTTAAATCAGGACGTAAAAGTAGTTCGCAATGACCAAGTCTCATTAGAGGATATTGAACGATGGCAGCCAAAATATTTAGTGATTGGACCGGGGCCATGTTCGCCAAGTGAAGCAGGAATTTCTATTCCAGCGATAAATCACTTTGCAGGAAAAATTCCTTTACTGGGTGTGTGCTTAGGTCATCAAGCCATTGGACAGGCGTTCGGCGGCAACATTATTCGTGCGAAAACCGTGATGCATGGTCGCTTATCCGACATGTACCATACCGACAAGGGAATTTTTAGCAACCTCCCTTCTCCATTCGCAGCGACACGTTATCACTCCTTGGTCATTGAGCAGGAAACACTACCAGAATGTCTGGAGCTCACTTGCTGGACCAATCAGGCAGATGGCACGATTGAAGAAATTATGGGTGTTAAGCATAAAACGCTTGCTGTGGAAGGTGTCCAGTTTCATCCCGAATCAATTTTAAGCGAACATGGACATCAGATTTTTAAGAACTTTCTAGAGCAGTATGCTTAAAAACCCAAACGTGATTTCCTATTTCGGCCTGTAAACAGCTTATTGCTTCCCAATAGGCTGTTTTTATTTTGAACATATAAAAACAATATACAACTTATACAAACTGCCTGTTTTTTAAGCTTTAAAATTAAACAATGGGCTATACCATTAACACAAATCATTCTTTTTCAATAATTAATCCACTTTTCACAGATTATAAAAAGTAAAGCTGCGACGGGATTTCAGATTAAACAACTCCCTTTTTACTTTTTTAGATTAACTATAGTCATAGGAATGATTAAGTTTCAGGGCAGCTGGATGGTAGAATCTATGCCATTATTTTTTAGCATCCCCCTGAAATATCAATCAGGACAACCTATAGTGAATACCTTGGTTTTATTGAATATTATTATTTTTGTCCTGCTTATGGCCGGATTGTTCTTTTCCTACCGAAAAGATTGGAGCCTTTCCAAGAAAGTTCTGATCGGTATGGTGGTGGGTATCATTTACGGCCTGGCGCTCAAAACCATTTATGGTGACGTTCAGATCATTGAACACTCAGTCGCATGGTTCAACCTGGTCGGTAATGGTTATATCCAACTGTTACAGATGGTGATCATGCCGCTGATTTTCGTTTCAATTTTAAGTGCGGTGGTGAAATTACATCAAACCACATCCCTTGGAAAAATTAGTGTTCTGGTCATTGGTATCCTGTTAGCGACAACGGCGATTGCTGCGCTCGTAGGCGCCACTATTACCAACCTGTTTGGTTTAACCGCAGAAGGTCTGGTTCAAGGGACCAAGGAAACAGCGCGTTTAGCCGCCATTCAGAGCCAATATATTGGACAGGTCGCCGACTTGGACATCCCTAAACTGTTACTTTCTTTATTCCCGCAAAATCCGTTTGCAGATTTAACCGGTGCTCGCCCAACGGCAATCATCAGTGTGGTCATCTTCTCTGCATTTTTAGGTGTTGCCGCTTTAAAGCTGATGGATAAAGATAAGGTTAACGGTGAAAGAATCAAACATGGCATTGAAGCCTTACAAGCTTTGGTGATTAGCCTTGTGCGTCTGGTGATGCAATTTACACCTTATGGCGTGCTGGCATTGATGGCCAAAATGGTTGCCACTGCGAATCTTGCCGATATCGTAAAACTTGGCGAGTTTCTGGTGGCCTCTTATCTTGGTCTTGCGATCATGTTCCTGGTTCACGCACTGATTCTGGTCTTCGTACGCATCAATCCGGTCGATTTTTTCAAGAAAGTCTTTCCGGTATTGAGCTTTGCCTTTATTAGCCGTTCAAGTGCTGCCAGCATTCCACTAAATATTGAAGCACAAACCAAGCAATTGGGTGTACCCGAAGGCATTGCCAGCTTCTCGGCTTCATTTGGCGCGACGATTGGTCAAAATGGTTGTGCAGGTTTATACCCGGCGATGCTTGCTGTCATGGTTGCACCTACGGTCGGTATCAATCCACTTGATCCCTTATGGATTGCCCAACTGGTGGTTGTGGTCACACTGAGTTCAATCGGTGTTGCTGGTGTGGGTGGCGGTGCAACTTTCGCGGCTTTAATTGTACTGCCTGCGATGGGTTTACCGATTACCTTGGTAGCTTTACTGATTTCAATCGAGCCATTGATTGATATGGGCCGTACCGCATTAAATGTGAACGGTTCAATGACGGCGGGTACAGCAACCAGTCAGTTATTGGGGGTCAGAAATCCTGACGCTGCGGATGATGCCTAAATTATCCTGAAAATAGAAAAGCCAACTTTTCATAGTTGGCTTTTTTTATGACGAGTAAATTACAACTTCAATTGCTGCACGATTGAACCATCCTGTTTTGCAACTAAGGATTCACACAGTTGAATCCGCTCTTTGGTCTGATTCAAACCGCGTTCGACTCCAACCAGCTCTTTGGTGCGTGGTGCAAAGAAAGTGTTGAGCTGTGTTGCTTCCTGTTGCGTACATGCCGCGCCACTAAACAAGGCCGGAAAACGTCCAGCAGAAGACTTGCCCAAGCGATCAAACACAGCCTCATGATTGTCCTCAAACCATGCCCATAAACCGCCTTGCTCTCCGCCATAGTTATTGATGGCGTTAATCACGGTACGTACTTCACCGACTTTCACCCGCGGATCTAAAACCAGTTGCTGTGCCAATGGACGTGTTTCAGTCTGGTTGGCTGAACCTAAAGCAGACAGGATGGCCAGACGTTGTGTCGGTTGGGTGACACGTTGTAATTCTCCAGCTAAACGATCAAACGCAGGCTTGCCCTTTTCTTGCACACGGACTGCCAGAATCGCCGGCAATAACTCTGGCGTAAGCTGGGCAAAGTTCAGTTGTGTCTGTTCAAATAAAGTATCCGATTGCTTTAACAGTTGTTGGCGTACTTCTGGTACCTGAATATCCAGTGCAAGGAACTGCGCCAATTCACTCCGCCATAAACTGTCTTCGGCAGACTCACCTGATTTACTGGTATAGCCCAATTGCTTCAACTTTGGCAGATATAAATTCGTGAGTACTTTTCTAAAATGTTCACGTTCCGCCGCGGTTTTTAACACATGGCGATGAATCGTGCTCAATTGCGGGAATAATGCAGTACTGATTTGACGACTGTCTGAAGCAGCGAATTTCTTGGCGACATCCACCACTGCCAATAAATTAATATCACCATGATTAAACGCTGCCGAAACGGCATAGGCATAGGCCAATTGTTCGCTGTTGGATAATTTCCCTGTCGCAGCAGTTAAACGTGCCAACTCTTTTGCCGGCAAACTGAACTGGTAATAACCTGCCGCACCGGCATTCGGAATATACCAGCTATTCACGGTTGCGCCTTTGAGCTCAATTTTGGCATGGGCCTGATCAATCAACTCACACTGAATTTTACTTGAGGCATTCGGTACCTCGTAACGTACACATAAAGGAACGCCCCAAAGACTATTGGCATCACCTTTAGAACCGACAGGGAGATAACGCGTTTGCTGCACATTTAAAAAGACTTTGTTCCCTTGTTGTTGTAAAGAGGTATTCAGCAAAGGTACGCCCGGTTGATCAATAAAACTTTTCATCGCCTTGGCAAAGCGCTCGCCTTGACCCGACTGCTCTGCTAACGCGCTGATTAAATCATTGGCTGTAGCGCTGCCATATTGATGCTTTTTAATATAATTGCGCACCCCTTGTTTAAATTTTTGTTCTCCGAGATAGCTTTCGAACATATTTAAAACCGCTGCGCCTTTTTGATAGGTGATCCCGTCAAAAGCAGTTTGAATATCAGCATTGCTTAAAATCGGCTGGCGGATACGGCGTACACTGACCAGACTATCGCTTTTCATGGCACCCGCAGTATCAACGACGCGTTCCAGATTTGCATTAAATTCAGGGTGCAATTGTTGAGTGATTTTACTTTGCATCCACGTCGCAAAAGATTCATTCAACCACAGGTCATCCCACCACGGCATGGTCACCACATCCCCGAACCATTGATGCGCCAATTCATGTGCATTGACATTAAATGAACTTTGTACAAATGACACAGGAGAGTCTTTATCCAGCAGCATCAGATAATCTCTGAAGGTGATCAGTCCCGGATTCTCCATCGCCCCAGCAGCAAAGTCAGGTGCAGCAAGTAAGTCCAGCTTGTCGAACGGATACCCAAAGGCAAAATAATCTTCTAATGTTGTTAAAATTGCTGGCGTTTCAGATAAGGCATGCTGCATTTTTTCAGCCTTGCCATCGGGTGCAAGTCCACGTAATTTGATCGTTTCTTTACGCCATGCTGTTGCACCAATATCAGGGCCTTTTTGTACTTGCCATGGTCCAACTGCCAGTGCCAGTAAATAGGTTGGTAAGGGTTTTGTTGGAGCAAAGCTAAGGGTTTTCCAACCTGATTTTTCGGTCTGTTCAGCAACCTGAGTGGTATTGGCGAAGCCCGAGTATTTACTTGGAATGGTTAAACGAATGTTAAAGGGTGTTTTAAAACGTGGTTCATCAAATGAAGGAAAAGATTGACGTGCACTGATCGCTTCCATTTGAGTCATGACATAAGGTTTACCCTCAAATTCAATTTTATAAATACCATCCAGTTGCTGGTCATAATCGGCATTAAAATCCAGTACCAAGCTGTACTGACCTGCAGGTACAGCCTTGGCAAATTTAATTATACTCACTCCATCGACTTCTGAAGCCTGCTCATATTTGGCCGTGGTTTTCTGCCCAGCTGCCGATAGGATATAGGCATCTTTTACCGACAAAGATTTACCATGAAGCCAGACATGATCGGTAGCTTGGGTCAGCTTTAAATGAATGGTGGTTTTACCAGTATAGCTTTTTTGTGCTGGGTCAATTTTAAAATCCAGATCATAAGATTCAGGTATGGCCCATTCAGGTAATTTGCCGATAGGAATCTGTTCATTGCTGTTTGATGCAAAAATCTGTGTAGCAGATAAAGAAAGTAATGTTGTCAGTAGCAATTGTTTTTTAAATGAAGGTTTGACCAACATAGGAGATCTGTCCTCTGTAGTTTTTAAAATAAAAAGATGCAGCAAATGCTGTACCACTTCGCTGCATCCGTACATCGTTGTTAGAATTTGTAGTTAAACTCCAGCCAAGCCTGACGGCCGAATGGTGAATAAGATCCTACTGGATAATATGGCCAGCCGCCTGTGTCATCGTGTTTCACTTTGTCAAACAGGTTATTCACAATGATTGATGCAGAGGCTTGAGGTGAGATTTGATAGCTTCCACTCCAGTTCACTAGATAAGTCGGGCTTAGATAAGCCGTTTGATTACCGTTTGGAATCTTGCCATAACGATTGACGAGCACCGTTGATGACCAATCACCACGACTCCAGCCCAGACTGGTATTAAAGCGGTCGCGCCAATCTGGAATGGTCAAATCTTTTAAATAGTTATCTTTCTCGCCATCTTTGGACTGTTGATATTCACGTTCAAGCACACGGCTATAATTCACAGTCCATAAGAAGTTACCCAGACGCTCTGTTTTCCAGCGCCATTTACTGGTGAAATCAATCCCGCGGGTATGGTCTGAGGCCGCATTGATCGGAACAATGTTGATATTGTTGATCACATTTGGATCAACCACGGCATTTGCAGGGTTGCGCTCAACTCGTGCTAATGCATCAATACATGGCGCAGAATTGATATCTTGCGTACCTAAACGACACGCAGCTTCTTGACGTAGAATTTTATCTGGACTGAGATTGGTCACCAGATTATCAATTTTGATATCCCAGTAGTCGACAGAGAGGTCAAATTTATTACTTGGTGACCAGACGAAACCTGCCCCATAAGATTTACCCTCTTCAGGTTTTAGATCTTTATTGCCTGTTAAGGTGTAATTGGCACCCGGCGAATAATCTTTAAAACTACATTTGTCTAAAGGCTGGCCTGTTTGACTGCAACGTAAATAATCGGTGGTACTTGGAAAATATCCCTTCTGTTTATTTAAAAACAGATAATTCATATCTGGAGCGCGGAAACTGGTCGCGTAGTTACCACGAACCAATAAGGTTGGATGGGGCCTAAATTCTAGTCCCGAACCGAAGGTGAACTTATCAATACTATTATCTGACAAGGCATAGCGGTCGTAACGTCCAGATAAGGTTAAATTTAATGGCTTGGCTAAAGGTAAGAACAACTCTGCACCCAAGGCTTGACGGGTACGTGCCCCACCATATTCACCACTGGACGTCGCATTATAAAATTCACCATTTTCCAGCGCTTTATCCGGTTTAATAGAAAAACCTTGACGACCAATTTCTGCCACTGCCGCAAGCTTGGCAGTTCCGGCAGGTAATTCAAACACGTCGCCATTTGCACTCAGGGTTAAACTTTGTGCCCATGACTTATCATTTTCCTCAGTCGTGCCTGAAATAGCTCTAAATTCACTGGCGCTCAGTGGTCGACTGATACGATCTAAATGCGGTGAATATATCGGAATGCCATCGGCATCTGTCCCCAATTGCCGGCCTAAGAAATATTCATCAACATTTGAACGGACCAGACCTTGTTTGCGTAATTGACTGGTATAAATCGAGCCATTATAGGCTGCTTCATAGCTCCAACTGCTGTCCCCAATATCGCCACGGATACCAAAGTTTAAATTGGAGGAGAGTTCCTTCCATTTTTTATTGGCTTGCTCAACGCCACCTAGTTCTTCTGGCGCAAAACGTCGCGTCCAGATTTCATAATTTCCTGTGTCTTGATTGAGGAAATAGCCACTACTTGCACCTAAAGATGTCCATGTCGGTCCACGGGTATTGTTTTCAATTTGATTGGCCCCAATCAAAACATCTGCGAATAATTGAGTTTTCTCATTGAGTTCATAATCCAGACCGAGATAGCCATTCTGGCTGCGATTCTTGGTCTGCACTGTCCAGTAGGTTGGTCGTGCCAGACCACTGGCACAGTTATCTACACCTGCTTTTCCGATATTTTTTACTGAACCTTTAAATAGTCCATCAAATGCGTCACACCCACCAATAGAAAGATACTGGCCAGTGTTGGCATTTTTACGCCCAACAATCGTGTCTGGCTTTTCTCCCCGACGGGTTCGGCTGGTCATAAAGTCCCGGTCTGCTGCCCAGATCGGTTCGCGTCCACTCAGCTCAAGTCCGTATACCAGATTGAGCTTATCCAGTGTTTTACTGCCACTCAGTTGTAGGCGTAGGTTCTCCCCACCTTCTTTGGTCCCACCTGCCTTGATATTGAATTGTGTGCCATCGGTTTTCTTTTTCAGGATAATATTCACGACTCCCGCAATCGCATCCGATCCATAAATCGCGGAAGCACCACCATTTAAGATCTCAATCCGATCAATAATCGCCGTGGGAATATTGGCTAAATTGACAAAATTGACCGCACCATCATAAGGTACAGGATAGTCAGCAACACGATGCCCGTTAATCAAGGTCAAGGTATGGTTCGGTCCTAATCCGCGTAAACTGATCGCATTGGCAGCAGGCGTAAAGGTATTGCCATAGTCAGCCCCTTGTACAAAGCCGGTATTTTGGGTCAGGTTATTTAATGCGTCGAAAGCATTGCTATAGCCGTGTTTTTCAATATCGGCCGCGGTAATCACCGTCACACTGGTCGGACCATCTTTTTGAGCTTTGGAAATACGTGAACCTGTCACTGCAACACGTACCACTTTATCCGACGTCGTCTGGGTTTGTGGTTTTTCTACATTGGTCTCAGCATAGCTTTCTAATGGATGAAGGCATGCAAAAAAGACAAAAACAAAACAACCTTTGTTTTTCACAGCCCCAAGATATTTCAAGTAATTTAGATACATATTTATGGATGCATAAAATGAAGACCGACCTAATATATCCACTTTTATTTATTTGATTTATACTCATTTTTTCTAGTGATATGTAGGATTAAGATATACCAAAAGGTTAATTCCTTATCATAAAAACTCAGAATAAATTAAAGCCTTTTTCCATAAAAAATTGGAGTGAACGCAACATACTGGATTGGTAAACCAGCAATTTTTTTAAAACTCTGATCGAACAACAAAAATCTTTGTTTATTTTCTGATAACATAGCTCACAACTTGTGAATCATGGATCACAAAAAGCCAATCCACCCAGACAACTGACCTCACCCAAAATTTCAATCATTAATGCTATAACTCATGACTATGAATATCCAACAGGCGCTGAACCACATTACCAAAAACATTCATCTGACCCAGTCTCAAATGGAAGATGTCATGCGTAGCATCATGCAAGGCGAAGCAACTGAAGCCCAGATTGGTGCGCTGATGATGGGTCTGCGCATGAAAGGTGAAAGTATCGATGAAATGACGGCGGCTGCACGGATCATGCGTGAATTTGCCATCAAGATCGATGTCAGTGATCTGCCTCATCTGGTGGATATCGTAGGTACGGGGGGTGACGGCCAAAACCTGTTTAACGTTTCTACCGCGTCAAGCTTTGTGATTGCTGCCGCTGGTGCAACCATTGCCAAACATGGTAACCGTGGGGTGTCGAGCAAATCAGGTTCTTCAGACCTGCTTGAACAGGCCGGTATCCATCTTGACCTGGACATGCAACAAACCGAACGCTGTATTCGTGAAATTGGCGTCGGTTTCCTGTTTGCACCGAATCATCACAAAGCCATGAAATATGCCGCAACACCCCGTCGTGAATTGGGGATTCGCAGTATTTTCAACTTGCTTGGACCATTGACCAATCCGGCGGGGGTCAACCGCTTTGTAATTGGTGTCTTCTCCGATGAATTATGTCGCCCAATTGCCGAAGTATTAAAACAGCTGGGTGCAGTACATGTTCTGGTGGTGCACTCTAAAGATGGTCTGGATGAAATCAGTCTGGCTGCACCAACCACTGTTGCTGAACTGAAAGATGGTGAAGTGACCGAATGGACACTCAATCCGGATGATGTCGGTATTCCTTCTCAAACCTTGTCAGGTCTAGTGGTCAACAGTTCAGAAGAAAGCTTAAAACTGATTAAAGATGCATTAAGCCGTGATAAATCAGAGATTGGCGAAAAAGCAGCAAATATGATTGCACTGAATGCAGGTGCAGGAATTTACGTTGCAGGGATTACCAAAACCTATAAACAAGCGGTTGAGCTGGCTCAGGATATTCTTTATGGCGGACAAGCACTCGAAAAAATGAGTATCTTGGCTGAATTTACCAAAACGTTGAAACAATATCAGGCAGACTAAGGACTTCTCATGATCGATATTCAAAATACCATTTTAGGTAAAATTGTTGACCGCAAACATGAGGAGCTGGCAACACGTTTAAAACAACGTAGCTTGCATGATGTTGAACAATGGGCAAAAGAGGCAACCCCTGTGCGTGGTTTTGCTAAGGCCTTGCAACATAAACGCCCGGCTGTGATTGCCGAAATTAAAAAAGCATCGCCGTCTAAAGGTGTGATTCGGGCGGATTTCAATCCGGCAGAAATTGCCCAGCAGTATGAACAGGCAGGTGCTGCGTGTTTATCGGTATTGACCGATGTGGATTTCTTTCAGGGCGCCGATGAAAATATTGCCATTGCCCGTCAGCATTGTGCCCTGCCAGCTTTACGTAAAGACTTCTTGATTGATCCTTATAACGTGGTTGAAGCACGTGCTTTACAAGCCGATTGTATTTTATTGATCGTGGCCTGCCTATCTGATCAACAGCTGGAAGAAATGTCGAAAACGGCCTTTGAGCAACAGCTGGATGTGTTGGTTGAAGTGCATGATGAATATGAATTAGAACGTGCTTTAAAGCTGTCTGATCAATGTATTTTGGGTGTCAACAACCGCAATCTTAAAACCTTTGATGTGGATTTAAATACCTCATTGCGTTTAAAGAAATTATTGCCTGCTTCTCGTATCTTGGTCACTGAAAGTGGCATCGCTACACCTGCTGATGTAGACATGATGCAAGCCAATGACATTCATACTTTCCTAGTCGGAGAAAGCTTTATGAAACAGCCTCGGCCAGATCAGGCGTTTAATGAATTATTTGGACAACCTGTGCAAATTTAAGTAAATCAGGCTCAAGGTAAAATTCTACCTTGAGCCTCGATCTCTCTATGTATAAAAAGAATAAGTGGACTACTTTTTCTCACTCAATGACCATCCAAATGCACTACTGATCCAGTTAGAAAACTCATTTGCCAGATGCCATTGATGTCCTGAAATAACGGTTGGCAAAATCAACAAAGGATATTCAACGGTTAATTTTGCCCTAAAACCATTCCCCTCGTTCCGAAATTGATGTCGAACTCCACCAATAGCCAACCCATGACGTGATCTTGCAACACCTGCGATTTGCAAAGGAAAGTCTGGATCAATATCAGAACGTAAGCTGGATAAGTTTTTGTAGTCGATATAGAAATGGGCTGCTAAAGGTGAACCGCCATTGGTTTCAATCACTTCCTGAACACCATGCGCCGTTGAAATAAGGTAATGATCAGGCGTGCCAGCCAGCATCGCGTCTTCATCATTCTCTTTAGTACACGTTTCAAACCATTCTACAAACTGCTCAGCTCGCGCGTTTTCTACCAATATTTCAGTCACACTTAATCGACGATAACCAAATGATAAACGGGCAATCAAATCCGCAAAAAAATCTGAAATTCTTAACTCATTTTTCAGACGTGCTTTAATTCCCTCTTGCCCCAGTTCGCTCTTTCTTTTAAGTAAAAGCTGTCTGAGCACAATTAAATCATTGCTGTTAGGGCTGACTCCCAGTTTTTTTAATACCAGATGAGCCCGTCGCTTTTCCCATTTAAGAATCGCGGCATTTGCTATGTGCTGACCGTTTATATAAACATGAATGTTAGAATACATTGAAGAATCACCCTTTATACAACCCACTAAAGCAACTATAGTTGCTTTAGTGGGTTGTATAAAGAATTATATGCAGTTTTGGATGAATGGTCAGATGCCAAATACAGAATCAGAAGTTAAAAAACAAAGACGTCCCGGAGGACGTGCTGAAAGAATGGTGACAGCAATACATCAGGCAACTTATCAATTATTACTAACAACAGATTACGAAAATATTGAAATACCAGATATTGCAAAATTGGCACAGGTCAATAAAACAACGATTTATCGCCGTTGGCCAACTAAAATTGAACTGATTCTGGATGTAGTATCCACACGAATCAAAGCCGATGTGGCGTTACCCGATACAGGCGATACGCTTAAGGATCTCTGTTTATTTTTAAAGAATATTGTGATCAGCCTATCTAGCCCCTTTACCCTCAACCTTCTAAAAGCAAGCTTAAGCCATCCGGATGAACAGGTGCAAACAGCAAGGAAACATTTTTGGGAAGAGCGTTTCATGTTAGCAAAACCCTTGATTGACCGAGCTATTCAGCGAGGTGAATTATCCGCTTCAACACAGGTTCGTGATTTTTTTGAGCTCGCCGCCGCACCTATATTTTATCGGGTTTTCATTACTGCAGATGCGATATCAGATCAGGATATCGCTTTTTTTGCCCAAAGAGCGCTTTCTTATTATCATCCTTGAGGGACATTAGCTTACAGGGTGATAGCACAAAAATATTATATTGAGGGTTTAGAATGGTTTTACGATTTATCTTTTTAACTGATACAGTGACCATGCATACAATCGGTTCAAATTATCTCGGTTTCAGACTATAATTTCACACCTCTCTGGTATCTTGCCTATTGTTCTAAAATTATGAGTAAACATGATTCATCGCTTTCTAAAGATCAGTTTAATTTACTGAAAGCCTTTAAAAAGCAAATCTCTAATCCTCAATCCAGCGCGATTGCGAAGCAAGCCGAATCAAAAAAAGCTCAAGCTGCTGAAGAGCTGGAAGATACAGAACTGTTTAAAAAAGCCCTGCTTGGGGTCAAACCCATCGACAATAACAATATTGCCGATACCAAAGTGACGCGTAGCAAAAAAGTTGATGCCCAAACGCTGGCGAAACGTGCTGGGGCAGAAGGTGGTGCCGAGCAAGAGCTGACCGAAATTTCGGATACCCAAGCGATCTTGAACCCGGTTGCAAGTCAGGCTGCTTTAAGCTATCGCATCGCTACCTTACAGCACAAAGTATTTGAAGACTTAAAAGCCGGTAAAATCCGTTGGTTTGAAGCAGTGGATCTACATGGTTGTACTGTTGAACAGGCGCGTGCAGCGGTTCTGCAAATCATTCAAATGGCAAAAGACGAAAACCAGAATGTCATCAAGATCGTGCACGGTAAAGGCCCCGAAGCGATTTTAAAAACCTATGTCAACGGCTGGCTCAGACAACACCGTGATGTATTGGCTTTTGTCAGCGCACCTGAAAATCAGGGGGGTACAGGAGCAGTTTTGGTCTTGCTGAAACGTGCTGAAAAGAACCCTAAATTCAAACAGTAATCGGCCTTTATATCAAAATTAAGATTTTTAATCGTTTTCTGATACAATTGCCGTTTTTGTTCAACCCACCTAAGTGAACATTGTTATGTCTATGCAGCAATCGTACGCAAATATCTTAACTGCCGTTGGTGAAGACCTGAATCGCCCGGGCTTACAAGATACACCGATGCGTGCGGCGAAAGCTTTTTCTTTTTTGACTTCTGGTTATAGCAAAACGCTTGAAGAAGTTACGAATAGCGCACTCTTCCCTTCCGATAACCATGAAATGGTATTGGTTAAAAATATCGAATTTTATTCGCTTTGCGAACACCATTTATTGCCATTTTATGGCCGTGTGCATATCGCCTATTTACCTGAGGGTCAGGTACTGGGTCTATCAAAATTTGCACGTATTACTGAAATGTTTGCACGTCGCTTACAAGTTCAGGAAAACCTGACCCAGCAGATTGCCGAAGCCGTTGCTCAGGTGACTCAGGCCCGTGGTGTTGCTGTAGTGATTGACTCTGCACATATGTGCATGATGATGCGTGGTGTGGGCAAGCAAGAATCGACTACGCGTACGGTTTCTTTTATCGGTGACTTTAAAACTGACAAAGACACGCGTCGCGAGTTCTTGAGCGCTGTGCCAGAAAGCTATTAATACGAGTACTGCATATGTCATCCATTCAGCTCGCCGGTTTCGGTCTTTTAAAAAATGAAGCCAGCATTGATTATCCTCGGCCAGATCGTCTGGTTCAGGGTAATCCTGAACGGCTCACCTATGGCCTGTATCAACATCCGCAGATGGACTGTGGCATCTGGCACTGCGAAGTCGGTGCATGGAAGATTCAATTTGCTGAAAACAAGCAAGAATTCTTTCAGATCATTGAAGGCATGGTGCGCATTCATGATGCAAAAACCAATTCCTTTATTGAAGTGGCTGCTGGCCAAGCAGGCATTATTCCACCTGCATTCGTCGGAACATTTGAAGTGGTGGAAGCTGTGAAAAAATACTATGTGATTGTAGAAGTCTGATCATTAACTTTGATCTAAAAATACGTCAGGAAAACTCTGATATTGCTTCATTTCATCTAGGTCGATTTGATAAAGTTTACATAGAATTAAGGCCTCAAAACGCCACTTTCCAAATAATTCAATTTGATGAAAAAACTTCTTTGACCAATACTTACCTTGTTGCTGGTCCCGCTCGATCTGCTCTAAATACTCCCCTACGCTTGAAGCATCTACACGTGTATTCAGGAGCTGATCGAGCTGTTGAAATGGATAATTCACCGCGTAATCAGGACTAATTGATTCCAGCTCAAGGTAAGGGTAACTGATCAGATCAATTAAACAATCTGAAGGATAACCCAGTAACCCATCTATTATTTTTACAATGTCGGTTTCATCTCCATAACAGATTGCACAGCAAAGTAATAACAAGGCATGTGCATAGTCAGTGGTGAGTTGAATCGCAGTAATACCAGTCGAATGTCCCTGCTGTTGAATCAAGGAAAGTAAATCAGCATAAGCCAGCCAGAATGCATAGACAGACTGATAAATATCGCGGATTTGGTGAGCTTCCAGGCCAAGGTCATAGCCAAGGCGAATCAGATAAGTGATCTCGAGACAGAAATTTTTAAAATAGATTTCCAGTTCTAATAATTGATAAATATCGATAGTTGCTGAGGGATAGGGATCAAAAAATAAAGATTTGTTCTGTTTATATTCAATGATTTGCTCTTTAACGCTATGCCAGTGATCTAAACAACCTGGCTGTGGCACTCTCCAGTTCTGTATATCAGAAACCACGCCGTTTAGCGCTTCAAGGCATTGTTGTAATTTCTCAAATTCATCAGTTAGATCAATATGATACATCATTAGAAAAACCGTACATATCCCACGCCAATTTTATTCCAGTCTTGATGATCCTGCTGCTCAAAATCCCAATTGAAACGCATAGCATCATTTGCACTTAAACGATATTGCAGTTGGGTACCCACTCTTAGATTCCACTGACTTAAATCTTGCCAATACGGCAATTCCACCTGTACCACGCTGTTGATCTTGTCTGACCATAAATTCATACACCCGACTGTAGGCCCCGCGCCAACACGCCAACCCTTATCTAAGGCCTTTCCACCTTGAATATGACTTTGTAACTGGGCATAGCATAAATGTCGACGATCATAATCCGACAAACTGTAACCCACCTGCATATTCAGATTCATCACACCATGTTGTTGGTCTTCACTAAATTGGCCTTTCTCAATGCTTTCCTGTTTCCAGCCTAGATTAAAACCCCAGCTTAAGGGCGATTTAAAAGGCTGAATCGGGTTATATGAGTTGACCGATAACAGATCCAGATGCTCAAGTTTAAGCTTGTCATCACGATATTGCAGGCTGCCATCCAGAAACAGTAATTGAGTACCTGTGCGATAGCCTGCTTGTGGATCAATCAAGTCATGATAGGCCTGACGATGCCCCAGCTCAACAAACTTTTGCCCTTGGATTTCTCCCATATTGAGCGATAAATTACGTGCATGATGCCCTTCTACAGGCTGCTTTTCCGGTCGGATCGGTTCCTGACGCTGTTTAGGTACATCAATCTGACTACGTTGAGCAAGTAACTGACGTAATTGTGGCTGGGCAAAATCTGCATCGACTTGGTGGCTAATATATTGCAGATATAAATCGTCATAAGCCATTTCAAGAATTTTGGCCTGATCTTGTGGCTGATATGGTTTTAACACAGCTTGAGCTTTATCCATTTCGATGAAAGCAACTTGATGAGCGGCCTTGGCTAAAGGGCTACCATGCTGTTTGGCTTGAGCAAGTAACTGGGTTTCCAGTGCTGGACGGTAGACCACTTCTTTGACCAGATTTTGTTGATCGACCGCTTTTAAGGTTTCAATCGGAATCGCTGCATAATTGAACTGTTGTTTTAAGTTTAAATGTGGCCGTACTAGATCAATCAAGCCAAGCAAACGATAAGCACAATTATCGCTGACGAAATAGTAGGGAAAACTGACGTGCTGCATTTCCCAGATATGCTCGACCAGAAAGCGGGTTTCTTGCGGTGTCAGATTAAGTTCATATTCCCACAAATCTCGGCTTTCAAAGTCACCATATTCTTTGACTTTACGGTAGTACGGCATCAATGAATATTCACCCGGATACTGTCCGGTTAAGCCCTTCCATGCATAAGACCAGTTATCTTCCCCTTTCACTGTAGCAGCATAGTTCACTGCATAAGAGACCAGATTGAGCTGCTTCTGATCTTTAGGGTCCAGGCGCAATAAAGTATGCCCAAACATGGAACTTGGATTGCCCATAAAGTCGGTAGCATAAATCAGGGTGGCCTTATACGGCTTGATCTGGTTAATCCAGTCCTCAAATTCAGCACAATTCACTTGGGGAAGCTGTTGAGCATCAATTTGAAGTTGCTGCACCAACCAACGGCTACGGGCTGGGAATTTACATCGAATCGATTGATTATCTGCAGCTTCCAGAAACAAAGCTTGAATATCTGCCTGTAATTCGCTGTTTAAATTTGTTTTTCCATCTTTAGCGTAAAAATACCCTGCATAATCCACTTCACTGTTTTGTTTGTGATCGGCATACATCAACCGTTGCCATGTGATGTGCCGGTCTAATTGTTTTTGTTGAGCAAGGTCTAAATATTTCTGTACATCGGATTCAACCGTGGCATGTGCAAAGTGGCACGACAAAAACGCAAGCGCAAAAGTAGCTAATTTCATTCAATCGCAATTTTAAAAATAATAGGAATCGGTATAAGAAAACCCTGCCATCGGGACAGGGTTTTATCATGCAGCAAATTAAACGTATGCTTTAAGCACGGCGTCTTTTGCCATCACACCTTGTAAAGCATCTAGAACTTGCAGTGAATTTGTATTTTTACTTGAATAAATTTGCGCAAAATTGGCTTTAGATACAGCAAAGAAACGTGCTTTATCATTGGATTTAATTTGCATTAATTCAGCAAGCACATTTAAGCTTTCGCCTTGGCCAACTGCCATATCACGCGCTAAGGCTTCAGCATTTTCATTGGTAAATGTCACCACTTGTGCGGTTACAGTACCCCCTTGACGGCATCCTAAAGTACCAAAAGTAATACCTAATAATTGGTTCGTAAAAATACCATTGGTTGTCGCAGCAAGAATTTTAGGTGCAACACCTTTTTTACCTGCCCAAATTTGTGTACCAGCGCCACAACCGACATCATTATCAGCCATTGCCACAGATGAACCAGCGGCTAACAACGCAGCTAATGCAATTTTTTTTAACATAGGAACGATCTCCAGTATCAATTATTTTTAACTATTTGTTATCACTATTGTGTTGTGTAATTCTGCTTACACAGGATTTAAAATAACCAGCTTAGTCTGTTTTAGCAATTAAATTTTGAAATATATCTGAAATATTCATATCTGGGGCAAGCATGTCATTCACCTGACGATTTAATTTAAGCGCCATGCCCCATGTTTATCTCGGGTACCAAGAATCTTTAATACCAAAACCAGACTCAGTAATAATAATAAATACCAGGAACCTAACTTGCCCCAACCGACCATATGCCATGCATCCACCTGACTTGGATAGAGCCAGATTTGATAGAAAGTACTAATGTTTTCAGCAATCCAGATCAGAAACGCCAACAGGAGTAAAATCGGTAGCATCGGTACTTTAAAGCGATGGTGTTGCAACTGAAAATAAAGTTTGGTCTTCCAGAAAATCACAACACTCCAGATAAATAAAGCGCCCCGAATATCTGGAATAAAAAACTTGGTCATAAAGTTTAAATAAGATAAAACCGCCAGACACAGCATATTGCCAAATTGCGGTAAACATTCAAAAGAGACTTGATAAAGCCGTAATGACCGAGCAAAAAAACTGCCCACGGCTGAATACATGAATCCAGCAAACAGTGGCACAGTCCATAATTTTAAAATAGCCGGTTGCGGATATTGCCAGGAGGCAATCGCAGGATGGGTCAGGAATATCTCCATCCCCATGGCCATGATATGGAACAAGGCAATAACCTTCGCCTCTGCCCAAGATTCTAACTTTAAGTAGATCAGACAAAGCTGAATGATCAAGGCATAAAACAGCAAATAATCATAACGAAAAAAGCCCCAGTACTCATGACTTCCCATGGGTGCTGTGACTGCAAATGCGATCAGCAACAATAACCCAAATAAGGCAGCCGAAGCTGCCTTAGTGATAAAACTGAGTGGTAATACAATAAACTGCACGAAACTGATCCTGGCGTGTTTAAGATTGAAAGGTCTGTTCAATATCAGCCTAAATATTTCGCGCTGTATTCATGTACGGTATCCACAAAAATCTTCGGACGTGCCGGGTCAACCCACTGGGTAATACCATGCCCCAGATTGGCGATATAACCTGTTTTCTCACCATTGGCATAAGCATCATCCAGCATGGCTTTGACCGATTTCTCAATTGAAGCGGCTGAACCATAAAGCACGGCTGGATCTAGGTTACCCTGTAAGGCAGCACGTCCTGCAATAACCTCACGTGCAGTATAAAGTGGTGTGGTCCAGTCCAGACCAAATGCATCTGCACCCGTAGTCAGCATATTTTCCAGCCACTGCCCGCCACCTTTGGTAAAGACAATAATCGGAATACGGCGACCATCTTTTTCTCGCTGCAATCCGGCAATGATTTTGGTCATATAGTTCAATGAGAACTCAACATATTCTCTATGCGCCAGTGCACCGCCCCAACTGTCAAAAATCTGGATCGCCTGAGCACCCGCATCAATCTGTGCATTGAGGTAATCAATCACTGAATCTGCCAGATGATCCAATAACGCATGCAAGACTTCTGGCTGTGCATACATCATATGCTTGGTAAAACGAAACTCTTTACTTGAGCCACCTTCAATCATATAAGTCGCTAAAGTCCAAGGACTGCCAGAAAAACCGATTAATGGTACCTGACCGCCTAAAGCAGATCGGATCGTCGATACCGCATTCATGACATAGGCCAAATCTGACTTGGCATTAAGTTTAGGTAGATTGGCAACGTCTTGTTCAGTACGTACTGTTTTATGAAACTTTGGGCCTTCACCAGTTTCAAAATACAGACCTAATCCCAATGCATCGGGAACCGTTAAAATATCCGAGAATAGAATCGCCGCATCTAACGCATAACGGCGTAGGGGCTGTAAAGTCACTTCACAAGCAAAATCAGTATTTTTGCATAAAGAAAGAAAATCACCTGCCTGTGCACGCGTTTCCCGATATTCTGGTAAATAACGTCCTGCTTGACGCATCATCCATACGGGCGTGGTGTCTACAGGTTCACGTAATAAAGCTCGTAAAAAACGATCATTTTTCAACGTTGTCATTACCAATCTCTAAATTTTTTCATATAACGCGCATGATAACAAAGTTAGACTGGAATTTATAATTTGAATTCCCTACAAAAATCCAGCCTTAAAATAAATTTTCGCTTTGACACAAAACTGCTACTGCAAGCGCGCTCATTTTCTGTAATACTTGCAATATCTTATATCTCAATATGAATAATTCATAAGGTTGAATTACATGTTTGTTCGCTCATTACTCGCTATGAGTTTAAGTTGTATTCTTGCTAATGTTGCTTTCGCTGCCCCAACAACTGAGCAACCATTAAATCCAAAAAAAATCGCTGGTTCAGTACAAGATCCGATTGATCCTCTGGCTATCGAGCGTCCAGCTTCAAGTGTTACGGCCCAGCCTGCTTCGAGTGTTGTCGCACAAGCGGCATCAGAACCACAGGTAAATACTGGGGCTGCTTCTGCTGTATCGCAAAAATTAGAAAACACACCGGATTCAACGACAGCAACTACCGCTACCCCTGCCGCTAAAGTGTCATGGACACTGGACAGTATGAATAATGCCGAATGGCCTGAAGGTTTACCGAAAGGACAACTTCCGGCCTATGCACGTGCACATGTCATGCTCAACAATGCCCATGCTTCTCCTGGCGCTATTGATGGTTCAAATGGTAAAAATACCTTAAAAGCCATCGCTTCATTCCAGCAAATGAACGGTATTACCCCAACAGGTCAGCTGACCAAAGAAACATGGGATGCGCTCGTTGCCAAGCAAACCAAGCCAGCTTATGTAGAATACACGCTGACCGATGCTGACTTTAAAGGCCCTTATGCGGATTCAATCCCGTCAGACTATGCCTTACAAGCAAAAATGAAAGGTTTGTATTACACCCGTGTCACAGAAATGCTGGGTGAAAAATTCCATATGGATGAAGGGTTCCTGAAAAAACTGAATCCTACAGCAACCTTTAAAAAACCGGGTGAAAAAATTATTGTGGCCAATGTCCGCAATGATTTACCTGAAGATATTCATTTGATCGTGGCACACAAAGGCGCACGTCAACTGTATTTATTCAACAGCAATAACCGGATGATTGCCTCATTTCCTGCAACAATTGGCAGTACTGATACGCCTTCTCCGACAGGTACCTATAAAGTAGTGGGTGTAGCGAAAAACCCTTGGTATAGCTACTCTCCTTCAAACTTTGTACAAGGTAAGAACCTTAAACCGCTTTCTTTACCCCCAGGTCCTAATGCACCTGTCGGTAATATCTGGATCGGTTTAAGCAAGAAATCGTTTGGTATCCATGGTACGCCTAATCCGTCTTTGATTTCTAAGACAGCATCACACGGTTGTATCCGTTTGACCAACTGGGATGCCAATGATCTGGGTGCAAAAGTACGTTCAGGTGTAACTGTAAAATTCTTGGAATAATTCAGAATTGTTCTAAACTTAAAAAACCGGCTATCAGTTTTGATATCCGGTTTTTTTATTGCTTAAATATTTTCTTCTACATGAGGTAAAGGCTGATAATAGATCTGGTTACGTCCAAGCTGCTTGGCTCGATATAATGCTTTATCGGCAGTATGGATCAGCACGTCCTGACTGATTTTGGCATTGCCATTAAATACCGTAATTCCCAAACTGATGGTCACAAAATGAGACACCATTGACCTTTGATGCGGAATCATTAAGCGATCAATTGCACGGTAGATATTGGTTGCAACCGCATAAGCCCCTTGAGCCGACGTTTCAGGGAGTAGAACCACAAATTCTTCGCCACCATAACGGGCCACAAAATCCATATGCCGAATTGAGCTTTTGATCGTTTTTGCAATTTCGGAAATGACCTGATCTCCCATTTGGTGACCATAAAAATCATTATAATTTTTAAAATAATCAATATCGATAAACAGCACCGACAAGGCGGTATGTTCTTTACAGGCCTGCTGATAATAATAAGTGCACATTTCCTCAAAAGTACGGCGGTTTGAAACATTGGTCAGTTCATCATGCTGACTGAGATGTAACAGTTCAGAGGCCTGCAGACGTAAAATCTGCTCATCAATTTCCGAAATTTTTGACTTAATAAAGATTTTTCTCTCTTTAGAGGTCAGCATCACACTAATTGAAAAACCCAATAATAAACTGCCAATTAGAGTCCTGCCGATCATGAGAAAATCACAAGGAATACTCAATACATATAGAAATAAAACAATGCTCAAGGCCGCGAAAGCACCAATCCACAACATATGTACCGGTCGAATGCCACTCAGGATAAAGCCTAACATGTACAGGAATGCCACCAGCACCATAGCCTGATTTTGCAAAACCACATTGGAGACACTCATCATTAACAATGAGGTCAATACGATAGTCAGAAAAACAATCACACAAACAGCCGGATAGAATAAGGCACTTAGTTGTTTAAAACGGGATACGGCCCAGAACAGGAACAGCGCTGTACCGACTACAATCAGGCTGAGGATGCTATAAATGAAATCCAGAACAAAATTTTCACTGTTGCGAATTACAATGAAATTGGTGGGTAAAATCAGCAACACGAAAATCGTATAGGTAATAACACCCTGACCGAAAAATTGAATGGCATTTATCCGGGTCCGGTCGATATTAAAGTTCCAGAATTCATTTTCCAGATTTGGGGGTAAAGTTTGATGGGCATTTTTGGACTGGACATGTTGGGCAACAAGCTGCTCTAGATCTTCTTTTGACCTCCTTAATTGATCAAGATCATATTGCTTATCCATCCCGACGACTCTTTTTATAATGCACTGTTCTTGTGCCGCATAAAAATAACACAATTTCTCATTTTGTCATGTGCTTTGCTTAACCACTTATCCGTAATTGTAGTTACCATTTTCACGGTTTATGCATTATTATTTGTATTATTTTTAAGTTTGAAGTAGACCTTGAATACTCTTACACTCTTGCAACCCGATGATTGGCACGCACACCTGCGTGATGGTTTAGCTTTAAAACGTACTGTCCCTGATTTAGCCAAACAATTTGCCCGCGCAATTTGTATGCCGAATCTTGTTCCACCTGTTAAAACGGTCGAAGAAGCTTTGGCATACCGTGAGCGTATTCTGGCTCATGTACCAGAAGGCCTGAATTTTGATCCACGCATGGTACTTTATTTTACCGATCACACCTCTCCGGATGAAGTTCGTAAAATCAAAGAATCAGAATTCGTCAATGCAATCAAGCTCTATCCTGCCGGTGCAACGACCAACTCGGATAATGGTGTCAGTGATATCCGTAAGGTATATGGCGTGATTGAACAACTTGAGGAACATCAGGTTCCTTTATTGCTACATGGGGAAGTAACACATAATCACGTCGATATTTTTGATCGTGAAAAAAGATTTCTAGATGAAGTCCTGTCACCACTGCTCAAGCAATTCCCGCAATTAAAAGTCGTGCTAGAACATATTACAACAAGCGATGCGGCTAATTTTGTGCTTGAACAGGATCGTAATGTTGCTGCAACAATTACCCCGCAACATTTACTGTTTAACCGTAATGACATGTTAGTTGGCGGTGTTAAACCGCACTTCTACTGTTTGCCAATTTTAAAACGTCAAATACACCAAACCACGTTATTAGAAGTGGCGACCAGCGGTAATCCAAAATTCTTCCTCGGTACAGACAGCGCACCGCATGCGCAAAATGCCAAAGAAAATGCATGTGGCTGTGCAGGCTGCTATAGCGCACCCAATGCCATTGAGCTGTATGCACAGGCATTTGACCAGGTCGGCAAGCTGGAACGTCTGGAAGGTTTTGCCAGCATGTTCGGTGCTGATTTCTATGGTTTACCACGTAATACTTCAACCATCACCTTGGTGAAAGAAGAAAATACGGTTGCCGAGTCTTTTGATTATCTTGAAAATCAAAAAATTATTCCACTTCATGCAGGCAAAACGCTGCAATGGAGAAAAGTGTGACACAAGAAGAAAACAAAGCGCCTGTAATTGGTCAGCGTTTTCGTGGATTTTTGCCTGTTGTGGTTGATGTCGAAACAGCAGGTTTTAACTCACAAACCGATGCACTGCTTGAAATCGCGTGTATTCCAATTGTTTACGATGAAAACGGTCAATTTGTACCGGGCCCATCGTTTCAAGCGCATATCAATCCGTTCGAAGGTGCCAATCTCGATCGCCGCTCACTCGATTTCATTGGCATTGATCCTTCTAACCCAATGCGTATCGCCATGGCTGAAGATGAACGTACTGCTTTACGCCGTATTTTCAAATCTTTAAATGAAGTCCGCAAAGCGCAACATTGTACTCATGCCGTGTTGGTGGGTCATAATGCACACTTCGATTTAGGTTTCCTACAAGCTGCGATTGCACGCTCAGGAACGAAGAACCAGAATCCGTTCCATAGCTTTTCAGTCTTTGATACGGTGACGCTAAGCGCGGTGATGTTCGGACAAACCGTGTTGGCACGTGCCTGTATTCAGGCTGGAATCGAGTTTGATGGTAAAGAAGCGCATTCCGCATTATACGATACCCAGAAAACGGCTGAACTGTTTTGCTATATTTTGAACAAACTGTCTCCTCACCTTCTTGACACTTTGGTGACAGAGCCCTAATATACACCCACCTCAAGAAGTCCCTATCGTCTAGAGGCCTAGGACATCGCCCTTTCACGGCGGTAACCGGGGTTCGAATCCCCGTAGGGACGCCAAATTTGAAAAAGCCACTGCACCTTAAGACAGTGGCTTTTTTATTACCCCAATAAAAAGGACTCCGAAGAGCCCTCACATAAATTACGCTGACTTACGCGAATTGACACGCCCTTTGACCACCGCCTTGATATTTCCTTTGGCATAATTCAAGAAGACCAATAGCGGCGATAGTTTTGGATTTGGTTTTTTGCCTTGCCCAATCGCCTTAAATTGCGCTGCATACCAGATGATTTCCATGATGGCCATTTTATCGACAAATGGAATTCCAGTTTTAATCTGATTCACCGCATAACGGACATTATGTCCTGCGATTAAACGTTCAGGTAAATCAACTTCAACCGCCAATGGACGCGCAATTCCAATAAAATCACATGCGCCACTGGCCAAAGCCGCATTCATTCCTTCCACAGTTCGGAAACCACCAGTTACCATCAGCTTACATGACACATGCTGACGGATCTTTTCGGCAAATTCCAAGAAATAGGCTTCGCGGGCAATGGTGCTGGCTTTGCGTTTTTCCGCTTTTGCACCCGCCATCGCAGGCGCTTCATAGGTACCGCCAGAGATTTCAATGATATCAACACCAGCTGCATCAATTGCCTTAAATACGGTAATTACATCTTCTTCGGTAATTCCACCACGCTGGAAATCAGCGGAATTTAATTTAACTGAAATGATGAAGTTTTCAGAAGTGACTGCACGTACGGCCGTGTAGATTTCCAGCAAGAAACGCATCCGGTTCTCAATGGAACCACCCCATTGATCAGTACGTTTATTGGTTAAAGGTGATAAAAACTGGCTGATCAAATAACCATGTGCACCATGGAACTGTACCCCTTCAAAACCTGCCTTTTCACACACCGCAGCAGCAGTTGCAAATCGCTGGATAATATCCAGAATTTCTGCATGCGTCAGCTCACGTGGCGTGCCAAACATAGTTGCCAATACCGGACTAAAAGGCACTGCAGAAGGTGCAACCGTTTCTTTATTTAAACCTTTAGGACACTGGCGACCTGGATGTGACAGTTGAATCAATTGCACCATCCCGTGTTTTTTCCCCACGGCAGCCCATTGCTTTAACTTTTCCAGATCACGTTCACTTTCAATTGCCACTACACCCGGTTCATTCTTGGCCCCGATATTGACCATCACATTGCCTGTAATGGCACAGCCTAAACCACCTTTCGCCCAGGCTTCATATAATCCAATCAGCACATCATTTGGTTGTCCTGCATCATTGGCAAGCGCTTCACTCATTGCCCCTTTAATGATGCGGTTCTTAAATGTGGTATTGCGTATCTGGATACTGTCTGCAATCTGACTCATGGTCATCCTCTGCTTTAATTAGAGTGTTTGCTCTAATTTAATCTGATTATTATGGCTGTCAATAGCTGTTCCAATAAATTGACAATACCACATGTCAGTTTATTTACAATACTCATATCGGCTAGCAGCAATGAGCTGACGGGTGTATTCAGTTTGAGGTTGGGCAAATAACGTCTCGGCTGCCTGATATTCCAAGGCTTTCCCTGCATGCATCACCAGCACTTGCTGACACAAGGCTTTTATGACTTGCAAGTCATGACTAATGAACACATAACTGATCTGCTCTTGCTGTTGCAAACGCCGTAATAACTGAATGATGGCAAGCTGGGTAAATCGATCCAGCGCTGAAGTAGGTTCATCCAGAATAATCAGTTTCGGCTGTACCACCAGCGCACGTGCCAGTGCGACCCTTTGTCGTTGCCCGCCTGAAAGCTGATGTGGATATTTGTGTTTATCCTCTGGCGATAATTCAACCTTGAGCAAAACTTCTGCAATTTTTACAGCGCATTGTTGTGGGGACATGGACTGTAATTCAAGTCCTTCGGCAATACTCTGCTCAACCGTCATTCGCGGATTTAAACTACTCAAAGGATCCTGAAATACAATTTGCAAGTCACGACGAACCGGTCGAAGCTGTTTCTGGTTAAGCTGATTCAGGTCTTGGCTCTGAAAACTGATTTCACCTGTACTAGCAAGTAAACGGGCGATTGCCAAGGCGATTGAGGATTTGCCTGAACCGCTTTCCCCGACAATGCCTAGCGCCTCACCTTGCATGAGCCTGAAACTGATGGATTCAACGGCAATCTTATAAGACTGAATCCGGTTCAATACACCTCGTTTTAATGGATATTTTACTGTGACCTGTTTGAGTTCAAGCACAGGCTCTGTCGCTTGCAAGGTCAAAGCTTGCCCAAAATCGTGATTCAATAAATTTTGTGTATAGACGGTCTGAGGACAGCTAAAGATTTCCGTGCTGCGGCCCTGCTCTTCTACACGCCCTTGATTCAGCACCAGCACATGATCTGCATATTGCTGAACCAGACTAAGATCATGGCTAATCAAAATCATTGCCATCTGACGTTGTTGCTGTAGTTTTTTTAATAAGCTCAAGACCTGTGCCTGTAACACCACATCTAAAGCTGTGGTCGGCTCATCTGCAATTAATATCTCGGGCTCTAAAGCTAAAGCCATGGCAATCATCACACGCTGACGTTGGCCGCCGGACAACTCATGAGGATAACGCTTTAAAATGTGTTCTGCTTCCGGCAGCCCCACCTCATGTAATAAGCGTAGCGTGTGCAGTCGTAGCGTAGCTTTTGTCTCACCCTTCAAAAACAGGCTTTCCCCAAGCATTTTTTCCACGGTATGTAAAGGATTCAATGCCGTCATCGGCTCTTGAAAAATCATGGCAATTTTTTTGCCACGTATGTGCTGCAACTGCGGTTGGCTCAATTTCAGTATGTCCTGACCCTGAAATTGAACGACTCCTGTCACTTGCAGGGTCTTCGGCAATAGCCCCAACAATGCCAGCCCAGTGATAGATTTACCGGAACCACTTTCCCCCACGATGGCAAGCGTCTGTGTAGGGTAAATTTCAAAACTGACCTGCTCAAGCAGCATTTCTGAACCATGACCAATACTGAGCTGCTGTACGTTGAGTAAAGGTTGCTTTAGAGGAAAATTATCGTCTTGGGTCAAATGCATCACGTGCCGCCTCCCCAATATAAATCAGCAAAGACAAAACCATCGCCAAGCTAAAAAAGCCCGACAACACCAGCCATGGTGCATCCAGATTATTTTTCCCTTGTAATAATAGTTCGCCGAGCGAAGCCGCATCCGGTGGCAAGCCATAGCCCAAAAAATCCAGTGCAGTTAAGGCAATAATATTGGCCGTGAGCATAAAGGGAATTTGTGACAGGCTAGAACTCATCGCATTAGGTAAAATGTGTTTAAAAATAATCTTATGCTGACTGACACCCAAGGCTTGCGCTGCACGAACATAATCCAGATTGCGGGCACGTAGAAATTCGGCACGTACCAACCCCACAAGCTCGGTCCAGCCAAACAGCAGCATGATCACAAACAGCCAATACACACTCGGACTAAACATACTGACCAGAATCATCACGATGAAAAGCATCGGTAAGCCACCCCACACTTCCAGAATGCGTTGTCCAATCAAGTCAACCCAGCCACCATAGTAACCCTGTATTGCCCCTACCATCATCCCGACCACCGCAGAACAGAGTGTGAGTGCGAATCCAAACAGCAACGAAATCCGCAGACCGTACAGGATTCGGGCAAATACATCCCGTCCCTGATCATCGGTGCCCAGCCAGTTCTGTGCGCTTGGGGCAGAAGGTACAGGTACAGCAAGGGAAAGATTCGGGGATTGATAGGAAAAAGCCACCGGTGGAGAAATCATCCAGCCCTGCGCCTGTATCAACTGCTGTACCACAGGGTCTTGATAATCCGTAGCTGTTTCAAACTCCCCACCAAAGGTGGTTTCCGGATAATCTTTCAGAATCGGAAAATAAAATGACTGCTCATAACGCACCAGCAAAGGTTTATCATTGGCAATTAGTTCTGCCAGCAAAGACAGTCCGAAAATAATCAAGAACAGCATCAGGCACCGAAAGCCCAGCTTATTTTGCCGAAAGCGTTCAAATCGCGCTTGCATCAACGGTGATATCATTGTCCACCTCTTGATTCAAAATCAATTCGCGGATCAATGAGCTGATAAAGTAAATCACCCAGTAAACGTAAAAGCATGCCGAATAGGGTAAATAAAAATAAAGTGCCAAAAATAACCGGATAATCACGTTGGGTAATTGCCTCAAAGCCTAATAAACCAATCCCATCCAGATTAAAAATGATCTCGATAAATAAATTACCGACAAAGAAAATACCCACCAGCGTTTCTGGCAAAGCAGCAACCACAATCAGAATTGCATTACGAAATACATGTCCATACAACACCTGGTTTTCGCTTAAGCCTTTGGCTCGGGCCGTTAATACATAAGGCTTGTTCAGCTCTTCTACAAATGCATATTTTGTCAGGTAAGTCCGTGCGGCAAAACTGCCAAGCAGCATACTCAGAATCGGTAAACACATGTGCCACAGATAATCTTTTATTTTTGCCAGCAAGCTTAACTGGGAGAAATTTTCAGACACCAGCCCTTGCAATGGAAACCATTGCAAATAACTGCCACCTGCAAAAAAAACAATCAATAAAATGGCAAAAACAAATGATGGAATGGCATAACTGACCGCCAATAATAACGATGTGGATTGATCAAACAGCAAGCCATTATTTTTTGCTTTTTTAATCCCGAGTGGAATGGCAATCAGATAGATCAGGAAAGTACTCCACAATCCCAAAGACAAGGTCACAGGCAGCTTTTCATAGAGCAGTTGCGTGACAGGTTTATCTTTAAAAAAACTGGTGCCAAAATCCAGATGCATATAGCCCTTCAGCATCAGCCAGAAGCGTTCTGCAACAGGACGATCAAAGCCATACTGGGCTTTAATCTTTTCGATCATTTCAGGGCTTAAACCCCGTGCACCCTGATATTGTGCCAGATTCGCCAAACTCGTCTGTCCACCTACTCCAGCGCCTAAACCTTGCGCATTTTGAATTTGCTGAATCGCCTGTTCAACCGGCCCGCCAGGCGCAATTTGTACAATCAAAAAATTAATCAATAAAATCAAAAATAATGTCGGGATCATCAACAACATTCTTTTTAGAATATAGTGAACCATTGCAATCGAACCCTTATTCATTAATTTACTCAGTTTTTATGAAATCTAACATGAGATAAAATACGCGGAAATGTCATCCACAAGCTGCGTGGTTTAAACAAGATCATGTTGTTGCGAAATAATAAAAGAGGTCCAATAAGTAAACAGGTTTTGCGGTGAGCTGCGATTATAGCAGCGCAACAAGCCTTGCTTCTGCAGCGTCGCTGGTTATTAGGCGAAGCCAAAGTCACTCCAGCTGAAAGCTTATCCTCAAATTAAGATGAGAACTCGATAAGACACCGTCATATTAATCTAACAACTTCATCAAACGCCAGTCAAAAGCATGCTAATTAATGCTTTTGAGCAGACTGCCCCTGTTTCCTAGCCTTCTCTGCATCCACCCACCAATATTCCCATCCCACAGAAAGCTTTGGCTTCACTGACGGTTGCTGATAAATATCCCAATAGGCAAACCAGCGTTCAGGTTTTCCATAGGTCAGAATCTGGTAATAACCTGCACGTAACAAACGATCAAGCACACGGGTATAGAGCACAACTTCTTCACGTGTTTTGGCCCTGACAATTTTTTCAATCATCTGATCAATGACAGGATTTTTAATCCCTGAATAGTTATAGTTACCCGCTTCATCTGCTGCAGCACTCCCCCAGAATTGGGCCTGTTCTTTACCGGGCGTTAAGGTCTGTGGCAATTTCAATACCATCATATCAAAATCCTGACGGCGAATCCTTTCCATGTACTGAGGAACATCGACCTGTCTCAGATTAACCTGAATCCCCAGTCTTTTCAGGTTCCGTACAAAAGGCATCAGCTCACGTTGCGGATTTTCCTGCTGCATCAACAGTTCAATTTGAATGGCTTTGCCGGTGCGATCATATAATTTGCCATCACGAATCCCATAACCCGCAGCTTTTAAGAGTTTTTGCGCGATCAATAAATTGTTTCGGTTAAAGCCACTGGCATCGGAAACCGGATAACGCCAGTCTGCCAATACCCCTTGTTGCATCAACGGATTCAGTTGTGCCAGATAGGGCTGCAATACTTTCAATTCCGCAGCACCGGGGCGACCTGTGGCAGCCAGATCGGTATTGTCAAAATAACTTTGTAAGCGCTGATTTTGATTAAAAAACAACGCTTTATTCTGCCATTCAAAATCATAGGCATAGGTCAATGCCTGACGTAGATGAATGTCATTTAAAGGCTTGCGACGGATATTAAATACCAGACTTTGAATATCAAGCGGTGTGGCTAAACGTGCTTTGTATTTTTTGACCAAGCCTGCTTTCGCAGCCGGGAAATGATAGGAGGTGACCCAATTCCGGATATTTTTTTCTTCGTATAAATTAAATTGCCGTGATTTAAAGCCTTCAAAACTGACCTCTAGATTTCGGTAATACACGTATTTCAATTGATCAAAATTATAACGGCCTTTATTCACCGGTAAATCTTTGGCCCAATAGTTTGGACTGCGTTTATAGGTAATACTACGCCCGGCATCAATACGTTCCACCATATAAGGCCCTGAACCGACTATGGGTTGCAGCGTGACACGGCTAAAATCTTTATTTTTCCAGTCCTGTTTTGAATAGATCGGTAAGCTCGCCACGATCAGGGGCATCTCGACATTATTCTTGGACTTAAAAATGAATTTCACCTGATGCCGAGACAGCACGTCCGTTCTGGCCAGATCAGACAAATACATTTGAAAGCCAAGATTGGCTTTGGTTTGGTAGGTGTCAAAAGTAAATTTGACGTCTTCTGCCGTTAACGGCTGCCCATTATTAAAACGGGCTTTGGGATTTAGATGAAAGGTGATCGACTGTAAATGATCCGGATCATAACTGACCTTTTCTGCCAGTAAGGGATACATCACCCGAGGTTCATCCAGCGAACGATCCATCAGGCTATCAAACAGGTAATTCACTCCTTCGGTGGAACTGCCCTTGCCATTCATGCTATTTAAATTATCAAAGGTTCCCAGACTGGATTGACTCAACACTCCACCTTTGGGCGCATTGGGATTGGCATAAGGCATTGCCTTGAGCTGGGCATATTTAGGCTGCACATGCATGGCCAAATAGGGTGTGGTGTGGATGGCTGCAAATGAAAGCGGAGCAAAAAGGCTTAGTCCATACCATAGACTAAGCCTTTTTATGCAAAGCAATAAATTCATGCTGAATTACAGGCTAGGCACTTTAATCACATCACCAATACGTAATTGAGTACTTGGGGTTAAGTCATTCATTTCTGCCAATGCATTGGTTTCCATACCATAACGACTTGCTAAACCAATCAGCGTATCACCACGTTTAACTTTGTACTCGGCAATGGTTTTCGGTACCAAGATATTTTGGCCACGTTGCAGACTGGTATTGGCTTTCAGATTATTTAAATCGGCCAACTCACGACCCGACATACCGAAGCGATTGGCAATACTGTTCAGCGATTCCCCTGCTTTTACACTATAACGCTCGGTATTGCGGCTTGGTGCTACGGCCTTAGGTGCTGTTTTCGCTGTGTCTACGCTTGCTGCCTCAGCCTTAGGCGCTTCTCCCGTGAGTTTCAAGCGTTGACCGATACGCACGTTACTGCTACGGGTTAAACCATTTAAGCCTGCCACATAATCCAGCTGTAAATTATAACGGTTGGCAATATTGCCTAAGGTGTCACCCGACTTGACGGTGTAGACTTCTGGCGTGCTGTCTTCTCTCGACTTTGTATTGCTGCCAGTCGCTGTTTTTGCAGGAACATCGCCTGTTAATTTCAAGCGTTGACCTACACGTACGCCCGCAGTTCGTTCCAGACCATTCAGGTCAGCCACATAGCTCAATTGCAGGTTATATTTAGCAGCAATCGCATTCAGGCTATCACCTGACTGGACCACATACTGGTCAGGCACGGTTGAACCAGCTGGGATCTTTAAACTTTGACCTAAACGGACACCGCTATTTGCCTTTAAATTATTAAGTTCAGCCAGTTCACTCAAGCTGATTTTTGACTTGGTCGCAATACTGGATAAGGTGTCGCCCCGTTGCACAGTATAATTTTCAGTTTTATAACTGGTCGATGCCGTTACATTTTCATATTTAACAGTGTTTTTAGCAGGCTCAGCAGCTTCTTCTGTTTGTGAAACTTCATGCAGGGGCACATTGATTTTTTGTCCCACAAATAAACTGCTGCCCGCAGTTAAGCCAGAGGTTAAAGACGCCAGCTCCTGATTCGATAATGCATAACGATCAGCAATCAGTTTCAAATATTCGCCACGCTTAACCGTATAAGATTTTGTTGCGACCTTGGCAGCTGCAGTTGCTTTGGTCTCGTTATTACGGGCGCTTTGCTGGGTCGTACGTACATTATTCTTAGGCTCGATCAGCGTAAGTCGTTGTCCAACGAATAAGCCATCCGTCACTGACAGGTTATTATAATCGGCAAGCTGCTTCAGGCTTAAATCAAAACGTGAAGCCAGATTGGTTAAGCTATCGCCTGATTGAACCACATAGCTGTCAGGTTTCTCTGCTGCTTTAGGTGCTTCAGCTTGGGGTTTGGCATTGTATAAATACAAGCTTGCGCCAACAAACAAGGTACCATTTGGATCAATCTGGTTCCATTGTGCGATATCGCGCCAGTTCACACCATTTTTCTGGGCAATAACCGCCAAGGTATCCCCTGGTTGTACCACATAGGTACTGCGTTTACCCTTCGGCGCAGTTACAACGACATCGGTATCGGTCTTGATATAGGGCTTGCCCTGGTTACGTTTAGCGTCTTCACTATTTGCTGTCGCACGATCTTCAACCAGATTTTTCGGATAAGCAAAGCCCTTACTGACTTCCTGACCCTTCTCATCGGCAACAGATTGGCTGGTTTGAATCGCAGTTAACTTAATTTTGCCATCAAACGGATCGACAATCTCGGTCCCTTTCGGTGCAATTGCCTTAATTTCTGCAACCACCTGATCCCGTTCAGCCTGTGTTGCTTGTGGCTCTAAAGCTTGAGCAACGGTTTCCTTCTTACCCTCTTCCTTGATTGCAGCCGTGATTTGCTCACGCTCTTGCACAGAAATTGGTGGCTCCGTTTTCACAGGTTTGATATTTGCAGCAGGTGTAATTGCCACGGGAATACGTGGTGCACTTGGCACGTCTGCCGCGGCTGCAAATGAAGCCAGCGCATCAGATCCTCGAGGTGTATTGACTTTCGTCTTTGGGATCGTTGATGTCGTGGTACGCGTTGTATTACTTGCTGTTAAATTCGGTGGTGTCTTGGTCGATGGACTCACCGGTTGTGCCGTGTTGGTTGTGGTACGAATGGTCGTTGAAGTATTCAACGAATTATTTGTCATGGGTGGTGGTGTCTTATTGCTTGCCCAGAAACCACCTGAACTTGATTTACCAGAACGTAGCTTGGCATCAATTGATGGGCTTAAATCTGCTGGAATTAAAATTCGCATCGGGCTCATTGGATCAACCATTTCACCACGATAGCCCGGGTTCAATGCATATAATTCGGCACGACTCAAACCGGTAATCGAAGCGATCTGGTTTAACTCGAGTGGTGCTGACAAGCTCACTTCACGGAAGTGAGGACGGTTGGCAATCGGCGGTAAACTCACGCCATAGGCCCCCGGGTTTTTAATAATTTGGGCAACTGCCAAGAAACGCGGTACATAGTTCATGGTTTCTTGTGGCAGTTTTAAGGACCAGTAATCAGTTGGCAGGCCCGCTGCGCGGTTACGGTTAATCGCCTGCTGAATACGGCCAGGGCCAGCATTATATGCGGCAAGTGCAAGCTCCCATGAACCAAACTGGTTATACAAGCTTCCAAAAAACTCATAGGCAGCACGGGTTGACTCTACAACATCACGGCGACCATCATACAGGCTGGTTTGTTGCAAACCATAAATACGTCCCGTACTGGGAATAAACTGCCATAAACCTGCAGCCGCAGCACTACTGGTCGCTGCCGGATCGTAAGAACTTTCAATAATCGGAAGTAAAGCCAACTCGGTCGGCATACCGCGACGTTCAGCTTCTTTGACCGTGTGATATAAATAACGACTGGCACGGGCGCTCAAACGGTCTAGGTAAGGTTGACGTGAAATAAACCAGCTACGTTGCGCTTCAATCCGGGAGTCCCAATGATTCAGGTCCATCTTGAAACCGACTGTCATGCGTTTCCACACATCACCGTGTTTTAACACCAGTAAACGATCTCCTTCCACAGCACGCATATCGGTTGCAGAAAGCAAGTCTTCCAGTGAATCTAAACTGCTTGCGTCCAGATAGCCTGAACCCACCTGTTTAGAAGATGAGGTTTTCCCTGATTGAGGTGTTGAAGAACAACCCGTGGTAATTCCCAACGCGGCTAGAGCAGAAGTGAGTACAGTGATTTTGAATAATGATGTTGCAGATGTTTGCGACATCAATTTGCCCGATTTATACATAAAAACTTCCAGTCAACTCACGCTAGTTTTACTTTAGATTTGCCATTGTATTAAAGCATGTCACTTAGACAAGGTAATAATTTAACGTGATTTGCATGGAAATGTTACAAGAAATTAAAAAAGATGAGTTTTGTAACGTTCAAAAACAGAATTTGGCTTTACAATATCCCTTCGCGCATGGGAATGCTAAAATTCTCAAATGACCAGAACTCAAGTCAGCACTTGTCTTCTGGTTAGGTTGTCAAATCCGCAACTGAATATTGAACTTCTTTTACGGATGACCAAAACTCAAATTTTTCACGCTGCTTATTTTATTGTTCAGGTTCAGATATGTCACAAACAATCACGCTTTACGTTGATGGCGCATGCAAAGGAAACCCAGGTCTCGGTGGTTGGGGTGCTTATGTCATTACCGAACAAGGCGAACACAAGCTTTGTGGCGGTGAACCTGAAACAACCAATAACCGTATGGAACTGCAAGCGGCAATTGAAGGCGTTTCCTTTTGCCCTGTAGATGCCCATCTGATTATCTGGACAGATTCCAACTATGTCAAACAAGGGATTACCGAGTGGATTCATGGCTGGAAAAAGAAAAACTGGAAAGATGTTAAAAATCCGGATTTATGGCAAAAACTGGATGCTGTCTGTGCCAATCGAAACATAGAGTGGAACTGGATCAAGGGACATGCTGGTCATGAAGGCAATGAAATGGCCGACCAGCTGGCAAATTTAGGTGCAGAACAAACGGCTCAACAATTAAAAAATGCAACACAGGCTAACGCTGATACAAAAAAGCCTGAAGCTGACTGGCTCTTAAATGATCCTTTTGGCTTGGATATGGATGCAGAAGCGGATGATGTTGAGATGATCGAAGAAACTGAAAATAATGTTCCAGATGAAATTGAAACTTCAGAAGAGACATTCTCGGTACCGGTTTCCAGTCAACATCCACAGATTGTTGTGACTGAAGCAAAATTAAAGCTGCAAGGCCCCCGTCAACTGATTCTGGATACCGAGACTACCGGTTTTTACTTTCAGGATGGCGACCGGATTATCGAGGTGGGTGCGATTGAGATGATCAACCGTAAACTGACCGGTAGCTCGATTCATATTTATATCAATCCGGAAAAACCGGTTGGTGACTCTGAAAATGTCCACGGTATCAGCGATGACTTTCTGAAGGATAAGCCGAAATACGCCGAAATTGCCGATGTTTTATTTGCTTACCTGAAGGGCGCTGAAATCATTGCGCATAACGCCACCTTCGATATGAACTTCCTGGATATGGAGTTCAAACGCACAGGATTACCTGCACTTTCAGAGGTTTGCGACGTCACCGATACCTTGGCAATGGCCAAAAACAAGCATCCCGGTCAGAAAAACTCACTGGATGCATTGGTACGCCGTTATGAAATTCCTGCACGCGATCGTACCTTCCACGGCGCGTTACTCGATGCAGAGATTCTGGCAGATGTGTATCTTGCCATGACCGGTGGGCAGGTCTCTTTTGACATGGATGCCCTCTCGCAGACCGAACAAAATCAGAATAAAACCACACGTCAACGCGTAGAAGTCGATTTACCTGTGATCGAGCCTTCTGAACATGAATTAAATGAACATGAGACCTGGGTCAAACAATTCGAACAAAAACATGGAGAGCCTTGCCTTTTCGCAAAATAAATTTACTGCTCAATGTAACTTTTTGTATTTCAAGTTTTAAAACTTACGTTATATTAACTCTTAAAGAATCAGGCCTTCTTTTTCAGAAGGCCCATGGATATAACAACTCAGGAAAGGTGTAGGTCATATGTCTTACCAAACCTCGATTCACTTCGACCCAACGGCATTATTAATAATAAAAAATGAGATCGATAATTCGATTAAACTGGTAGAAACAGCCGTCAATACCCTTGCCGAAGAACAGGCCTTACCCTTCGGGATTGATGATGCGCTCAACCAGTTTGAACAATGTACTCAAGTACTTGCTCTGATTGATATGCCTCACTTATCACAGATTACTCAATATTCTGCTGAGCTGATGCGTAAAATCATGGCTCAACCGCAACAGGTTCAGACCTGTGATGTGGTTGCCCTCAGTGAAGGCACCACCATGCTCAAGCGCTATATTGAGTTTATCTGCCTACGCGAAGTGAAAGTGCCTCAGTTCCTGCTAGATACCCTCAACCGTTTAGAAAAAGCATTAGGTAAACCGCTCACCAAAGAAGGTCAGACCGTTCAGCCATTGCTGGAATTGATTACCCCAAGTTTTAATTTGCCGCAGACGCCTACGCTGGAGCAATCACAATATATTCATCAATTATATAAGCTTTGTCTGAACAAACTGATCAAACAATCTGAAACAGCACTTGACCTGCAAGGCATTAAATTAGTGGGTGTTTATCTTGCTGGTTTAGCATCGGGCCAACCTAGCCAGCAATACTGGCAACTGGTGAATGTTGGCTTGGGCCACATTGACGAACTTTCGATTACCGAAGCTCGTTTACGTACCCTCATCCAGATCGAAACCAATATCGGTAAATTTCTGGCACAACCCCATGCTTTCAAAAATAGCATTGCTGATCTGGCAGACATTTTATGTATCTGTATCAGTCAGGAGGATGAAGTTTCTGAACATATTCGCGAACAGTTGAATATTGGTGATGAGTTACTCAGCGATACCCAGCTTCAGGTGCTAAGCCGTCATTTATATGGTCCTGACTATGAAACGGTGCATACCATTAGCCAGTTAATGACCAATGAGATGGTGCAAATCCGTAACGAAATTGAATACAACCATCAGAATATGTCGCCTGAAAAGACGCAGGAAATTCAGCAAAAGCTGAAGCAGCTTTGCAATGTTTTCAAGGTATTGAATCTCAACGAAGCCGCAAGAGAATTAACCCAGCAGGCGGAAAAACTGAGTTTGCCAAATACCTTGACCGATGCAACTTCAGTGCAGCAGCTCATGAACAGCATCCTGGCATCGATGAACTCGATTGGGATTCTGGAACGGAATTACACCTCAAGCCGTTTACAGTTACGAGTCAATAATATGCAGATCTCGCTGGATCGTTTAGATGAAGCGCATCAGGCCTTATTGACTGAAACCAAAACACTGGTGGAAACCTTGACACAAACGTTAAGCCTGTATGTTCAAGACCCGGCCTCCCATAGTCTAGAGGCTTTGCCAGGCTATTTGAAAGAGCTTGCGGGTGCTGCCCTGTTCCTTGGAAGTTCGGCACAGCAAAATGCCTTAATCGGTGCCGCACAATTTGCCCAGCATCGTCTGGTACAAAATCAGACCTTCTCTGCGGAAGAAATTAATTGTATCTTAAATGTTGTTGCAGGTTTGGATTTACTGGTGGATAACCTGAAGAACAAGCAACCCGTCTTGCAATCTATGTTTGATGTGGCATTATCAAACAGTCAGCAATTACAATCTAAAGCCGCATAATGACTCAACTATCACTTGCTTATATTTTTCAACACCAGAAACTTTTAGTAGACGAAAACTTTCAACTGCCTAAGGTTGAAAAGTTGGCAAGTGACCTACCCATCCACCAGAACGATCAAGTCATCGCACGTGATCTTTTGGAAGATGAAGCCATTCCAGAAGGCTATCAACTGATTCCAATTCGGGAACTCATTCAAAGCTGGTCAAGCAGTGATTTTTTGCAAGCCAGCCGCGCCGTTCAATTGCTGGAATGGCGACGCAACCACAAGTTCTGTAGCCACTGTGGTCATGCAACCGAAGTACATGCTAAAGAATATGCCATGGTCTGTCCTGCTTGCGCTTATCATCAATATCCGCGTGTTCAGCCATGTATCATCACGATTATCACCAAAGGTGACAATGAAGTGCTGCTGGCTAAATCAGCGCACAATAAAAGCAATATGTATGGACTGATCGCAGGCTTTGTTGAGGTCGGCGAAACCTTGGAAGAAGCGGTACAACGCGAAGCTTTTGAAGAAGTCGGACTGAAACTGAAAAATATTCGCTATATGTCGAGCCAGCCTTGGCCATTTCCAAGCAACCTGATGATTGCCTTCCATGCCGAATATGAATCGGGTGATATCCAGCTGCAGCTTGAAGAAATCAGTGATGCACAATTCTTTAAATTCGATCAGCTACCAGAAATTCCATTCAAAGGCAGTATTGCGCATAACATGATCATGCAAATGATCAAAAGTAAAACCGTGGCCTAATGGCTTTGATCAGGTTCTAGTCCATACACATTGCCTAATCAATGGATGCCCTTCATTCCAGCAATAATCTGCTGCATGTGTGCTGAATCAATCTGTAATGCTTGTGACAAATGCTTCAGCACATCACGCACCTGTTCATCTGACCATTGTTGGAAAAACATCAGACTCAGGGTCTGCTGAATTAACCAGCAATGCGTCTGCTGATCGAGGAGATGTGAAATACTCAATAATTGCGGGCCAATATGTTGCAATCGCATGCTGGAACTTGACTGAAGTATGCGTTGAACCAGCTTCTGCTGTGCGTCAGGATAGTGCTTAAACAGGCTCTGAATGACTGGCACTAGTCTAGCTTCACATTGTCCTTTTTTATTACGGATCAAAAAATGAAATAGATTTGCCAATGTTGCAGGCACGACTTCTGGGGGAAATATCTCAGGATCCAGCAATTGCGGCGCTAAAGACAACAGCTTCGGGGGAGACTTCTCTTTTAGCAACGCTTTGGCCCAATGTTGTATATCATTGTTGCAATTCATGTCCGCCATACCATTGCTCCTGTTTTCGCACTCCCTTTGCCCTCCAAGAAAACTCGCTGGAATGGCGATTTTTTATAGCGACTGCCTAACATTCAATCCCCCTCAACCTGTGTAAATTTTTATTGATCTATGTCGCAACTTCAGATTTTTTTATGCTCAATCCGACACCAACTTTGTACCTATTTTGGGTAATTGAGTTAATTTACCATAAATAGGTACAATGACAAGTAGTATTCATACCGATGAAATGAACATTTTGTGCCATTGGCTTAAACAGCAGCGCACAATTCAACAATTGACCATGCGTGAACTGGCCTCACGCATGGCTAAGCCACATTCATATGTACAAAAAGTGGAGCAAGGAGAACGGCGGCTGGATGTGGTGGAATATGTCTGGTACTGCACAGCGCTGAACATTGATCCACACACAGGGATTCATCTCATTCTGGATGCCATGCAATTACACGAAAAAATAAAGGCAGATCACTGAGTTTCAGTAATCTGCCTTGAATATCTTATGGATTGATCAGATGAGTCCTGTTTTAAGGCTCCAATGCCTCATCCAGAAAATGCAGGATAGTCCGCTTGGTCTTGAAATAATGGCTCATCAAGCTCGCCAGCGTCGCCACTATCGTGATATGACCTGTCTTTGGAATCACGGCGATATGACTATGATTACCCTTCGCTCTTAGCGCCTTATCCAGATCAAAGCTATTTTCCTTCGCCACCAGTTGATCCTGTTCAGCCATCAATAAATAATGTTTAATCTGGTTCGGCTCAATAAAGTAATAAGGCATAACTTGCTGATAAGAAACTTTCTGATCAAAAGCATGCTCTGCCAGTGGATCGCCCTTATAGTCGAAATGATAAGGACCAGCCATGCCGACAATTGCACGGATCTTATCTTTATATTTAAAGTTTTGTGAGTAAGCAGAATACACCACAGACATCACATTAAAAGCGCCCGCCGAGTGCCCCATCAAAATGATATTATCGGTAGAAATATTCAGCTTGTCCTGATTCTGGCTCAGGTAGTGAATTGCTTGCGCAATGTCATCAATAAAGGTTGGAAAGATATGGGCTGGAGCAAGATGATAATTGATCACCGCAACATCATAGCCCTCTCTGGCAAAACTTTCACCCACAAATAAATAATCACGCTTATTGCCATGCTGCCACGAACCACCATGCACAAAGACAATCAGTGGTCTTTGCTTTTTCGGGGTTTTGGTCCGATACAAATCCAGCCGCTGTCTTGACTTGAGCCCATAGGCCAAATGCTCGTGTTTTTCAAACGTATCTTTCGGCGTTAAATAGTTAATCGAATAACTGGCAAAATCATAAAGGCGAAACTCCTGATAGAATGTTTTCGCCTTGATGACATTTTCTTGTACTTGTTGGATGAGTTGCTTCATAAATTAAGGATTAGTTGGAGTAATGGTCGCAGGGTCCGCCTGGTCTGGATCAATTGCAACAGGTGTCTCAACTAAAGGCTGTGTCGTCGCAGTATCCACCATTGGTGTTGCTGCTGTTGAACTGGCGACAGTACCTGAAGGCTGGTCCACATTGTCAATGAGCGTCACAATTTTAGTCACATTTCCAACTTTTTGTAAGACGTCATCCAAATCTCGTGATTCAGCTGTATTTAAACGTCCCATCACATAAAGCACACCATTCTCGGTATGTACCAGCACTTTGCTATCCGACACTACCGGGGCTTTCATTAACAGGCCACGAGTATTGGCAGTAACCGTCGCATCTTGCATGATGGTGTTATATCCGACTTTATCACCCACGGTAATATAGTTGTGTACTGCTTTGACATCCGACATTGAACGTAAGTTATCTTCAGCCAACTGTTTCAAATATGGATCAGGAACCTGCCCTGTCAATAAAACATTGCTGTGAAAACTTTCAATGTTGATACGTGACTGTTTAAAACGGTGATCTAACTTATATAAATTGATATTTGCAGTACGCTTGATTGAAGAATCAATAAAAATCTGCCCCAGACTACGTTCACCACTATTTGTTCCAACTGGCGACGTGCCCGTACCACCAGAAATAAAACTCGCACATCCCGATAAACTTGCAGCGCAAAGCAACGTAATCGTTAAACGTTTTAACACTTGGCAAGACTCCCTAACTACAAACAAATTTGTTCAATTTCAATATTTAGCTTTAGACCGTACATTCACCCGTCTAAACTAAATGCATGTTCAATCCATTGCTGATCATACTTCAATTTTGAAAAATCTGGTTGTACTGTTTTTGCAATTTTCTGTGGAAAATCAAAACAAATCACATCAAAACGACAGTCAAAGTCATAATATTTAGGATATTTCTGTAAAAACAGCTGCGCAGTTTTAATGATTTTTCGTTGTTGGGCCAAGGAAATGACCTCACAGGCTTCAGCGTAACTTCCAGCAGATCTGGCTTTGACTTCGACAAAGACCAGCTCATGCTGGCGCTGGACAATCAGGTCAATTTCACCATAGCGTGAATGATAGTTTTTCGTTACGCAGACATAGTGATGGGATTGTAAAAAGGCAAGCGCTGTCTGTTCAGCCCATTGCCCTAAATCCAGAAAGGAAGCTGGCATGGAGAGATGATCTACTTCAACAGCTGAATGCCATTTTTCTGCTGTTGATAACAATACGGCTGTCGGTAAATTTTACCGTCCTTTACCTCAATTGCACCGGTACGACCTTCAAAATTAAATTTCCGGTCTGGACTGTTTATAAATTGCTGACTGATGGTCCAGGCATCTCCACCGAATGCCAGCAAGCGCTGGAACGCCATATTTTCGGGTTGCTCTTTATAAGCCTTGATGACATCAGCCCACTGTCCATTATATAAAGCCGGTGTATCACAGAAACTTAATCCTGTAGGAATCGGTTTATCCTGCTCTATACTTAGCGCTGTGGCATAAATATTCTTTTCTGGCAGTGTGCCCAGTTGCGCTAGCCATTGCTGGTCTCCGAGCAATAATAGCCCTTCTTTACGTGCCAGTTTTTTCGGCAGTTCATTCACGACATGAATATCTGAACCAAACTCGGACATCAACCCCATCATAAACAGTTCTGTTGCCGACTCAGTTCCCGCCTGACGTAGCACCAGTAGCTTTTTGATTTTATCTTTTTTCAACAGTTGATTCAGTGCCACCGCATCATGCTGTTTGGCCAGACTGAACTGCCAGACATTGGTCGCCTGAGTATTCACATCATTCAAAGCCAGCACCGGAATCGCCGGATTACGCTGCATCACATTTTCAATATCCGGTCGGGCCAATGGTCCAACAATCAAACGAGTCTTGTTATTAACCCGCTTTTTGAAAATCGTATCGATCTTATTTTTGGCGGAATCTACAAAAATGATTTTTTCTTTGCTACCAGATGCTGTATAAGCACTCAAGAAACCGCGTTTGATGTTCTGACCGGCTCGCGCCATCGCACCAGATTCGGGTAGAATCACCAGTACGTCCGCATAAACCGGACTCACAATTGCTGCCAAACTGAGTAGCAGCCAATATTTTTTGTAATACATGAGGGAGTTACCTTTTATGAGTGCTCAATTATTTGTTGTAGCAACCCCGATTGGGCACTTAGATGACATGACCTTTCGTGCAATTGATATATTAAAATCCGTTTCGGTGGTTGCCGCAGAAGACACTCGTCAATCTGCTCAATTATTCAAACACTATAATATCTCAACTCCGCTAACTGCGTGTCATGATCACAACGAAAGTAACAAAATTGATCAACTTCTCCAAAAAATGCTAAATGGTGAAAATGTTGCCTTAATTAGTGATGCTGGAACGCCCCTGATTAGCGACCCTGGTTTTAAACTGGTGCGTGCTGCTCAAGAGCACGGCATTCGCGTGATTCCTGTGCCCGGTGCCTGCGCTGCGATTGCTGCATTAAGTGCGGTGGGTTTACCCAGTGACCGTTTTAGCTTTGAAGGCTTCTTGCCATCGAAAGCGTCGCAACGGATTAGCCAGCTGGAAAAGCTCAAAGATGAAACCCAGACCCTGATTTTCTATGAAGCGCCACACCGTATTCTGGCCTGTATTCAGGATATGGTTCAGGTCTTTGGTGAAGAACGTCCTGTCGGTTTTGCCCGTGAAATCACCAAGACATTTGAGACCATCAAGAAAATGACCTTAAAACAACTGGTCACTTTTATTGAAAATGATCACAACCAAGAAAAAGGTGAAATCGTGGTGGTGGTCGGCGGTGCTTCTGCCGAAAAAGATATGGAACAGGATAAACTGGATGAGTTATTAAAACGTTTATTACAGGACTTATCCGTCAAAGCGGCATCACAACTGGCTGCTGATTTGACCGGCATTAAAAAGAAAGTGGCTTATCAGCGTGCTTTGGAACTGACCCAACACGATCAATAAAACATAAGGGGGAGATTATAAAAATCTCCCCCTTAACCGTTAAATATGAAATAACAACACGCTGTTTTAAGCCTTGGTAATGAGATGAACTTGATCCATTTTCCTCTCTGCTCTGGCCTGTTTAATCACGCTTAAACCCGAAGTTACACCGAGATAAGCAATTACAAAAGCCACCAATAAATCAGGGAACATGGTGCCTGTGCCAAAAACGCCGACAGCGGCGATAATAATCGCAATATTGGCAATTGCATCATTCCGGCTGCATAGCCACACTGAACGCATATTGGCATCACCATCACGGAATGCGTAAAGCATCAATGCTGAAACCACATTCACGGTCAATGCCAGTACACCGATTGCCCCCATGAGCATCGGTTCAGGTGTGATTCCCAGCCACCATGACCAGAACACTTTCACAATCACAAAAATACCAAAGGCCGCCATGGTCATCCCTTTCACCAAAGCTGCGGTCGCGCGCCAATACAAGGTCATGGAAAGTACGGCTAGAGAGATGGCATAGTTTGCTGCATCACCAGCAAAATCTAGTGCATCCGCCCAAAGTGAGACTGAACGTGCCTGTGATCCTCCGATAATTTCGACAAAGAACATCAACGCATTGAGGATCAAAGCAATCCATAAAGCCTTTCTAAACTTTGGGCTAATCTTTTGTGTTGGGGAACATGTTGTGTTGCAACCACATCCTGCCATGACTTTTCTCACTTAATCTTTTATAGTGATTTAAAACCCTAGAGTAACTCCAGAGTCAAGCATGATAAATCTTACCATTGGGCAACTGGCAAAAAAGACTGGCGTATCAGTAGATACCATCCGTTATTATGAAAAAATTGGGCTGCTTGAAAAAGCCAAACGTACGGCGGGAAATTACCGGCACTATTCTGAACAGATGCTGTCCGAACTTCTGTTTCTCAAGCATTGCCGCGAACTGGGCATTACCTTACAGGATATCCAAAAGCTCAAGGATATGTCAGAGAACCCCGATCAAACCTGCATGGAAGTCGATCATCTGATTGATCAATATCTGGCTGAGGTTTCCCAGAAAATTAAAAATCTGGAACATCTCAAACAGGATCTAACCCATTTAAAACAGCAATGCTCACAACATCGCACCATTGAACAATGTGGAATTTTAAAAGAACTCCATCAGCCACTGGAGTGCGAACACGAATCACACCAGCACAAAAAAGCACCACAATCGTGATGCTTTTTTGCTGTCTTTATTCGACTTAATCTTGATGTTCATCTGGCGGAACTTCAGTAATGCGTCCACCACGTGCAAGAAACGCAGCAACTTCATCCTCTAAAGCCTGGCGTTGTTTCTGCTTTGCCGTTACCGTTAAGGTTTCAGCCTCGGCAAGATCGGCATCATTGGCGCTCGACTCTTCACTATCTGCACCAGTTTCAGCGGCCTTCGCCTCTTCGTCGTCTACAGCAGAATCTTCTGTGTTGTCGTCGTAATCATTCATTTCCGTCATATTAATCTCCCCACAATGACTAAACTTCTCATCATCGCTATTTGGTCATCAGAACTTGATGAAATTTAGCAAGCTCTTTTCAATTCGCAAAGTACAATATTGCTAAAATCGTATTTTTTGCGACCAAATTCACTCTGATTTATAAATGATTGTTTAAAAAATATCTACTCTTTTTTAGCAAGCGTAACGGGTGTCTTTTAATACACCCAATCCATTGGCCTGTTGCATGAAACGATCCTTAAACCAGTCAAATTGTTCAACCTGTTTTAAGCCAAAATTTCGCGCCCAGACAACCGGAAATAGTTCCGAACTTTCCAGCCAGCCAATCGCAGACATGCTATGCATCATCGCATCATTCTGCCCCTTACGCTGATGCTCGTAACGCAACAAGGTCTGCTCATTGGCCCACGCCCCACGCTTTAAGTCATGTAGTAATACATCACAAAGCACCGCGGCATCCAGACAACCAATATTTACGCCTTGTCCTGCCAGAGGATGAATCACATGTGCTGCATCACCAATCAATGCCAGCCCCGATTTAATATAGCGCTGTGCAGCACGTGCCTTGAGGGGAAATTGTGCTCTGGAACGCACCTCAACCACTTCACCCAGCATTTGCAGGCTTTCCTGAGTCAGCAATTGCATAAAGTCTTGATCACTGAGTGCCGAATATTCATCGGCATAGTCATCGGGCAATGTCCAGACGATCGATTGCCAGTAACCATTGTCCTGTGCATCCAAACTCGCCATCGGTAAATAAGCCAATGGGCCTGTTGGCAAGAAAATCTGGCGAGCCACATACTGATTCGGTTGTGTGGTTTTAATCGCACAACTGATGGCAGCCTGTTTGTAATCCAATATATCTAAATCGATATATGCCTGCTCACGTACAAATGAGTTTGCGCCATCTGCACCAATCAATAACCTGGTTTTTAAGGTCGTACCATCTGCCAGTTGAATCGACCAGCCTTGGGGAATCTGTTCAATCCGAATGACCTTGACCTGGGTACGGTAGTCTTTAAGCTGCTGCAACATCTTTTGTTGAATGGCAACATTGAGGACACTCGGCTCAACCATCGAACCTAAGGCCTGATCTGAGTGCGGTGGCTGCTCAGAAGCATGGCCAAAATTGATTTCGCCATAGCCATTTTTATTCCAGACCTGCATGCCTGAATAAGGCATTTGTCGTGCCAGATCATTCCATACATCAACCGTTTTGAGTAAGTGAATGGTTGCCTGACTGAGTGCCAATACACGCGGATTCATAACCGCCAAAGTCTTGTCCTGATCAAGCACAGGCGCAGCATCCAGTACTGTGGCTTGTACGCCACCTTGGGCCAACAATAAAGCGCTTAGACCACCTACCAATCCACCACCGACGATGACCACATCTAACAGTTCACTCATGCTTTTAGCCCCATCGCATAGTTAGCAACCAAAGGCTTAACCCCCGGAATCACATCAAATGCAATCAACCCTGTATTACGCAATAATTTAAGGATCGGATTCTGATTACTAAAACCACGCACCACCGAATCACAGAACTTGATTACACGTTGCTGATCCTTTAAACGGGATTGCTCATAGGCCAGTAAATTTTCAGGCGCGCCAATATCATCGGACTTCGCCAGTTGCTCCATTAGGAAGCGAACCAGTACATCGGCATCACGCAAGCACAGGTTAAACCCTTGTCCTGCAACGGGGTGAATGGTATGTGCAGCATTCCCCATCAGCACCACACGTCCAACAGCCTGCTTATGCGCCAACACTTGTGACAATGGATAACTAAACCGCTTGCCGGTTTTTTCAAATTTACCCGCACGATCACCATAGGTTTCCTGTAAAGCATTGAGGAAGTGCTGATCATTTTCCTCACCTAACCATTCTGCTTCTGTGCCTTTCTTCACCGGCCATACCACTGAACGACGATATTCCCCCGGTAAAGGCAACAATGCCAATGGTCCTAATGCGCTAAAACGTTCAAAACCAACATGCTGATGCGTTTTAGAGGTTTGTACGGTCGTGACAATCGCGACCTGGTCATAATCATGCTCATCTACACCGACACCAATGGCTTGTCGACAGAAAGAATCACGACCATCGGCTGCAATTACCAACCTGGATTTCAAGGAATGAATATATTCACCATTGCGCATCGCTTCGATGTGAACCTCATCTTCATTTTGCGTGAGTGAGGTCACTTGCACCCCGTCAATCAGCTCGATTAACGGCTGCTGACGCACTTGGGTCAGTAATACACGTCCTAGCCATGCATTCTCGATCACCTGCCCAAAGCTTTCGACTTTTTCTTGTTCAGCAACGAGGCGTGCCTTACCAAAACTGCCCTGCTCGGTAATATGCACTTGCAGAATTGGGGTGGCATGTTGCTGTAAAGCTTCCCACAGACCTAATTTTTGGTAAATCTGTACGCTACGACGTGACAATGCGGTATTACGCGCATCAAAGCTGGAATGATAAGGGGCAACATTTTCATCGTCATAATTCGGATATTTCACAGCTTCTAATAGCTTTACCGCGATATTAGATTTTGCCAACATTAAAGCAAGGCTGAGTCCAACCATACCTCCACCGACAATGATGACTTGTTGCTGCATAATATTATTCCTTATCAGTTTTTCATGACTTGATGTTAAGGGTCTGTTGATATTTCATCTATGGTTGCGTTGTAGGCTAAAACAACTTAAACGAGGCATGAAACGTAGGCAATGGCGAACTCCCTTGTCAAGTTTCATAACAAAGTTTAAGGAAGTTTTAGCCACAACCCTGTGGGACAGGGACATTTTTTGACGCTACGGCGTTATGGCTTATTTATTTAGAATGACTAAATTACATAAGCCATGCCTTGTATCACCTAAAAAATGTCCACTGTCGCAATGAGAGCTTTAGCTCGTAAGGTGAAATATTAACAGACCCTAGCCTATCTTACTCTAACTTAAATCAGGAAGGGAATTTGTACTTTGTTTGGTCTATGTTTTTAAAATATCTTCAAAAGTTGTTTTGAGCATCGATAGCAAAGAAACACGCTTATCTATCTTATTCAGCCTTCTTACCTTAGTAGGTCTTTCAGCAGGAAAGAAGATAGAAGTCGCTAGATTAAATATATTTTCTTGGGAGATAGACGATAAAAAATGAACTCATCAAACAAAAATAAATAAAATACAAAGCCCACTCAATAGATCGATATTTCCCAACGTTATAAAAAATAGTATAGATAAACAATGCCGTTACACTGACAAAAAATATAAAAGAAATAAACAGCAGGGAAAGTATCTGTCGATCTTCATGCCACTCCCACCGTGTCAGATAAAAGTAATAATAATGAACCTTTAAATATACATAAATTAATAAAATCAAATAAATGTCAGTGACTATTCGATAAACACAGCTCGACAATTTCATATAAGCCTCTTATTTTTCTAAATATTATTATAATTTTTGTTTGCCTCTTCATACATTATGAAGAGGCATTCATTAAAACTAAGGCTTCAGTTCTGCAACTAGACGGATTAGCGACTCGCCATCAAGCTTTCAATCTCTTCAACAGTTTTAACCACATTCTTGGTCAGAACCAATGGACCATTTTCTGTCACGACAATATCATCTTCAATACGAATACCAATACCACGCCATTTTGCATCGACCGTTTCATCATCAGATGCAACATATAAACCTGGCTCAACAGTGATCACCATACCTGCTTCATAAACACGCCAGTCTTCGCCATTCTTATAAGTGCCGACATCATGTACATCCATACCGAGCCAATGCCCTGTACCATGCATAAAGAATTGACGGAATGCTTCGCTTTCAACCAGCTCGTCCACATTGCCACTCATTAAACCAAGATCAATCAGACCTTGAGTTAAAATCTTCACAGCCACTTCATGTGGATATTTATAGTGATTGCCGATACGGGTTGCATCAATCGCAGCCAGCTGTGCTTCAAGCACCACGTTATATAACGCTTTTTGTTCAGGGCTAAATTTACCATTTACCGGAAATGTACGGGTAATGTCTGATGCATAGAACTCATATTCACAGGCCGCATCGATCAGCACTAGATCACCATCTTTTAACGGCTTATTATTCTCAACGTAGTGCAAGATACAGGCATTTTCACCACCGCCGACAATACTGTTATAGGCTGGCACACAGCCATTTTGACCAAAGATATAATTCAGTTCCGCTTCGAGTGCGTATTCCATCATCTCAGCTTTAACCGTTTGCATGGCACGGGTATGCGCTCCTGCACTGATATCCGATGCAATCTGCATCAACTCAATTTCTTGTGCTGATTTTTTTAAACGCATTTCATCAACAATACGATCAAGCTGTACGACTTCTGCGGGCGCAGTACCCCCGCGATGTGCATCCACCTTTTGCATCCATTGACTTACACGTGCATCAAATTCAGCATTCTGAGCAATACGGTAGTAAAGACGGTGTTTATTTAATAACTTGTCGATGATTTCTTCATCAAGCAGATCAATTGCATAAGCTTCATCAGCATCATAGATTTCAATCGCGCCATCAATTCCGGCACGATAGCCATTCCAGATTTCCATTTCACGGTTACGTTCACGGCAGAATAAGCTATAGCTATATTCCTCACCCTCTTCAAAGGTTTCGATCACGGCAACCGCTTCTGGCTCTGCAAATCCGGTCAGATAATAAAAACTACTGTCGGCACGATATTTATAATCCGCATCGCGGTTACGATACATTTCTGCCCGCGTCGCAATAATTGCAATGCTATTGCTGCCTATATGTTGAGCGAGAAGATCACGACGTTGTTTAAAATCGGCCTGACTTAATTTCATATTGTCCTTCTGATGAAGATGAATGATTGTAAGTATGTTTATTTATAAAAGTTTAAGGCACCGCCCGAGTTAACTCGGACGATGTGGGGTAAACATTTCTACCACGGTTTGCGGATCTGAAGGGTTGTCTGAATTTCTGCTTTTAGCATGAAAATTTTGTAACAAAGAACTTTCAGCCACAGCAATCTTTTTACGACCAATCGATAAGCTCACAGGAATCAGGCGTACAAACTCATACAATTCCTGATAGCTTTCTTCGCCCTCTTCATCGTTATCCGAGTCTTCAAACTCAACCGCTGCAACATCTTGTAAATGTTCAATCAGCTCTTGCTCCTCACCACGAATATGACCCGAAGCCAAACCGAAACCCAGCACCACTCCGGCACACCAGTCAGCCAATGCCTGCACACGATCGACCAGCAAATGACTGTCATCTGGGAGCATTGGTAAGTAGTCTAATTCATCATCAGATAAAGCATGCGCCACATCCTCTGCTTCATCCGTCAAACTGTCCAGTGCTTGGGGTTGTAAAGCAGGTACATTAAGGGTGTTTAAGATTTGTGACCATTCATCTGCGGTTGGCGCTTGTGTCACACAAACTATACCAGTGAGTAAACCATGTAACTCACTTGGACTTGAAATTTCTTCAATCCCATCAAAATGGGCATTCCATTCCGTCCAACCTGAAATATCGTCTTGCATTCGTTTATCCAATCTCTATACTGCTGTATATATTACCTTTGATTGCAACTCTGTGCGACCTTCGTTATGTTAGAACAATTACAGCGTCTACAAGCGCATATTGGTGTTTTAAAAACACGCCTACATCACTTTGAGCGAGAAAATACATCGCTCACTGAAGCTAAACAATTAGCTGAAACTGACCATCATGCACAAGTTGTGCAGAAAAATAGCATCATCACGCAAAAGCAGGAAGAAGTTGATAACTTAACTGAACAACTGACTCAGTTACAAGATCAATTTAAACAACTGAATCAAGATGCAACAACTTTAGCGGAACGTTATAGCCGTTTAGAGAAAAGCACCACCGATTTAAAAAATCGCTTTCAGGAAATTCTGGCTGAACGTAATGACTTGCGTGTCAACAAAGAAAAATTACAGGCACAGCAACGTCATAGCCAACAAGAAATTCAGGATTTACAACAGGATCGCGATCGCTTGTTGCAAAAAAATGAACTTGCAAAATCTAAAGTGGAAGCCATTATCCAGCGTCTTTCTATTTTAGGTACGGCCCAAGATCAACATGCACAAGAAATTCAGCAACTCGCTCATCCAAATGCTGAAACTCACGAGGAGACCTGATCATGAGTGAATCCATTGTTGTCGAACTTCGCTTGATTGAACAGACTTTCCGTTTAAACACGACTGAAGATAAACGTGACGAGCTGGAACGTGCGGCTGAATTGCTAAATCAGAAGTTTCATGACATGCGTCGCAATGCGCCACGCGTAGAACATAATAAACTTGTGATTATGGTGGCCCTGCAAATGGCGCAGGAAGTGTTTAGCCTGAATAAGTCTTTACAGGAATATGCACATTGCGAACGTCTGCTCCAGACCATTTTGGAAGATGTCGAACAAACTGTTGAGTAAAATTGCACAAAGCCCCATCAATTAGTAAGTATCTTTACAGATAACTGCCTTGCAAGGATTGTCATCGCGTAAAGATCAGTTATACTAAAACTGTCTCTAGGGTGTTCGCCAGTACGTCTAGTCCCCTGCCGATACTTAAATTTATGGATGTGTTCTGTGTATTTTGAGTGTATGCCTGCCTCGAGTAGGAAACCCATTAAGTACGCGTCACCTCCACCTTGAACTCATCGGGTTCAGGGTAACGACCATGCAGCGGCACCTCTGGAGCATTATTTTAAGTATTCAATACTTAGCTCATATAAAAACGATAATCTGGATTAAACCCCAACTCTCTTTTTGCTTTTTCATTCAAGTATAACTGTTCATTTTCCACAATCTGATAAATTCCCTGTCCTTTCTCGATCGCGAGATAAGCAGCATGTGCAGCCGCATCAACATGAATTTTACAGAAATCCGCTGCGATACATCCGGTCGCCTCTCCATATAATTTTCCATATCGTAGAATCACGTGATTTAGCCCACTGCTTTGAATCTGCTTTTCCAGTTCATCAATACTTTCTGCATTCAATCTCGTTATAGGATTGGCTGAATTTAAATCTAATTCTGTTTGTTCATTATAGTATGGCTGGTCAGGTACACAGGCAAAAGCAATACTTTGGACAATCAGCTTACAGGCCTTGTTTGTAACAGCCTGAACAAGATTGTCAGTCCCTATCTTCCTGATTTTTGCATTTCTGATACGTGCCTGTTGCATGAACTCAGGCTGTAAACCATAAGGCAAATCCGTGAGTTGATGAATCACCACATCTGGCTCAATTTCACTTATGATCTGTTTTATTCCTTCTCTATCGTAAATATCGGCAATTCGCGGTTCTACACCAATTGCTTGCAAAAACTTGGCCTTATCTACAGAACGGGTCATCCCATATACTGTAAAGCCCTTTTGCTTGAGAATAAGACAAAGCTTATAACCAATGGCGCCTGTTGCCCCTGCAATAAAGACAACAGGTCGATGTGGATGATGATTTTTCATTTAAAAAAGTTTTTTAGTCAAAGGAGTAATAAAATAATGCCGATATTTTCGACACTATTCTAGACTCTGGTTTTCTTAATCAAGCTTAATCACTCATCCTTCAAAGCACACTCATAATTGCTTGGCTCTTGTGAACAACGCACCTGCTTCAACAACTTCATCATATCTTTGTCGTAGAAGCCTTCTTTGGTCATTTGAATCCGCGCTTCACGCATTAAGCGTACATAGCCTGGCTTATCACTTTCATTCAGCTTTAACCAGAACTTGTCTGGAATCTTGGCTTCGATTTTATCGACAAATTCAAAGGCTGGATTCAACTGTTTGGAAATTACTTCACGAGCAATCGATCCCATCCCTGCCGGAAACTTATTGCGATGCATAATCAAGGTTCCTGTCACCTGTATCACAGGAAATTTAATAATACCGCCAACCGCTTTACCTGATTTATCGGTCATGCCTTTTTGTAGTTCCAATGGCTCAAATAAAATCGCTGGCCCAGCCATGATATCGACTTCTTTATTATTAAACTTTCCGCCCACTGTCACCAGATCCACAGAAACCGGTTGTGCACCGACATTCTGCACCAGTTTCTTTTGCGTTTCATCAAACTGGAATACCGCGACCTTTTTACCCGCAGCTTTTGCCAAGGTATTAATATTATGATCGGTCACCATGATGTAGGCGGCACCCAAAGGTACGATTCCCACGACTTCATAATCTTTATTGACCATCTTTTCATCGAATTTTGGATTAGCCAAAACCTGAATGACAGAACTGAGCTGCTTATAGGTTTGTAATGCACCAATCGCATCGATACTGCCGACGAATTTATTAAATTGTTTGGCACGGAGGTTACTGATTCCAGCCCCATCACAGCGCTTGCTACGGAAATCTTCAGTCAATACCGCTTCATTGGTATAGACCTTGAGATTGACTAAGGTTGAGGCCTGTTTTTTTAATTTGGGGTAATCAAAATCCAGTTTAAATTGTAAATGTGAAGGCCGGGTCACATTCATATTGACGCCGAACTGTTTTGCAACACGAACCATGCGCGGGATTTCAGTAATATAACTAGTGGCCTGCTCAAAGGCTTCACTATGCTCACCATTGGGTGAAAATACACATAAAGTGACTTGCTTGGGTATCTGTTGCCAGGTTTTCGGGTCATTGAGCAACTGTTTGATCTTATTTTGTGAATGTGTCGAAAGCGTCAAGTCCAGTTTGCCTTCGGGTGCTGCATAAGCTGTATTCATCAGCAGAATTGAACTTGCCAAAGTACAATGCACCAAAAAGGATTTTGTAAATTTGATAAATTTATTATTTTGCATAGTCCGATCCATTTTTAGCTATTTCCCAACAGTTTTATTCAAGTTAAGGAGAAAAGATAAAAATAGAATTGACTGTATTTAGTTAGCCGATGTCAATTGAGTCAACATAAATCAGGCGCTTAAATCTAAGCGCTAAAAGATGCTTGGCAATACAAGGATGTAGTATTGAAACAGGAATTGCGCGTTTATCGGATATTTTTATAAATCGGTAGATTTAACTGAAATATGGTAAATAAGCTGCTCTTTGACGTATTAAAACCAGCAGCTTATCCAATGCTTTTTAAATTAAATAAATGACCAGAGCACATTTTCATCCTGAGGTTTTAACAAAAAGCTGGTCTGAGCATCATCTTCTACCACGATATGCTGATTCGAAATCATTTTCACCTTGAGCAAAGTATCATTTTCATAAACCAGATCACGTTTACCTTCTTTTTTTAAGACAAGCATTTGATCCAGAACAATAAGATTTTTTGATTCAAACATGTTTTTCCCCTCGTAAGCGATACCCGGTGAAATACTTTCTCAAGCAACTATTTCACGCCGTGCATTTTAGATCATTAATTAAGCATAACTGTATATTTTGTCTAACAGTTCACAAAAAAATATTTTTTTGCTTCAAATAATGCAAAAGTTATTGTTACAGACTTACTGCGCTCGACGGGATTTAGCGGATTGATATTATGAAGAAATAAAAATGGCCACTTTAAAAGCAGCCATTTTTACTCTAAGCAGAATTACCAGCTTACATTAACGCGTCGGTTTGGTGCCAAACAACCCACAAGTTTAGCGTTGGCTTTGCTGCCTGCACATTGCTGATATAGGTCTGTCTGGCTATTTGCCTGGATCTGGATACGGTTTGCATCTACACCTTCATTTACCAGCAACTTCGCGACCGTATTGGCACGTTGTGCTGATAATTGGTGGTTATACGCAAATTTACCCAATGGATCCGCAAAGCCTGCAACAAGAATTGGACCTGTCGCATTACTTTGTTTAATGCGTTGTGCAATTGCTGATACTGAAGCCGCCCCCTGTTCAATGGCATTGGCATTGAAGCGGTCAAAGGCAAAGAATACGCTACCAGAACGTGCCGTATTTACGTTTGCATCGCTCGGCACCTGATTATTTGCACCCCAAGCCATTAAACCTTCACAGGCTTCACCTTTCCATGACAATCTTTCTGACAAATATTTTTTGTCAAAATCGACGCGGAGTTGGCAACGTAAATAGTCTTGGCTATTCGGCTGACGAATATCTAAAACATAGTTCCAGGTTTTTACAAAGAATACGCCTTCGCTAAATTGAGGATTCCCCAATAAATGACGGATCTGATCTTTGGTTAAACCTGTATCTAAACGGGCAACGTCATCATATTCATAACGCTTTACCTGTTTTAAATAACTTTTTTCAACCGCAGGAAACTTGATTTCTTCCTGTTGAACTACCGCTGTATCTTCGTCTGCATAAGTCGCTACCGAGAAACCGGCAAGAGCTGCTACTGCCAAGCATTGAATCGTTTTTTTCATTTCATAACTCTCTTGATATGTTGAGTAAGGAGAGCCTACGCTCTCCCCGCCAGTTTCTTAGTTAATGACACCGCTGATACCGATACGTACACTTGGGTCACCTTGAGATGCCGCTGCAACACCACCGGTAATTGACCAACGACCATTATCCGAAGTTTTACGTAAGGTAACGCCGACTGCATTTTCACCGCCATGGTAAGCAGCACCCGCAGCATAGGTATATTTACCTGCAACGAATGGAGCTGCTTCCAATGCCATTGCTGCAGCAATACCCGCATTGGCTTTTTTCTCTACGCTATCAATACGCTGGTTTGTATCGTAGAAGGCTTGTTGTAACTGATCACCCAAGTTCGTAATACGGTTATCCAATTCCTGATTTGACTGGTTCAAGGTACCAATCGCATCATGGATATTGTCTTTACCTGTACCACCAATATTGTTGGTTTTAATCGTACCGTCCGGGTTAACCGTGGTGTTACCACCGATGCTGTTCTTGATGCTGTCAGAGATCTTATGGATCTGACCACCATTCACCGCTTCTTTAGAACCTTTTGCAATGGTTCCGTTATCTACACCCTTAACAACACGGTCGCCATCTTTACCTGCCATATTGACACTCTTACCGCCCGTGTCTTTACCAACCGTGATTTCACCTTTCGGATCCTGTTGCTGAACAAGACCAGACTTACCATTGTTGATGTTGTTGATATTGTTCTGGATGTTCTGGATGTCATTGGTGTTCTTGTCAACATTCTGTTTAACATCCCACAATTGACCGCCATTCACCGCATCTTTAGAACCTTGCTCAACCTTACCATCAGCAACATTCTTCAAGTTCGTGCCCTTATCGCCACCACCTAAAGTCACTGAGTTTTTATCAACATTGCCATCTTTGTCTTTGTCATACTTCACAGCATTATCAGACAAATCACCAATCTCTTTACCGATTTGGTCTTTAACATCATTGATTTGCTTGTCCAGCTGGCCTTTATTCACAGCATCTTTCGCATCGACACCGTCAGCAACATTGGTAATTTTCTTACCACCAGCATCAACACCATTAATGGTGATACTTGGGCCACCTTTAATTACCAGGCCATTGTTGTTCAATACTGTATTACCTGTGGTAATGCTGTCGAACTTCGCATCTTTCAACAATTCGATCTTGATGCCATCTTCTGTAGTACGGGTAATGACATTTTCACCGCTAGTCTTGTCTTCTGCTATTGCAGCATCCGCTCCACCTACGATGTTGAGCTTGTCACCCAACTTACGATGAACGTCTTTACCTGCATTGCCAGCAAAGTTCAAGCCTTTATTGGTCAGGTCATTCACACCATTGGTCACCTTGTCATCGACTGACTTGATCGCATCATTGATGTTGTTTTTACCTGTACCACCAATGTTATTCGTCGTGATGCTAC
>NZ_JBLVVH010000047.1:0-243 GCF_051947995.1 Acinetobacter calcoaceticus | reverse complement strand
CGATCGAGGCGAGGGTGCGCTGGACGATGAACCCGGCGCTGTCGCGAATCAGCGTGACGCCCACGCCGTCCCGTGCGAACAGGGTGCGAGCCGCCTGCTGCAGCTCCGCTCGGGTCGCCGGGCAGGCCATCAGGCAGCGGTGTCGCTCCAGGTCCGACAGCACGTCGATGGCCAGGCTGCGCGTCGGATCGACGGCGAACCGCCGCGCTGCGGCGCTGACGTCGGCGCCCAGTGGCGCAAGCA
>NZ_JBLVVH010000046.1:0-245 GCF_051947995.1 Acinetobacter calcoaceticus | reverse complement strand
AGGGCGGCGAGTAGAGCTTTGCTTGCCTGCATGAAGAACAGCCTCGTCAGCGGAACGTAGGCACGAATGATAAGAAATCTCGCTTGCGAACCCGCGCGACTAAATGTGTCGGGGTGTTTCGCCTGCGTCCAAGCCACCGAGGATGGCGAGGAACGCCTCCACCGCGGCGCTGCGGCCATGGCGGCGGGTGAAGACGCGGAAATCGGCCAGCGCCTCGGGCTCGGCCAGCGGGCGATAGACGACTC
>NZ_JBLVVH010000045.1:0-246 GCF_051947995.1 Acinetobacter calcoaceticus | reverse complement strand
ATTGAGTTACAGGGTGAGGCACCTTGGATAGATAATCCCAAAGGGGAAGTATCTACAGATTTGAAAAATTGTTCTGATTTTTTAGCAAACAATCGTGTTATAGATGCAAAAAAAATATTAGATAAGTTAGAAGAAAAAAAGGATAGTTTCTCTAATCATGAGCTTGCCGAGTTCTATTATCAAAAAGCTGATATTTCCTCTTATGACGGTTTTTTTGATGAGGCAGAAAGCCTATATAAACTATCA
>NZ_JBLVVH010000044.1:0-247 GCF_051947995.1 Acinetobacter calcoaceticus | reverse complement strand
GATCTGTCTTGGGATGGCCAGACGATGATCTACGAAAACGGTTCCCTCCTTGCCGCCACCGACAGGTTCTCCCCAGAACCGGGCTACTGCCTGGCCGATATCGACCTCGACCTGCTGCGGCAGGAGCGGTTGCGTCAGGGGTCCTTCGACGACAACGCCCTCGCCCAGCCCACTCAAGCCCCGTGGCGCACCACCACCTTCACTCTGGACCCGCCCCATGACGACATCGGCCTGGAACGCCCTGTTA
>NZ_JBLVVH010000043.1:0-247 GCF_051947995.1 Acinetobacter calcoaceticus | reverse complement strand
TGACGGTCTCCAAAACCGTTCGTCAAGGTTCGAGTCCTTGATCCTCTGCCAAATATGAAAAGGACTTTTATAAAGTCCTTTTTTTATGTCTGTTGTTTTTTCAGTTGTATATTAAAAAAGCATTAGGTTTCATAGACATGTTTTTTTTATAAAAAGGGCTTGTCATGAGCAAAGTTTCTCTCTAATATACACACCCATCGGGGGCGTGGCGAAATTGGTAGACGCACTGGATTTAGGTTCCAGCGCC
>NZ_JBLVVH010000042.1:0-248 GCF_051947995.1 Acinetobacter calcoaceticus | reverse complement strand
GTACAGCGGGTTGTCGTAATCGTCGATGCCGTTCACCTGGTTCACCAGGCGCTGGCGCTTCTTCACATCGTCATTGACATGGATGCGCGCGATGCCCAGGCCGATGTCGTCCTTCGGCCGCGCGTCGAACGGACCCTTGTAGACCACCCCGAGCTGCTGGTAGTTGTCCACCACGTTGGTCGCCTTGTCGTGGACCGTCAGGTTGGCGAACAGGCTCAACCCGCGCGAGGCATCGCCGTTGTGCGAAG
>NZ_JBLVVH010000041.1:0-249 GCF_051947995.1 Acinetobacter calcoaceticus | reverse complement strand
ATATGGAAGGCTTGCGCATGGACGAGGCGATGCATCCCCTGGCAATTCTGGCGGTGGGCATGTACGGGCGGCTGTTGCCCAACCAGAATGGCGCGCCGTTGCGCCTGGTGGTGCCGTGGAAGTATGGCTTCAAGAGCATCAAGTCTATCGTGCGTATCAGTCTGGTCCGCGAGCAGCCGAAGACCACCTGGGAAAGCATTGCCGCCAACGAGTACGGGTTCTATGCCAACGTCAATCCGCAGGTCGACC
>NZ_JBLVVH010000040.1:0-249 GCF_051947995.1 Acinetobacter calcoaceticus | reverse complement strand
CGTCCGCGGCCGCAACCTGGCCGAAGGCGTACCGCGCAGCTTCACCCTGAACTCCAACGAGGTCCTCGAGGCCCTGCAGGAGTCCCTGGCGACCATCGTCCAAGCGGTCAAGAGCGCCCTCGAGCAATCGCCGCCGGAGCTGGCCTCGGATATCGCCGAGCGCGGCCTGGTGTTGACCGGCGGTGGCGCGCTGCTGCGCGACCTGGACAAGCTGCTGGCACAGGAAACCGGCCTGCCGGTGATCGTCGC
>NZ_JBLVVH010000039.1:0-251 GCF_051947995.1 Acinetobacter calcoaceticus | reverse complement strand
ACCCTGCTGGGTCTCGATCGCGTGACCGAAGGTATGGCCGAGGTTCAGCGTGGCACGCACGCCCGACTCGCGCTCGTCGGCGCCCACCACGCGGGCCTTCGCCGCGCAAGAGCGCTCGATGGCCTCGGTGACAACGGTCGGCTCCAGTGCCAGCAAGGCATCCATGTGCTCTTCCAGCCAGGTGATGAACGGTTCGTCGCAAATGAAACCGTACTTGATCACCTCCGCCAGCCCGGCGGACAGCTCGCGGG
>NZ_JBLVVH010000038.1:0-251 GCF_051947995.1 Acinetobacter calcoaceticus | reverse complement strand
GAGCGTCTGCCTTACAAGCAGAATGTCGGCGGTTCGATCCCGTCAGCGCCCACCAAGCCTTTACGTTAAGACTCAAGTGCAGCGGTAGTTCAGTTGGTTAGAATACCGGCCTGTCACGCCGGGGGTCGCGGGTTCGAGCCCCGTCCGCTGCGCCACTTAAGTTTTAATAGTCGTTTACTATAATTGCAAAATTATCGTGCAGCGGTAGTTCAGTTGGTTAGAATATCGGCCTGTCACGCCGAGGGTCGCGG
>NZ_JBLVVH010000004.1:249583-466562 GCF_051947995.1 Acinetobacter calcoaceticus | reverse complement strand
ACTCCCGACCCCTTAGTTCGTAGCCAAGTGCTCTATCCAGCTGAGCTATGAGCGCCTTAAGTAAAGTGGCGGTGAGAGAGGGATTCGAACCCTCGATACAGTTACCCGTATGCATCCTTAGCAGGGATGTGGTTTCAGCCACTCACCCATCTCACCGTAACACGAGCGCAATAATACAAACTAAAACCACATTACACAAGGGATGTTCCTATTTTTTTCCATTATTTCATCTCAATCAAATACTTTTTAATCAATTTTCGTATTTTTTCAGCATTTTTTAGTTCTACGCTTGTTAATATAGCGTTATCTCCTTTATTTGGATCGGGCCAATAAACAGAATCTTGCAATCTTTGACGTGCAGTTAGAGTTTGAATGACTTATGCTAAACCGATCTGCCAGATGTGAAATGAAACGATATGACTAAAAATTGGGCCGATCCCGAAGCAAAAGCAGAAGCGCAACGTTACGATAATCCTATTCCTAGCCGAACTCTTATTTTAACTACATTAGAACAATTAAAAGCTGCCCAGTCTCATGCAGAACTGGTTGACCACTTCAATATCCCCGATCAGAAAAGTATTGATGCATTAAATCATCGTTTAAGTGCGATGGTGCGTGATGGGCAATTAATGAAGGATGGATTTAAATACCAGCCTGCAACCGATTTACCGAGCCATGAGGCCACGGTTTATATCAATAGTAAAGGTTTGGGGACTGCCAACATTGCAGGTCAGGATGATGTGCTCCTGCCTGAACGCGAATTACGTCTGGTCTTTAATGGCGATCGCGTTAAAGTCCGTCAGACCTCCGTTGACCGTAAAGGTAAAGCCTGGGGCTTTATTACCGAAGTGGTACAGCGCCGAGTTAAACAGATTATTGGTAAAGTGGCTGAGCATGAAGGTGAATATTTTATTCAACCGGGCAATCCCAATCAGCATCAACCGATTACCTTAGAAAAAGAATTGATTGAACATGCCAATGCCAAAGTGGGCGATATGCTACGTGTGGCTATTGATGACTACCCGACCCGTGAAGAACTGGCGACCGGGCATGTGGTGCAGTCGATGGCGGATAAAGCCGATACAGAAATCATTATTCCGCAGACCATTCTAGAATTTGGTTTGCCTTATGAATTTCCAGAAGCCGTGATTAAGGAAGCCGAAAGCTTTAAAGAACCTTCTGAACAAGATCGTAAAGGCCGTGTTGATTTACGTGATCTACCGCTCGTCACTATTGATGGTGAAGATGCCCGCGACTTCGATGATGCAGTATTTGCAGAAAAACGTGCAGGTGGTGGTTATCGTGTGGTGGTCGCGATCGCCGATGTGAGCCATTACGTCCGTTTAGATTCACCTTTAAATGAAGAAGCTGAAGAGCGTGGGACCTCGGTTTATTTCCCGCACTTCGTGTTGCCGATGCTGCCCGAAGCCTTATCCAATGGCCTATGCTCTTTAAATCCGCATGTAGACCGTCTGTGTATGGTCTGTGATTTAAAGCTGTCACGTGCAGGTAAAGTGACAGGTTATGAGTTCTACCCTGCGGTGATGCATTCCAAGGCACGGTTGACCTATACCCAAGTCGGCCAGTATTTTGAAGGTGCCACAGATGCCATCCCGGCAGATAAAACCATTCATAAATCATTAAACACTTTATTCCAGCTTTACCAAACGCTGAAAGAGTTACGTGCCAAACGTCATGCAATGGAGTTTGAAACCATTGAAACCTACATGACTTTTGATGAGCTAGGCGGAATCAAGGAAATCTTGCCACGTACCCGTAATGATGCGCATAAACTGATTGAAGAATGCATGTTGCTGGCCAATGTTGCCGCAGCAGAGTATTCATTAGAGCATGACATTCCGATGTTGTATCGTGTGCATGAAGCACCCGAGTTCTCCCGTATTCAAAAAGTGCGTGATTTCGTCAAATTACTGGGCTTACCGTTCCCTGAACAGCCAACTCAGGCCGACTACCAAGCCGTGATTGAAGCGACCAAAGATCGTCTGGATGCACCAAGTATTCATGCAGTGTTATTACGCTCAATGATGCAAGCCTATTATGGGGCAAACAATGCAGGACATTACGGTCTGGCTTATGAAGCCTATACGCATTTCACTTCGCCAATTCGCCGATATCCGGATTTATTGTTACACCGTGCGATTAAGGCTTATCTTGATAAGAAACCTTACCCGCTTTCAGGTGCAGCATTAGATGATGCGGGTGAGCATTTCTCACAAACTGAACGTCGTGCTGATGAAGCATCACGCAGCGTCACCACTTGGTTGAAATGCCATTATATGCAGCAGCATTTGGGCGACGAGTTTGTCGGTGTGATTAGTGCAGTAACCGAATTCGGTCTGTTCGTCACCCTGAAAGACCTGTATGTGGATGGCATGATTCATGTGAGTCAGCTCGGTGAAGACTTCTTCCTGTATGATCAGGCCAGCCAAAGCCTCATCGGTCAGAATCGTGGTCAATCATTTAGCCTTGGTGATGAAGTCAAGATTCAAGTGGCCGGCGTAAATCTGGAAGAACGTAAAATTGACTTCCAGTTGGTTCAGCAATTAACCCATCTCGGTCGTGTGATTCGCCAGAAAGCACCTCGCACTGCGAATCCTTCTAGCTCGAATCGTGCGTCAACAACGGAAGAAGTATTTGGCAAAGCACCTTCATCGACGAAAGCTAAAGTCAGTGAAGACGGCGAAAAACCTGTACGCAAGAAAAAAGATAAGAACAAACCAAGTTCTTATAGCAAAAAGCCGGCTAAGAAGGCTTCGGCTAAGCCTGATACGAAAGAGAAGGCCAAAAAGAAAGTGAAAAAGAAAAAGTCGAATGCGAAAGCAAAGGCTGAGTAATGGATAAAAGATAAGGGAGCTTCGGCTCTCTTATTTTTCCCGGTTTAAGTTTTTATCGATCAGGTTCGATGTAACAACAAAAGCAGCCCCAGAAAACCAGAATAAATAATGTACCAGGTTTGTTGTACCAGCTCCCTTCCCCCAAAAAGGCTGAGTATTACAAAGACCAGTCCAGAGGCAAACAATGCAAGTAGTCCAAATATTGCCAGCATGGTTGCCCAGTCCGTAAAACCATATAACCGTTCCGGTTCTTCACCACTTTTCTTACGTTTAAACCAGCTTAGGAATAATTTATAGTAGACATATAGTGCCCCAGCGCCACATACAAGAAAGAATAAGGTCGAGGCTGGACTATTGGCAGATGGACTTCCGATCCCCCTAGAGCCCACATATACCGCATTGTTTAATGTAGCACTGGCCTGAGCAGATACACAAAAAGTGAAGAAAAAAGCACTGATATTTTTTAATCTCATGATTACGGTTTAACCCATCTAGTTACGCATTGCGCTAGAAAATTTTCTTCGCTAGATTTTTCTTTGATCATGAGTTTAGCAAGAAATTGGTTTTCATCAAGACATTTGCACCGTAGATAAAATACCTTTCCATTCCCTGAACTTATCAAGCTTTTCAGCCGCCATGCAAACCACGCTGCTAAACAGCCTACAGGCGTTTATGAATAAAAAAATGAATCCAGATATAAGAGATGAAGCATAGTTACACTTGATTTCTCCCTCGCTAAGCCCTACATCTATAACTATGTTTAGAAATGATATGGCAAAAATACAATGACACTACAGCAAGCGACACTTCCCACTCCCCAGTTTGATCAGATTCAACTTGCCGACTTAAAACAACAGATCGAACAAACGATTCAAAACGGTCAAGACTTCCTCAATCAACTTAATGAGGTTCCACAAGGCACCGAAGCACAACTGGCAACATTGAGTGAAGTCGATCAGCTTGAAAATAATATGAGTGAGTCTTGGGGCATTTTGTCGCATCTCAATGCTGTGATGAACAATGCCGAAACCCGTGAGGTGTATCAGGCGCTTTTACCAAGTTTAAGCGAATACTACACCCAGCTTGGACAACACACGGCGCTATATCAAACCTATCAACAGATTCATGATAGCGCTGCATTTCAAACACTCAGTGAAGCCCAACAAAGTGCTATTAAGCTCGCACTTCGTGACTTTAAACTGTCTGGTGTGGCTCTCGAAGGCGAAGCCAAAAAACGTTATGCAGAAATTTCGGCACGTTTATCGCAGTTGTCTTCAGACTTCTCGAATCATGTGCTTGATGCAACCCAAGCCTACTTTAAGCCTTTAGCAGAAGCACAACTTAAAGGTCTACCGCAAAGCAGCGTTGAACTGTTAAAACAATACGGACAACAGCGCGAGCTTGAGCAGGCTGTAGCCACACTCGACTTCCCTGCCTATTTTGCAATTATGACCTATGCCGAGGATCGTGAATTAAGAGAAGAGCTGTATAAGGCCTATGTCACCCGCGCATCTGAGCAGTCTGACAAGACTGAATTTGATAACACCCCTGTGATGGAAGAAATCCTCAGCTTACGTCAGGAAATGGCGCAACTGCTAGGTTTCAATAATTTCGCTGAATATTCACTGGCCAGCAAAATGGCTCCAGATGTCGAAACGGTGGATAAATTTCTGGTTGATCTGGCAGAACATGCACGCACCCCAGCACTGGCTGAAATTGCAGAACTCAAGGCGATTGCACAGCAGGATGGTATTGATGAACTTAAACCATGGGATGCAACCTATTATTCTGAAAAGTTGAAACAACAACAATTCAACCTTTCTCAAGAAGCGCTTAAGCCATATTTCCCTGCACCAAAAGTGGTACAAGGTTTATTCCAGATCGTGCAACGCCTGTACGGTATCCAGATCATCGAACGTCAGGCACCCGTTTGGCAGGATGATGTGCGCTATTTTGAAATTGAAGATCAAGGTCAAGTGGTCGGTGGTTTCTACTTCGACCTGTATGCCCGCAATGGCAAACGTGGTGGCGCATGGATGAGCGGCTTCCGTTCCCGCGTACAAACCACCACTGGTCTGCAAAAACCGATTTGCTACATGGTGTGTAACTTTACTCCACCGATTGGCGATCAACCTGCCCTGCTAACCCACGATGAAGTCATTACCTTATTCCATGAGTTTGGACATGGCTTACATCACATGCTCACCGAAGTGGACAACATCTCGGTTGCAGGTACACACGGCGTGGCGTGGGATGCAGTGGAGCTGCCAAGTCAGTTCATGGAGTTCTGGGCGTGGGACAATGAAAGTCTGGACGTGCTGAGTGAACATACCGAAACCAAACAAACCCTGCCACAAGAACTGCTATCAGCCTTATTGAATGCACGTTTCTTCCAGTCGGGTATGCAAACGCTACGTCAGATTGAATTTGCGCTGTTCGACCTGACCATTCACCATCAAGCCCCGGCATTAAACAGCCAGCAGATTCAGGACACGCTGGATGAAATTCGCCATAAGTTTGCCGTTGCCCCAACTGTTCCATATAACCGTTTCCAGCACAGTTTCAGTCATATTTTCGCGGGTGGCTACGCTGCGGGCTACTACTCATATAAATGGGCAGAAGTTTTAGCCAGTGATGCCTTTGACCGTTTCGAAAGCGAAGGTATTTTTAATACCGAGACTGGAAAAGAGTTTAGAAAGTTTATTCTAGCAGTTGGCGGAAAAGATACAGCTCTTGATGCGTTTCGCAATTTCCGAAAAAGAGAGCCTAAAATAGATGCGTTATTACGTCATCAAGGTTGGACGAACACAGATAAAACCGCTTAAACTATGTCATTATTATTCACAGGGTGTAATGAACTGACATGAAAAGACAATTCATCGCGGGTGCAAAATGTCCCAAATGTGGAGCGTTAGATCGTGTGGTTAAGATCATCACTGTGGATGACGAGTGGATTGAATGTATCGACTGTGCTTATAGCGAGAAGCGCCCCACCCACGTGGAAGAGCAACAACCCGCTGAGCCAGATGAAATTGGGGTGATACAGTTCAAACCTCGTCATTTTGACTAGAAAGGTTAAAAATGATGTCCACATATCCAACTGAAAATTCCAGATTATTATGGATGATCATCGGTGGAATAAGTGTTGTTGTGGTTCTGTTCCTTGCTGTCCAATGGTTTTTAGCACAAAAAGATCAGCAATCGACAACAACACCAACTCAACCTGCTGCGGCTCAGACCGCTGTTACCACGTCTCAACCAGACCCTGCTGTCAGCAATGAAAACGTGACTGCGGAAAATGAGCCTGCGGCGCCAATTAAACTGGTTGAAGAGTCGATTATTAAAGCGCCGCTTCCAACCAATGACAGCCTGGCCAAGGAAGAAATTGCAAAACTGGATGATATTCACCTGCAACTTCAAGACCAGCAACATGAGCTTAAGCAGCAACATGAGGATGTTGATCAAATGCTTAAACTGAAGGAAGAGCAGATCAAGTTATTAGAAGCGCAACTTGCTGCCCAGAATCACTCTTAAAACATAAAAAGCTTTAACTTTCGTTAAAGCTTTTTTATTGCCGAACGTTTTTAATCTAAAATTTGTCCAGAACGCGATTTCAACTGAATTGGTTTCTGAATCGTTTGTGCAATCAAGATTCCCACCAAAGTCAAACCACCACCAATATAATGGAACATTTGCAAATGTTCTCCGAGTAGGGCCACTGCAATCAATGCGGTAAATAAAGGCAACAGGTTCATAAAGATACTGTTGCAATTCGGTCCTAAATGTCGGACCCCTTCAATCCATAAATAAGACAACAAGACCGATGAGAAAATACTGGCATAAACAATCAGTGGAATGGTTTGCTGATTTAACTGTATATCTTGGGCCGGTAAAAACACAAAGAATGGCAAGACATATAAAATCGCAAAGCTGGACTGGACGAAATTCGATTGCCAGGCAGGAATCGGCATTTTCCAGCGCTTTAATAACACCCCATATAAAGCATAGCCTGCTGCTGCAATCAGCATTAAACCATCACCGAGATGTACGCCCTGCCCCCATATATTGCGAATACTGCCATGACCCAATAAATATAAAATGCCATAAAAAGACAGTGCGCCACCGAATAACATGCCATAGCTGATCCGGTCTTTGAGCAACACACTACTCAAGATCATGGTGAGTAATGGAATCAAGGCAGTGACGATCGCCATATTGGTTGCCGTGGTCGTCGCTGCTGCCTGATAGGACAAAAACTGGAATAAAGACACGGAAAGAAAACCACCAAGTGCCAACTGTTTCCAATACTGCTTAATGGTCTGTCGATTTTTCCAGACCGGAATCAGCACAAACATACTCATCACAGTGAGCGCCAGTACCAAACGATAAAAAGTGATCGCAACTGGTGAAATTGCATGGCTGGCCATTTTAGACACCACCACATTCCCAGCCCAAAATAAAATGGCGAATAATGGATAAAAATAAGCTTTCTGAAACATAATCAAAACCTGTACATAGCCGTACCGATCATGCTAAAAAACAATCAATTTGCTTTTACTCGATAAAAAGACGATAACTGTTTTAAAAGAGACATTTTTGGCTGCGCACCGTATGGGAAAAAATTTTCAACATAGTTTTCTGGATTATCCGGTTTATGCCTTCTCGGAGAATTATCCCCATGGTCATATTGAAGACTGGCATAGTCATGATCGGATTCAGCTAATTCATACCCTGACAGGCGTGATCCGTGTCCAAACTCATGAAGGCATCTGGATTACACCGCCAGGAAGAGGCGTCTGGATACCAGCCCAAAAACCGCATGCGCTACTGAGCAGTGGTGAAGTTAAAGCAAGAGGCGTTTTTATTGAAAACTCAACTCAAAACGATCTGCCAGATCAATGTCGCGTGGTTGCAATTCCAGCGTTATTACGTGAATTGATCAGTAGTGCGATGCATATACAAAGCACGATTCAACCAGCAAGTCGCAATGAAAGGCTGCTACAGCTTATTCTGGACGAAGTTCGTCTTCTGCCCGCACTGGCTTTTAATTTGCCCGACCCACAAAGCCCCAAGCTTCAGCAGTTATGCCAGCGCATTAAAGAAAATCTGGCTTTGGAATGGAGTCTGGAAGAGAGCGCACAACAATTACATATCAGCACTAAAACGCTGGCACGTCATTTTCAAAAAGAAACTGGCCTACATTTTTCCCATTGGGTTCGACAGGCAAAACTGATGCAGGCCATGATTGATTTAGCCATGCATAAGCCGGTGCTGAATGTAGCCTTAGATTTGGGATACGATAGTCCCAGCGCCTTTAGTGCCATGTTTAAACGTGAAACCAGTATGACGCCCAGTGACTATCTGAAACAATTTTCTGATCACGCAGTTTAAAGGCATCACACATTCCTAACAGAAAAATACACATTCCCTTCACTTCCACACAGGCATAAAATAAGCCCAAATTCTCGATACTGCCCTGGTTATGGATACTTCCCAAACGAATCGCAATCTCTTTTTGGCGATTGGTTGCCTAACGATTTCTGCACTACTTTTCTCTGTGATGGGTATTTGTATTCGTTATGCTTCTCATACGGTCGATAATTACACCATTGTGTTTTTCCGTAATGTGGTGGGGCTGATCCTATTTCTGCCTTTTATTTTTAAACAAGGCATGGGATTTGTAAAAACAGAAAAACTCTGGATGCATACCTGGCGCAGTATCGTCGGGCTTGCAGCCATGTATGGCTTCTTCTATGCCATCGCACATCTGAAACTCTCCAATGCCATGGTATTTACCTATTCTTCTCCGATTTTTATTCCTTTAATTGCCTGGCTGTTCCTGAAAGAAAAAGTTACTACGGCGATGCTGTGCGCTGCAGGGCTGGGATTTATGGGCGTATTCTGTGTGGCAAAACCCGATCAAGGTTTATTAAACTGGATCTCCATTGTCGGCATCAGTTCAAGTCTATTGGCCTCTATGGCCTTTGTTACCGTTCGTGCCCTGACCCAAACCGAACCACCTGAACGGATCGTATTTTACTTCTGTCTGATTGGTTCCCTGCTTTCGGTGATTCCGATGTTCTGGGTATGGCGACCTTATCATCTACATGAATTATTTTTCCTGGTCGCGGCAGGCGTCTTAGCCAATGTCAGCCAGATCTTTATGTCTCATGCCTACCGTCTTGCCCCTGCTGGACAAATTGCCCCTGTGAATTATATTGCGATTATCTTCGCCGGAATTTGGGGCTTTTTACTCTGGAATGAAGTGCCAGATTTATACAGTGTGATTGGTTTCGGCATTATTTTATTGGCAATTCTATTATGCAGTCCACTAATCCAAAGGCAAAAGCAGACTTAATAAATAAAAATAAAGACGTTAAAAAAAAAGCACCCGTAGGTGCTTTTTTAATTTCAATTGTTAGTGCTTATACCAGCCAAACATCTGGAAGATATAAGGTGCATAGGTCACCAGCACCAACGATGAGAACAATACGATAATCGGCAATAACCAACGTTCATAACGGAAGTAGAAACTGGTGTATTTCTCTTTCGCTTCCCTGTCGGCGGCCGAGACCTCTTCATCCCCGACGGAGAGTCGCGTTAGCAAGTGGTTCAATGCAACCGGTGGCGTTACATAACCAAATTCGAAGGCGACTAGTACAATCATCCAGAAATGAATCGGATGAATACCATTCTCGTAGGCCACAGGTGCAACCGTTGCCGCTACCAGAATCACGGCGCCGAATGGATCGGTCGTCATACCAATAATCGCCAGTAACAGTGCAATAAAGGCAAGTGAAATATAGATATTGCCCAAGTGTGTTGGTAATAATTCCACCACTTCAGCACGTTCAATCAAGCCACCGACACTTGCAGACAAGGCCATCAGCAGAATCAACGCACCGATATGTCCAACTGTTTCTGAGGTTGCAAAACGTAATGCACCACCAAAACCAAAGTGCTTGCCCCCATGTGGATCATGAGACTTCAGGAACTCAGATTTTTTCTCGTGTTCACGGACCAGAGCTTCATGCTTAGGATCAATCACAGGCGCTGGCGCCATTTTTGATGCGAAGAGCTTGTCAAACAAGATCATTGCGATCAATACCAACGGTAAAATCATTGGTGCAGTGAATTCATTGATTGATGTATCTAAAGCCAACTTATAGAACATCACCACAGCAAAACCGATAATCACATAAGGAATGACAGGTACACAGGCACGTAACATGCCAGGCACTGCAACCTTAGGTGAATTCACGCGAAATTTTTCTTCGGCAAGAATTAATGAAACACCGAGGAAAATAAATGCAGTTAACCAGAAGACATAGATACCGTGATCAAATAATTCGGTAGAAGTCACATGACGGCTGTCGAGCATTGAGATCAGGATGACCAGTAAGCATGGGCGAATCACCACACCTAAAGAGCCTGACATTGCCGATACAGCCAATGCATATTGACGACGCGCACCCGAATTCCAGACTTCTTTATAAATGATTGCACCGGCTGCAATTACGAAAATCCCGGAAGCACCAGTATAAGCTGTTGGAATCGCTGCTGCGATCAGGATCAACCAGGTTAAAGTTTCTGGTGCCAGGTTCCATGGACGCAGGATATTTAAGAATAAATCCATCACACGGGTTTGAGTCAGTAACATACCGGCCCAAATAAACAGTGCAAGATTCAGGAAAATACCCGAGAACTCAACCAGAATACCCAAGTAGATCCCTTGCCCCATTGGATAATCCATGAAGAAGGTAAATACAATACCGGTTACCAGAGACATGAAGGCGTACAATGGCACACTGAGTAAAGCTAAACCAAAGTTGCCCTTCGGCTGAGCCGTCTTCGGTATAAAGATAAACTGGAAGATACTGATAATGGTCAGGGATACAAATAATGCAATCCACAACCAGTACAAGACCGCCGTTTTCCCTGCAACTTCAACCCCCGAATTCAGTACAGAATGATATTGGCTAACCACTGAATAGCTCAGTAAGGCATTCCCCGCCACCATCAAGGCTGAATAGACACGGAAGTCAATCTTGGTTTTTGGTGCACGTAAACCAATATGGTGGTAACGCAATGATGCTGTAATTGAAGCAAACAACACCATAACCAGTAAAATTACGGTCTGGTTTTCAGAACCTAATTTGAAAATTCCAAAGAACGTTGTCTCAACCTTTCGATAAGTACGAATACTTGGATGTGCTTCCAAATGCTTCATGGCCTTATCATAGAATTGATATTTTTCTTCACACTGCTGCTGTGCTGCCAGCAAAGAGGTACGCACATCAGACTCAGAAGCAGCCCCGAACATACTTGCAAATTCATCAGCAGCATTGGCCTTCATCTGCGCCTGAACTTGTGCATCAATATTCGGATGTCGATCACAAGATGGTTTTTCAGGCTCTGCCCGTAAAAACGAATATTGCATTCCTGTGGTCTGATCACCGTAAAGCCGCTCCCCCATACGGAGCATTTGACCGTGAATCATCTCGCCAGTACCAATAAGCAAAGTCATTAGCAACAAAGCAAGAATGATGAAGGTTGATATCCAATCATTCCAGATATAGCCTAACCGGGCTAATCCGGATTTTTTCTCTTGATCATTTTGCATGTCTATTCCAGTTTATTCTTATCAACATCCATCCAAAGATGTTGAATCATGCGCTGTCCATGGTTGATAGATAAATGAATTTACCCTCTTCTTAACCAATCCCTTTAAACCGCTTAAATTTGAATCAAATTTTTTCAAAAAAGAATGACTACAATCACTTTTTTGTTGGTTGTTTTTATCAATTTAGATGTTCTCTATTTTATTCCTTCTTATAAATAAATAACTTAATCCACATAGCACCCCACCGATTGCACCAATCAAATGTGCTTCAGTAAGCACCGGACTCCCAATCAACTGGGCCGTTCCAGTTTGTCCAAAAGTATTTTCCCAAATCAGTTTCGCTGCAATCAAGGCCAAGACCAGAATAGCGAACTTACGTTCTTTCTTATATTGCAAATATACCAGCCCAACAGCTGTGTACAGGCCATGCAGCACGCCGGAAAGCCCGGCATAGGCATCGATATAAGGTAGATAGAAATAGAAAACCAAACTAATAAATGGAGGCAGGAGCAACATTAATGCCCATAAATGCCAGTTGCGGACATGTGGAAAAATAAAAGGTAAACATGCAAATGCCAGCATATTTAACAGAAAATGTATCCAGCCAACATGTACCCAGTGCGCGGTCCATAACCGCCAGAACTCGGTAAGTAAACTGGGTCTCCAGTAAATGAAATGATCAGCAAAAACTTGCAGACATGCCGATATCGAAACACATATCGCGATCAAAATGACTTTTTCTATCCATATTTGATCTTTCATTAATTGATCACCTCTTGAAAAACAGACCTTTTACCCAGTGTAAGTACTTCTGAGATAAAAGGCCGTTTAATTCAGGTTACTTAGCTGGCGTTTCTTGCGCTGGAGCAGCCTCATCCTGTGCCGGTGCAGACGCACCTTCGCCTCCACCATCAAAGAGTGAGTCCAGCTCGGCTGAACTTTCCTGTTTATCATCCCAGAATGTGGTCATGCCTTCATCGCCTGCTCTGACACCGGTATTTTCAGTCCAGTAACGGTCTGCAATGCCACGAACCATCAAACCGGCCATTTTATCGATCAGTCTAAATTGAGGGTTTGCAGGCTTCTCATCCCCTGTTGCTGCGGCATAGGAACGGAGTGCATCTCTTAATTTTGCATCATCACCACTGGCCTGTGCTGCAACAGCATATAAAGCATGGGATAAGCGGACACCTTTCTTCTCACCAATCGCCATTGATTGTTTCATGGTGGCATACGGTTCAGGTTTACCGTCACCCGCACCTGGCAATAAAGTCCAGATCACGGCGCGAGTCGCCATTGGCGCACCCCAGAATTTTTCATTGTCCAGACAGGTCATGCCACGCTCAACAATCCCGGCGATATCCTTAGGTACATTAATTGCACCACCCGAATTAATGTCATTGGTCATGGCTTGCAAGCCACTGACCATACCCAGCAAATACACGGTCTGATCCAGATCATTGCGCATGGTTGGGCATGAATCGCCTAATTTATATTTGTATTTTGATTCCCAACGGTTTGCAAAAAGTTGATAACCCGCATATTGGCGCTCCGCTGCAATCCCGGCCCAACGTTTCTGCTCGATACGCGCGTCTTGCGCTTCCGAAACCTGACCTGCTTTAGATGCACGTAAATAACGTAATTCCGCTTCCAGCGCCTGATTCTCAGCACAAATCCCTGCTGCGGTATACAGCAGCACAGCCATACGTGTTGGATCGGCACCCATATCTTTGGTCGACATCACGGCAGGCGTTAATGCATTTCCTGAATTACACACCATTTCAGCATCATCCATCGCCAAAATCGGTGGAACAATATGCTTTTCACCAAAACCTAAGGCGACATTCGCTCCAGTTTTAACGACATATGAACATCCGGATAACATTGATGTTGTCAGCAAAGCAACCGCTACGCCTTGTCCCATTTTTTGGAGTTTAGACATACTTCCTGTCCCTCTAATAATTTGTTTTTTCCTTTTAGCTGTACATTATCAGATGCAATACTTGAGTTAAAGAGTAATTGCTCTAATTTTACGAGGACATTTTGACATACTTCACACATGAATAAATTGACAGATCTGCGGAAATACACAAATTTCAGGCAAAAAAAAGTAGCATTGCGACGGTTCAGCACATGCTACTTATTAACTGGTAAAATCGTGAAACTCTTAATCTTTTAGTTTTGTTGAAAATAATCCTTGAGTAATGTCCCGGCTCTTCCTACTACAATCGCCATAACGATCGCAATTACCAGAAACATCCACATTGAAATCTCCATAGAGACCTCCTACACTTTTCGTATCTACTTTTGATAGATACTAGATTGGCGTTCACCATCGACATTCACGGGAGCGTGATATATTGATGATACTTTCAATCTCTTTCTCTTGGTCGCAGCAACAGGTTGATGCGATTCAAGATATTCCCTGAGTAAAGTTCCTGCTCTTCCTACTACAATCGCAAAGACAATTGCGATCACCAGAAACGACCATGTTGGAATTTCCATTTTGGACCTCCACCATACTTTACGTTGGTGTTTGTACTTTAACGAAAATAAATCGGCCTTGACTGCCAGATTGTCTGACAATCATAATTTTCACTATTCTTTAGAGTATTTAACCTAACAATTTAAATAAAAATCGCGCTTTAAAAAAATATCTTATTGAAATTTATGAAATAATAAGTTTTGTATAGATGTAGAATTGTCAAACAATTATGCAAGTTTTGCCTGTAATTTTAAGTTTTTCCACTGTAAAAATGATAACTGATCCCACCAAATGATGAAGTTTTTGTGTTTTGGATCAGAAAAAGAAAGCACAATATACGCCTGATGATCAATTATTCTTGTGATGGATCGGGTCTGGATCGGAAGAGATGAATCGTAAAACTCAAATGACCATTCCTGCTGATCCAGATGCTCAAAACGCTTTAATCGCGGTTGTTTTAGAAATAGAAACCAGCTCAATGCCAATATGAAGCAACTGCCTAACCATACCGCCAATGAAAGCAAAGAATAAGTGAGTGTCACAATCAACAGCAATATAAACAGTTGCAATGCAATCGAAAAACGACTGTATTGCAACTCAAAAACACGATTAGCCGTGTACATAATGTTTTAGTTTGAGAATAAATGCTTTCAGTTCAGTCCTTGGCGGCTCCCCAACTTCCATGAACCAGTCCAGTAAATCTGGATCTTCCTGATCAACCAGCTCTGCAAACAAGGCCTTTTCAGCAGGATCGGCTGTGAGATAGTAGCTTTTAACATATGGGTCAAAATATACATCGATTTCTTTTAAACCACGACGTGCACGATACACAACCTTACGTTCTTCCAGTGTCATTTCATCAGACATTATCTGTTCCACTATGCAACAATTTTCCCCCATAGTGTACCCGATCCCTGTTTAACTTCGCAGCGTTTTTTCTCAAGTGACCAAATACATCAACCAAATTGAGCATTGATCACATTGTTCACTATTTTCCATTTCTTGTATGGTGAGGAGGATGATTTACATTCAACAAACCAGGGAAAATATAAAAAATGCAATCAGGTGCAATTCGTCCAGTTCCAAACATGCTCGCGCGTAAACTCTTTACTTCTGATCATGAAGCATTTCGTGAAACTGTACGTAAATTCTATGAAAAAGAAGTTGTTCCAAATATTGAAAAATATGAAAAACAACAACATGTTGATCGCGACTTATGGAATAAGGCAGGCGAACTGGGCTTGCTGTGTACCACCATGCCAGAGCAGTATGGCGGCTCAGGTGTTGATCGCCTCTATAGTATGATTCTGATTGAAGAACAAGCCTATGCCATGGATTCGAGCACCGGTTTTTCATTACATTCAGATATCGTCGCCAACTATATCAACAACTTTGGTAATGAAGCACAAAAGCAGCACTGGCTGCCAAAAATGGCAACGGGTGAAGCGGTCACTGCGATTGCCATGACTGAACCTGGGACAGGTTCAGACCTGCAGGCTGTTCGTACTACCGCGGTACTGGATGGTGATGACTATGTGATTAATGGCTCAAAAATCTTTATTACCAATGGCTATCTATGCGATATGGCCATCGTGGTGTGTAAGACGGGCAATAGTGAAAAAGGTTCTGCCAATCTGTCGTTAATTATTGTGGAAGCAGATCGTGCGGGTTTCAGTAAAGGCAAACCACTCAATAAAATCGGGATGAAAGGACAGGATACCTGTGAGCTGTTCTTTGACAATGTCCGCGTTCCGAAAGAAAACCTGCTCGGTATGGAAGGCATGGGTTTTATGATGCTGATGAAAGAATTGGCATGGGAACGCATGCTGGTTGCCATCATTTGTCAGGCGGGCGCTGAAGCCGCTTTTGCACATACGGTGCAATACACCAAAGATCGTAAAGCCTTCGGAAAAGCCATTAGTACCTTCCAGAACACCCGTTTTAAACTGGCTGAATTACGGACTGAAATTGATTTCTGCCGTACTTACCTCGATCGCTGCATGGAATTGCAACTTGAAGAAAGCTTAGGCGTTGATGCTGCTGCCGCTGCAAAATATAAAATTTCCGATATGTTCTCGAAAGTGGTCGATGAATGTTTACAGTTACATGGGGGTTATGGCTACATGCTGGAATATCCAATTGCACGTGCCTATATCGACAACCGTGCTAATCGTATTTATGCAGGCACCAATGAAATCATGAAAGAGTTGATTTCACGTACCCTCTAATAAATCTATAAAACCTAAGGGATCACGCTAGATGTATGATCCCTTTTTTATTTACTTAATTTCTGTTTTTTCATTGCCCGTCTGGACAGCTTACGGGTTCATCCGTTGCATTAACTGCTTCACCTTGGGATTTTCACTATATTGTTGCATGGTGGTATTCAGTGCATTGCGCGCATTTTGCGTGGTGAAATGTGCCACCTCACTGCCAACATCGCTGGCTTTCTTGGCCCAGGCCTTCCCTTCAGCAGATTGGTAGAAGTTCAAGGCAGCCTGTAATTCTTTTTCACTAAAACTCTCGACATAGCGCTGTACGATAAACTGCTTGCGTTGCTCACTATCCAGATTCTTAGTTAAATCGGTATAGAAGCTTTCTGGTAGATCCTTGGGTAAACGCATCCGGATTTGCTCTAGAATCATTTTATCGGTGTTTTGCAACCCCTGTTCCGTGCCATCGACCGATACCAGTTTCTGTGCAATCGCTGCCTTCTGTTTTGCATCATCTGCAAAAGCCAGACTGCTTGATAACATGATCCCCAAAATGATGAGTTTCTTCATCAAATTATCCCTATCTTAATTTTCTAATCTGCCCAATATACGTGATATTTTTAGAATTCAAAGCCTATTTCCAATAAAAAACCCCATGTATCGACATAGGGTTTTCAATGATCAGGTTACTAAATTACGAAACCAGTTTTGGTTTACGGTCAGCATGTTCATCACGTTTGTGAAACTGTAGAACGCCATCATTAAATTTAGCATCTTTCAATTCTTTACGGTCTGCCAGATAGTTATTGGTAATTTTCCAAGGCGCTTGCTTGCCTTGTTTCGGCATCACATCTGCGGCACGCGCAATATAGCCAGAAGACATTTTACCCATAATCGTGTCGTGTTCGAGTTGTGATGGGTCCGCATGCGCAATCACTTCATCAAAACCATTCTTGTCCATATGATTGAGTAAACGGCAAATATATTCAGCTGCAATATCGACTTTTAAGGTCCATGACGCGTTAATATAACCAATGATCATGGCCATATTCGGTACATCGCTGACCATCACCCCTTGATAGAGCATATGTTGCGAAGTATTCATCGGCTTACCGTCAATTGAACCTTTCACACCACCCAGAATCTGAATTTCCAGACCTGTTGCAGAAATAACGATATCCGCTTCAAGATGCTTACCAGATTTTAGCTGGATGCCATTGGCCGTGAACTTCTCAATTTGGTCTGTTTCTACGCTCGCCTGCCCCTGACGTAATGCTTTGAATAAATCGCCATCTGGTACCACACATAAACGTTGATCCCAAGGGTTATAGCTCGGGGTAAAGTGTTTCATGTCGACTTTACCTTTCAACTGCAATTCAATTCCTTTTAGCAATAAGCGACGCACTGTTTTTGGATATTTCTGCGCTAAAGCATAAATACCACGTTGCATGCCAATGTTACGTGCACGGGTAAATTTATAAGCCGTTTCTTCAGACATAAATTTACGGGTTTTTTCATAAATAAAGTCGATGGAAGGCACGGTTGCAATATAGGTTGGTGAACGCTGTAACATGGTCACATGACCTGCCCCACCTTTCACCATTGAAGGTACCAAGGTAATGGCGGTTGCACCGCTGCCAATGATTACGACTTTCTTACCCGTATAATCCAGATTCTCAGGCCAGTGTTGTGGATGAATGAACTGACCTTTAAAATCTTCCTGTTTCGGGAATTTCGGTGCATAGCCCTGATCATAATTATAATAACCGGTACAGCCCATCACAAAGTTTGCTGACCAAGTTTGCTTTTTCTTATTGCTATCTTCTACTTCAACAGACCATTTTTTCTTTGTTGAGTCATAATTTGCAGAAAGCACCCGATGACCAAAATGGATTTTCTCTTTCAACTGGTTTTCGCTAATGACATCACTCAAATAACTTTTGATTTCAGCACCACTCGCAAGTACTTTTTCTTTTGCCCATGGTTTGAAGTTAAAACCAAAGGTCGACATATCCGAATCAGAACGAATACCAGGATAACGGAATAAATCCCAAGTTCCACCAAAACTGTCACGACGTTCTAAGATTTCAAATTTACGTTGTGGACAGTTCTTAGAGAGATGTACAGCCAATCCGATTCCTGAGATCCCTGCACCAATAATTAATACATCAACTTGCTTTTCCATTTTTTTTATACCCTGTATAAACCATGTCTTTATTAAAGCACAAATTTGACAATACACAATGTCAAGTTTAGTCATTCATCGGTTTTTTCATATCACTTCGGGACATTTTGATAAAAACTTGCGCTAAAAAAAGCTGAGATTTTTGCTTGGATTTCTGAATTGAAAATCTTTAATTGAGTAAGAAGAAGGTATAACTCTTAAGGTTATTACAGCTGTACCCTAGCGCAGAAAAAGCTTCATCAAAAGCTCATCTGTATATTCATTATTATTTTTCAAGGCTTTTTTCTCCACTCCATACACCTCAAAGCCCATTTTTTGATATAGCTTGATGGCTGACTGATTATTTGCGGCAACGCTCAGCAAAACTTGTTCTACCTGTGCTTGACTATAGGCAATAACAGCATGAAGTAATGCGGTTGCTATGCCCTGGCTTTGAAATTCTGGTTCAATAAATACACTGGATAGAACAGCCTTATGAGCCAGCTTTATTCCACGCTCTTGTGTTAAGGTCGCCAAACCTATAATTTGATCTTGATGATAAACCCCAAAGATCACTGAACCGGACAAACAACTTTGAAAGAAGCTTGATGGCTTTATAACTTCTAACGCATAGGTTGAACCAAACATTGCCGGGGCTTTTGCTAAAGCTGAAAGTCGAATTGTTCTAAAATCATTCAGCTCATCTACACCTAAAATCTTAATCTCAATATCTAACATATGTATTTCAATTTTTTATAGTAGCTCAGCTTAATTTAGCACATTGGCCAAATACTCAAACAAATATGAATAAGCAGATTATTATTTAGATTTTTCTCTCAAAAAACTATTAAAAACAAACAATAAAAAAGGCCGGTTATTACACCGGCCTTTTTTTGGAACAACTGACTGTTCTACACGTAGAAGTATTATTTTACTTCACGGTCAACGAGTTCAACGTAAGCCATCGGTGCAGCATCACCTGCACGGAAGCCCGCTTTAAGAACACGAAGATAACCGCCGTTACGTTCTTTGTAACGAGGGCCAAGAACGGTAAATAATTTACCAACAGTTGCTGCAGAACGAGTACGAGCAAACGCTAAACGACGGTTTGCTACTGTATCGTTTTTTGCCAAAGTGATTAAAGGCTCAGCAACGCGGCGAAGTTCTTTCGCCTTAGGCAAAGTTGTTTTAATTAACTCGTGCTCAACTAAAGCATTTGTTAAGTTTTGGAACAACGCCTTACGGTGGCTGCTTGTACGGCCTAATTTCACACCACTATTACGATGACGCATGGTGATAGTCCTACTTAATTAACGGCTACGATAGGCAAAACGGTCATCCATACGGAGACTAGCTGGTGGCCAGTTCTCTAAACGCATGCCGAGTTGTAAACCTTTCGATGCCAAAACATCTTTGATCTCTGTTAACGATTTTTTACCTAGGTTAGGAGTTTTTAACAACTCAACTTCAGTACGTTGAACAAGATCACCAATGTAGTAAATATTTTCTGCCTTCAAACAGTTAGCAGAACGAACAGTTAGCTCGAGATCATCTACTGGACGAAGCAAAATTGGGTCAACTTCTTCGCGAGGTTCTTGAGCAACAGGAGTTTGATCTTTCTGAAGATCAACAAAAATTGCAATTTGTTGTTGCAAGATTGTTGCCGCTTTGCGGATTGCTTCTTCCGGATCAACAGTTCCGTTAGTCTCAAGATCGATCACTAACTTATCAAGATCGGTACGTTGTTCAACACGAGCATTTTCTACTGTGTAAGAAACACGCTTGATTGGGCTATAAGAAGCATCTAACTGTAAACGACCTACTGGACGTGTTTCACCTTCAGGGAAACGTGAGTCAGATGTTTCATAACCACGACCTTGAGCAACTTTCAGGCGCATTTTTAATGAACCAGAAGAACTCAAAGTACCGATTAAATGATCAGGGTTAACCACTTCAACATTATGAGGTAAACGAAGGTCAGCTGCAGTTACGTCACCTGCCCCTTGTTTCTCTAATGTTAAATATGCTTCATTTTGATCGAACAGCTTAATAGACAATCCTTTTAGGTTCAGCAAGAGCTCGACGATGTCCTGCTGCAAGCCTTCTAAAGTACTGTACTCGTGCTCGACACCTTCTATTTCTACTTCAACCACAGCAGCGCCAGGTAAAGAAGACAATAGAATGCGACGTAAAGCATTACCTAGAGTATGACCAAAGCCACGCTCCAAAGGTTCCAGAATCACTTTTGCCGAGGTCCCGCTCACCGCTTCGACCTTGATCGCTTGCGGAGTTAGAAACTCGTTTGCAGTACGCGTCATTTATTGCTACCTCAAGGATTATTTAGAATACAATTCTACAATCAAGCTTTCGTTGATTTCAGCAGGTAAATCAGAACGATCTGGCGCAGCTTTAAACGTACCTTCTAACTTAGAATGGTCAACTTCCATCCAAGCAGGGATACCACGTTGAGCAGCTAATTCAATTGCGTTTTTGATACGTAATTGTTGTTTAGCGCCTTCATGTACTGCAATTACATCACCAGCTTTAACTTGGATAGATGCAATGTTAACACGACGACCGTTCAAAGTGATGCTACGGTGAGATACTAACTGACGAGCTTCTGCACGTGTAGAACCAAAACCCATGCGATAAACAACGTTATCAAGACGGCTTTCAAGCAGTTTCAACAAGTTTTCACCTGTTGCGCCTTTAACACGAGCAGCTTCTTTATAGTAGTTACTAAATTGACGCTCTAACACACCGTACATACGACGTACTTTTTGTTTTTCACGTAATTGTAGTGAGTACTCAGATTGTTTGCTACCACGAGCTCCGCCATGTTGGCCAGGAGCTTTAGCATGTTTTTTAGTCTTAACGTCAAATGGTTTAACGCCAGATTTTAATTGCAGGTCTGTCCCTTCGCGGCGAGAGAGTTTGCATTTTGGACCAATATAACGAGCCATGAATGTTTCTCCTTACACGCGACGTTTTTTAGGTGGACGGCAACCGTTGTGCGGAATTGGAGTCACATCGGTAATGCTGTTAATTTTATAACCCACTGCACCTAATGCACGAACCGCAGACTCACGACCTGGACCAGGACCTTTTACAAGGACGTCCAAGTTTTTCAAACCGTAATCTAAAGCAGCTTTACCAGCAACTTCAGCAGCTACCTGAGCAGCGAACGGTGTTGATTTACGTGATCCACGGAAGCCTTGTCCACCTGAGGTAGCCCAAGCCAATGCATTACCTTGACGATCGGTAATCGTAACAATGGTGTTATTAAAAGAAGCGTGAATGTGTGCGACACCTTCAGAGACGGTACGAGTGACCTTCTTGCGTGCGCGAGTATCTTTAGCCATCTTTTAGCTTCCAGAAATCTTATTTCTTAATCGGTTTGCGCGGACCTTTACGGGTACGTGCGTTAGTTTTGGTGCGTTGTCCGCGAACAGGCAAGCTGCGACGATGACGAAGACCGCGGTAGCAGCCTAAATCCATTAAACGTTTAATGTTCATGGAAATTTCGCGACGTAAATCACCTTCGGTCGGAACCTTAGCAACTTCTGCACGAATCGCATCAAGCTGAGCATCATCTAATTCACGAATCTTTGTAGTTTCAGTGATACCTACAGTAGCCAAGATGTTCTTAGCAGTGTGGCGACCGATACCAAAAATATACGTGAGAGAGATAACAGCATGCTTGTTATCCGGAATGTTTACACCGGCAATACGAGCCATTCAATTTTCTCCAAAAAGGCAGTCAAGATAATCAACCGCCCCACAAAAATCTTGAGGGGCGGATAATAACCTAATTAGCCTACTGAAATCAACAGGTCTTAATTAAATTAACCTTGACGCTGCTTATGACGAGGTTCTGCGCTACAAATTACGCGAATAACCCCATTACGACGGATAACTTTACAGCTACCACAAATTTTCTTTACAGAAGCTTGTACTTTCATGATGAAACCTTCTAAGTGCGCTTATCCCTTAGGATGAGCAGTCGTTTTTCTCATTAACGTTTGATTATCATACTGATGCGAAGTAAGGTGCGCTTGGAGTTGCGCCATAAAGTCCATTACCACTACCACTACAATCAGCAACGATGTCCCACCCAGATGGAATGGAATACCGAACGAGCTTTGTAGCACCATAGGCATTAAACACACTACAGTGATGTAGATTGCACCGATGAAGGTCAAACGGTTAAGAATATGATCTAAATAACGAGCCGTTTGCTCACCTGGGCGGATACCAGGCACATATGCCCCGCTACGTTTTAAATTCTCTGAGACTTCTTTTGGACTAAATACTAGTGCCGTATAGAAATAACAGAAGAAAATGATCAACGCGCCGAAGAGCATTAAATACAACGGCTGTCCAGGCGATAACACCAATGCCAGATCTTGTAGGCTACGTTTGACAATCCCTGCATTTGGATCAGCACTTCCTAACCATTGTCCCAAGCTCGCTGGAAATAATAACAATGAGCTTGCAAAAATCGCTGGAATTACGCCTGCCATATTAATCTTTAATGGCAAATGTGTTTGCTGTGCAGTAAATACACGACGACCTTGTTGTTTTTGTGCGTAGTTCACTGGAATACGACGCTGTGCTTTTTCAATAAACACGATCGCAGCTAACACGGCTAATGAGAGTAAGCCGAATACCACCAAACCAATTAAACTACCCTGACCATTCTGAACAGACGTAAACGACTGAATCACAAGATTAGGCAAACCTGCCACAATACCTGCGAAAATGATCATCGAGATACCATTACCAACACCACGTTCGGTAATTTGCTCGCCCAACCACATCAAGAACATGGTTCCAGCAACTAACGAAGTTACTGCTGGAACATAGAATGCCAAGCCTGAAGTTAAGGTAATACCTTGACTAATCAAGCCTGCACACATCCCTACGCCTTGCACGAGTGCAAGAAATAAGGTGCCGTAACGTGTGTATTGATTGATCTTACGTTTGCCTTGCTCGCCTTCTTTTTTCAAAGCTTCTAGCGAAGGAACCACCGTAGACATTAACTGCACGATAATCGATGCAGAAATGTACGGCATGATACCCAACGCCAGAATCGACATGCGTTCCAATGCACCGCCAGAGAACATATTAAATAAACCTAAGAAGGTACCTTCATTAGCTTTAAAGAAATGTGCTAGCGCTACATTATCAATCCCCGGCAACGGAATATGCGCTCCTAGTCGAAAGACCAACAACGCGCCAATCAAGAACATTAATCGACGAATAATTTCACGGTATTTCACATGAAATGGTTGGCCTTTCATCATGTTGACATGACCTGAAGAACTAGGAGTCATAGACACTCGAGATTACTCCTCGACTTTACCGCCAGCAGCTTCAACAGCAGCTTTAGCGCCTTTAGTCAACACAACACCTTTAACAGTGAATGCGCGAGTGATTTCACCAGAAAGAACGATGCGAGCACGAATTTGGTCACGACGAACAACATTCGCAGCTTTCAAAGTTTCAAGGCTAACAACATCGCCTTCAACTTTGTTAAGCTCAGACAAACGTACTTCAGCAGTTTTCAAAGCGATTTGGCTAGTGAAACCGAATTTAGGCAAACGACGATATAACGCAGTTTGACCGCCTTCAAAGCCCGGACGAGTACCACCACTTTTACGTGAGTTTTGACCTTTGATACCACGACCACCAGTCTTACCTACGCCAGAACCGATACCACGGCCTAGACGACGGTTTTCACGTTTTGCACCTTCTGCAGGTGAAAGTTCATTTAAACGCAGAGTCATGGCTTATTCCTCTACACTAACCATATAGTAAACTTTGTTGATCATACCACGGTTAGAAGGCGTATCTTGCACTTCTACAGTATGACCAATACGACGCAGACCTAAACCTTGAAGGCAAAGTTTATGATTTTTTAAACGATGCGATGAAGATTTAGTCTGGGTAACTTTAATCGTTTTCATGATTGATTACCCTTGAATTTGTTCTACTGAAAGACCACGTTTCGCAGCGACTTTCTCAGGAGAAGTCATATCACGCAAACCTTTGAAAGTTGCGTTTACTACGTTAGCAGCATTTGTAGAACCATAACATTTAGCAAGTACGTTATGTACACCTGCAGCTTCAAGAACAGCACGCATAGCGCCACCAGCAATTACGCCAGTACCTTCTGAAGCAGGTTGCATGTATACACGGCTTGCGCCATGACGAGCATTCACAGGGTGTTGTAAAGTAGTACCCGCAAGGTCTACAGTGATCATGTTGCGACGAGCAGCTTCAAGTGCTTTAGAAATAGCAGCTGGAACTTCACGTGCTTTACCACGACCAAAACCTACACGACCGTTACCATCACCCACAACAGTTAATGCTGTGAAAGAGAAGATACGACCACCTTTAACAACCTTGGCTACACGATCAACGGCAACCAGCTTTTCAACGAGACCTTCGTTTTGTTCAACTTTCGCCATGATTAGAACTCCAAGCCGCCTTCACGAGCAGCATCAGCCAAGGCTTTGATACGACCATGATATTTAAAACCAGAACGGTCAAATGCAACTTTAGTAACACCAGCTGCTTTAGCACGTTCTGCGATCAAAGCACCAACTTTCGTAGCTGCATCTACGTTACCAGTAGTACCACTACGCAAAGATGCATCTAAAGTTGAAGCTTGCGCTAAAACTTTGCCACCATCTGCTGAAATAACTTGCGCATAGATGTGACGCGGAGTGCGGTTTACACACAAACGAGTCGCACCCAATGCACGAATGTGCAAGCGTGTGCTTTTCGCACGACGCAAACGGGTTTGTTTCTTTTCGTTCATAAGAACCTCGCGCCTTATTTCTTCTTAGCTTCTTTACGAAGAATAACTTCATCCGAATAACGAACACCTTTACCTTTATATGGTTCAGGAGCACGGTATGCACGGATTTCCGCTGCCACTTGACCTAACAACTGCTTGTTTGCTGATTTCAAGATGATTTCAGTCGCAGTTGGAGTTTCCGCTGTTACACCTTCAGGTAAAGCGTAGTCAATTGGGTGTGAGTAACCAAGGTTAAGGTTTACAGAAGTACCCTTAACCGCAGCTTTATAACCAACACCAACAAGCTGTAACTTACGTTCGAAGCCTTCGCTAACACCTTTTACAAGGTTGTTCAATACAGCGCGAGCAGTACCAGCTTGCATCCAAGCGTCTTTCGACTCTTTAGCTGGAGCAAGTTGAAGTTTACCTTCTTCCTGTTTTAGCTCGACCAGCGCATGCAGGTTGAAAGACAATGTACCTTTGCTGCCTTTCACTTCGACCTGCCGGCCGTTCTGAGTAACTGTTACACCATTAGGTACAGTTACTGGGGCTTTAGCCACACGAGACATGAGGAATCACCTATTAAGAAACAAAAGCAATAACTTCACCACCGATGCCCGCAGCACGTGCAGCGCGATCAGTCATGATGCCTTTGCTTGTAGAAACAATTGCAATACCCAAACCTTGCTTAACGCTAGGAATTTTATCTTTACCGCGGTATTGGCGAAGACCTGGACGGCTTACACGCTTAACGGTTTCGATAACAGGCTTGCCTTCGAAATATTTTAAAGTAATTGTCAGGGTAGCTTTTGACTCTTCTTGAGCAACTGCTACATCTGAAATATAACCTTCTTGTTGAAGTACGTTTGCAATTGCAACTTTCAACTTAGAAGAAGGCATAGAAACAGTTTGTTTCTTTGCCATTTGTGCGTTACGAACACGTGTTAACATGTCGGCAACGGTATCTTGCATACTCATTTAGTCGCTCCTTACCAGCTTGCCTTAACAACGCCTGGTACATCACCCTGCATTACTGTGTCACGTAATTTGTTACGGCTTAAACCGAACTTACGGAAGTAACCATGAGGACGACCAGTTAAACCACAGCGGTTACGAAGACGTACTGGAGATGCATTACGTGGCAATGCTTGTAACTTTAACATCGCTTCGAAACGTTCTTCGTCACTTGCGTTTACATTTGCAATAACAGCTTTTAATTCAGCACGTTTTGCAGCGTATTTAGCAACTGTCTTTTCGCGTTTCAATTCGCGATTAATCATACCTTTCTTAGCCATATCGACCTCTTATTTGAACGGGAAGCCGAATGCACGCATAAGCGCACGGCCTTCGTCATCGCTACGAGCAGTGGTCGTAATAGTGATATCTAAACCACGGATACGATCAATTTTGTCAAAATCGATTTCAGGGAAAACGATTTGCTCTTTTAAACCCATAGAGTAGTTACCACGACCATCGAATGATTTCGCAGAGAAACCACGGAAGTCACGGATACGAGGGATTGCGATCGAGATCAAACGATCCAAGAATTCGTACATTTGGTCGCCGCGTAAAGTAACTTTACAACCGATCGGCCAACCGTCACGGATTTTGAAACCAGCGATTGATTTACGAGCAAGAGTCACAACTGGTTTTTGACCAGCAATGAGTTGCATGTCAGCAACAGCGCCATCTAATAATTTCTTATCAGTTGCAGCTGCGCCTACACCCATGTTCAGGGTGATTTTTGTGATGCGTGGAATATCCATCACGTTCTTAACGCCAAGTTCTTCTTTTAACTTCGCTTTAAGTTCGTCATTGTAACGTGCTTTAAGTCTGGCCATTGCCTTTTCAACCTATTACTTCGCCGCCGCCACTGATTCACCATTTGATTTATAAACACGAGTTTTCGCGCCATCAATCACTTGGTAACCAACACGGTCAGCCTTTTGGGTTGTAGCATTAAAAATTGCCACGTTTGAGATATGAAGCGTAGCCTCTTGAGTAACGATACCGCCTTCAGCGCCAGTTACACGGTTTGGCTTTTGATGCTTCTTCACTAAGTTAAGACCTTCGACCTTAACTCGATCTTCAGAAACAGACAAAACAACACCTTGTTTGCCTTTTTCTTTACCTGCGATCACGATTACTTGATCGCCTTTTTTAATCTTAGCCATGATTGCCTCTTATAGAACTTCAGGAGCCAATGAAATGATTTTCATGAACTGTTCAGTACGAAGTTCACGAGTCACTGGTCCGAAGATACGAGTAGCAATCGGAGCTTTGTTGTTGTTCAAAATAACAGCTGCGTTATCGTCGAAACGAATCACTGAACCGTCTGGACGACGGATGCCGAACTTTGTACGAACAACTACAGCATTCATCACGTCACCTTTTTTAACACGTGCGCGTGGGATTGCTTCTTTTACAGTAACTTTAATAATGTCGCCAACTGAAGCATAACGACGGTGTGAACCACCAAGTACTTTAATACATTGTACGCGGCGTGCACCACTGTTGTCTGCTACGTCGAGCATACTTTCGGTTTGAATCATTGCCCTACTCCAAAACCGAGCATCACCGGTCACAATTTCGAAAGGCTCAAAGAGTACTCGAAATTGTCCGATGATGCAACAAGAACGTCTAATTACTCAGCAGCAGCTTCAACTACTTCCACTAAAGTCCAAGCTTTAGTTTTAGAAATTGGGCGGCTTTCTTTGATGGTTACCAAGTCGCCTAATTTAGCAACATTGTTCTCATCATGAGCGTGTAATTTAGTTGAACGGCGGATTGATTTGCCGTACAACGGGTGTTGAACGCGGCGTTCAATAAGCACAACAATAGACTTGTCCATTTTGTCGCTTACGACTTTGCCGGTTAACGTGCGGACTGTTTTTTCACTCATTGTCCGTTCCCCTGTTTTTCGGTAAGGAGTGTCTTGATACGAGCAATTGTCTTACGAGCAATTTGCACTTCATGCGATTTGCCTAGCTGACCAGTTGCTTTCGCCATACGAAGACGGAATTGGTTAAGCTGTTGCTCATCAAGCAAAGCTTTCAACTCTTCTACCGACTTTTCACGTAGATCTTTAGTTTTCATTACATCACCGTCCGAGTCACGATAGTGGTTTTAAACGGGAGTTTCGCAGCAGCTAAAGTAAAAGCTTCACGCGCTAACTCATCGCTAACACCTTCAATTTCGTACAGGATCTTACCTGGCTGGATCTGACAAACCCAGTATTCCACGCTACCTTTACCTTTACCCATACGAACTTCTAATGGTTTTTCGGTAATTGGTTTGTCTGGGAATACGCGGATGAAGATTTTACCACCACGTTTGATACGACGGCTAATGGTACGACGTGCAGCTTCAATCTGACGCGCAGTCATACGACCACGTTCAGTTGCTTTAATTGCAATCGAACCAAATGATACTGTACTACCACGATGCGCTAGACCAGTGTTACGGCCTTTGTGCACTTTACGGAATTTGGTACGTTTAGGTTGCAACATGGATTATTCTCCCTTGTCAGCAGCACGGTCACCGCGACGACCACGACGCTCTTGACCTTCACCACGACCACGACCGCGTTTAGCTGGACGCTCTTCAGCAGGAGCAGGGTTCATGACTTGTTTCATGCCACCTAAGATCTCACCACGGAAAATCCAAACTTTAACACCGATCGTACCGTATGTTGTTTCTGCGCGCATAGTTGCATAGTCGATGTCGGCACGAAGAGTATGCAAAGGTACACGACCTTCACGATACCACTCAGTACGAGCGATCTCTGCACCACCTAAACGGCCAGAAACTTCAACTTTGATACCTTTAGCGCCAGCACGCATTGTGTTTTGAACCGCACGCTTCATAGCACGACGGAACATAACACGCTTTTCTAATTGAGAAGCAATTGCTTCAGCAACTAGACGTGCGTCCAAGTCAGGGCGATCAATTTCATTGATGCTAACTTGAGCCGGAACACCCATGATGTTGGTGAGTTCGCGCTGTAATTTCTCAATATCTTCGCCTTTTTTACCGATAACGATACCAGGACGAGCAGTGCTAATAGTAACTTTAGCAGCGCCTGTAGGACGTTCGATAAGAATATTGCTGATCATCGCGTTTTTAAGTTTTTTGACTAAAAACTCACGAACTTGAAGATCTTTAAGCAAGTATTCAGCGTATTGTTTCGGATTCGCATACCAGTTAGCGTTATGGCGTTTCACAACACCTAGGCGGATACCGATTGGATGAACCTTCTGACCCATATCAAACCCCTACCTTAACGGTGATGTGACAAGTACGCTTAGTAATACGATCTGCACGGCCTTTAGCACGTGGCATGATACGTTTAAGGCTCATGCCTTCATCAACGTAAATCGTAGTTACTTTAAGGTCATCAACATCTAAGCTGTTGTTGTGTTCAGCATTCGCGATTGCAGATTCAAGTGCTTTTTTAACGAGCACAGCTGCTTTCTTGTTGCTGAAGTTTAAAATGTCTATCGCACGTGCAACCGACTTACCACGGATCAAATCAGCAACTAAACGTGCTTTTTGTGCCGAGATAGCGGCACCGCGTAATTTAGCAGTTACTTCCATCATAGCACCTATTAACGTTTAGACTTCTTATCAACACCGTGACCACGATAGGTACGAGTTGGCGCGAATTCACCCAATTTATGACCAACCATGTGTTCAGTAACAATTACTGGAACGTGGTTACGGCCATTGTGAACAGAAATTGTTAAACCAACAAAGTCTGGAAGGATCATTGAACGACGTGACCAAGTTTTGATCGGCTTACGGTTGTTAGCAGCTACAGCAGCTTCAACCTTAGCGAACAAATGTGCGTCGACGAATGGACCTTTTTTTAATGAACGAGGCATTATTCAGATTCCCTTACTTGACGCGACGGTCGCGAATAATCATCTTAGTCGTACGCTTGTTGGTACGTGTCTTGTACCCTTTAGCTTTTTGACCCCATGGGCTTACAGGTTGAATACCTTTACTACGCCCTTCACCACCACCGTGCGGGTGATCTACTGGGTTCATCGCCATACCACGAACGGTAGGACGAATACCACGCCAGCGCGCAGCACCAGCTTTACCCAATGAACGAAGGTTGCTTTCTTGGTTAGAAACTTCACCAATTACAGCGCGACATTCAACATGGACTTTACGCATTTCACCAGAACGTAAACGAACGATAGCGTAAGAACCATCACGACCCAATAACTGAACTGAAGTACCAGCAGAACGTGCTAATTGAGCACCTTTACCGATTTTAAGTTCAAGGTTATGAAGGGTAGAACCGATTGGCATGTTACGAAGTGGTAAGCAGTTACCTGGACGAATTGGAGCATCGTTACCAGATTGAACTTTATCACCAGCACGTAAGCCTTTAGGCGCAATGATGTAACGACGTTCACCGTCAGCATATTTCAATAAAGCAATATGGGCTGTACGGTTAGGATCGTATTCGATGCGCTCTACAGTCGCTGGAATACCATCTTTGTTACGTTTAAAGTCAACAATACGGTAGTTTTGCTTATGACCACCACCCACGTGACGTGTAGTGATGTGACCATTGTTATTACGACCACCAGTACGTTTTTTAGCTTCTACCAACGGTGCATAAGGCGCGCCTTTGTGAAGGTGGTCATGAACCACTTTCTCTACAAAGCGACGTCCTGGAGACGTTGGCTTACATTTTTGAATTGGCATAATTCTCGTCCTTATTCCGCTGCGTTTTCAGCGGTATCGCCCAAGTCAGCCATTTCTACATCTTGGCCGGCTTTCAGGGTGACGTATGCTTTTTTCACATCAGAACGACGTCCTAATGTTTTACCAAAGCGTTTTGTTTTACCTTTAGTGATCGTTGTATTGATTTTTACAACTTCAACACCGAAGAGTTGCTCAACTGCTTTCTTGATTTCAAGTTTGTTTGCATTTAATGCAACTTTGAACACTTGAACACCAGCAGTATCACCTAAAACTTGTGCTTTTTCTGAGAATACTGGTCCTAATAGGACTTGATAGATACGTTCGTTGTTCATCCGAGTTCTACCTCAATTTTCTTAGCAGCAGCTACAGACATTACAACTTTATCAAATGCGATCAAGCTAACAGGATCAATAGCAGTAGCATCAACCACATCAACGTGTGGAAGGTTGCGAGCTGCGAGATACAAGTTCTCATCTACAGCATCTGTAATGATCAATGCGCGAGTTGCATTCAAGTCAGTAAGCTTTGCAAGCAATTCTTTAGTTTTTGGAGCTGCAACAGCAAACTCTTCAACTAATACAAGACGATCTTGGCGAACAAGTTCAGCTAAGATACATTGCATTGCACCGCGGTACATCTTACGGTTTACTTTTTGAGACCAATCTTGTGGACGAGCAGCAAAAGTTTTACCACCACCAACCCAGATCGGGCTACGAATAGAACCCGCACGAGCGCGACCAGTACCTTTTTGACGGAATGGCTTTTTACCACCGCCAGAAACATCTGCACGTGATTTGTGAGCACGAGTACCTTGACGACCACCAGCTAAGTAAGCTGTAACAACTTGGTGTACAAGAGCTTCGTTAAATTCACGTCCGAAAGCAACTTCAGACAATTCAACAGCAGAGCCGGAAACAGTTTTTAAATTCACAGTATTTCCCCTCAGGCCTTGATGGTAGGACGTACGATAACGTCACCGCCAGTTGAACCAGGAATAGCACCCTTAACAACTAAAACAGAACGTTCAGCGTCAATAGATACGATTTCAAGACCTTGAACTGTTACGCGTTCGTCACCTAAGTGACCAGCCATTTTCTTGCCTTTGAACACGCGACCAGGAGTCTGGTTTTGACCTGTAGAACCTAATACACGGTGAGATACAGAGTTACCATGAGTAGCATCTTGCGTACGGAAATTCCAACGCTTAACACCACCTTGGAAACCTTTACCTTTTGATTGACCAGTTACGTCAACAATTTGACCAACTGTGAACAAATCAACACCGATAGAAGCACCAACTTCACGGCCTTCAAGCTCAGCTTCAGTAACACGGAACTCTTTAACCAAACGACCAGCAGCAACACCCGCTTTCGCGAAGTGACCTTTCTGAGCGTTAGTTACGCGCGATTCGCGACGTTCACCAGTAGTTACTTGAATTGCTTGATAACCATCAGTTTCAAGTGTTTTGATTTGCGTAATGCGGTTTGGATCGACTTCGATAACTGTAACAGGTACAGATACACCAGCATCTGTAAAGACGCGAGTCATACCACATTTGCGACCGACTAAACCAATAGCCATGTGCATAAACCTCTAATAAAGCGGCCTAATTAACTTAAAAGTTAATCAACCGAAAGCCTTAACCCAAAGCGATCTGAACATCAACACCAGCAGCAAGATCTAACTTCATCAATGCATCAACAGTTTTATCTGTTGGTTGAACGATGTCGATCAAACGTTTATAAGTGCGGATTTCGTACTGATCACGAGCGTCTTTGTTGACGTGTGGTGAAGTAAGAACGTTGAAGCGTTCGATGCGAGTAGGCATCGGAATTGGACCACACACTTGTGCGCCAGTACGCTTAGCGGTTTCTACGATCTCTTGAGCAGATTGATCAATCAGACGATGATCAAAAGACTTCAAACGGATACGAATTCTCTGGTTAGACATACCAGTAAACTCCAAGCCAAATATATAAAGAATCACCCATGACGCACCTCACCATTTGGTAAGTGTCAAGGGCAGTGAAAATCACTATGGTCGTGATCGATGCCACGACTGTAATGCGTTGACTACTTTATTCGTAGTAAACGCCCTCCATTTGAGGGTCGCCCATTATAACGATTGTTTAAGTCTTATGCAATTCTTCTTTTCATTTTTTAGGCATTTTGTCAGCTCAGGCACTCACCACATAATCAATCGCCTGATTCAGCAACAGATTTCCCTGCTCAAATTTACTTTTCAAGGTTTTTTTTAATTCAGCTATAGGTTGCACATAGGTGCCATTAAAAATTGCCATTTCCTCCTCTCCTTCAATCAACAGCGCCAAGGCATGAGGTGTCATTTCTGGATGAAACTGAAAACCCAGTACATTACGGCCAATTTGATACATCTGATTCAAGCAAACCTTGTTCTCGGCCAAACGCACGGCCCCCTTAGGGATTTCAAACGTTTCGCTATGCCACTGCAAAACATTCAACTGTTCAGGAATTTGAAAATAATCCTCAGGCACGTAAGCAGCTCGCCCGACATCCATCCAGCCCAACTCCTGATTTGGGTTGCGACTCACCGCTGCACCTAAAGCATTGGCAATCAGTTGCCCGCCCAGACACAACCCAATCGCAGGTTTTCCAGCCGCCAGATAACGTCTTAGCCATCTTTTTTCTAATTTTAACCACGGATAATTCGCTTCATCATTTACGCTCATGGTGCCTCCCATGATAATCAATAGATCCACTTCATCTACGCGTGGCAAAGCTTCCAGTTCCAAGGGCAAATCTACAGGTAAGGCAAAAAATTCGGTTGCGGTAATTTTTGCGTGATGTGCTTTTAAAAAGTCGTAGCAACTGCCAAAACCTTCGCCAGCGATGTGCTGAAAATAATGCACTCTTAAATGCGACTTCATGCGCGAAAACCTATTATCGTTAGAATGATGTTTAGTCTTAGCAAAAATAAAGCCAGTTTTTATTGGTCACCCGAATCTGTACCGATTCTGTACAAAAGCAGCGAAGTACTAGCAGCTTTCATGATTTTCTCTTAACCTGAGATGCATTATATCGATTTGATTTTGCCCTATGACATCTCACAATAAAGCACAAACTGATCTCATCCATGCACCACGCCAAGCCCCTCAATACATAGAAAGCATCCAGCCTCCCCTATTTCGTGCATCCACGATTATTTTTAAAAGCACAGCGCACCTTTTTGATCGCCACTGGACCGATGCCTATGACTATAGTTATGGTACACACGGTACCCCAACCACTTTTACCTTAGGCGACAATATTGCAAGAATAGAAGGCGGCAATTATTGCCTGCTTGCACCCAGCGGCTTATCTGCCATCAATCTGGTGAACAGTACATTTCTCAGCACAGGGGATGAGGTGTGGGTTGCCGACAATATTTATGGCCCCAACCTTGAACATTTGAATCATCTGCAAGACCGTTATGGCATCAGCATTAAAATTTATAATCCGGTTGATGCCGCCAGCTTTCAACCGACTGAAAAAGCCAAACTGATCTGGCTGGAAGCTGCAGGCTCGGTCACGCTAGAATTTCCCGATCTTAAAAATCTGGTCAAGAAAGCACAACAGGCCAATGTACTGACTGCATTAGACAATACCTGGGGCGCAGGACTGGCGTTTAATGCCTTCGATTTCTCTGACGAACATTTGGCAGTCGACATCACCGTGCATGCACTGACCAAATATCCAAGCGGCGGCGGCGACATTCTGATGGGTTCAGTGGTGACCCGTGATCAACAGTTACACCACAAGCTGTATCGCATGCATGCCATTCAAGGGATCTCTGTCTCAGGCGATGATACGGCCCAGATTCAACGTAGTCTGGCACACATGTCGCTCCGCTATGAACAGCAAGCACAAAGCGCCCTTGTCTTATTGGAATGGCTCAAGCAACAGCCTCAATTTAGTCAGGTTTTACACCCGAGTTCACCAGATTCAGCAGGTTACGCGTTCTGGTCAGAAACGTGTACTACAGGCAAAAGCGCAGGTCTGGTCAGTGTCATTTTTAAAGCCAGCTATGACTTGACCGCAGTGCGCCAATTCTGTGATAACTTAAAATTATTTAAACTTGGATTTAGCTGGGGTGGCCCTGTCAGCCTGGCCATGCTCTACGACTTAAAGCAGATGCGTTCGCTGGAAAATACACATTTACAACAAGGTTTATTGGTACGCTTCTGTATAGGACTAGAACATCCAGAAGATTTAATCCAAGATATTCAAAACGCATTAAAACAGCTCGATTGAGATCAAAACAACAGGTGAAGAATGAGTACACCAATCGTTATTGCTAAAAAAACCACTGATACAACACAAGATATAGTTTTGCATTCTAAATTCGCAAACCGACATGGTTTGATTGCCGGTGCAACAGGGACAGGGAAAACCGTTACTTTAAAAGTACTGGCAGAAAGCTTCTCCCGACTGGGTGTACCCGTTTTCCTCGCCGATGCCAAAGGCGATGTTTCCAGCCTTGCCAAGGCTGGCGAGAGTAATCCTAAATTTGATGAACGACTGAAAACCTTACAACTTGATCCCATCCCATTTGCCGCTTCACCTGTAGTTTTCTGGGATTTATTTGCTCAGCAAGGCCACCCGATCCGTACCACCATTTCAGAAATCGGCCCCTTACTTCTAGCACAAATGCTCAATCTGAATGACACCCAGGAAGGTGTCCTTTCAGCCGTGTTTCGTGTTGCAGATGACCAAGGCCTGCTCCTGATTGATTTTAAAGACCTGAAAGCCATGCTGACCTACGTCAGTGAAAATGCAGCCGAACTAAAAGCTGAATATGGCAATCTCTCTCCTGCCAGCCTCGGTGCCATTCAACGCAATTTACTGGCCTTAGGCGATCAAGGTGGAGAACAGTTCTTTGGCGAACCCAGTCTGAATATCCTCGACTTCATTCAGACGGATACCAATGGTCATGGCTACATCAATATTTTAGCGGCCGACAAGCTAATGAACACGCCAAAACTGTACGCCACCTTCTTACTGTGGATGATGTCAGAGCTATTCGAACAACTACCAGAAGTCGGCGATATGGACAAACCCAAACTGGTATTCTTCTTTGATGAAGCTCACCTGCTCTTTGACAATGCCAGCCCAGCTTTGCAACAGAAGATTGAACAAGTGGTGCGTCTGATCCGTTCTAAAGGGGTCGGGATTTACTTTATTACCCAGAACCCACTGGATCTACCGGAAAGCGTTTTAGGACAACTCGGCAATCGTATACAACATGCTTTACGTGCTTTTACCCCTAAAGACCAGAAAGCCGTTAAAACTGCCGCAGATACCTTCCGCGCCAATCCAGAATTTAAAGTGGATCAAGCCATTACCGAACTCGCAGTTGGTGAAGCATTGATTAGCTGTCTGGATGAACAAGGCACACCGCAAATCGTAGAGCGCGGCTGGGTGATGCCCCCTTACTCTTCCTTTACTCCAATTAGTCCCGAAGAACGTCAAGTGATCATTTCACAAAGCATCGTCGCGGGTGTTTATGATCAAGCGGTAGATCGTGATAGCGCCTATGAAATGCTGCAAAAGAAAGTATTGCAGCAATCCCAGCAAAAAGAGGCTGACGAACTGGCAAAACAACAAAGTAAAGAGCAGGAAGCGCTCGCCAAGCAACAAGCCAAAGAGCAAGAGCGTTTTGCCCGTGAACAGCAAAAAGCTGCTGAAAAAGCACAACGTGACCGTGAAAAACTGACACAGGATATCGTGGGAACATTTGCCAAAAGTGCCGCGCGTAGTCTAGGCGGTAGTACTGGACAGAAAATTGTGCGTGGTCTACTCGGCTCTCTCTTCGGCAAAAAATAAAACAATACTCAATTGAAAATTAAGGGATAATTTATTATCCCTTAATTTTTTTATGGCTTTTATTTAATTTAGCATTGCAAATCTAATTTTAAAGGTATATTTTAAATACATCTTATAAATGATAGCCAAGAGAGATCTCCTATGACTCCGCAGCAAATTGACCTTGTTAAAGCAACAGTTCCCGTTCTCCGTGAAAATGGCGTAGCGCTGACTGGATACTTTTATAACCGCATGTTGGGTAACAACCCTGATTTAAAAGAAACCTTTAACATGGGACATCAACGCAGCGGTGCTCAGGCACAGGCGCTTGCGGGGGCAGTTTTGGCTTATGCAGAGAACATTGAAGATCCTTCCGTGCTTTTACCTGTGATTGAACTGATTGCGCATAAACATGTCAGTCTAAACATCCAGTCACCAGATTACGGCATTGTGGGTGAAAACCTGCTGCATTCGATTAGTGAAGTACTGGATATTTCCATGGAAGATCCGCTAATTGGTGCATGGGCTGCGGCTTATGGTCAACTGGCCGATTTATTTATCAGCACTGAGAAAGCAATTTATGAGCAGCATCAACAAACCAAAGGTAGCTGGTTGGGCTGGCGCAATTTCAAAATCGCCAAAAAAGTTGTAGAAAGTGACGAAATCACCTCGTTCTATCTTGTACCTGTGGATGGGGGCGAATTACCCAAATATGAAGCAGGCCAATACATTTCGGTTCGCGTATTTGTGCCTGAGCTCAATCTAAGACAACCACGTCAGTACACTCTATCAACCAGCCCACAGGCAGATTACCTGCGTATCTCGGTGAAACGTGAGGATGAAAAAGGCGAACTTGCTGGTGGCTGGGTCTCAAGCACCTTACATGGTTTAGCGGAAGGCTCGGAAATTGAAGTATCTGCACCTACAGGAAACTTCTATTTAATTGATAGCAATAAACGCAATGTCTTTATCAGTGGGGGTGTCGGCTTAACTCCAATGATTGCCATGCTGAATCAACTGGTGACTTTAGATATGCCACAACCGGTGAGCTTTATTCATGCCTGCCGCAGCAGCCAGGTGCATGCCATGAAGCAGCATATTCAGGAACTGAAAAGCAAGTATCCACGCTTGAGTACATTCACTGCTTATGAGTTCCCGCATGAATCTGATGTGCTCGGTGCAGATTATGAGGTCGCTGGCCGTCTGGATCTAAGTACAATCGATGCTGCACTACTGCCAGTGAATGCCGATTACTATTTATGTGGGCCAATGCCATTTATGGCAGCGCAACATCAGGCGCTTGTAGCACGTGGTATTCCAGCTGAAAATATTCACAGCGAAGCCTTTGGTACTGGTGGTGTTAAACTCAGCTAATTTGCATCGCATTTTGTATAAGGCTAGCCTGTGATAGACTAGCCTTTTCCATTTATTGCGGCAGATTGAGTCAAACCCCATGCAACTCAATAAGTTTACAGATTATGCACTCAGAATCCTGATGTATGTCGCTCGTCCGAGTGATGTACCCTATACGATTGCAGATATCGCACAAGACTTGCATGTGTCGCAAAATCACCTGGTGAAGGTGGTTCACTTTATGGGCAAGCAGCAATGGATTGTCACCATTCGCGGCAAAGGGGGTGGTCTTCACCTAAACCCTGAAGCCAAAAGCCTGAAATTGGGCGAAATTGTCCGAACCCTGCAAGGCAACCAGCAAATTGTTGAATGCAATACCCCGCCTTGCGTATTACGTTCCCATTGCGGCCTGAAGGGTATTTTAGATCAGGCACTGGAAAGCTTTTATCAAAGCCTGAACCAATATACGCTCGGTGAAGTGGTTCAGCACGGTATTGTTCCTTCTTCAATCCATTCAGAGATCAACTTTTTAGAGTTGTCGCAGAAAGCCTAACAAGCGCTTCAACATCAAGATTCGCACGAAGCCGTCACATCCTTTATAATGGTCGTTGCTATTTCAATTCAAAAGTAAGCTTCTATGCGTCGCAGTGAAAAATCCAAAGACACCAAAGCCAGACTCGCTCCGAAACAAAAAATCAGTTATGAGAAAAAAGCTGACCCTGCAGTGACTGAATACGCAGTACAGTCTCTGACGTGGTTACGCCAAGCTGAATTTTTGATGAGTGCGCCAAAACTGTCTTTGTGCGTAGAAGATACAGGCTATGAAATTGCATTTGCTGGCCGTTCTAATGCCGGCAAGTCCAGTGCGATCAACACTTTAACCAATCAAAAGCAACTGGCGCGTGCTTCTAAAAAACCTGGTCGTACTCAAATGATCAACTTTTTCAGCTTGGGTAATCCTGATCAGCGTCTGGTCGATTTACCCGGTTATGGGTATGCTGCGGTTCCGGAAGCCATGAAAATCGTCTGGCAGAAAGAGCTGGAAAACTATCTGATCCACCGTAAGAGCTTACAAGGTCTAGTGCTATTAATGGATATTCGCCATCCCTTACAACACTTTGACCTGATGATGCTGGAATGGGCGCATTCACGCCATTTATTCGTGCATATCCTGCTGACTAAAGCCGACAAGCTGAACCGCGGCCCTGCCAATAAAGTGCTGTTAGAAGTTAAACAGCAATTGAAAAAGATGAAACTTGATTTCTCGATCCAGTTGTTCTCCTCCTTGAACCGGATCGGCCTAGAAGAACTGGCCAGTGTCATGGCGGGACGTTTGAATTTCACCCTCGATCAACCTGTTGAATTTGACCTTGATCAGATTCCTGAAGCCTCGGAAACAGACGTAGAACAATAAAACATGCATTTTATGCAACTTGATGCATTAAATAATTTTTAATTGTCCCGAATTGCTAATCACAAACACTAGGCAGTTTTCATATACTGCTTAGTGTTGGTTCATTGCACTATCGATTAGGACTAAACAACAATGAGATTACTATCATTTGTGAAGAACAAACTTGGTTCTTCGATTGACTATAAAATCCTCCCGCGCAAAGTCAAATTTGATTGGGAAAATACACCTGTAGATTGGATTCCAAACCAGCCATTTGCCAGCTATTTTATTAATGAAATTAACAACATTTTACCTGCTGGTGAGTTTTGGTTTTGCCGTTTATATAACAAAGTCCTGCCTGAAATTACCGATGAAAAACTAAAACAGGATGTGCAGGCGTTTATTCGTCAAGAAGCCATGCATGCTGTGGCCCACACCTCTGCCAACAAGGAATATCTCAGCCAGCGCAATATCGATATTCAGCGTAATCTCGACATTATGGACTTCTTATTTACCAAAGCTTTGGCAGATAAACCTTTCGGCAAAGAAATCCCGAAAGCGCTGGATCACCAATGGGATCTATTCCGTCTCGGTGTGATTGCCACCGTTGAGCACATGACCTGTGTATTAGGTAAATATGCGCTGTACAACAAACGCTGGGAAGAACTAGGTGCCGATCCTGAAATGCTTGACCTGATCAAATGGCATGGGTCGGAAGAAATTGAACACCGTACCGTTGCCTTTGATCTTTACCGTCATTTAGGTGGGGGCTATCTCGCACGTTACTACCTGAGTGTTGCAGTCATTGCGGGCGTTTTAGGACTCTGGGTCGACGGCGCAGCACATATCATGAGTCAGGATCCACGTTTCGCCGACAAGAAACCAAGTGTGTTCAAGCCATGGATCTGGATTGAATGGTCGAAGATTGCATTAAAAGATTCTAAAATTTTGCCGGGTCCAGCATGGTTAGTGGCACAGCAATTGGATTATTTAATGCCGTGGTACGACCCTGTTAAGGAAGGTAATACTCAAGATGCCGTGAATTACTTAAACAATTCACCAGCCGCAAAACGCGCTTTACAACAAGCCGCTTAAACCTTAACACCTAAAAAAGCAGGAATGATCTCCTGCTTTTTTTATGTTCCGATTCAGCTTAGCTTGTCTCAGCTTCTGCCTGTTTGGCATAACGATCCACCACGACACTGATCATCATGTCACCCTGTACATTCACTACGGTACGCACAGTATCAAGGACACGGTCAATCGGTAATAAGATGGCTATCGCTTCCGCAGGCAAACCGACCGATTGCAGCACCATAATCATGGTCACCATACCGGCACTTGGAATCCCCGGTGCGCCCAATGATGCAATCATGGCGGTTAAACAGACAATAATCTGTTGAGTCAGACTGAGATCCAGACCCATTAAATTGGCAATAAATAAAGCAGCAGCAGCTTCATACAGCGCCGTACCATCCATATTCAACTGCGTCCCAAGCGGGATGACAAAACCTGCCGTTTGTGGTCGAACCCCTAGGTTTTCTTGCGCACACTTCATGCTCAGAGGCATGGTGGCAGAACTGGAACTGGTGGCAAATGCGGTGACCAAGGCGGTTCTCGCCCCTCTGAAAAAGGTGATCGGATTCATGCGCCCAAAAATCCACAGTAAGGCAGGTAACACCACCACACCGTGGAAAATGGTGGTTCCCGTCACCACCGCCGCAAACTCGACCAAGCGGCTCAGTACCGACAGATCCTCGGTCGCAATCAACTTCGCCAAGAGTGCAAAAATACCAATTGGCGCCAGCTTCATTACCCAGCCGACCAGCATCATCATGATGTCAAAAAATTGCTGGCTGATATTGCGGACCAAAGTAAAACGTTCCCCGCCCTTGACCAAAGCCACACCCAGAAACAGGGCAAACACCACCACGGCCAGCACATTGCCTTCACTAAAGGCCTTAAATGGATTAATTAAGGTATTTTGAATAAAGGTGGTAAAGAAACTGGAGGGTGTTAAGGTATCGGGAGTTTGATGATTATCCATGGCAGCCTGAAACAGCTGGATATCCACGCCCTTACCTACATCAAATAAATGCGCACAACTGATTCCTAAAATCAAAGCTAAAGTCGTCGTGGTAAAACAGCTCAACGCGGTAATTTTCCAGACCCGACCGAATTGACCGCCCGCCTGCAAATTAGAAACACCCACCACAATCGAACTAAAGATCAGTGGAATCAGTAGCATTTTCAATAAGCCGATAAAAATGCTACTCAACACCCCAAGGCCATATAGACTGTAGTCAACAAATGCCGTTTGCGGATATGCAATCAGTAGAAAACCAAAGGCCACACCGAGCACGGCGGCAATTAAAATTTGTGTATTTAGATTCATTGGGAATGGATAAAATCTTTTAACTTAGCCGTACTATGGCATGCTCATGTTGAAGAATCGAGCAATTTTTTGTCACATCTTTATGATAAAAAAAGCCATCAGAATGATGGCCTTAATGTGGGTTTATTTTCTACTGGGTTTCGATTTCTCTGAGCCGAATCAAACCTTCCTGGACTGTACTACAGACCAGTTGACCATTTTGCCACATCCGCCCAAAGTTCAGACCACGCGAACTGGCACTCACGGTTGCTTCCATCTCATAGAGCATCCACTCGTCAGCCCGGAGCGGACGATGAAAATAAATGGTGTGATCAATACTGGCACATTGCAGATTTGGGGAAATCCAGGATAAACCATGCGGACGCAATGCCGTGGTCATCAGGGTAAAGTCGGAATAGAACGCGACGATGGCCTGATGTAAGGAAATTTCATCCAGATCTTGCGGAATCGTGCCATGAGTCCGGATGTAATGCGCATAAAACGGCGCCTCGGGCTGCGGCTGAAACGGATTGATCAACTGGGTTGGACGAATCTCGACATGGCGTTCACGCATAAAGCTGGCACGCACATTTTCAGGCACAAAATTAATCAGGCTTTCCTTCAGCTCATTTTCAGACTTTAAGCTCTCAGGCAACGGGTATTCTGGCTCTTTGTGCTGATAGTTCAGCCCCTCTTCGGGATTGGCAAAAGAAACCATCGCAGAAAAAATAATACGTCCATGCTGAATAGCCCGAACCTGCCGACTGGCAAAACTCTTGCCATCGCGAAGTGGATCAACTTCGTAGATAATCGGCGCATTCACATCGCCGCCGTACAGGAAATAGGCATGTAAAGAGTGTGCTGGACGATCTGTGGTATATGACGCTGCTCTCAAGGCTTGTCCAAGAACCTGTCCACCGAATACTCGTTTGCCAACCAGATTGCGGCTATTACCTCGGAAAATATGCTCTTCCAGCTTTTCCAGAGTCAACAGTTCAACCAGTTCTTGAGTTAACGCATTCATGTAATATTCTTCCAACATCAATGAGGAGAGATCAACCAATCCTTTCAGGGTTGATCATTGTGATTGTGCCACAAATTCAAATGACAATGGTCAGGATAAAATGATTCATCCGTCACGTTAATCGTATTTATAACTGCTAAAAATACGATTTTTAACGATAAAATCTACCAAATACGCTATATTTTGTCAGAAAATAACATACCGTTTTATGTCAGAATACCGCAGAATGTCGTGTTCATCATGAATCGATGCCAGGATTATGATTTAGGAGTTTGTAATGTCCAAGACTGGATTTGGTCAAATGTATCGCCAACTTTCGAGTAAGTTACTTGACCTGGTGGTCACCCCACATGTTCTTGGTGAAGTTCCTACAGAATCCACCACAACTGAGCAACAGACAACAGAATCAAATAAGCTAGTCTGCTATGTTTTACAGAATTATTCGCGTAGTAACGCCTTGGTGGTGGATGGAGAAACCCGTCGCCTCAATTTAAAACCCGCGCTGGATCCTTTGAGTTTTGGTGCTTATCAAGAAAAAAACTCCGTCCTGTTCTTACATCACAACGAAAATAATTTCTTTAACACCCAAACCTTTCCTCCTCGCCTATTACAACTGGTTGAAGCACTCGAACAGCACCCTGAAGTGGATATTCAACTGGTGCCTGTAACCGTACTTTGGGGACGTTCACCAGATAAAGAAGATTCCTGGTTCAAACTCTTATTCTCTGATACCTGGGCCACTCCAGGTACCGTCAAGCAGTTGATGAATATTGGCTTGCATGGCCGCCAGTCTTATTTAGAGTTTCATGAGCCGCAATCGTTGCGTGAACTGGTCGACTATGCCAAGAGCAATCACCCGAATGTTTCACCCGCGACCTATATTGCCAGCTCATTAGATACTTATCTCGATCAACAACGTGAAGTGGTGCTCGGCCCGGATTTATCGGATCGTCGTAACGTCATGCAATCGGTGATCAAATCTCCTGAAGTACAAGATGCGATTCGTCGTGAAAGCATCCAGCATAAAATCAGCATGCTTGAGGCAGAACGTCGTGCCATCGGTTATGTCAATGAGATTGTTTCGGATTATTCTGCCTCGGCAGTCCGTTTTGCCGATATGGCCCTGACCCGTCTATGGACACAGCTCTATGACGGTGTTGAAGTACATAACTTCAGTACGGTCCGTGAACTGGCAAAAGACTATGAAATCGTTTACACCCCGTGCCACCGCAGCCATATCGATTATTTGTTATTGTCATACGTCATTTATAAACGTGGCTTGATGATTCCCTATATCGCAGCCGGTGATAACCTCAACTTACCATTTGTCGGTCAGTTATTACGTGGTGGCGGTGCCTTCTTTATTCGCCGTTCTTTCCGCGGCAACGCGCTTTATACTTCTGTATTTAAAGAGTATTTATACAGCATCTTGTCGCGCAATACCCCGCTGGAATACTTCATTGAAGGTGGCCGTTCACGTACAGGGCGTTTACTCCCGCCGAAAACCGGTATGCTGGCAATGACCATTCAAGGGCATTTACGCGGCCCGGCCAAACCGATCGTATTCGTACCGACCTATATCGGTTATGAACGCCTGATGGAAGGTTCAACCTATGTCGGTGAAATGCAAGGTAAGCCGAAAGAAGCCGAATCCATTTTTGGTATTGTTAAAACCTTACGCAAAATTGAACGTATCTTCGGTAAAGTGCATGTGAATTTTGGCGAACCCGTATTCCTGAATGACATCCTGAAACAGAATAATGTAGAGCAAAACCCGGCCGATGTACCAAGCTCGACCGAGATTTCAAGCGTGGTAGCAGACTCAGCGCATCTGATTCTGGAAAATATCAACCGCGCTGTCGTGATTAATCCAGTTTCATTACTCTCGTTAATTTTATTGGCGACACCGAAACACACTTTGGATGAAGAGATCTGTGCGAAACAACTCGACATCTATCGTGATTTGGCCACCCAGCAACCTTATGATGAACGCACCCAAGTGACTTCATTATCAGGTAAAGAAATCGTTGCCTATGGTCTCAAGCTGAAGCTGATCAAACGTGTACAACACGTGCTGGGTGATATTATTGCGATTGAAGATAATCAGGCCGTGTTGCTGACTTACTTCCGTAATAATATTCTGCATGCCTTTGTGTTACCGTCATTGGTCGCATCTCTGGTTGAGCACAACGGAAAAATTCACAAGAATGACTTAAGTAACGTGATTCGCACCTTATATCCATTCTTGAAAGCTGAACTGTTCATGAAGTGGCAAGCAAGCGACTTACAGCAGCAGATTGATAGCTACATCGATGCTTTGGTAAAGATTGGCCTGATTTTCCAGGATCACGAAGGCAATCTGTTTAGTCCAACCCCAAATAGCGAAGAACATCAAAAACTGGTGACTTTGGCAATGCCAGTCAAACAGAGCCTGGAACGTTACTACATGACGCTAGCTCTGATCACCCAACGTGGTTCAGGCAATATCTCGACCAAGCAAGTTGAAGAGCTAAGCCATTTATTGGGTCAACGCCTCTCTGTACTTTATGAGTTCAACTCGCCAGAGTTCTTCGATAAAGCCCTTTTCCAGAGCTTTATTAAAGTGCTGACCCAGCAAAATTACATTCGTAACAATGAACAAGGCTTCATTGAATATGATGATAACTTCAGTGAAATGGCTGCAGGTGCGCAACTGGTGCTGGATGAAACCACCTTACAAATGCTACAGCACATCACGACCTTTAGCGATGAAGAGTTGGCTGAAGCATTGGAAGCAATGGCTTCACAACAAGCCAAACGTCGTTTAAAACGTAAGAAAGCATAAGTATCAAAAAGGCAACTTCGGTTGCCTTTTTCTTTCACTATTAACGACGACAGCCCAGATATTTAGGATCATCCTGACAACGTAGCCGATTAATCAACTCGACGAAGTACGCATCGTAATAGCCTGCATCGACATAACGTTTACTAATCTTCGCCACCAAAGCATCGTATCCCTGTTTTTCATAAGCCGAGATATCCGCCCAGTAATAAGCAGGTAAGTGATTTTCCCACTGGATCGCCTGTGCAGCCAGCACATGACTGTTATTAACAAACCACGAGCGCACCTGATGACCAAAACCGGCCGGATAAGCTTGCGGTCGTATCACGATATTCATGGCAAAATAGGCCACAGGGAAATTCACGACCTGTGTCGCTTCACCAAATTCCTTTTTCAAGTTATAGGGCAGTATGCCATAGGCAGGAGCCGCGAGAATATCAATCTTCTTGCGCTTAAACGAATCAACCGCATTCGAAAAATCGACATAAACCGGTTTAGATCCCACACTCTGTACCAAGGCCAGTTGCGGTGGATTATCTGCCAGAATCCCAATGGTTTTGTTCCTCAATTGGGAAACTTTATTGATCTGCTGGGTATTCATGATCATATAAGCCGTTCCAATTGGAATCATCCCAAGCACTTCAAAATCCGGACCAGTCATGCGCTTTTCAACATTCGGATGATTTAAAAGCTGCAGAAAAGTGCGTATCACTCGATTATTCGGGACTACTCCAATTCCTCCCGTTGTCCCCATAAAATGGTTATAGCGATGCGTATTAAAATTTGAAGCCACTAAACCAGAACACTGTTTTTGTTCAAAAGACTGGATCGCCTCTTTTTCATTTTTAAAGACTTTAAGCTTAAGCTGGACCTGATTTTGGGATGCATATACACGAATATCCTGTAAACGGCGGCTAATGTCCCCTTGTGTACCCAAGGGATCAAATACACACCAGCTTTGTTCCGCGGCCCAACTCGCGGTGCTCATTAATCCGAGTAGGCTCATGCACATTATTTTTCTCATTCATCACCCTTTTACACCCGACAGCAAACCTCGTGCTCAATTCAGGTAGTTCCTTTGCGGAATCTGTTGATCGTTATGATTCAAAATCCATACCAACTCTTTAAGCTTTCTTTACAGTGTAATTGAATTATTTTTCATTACCATGGACAGATAAAGCTGCAGCGTAGTCATTAAAGCAAATCAGGTGGTCAAATTGAAATCCGGTGTTAAGCAACCGAGTGGCATAAATTTGCTTGCCCGTCTGTCGGTCTGAAAGTAATTTTAAAGGCGCTAAATTTAATTGCTGTTGAAACCAAAACAGAATTTCATGCATCGGAATGGGTCGATTATTGGTCACAATATAGCTCTGTTCAACTTGGGCCATATCCACCAGTAACGCTAAAAACCTAGCCAGATCATCAATATGAATCCGGTTGCTAAAATGAACGACTGGATAAGTCGGGCTTTGCTCAGCCAGCTTTTTGAGCCGGGCAATTGAAGTCCCATAGATCCCCGTAGGGCGAACAATAATACTGTGTTGTGGGTAATGCTGCTGCCACAGCAACTCCATACGTCGCAATAGCTCACCTTGTGGATCAGCAGGATGGATCTCGCTCTCGTCATCAATGCGTTGCCCTGCATTTTCGCCATAGACACGGGTTGAGGATACAATCACAATACGTTGTACTGCATGGGGCTTTAGCGCCTGAACAATCGACTCAACACTATCGACATAGGTCTGCTGATAAGCCTCAATCCCACTTTCAGAAGGCGCCAGAATCACATACACCACATCCACAGGCGCCAGCTCGGTCAAATCAAGTTGATGAATGTCCTGAATATAATGGGTCGCGTAACAATCTGTTTTTGCACTGCGACTTATTGTGCTAATGTGGTGTCCTTGCTCAAATAAGTGTTTAGCGACACGCTGAGATGTTTTACCATAACCAATAAATAAAATATGCATACACACCTTTGACCAGAGATGACATCAGTTCAGCAATTACAAGGCGTTGGTGCTGCCGCAGCGACCCTCTTAGAAAAGCTTCATATTTTTAGCACGGATGATTTGTTATTCCATCTTCCCCGTGACTATGAAGATCGTAGCACTATTATTCCAATGAATCAGCTGGTCGTTGGACGAAGTTACTTGCTTGAAGGTGAAGTACGCTCTGTTGACTTCCCACCCGGAAAAAAGAAATCTCTTGCCGCATTGGTCCAGGACGATTTCGGCAAGGTTACCTTACGCTTCTATCATATTTATAAAGGTCTTACGGACCGTATCCAAATGGGACAACGGCTGCGCATTTTTGGCGAAGTGCGTGTCGGTGCACGTGGTCTGGAACTGTATCATCCTGAAATTCAGGTGATCCAGCAACATACGGCCCTGCCCAAGACCCAGCTGACCGCGATTTATCCCAGTACCGAAGGCCTGACCCAACCCAAATTACGTGAGTATGTCCGTCAGGCACTTACCCATCACAGTGATGATCTGCCCGAATTATTACCCAGTAAATATAGCAATGGCTATGAGCTGAAAGAGGCATTGCATTACATCCACGAGCCGCCCACTGATGCCAACATGTTGCAGCTCAACCAAGGTTCACATCCGGCACAGCAACGGCTGATTTTTGAAGAACTGGTGGCGCATCAAATCAGTTTACTCACACGTCGTGCCTATATTCGCCAGATTTCAGCACCACGCTTTAGTAGCAGCAAAGTACTGGCCAAGAAATTATTAGAAGGCCTGCCTTTTCAGATGACCAATGCGCAAAAGCGCGTTTCCAAGGAAATCTTGCAGGACCTTAAACAAGATCAACCCATGTTACGTCTGGTGCAAGGGGATGTTGGTGCCGGCAAAACCTTGGTGGCTGCGGTCGCTGCCTGTCATGCACTGGAAGCGGACTGGCAAGTGGCGCTGATGGCACCCACTGAAATTCTAGCCGAACAGCATTATTTAAACTTTAAACGCTGGTTTGAACCTTTGGGTATTCAGGTGGCATGGCTATCGGGTAAACAAAAAGGTAAAGCCAGAACACAAGCTGAACAGCAGATTAAAGAAGGTCATGCCCAGTTGATCGTGGGTACCCATGCGCTATTTCAGGATACGGTCGGTTTTTCCAAGCTCGGCTTGGTGATTATCGATGAACAGCACCGTTTCGGGGTTGATCAACGCCTCGCCTTGCGCAATAAAGGCGCGGACCAGTTCACTCCGCACCAACTGGTCATGACCGCAACCCCGATTCCCCGCACTCTCGCCATGAGTGCCTATGGTGATCTAGATACTTCAATTATTGATGAGCTGCCACCCGGTCGTACCCCGATCCAAACTGTCACCATCCCCCTGGAACGGCGGGAACAGGTCTTGCAACGCATTGCCAGCAATTGTCGTGAAGGTAAACAGGCTTACTGGGTGTGTACTTTAGTCGAGCAATCGGAAACGCTAGATGCCCAAGCTGCGGAAGCAACCTACCAAGAGATTAAAGAACGTTTTCCAGACATCAATATCGGGCTGGTACATGGCAAGATGAAAGCCGATGAAAAGCAAGCGGTCATGCAAGCCTTTAAAGACAATCAATCACAACTATTGATTGCCACCACGGTCATTGAAGTAGGGGTTGATGTCCCCAATGCCTCGATTATGGTGATTGAAAATGCAGAACGTTTAGGCCTGTCTCAACTGCATCAGCTGCGTGGCCGTGTAGGTCGTGGCGCCACCGCCAGTTTTTGTGCCTTACTCTATAAAACGCCGTTATCACAAAATGGGCAGGAACGGCTTTCTATTTTACGGGAAAGCAATGATGGCTTTGTGATTGCGGAAAAAGATCTGGAAATTCGTGGCCCCGGTGAATTACTCGGGACCAAGCAGACCGGTGATATGGGCTTTCGTGTGGCCCGTCTAGAACGGGATGACCACCTGCTGACTCAGGCACATTATGTCGCAGAGCAAATCCTGAAAGACTATCCACAACATGCAGAAGGTCTACTGAAACGCTGGTTACCCGAAGCACCAAGATATGCTTATGTTTAAATTATTGGGCAGATCAGCTCAGCAGCTATTTGATTATTTTACCCCATGTAGCCTGTGTGATATTGGCATGAAACGGCACTTCGGTGTCTGTCAAAGCTGTTGGCAACAATTGCCCTGGCTCAAGCAAACCATTGAACGCAATCAACAGCAAATCATGGTTGCCTGCCATTATCATTACCCGATTGACCGGATTATCCAACAGTTTAAATATGAGCAGAAACTGCATCATCAACGTCTATTAAATGGTTTGCTATTGCAACCCAGACTGCCCAAAGTACATGCCATTGTGCCCATGCCTATTTCAACAGATCGTCTGGTCGAGCGTGGTTTTAACCAGAGCCTGCTCTTGGCACAATCCTTAAGTGAGCACTTGAACATTCCCGTCTGGCAACCGGTCCAACGCTTGGCCCAGCATTCTCAAAAAGGGTTAAGCCGTCTGGAGCGGCTGGAAAATATTGAACGGCAATTTGTTGCTGCTGCACCGAACCAGATTCGCTATCGCAAGGTCCTCATTGTCGATGATGTGGTCACCACAGGCAGTTCGATTACTGCATTATCTCAGGTGCTGCAACAACTGGGCTGCCAACAAGTCTATAGTCTGTGTCTGGCAGCCGCACAGCATCAGGAAATTAATTCAAATGATGCTGCTGACACCACGGAATCACCACTTCTTTAGTCAGGGGGGCCAGTACCGTCGATTGATCATCCAGATCGATCCATTTCATCTCAGCAATCTCAGCCGCGATTTGTGGCTGCTGTTTTAACTCAACCGCATAGACATAGCTGATCAAGGCATGATCAGGTTCATTGGCTGCTGCTGTTTTAAATTCACCGACAAACTCTTTAAGCTCACACTCACAGCCTATTTCTTCCAGAATCTCACGCTGAATTGTCACTTCAGGTGCTTCATCCAGCTCAAGCTTACCACCGACCTGCATAAAGGCATGGGTATTTTGCTTACGCACCAACAGTAATTGATTGTGCTCGTTCAAGATAATGGCAGCAGCAACAGTAATGGTTTTCACAATCGTATCCTCAGGCCTGAATTTCAGTGCTAGATAGCCACTTCGGTGCCGCAGGCTGATAAGCCGCAAATGCAGCCAGAACCTCTTCAATCTGCTCGGCCACAATCAGCTTGTCCACAAAACGTGCTTGGGTAAAACCACTGTCAACCGAGGCTTGCAGCATTTTCAGCAAATCGGTATAGAAACCATTCACATTTAAAAAAGCACAAGGCTTTTGATGGATACCCAACTGACTCCAGGTCCATTGCTCAAAGATTTCTTCGAGTGTGCCTGCACCTCCGGGCAAAGCTACAAATGCATCAGATAGCTCAGCCATTTTGGTCTTGCGCTCATGCATATTGTTGACCCGATACAATTCGGTTAAACCAGTATGGGCCAGCTCTCGATCCACCAAGGCATGGGGAATCACACCAATCACACGACCGCCCGCCTGTAGTGCACTATCAGCCACCACACCCATCAGACCCGAACGTCCACCGCCATAGACCAAGGTTTTGCCTTGCGCTGCAATCACCTGCCCGGTTAACTGGGCCATTTGCTTGAAAACAGGATCATTCCCGAGAGAGGAACCACAGAAAACACATATAGAATTCATACAATTAAAACCGTTTTATAGAACTGTCATGCTGATAAAGTAGGCTGTGTAACAAGATTTTTTAAAAAATAACGTTTAGGCAAGTGTTTTTCGTTTCATCCTTGTCTAAAATACACCCTGCTTTTCGGAAAAACACCGGAAACTTTACCTCGACTGCGCAAGGAAAAAAGACATGCTTGAAGCCTTTTATGCCACTGAGCGCGGTAGTCTAGAAGATGCAACAATCAATGGCAGTTTCGACCTTCATCCTGAACTGGTCTGGATCGATCTCATCGCCCCATCCCAAGAAGAACAACAATGGATTCTGGATGCATATGAGCGAAACCTACCTACCTTAAAGTCACTTGAAGATATTTCCTCATCAGCACGATTCTACCGTGATGATGACGGAATTTTGCATATCAGCACCTATTTTTTAACAAAGAATAAAAATTTTCAATCGGATCGTGAACAAGAAGATCTCGAGAATACTCTGGCCGCTACCGTCCACACCGTTGCGTTTCTACTGGATAAAACACAACTGATCACGCTACGTGGCGAAAAACTGGTGGCTTTCCGGGCCTTTCGCGCCCGGGCAAGACGCAATGATTACAGCATCGATTATAAAGATCCCGTATGGATTTTATTAGGCTTGCTCGAATCTAAACTGGATGAGCTTTCAGATATTCTGGAAGATACGCATAAGTATCTGGAAGAATATTCAGCCGAGGTGTTAAACGATCACCATCGCGAACAGATCCTTGATCTGGATGACATGATCACACGGCTAGCGCATCAGGAAGACATGTTAGGGAAAGCTCAGCTCTGTCTGACCGACCTGCGCCGAGTTCTGTCTTTCCTTTCGCGCCCACGTGCCTTAGGCAGCCATATTTATGACCCCGATATCCGGGAGATGAGTGAGGATGTGCGTTCTTTACTGGAGCACAATACTTTCCTGTTTCAAAAACTAAAATTCTTACTGGATATTACCACCGGTTTTGCCAATACCGAGATGAATGAGACCTTCAAACGCTTCTCTATTCTTCCAAGCATGCTGGCACCTCCAATGCTGGTGGCCAGTATTTATGGCATGAATACCGAAGTATTACCGTTTTCACATGGCAGTACCAGTTTCTGGATTGTGATCACGCTGGTGTTAACCTTCCTGATTGGTCCGACCATCTACTTCCGCTGGAAGAAATGGATCTAATAAAAAAGCACCTGACGGTGCTTTTTTATTGCGACAAGTGATCTTTAAATTAATTTCAGATCATCCTGCAAATGACAGGCCTGGATGATTTTCAGCATTTTTTCAGTCACATTTTTGAAATGCAGCCCTTTACTGTCTGGTGTCTGACGCAACCATTGCACCAGTACCGCCAACGATAAAGTATTGCCCTGCTCAAGCTGGCGCAGATCAACAACCAGAGGAAAATTCTTATGCTGCTGAATATGCTTTAAGCCAGCTTGGTAGATCTGCTCTGCATTTGCAAAATTAATCGTTTTTGAAACGACCAATTGCTGATCAATATACTGAATCACCTGTCACCTACTTATTTTTTGCTAACTGCAGCATCTGCATCTGGTTTAAAGGTCGCAATCGCTTTATTAATATCGCCACCGTTACGTTGCACCGTTGCAGCGAACTGGTTACGGAACTGCAAGCCCAAATCGATGCCAGACACGTTGATGTTACGTACTTTCCACTGGTCGCCCTTATCCGCCAACTGGAACGAAACCGGGATTTTCTCGCCATTATGCAAGAAATCCAAAGTCACTACAGGCGTTTTGCTGTTGGTCGATTTGAACGGACGCATGGTGTAGCTTTCATTGGTATATTTTGCGAAAGCGCCGCCATAGTTCTCGATAATCACTTCACGGAAGTTCTTCTCGAACTGTGCACGTTGTGCAGCATTGGTATACTGGTTATTCGCATATGTCCCCAATACAATACGGGTAAACGCTTGAGAATCCACATATGGATCAAGGTTTTGACGAATAATGCTTTTCACCAGTGCCGGGTTATTCTGCAACTTGGCATGATCCGCTTTTAGACGCGTAATTAAGCCATCAGCTACACGTTTAACAAAGTCAGGCGGGGTTTCAGTTGGTGCCGCAAATGCCGCACTTGCAAGCATTGTCGATAATACGCTTGCGGTTAGCGTTTGTTTCAATAATGTATTCACTTCAATCTCCTAACCTGAATTACTCAACAAAAGAAGGTTCTGCTTCAGCAGCAGGCTGTGAAGCTGGGCTTTCTGTCGCTGTTGAGCTTGATGTGGCTTTACCAGCACCACCAGTAATAAATTTACTGATCAAATCTTCTAAATCCATGGTGCCCTGGGTATTTGAAACCACGTCACCCCGTTTGAGATAGTTCACACCACCGCCCGGAACAACTTTCAAATATTTCTCACCCAATAGACCATTGGTTGCTACCATTATATAAGCATCTTCATCGAGTGTGGTGATGGAGGTCATGTTACTGGTAAGTTGCTGTTCCATTTCTTTTTGTTTCGCAGCATTCGCTTGCTCATAGTCAGAACTATAGCGTAACTCTTCCAGCGCATTGTTCTGCACTTCTTTGAGCTGCTCTGGATTAAAGCTGGTCAGCTTACCATCCAGATCAAATTTAACGGTGGCCAGACGAGAAACCGGATCAAGCGTAATTGATTCAACACGACCAATGGTTACACCACTCATGGTCACTTTGGCACGTGGCTTCAAGCCATTCACATTGTCAAACTGTGCTGTCATGCTGTAGCTGTCGCGCAGATTAGTACCCACCAAGCCACTGACCTTCATCGCCAGAAAAAATAGAGCGACACCGAAGATAATGACAAAAATACCTACGGCCAGCTCACTAGTACGTGATTTCATTAAATCCCTCCGAACATGACCGCAGTCAACACGAAATCAAAACCTAATACACAAAGTGAAGAATATACGACCGTTCTGGTCATTGAAGTCGCGATACCTTCTGGGGTTGGTTCACAGGCATAGCCCTGATACACCGCCACCCATGTACAAATCAAAGCAAAGACAATGCTTTTAATAATGGTGCCATTAAAAATGTCATGCCAGAACTGGACGCTGCTTTGCATACCACTCCAGAACGAACCTTCATCAGCACCTAAAAAATCAACACCAACCAGCTTGCCGCCAATAATACCAATGCTTGCAAAAATGACCGTGAGCATGGGCAAACTGACAATACCGGCCCATAGACGAGGAGCCACAATCTGACGTAGTGGATCAACACCAATCATTTCCATGCTGGCAAGCTGTTCACTCTGTTTCATGGAACCAATTTCAGCTGTCAAGGCCGAGCCTGCACGTCCTGCAAATAATAAGGCAGCAACGACAGAAGCAAGTTCTCGCAGCAAGGTCAGTGAAATTGCAGTACCCAGCATTGCTTCACTACCAAAAGTGACCAGAATGCTATACATCTGCAAGCCCAGCACGGCACCAATAAACAAACCGGAAACCGCAATAATCAGCAGGGACATCACCCCCACACGATACATCTGGTAAACAAAGCGCCGAAAACCACCTTTCGATGGCATGGAAAATAAAACTTGCAGGAGCATCAGCGCGGCAGCACCGATGCCTTTTATTCGCTCAATAACGAGTCTACCTAGCCAGGCAATCGCATTCATGGACGAACCTCGTTATCTAAATATGCTTGATGAGTAAATTGATATTCCACAGGTCCCTCAGCCGAACCTGTTAAAAACTGACGGACAAAAGGTGAAGCATGGTTTTTTAGTTGTTCTGGTGAACCTTCACCCTGAATTTTACCTTCTGCAACCACATAAATATAATCCGCAATCGATAAGGTCTCGGCCACATCATGCGATACGATAATCGTAGTCAGATCCAAAGCATCGCGCAAGGAACGGATCAGACGGGTCAATACCCCCATCACAATTGGGTCCTGGCCTGCAAATGGCTCATCATACATGATTAGCTCAGGATCCAGTGCAATCGCTCGCGCCAAGGCAACACGACGGTTCATACCACCCGAAAGCTCGGTTGGCATCAACTGTTCAGCACCACGCAATCCAACCGATTCCAGTTTTAATGCCACCAGTTCTGCAATCAGATGTTCTGGCAATTTGGTATGTGCGCGGATTGGAAATGCGACATTCTCATAGACCGACATGTCGGTGAACAATGCACCACTCTGGAATAACATGCCCATACGCGCGCGCGCAGCGAACAACTCATGACGTGACATGGTGGCAATATTTTTACCGTCCAATAGCACTTCGCCATGATCTGGGCTTAACTGTCCACCAATCAAACGTAACAAGGTGGTTTTACCGGTACCGGACGGTCCCATAATTGCAGTAATCTGACCACGACGAATCTTAAGACTGATATCGTCATAAATGACGCGCTCTCCCCGATTAAAGCTTAAGTTTTTAACTTCAATTAAGGCTTCACGATCAAGAGGAGATGGATTATTCATAATGGCATTCTTTCCTGCACTTTTTATGCACGCATACTATACACTGAAACACTAAACGCTTGTTTCCATTTTGATAAGGGATGTATCAAGAGTATTTAATTTATGTAGTTATTCTTGGGAACAATTTGGCTGGTGGTTGGATGAGAATTAACATTAAATGATTCAGTATTAATCATATCAAATAACGCATAAGCAAAAAACAAACCGTTACACAGCATTAAAATGACGAATAGGCATGGCAGCCCTTCACTACACATGAAAGACCAAGCTTGACTCAAAAGGCTTTTATTTTGCTTCACCTTATTCATTTCTTATATAAAGTTTGAATTAGTACACATTTTTATAATTTTACATGACTAAACCGAAATAAAAAAGCCAGTTTTTCAACTGGCTTCTTCATTCTATCGGTTTTTAACGATTAAAAATCGTTTTTGCGACGACGGTCGCCACCGAAAGTTTCTTCACGTGAACCGCGTACTGGACGCTCATCGCTACCAAACTTACGCTTTGGACGGTCATCACCACCGAAGCTGCGTTTTGGACGGTCATCACCGAAGCTACGCTTTGGACGATCACCGAAACCACCTTCACGCTGTGGACGATCGCCAAAATCACGTTTAGGACGGTCACCGAAGCTACCTTCACGACGTGGTTTGTAATCTACACGGTTACCACGGTTGTCGTCATTTGAGTCAAAACGCGGTTTATCGTTGAAACCACCTTCACGACGTGGGCGATCAGAATTGAACTCGCGACGTGGACGGTCTTCACCACCAAAGCTACGTTTTGGACGATCATCAAAACCGCCTTCACGACGTGGACGATCTGAATTAAATTCGCGACGTGGACGGTCTTCAAAACCGCCTTCACGGCGTGGACGATCTGAATTGAACTCGCGACGTGGACGGTCAGAGTTAAACTCACGACGTGGACGATCTTCGCCACCAAACGATGGACGCTCACCACGTGGCTTGTCATCGAAGCTACGACGTGGACGATCATCACCGCCTTCACGACGTTTGAAGTTACCTTCACCTTCAAAACGACGACCACCGCCAAAACCACCGCGACCACGACCGCCGCCATCACGACCACCGCGACCACGACCGCCACCGTCACGACCTGAACGTGCAGGAGGTGGAGATGGTTCTAAACCTTCGATTTCAGATACATTTAAACGTGCGTCTAAATAATCTTCCAAAGCACGGATTTTGCCACGCTCACGGTAAGTTGCCAAAGTCACAGCTTGACCGGTACGACCCGCACGACCTGTACGACCAATACGGTGTACATAGTCTTCATTTTTCATCGGTAAACCGAAGTTAATGACGTGTGAAATGGTCGGTACGTCTAAACCACGCGCCGCAACATCGGTTGCAACCAGGATTTTTGCACGACCTTCACGAATGCTACGTAAACGACGGTTACGAACGGTTTGTGGCATCGCACCATGGAGTGCAACAACAGAGTGACCCGCTTCAGCTAATTCTTCAGCAAGCATATCAGTATCTTCTTGCGTGCTTGCGAATACAACCGCTTGATCTACAGACTCATCAGATAACCAGTGAGTTAATAATTTTTTCTTGTGTTCGAAGCCATCCGTCCAATGTAATGTTTGAGTTACATCAGTATTGGTGCTGTGACCAGTTTCGATGGCAATACGTTGCGGATCATTCATCATGCGTTCAGCAAGACGGATAATACGATCAGCAAAAGTTGCAGAGAACATTAATGTTTGATTACGGTTTGCAGCCAATTCACCAATTGCTTCTAAATCTTCAGAGAAGCCAAGATCAAGCATACGGTCTGCTTCATCAACAATTAATGATTCAACTTTATCAAGTTTAATTTGACGACGGTTTACAAGGTCAAGTAAACGACCTGGAGTCGCAACGACAACTTGTGCACCTTTAAGCTGCTGGATTTGCTTACCGAAAGGCATACCGCCCATAATTGCAGCAATACGAACACCTTTCATGTGACGTACAAATGCAATCGCATCTTGGCTTACTTGTTGAGCCAATTCACGCGTAGGAGAAATAACTAAAATCGATGGCTGAGTGACTGCTTTCATGCGCTCTTTGAATGGCACAAAAGTATCTTCACCCGCTAAAGCGTTTAATGTAGGAAGTAAAAATGCTGCTGTTTTACCAGAACCGGTCTGGCTTGAAACTAATAAATCTTTACCTTCTAATGCAGCTGGAATCGCTTGTTCTTGCACAGGAGTTGGTGTCGTAAAACCTAAACCTTCTAGGGCTTGTTGTAAGGTTTCGTGCAAAGAAAATTCGGCAAAAGTTTTGCTCATAGAGAGTTTCACCCTTGTGGGTGCTCCATTTTAATAAATACAAAAAATAGACATCGGCAACAAGCGGCAAAGCGACTCAAGCTGAAAATATATGAAATTCAGCGGCGATCCGAATAACGACGATGTGGACTAAACGCACGCTTGATTACTGCCTCAACCTGAAGAATCGCTAAGCGATTTGGGCGCAAGATGTGGTCCTCTCTATGGACAGCGTGCGCTAATATGAATAGAACTGAATGTTCAGGTAATGAACTGGAATTTAAGTGCGTGGGCGGATTATAGCAGAAACTTTAAGAAAGTCACGTTTTTTTAGAAAATACTGGGGCTGGCGATCACAAATAAGCGATACACTTCTATTAAATGTACAATTATTCTGTGTGACAACAACAGATTACTTTAAATAAAACATGGAAAATAAACTACAAAATAATTTTATGCTGATCAGATTATTACTGGGTTTATGGTTATTCGGGTGTTTGAATATTATTTATCATGGACAGCAGGAAAATCCCTACCCCTTTATTCACGATGCTGGATACGTCTTTGAATATCCGGTTAAAGGAGTCATTTTAACCTGTGTTCTTTTTTCAATTTATTTTATTGCCCGTGGCCTCTCAACCTTACTGAAACTGGATACAACCTATCCCATCCTTACCTACACAGCCTGCAGCTGCATCGTGATTGGACAATTCCTGATTGCCCTTTTCGGATCAATGCATGCTCCACCGTATTGGGCTGCCTATTTAATCAATACCATTATTTTACTTTTATCTCAGCTATTTATTATTCCCGCCCTATTACACAAAAAAAAGAGTAGCTAGATGCTACTCTTTTTTTAACCTACAAATTATTTTGCAGCATCGCCCCAAGCTGGAACAACGTTTTGCATCAATGGCTTTAACATCTTCAATGAACATGCAAGCACCTGACCATTATCAAATGATTCATTGCCACCGCGCGCATCAACAACAACACCGCCCGCTTCTTTCACGATTAATTCGCCCGCAGCGATATCCCAAGGTTTTAAGCCAAGTTCGAAGAAACCATCAAAACGACCTGCAGCAACATAGGCCAAATCCAAAGCAGCTGAACCACCGCGACGAATTTGCGCGCCAGATTTAGTCACTGCCAATAATGATGCAAAATGTTGCTCGGCATAAGAAACGATTTCACCATTACGCTTGGCACGGTACGGATGACCGACTGCAAGGAAAGTATTTTCAAGGTTTTCTTTAACATTGACACGGATACGGCGCTGGTTCATCACTGCACCACGACCGCGGCTCGCAGAAAATAGCTCATCACGTACCGGATCATAGATCACACCGTGTTGAGTCACACCTTTATGTTGTACTGCGATAGAAATACAGAAATGCGGGAAACCGTTGATAAAGTTTTGTGTACCGTCTAAAGGATCAATCACCCAGCACCAGTCTGCATCGTGACCTTTACCTTCTTGCATACCAAACTCTTCACCAAGGAAGCTGTGGTTTTTATAGCTTTTGCGAAGTGTATCAATTGTAAGTTGTTCCAAGTAACGATCAACACGTGTTACCGGACCATCAATGCCTTTTTCTTCAACTTGTAAATCGAGTTTATGACGATTTTGATGTGCCTTTAAAAGCTCTTGACCAACTGTTTGAGCCGCACGCGCAGCCATAACCACCATAGGTTCCATTGAACACCCACTACAAATTTGAAGATTTTGACAAAGAATAATGCATAAAAGCGCGTATATTCTAGCAAATATAAGCGCTTTTAGGGGAAAAATGTTGCGAAAAATTATTTTCGCGTTTACATCAACTTATAAGTTAGAACCAAGCTTGCTCAATTGAAGCTAAAATTCCCTGAGCATCCAAACCACAATCTTGCAACATTTGCTGATGTGTGGCTTGATGTAAGAATGTATCTGGCAACCCCAGATTCAGGATCGGTTTGACAATCTTGGCATGTGCCATGAATTCATTGACGGCACTGCCTGCGCCCGCCATTACGGCATGTTCTTCAACAGTGACAAACAGTTGTGTGCTTCCTGCCAAATCACGAATCATTTGTTCGTCCAATGGCTTTACAAAACGCATATTCACAACACGCACGCCAATAGCATGCTGATTTGCAAACTGTTCTGCAGCGTCAACCGATGGCGCAACGCGGCTACCAAAAGCCAGAATGCTGATGTGCTGTTCAGCATCAACATTAAATTCAGCCACGATTTCCGACTTGCCAATTGGCAAAGCTGTCATTTGCTGTTGAATTTCAACACCGGTACCTGCGCCACGCGGATAACGGACTGCTGTTGGTCCTTCATAGAGGTAAGCGGTATGTAGCATCTGACGACATTCATTTTCGTCTTTCGGCGCCATAATTACCATATTCGGCACAGTACGCATATAGGCGTAATCGTAAGCACCCGCATGGGTTGGGCCATCCTCACCGACCAAACCTGCACGATCGATCCCAAAAGTGACATCCAGATTTTGCAAGGCCACATCATGGATCAGCTGGTCGTAACCACGTTGCAAGAAGGTTGAATAAATCGCGACTACCGGTTTTAAACCCTCACATGCCATACCCGCAGCTAAAGTCACTGCATGTTGTTCCGCAATCGCCACATCAAAGAAACGTTCAGGATATTGCTGGGCGAACTTCACCATCCCCGAGCCTTCACACATTGCTGGTGTAATGGCAAGCAGGCGCTCATCTTGAGCGGCTTCATCACATAGCCATTGCCCAAATACATCTGAGTATTTAGGAGGTGATTTTTTTACCGGTGCAGCAGCTGTAGGCGCAATTTTAGTAATGGCATGATAGGTAATCGGATCTGCTTCCGCAGGTGCAAAACCTTTCCCTTTTTTAGTATAAATATGAACCAGACGGGGGCCTTTACGCTTTTTCAACGCATGGAACACTTGCGCCAGTTGCTCCACATCGTGCCCGTCAAATGGTCCGAAATAATCAAAACCAATTGCTTTAAATAAATTATCAGCGGCATCGGTCGCTGATTGATGTAAACGTGAATTATACGTCCACTTAGGATGCGGCTGAACATAGGCTTCACCCTGTTCATTCACATTAATCAACTGCCCTGTTTCCCAGATTGCAGCCAGATGTTTGGCAAAACCACCGGTACTACACGAGATCGACATATCGTTATCATTTAATACCACGATCAAGTCCGCATCATGCGCAACGGCATCATTCATCGCTTCGAATGCCATGCCCGCGGTCATTGCTCCATCACCGACGATTGCAACAACATCACATGGATCTTTTTGATAACGGCGTGCCAATGCCATACCCAGCCCTGCTGAAATGGCAGTTGAGGAATGACCTACACCAAAGGTATCAAATTCAGATTCATCACGTGCAGGGAAAGCTGCCAGGCCATCCTTGCTGCGAATGGTGGTAATACGTTCACGACGTCCTGTCAGCACTTTATGTGGATAAGCTTGATGACCGACATCCCAGACCAGACGATCATCTGGTGTGTTAAAGCTATAGTGCAAGGCTACGGTCAGTTCGACCACACCTAAATTTGCACCAAAGTGTCCGCCACTCTGCCCAGCTGCATACAAAATATATTGACGTAACTCATCCGCCACTTGAACGAGTTGGCTTTGCTCGAGCTGACGTAATTGTTGTGGATGATCAATTCCATCTAACAATGGCGTAACAGGGCGTTGAGTTGGAATTTCGGTATACAACATAATGTGGCAAAGCCTTTTTAAGCCTGGCAAGTCCGAAGCTGGGTTAAATGGGGGCAATCATACAATTAAATATGATCTACCTTCAATCAGCCACACGTGCGAATGATGTAGTGCTGAACATTCTTCTACAATTTTTAAAGAATGACCCGTAGATTATCCTGAATTATGTCACTGTTTATCAACCATTATTGTGTGCTTTGTATGAAAAAGAAAAACTTATATAAAAAATCAGAAATTCCGGTTCGCGCAATCTTCACACATTAAGCTATACTCAGACAGTTTTTATGATCATAGTGAGTTCTCTGTGCCGATTGAATTTATTGCAACATCAAAGCTGCCGACTGCCTTTGGTGACTTCAATATTTCCGTGTTTCAAGATCCGGAAACGGGTGAGGAACATGTGGCGCTTTCTAAAGGGCTAGAAACTGCTCCAGATAAGCCTGTGCTTGTGCGTATCCATTCTGAGTGCCTGACGGGTGATGCTTTCGCCTCGCTTAAATGCGATTGCGGCCCCCAGTTACAAGCCACCCAACGCCTGATTAATGAAGCGGGCCAAGGTGTCATTTTATATTTGCGCCAGGAAGGACGTGGTATTGGCTTGACCAACAAGATCCGCGCCTATGCCTTACAGGACCAAGGTCATGATACGGTTGATGCGAACCTGTTATTAAACCTGCCTGCCGATGCACGTCGTTATGATATGTGCAGTATCATGCTGGATCATCTTCAAGTCAAAGAAGTGAAACTGGTGACCAATAATCCCCTCAAACTCAAAGCATTGACTGATCTGGGGATTAATGTGGTTGAACGTGTTCCGCTTACGGTGGGCCGTAATCCATTCAATGAACAATATTTAAAAACCAAACGTGAACGTATGGATCATCTCTATAAAAAAGATGATTTCTGACTTTAGAGTCATCTTTTGCTGAGAGAAGAGAATTTATCAAAATGAAATTATTCAGTATTTTCTTAGCCGCAGCTGTTCTACTACTCTGTAGCTGTACGCAAGCAAAAGAGAATACAGATCATCCATTAAACGCTGGAATTATCAATCAATTGAATCAATTCCAGCAACAAGATCATTTTTTGACAGATGGCCGTCTATATTCAGGCGTTCAAGATCCTCAGTTAAAAAAATTATTGAATAAAAAGGTCGCTGAGACTGCTGAAGCGTATATCCAACTCTATCAGCATTCAGCTCAACCCAGTAAACAGCAACGGCTAAAAATACTTTCAGACGGTATCCATCAAATTGATCCCGATTCACTGGGTACTGATGATCGAGAGCAGGTTGCCGGTACATTTGAACATTTTTTAGATATAACTGGCCTGGAAAGTTCTGAAGGTATTTTAAATACTTGGCTATACAATGAAGAAATTAATGAGCTTATTGAAAAGAACCGTTCCAAAGGTCAAAGTAAAAACCAAGATTAACTGAACACGATTTTTCATCCTAAATCATGCATATTTCATATAGATTCAAAAATCCCTTACTTTTTTTATGGATTTATGTTTTGATATCAGTAATTCCTAGATCTTATCAAGAGGATCATCATGCAGCATCCAACTTCAGCTGATATTCAACGTGTTCGCGAGTTTTTACTCGATCTACAGGCACGCATTTGTGCAGGACTAGAGCAACAGGAACGTGCAGGCGGTGGAACCGCTGAGTTTATCATTGATGATTGGCAACGAACCGAAGGCGGCGGCGGTCGCTCTCGTGTTTTGCAAAATGGTGAAGTCATTGAAAAAGGGGGGGTCATGTTCTCCCATATCAATATCAGTAAACTCCCCGCCTCTGCCACTGAACGTCATCCGCAAATTGCAGGCGCGAAAGCACAAGCCTTGGGTGTCTCGTTGGTAATTCACCCGAAAAATCCGAATATCCCAACGTCTCATGCCAATGTTCGCCTATTTGTGGCTGAGCCTGAAGGTCAGGATCCGGTATGGTGGTTTGGTGGCGGTTTTGACTTAACCCCATTCTATCCAGATGATGAGGATGTGCTGAATTGGCATCAAAAAGCTTATGACCTGTGCCAGCCTTTTGGTGAACAGGTCTATGCGGAACATAAACAATGGTGTGATGATTATTTCTATTTAAAACATCGTGATGAACAGCGTGGTGTCGGTGGTTTATTCTTTGATGATTTGAACCAGTGGGATTTTGAAACCTGTTTTAAATATATGCAGGCCGTTGGAAATGGTTATTTAGACGCGATCTTGCCGATTTTTGAAAAGCATCGTGAACAGCCTTATACCGAGGCGCAACGTGAGTTCCAATTATACCGTCGTGGTCGTTATGTCGAATATAACCTGGTCTATGACCGTGGTACCTTATTTGGTCTACAGACAGGTGGGCGCATTGAATCAATCCTGGTGAGCTTGCCTAATCTGGCGGGTTGGTCATATCGTCCTGAATGGGATGCAGATTCGGCAGAGAAGCGTCTCACCGATTATTATCTAAAACCAAGAGACTGGTTAGGTCTAAATCAATAAATGAAAAAATTCATCCCTGACATATAATTCAGGGATGAGTTTTTTTGCAGATTCCTAAAATAAAAAGATTGCGGTATTTGGGATGGGTTGCTGGATTAAATTCTGTCTAAAATCTTGCATCAGTTCTCGACTTAAATGCTGTGGTGCATGTTTTAGTGTGAGCAATAATTGTAAAAACTGACCATGTGTAAATACGGCCAAATTCTTATGCACATATTGCTGCGCTAATTGATTTAATTTTTCATGAACACATTGCACTCGCCCATATAAGTCAGCAAAAGATTCAGCATCATCGGCATCACGATATTCATCATCCATTCTTTCCCAATACGCATTGACCCATTGCTTACGATCATCCAGATTGGTATTCACGCACCTTCTTTCCGAAAGATAACTAAACTCATGCAAGTTGTCGTCGATTTCTGCTGTGATCTGATACTTGAGTAAAATTGGTTGTGCGGTCTGATAAGTCCTGTGGTATTTAGAAATCATGACATGATCAATAGGTGGTAAGACTTCGCAAAGTTGTTTTGCCTGCTGCCACCCCTGCTCACTTAGTTCAATGGCAGCATGTGATCGTGTACGGCCATTCCTATTCGCTTCACTTTGTGCATGCCGAATTAAATAAATACTCATCCTTAAAACCAGTCTCAACGCTTACAACAATCTAAAAATATCAAATCATGTTCTTGTCCTGAAATCATGCCTTCTTGGCATATTCAGATGTAAATCAATATTGCAGCATCCCCCCCAACTTTATACACTTCAACTAACGTATAAGAATGATTCGCCCATGACCAAACAATTTGCTGTAATTGGAAACCCGATTGAACAATCACGCTCACCAGAGTTACATCATGCATTCGCAGCAAAAACCGGGGTCGACTTAAACTATAGAAAAATTCTTGCGCCACTGGATGGTTTTGAAAGTACCGCCAAAGACTTCTTTGCCCAGAATGGTGCGGGAATGAATGTCACCGTACCGTTTAAAGAACAAGCCTTTGCGCTATGTGATCAATTGACTGAACGTGCCAAGATTGCCAAAGCCGTGAATACGCTTTGGATGCAGGATGGCAAACTGTATGGCGATAATACCGATGGCCAGGGCCTGGTTGCAGCGATTCAAGCGCTCGGCTGGGAACTTAAAGATAGCCGCATTCTGATTTTAGGGGCTGGTGGTGCAACCCGTGGCGTGATTTATCCTCTAGTACAGGCAGGCGCAAAACAGATTGTGATTGCGAATCGCACCCTCGCCCGCGCACAACAACTGGTTGAAGATTTAAAAGATGCTGTCCCGCAAACTGAGCTAAAAGCGATCGGTCTCGAGCAACTGTCAGGTGAATTTGATTTCGTGATTAATGCAACTTCAGCAAGTTTAACGGGAGATGCCTTGCAGTTGCCTGAAAGCTTGATTTTCCATCATGCTTATGAAATGGCGTATGGCAAACCCTCCACTTTTCTCGATCAGGCCCAACAACGCCAAGTGCCTGCGACGGATGGTTTCGGCATGCTGGTCGGTCAGGCCATTGAAGCCTTCTCCATCTGGAACGGGGTTAAACCCGAGCTGAAAGATTTTTTATAATCAATTGAAAATTAGATAGAAAAAGAGCCTGTATATTACAGGCTCTTTTTTGTGGTGGATTACTTCAGATTTAACATCTTCTGATAGACCTGTTTAAAGATTTCATAATCAATAAATTCATTATGTTCAATCTTTAAAGCTTTAATCGATTGTTCAGACAGTCGGTTTTTACGTGCATCGACATATACTTGTCCCAAGATATTTGCCGTTTGCGCAAGTAAAACTTTTTCCTCAGTTGAAGCGCCATTTTCTTGTTCGAACTGGATTTGGTATTGCTTGGCAAATAACTGTTGCGGCTGCTTGTATTGAGCCTGTAGCTTTTTCCATGCCTGACGATCTTGTTCACCCTGTATCGCATCACTGACAATATGGTGAACTGAACGCCCTAAATCATCATCAAACTGGTCTTCATCTTGCAGATGATGTTTCTTTTGCAAAGTTTCGATCTTTTGTAGTGCTTTGCCTTCTGGATTATAAATATCCTCATCGGCATACCAATACGCATATACACTGGCAATCTCCTGCAACTCTTGGCTTGAGTAACGCTGGACAATTTGTGGTGCGCTTTCTGTCAATTTGGCAATGAACACCGCCTTATAGGTTGGCTCATAAGCACGTGTTGCATCGTAACGCTGCTCGGCAATAAGGTTGAGCTGATCATCTAAAGATAAGCGATATGGCTCGGCTGAGCGCTCCTGAATACCCGCCTGCCCCAACTTTTCCGAGAAGCTGTTCACTGCCTGCTCAAGCATTGAACCTTTGCTGGCTTCAGCCCATGTTTTCGCCTGCTTCAACTGAGCCTGGTCAATCGGTGTGCCTTGACCATAATTGGAAATCAGCATATCGGCCTTGATATTAAACCGTGATTTCAACTCAGGCAGACCATAATTTAAATCATAGTCAATCTTCACAGCACGTCCTTTAGCATCCAGTCCAACATCCATCACAAATGGATTACGTTTATCGACAGGCGGTAAAGCTTTCTCAATATCCGCCTGATGTTTCAGCCAAAGTGCTTTAAATGCCTGATCATCAATAAACTGGTTTTGATCGTAAACAGCGAAATCTTTTTCAACCGCTTGTAATTTCTGGATATAAGTCAAGAAACCAGGTTCTGCTGGCTGATCCGAGAACACATCAATGCCATAAACACTTTGACAATACTGTACATCGCCATAGGTGATTTTGGGGGTTGTTTGCAGGGCCGTACATTGTTGCTCAGATAAACCCGCCTGCTCATCTTCAGCTGCGTCTAGCTCATCAGCTCCTTCTGGATATTCAGATGCTTTATCGTCAGCCGCTGCTGCACGTGCCGCTGCAGCTTCCGCCGTATCTGCACTTTCATCAGCATCGGCTTCCCCGACATCCTCAACACCAAAATGCTGATTTACAAGACGGTAGAGCTGTTGGCTTACCAAGCTGGCATCATCTGCCGAATCTTTTGCATCGAGTAACGATGCTTTAGATTTTGCCTGCTCGGCATTCGCCACTTCATCTACAACCAGTTTTTCTAAATTCTGTGCGTTCAGATTTAAAACGCTTTGCATCAAATATTTTTCATTGACCTTGCTATATAAATTCGCTTGCAGGATCAGTTCTTCAACCGAGGTTTTTAAACGGATTTTTTCCACCACGCCTGCAGCCTGATCAGCAGAGGAAACGGATAAGGCCTGAATATTCTTTTGATCGGCAAGACGATAATAAACCGCACTGGATGCTTTCACATATTCAGCAAATTTCTTGTAATCCACTTGCTTGAAAGCATCCTGATATTTTGAAAAATCCAGATAGGCTAGCTTGTTCTGGTTCTCTTTATTGACCAGATAAGGCATCAAGGCGAAGTAGTTGATATAGAATTTATAATGATTCAGATCAAGCACCATCGGCACTTTGGCCTGCACCAGCAAGGTTGGCTTTTCATAACGCGCCGTCAGATTTAAGGAACCCATTTTCTGACGATAATGCACCGAACCCTCATATTCAAACTGCATCTCGTTCAGGATATTGGTCATGACCTGGGTAAACTTGTCGGCCTTGGAACGACCAGCACTTTTTTGTTCCTGCGCCAGTGCTGTATACAAAGCCTGCTTCTGTTTATTGTTTAAGTTGACCTTTTGCTCTTTTAAGTATTGTTCCACTTTTTGCTTAAGCGCTGGATCTAAAGAGGCAGGTTCAGCTTTTGCCTTATTTTTACTCGGCTCCTGATCAACATGAATATTGAATTTTCCACGGTAGTCATAGCTTGGATATTCGTAGATGGCATTCAGGCTATTCACTGCCTTCTGCTCGAGGTTCGCCGTAGCTGGATTGGTTTTAATGACATGTTGAGAACATGCAGAAAGACTGAGACCCATTAAACATAAAGTTAAATATTTTAGACGCATAGCTTTACCAAACACCCTTATATCATTATATTTTCAAGTATAGAATTAAGTATTTTTCACGTTTAATATAAGTTTAAACACCCACAGAAAAGTGATTTTTCCATCTTCATCGAATCTAGACGATTCGCTTTTCTGACATTCTTTTCCCCAGTGATTATCAATGTATTTTTATCACCATTGTGAATAATCAAAGTATCGAAACAGATAATCCAAAATGATTCAAATACAGGATTAAGATTATGCCAGCTTATAAAGCCCCGCTCCGTGATATTCGTTTCTTAATGAACGAAATGTTAGATTATCCAGCACATTACCAAACTTTGACAAGTGGTCAAAATGCGGATGCTGATACAGTTGATATGATTCTTGAAGGTGCGGCAGATTATTGCGAAAACGTGCTTTCTCCGCTCAACCAGTCAGGTGATGAAGAAGGTTGTACCTTTAATAACGGTGAGGTGACGACACCGAAAGGCTTTAAAGAAGCGTATGACCAATTTGTGATGGGTGGCTGGCAAGGTCTTTCGTATCCAGAAGAGTTTGGTGGTCAAGGCCTGCCAATGTCTTTAAACCTGATCAAATCAGAAATGATGGGAACCGCGAACTGGTCTTTCACCATGTACCCAGGTTTAAGTACAGGTTGTATGAACACCATCATGCAGTTCGGTACAGACGAGCAAAAAAATACCTATATGCCTAAACTGGTTGAAGGTACCTGGTCGGGCACCATGTGCTTAACCGAGCCTCAATGTGGTACAGACTTAGGTCAAGTCAAAACCAAAGCAGAGCCAAATGCAGACGGTACCTATAAAATTTCTGGCACCAAGATCTTCATCTCTGCGGGTGAACACGATTTAACCGAAAACATCATCCATATCGTTTTGGCTCGCCTTCCGGATGCACCTGCAGGTACACGTGGTATCTCTTTATTCATCGTACCTAAATTCATCCCGACTGCGGATGGTGGTGTAGGTGAACGTAATGCCGTGTCTTGTGGTTCTATCGAACACAAAATGGGGATCAAAGCATCTGCAACTGCCGTATTGAACTTTGACAATGCAACTGGTTATTTGATCGGTGAAGTGAACAAAGGCTTACATGCCATGTTTACCTTCATGAACACGGCACGTATCGGTACCGCAGTGCAAGGTATTGCGCATGCCGAGCTTTCTTTCCAGGGTGCTTTACCGTATGCCAAAGACCGTATGTCAATGCGTGCCCTTTCAGGTAAAAAAGAACCTGAACGTGTAGGTGATGCAATTATTCACCATGCCGATGTTCGTCGTATGTTGTTGACGCAAAAGGCGATTGCTGAAGGTGGCCGCTCAATGATCTATCATGCAGCCAAGCTTGCGGACAAAATGTCTGATGCGTTGGCAAATGGTGATCAGGCGAAATTTGAAGAATATGACGACAAACTTGGTTTCTATACGCCAATCCTAAAAGGTTTCTTGACTGAACTGGGTCTAGAAGCAGCTAACCATGGTATGCAGGTGTATGGCGGTCATGGCTATATCCGTGAATGGGGTATGGAACAAATCGCACGTGATGCACGTATCTCAACCTTGTACGAAGGTACTACAGGGATTCAGGCACTTGATTTGATTGGTCGTAAAGTCCTGTTAAGCTCAAAAGGTAAAGTGGTTCGTGATTACACAGCTGAAATCTTGAAATTCTGTGCAGCACACGCACGTAATAAATACTTACGCCGTTTCGCATGGGATTTAACCAAGCTTTGTGCACAATGGAACACTTTAACTGTTCGTATCATGCTAGCTGCACGTAAAGACCGTGACATCGTTTCTTCAGCTTCGGTTGATTTCTTGATGTTCTCTGGTTATGTGATGATGGCTTACTTCTGGGCACAACAAGCAGTGATTGCATCTGAGAAACTCGAAGCAGGTAACGGTATCGAAACCCCTGAATTCTATAAAGCAAAAATCAAGGTTGCTGATTTCTACTTCGACCGTTTATTACCACGTGCACAAGGCCATGCCGAGTCAATGGTAACAACATCTCGCACCTTGACTTCACTTGCACCAGAACACTTTAGCTTCGATTACTAATCCAAGCTGTAAAAAAAGAGCGCTTCATGCGCTCTTTTTTTGTTTTGCAAAAGATGGCCGTTTATTCCACCCTTTTAAAAACATAGGCTTGCTGCGGAAAAGGATATTCTTTAAAGAACTTCCGGTTATTGCCATTCCCTTCATTCCACATCTTGTCCAGATTTAAAACCAGATCCCGATTTGAGTTAATCTGGTAATACAGATTTAAATCGGCAGCATCACAACGTACCATAATTTCATTCAGTTCTTTATGCACATGCCAGTGTACCTGCTTACAGGTTTGCTCGATCTTGGCCACACTGCGTGAAGGATCGGAACCGAGACGTCCGAAACTGGTATTGGTCCAGTACACTGAACCATCGTTTAATAAATTCAGAATATATTCAGCTTCTTTTTCATTATTGACACAGCCTGCAAAAGGATCGGTGCAGGGAATGCGGGCATGATAACGGCCTGCATAAATCAAGTCCGCCCCGGAAGGCTGATGATGATCATGTTTACGTACCACAGGATGCGGCAAGGTGGCTTGTCCAGCAACCTGATTGAGTGACATGGCTTCAGTATCAGAGGAAGCTTGCTCTTGCTCGTCTGCAAGGACATGACTCGCCTCACGATCGGATTGCGTCTGAGGTTGTTGTCTTACCGGTTCAGCGTGATGGCTATCACACGCCATCAAACCTAGACTCAATAAAACTCCTACACTAACATGCTGTAAGAATAACCTGAACTGCATAACCATAAATCTCTAACATCAACATCGCGATTGCGTACTTTTCACTACATTCCCTAAAATTTTATAAAATATAGGGTTCAATTGGGTGCCCGTTCGTTGCCTAAAAAAGTCATCAAAACGGCCGCAACAAGATGGAAATAGCAAATTAAAAAGCAGTGTGCTTTAAGTCGGTGCATTTTAGGCGATACTGTTGTTTTTTCCAGCAACCATTTACACAACTTAACTAATCTCTCATCTGTTTAAACTTTAAAAAAAATCAATTGCCCCTATTTCTTAAATAACAGCAGCCATTCAATGAATATTTTACTTTTTGCTGCCGTTTCATGAATTTAAGGAGACAAACTCGATGACCAACTCTGGTTTATATCGCTCAAACCAACAAAGCATGATCGCTGGTGTAATGGGCGGTATTGCGGAACGATTTGGTTGGAATGCCAATTTATTACGCCTGATCTTTGTTGTGATCTCGATTATGAGTGCTGCCTTTCCAGGTATTTTGGTATATCTGATTTTGTGGTTAGTGATTCCAAAACGTGAGCAAGCGCGTGTTGACCATGTTCAAGGCTATAACCAGCCTGTGAAAACAGTCTATGAAGACCAAGGCATAAAACGTTAATCCTCTTTTCCCTTTTTGGTCGCTACGGTTGAAATTCCCCCTAATCCAACCGTAGCTTTTTTTTAACTTAATTTTTGATTCAGCTGCTGTTGCAAGGCCGCAATCATATCGGCACGGCTGATGATGCCGATCAAACGCTGATTTTCAACCACAGGAATATAGTTAAAAGACTTTTCAACAAAGTATGGCACCAGATCCTGAATCGGTTGTAACGGATCGACGGTTACCACTCTCCGGCTCATAATCTGGCGCACAAAATGCTGCCATGAATTACGTGGATCGGTCGCACCTTTAAACCATTCCACCACTTCATATAAAGCCAGCGTCCCGACCAGTTTTTCTTCTGCATCGACAACAGGCAAGCTCATCAGGTTAACCGCCTTGAATTTATCCAGCGCCTGATAAATATCATCATTTTCATGCAGTTTAATCACATCCCGACTCATAATATCCTGACAGACAAATGAATTGACCAGACGCTCATTGGCACGCTCCTGTGCTTCCAAAATGATTTTTTCCAGATCATATTGGCTAATGTCCAACAGCTCGGTGTGATGCTCTAAAGCATATTCAATATCTTTTGGCTGGATCGAGACCTTCTGCGTGGGTGTCGGGTCTTTAGAACGTTCATTTACATGTGCCGTCAAAGGATAATGCCGTCCAATCAAACGGTTAAATACCACTGCAAAAACCAGTAATAAAATCGAGTTCAAAAGCACTGGATATAATACAAAATGGAAACCCAGCCGATGTACCGCTTCTCCTCCTAACACAGCGGTAATCGCCACTGCTCCACTGGGTGGATGGAGGGAATCTGTGGTCATCATCAGGAATATTGCCAGACCGACGGCCACACTAAAAGCACTCGTCAGATCAGGTAAAAAATGAGTACAGGCAACGCCGATTAAACCAGCCAAGGTATTCCCGACCACGACATTCCACGGTTGCGCTAAGGGACTATTGGGTAGCGCAAATAACAATACCGAAGAAGCCCCCATGGGTGCAATATACCATGCATTCATGCCACCCAAGACGTACCAGCTAATGAGTGAAGAAATCGCCAAGCCACATAAAGCCCCGACACCGGAAAGCATCCTCTCCTTTAAAGGCAGGACTTTATAGTTAGGTTTGAGAAAATTTAGCCAGTCTGATTGGGTAGAGCTCACAATGCACCTTGCTGGAATAGTGTTGTTTTATTCGAGGCAGAAGTATACGCCTACTCAAGCTTAAGGTGTATTTAAATTATAGTTTTAGATTATGAGTAAAGCTGTTGAAAATAAATTTTATCAGTTCAGGTATTCCTTAAGCTGCTCGATTCGCTCTGCATATTTTTGCATCGGACAATACTCATACATCGGCGAGCCGATATACGCACCCGCATTACGACATTCCTGATCCACAAAACTTTTCCACAATTGTTGTGATTTCATAATGTCGTTGTAGCGTTCAGGCTGTTGATATTCTTTACTCTGCTTCTTGATTTGATCCAGTAATTGTACGATCTGCTTGCTATATAATGTTTTGGTTCTGCTACTGCAGATTTCCACCACTGCATTATTGATATTGCCCAGTCCCAATTCCTGAATGGTTTCATCCACACAAAGGCTATAAGTATCCTTAGATTTATCCGGCGTTTCAGCCATAACCTCCACAGTTAAGCAGGTCATTGCCAGGAATAGGCATTTAAAACTTAATTTCTTCATTTTCTAGCTCTTGGTTTTGTCATTTTTAGAATCATATTCAAGAAGTAAGGACAAGCTTGTTTTTTACTCAGATTTAATTAAAAGTGCAAGTGGCTCTCAAGCACACTTCTTTTCAGGTCCGTCGCCCAAGCATTAAAGATACTTTTCATTCAGATAACGCCAGTATCGTTTTGGCAAATATTGCACATGGAGTTTAATATTCTGACGTTCTTTGATGTTGACGCTATTGAAGTAATCTTTCCATAACTGATCATATAACGCTTCCTGCTCATCCAGTTCTAACTGGAAGCTTTGACTAAAACCCGTTTCGATATTAGGGTCGACCTCATTCACATCCATCGAGACTTCATGAATCTCATGCAGGTCATAATACAGGCCATATTGACGCTGCTCATCATAAATCAGCCAGCGTTGATCCTGATAACGACGTTTAAAATGCGGCTGAATCAGAGGCAATACATTAAAATCCGGTCGTACCAAACTGAGAAATAGCCCATCCGAGGTTTTCTTAAAACGTATAAATGCCTCCATCCGGTGTTTTTCACGCCCGACCTTTTTGGTCCATTGCGCAATTGCCAGCACACTCGGATGTGAATAGTCTTTTTCAACGGAAACTTGCTGCCGGAACACATAAATACAGTAATTGAATAAATGCTGATAGGCCTCCAGCGATTCTGATAAAGACGTAAAATAGAATTGTCTCAAGGCCGATTGCGATAGTTTCTGTTGCAGGCCTGCCCAGACCCGTTGCGCCTGCTGTTCATGCGTCGGCACCTCAATCAGACTGGCAAACAGGCCATGTTGGACCTGATTGTCCAGACACAGCTGCACCTCAAATTCTTTGAACTGAAAGGCCCGAAAAACACAACTCAGCAGTCCCGCCATGGAGCCATCAAAGCAATATGCCACTGGATCAGTGAACACGTTTAAAAGCCTAAACTTAGCTGCGGTGAAAGTTGTTGCACGTATTTTGAGGAACCCTGTGTCAGGATTTGCTGACGGATATAATGAGGAGAAAGTTCCTTCTGAAAACGTGGGCTGTCTTCACAGCGAATAAAAAACTTTGCCCGCGAATAGGCCACACCGAGCTGTTTCAATAAATCGATATGGATTTTGCCAAAACGTCTTGCCTGCACAATTTTCTTGGCTGATTTCACGCCGATGCCGGGCACACGCAATACCATCTGATAATCGGCACGGTTTAAATCCACCGGGAACTGTTCAGGATGGCGTAAGGCCCAGCTCAGTTTCGGGTCAATATCCAGATCAAGATGCGGAAAACGCTCATCTACAATTTCATTGACCTGAAAACCATAAAAACGCATCAACCAGTCACTCTGGTATAGTCGGTTTTCACGTAATAGCGGTGGCGCTGAACCCACAGCAGGTAAATAATGATTCTCGGTATTGATCGGAATATAACCCGAGAAATAAACCCGTTTAAGTTTAAATTCCTTGTAATGCCGATCCGCCATTAACAGTACATCCTGATCGGTTTCCTGATGCGCCCCCACCACCATTTGTGTGGTTTGTCCCGCAGGCACGTATTTTGGCACATGCTTGATCACCTGCCGCTCATCCTTCAACTGAATCAGGCGATCGCGAACCAGACCCAAATCTTTTTGTACTTCCTGATGCGATTTTTCAGGGGCAAAAGTTTTCAGTCCGGCTTCTGTCGGCATTTCCAGATTGATACTCATCCGGTCGGCATATAACCCTGCTTCATGGATCAGTTCCGGGGAAGCACCCGGAATGGTTTTGAGATGAATATAACCGTTAAAATTTTCTTCCAGACGCAGCTTCTTCACCACCTGTAGCATGCGTTCCATGGTGTAGTCTGCGGACTTGAAAATGCCCGAGCTGAGAAATAACCCTTCAATATAATTACGACGATAGAAATTGATGGTCAGGTCAACCACTTCCTGCACGGTAAAGGCCGCACGTTTTATGTCATTAGAACGGCGTGACACGCAATAAGCACAATCAAAAATACAGACATTACTGAACAGGATTTTCAGCAAGGAAACACAGCGCCCATCTTCGGTATAGCTATGGCAAATCCCTGAATGGCTGGCATCTCCAAGCCCCTTGCCTTTGTTTTTACGGTCACTGCCACTGGAAGAACAGGACACGTCATATTTGGCAGCGTCCGCTAAAATTTGCAGCTTTTCACGAATGCGATCAGACATTTCAAACGACCTGAAGAAAACAGAGAGGATCGTTTAAAAATTAACATGTCCACATTGTGAAATTAAGAGCATGAGAGATGCTATACGTCATGAGATGACGTGAGGATTTTTCCTGTTAAAAGCAGGCTTCCCATTTCAATCTGTTTTAATCGGTCTATAAATATAATTAAGAAGAGTTGCCCTATTTTTTATTTCTGATCAGAACTTGCGAGCGAAGTGCTAGAAGCCTTTGCCACCCACCACCAAAATCCTTATACTTAACCACAATTTTTGTTTGATTCCAGTGGATGCACCATGAGTCGTGCTATATCGCATATTGACACATTTCAGGGCTTGATTCTTGCCCTACAAAACTATTGGGCGGAGCAAGGCTGCGTCGTATTACAACCATATGATATGGAAATGGGCGCAGGGACATTCCACACTGCAACCTTCTTACGTGCGTTGGGGCCAGAAACCTGGAACGCGGCTTATGTTCAACCTTCACGTCGTCCGAAAGACGGTCGTTATGGTGAAAACCCGAACCGTTTACAACACTATTATCAGTTCCAGGTGGTGCTTAAACCAAACCCGGACAATATCCAGCAGCTTTATCTCGATTCCTTAAAAGCAATCGGGATTGATACGCTGACACACGACATCCGTTTCGTGGAAGACAACTGGGAATCTCCAACACTTGGCGCTTGGGGCTTAGGTTGGGAAGTCTGGTTAAATGGTATGGAAGTGACTCAGTTCACTTACTTCCAGCAAGTGGGTGGTATCGAATGTTATCCAGTCACAGGTGAGATCACTTACGGCTTAGAACGTCTGGCAATGTACCTGCAAGGCGTAGACTCAGTTTACGATCTGGTCTGGACTAAAGGTCAATTCGGTACAGTGACCTATGGTGATGTATTCCATCAAAACGAAGTTGAGCAATCCACCTATAACTTCGAATACGCACCTGTCGATAAAATGTTTGAATTGTTTGACTTCTATGAAGCTGAAGCCTCTCGTTTAATCGAAGCTGAATTGCCACTTCCTGCCTACGAACAAGTGATTAAAGCATCGCATTGCTTTAACTTGCTGGATGCACGTGGTGCGATTTCCGTGACTGAACGTCAACGTTATATTTTACGTGTTCGTACCTTGGCGCGTTCAATTGCACAAAGTTATGTGGTTGCCCGTGCCAAACTTGGTTTCCCGATGGCAGAACCGCATTTGCGTGATGAAGTATTGGCTCAGCTCAAAGCACAAGTTGAAGCAGAAGCAGCCCAAGCTGAAAAAGCGAAGGAGAATAAATAATGACCAAACATACAGTTTTATTCGAACTTGGCTGTGAAGAGCTTCCACCAAAAAGCTTAAAAACCTTACGTGATGCACTCAAAGCAGAAACTGAAAAAGGCTTAAAAGATGCAGGCTTAAATTTCGCCTCGATCGAAGCGTATGCTGCGCCACGTCGTTTAGCATTAAAAATTGTTGATATCGATGCAGCTCAGGCAGATACACAAAAACGTTTTGATGGCCCTGCGGTACAAGCTGCCTATGATGCTGAAGGCAAACCAACCAAAGCGCTTGAAGGCTTTATGCGCGGTCAAGGCATTACCGTTGACCAGCTTTCGACTTTCCAGGCCGGTAAAGTTGAAAAAGTGTGCTTCCTGAAAGATGTCAAAGGTCAAAGCCTAGACGTTTTACTGCCGCAAATTTTACAGACTGCACTGGATAACTTGCCAATCGCAAAACGCATGCGTTCAGCGGCAAGCCGTACAGAATTCGTTCGTCCAGTCAAATGGGTGGTATTGCTGAAAGATGCTCAAGTGATTGATGCAACCATTCAAGATCATAAAACAGGTAACGTGACCTATGGTCATCGCTTCCATGCACCTGAAGCTGTGACTTTGGCACATGCGAATGACTACTTGGCAACGTTAGAAAAAGCGTATGTGGTTGCTGATTTTGAAAAGCGTCAAACCACGATTCAAGCCCAAGTGAAGACATTGGCAGATGAAGTCAATGCGATCGCAATTGTGCCAGCAGACTTGCTTGATGAAGTGACCAGTCTGGTTGAATGGCCTGTGGCTTTACGTGCGACTTTTGAAGAACGCTATTTGGCGGTTCCGCAAGAAGCGTTGATTACCACCATGCAAGATAACCAGAAATATTTCTGCTTAATCAATGCCGAAGGTAAATTACAGCCTTACTTCATTACCGTTTCAAATATTGAGTCTAAAGACCCGACTCAAATTATTGAAGGCAATGAGAAAGTGGTTCGCCCGCGTTTGTCCGATGCGGAGTTCTTCTTCTTACAAGACCAGAAGCAACCGCTTGCGTCTCGTAAAGAAAAATTAGCCAACATGGTCTTTCAGGCACAGTTGGGTACCCTTTGGAATAAATCAGAACGTATTGCCAAACTGGCTGTGGCATTGTCACCGATTACCGGTGCAAATGCAGCCGATGCAGAAAAAGCAGCATTATTGGCTAAATGTGACTTAACCTCGGAGCTTGTGGGTGAATTCCCGGAACTTCAAGGGATTGCAGGCACGTACTATGCTCGTCTTGAAGGTGAAAATAACGAAGTTGCTGAAGCTTTAGGTGAGCAGTATTTACCTAAGTTTGCAGGCGATGTATTACCGCAAACCAAAACCGGTACAACCATTGCCCTTGCGGACCGTTTAGATACATTGGTTGGTATTTTCGGTATTGGTCAAGCACCAACAGGTTCGAAAGACCCATTTGCATTGCGTCGTTCTGCAATCGGTATCTTACGTTTAATCATTGAAAATGAATTAGACATTACGATTGAAGAATTGGTGAACTTTGCCTTGCAAGGTTATGGCGACATCATCAAAGATCATGACAAGACCCGTACCGATGCAGTTGCTTTCCTTGAAGGTCGTTACCGTGCCAAGTATGAAGACCAAGGCGTTGCGGTTGATGTGATTCAAGCAGTTCAAGCACTTGCACCAAAATCGCCACTTGATTTTGACAAGCGTGTGACTGCGGTCAATCATTTCCGCACATTGCCAGAAGCGGCTGCATTGGCTGCGGCAAATAAACGTGTTGCCAATATTCTTGCTAAAGAAGCAGCGCCTGAAGGTGCTGTGGTTGAAGCGAATCTGGTTGAAGCGGCTGAAAAAGCACTTTATGCAGAACTCCAAGCGTTAACACCTGTGGTTCAGCCATTGCTTGCTGCACGTAACTACACAGAAGCCTTGTCTAAGCTTGCTGCGCTTCGTGCGCCAATCGATGCCTTCTTTGAAGGTGTAATGGTGATGGCTGATGATGCTGAATTAAAAGCCAACCGTTTACGTCTACTGGCTCAGTTGCGTGATTTATTCACGGCAATTGCAGATGTAAGTGTGTTACAGGGTTAACTATTTATAATACTTGATCTTTTAAATAAACCCCACTATATATCTAGTGGGGTTTTGTTATAAATTGGAGTACCAAATTGATCGACAATTGTTGTCTTCTGTAACCTTCTTCCTTTATTTCTCCGAAAGTAAATTGAACGGCTAACGCCGTGCTCTATGGCAAAATTGGAGCACAGCGGAAATTTTGTCCGATAGCAGCGCCTTGTTATGCTCAAAGGACTTTGTGTACATAAAGCCCGCAGTATCGCTTCTTTATTAATGCCCTTATGTCATCTAGTGAAGTTAGAGAGCGGATATCATCCATAGTAATGACAATAACTCTGATTCCATCCTGCAAAGCACTTCTCAAAATACCAATCGCACCAGGTTCATTCCCATCGCCTCTCACAAATCCTCCTGTAACTCCATTTGCGGCAACAAATATTCCTGTAGTTAAGGCCCGACGTCGAACTTTATTTACAAAATTATCTAAGACTGGAGCACCAACGGTCGAGCTCCAATTTTTACACTCCACAAGAATCACAGAGTCCCATGGTCTGAGTATCTCCTCTGTCTGTGCGTTCCATAGTACGATGTCAATTTCTTCTGACGGCATTCTGATGTCGTGATCAGTAACATCCACTCCATTCAAATGCTCGAACATATAAATAGAAAGAAGTTCAAAAGACGCGCCCTTTTGGTGATTTGTTGTGGCTGCATCAACATTGTTGATTAATGTCTGAAAGTGGTTTATATCAAACATCTTTAGAACTCCTGACCATACAGGATTTCTCTTACCTTCGTCTTGACAAGATGTAGTAAATCGCTAGGAGCTCTTACGTTTACGAGATCATCTCGATCTAGTGCGATAGCATTAATGCCTTCTTCGGCTCTTAGCTTACTAAGCAGGTTTTTAGTTCTCTTATCGTTTAACCCAGTTGTCGCAAGTATTAGACCTTTAATTCCTGATTTCTTGCTCATCTGAAGAAAGTGGTGAAGCACTGACGAATTCATCGAGCCAATGGCTTTAATTTCAACTGCGATTGGATTTCCCAAAATAGCAAGTTCGGAATCTTCTTGAGAATTCCAGATAACCAAGTCGAAACCGCTGTCTCTACGATTTATGGATTCAGATGCAATTACTTCCCAGCCGTCAATTCCGCCTGCTATTTCTGCAAACCATTGTTCAAAAAGCCTACTCCGCCTAGGGCCCTCAGCAGCGAAAAGATCACGAAAATTTACAGAAGGTTGAAAGGTATCTGATACAACGTATTGCTTATGTTCGCCTCTGGGGCCTAGGTAGCCAGACTTTCTTCTTGTAGCATCTTCAATTGCCTCTGTTAGCTGAAACACGAAGTTATTATCAAAGAGACTTCGTTGAGAAATGCTCAGTATGCGCTGACCCCTTATCTCTGGTGGCAACGAGTATTCGTGATCAGTAACTATTATGACAGGCTTTCCCGCCCCGTGAGCCAGTCCTATTTGATAATATAAGCTTTCTGATTTGGCATTGACGAAGGCGACCAACACATCACATAAATTAATCAATCCCCATATGGCGCTTGAAACAGTCTCTTGCAGGTTGAAGTCTTCAATCGTTTCTACTTCGTAATCTTCCATTTGAGATATCCGCAATAGAGAACTCTTCAGCTCGTTTGCCTCATGCGAAAAGCTATTTAAGATACCGATTCTTTTCATCTTGATCTCATGGTTTGATGTCGTTCATAATGCATAACTACTCTTATGCGGCAGAAGTGACATATAAGATTCCAAATTCTACCTCAGAAGATACCTATTTTGATTAAAAGTAAAACGTGCAAATATTGATTTTTGTTGAATTAAAACTATCATGAGGAAAATGAGGCGTCAACGATCATAAAATGTCAGATTAACATCCCAATCTGCTTGATTTGATGAAGCATTGAATACGCTACAAACATATGAGCTCTAGAACTGAACAGGCATAATATTTACTTACCGTATCAATTTCATCTCATCCCCACTCTTTTCTTCAACTCAACGATAAGATATAAAATCTCGATTGCGACACGATCGCTGAAAGGACAGAAAAGATGATGAATAAAGTACAACTCTTATGTTTAACCACTGCACTTGCAGCCTCGTCTTCTCTCTGGGCAGCAGATACCACAAATGCCTCAACAGTATCAAATGCAGAGCCTGAAAAAGCTATGCCTTACGGCGATAACCCAAGCATCGGTCGTGTATTGCTGTATAAAACAGGCAAAGGTATACAGAATCTGGGCAACTCGATTCAGGGTGCTTCTGAAAACACATCTCAAAAGATCAGTGAAAGATGGCAAGACACCAAGAAATATACCGAGGAACAATCTGAAGTTGTTCAAACACAAGCAGAGAAAGCCAAACAATTTACCGCTAAAAAATGGCAAGACACCAAAGATGCAGTGGTCGGAACCAATGAAGGTAATGTTCCGATTGAACGTGCCGGACTCAGTCAGCCCTCATCGAATTAATCAAAAACCTCTAGCTTAAACTAGAGGTTTTTTTAACTTGATCAGGCAGAAACGGGGGCAATTTGTGGTTCGACCTGACGATCAATCAGATATTCATTTAAATTAAAATGACTGAGTTGCTGGCGCATCTTAAACGTCGTCCATGGCCATACTGTACTATTGCGCCCATTACGATCAATGAAATAGCTCTGACAACCGCCTTTATTCCAGACCGTGGTTTGTAAGGCTGCTTGTACACGCTGATTAAACCGGACCATGCGCACAGGATCAACTTCAATGGTTTGAATATTTTGCTGAATTGCCTGTTTGAGTGCATCGATAATATAGGCCAGCTGTGCTTCAATGATAATAAATGCCGAAGAACTCACCGCAATATTGGGTCCAAACATCAAGAAGCCATTTGGACAGTCCGCCACCATGGTTCCCATATAGCCTTCCGGACTACCCTGCCAGACTTCTGACATGCTTTGACCATGACGGTTAAACACTCGTTGGGCAATCGGCGGTTCAGCCACCTCAAAGCCCGTACCGAGAATAATCACATCTGCTTCGATGCAGCGACCATCACTGGTAAATAATTGATTGTCTTTGACTTCACTAAGAGCAGCAGCCACCACTTCAACATTCGGTTGTGCCAAAGCAGGATACCACTCGTTGGACTGGAGAATCCGCTTACAGCCAATCACATAATTGGGCGTCACTTTACGGCGTAATTCAGGATCTTTAATTCCCTGTTTAATATGAAATTCAGCAATACGCTGTACTTGTCGCATCGCTGCATTACTTTGTAAGCCACCATTTAAGCTCTCAAAAATACCGTATACCGAACCACGCATCAGCGATTGGGCAACAGGGAGATATTTAAAAACGGCCTGGATCGGAGCAGGTAAAGGCATATCCGACTTCGGTAAGACCCAGTGCGGTGTACGCTGAAATACCGTCAGTTGCTTTACCAAAGGTTGAATCTGGGGAATAAACTGGATCGCTGATGCACCCGTGCCAACAACGGCGACGCGTTTTCCGGTTAAATCCAGATCATGGCGCCAACGCGATGAATGGAAAATTTCCCCTTTAAAGTCTTTTAATCCTTTGACATCCGGTATTACAGGCTCATGCATCGGGCCACACGCCATAATCGCAAATTGTGAATGTAATTCGCCTTGATTAGTTTTAATGATCCAGCACTGTTTAGCATCTGACCACGTTGCGGCTAAGGCTTCATGATTGAAGTGAACATGCGGCATGACCTGATATTTCAGTGCAGTATTTTGCAAATATTGTTTGATTTCAGCCTGTCCAGCGAACACCCGACTCCACGCAGGATTCGGTTCAAAAGAATAAGAATACAAGGCAGAAGGCACATCACAGGCACAACCGGGATAGGTATTTTCACGCCATACCCCACCCAGCTCATCCGCTTTCTCAAGCAAGATAAAATCATGGATGCCAGCTTCTTTCAGTTTGATTGCAGCCCCTAATCCTGCAAAACCGCCACCAATGACGATGACCCGATGAAATGCTACAGCTTTCGACTTCGTATTCATGACCTCTTGTTCCCTGTACTTAAAGCCCAAAACACTATGGCATTAAGCTCTGAAACGGTCATTATCAAGACAGGCCGTTTATAGCATTATTTTTGACAGAATTTGCCAAATCATGTTGCTGTTGGATTCATTCAAAAAAATAAGCTTAAAATTTACAGTGTTATCTCAAAACATGCATTGAACTTCACGCCCCTAGACCACACACTGAGGTGATTAATTCACAGGACCGGAATTTTGCCCATGCTGCATCGCCCCTTCAAGATCATGTTAGTCTCAGTGCTGAGTGGAATGAGTTTCACCGCCTGTTCAACCTTGCAAAACCAGAGCCCAGCCACTCCCCAAGTATTAGAGCAGATTAAAAATATTGCTGCTTCTCCAACAACAGAAGGCAATATTGCGAAACTGATGAAACAGGATAAAAATTGCATTATTGAATTCATCGGCTACTTTGACGGCGGACAAGCCATAGAGCACTGGACGTTCAATCACTCTGGATTAATTTCAGCGAGTTCATCGACACAATATACCACCCGCGCCTCTGCAAACACCTCCACAGCATTTGATATTGAAGATCCTGCCGTGCAGGCAAATTTCAAGAAACTGCAAAGTAATTTTAGTGCCAGCACACTGGCGCAATGCCATTGAGGCCATAAAAAAACTCGTTGCTGCTATCTCTAGCTGCAACGAGTTATGGCTTTTAAACTATTTTCTGGATCAGTCTTGATCTTCTAAACCCAGCTTAATTCGCATTGAGTCCACTGGTGGCCGCAGCTAAATCAATACGCGGGAAGATCAAACCAGTACGTTTATCGTGAATCGGCTTACCTGTTGCCTTCAAACGGTTCACGGTCTGGTCTATCGTCTCGGATGGACTGACATCATTGGCACGTAATAAGGCAATCGCGCCTGCAACATGCGGGGCCGCCTGTGAAGTGCCGCCTTGAGTTTCACCGCCTGCGGTAATCATGGCACCCGGTGCCAGCAAGGTCACCAGTGAGCCGCCATTACTAAAGCAGGTCACCTGATCGGCTGCAGTAGTCGGATCTGAACACTTCACTGGATTACCCCAGGAAACACCCCCAATATTACTGTCATAAACAGCGCCTACCCGTACAGCTCCTGCAACACAGGCCGGTGAGGAAATACCATCGGCAAAGCCATCATTGCCGGACGCGACTACAGGCACAACACCTGCAGCACGTGCATTGGCAAAGGCAGTGCTATAACTGCTGTTGCTACATTCAGAGGTATATTTCACCCCTGGCACCCCTAAACTCAGGTTAACCGCTTTAATGTTATAGGTCTGGGCATTGTTCACGGTCCAGTTTAAGGCCGCCAGAATATCACTGTCATAGGCAGTACTGCCCCACTGACCATTGACACGAATTTTACGGAAGGTATCGATCCCTATAATTTTGGTTTGCGGTGCAACTTTGGCAATAATACCTGATACATTACTGCCATGCCCATCATCATCCAGACTGTTATCATCCGGAGCGCTGTCAAAGGCATATACCACACGACAACTCGATGCCGGGGTATTTACCGCGGTACAGCCAAAATCGGCATGCTTATAATTCACGCCCGTGTCGATCACCACCACACTGGTCCCCTCTCCGCTAAAGCCATTTGTAACTGCTTGCGGTTGGTTAATTAAGGGGAGACTTTCCATGGTGGTGGTTACATTTTTACGGTTCGGATACACCCCTTTGACGCTCGGATCATTTAACACTTGCGCCAAGGTTTCGCGGTTTTGAATCCGGTACAAGCCCAAAGGCAGGCCATTAAACTCACGTAAGGTTTGAAAGCCTGCGGCTTTGCTGTATTTACTTTTGAACTGATTTTTACCATCCGCAATCAGGCTGCGTTTTTCTCGCCCAAAAGTGGTGCTGGTTGCACTGTTATCATATTCGATCAATAAATCATTCGAATCATTGTCGATCAGGGCTGCAATATTAATTTTACCCTTTTCTACTTTGTTTAATGCCGCAGAACTGAGTCGTTGTTTGAGTTGGTCAGTTGTCAGTGTTGCAGCTGAGGTGGTAGTGGTTAAAAAAGCGGATAAGCTTAGTAATAATAAAATTTTATTGTTCACTGTGGATCTCCATCATTCTTGGATAAAGAACTTTTGAGTTTTTTGGTTTTCTTGGATAAAGAAATCCAGCTCATTTAAAGTTTTTTAATTTCATTTGCTGGGTCAGTTTCCGGATCAATCGGTTGTATCGAAGGATCACTTTTGGTGTCATAAAATTGAGCATCTTTTTGAGTTGTCTGCAATTTATTTAACATCGTGGATGTTGTATGGGTTGCTGTTTTGGCCTCCTCTTGATTTAAAATGGTTGAACTATTGCCTGATTGTTCAGGCCGCATCTGGTAAATCGCGGTATCATCCGATGAACTTGTCGGCTCTGCCGGTTCAAAATAGAACACCACCACGCCAAGTCCGATCAGGACAAATAAAAAAGCGGCTATCTGTTTCATTCATATTCTCCAGTGCCTGAGTTACTGGTCATTACCTGGTTATCAGTTGTTTTTCTATAAATAATGCGAATACAATTTAAAAATTCACTTTAAATTTCACATATACCCTTCAATTCAATACGATTAAAAATTTCATGGGACCTCAACCCCTTAAATCTTTTAACTCGATTTCATTTTTCAAAATGAAAAATGAGGTGGAATCGAAGTGGGTCCTAAAACTTTAAATGACTCAAAAAAATACAACTACGATTTCACCTATTTATACCAAGCAATAAAAATGCCATGATTTTGATTATTTTTAAACCGGTTTAATCCTATTTAAATATTCTAAATTTTCATATTTGGTTCGATAAAATATAACTCGAAATGATTAAAAACCGTTTTGCCCTAAAAATATAAAAATGATGATTTACAGGATTTTATATTAATTAAAAAACATCACTTTTCACGTGCTTATTATGACCACCAGTCTTCACAATTTCTCTCCAAAGTGTGTTTGAGCTGTAATCTGGATGTAATTTTTGATGAAAATCACACATTTTTTCTTTTTTGCTCGCTATGATGCACTTGCGTTAATGAAGTACCGCTTTACGGTACATCGCTTAAGGAAATCGCAATGAAAAAAATGATCAAAACAGCTATCGTGACAACAACTATCCTTGCTTCTGCCTCTGTTTTTGCACAGAGCGCTGAGGTCAATGCGAATGGCTCAGCTCAAGTCAACGTACAGTCTGGTGGCTTGCTTAAGGGTGTGACTGGCGCAGTGAAACATACTGCTCAAGGCGTTGGTCACGTGGCACAAGGCGTAGGTCATACAGCACATAATGTCGGTCACGCTGCTGTCAATACAGGCGTAAGCGCAACTCAAAAAACCGTTGGAACAGCAACTCATATCGGTTCAACTGTCGTGAACAAAACCGGTGAAGCCGTTAAAAACACCAAAGATTATGCAGTAGAGAAAACTGTTGATGGGAAAGAGTTTGCAGCGGAGACCACTGCAAATGTCAAAAAACGTATTGAAGACAAAAAGGCATCTAACCAACCTAAGTCATTAAATTTAGGTGCTCAAACCAATGCACAAGCACAGGTAAACGGTAAAACTACCGGTGTAAATGCTCAAACCGGCTTGAATGCAGATAAGAAAGGCCTGCAAACAGGTGCCAATGTCGGTGTTAAAGTGCTCGGCGTCAATGCCAATGTGAATACCAACGCAAAAATTGGTGCAAACTAATCCTTTAAGACCGTTCTAAAAAAAGCCCTTTGCAACGCAAAGGGCTTTTTTATGGCAAAGAATTAATTAAATAATTGCAGCTTGGTCTGCTCATCCACATTATTTTCAACAAAATGCGTGAAGCCTTGTTCATCACAGCTTAAGCTCAGTTGCTTATAACTGATGCTACAAAACTCGGCATACTGTTTAAACACCAGCGGTGACTGGTCTAAGGCCAAAGCCTCACCGACTTTGACCAGCTTGTGAATACCACGGTCATTCATGGTCAATAAATAAATTTCATCATTCAGTTCAAGTTCCACCAATGCAGTGGCAGTGACTTTTAACGGAACGAGATAGTTCGGATTGGCTGCAAGCATCTCAGCGCTATAACTTTCCAGTTTTAAACTCACCAGATTAAAAACCAGACAGCTCTGTTGAGCCGTTATGAGCGTTGGCTTCGACCGACCGGCCTGTTGTACGAAATGGGGCTGAATCCCTAGCTTATGCAGGTTCTGTTCGCTGCCATGTTTCAGCTTAAATAGCTGCTGTACCAGCTTCTGCTTGATGACCGCATCAAAATAGCGCTCATCCAGCTCAAACTCATTGTTTTCTAAAATCTTCAATAAGGCCTGATGATGTCTTGCCAATAAGGCATCCAGCACATGACGATAATAGAATTTGCTTTGCTTTTTAACTTCACGTACACGCTTGTAGAAATAAGTAATTTCAAAAGGTTTTTCGACAAAATCATTCAGCAATTGCGAACTTGCCAGCACCGAAAGCGCTTCATGACCGGTAAATGGCAAATGAATGACATGCATCTTCGGTAATAAAGGCTGAATTTTTAAGAAATGCTCTTTATCGTCTGCAAAATATGGGTCGTAAACAATAATATATTCACGTGATGCATCGACTTCATCGGCCTGAATCTGCATGTCTTGATGAATGCTGGCATCAAAAAACTCGGCATAACGGCGATCTTGTACCACATCGGGATCAATTGAATATTGTGGGACAAAAGCCACCACTTTTTGCATATTCAACAAGTTGGAATATTTAATTGCAGCATAGCCACCCATTGAGCCGCCATAGCCGACAATTTCGTTGAATTGCTGCAAAATAGGCAGAATCTGTTGCTGCATTTGCAGCATGCTGCTTTTAGGAAACCATGATTTTTGTTTTGGCATAATGCCAAGGACGTTGTATTGATATTTTATTAATGATTTTTCAGCATTAATGGACATTCCTTTGGCGCGACTAATCAAATCGCCGAACGAAACCACTAAAGTGTCACTTGAACCTTTTAAAAAAATAACGCGAATATGTTCATCTTCAAATACGATTTGCTTATCCATGCTCACACTGAAAAATTGATCCAAGGTTTGTAGCAAAAAGTCACCAAATGATGGCTTTGCCAAACCATAATTGCGGAGTATCTTATTTTATAGAGATAAGACAGATTAAAAAGCGCAAAAGATGACACAATCCTTACACCCAGCCGCTCAAAAAGGCTTTAGTTTAGGTGCCGAACTGTACCAGCAGGTTCGCCCCAGTTACCCGCAAGATATTGCCATTTGGCTGCAAGATCGGCTCAAAATAGGTGAAAAATCCACTGTTATTGACCTCGGTGCCGGGACTGGCAAATTCTTACCCTACCTGTTGCAAAGCAAGGCAAAAGTGATTGCGGTTGAGCCTGTCGCTGAAATGTTACAACAGCTTCAGCATAGCCATCCACAGGTGAAATGTATACAGGCATCCAGTGATCATTTGCCACTGGCAGATGGCGCAATTGATGCGATTCTATGTGCCCAGTCCTTCCACTGGTTTGCCAATCTCGAAACCTTGACGGAAATGTATCGGGTCCTGACACCAACAGGACAATTAGGACTGATCTGGAATCAACGCGACACCACGGTGGACTGGGTCAACGCACTGGCAGATGAAATTGCCCCTTTAGAAGGGGATACGCCACGTTATCACAGTGAGTTATGGAAACAGGTATTTGAGCATCAGCAACTGTTTCACTTTGTTGAATTGCAAACCTTCCAGCAGAAACATCATGGCACGGTTGAGCAAGTGGTGAGTAAGCGTCTGCTATCGACCAGCTTTATTGCCGCCATGCCAGTGGCAGAACAACAACAGTTAAAAGCAAAGTTCGAACAAATTGTATTTGATTTTACCGGTTTAACTGCGCAAGATCAGATTGATTTCCCCTATACCACCTTTGCATATCATTTTCAGAAAGTTGCAAACTAAATATTTGTCGAGTTGATCTATGTTGAGTATGAGAACCGCCTTTGCCCTGAGCTGTATGCTCAGTTCAGCCCTGCTCTTGAGCGCCTGTAATAAAGATAAAGAACCGACTGCCAAACAGGAGCAGCAAAGCAGTTCAGCCCATGATGAGATTGGTCAATTAAAGCAGCTACCGATCAAACAGTTCCCTGCAACCGCAGATGATGGTCATGATATTGCCATACTGGATGACTATGATCGTCGCTTTACCGACATGAGCGATAGCATGGAAATGGAATTGGCCAAGATGAAAGAAGCCAATACCTTAACCCCTGAATTTGAACAGCAGCGCCAAAAGGACAATGTCAAATCTGCGCTGTCGATGTTAAAAGAGCTGGAACTAAAAACCGAGCAAGGACGTTATATTCAAGGCTTGCTATATGATTATTGGGAACAGCAGGCAAAACTTCTGGATCAGGCCAATACTGCTAAAACAGAGACTCGCCAGCCAGTCGATCAGCTCAATGAATATCTACATGCTCAAAGCCAGTTACATCACTGGAGAAGTACTCAATCCGCTGAAACAAAAGCACAAGAAGAATAATTGACAAGCATAAAAAAAGAGGGATTTCGCGCCCTCTTTTTTATTTAAATACAGCATCAAGTTAAATATTCTGTTTTTCAATCCACTGAATTGAACTGACACGGAACAGTTCACAGGCCCCATCACCGACACCACCTGGAGTGAGCGATGATTTCCAGACCAGATCCTTATCACGAATCTCGACCAGCTCACCTTTTAACTGCACCAGATCACCACGTTTTACCTGTTTAATCTGTTTGGCAATCTCTGGATTGGCAGGAATAATGTGCATATTCGATACCATTTTGATGGCCTGATCGGGTGGGACCGGTAAGGTTTTCATTTTCCAGTTCAGGTAACGATCATATTGTTGCACATCAATGGTTCGCGCAATCTGAGGGTCAGCAAAAAGTCCTAAACTGACCGCATAATCAATCGGAGAAAATTTGGCTTGCTCATCATCATGATAGAGTTTTGAACCGAGAATACGGAAATTCCCATCAAACGGCTTGAGTACCGAAATCGACTGATATTTCACAACGGGCGCTAAACCATTGGCAATATTGTATTCTTCCCCACTGGTCGATGCATGTGTCTGCCCAATTGCAACAACCATGCATAAACTCATCAACAGACGTTTTTTCATGGCTCAATCATCCTCAAAATAACGAAAAACTTAGAAAAGCACATCTCTTCATAGTATGCTTAGATGGTGAAAAAAAGTGCTTTTTTTGGTAACAATCAAACTCACTTTAGTCATATTTTTGTGGTGCAGTGACCTTTTCTTATTTTGAATCAACGAATGGATTTGCATGATTTACCAATTTTATCAACGCCGTATATTCCCTCACTTGCTTAATCAGGTCATGCAAACCGCCAGCCTGATGGATCGACGTCGTGAATTATTGCTCCCGATCGAAGGCGAGGTTCTCGAGATTGGTTTTGGTACAGGTCTGAATATTCCCTTCTATGGCAATGTCGATACGCTCTATGCGCTGGAGCCAAATCCGGACATTTATCTGCTTGCGGTTGAACGGGTTCAACAAGCGCCATTCTTTATCAAGCATATCCAATCCAGTGCAGAGAAACTGCCTTTTGCAACAGCTTCTCTGGATCATGTGGTCTCAACCTGGACCTTGTGCAGTATTGCCCAGCTCGATCAGGCACTGGCAGAAATTTATCGCGTGCTCAAGCCGACAGGGACCTTTCATCTGGTTGAACATGTCAAACATCCAGACTCTGCGAAAATACAGTCCTTGCAAACTTTACTCACCCCGATCCAGAAACGTATTGCAGATGGTTGCCATCTTAATCGCGATATAGAGCGGCACCTGTTACAAGCCAAATTTAAACTGATCCAAAAACAATATTTTGATGCGGAAGGCATTCCGGCCATTGCCCAAAAGATGCTATTCGCGCGGGCACAGAAATTACAGATCCCGCATTAATCTTCAAAATCGATTCTTAAGGTCTCAAAACGGATCCGGCCTTCGCGTACCGCTTGGGCAATGGCCTGCTGTCCCTTGCTTAAGCGTGCCCCGCCACTTTTGATGTCGAGCAAGATCACTTCGATATCTTCGGCCGTTCCATCGCCATCGCGGAAATCGGTATAACCATCAAACACCACATAATCGACCGGATCACCGAGGAATTTGGCATCACTAGGCAGATACTGGAATTCAGGCAAGATCGGTGCAAACTGTTCCGCCATTTTGCCCTTCAACACCGCCCGACTGGTATTGACACTGCGCTTCTGCGCATCCAGCAAGGCTTGCTTGTGTTCCAGCTCCAGCTCGGCAATATATTTTTCATACTCAGCCTGTACACGACCATTACGGGTACTGGACAAAATAAGGGTGGTGATGACAACGCCAATACAGCCACCGATCAACATTGCAAGCCAAACCGACATAAAACCTTCCTTTTTCTGAATATCGCTATTTAACTGCAACATTAAACTTTTGTCATGTGTAACACACTCGCGCTAAAAAGATGCTAAGGTATGGTTGAATACGAGAGCCAAGTTAAATAAATCTAATTTCATGAAAACCATATTAATCGCAAATCAAAAAGGTGGCTGTGGCAAGACCATGACAGCGATCACGCTCGCTGCCGCACTCTCACAAAAAGGCTATAAGGTTGCGCTGGCCGATGCAGATAACCAGAAATCATCTTTGCAATGGTTAAAACAGCGTCCAGGTACCGTGACAGGCATTCAAAGTCTGGATTGGCGTCATGAAAAATCAATCGGAGAAGCACCGAAAAATCTGGACTATTTAATTATTGATGCGCCTGGTGCGCTGTCAGGCGAGCATGCAGAACAACTGGTCAGCGAAGCCCATGCCATTGTGACGCCACTGCAACCTTCGTTCTTTGACATTGATAGTACCCGTCGTTTCCTCAAGCATTTGCACGACATTAAGCGCATTCGTAAAGGAAAGGTACAAATCCTGCTGATTGCCAATCGGGTCAAACCGAACAGTTCCAGCTCTAAAGATATTCAGGACTTTTTTAACAAGATTGAACAGGAACCTGTAGCCTGGATTTCAGAGCGGAGTGCCTACGGCACATTGGCCATGCAGGGTCTCAGTATTTTCGATAAAACCCAGAAAAACTTTGTCAGTATCCAGAGCCAGTGGCAACCGGTGTTAAACCAGTTAGTCGACGATCCCAGTGAATGGTTTTAATTCAGCCAGATCCACGTGTTCCATTTCATGTGAATGGAACGCGTGAAAAGATTGGTTCTCGATATTGATCGATTCAGCAGGCATTGATCTTTATTCAGGCGTGATAAAGGGTGCAGGATTTTCACTCGGCCCATCTTTTTCAGCACTTTCATCTTTCAGATTATGCTTCATTTCATCACGATCCAGATTTTCTGCCGCTTTACGAATATTTTCATTACCATGACTTCCGTCAGGATTTTGCGAGGCCGCGCTCTGATCTAAGCTCTGTTGTAATTGATCTGTATCCGTCAGCCCTTCAACCTCTTGATAACTGACGTTATCGTTACTCAATAGCTTGGCGACGTTGTCATTGGAGTGGGAAGCCTCATTGGGATTTGCTTGTGCTTGATTATGCGGATCTGCTTTTTCAGGTGATTGATTCTGATTATTTGAATAAGCCATCAAACTACTCCTTAAAATTCATTCATGGATGCTGGATGGATTTAATCTAACAATACGCTTTGTAACTCGTTGCCGACTCCTGTATTAAACTCGATAGTAAATGTTGCCAGCGTGAGTTCATGTATTTTGTGCAGATCATTATTTCCAGTTTTTTACATATCTGACTATCGAACGCCGTGACATTTTAAATTTTATGCTGTGCTTGGAACAAAACATTTAAAAATGAAATTACCGAATGAAATTTTACTGGACACATTTTTCAGTTAATATGATTTTATTCAAATTTTACTTTTAGAGACGGACGCTTGTGCAACAATACGCTCCTATATTACAACGCGTTTTGCTATTTGGACTGTTCTTTGTCCTGCTCTTTTTGGGATTCAGTATTCTCAAATACTTTATTGTCCCTGTGCTTTGGGCGGCCATTATTGCATATATGACCTGGCCTGTTTATTTATGGGTTCAGCGTCGTTTCTTTGGTGAAAACCGCCCTACCCTAAATGCCACACTGATGATTACGCTAGTGATTTTAGTGATCGGGATTCCTTTTATTTTTGCAATCTTCATGTTGCAACTGGAAGGACGGAATTTATATTTTAATTTACAGCGTCAACTGTTCTCGGGTCATATCCAGCTTCCGGACTTTATCAAGAACCTGCCCATCATTGGTAAGGATATCAGCCGTACCGTAAATGAACTCAGCAATGATCCGAATAGCATTACCAAGAATATTGCGGAATGGATTCAAAGCCACTTGAGTTATGGACGTTTTGTCCTGAGTGAAATTAGCCGTAATCTGGTCAAACTGACTTTTGCCATCATGACCCTGTTTTTCTTCTATCGTGACGGACAAATGATTCTGGCTCAGGTGAGTCGTGCTCTGGAAATGGTGATTGGACCACGTGTGCATCATTATCTGGATACCATTTCAGAAACCACCCGCGCCGTAGTCTATGGCGTTGGCTTAACTGCAGTGGCACAAGCTCTGCTGGCAGGTTTGAGCTACTTTGTGGCGGGTGTACCGAATCCGATGCTACTCACCATGGTCACCTTTATCCTCGCGCTGATTCCTTTTGGTACACCGGTTTCCTATCTAGGTGTTGGCCTATGGCTCTTTGCGCAAGGCCAAACCATGGAAGCGATTGGGGTGGTGCTGTGGGGTGTATTGATTGTCAGTAGCTCAGATAATGTGATTCGTCCATTGGTGATTTCAGGCGCAACCCGGATTCCATTTATCCTGATCATGTTTGGGGTACTGGGTGGCATTGCCAGCTTTGGTTTAGTCGGTTTATTCATTGGCCCCGTCATTTTGGCGATTCTACTGGCGATCTGGCGTGAATGGCTGCATGAAAATGTGGATGAACCGGTTGCAACACTGGATGCTCCATCTGAAACCAAATAGGTTTATTTTGTTTAATTTTTTGTCACCAATTGATTAACTTGCTTGCGGGATATCCTAGACTTTGTTTGAATCGTCAAATAAAGATAATTTATAAGGATATCTGCGCAATGACTTTAACGATTCAAAAACTCTCTTTACTGGGCTGTCTGGGCCTGAGTATTGCTGCCTGTTCTTCTGCTGATTTAGATCACAATGCATCAAAAATCCAGACCCAATCAACCACGCAAGAACAAAAACAACTGGTACAGATCTATCAGGTCGATGCAAAAGGAATTGGTGCTTCGATTGGTACAGTGGCTTTTCAGGAAACAGCTAAAGGACTGCTCATTACGCCTGCACTCGGCAAGCTTTCGCCGGGTGAACATGGTTTCCACATCCATGAAAATGGCTCATGTGAAGCCGCAATCAAAGATGGTAAAATGGGTGCGGCACTTGCAGCTGGAAGTCATTTAAATCCCAATAATGCCCCTCATCACGGTACCCCGGAAAATGGTCATTTGGGTGACCTACCGGTTCTGGTTGTAGATGCAAAAGGCTTTGCCACCCAACCTGTGATTGCACCCCGTCTGAAACTGGCAGATATTCAAGGTCGGGCCATCATGGTCCATGTGGGTGGCGATAATTATTCTGACTCACCGAAACCTTTAGGTGGTGGCGGAGACCGTATTGCCTGTGGTGTGATCAAATAATTTGCGTACTGTGAGTAACTAAAAAGATATCCACAGTTTTGCTGTTGTTTTGAGCAGTATAAAAAAAGCTGAGACATTGATCTCAGCTTTTTTATTAATTGATGCCTTCAGCTTTTCGCTCCTGCATCACCTGTTTTAACACTTTTCGAGGTTGTGCAAACCAGAACGCAATCAGCACCACACTCGCCAGTGCAAAAGCCCAGATATGTACATGGGTATACAGCACCCGTACCAGTTCAATGATGACAAAATAACTCACCATCATCAGCATTGAAACTGCCGCAGCGACAGTTCCTTTTGACACTTCGGAAGACATCAAGGCGAAACGGTACATCACAGAGAAACTGATCCCCTCGCCTAAACTGACCAAGGTCATGCCAATCAATAAACATGGCACCAGATAAATGGGCCAGATCACCCCCAGCACAAGGAATAGCGTTCCCAGTAACATAATCGGCAAGCCCATTAAAATGGTTTTACCTAAAGGGAAACGGTCAATAATCTTGATTAGAATCACATTACCGATAATCAGGCCAAAGAACACCGGGAACTGGGCCAGGCCATATTGCACACTGCTGAGCTTTAACTCATCCACCAGAATGATGGGTGACAAGGCGATCCACAGCATTAACGGCATACCGACCAGAGGTAAAGCAATGCTTAAACCAAGAAAACGGCGATTGCTAAACACTTTTTTAAAGTCATCAAAAATATAACTAAATGGCTGTTTCGGCTGTTTACGACTTTCCTGTGTAGCAGGCATAAATTTCTTTAGGCCAAACCAGCTCATCAGCGACACAGCGGCAATCGCGACAAAACCCCAATGCCATGACACATAATCAATCAGGAAAGCACCCAGCACAGGTCCCAGCAAAGGGGCAAGCAAAGAGATATTGGCCATGAGTGCCATGACCTTGATGGCATCACGCTCTGCAAAGCTTTCCTGAATCGCAGCATAGCCCACTGCTGAAATCACCGATAAACCAATACCTTGCAGGAAGCGTAACGTTAAAAACTGCTCGATATTCTGGGTCAGCAAAATCAGTAAACAGCAAATCGTAAAGAAAGCCACACCTGCCAGTAATACTTTTTTACGTCCAAGCCGGTCTGAAAGCGGGCCAAGTAACCATGCCACACTGGCACCACCTAACAGGTAGAACGACATGGATGAGGGCGCCCAGGTTGCACTCACGGCAAACTGTTCGGTAATGGCCAGCATGGCTGGCTGAATCAGGTCATTACCGATATAAACCGAAAATTCAAATAGCACTAAAGCTAAAGGAAACATGAGCGTTATACGGTTTAACGTCATGTTCTGATTATTCGTCATCATGTTTTATTCACAAAAATAACCAACTAGTGCCCGTCCCATTTTCAAAAAAAGAAAACAGGATCACGACCACGAGATTTTATGGTTTAGAATTAAATTTTGATTTCATGCCCTAAAAAAGCATGTGATAAATGTGAAAACACCGTATTCACTAGGTGTATATAAGAAAAACAATCTATTTACGTGAGACTGGTAAATGTTTTACCTTCTGGCACAATCGCCAAGCGCAACTTTAGCACTTTTTTAAAATGACAGCAATTTGAATCCATCTTCCACAGCGATTGTGACAATGTGAATAACCTGAAAGTTATCCACATCTTTGAATAGATTTTAGACTGGACAATAGAGTCCCGATCATTATGGGCATAACTCAAACTGGAAGCTTTCGGTATTTTCACCTCTGGCACATTGGTAACTTTGCTTCTTATTCACAATTTTCCAGACGTCCTGATCGCGCTTTAACTGATATTCGGTACGCACTGCCACAACAGAATCATCTAATTGTGCCTGTTCCACCGTAATCTGTGCATCGGTAGGATTTTCTGCCGTATTAAACTGCTGATCTATCTTTAGATTATTTTCATCGTGAAATAAATTCGGCTGATCCAGTAGTACCGCATGCATCGCCGTACTTTTTTGAACTGCCGCCTGCTGTTGCGATTCGGTGACGGGTTGATTACATGCGCTGAGGAATAAAGCACATCCCAATATCATTACCGTTTTATACATTTTGCCCTCTGCACTTCATGTTGCTCATTTATGCTACTATACAAAACTGCATGGTCAGGCAACAAAATGTTATGCCGTGCTAGAGATTTGTTGGATTCAACAATCTGCTTATAAATAAACAAATAAATCGAAAATACTGATTTTACGACCTTCATATCACAACAATTTAGGCATGCAGAGATGTCAGATTTTACTAAAAAATTAACGATTATTTTAATACTCGGCAGCAGTCTGGTTGCTTGTTCAAAACATCCAGACCAGGCGGAAAATGAGGCTGCTGTTGCGACTGAAACTGCCGCTGCAGACAGTCAAGCGATTCAGGACAATGCCGCGAAAAATCCGGAACAACTGGTGAGTCAGCAACAAAATGCCTTGGAGCAGAATCGTCAACTGGTTAAAAGTGCCCAACTCCAGTTTGAAGTCAAAGATGTATTAAAAACGACATCGGCACTGGAACAGCAATTATCGCAATACCAAGGCTATATCGAAGAGAAAAAAATTAATTATCAAGTCAGTGACCGATCTGAACGGGATCGTATTGATGGCAGTGTCGATATTTATGAAAAAATCACCCCCACGGTACAACTCACGGTCCGTATCCCCAATCAACAGGTTACGCCTTTCCTGAATCAGCTATTGCCCTTGATGTTGAACTTTAATAGCCAAAGCTATGAAGCCAAACGTTATGAATTAAAACTGCTTGAAGAAAAACTGAATACCGCCAACCAAAGTAACAGTGCATCAAATGCGGTCAACAACCAGTTGCAGCAACTGACCAGTCTGGAAGTCAAAGACCGATTAGCCTATAGCACCATCCGACTGGAGTTTTTCCAGCAAGCGCAAGTGCGCAAGACCCGTGATCTCAATATCAGTCGCATTGCAACCTTAGACAGCGATCCTTTACTCAGCCGAATCTGGGAAGCGATTAAAATCGGGCTCTATGGCTTAAGAGAGACGATCATCTGGCTCGTGATGTTATGGCCCTTGTATCTCGCGATTGCAATTTTATGGGGTATTCGCCGTTGGTATAAGGCAAAAAAGTCAAAAGCTGAATAGTTTAATTGTTGACTTTTGATCAATAGTATTTTGCTCATTTATGCATTTTTACTCATGAATAGATTTTCTAAAATACGCTCAGTTTTTAGTATCTATTTTTGAGTAATCCCATGAGCAATATTTTAATTATTAACGGCGCGAAAAAGTTTGAACATTCCAATGGTGAATTGAATGACACCCTGACCGAGATGTCTCAAGCACATCTAAGCAGCTTAGGTCATCAGGTACAGGTGACGCGTACCGACAGTGACTATGACATTCAGGCCGAAATTGCCAAATATTTATGGGCAGATGTGGTGATTTACCAAATGCCAGGCTGGTGGATGGGTGCACCGTGGACCATGAAAAAATATATTGATGATATTTTTACTATTGGTCATGGCTCACTCTATGCCAGTGACGGTCGCAGCCGTTCAGATGCCTCTAAAAAATATGGTTCAGGTGGCTTAATCCAAGGTAAAAAATACATGTTGTCTTTAACCTGGAATGCACCGATGGAAGCCTTTACCGATCCTGACCAGTTCTTCCACGGTGTAGGTGTGGATGGTGTTTATCTCCCGTTCCACAAAGCCAATCAATTCTTGGGTATGGAATCGCTTCCAACCTTTATTGTCAATGATGTGATCAAGGCACCGAATGTGCCAAGCTATATCGAAGCGTACAAAGCACATTTAGATCAATTATTTGCAGCACATTAAGCGAGGACAGATCATGCTAATTATTATTGCTGAAATCCGTACCCATGCAGGCGCTGAGCATCGTCAAGCAGTCTTAGATGCATTTAAAAAAGTGACGCCAACCGTACTGGCAGAAGATGGCTGTCATGGTTATGAAGCCTTGATTGATCACCTGCCTGCGATTGAGATGCAGGCCACTGATGAGAATACCATTGTCATGTTAGAGAAATGGCAAAGTACTGCTCATTTGGAAGCTCACATGCAAACTGCCCATATGCAGCAACATTTTGAAGCGACCAAAGACCATGTGTCTGATGTGAACATTCGTATTCTGGAAAGCGGTATCTAAATTACAAGCGATCAGTAAGGTAGACTTACTGATCGTGATCTTATCCAATATATTCAATTAAATAAAAGGAAAAATCAGAATTAAAGAGTAACAAACAGGTTCATTTACTAAAGGACCTTAATGCTTCTATTCTTTACTCAAAATACTTTTTATAATTTTGTGAAACAAAGGCTCACTTCCTGAACTTTGTAGTTCGATTGGCTGTGTAATTAAAAAGGACCTTATCTCGCCATCAAAAATATAAGGATAAAATTTTGCATTCAAAAATGCAGGCTTCAGCTTTTGATATATCTTATCTGTCTCATCACTAAAATAAATATTTGGATACCCAACTTTTATAACATCACCACTTTCATTGACTAATAACTGAATTTCTAAAGTTCTTTTTTTCCAACCTAACTCGTGTGATTGGAAATTTGGTATTGATGGAAAAATAAGATATTTAGGGGACATTTCATCATTAGGTCTAAACCTCCTAGAACTTAAATCAATATAATTATATTGTTCCCAATCACATTCAGAGTTATTTTTCTGAACCTGTCCAATAAATGAGCCATCTTTCGCACTTAAAGAAACTTTCATCGTACTTGCATTTACTTTCGTAAATATATTTTGGCTTAGCTCATAACAATATATTGGAAATAAAATATTAGTAAACATGTCAACATATTTACTTATAGGATCTTCTAAATCTTTATTTGATTGAGCTTTTAATAAAGTTACATCAAAATTCATTTCTTGAAGTAACCCCGTAGAAGATAAAATTATTTTAAAAGCATTAGAGTCAGGATCTAGATTTCTTTTTTTATTTAATTTTTCAGTGGTTGTGGAAATATTTATAATTTTATAATTCGTATCTAAAAGTCCTGCTTTAATTAAAGCCAAGTCTAAGTCAGACGGCCTATCACCTTTACTCAAATTATCGTCAGCCCATCCGAGCTGAGTTCCAAATAAAATGAATAAACATAAAAGAGTATTCTTAAACATCAATTTCCCCAATAAATAGAATAATTACTTATGTAATTGTAAATTTTTACTTACAGCAATATATATTTTAATAAAAAAGCGCATCTTACGATACGCTTTTAGCAGAACTTCTTTTATTTAATCAAGTATTAAAGATCAAATAATTTACCCGGGTTCATAATCCCTTTCGGATCAAATGCTAACTTCAATGCTTTCATATATTCAATTTCTTCAGGCGAACGTGAATATTCCAAATATGGCTTTTTGGTCATACCCACACCATGCTCGGCAGAGATCGAACCATCATATTTTTTCACGGTATCAAACACATATTTATTCACTACCTGACACTTGGCAAAGAACTCATCTTTGGTCAGGTTTTCAGGTTTTAGAATATTTAAGTGCAAGTTGCCGTCACCAATATGACCAAACCAGCAGATTTCAAAGTCAGGATAGTTATCTTGAACAATTGTATCAATCTCACGAATAAATGCAGGTACGTGGGTAATTAATACTGAAATATCATTTTTGTATGGAATAAACGGCGCGATCGATTCCGAAATATCTTCACGTAAACGCCATAAGCTTTCGACCTGATCAAGGCTCTGGCTCATCACACCATCCAGCACCCAACCTTGTTCCATACAATGCTCAAAGATTTCCATGGCCTTGTCGACAATTGGCTCATACGGCGCTTCAAACTCAAGCAATACGTAGAATGGGCATTGTGTTTCAAATGGACGTTGTACATGTCCACGATCGAGCACCTTTTGCATCGCAAGTTCACCAAAGAACTCAAATGCGGTTAAGTCGATATCTTTCTGGAAAGCATGTAATACAGGCATCACCGCATCAAAATCAGGTACACCGAGCACCAATACTTGTAAGTTATGTGGCTGGCGCTCAAGCTTGATTTCAGCTTCAGTCACTAGACCCAATGTGCCTTCGCCACCAATAAACAGATGCTGAAGTGAATAGCCCGTTGCATTCTTAATCATGCCTTTGTTTAAACGCAAGATATCGCCTTTACCTGTTACCACGGTCAAGCCAAGCACCCAGTTACGGGTCATGCCGTATTTAATGACTTTAATACCGCCCGCATTGGTGCCGATATTACCGCCAATCTGGCTTGAGCCTGCTGAGGCAAAGTCTACTGGATAGTACATGCCCTGTTCTTCGGCATAATTCTGTAATTGCTCGGTCACCACACCTGCTTGTACGCGTACCATACGATCCGCTGGGTAGAACTCAAGAATCTGGTTCATCTTGTCAAAGCTAATCACGATCTCGCCATTGCTTGCGACCGCGCCCGCAGAAAGGCCGGTACGACCACCCGATGGGGTAATCGCTACATTAAACTGGTTGGCAAGTTTGACAATGGCCTGCACTTGTTCGGTGCTTGAAGGGAAAACGATGACTGATGGGTTCGGATCAAAATGTTTGGTATGATCACGTCCCCAATTTTCCAAACTGTCGGCATCGGTTTTAATACGGTTTTCACCCACAATTGCCGTTAATTGGGTCAATAACTCAGGTGTTAAAGCGACTGAAGCATTCATCGTTTACAGGCCTAGCAAGAAGTAAAGATAGAGCGTCTGGATAACAATACAATATTTTTCAATATATTAAACTGTAATATCCAACATATGGAAACTCGGCAGAACAGCGCAAACCTGAGGGTTTCAGGTTTGACTATCAGATACCTGCATTTTACATAGAAGCAGGCATGGGATAAAGCGCAGGATAAAGATACTGTAATAACAAAATGTGTTTAACCCATAAAATTCAGCTGCAACTGAAAAATTATCAGCAATTCTGCTGTGCTAATTTTAAACCAAATATTTATATCTCAAAGCTGTATGCTATAGTACTGCAACTAAATTTTGGCCTTTGTAGCGGAGCCGTAATGAGCCAACATCTATCACTACCTAAAGACAAAATCCGTTTCCTTCTGTTAGAAGGTGTGCATCAAAATGCCATCGATACCTTAAACGCAGCGGGTTATACCAACATCGACTACCACAAAACTGCGCTTGAAGGCGAAGCTTTGAAAGAAGCGATTAAAGACGCTCACTTCATTGGTATTCGTTCCCGTACTCAATTGACTGAAGAAATCTTTGCAGCTGCGAACAAACTGATCGCGGTTGGCTGTTTCTGTATTGGTACCAACCAAGTTGATTTAAAAGCGGCAATGTCTCGTGGTATCCCTGTTTTCAACGCACCGTATTCAAATACACGTTCGGTTGCAGAACTGGTTCTTGCTGAAACCATTTTGTTACTTCGTCGTGTACCTGAAAAATCGAAAGATACACATGCGGGTGGCTGGAACAAATCTGCGGTGGGTTCTTTTGAAACTCGTGGTAAGACTTTAGGTATCGTCGGTTACGGCTCGATCGGTTCACAACTTTCTGTTTTGGCAGAAAGCTTGGGTATGAAAGTGATCTACTTTGATGCTGTGACTAAATTGCCATTAGGTAATGCACGTCAAGTTGGCTCTTTAGATGAACTTTTAGAAACTGCGGATGTGGTGACTTTACACGTTCCAGATGTTCCATCTACGCGTAACTTCTTCAAGAAAGAACAGTTCGCGAAAATGAAAAAAGGCTCAATCTTCTTGAACGCAGCACGGGGTACCTGTGTGGTGATCGAAGACTTGGCGGATGCAATCAAAGCGGGCCACATTGCAGGCGCAGCGGTTGACGTATTCCCGAAAGAACCAAAAGCCAATGGCGAAGAATTCCAGTCTCCACTTCGTGGCTTAGACAACGTGATCTTAACCCCGCACGTGGGTGGTTCGACCATGGAAGCGCAAGCCAACATCGGTCTGGAAGTTGCTGAAAAATTCGTTGCATACTCAGATAAAGGTATGACGCTTTCTGCAGTGAACTTCCCAGAAATCGCATTGCCACTTTCTGATGGTCAGCACCGTTTACTGCACATCCACAAAAACGTACCGGGTGTGTTATCGAAGATCAACACCCTATTCGCTGAACAAGGCATCAACATCTCTGGTCAGTCTTTAATGACCAAAGGTGATATCGGTTACCTGGTAATGGATGTTGACGCATCTGCATCTCAAGAAGCGCTAGATACCTTGAACCATGTTGAAGGTACCATCCGCGTTCGCGTATTGTTCTAATTTATAGTTAGAAATATGCTGAAAAAGCCACAGCTGATGCTGTGGCTTTTTTATGGGCATTTGAATTATTATGTGAATATTATACCGAATGTAAAAAAATAAGATGTCTAGCCCTGTACTGAAAACACCTCTGCATGCTTTATTGCTGTTGATGATTGCCATGTTATGTGTACAAGGCAGTGGTTCTTTAGCCAAAATCCTGTTTCAAAGCTTTCCCGTACTGACAGTTTCTGCCATGCGACTGTTTTTTGGTGCGATTATTCTGGCTTTCATTTTCAAGATCTGGACCATTAATTTCAAAGTGGTCCGCTGGAAAGCCATTCTGACTTATGGTGTCGCACTGGCAGGCATGAATGCCCTGTTCTATTTATCACTTGAACGCTTACCTCTGGGTTTGGCAGTTGCGTTTGAGTTTATCGGTCCCTTAAGTGTGGCGCTATATCATGCCCGGCAAAAATACGACTTTATCTGGGTCGGTTGTGCCATTCTCGGTCTGGTTTTGCTGTTCCCTTTGCAACAGGCCCAGCAAGGTCTCGACCTGATCGGGGTATTGTTTGCTGTCAGTGCAGGTGCCTGTTGGGCACTGTATATTATTGCCGGACAAAAGCCTTCCGGCATCTCAGGCAATCATACCGTTTGCCTAGGTATGTCAATTGGCATGCTGTGTCTACTGCCTTTCGCGCTCTTCTCAGGAGCAGTCGATCGGGTATTTGAACTGCCGAATTTATATTATTTTATTGGCCTTGCAATTTTAGCCAGCGCTCTGCCTTTTACCTTGGAAATGATTGCCTTACGGAGTTTAACCCCGCTGAGCTTTGGCACCTTAATGAGTCTGGAACCTGCGGTAGCCGCACTCTCAGGCTTTATTTTCCTTGGTGAAGTATTACTTTGGAATCAATGGCTTGCTTTAGGTACGATTATCATTGCTTCGATTGGCTGTACCTTTACCACGCAACAAGCTCGACAGCAGAAAGAGGTGAAATAAAAAATGTTATCTCCTCACACCCATAACATTTACCAGCGCCTCGGATAGCTCCCATGAAAAACCACCAATTAGTCGCTGTGATGTACATGGTTCTATCCATGCTGTCTTATCAGATCAGTGCCTCATTCGCCAAGCAATTGATTGCCACACTTGACCCGCTCACCGTGACGATTTTAAGACTCTGTTTTGCCACCATTCTGGTTGCAGTGATGTTCCGTTCCTGGAAAATCATTTCCAAATTAAAGGAACTCAAATGGCGAGATTTACTGTGCTATAGCGCTGCCTTGTGCTGTATGAATATTCTGTTTTACACCTCTTTGGGCAAACTGCCTCAAGGGATTGCGGTGGGTTTAGAGTTTATTGGCCCACTCGGTTTAGCCCTACTCTCGATTAAACAGCGCAGTGACTATATTTGGGTGGCATTTGCGATTTTAGGTATTGCTTTAATGGTGCCGTGGCACGATGCCAATGCCCAAAATTTTTCCTATATCGGTGCAGCGTGTGCTCTGAGTGCCGGTTTGTTCTGGGCGCTGTATATTTATTTTGGGCATCGTGTGGTCCAGCAAAACATCGGCATGCATGCCCTGACCATTGCCATTGGTTTATCTGCGCTGACCCTGCTGCCTTTTGGGCTCTGGAATAATGCACCTGTACTTCTGGATACCCAATATTGGGGTAAAGCACTGGTGATTGCACTGCTGGCCACAGCGATTCCTTATGCACTGGATTTAATGGCCCTCAAACGTCTCAGCAAACTCAGTTATGGGACACTTTCCAGTCTTGCGCCTGCATTAGCAGCCTTAGCAGGTCTAGTCCTGCTGCATGAACGAATCAGCCTGATTCAGTGGGTGGCTTTGACCTGTATTATGGTGGCTTCGATTGGGGTCACCTTACGTGGCAGTCAGACAAGCTAGAACCGCATTATAGAATTTTAGCTTTCTTCTCCCCTGTTTTAAGATCGGCTTAAATGGGCAACTTATTCCACTGTAAATAAGCTGCCTGCACTGACTCTGAATACATTATCCAAAAATGGCATTGACTGTCAGAAAAAATACAGAGGGGCCCAGTAAACAGCCCAATCCGGTATAAAAAGTTGCGACTAGTGCGCCGTAGGGCACCAGACGAACATCGGTACCGGCCAATCCTGCTGCCGTACCGCTGGTGGTACCTGCCAGTCCACCAAAAACCATGGCTGAACGGGGACTTTTTAAATACATAAACTTTGCCAGTAAGGGTGTACCCACCATAAAGAACACTGATTTGATCAACCCAATTGCAATGGATAATGCAATCACATCTGAACTTGCACCAATGGCTGTGCCTGTAATTGGGCCCACAATATAAGTCATCGCGCCTGCGCCAATCGTGGTCATCGAAATCGGGTCTCGATAGCCCATGGCCCAAGCCACCATCACACCAATCACAAAAGGCACAATACAACCCAGTGTCAGTGCAATGAGACCCATTCTACCGGCCTTTTTGACTTCTTTTACATCGACTTCAAATGCAGTCGAAGCAATCGCCAGGTCACGGATCATGGCACCGCCCAATAATGCAAAACCAGAAAAGATGGCAATATCGGAAATACCTTTGGTACCTTGCGTATAAACGCCTGCAAAATACGCCACCACCAGTCCTAAAGTAATGGCAATTGCAGAGCTTTGCAGCTTTCCTTTGGTCAAATATTTTGAAAGCAGATGCGATACAAACATCATCAAACCTGTGACCGCAAGCGCTGTCACCAAAGCATTTTTTGTGAATACCGTAATTAACTCGTCCATTGTTAAATCCTTTTGTTATTCGTTATAGGAATGATGTTTTAGGCGGTTTTCTCAGTACCCTCTATAGTCCATTCATAGGTTTCATAATCACCACTTAAGCGATTTAAATAACGAATTACCAGCACTGTGCCGACCAGTGAAGCAACCGATACAATCAATCCCAGCATCCCGCCTGAAAGTGCAGCCACGACGTTCTGCCCAGCTGACATTGCCACCACGATGGGAATATACATACCTGACCAGTACAAGATCCCAAACTGTGTCACTTGGGGTAAATAACCTTTTTTTGCCAACAACTCTTTAGAGAGAATCAACAAAATCATTGAAATCGCGACGCCACCGACATTGGCTTTGACACCGATCAACATGCCGAGGGTATTACCCAGATAATCACCGAGCAGGTGACAAATCGCCAAAATTGCTGTTCCATATATAATCATTGTAAATCCCTCATATCCTTGGGTTACTTGGTTTTTTTAAATCATATTCCCATAGAAATCTGATTTTCCTGTTGTTTTTGCATGGCCATCCGAATGCTATCTATGCGCGTTCCCTGAAATGACAATACGGTTCCATCTTTAAATATCCGGCGTGCAAGTGTGGTAAGTACCGTGCCGGGTAAAGCTTCGACCTGTAACCGGACACCTCGTTCCCATGCAGCCTGAAGCGTACTTTCCCAATCCACAGTACGGCTCATATTAAAAGCCAGATCATCCGCGATCTGTTCTGGCTTGCGCAAGATACGTGCCGTGGTACCACTTAAATAACCAATTTTAGGTTGCTTTAGAGTCACTCCCTCCATCGTTGTCGCAAGTTGCAGTGCTTGCTGGCTTAATAATTCACAGTGCGATGGCACCGCTACATCCAGTTTCCTTGCCATGACACCCTGCTGCTTCGCCAATACAGCAACTTGATTCATGGCTTCAAAACGTCCTGAAATCACGATCTGGTTATGCGCATTGATATTCGCGATATATACCTGTGGTGTTGTTGCCGCAACCTGTTTTATCCATGCCTCAACTGTTGAACGATCTGTACCAAGCAACGCCGTCATGCCATAGCCTGCCGGATAAGCGTTTTGCATGAGTTCACCGCGATAAGCGACCAGACCGACGGCATCTTCGTACGCTAAAACGCCTGCAACCACTGCAGCTGACCAAGCACCAATCGATAGCCCCGCAACATAGTCCGGTTTTAAGTTTTCAGCACTGAGTAGCGCTGAACTGATTACGCCAGAAATGAGGAGGCACAACTGTACCGCTCGTGTCGATTGCAATGCCGCTGCACTGTCCAGCAGCAACACATTTTCTTTGAGTGCATCCGAGGCACGCTCAAGGTGTTCTTTCACCAGCGTACTTTGCGGCAGATCGTTCAGCATATTGCTTCTTTGCACACCTTGCCCTGGATAAACCCAAATTGAAGCCATGATACCTATTCCCTAATGCCATGGATTTTCGACTAAAACAGCCCCATCGGGCCGTTTTAATAGTACTTTCCTGCTATTCCGTGCCCATTCTTTTAAGGCCAATCCGCCTTGGGGGAGCTGTAGCTGGATATCCACATTCAATCCTGCCTGCTGAAAAGTTTCGAGTAGCTCAATCGCCTGCTGTTTGGCAAAAGGCTGTTCCGTGCGAATCAGCAAATCGATGTCACTTTGCGCAGTGACGGTTGCAATCCCCGTTGCCAGCTCAAAGCCAAAACTTCCTGTATATCCCCAACATCCTGAAAAGTTTTTCATAATGCTGGAAATGCTCTGCAAACGTTCTGCCAGATGCTTAAACTGATGTATATCTACCTCAGTCAGCGCTTCTGGCTTGAGTTGTCTGATGATCGTCGATCGTGGCATCACGGCGGCGTATCGTTGATGACGAAACTGACCTCTGATCCCCACCGCAACCTGATCTGCAGCAGTTATAGCCCGTCGAACCACCACCGGATCGCCACGCTGTAATACAGCCTTCACCCACAGCGGCACATCTCCAGCCAAAGCATCGGCTGACATGCCCCACAATAAATCATGGGCTTCAAGCTTAAGTTTCATGACCATTGCTCACGTAATAATTCACGCACCCGCTTAGACATTTGACGATTTTGGCCGTGAAGTCGATGTTCCAGTCCTCTCGATTGCTCGGCATTAATGGCTTGAAATGCTCGCGCAATTACCTGCTTCGCTAACAAAAGATCATCGTTTGTCGGTTGTTCAGGATTCTCAACAGATAAAAGTTCGGATAACAGTCCAAGCGAGGCATAACTCTCGATGTCATAGGCCATAGGGGCAATACTGGCCGCCAATTGTTCAAGCTCATCTACTGATCTTAAGGTGACGCGAGCTGCGGATTCTTTCCCCATGGCATGTACCATAACACCTGAGTCTTTTAAGGCAATCATACGATTGGCTTGGTAACCGTGCGCCAAAAAAGCCCCTGACATCGATTTGCCTACCAGTAAACTCACAATAGGATGTCCTGCCAGTCTGGCTCTGGCATAGCTATCTACTGCACCTGCTAATGCTTGATGGATACCCAGCAATTCTTCACGGCGCCCATAAGCCTGACTGGGTACATCCACCACACATAAAATGCCACGTTTCGTATCAGTATTTGCGTCCGCCTGAATCACCTCATCAACGGCTTTAGCCAAGTTCCAGCCTTCCACCAGCCCAACTTCACCCTGCCGTGCTCGCGGGAACGGATTATTGCTGTCCTGAACCACTGCAATGACACGTACTGCCTGTTGATCAAGCTGTCCGTCCGCCACCCAGACTGAAGCCGGGAAACCTTGAGCCACCTGAAAGCCCTGTGTGACTGCCTTAAACCAGTGTGCGCCTCGGGTGGAGGCTGTTAATGTCTCAACTGCACTATTCATGCCGACTCTCCCTGATACAAAGCCTGAACCTGTGCTGGCGTGATTTGCTCCGCAGTATCCACCTGTTGAAGCTGTGCTAAATAAAACGGGTAATTTGAACTTCGATGTTGAAGAGGCAAACCTTGCTGCAAATAATCAATCACTTGTTGTCGAATTTTATTGCGGTCATCATCCACATATGCATCGGCCAGAGCACTGGCAAAGCGTTGGCTGCCACCGGTAATACTCCAGATAAACGGACGATCTTTGGCGTTATATTCCTGTATGCCCGCTTCTTGCTCAATCACTTGCGGGCCATTGAGTCCCAAACGCCCCTCTTGTGTCATCACGATATAACTGCATAATCCGGCAGCAATTGACATCCCGCCAAAGCAGCCCACACTCCCCGCGACCACCGCAATGACGGGCTGATACTGACGTAAATTCACGATAGCAGCCTGAATCTCGGCTATTGCAGCCAAACCCAGATTGGCTTCTTGCAAGCGAACACCACCCGTTTCTAACAGTAATACGGCAGCAGTGGGAATGCCATTGAGGTTGTCTTCTACCGCCAGCTCCAAGGCACCCGCAATTTTGGCGCCACCGACTTCACCCAGGCTCCCGCCCTGGAATAAACCTTCAATCGAAACTAAGACTACAGGACGTTGTTGAATGGTCCCCTTGGCAATCACGACCCCGTCATCCGCTTGCGGCACAATATTTTGCTGAATCAGCCAAGGTGACATGACCCGTGCAAATGGATCAAGCAGTTCTCGAAAAGAGCCATCATCCAGCAAAGCTTTGGCACGTGCTCTTGCACTCAGCTCAATAAAATCCTGTTTATTGAGCAAATCCTGAATGTCAGTCATGTTCAATCTCCTCAAATGCCTGTTCCAGACGTAAGCGAACCACCCCTGGGGTAGCACCAAAATCATGGATCTCAATGTTGACGGCAGGAGGGATCTGCGCCGTAAAAATTCGTTCAAATAAATTCTTCCAGCGCGTAGCACTGCCATCCACCGACGTGACCACCTGAATAGCGGTTTTTCCGGGCTCCCCAGGTTGCATCAAAATTTCCAGGTCACCCGATCCTACACAACCGACCAAGGCTTGTTTTACAGGGGGCTCTGCGGCCATAAACTCAAAATGAAGTGTTTCCATACTCAAACTCCCGCTTTATTCCTGAACGATGATTGCTCAACACGATCGATAAATAATGTCGCGGCCAATAAATCTGCAGCACCGCCAGCGGAGGCTCTCATGCGCAGCAAGTCAATCTCTAAAAGATGTAATGCACGTCGACCTTCCAGACTTGAACTGCCGCCCAGATCCAGTACCTGCTGTGCCCCTTGTTGCATCCGTTTTAAACCCTTCGTGCCTGAACGATAAAGCACACAGGTATCGCTCAGATCCGTCATCATGGCCAGCAAGGCATCTAAACGGGCAAAGTCTTCTTTCATCGGTTTCTGGCGACTTTGCTTCAGTTGCTTTAGACCTAAATTCACAATGGTCGGAAAGCCTTGTTGTGCCTGTAGCTTTGCACCTGAAATACCTAGTTTTTGCTGTACCTGCTGCCCATGGCTTAAACCCTGCTCGGGAATAAAGCGATCCTCAAGCCGGGCAATCTGCCCTGCCAGCTGACATAATTCAACCGCAGATAAATATTGCTGCTTCGCGCGTGCCAAGGCTGCCGCAGTGACCATTAGACCTAAGGCCCAGATGGCCCCCCGATGTGTATTGACGCCCTCTGTCGCCAACATCATGGCCTTTTCACCTTGCCGACCAATTTCACCAATCTCTTCACGCAAAGCTAAACAAACTTTTCCATGATGCATGGCTGCTTGAGCCATTGCCTCGAACATGGGCTGTAAACTTTTTGCCGAACGCTCCATTAATGCCAAGGTCAGGTCAGCATGCGCCCCACTGCCACGGCGATCAACCAGTGCCGGTTTTGGTGTCAGATTGACTTCATCAATCAGAGCCTCTACCGCCATCCCTGCCAGAAGCTGACTATCGCTGAGGATTTGATATTGAACTTGTGCCATCATTACCAACTCCTGAATTTTGCAGGGGGTTGATATAAGCCATCTGACCACGTCACCAAGTCGGCAATATTTTTTGCCGCTAACAGTTCACGTGTGGCATCGGTATGGCGAATGCCTAAATCCTCAGGAAATGCCACTAAGCCTTCGCTTCTTAAACGCGCTGTCGTTTTAGGGTCTTGGCTTAAACCAATACTGGTGACACCTGCCACCGCAGCAATCATGGCTTGACGCTCTTCCTGGCTACTGGCTTTATACAGATAAGCAATGCCTTCTTCGGTCAGTAGATGAGTGACATCATCACCATAAATCATGATCGGTGCTAAAGGTAGGCCTGCTGTTTTAGCCACATCAATCGCATCAAGGCGATCTACAAAAGTCGGCTTACCACCCTCTTGGAAGGTTTCCACCATTTGAACAACTAACTTTTTACCACGTGCCAAATAGGTTTCTGTTTCATTGGCGCCCTGCAAACGCATATCCAGCCACGCTGGCGTATCGTGACGCCGACCACGTGGATCATGCCCCATGTTTGGTGCACCACCGAATCCTGCCAAACGCCCCTTGGTCACAGTCGAAGAGTTGCCCATGCCATCAACCTGCAATGTCGCCCCGATAAACAGATCAACCGCGTATTGACCTGCAAGTTGACACATCATGCGGTTGGAACGTAACGCACCATCACGGCCGGTAAAGAAAATATCAGGGCGAGCAGCAACATAATTTTCCATCCCCAGCTCGGTACCGAAGCAATGTACGCTTTCAACCCAGCCTGTTTCGATGGCGGGAATCAGGGTTGGGTGTGGATTCAGTGTCCAGTTCCGACAGATTTTCCCTTTTAATCCTAAAGACTCACCGTAGGTGGGTAAAATCAGTTCAATTGCTGCGGTATTAAAACCAATGCCATGATTTAACGATTGCACATTATGCTTTTCATAAATACCGCGAATCGCCATCATCGCCATGAGCACATGCACAGGCTTGATATGTTTTGGATCACGGGTAAACAGCGGTTCGATATAAAAAGGCTGGTCTGCCACCACCACATAATCCACCCAGGAGGCAGGAATATCGACACGTGGCAACTCTGAGACATCGTCGACCAGTTCATTGACCTGAACAATGACAATGCCATCGCTAAATGCGGCAGGTTCAATCAGCGCAGGAGAATCTTCAGTACTTGGGCCGGTATAGATATTGCCTTGACGATCTGCCATAAAGCCTGCAGAGAGCACCACGTTGGGAATCAAATCGACTACAAGACGTGAATACAGTTCAATATAAGTGTGAATTGCACCCACTTCTAACAGGCCATCTTCAATCAGCTGACTGATTCTTAAACTCTGCGGCCCCGCAAAAGAAAAATCCAGCTTACGCGCAATGCCTTTTTCAAACAGGTCAAGATGTTCTGAACGGCCTACACTCGGCATGATCATATGCAGATCATGCAATACATCCGGATTGGTTTGCGCTAAAGAACGTGATAAAAAATCGGCCTGTTTCTGGTTATTACCTTCGAGTACCACTTTATCACCGGGTGTGATCAGTGTTTCCAGGACTTTGATAATGTCTGAGGTGGGAATGACGACACCATCGGTGTAAGGCTTGACCATATCCTGCTTGAGTTGTTTGGCCTGACGTCGCTTGTTCCACACCCCTTGTTTATTCTGAACTGAACCTTCCATGTATGCTTACCTATAGATCACAGTTTTATTCTGAATCTATAAAAGCGCTTTATGAAATTTTGATCAATCAACCTACCGTGCCAGTTATTAACCTCAGGTTAATGATTGCTGAGCAAGGAGGATAATCCTAGGGCGGATAGTCTCGATGATGAATCAGCTTCCACTCAAGATCTGATAGCCCAAACGGCAAATCAAGATACTGACCAGAATCAGGAATAAAATACGGATAAAGCCACTGCCATATTTTAAAGCCAAGCGGACACCCAATAATGAGCCTGCAATATTGGCAACCGCCATCATCAAACCTAAGGCAAACAGTACATGACCTGTGGGAACGAAAAAGCTTAATGCCGCCAGATTGGTCATTAGATTGCCAATCTTTGCCAATGCCGAGGCATGTAAAAAATCGACCTGTAGAAAACGAATAAAAAAGAAAATAAAGAAACTGCCTGTACCTGGACCGAAGATGCCATCATAGAAACCAATGGCTAGACTCCCCATTGCAGCCAGTAGCAGTAACTTTGGCGTGATCTGTTGATCGACATGGACTTGCCCAAACTGCTTTTTGGCGAAGGTATAAATCGCAATCACAATCAGCATGACCAAGACAATCGGTCTTAAAATATGTGTCGGGATCAGAGAGACACAGGCGGCACCAATAAAGGAACTGATAAAGGCGAACAGTGCAATCACACCCAACAGCGACCATTGCAATTTCACCCGTCGTACAAATGAAAATGCAGCCGAGCCTGTCCCAAAAATGGATGCCAGCTTATTGGTACCAAATAAGGTGGCAGGTGCGGTTTGTGGTAAGGCACCCATCAAGGCGGGAATCTGAATCAACCCACCTCCACCGACGGCGGCATCAATGGTTCCGGCACAAAAAGCAAAGAACACCAGTGTCAGAATCAGTTCCCAATCCATGGACAATATCCTTATAGATTTAACAAACGTTTCGGTACCAGACGTTTTTTATCCGTGATTTCAGCCAGACCCAGGCAACGTTCGCCATTAAACACCAGCACTTCGGGCGCAGCTTCATGATCAATATTGCTTTCCTGACCATTGCCGAAATATTTTTCACGGCCTTCTGGCAATTGCACGCGCGGAAAATGCTCAACAGGTGCATACACCGGTAACAATAAAGCATCGCGCTGTTCTTGGGTCAGACTTTCAAGATACTCAATGGTATAGCTTGGATTAATCTCAAAATGTCCGGTTTGGGTACGATGTAACTTGGTGAGGTGTCCACCGCAACCCAAAGCCTCACCAATATCTTCACCCAATACGCGAATATAGGTACCTTTCGAACAGGTCACATCCAGCGTCAGGCTATCTTCGGTAAAATCCACTAGAGTTAAATCATAAATGGTTACTGGACGTGCTTCACGTTCAATCTCAATCCCTTTGCGCGCCAGTTCATACAATGGACGGCCTTCACGCTTCAATGCTGAATACATCGGCGGAACTTGCTGAATATCGCCTCTGAACTGTGCCAGCACCTGTTCAATACCTTCTGCCGTTAAAGCCGGTACTTCTCTCTGTTGGAGAATTTCACCTTCAACATCACCGGTCGCCGTGGTTTGTCCTAACTTGACCGTGGTTTGATAACGTTTGGTTGAATCGAGTAAATAATGTGAAAATTTGGTCGCTTCCCCCAAACAGATCGGCAATAACCCGGTCGCCAATGGATCAAGTGCCCCTGTATGGCCCGCCTTTTGCGCATTAAACAGACGACGCACCTTTTGTAGTGCCGAGTTAGAACTTAAACCTAAAGGTTTGTTTAATAGGAATACACCGCTTAAATGGCGGTAAGCACTTTTTTTCATAAAAAGAAAAGTCAAAGCATAAAGACCTATTTTAGCAAAACTAGGTCGAGGATTTAGAAAAGGATTGGCTTTTAAACATAAACAGACATAAAAAAATGCGCCAAAGGCGCATTTTTTTGCTTTACAACAAAGTTAAAATTAACCTTGTTTACGAGCTGGTAACTTTTCACGAATACGTGCAGCTTTACCAGACAACTCGCGTAGGTAGTAAAGTTTAGCACGACGAACGTCACCACGACGTTTCACTTCGATCTTAGCAACGATTGGAGAGTGAGTTTGGAAAACACGCTCAACACCAACACCGCTAGAGATTTTACGAACTGTGAAAGCAGAGTTTAAACCACGGTTTTTCTTCGCGATTACAACACCTTCAAATGCTTGAAGACGCTCACGGTCACCCTCTTTTACTTTAACTTGAACGATAACTGTATCGCCCGGTGCAAAAGCAGGGATGTCTGATTTTAACTGTGCATTTTCAACAGCTTGAACTAAAGGATGTTTACCACTCATGTGGAATCTCCAATATGTGCGGGAGAGAAGAGGTCTCTGACGCCGCTGGGAATAGAGGCTAAAGCGCATATTTCCCGTTTAACTTTCCCCTTAAGACAAACGTCTTAAAGAGCCTATTTTTAACTTAAACAATGTTTAAGTAGAACTCGAAGCAAAGCTTCTCGTTGAGTACGAAGATCAACTGATAGCAGTTTAACCTTTCGAATTTTTTAACCATTTCATTTGCTGTTTGCTCAACGCTACTTTTTCAACCAGTTCTGGTCGACGATCTAAAGTCCGTTGATAACGCTGCAAAAAACGCCATTTCTCAATATTGGCATGATGTCCTGATTTAAGTACCTCAGGCACATCCAGCCCTTCAAAATGGTCAGGCTTGGTATATTGTGGACAATCCAGCAGACCATCCACAAAAGAATCTTGGATCGCAGATTGCTCGTCAGTCATGACATTCGGCAAACGGCGAATAATACTATCCAGCAACACCATGGCAGGAAGTTCACCACCCGATAAAACGTAATCCCCGATTGACCATTCCTGATCAACATAATGCTGAATTAAACGCTCATCGACACCCTCATAACGTCCACACAATACAATCAAACCATCATAATCAACGAATTGTTGTACTGCCTGTTCATTTAAGGTTTTACCTTGCGGTGACATATACACCACTGGGGCATGAACACAGCCTGCTTGTGAAGCAAGTTGTTTGGCATGATTAATTGCTTTTGCCAAAGGCTCAGCCATCATCACCATACCAGGGCCACCACCGAAAGGACGTTCGTCCACCCGTTTGTAATTGCCCTCAGCAAAATCTCGTGGGTTAATGCAAGTCACTTGCACGATGTCACGCTTTGCTGCACGTCCGCTAATCCCGTACGCTGTAATCGCTTCAAACATTTCAGGAAACAATGTGATGACTGCAAAAAACACCGCAGACTCCTCTATTTTCCTGCTGCGCTACTTTCCCCAAAAGGATTAGTAGTCTACGCCCCAATTGACGTAAATACGACCAGCTTCAAGATCAACGCGTTGTACCACATCTTTATGCCACGGAATCATTCGCTCTTCGGCATCAACACTGTCAGCAGTCGCTTTGACCACCATGACATCATTGGCACCTGTTTCAAACAGTTCGTAGATTTGACCGAGATTGACTTCCTGTTCATCCTCTCCAAGACCCAACACGGTTAAGCCTTTAAGATCAGACCAGTAGTACTCGTCTACATCTGCTTTTGGAAGCTGAGATTTGGCAATCCAGATATTTGCGCCAACCAGATGTTCTGCACCCGTGCGATCATTTACGCCTTTTAATGCAACAACCAGGCCTTTGCCATGTGGTTTCCAACGTTTCACATCTATGGTTTGCCAACCTGCCTTGGTCTCAATGTACCAAGGAAGGTAGTCAAACATATTACTCATAGGTTCAGTATTTGAATAAACCCAGAGCCACCCATTCAATCCATAAGCTGAACGTAACTGTCCAATCTGAATACGATCTTCTGGCACATTCTGTGTCGATGTCATGGGCTACCTACTACGATTACGCAGCAGTTGCAGCTTTTTTAGCTTGAGCAGCTAAAGAAGCAACGCGCTCTGAAGGTTGAGCACCTTGAGCAACCCAGTGAGCAAAACGGTCAGCATCTAAACGAACTTTTTCAGCTTTACCTTGTGCAGTTGGGTTAAAGAAACCAATACGTTCGATGAAACGACCGTCACGTGCGTTACGGCTATCAGTTACAACGATTTGATAGAATGGACGTTTTTTTGCACCACCGCGCGCTAAACGAATCACAACCATGAGAACAACCTTATAATTTTTACGGATTATCCCTGCGCCGACCACCGGCAACACTTCAAACCCCTTTCATAGAGGGCGATATTCTACGTTAAATCGACACTGAAATAAAGATTATTTTTCGGCTTATCCACAGCTTTGAATTTAATTGATAAAATCTGCTGGCTCACCAGTCTTCCTGCCCGAGTCCACAAGCTTGAGCGGTGATATTTGCAGGTGTTTGGGTCTTACATTTAATTCCCGCACTGGTCAAAAGCAAAGAATAATTTCGGGGATTTTCACTCACCGTTTTTAAAGACCATGTTTGCGCATTCAGCGTTAAGGTCATGGTAAATTTCTGCTTGCCACTGCTTGCATCCAAAGGTAACAACAGACTGTTATTGCTTGCACTCGCTACCGAATAATAGGGTCCCTGATTGGTCGAGGTGCCTTTTAGCACAAAACCATCGTAACTAAAGTTACGTGCCCGGTGTTTTTCCAGCAGTTCTGCAACCTTAAGCATTTCCTGTTGTGCCGTAGACAGTTCTGCACGACGGATATAGACCTCATAACTCGGTATCGCGATCGCTGCGATAATTGCAACAATCGCCACCGTAATCATCAGTTCAATTAAGGTAAAGCCCGCCACGCCAAGCTTTACCAGAGCCAGTCTATGCCATTCCAAAGAGCAAGCGTGTATATCTCTCCCTCTCTTTGGAGCAAAATGATGGCATCTCTTGCTTTTATTCATTACGTTCATACCAAGTCAGTGGAACCAGTTGGCGACGCATGGTATTCGCAGATAATTTGCTACTTCCGATTTTATCCTTGGCATTCGGATTAAGTAACTGACGGGTAATTCCATTTTTGTCATTGAGTCCGATACCCGCGCCCACCATCGATTCAACAATTCCATGCCCGGCGCCAAAGCTCATCGTGCTATTTTTTACATCTTGTTCACAAACCCCAAAAGGTAAGCAATAACGTTGCACTGTCGTAGCACCATTGGCTTGAATTTTACAACCATTTCCTGCAGTGGTATTTGGATTATAAACACTGACATAGAGACTTTTGTTCATCACGACCATTTCGCCCAGAACTTTACTTCCGGCCTGGCTGCTTAAAGCCGTCTCATTGCCCTGGTCATCCAGCTCTTTTCCAACCACGCTATTGGCTTGTACATACCAGCCATTTGGAATCATGGCCTTGACTTGCACCAGATTTTTACCTTTTAGATCACTGGCTGTCAGCATCGCTTTAAGATCCGTTGCCAAAAGTTTTGGTGTGCTACTACTATTACCGATCGAAAAGTTGCTGCGCACCACATCCCGGTCAAAAAGATTATAAACCGTACTACTTGAGTTCTTATCGCTATATGGCAGGCTGCGGTTTCCTGAGGCGATACTCACCACGGCAAGAGGTTGTTCATAACCGTAAACACTAAAGTTTGGTGCTTCATAGAAACGGCTATTGCTATCTTTAAACAACATCGTATAACTGCCACATCCACTATCTTTGGTTCCAAGATCCTTATTCAAATCGATCCGCCAGACTTGTCCTCCCAAGTCACCAAAATAAAGATGATCAGCCAGTCCATCCCCGTCTCGATCCACTGCATTGATCCGGCTCACCACACTATATAAGTCTTTCATTTTCATGCCATGGTTGCTATCTCCAGAACCACATGATGTGCTTTGATTATCGCCGCCTGCATACCAGATCAGGTCACCATTGTCTGCATCGAACATATATACCATACGTCCTTTGGTGGCATTTGAAATCACTGGTGTAGTTTTTTCATATTCCATATCATAGCCACCGCCAACAACCATGACGCGTTTTGCTGCACCGTTATACATAATGCTGGTAATAGTCGGTTTAGACCAGCTTTGCCCCATCGCAGCTAAAGCCGTATTGGTTGTGGTTTTATAGGTTCCATCAGCTTGCAGACTAATAATGCGATTGCGATCCGGATCAATATGAAATTTAAGTTTGGGTTGACTGATGTCGCTGAGATCCAGGGCGTAATAACTGCGTCCTCCCATACGTAAACCACCATAGGCGATTTGCTTGCCTTTCGCGACAACTTTACCATCGCTCTTGATCTCGCCCACAGTCGCCACAATCTCACTGCTGACACTGCCACTACTTACTGCTTTCATGCCGTAAGCGTATTCGCTATACATGGTCCAGGCACCATCGATCCCATAAGCCATATCGGCTTTTACGCCAGCTGGTTTTTCCAGAAATGCTTTGCTTTGCTGGGTGTTTTCCAGCATTTCATTCGGTACGAAAGCAAAACTTTCTTCACCAGTTTTGGCATCAACGACATGCAGCACACCTTGGGTGGTGCCAAATAACATATAGTCCTTACGCTCTTTAACACTGTTGTCTGCATTAAAGACCGCTTCCTGAGTCAATTTAACCGGTGTTGAATGCAGGTTCATACCCACTTTCCAGTTGGTCCGGTTTGCTTCTGTCAGATCTGCTGTGGTTGCCGCATTCCCCACGTTATACCCCAACAGATTCATCAGCAGATAGCCTTTATCATCGGAACGGGCTGTTGTATCTGAGCCACATTTGATGTCCAGATATTTATTATTAATTGTCTTTAAGGCACCCACTTCAGTGAATTGATAGGCGGTGGTATTGTCAATTTGCTGACAGTCGCGATTAATCAGGACTTTACGCTCTGTAATGATCGGCTTGGTCGGATCTGAATTATCCGTTTTATTTTTCAGATTTTTAAGTTTGGCAAGTAACCCGCCCTTATTCCAGTCCTGTACATCATAGCTGTTTGCTGAAATATCCCAGGCATCTTTCAGCTTATTCACCGAGTTGTCTGTTTCAACGTAGTATTTTTTGAAGTTCCCGATCCAACTGGCTTTTTCAGTCGGTTCAAACATACTTTTATACACATCGTTACTCATGCGATAAGGCGTAAGCGGATCTTCAGGTATCGTCTGCAACCCAATCGGATCACCATCGGTTACACCTAAATTATCGTGAAAATCCTTAATACTTTGCGCAATATTCTGGCTATTGGCGGCGTTATACCAGCCCCCACCACCAATCACCCCCCAACGCGCCATATTCTTGATGTCTTCTGGATTACGCGGCAATAAACGATCTAACAAACTGGTAATTCCTGTGGTCAGGCCACTTCCAATCAGACTATTGGGTAATAAACCATCCAAGAGGGAACCAGTTACACCCAGCAAATCTCTTACCGCTTTAGGCACAATACCTGTTAACAACTGATCCTGTGCAACATTGGTAGTTGAAATCTGGGTTAGGCCTTTCGTATCCGTACTATTTTCTTGTCCAGCGATATATTCAGGGAGTTGTAAGAAAGAGCGATCAAGTCCAATCACGGCCGTCTTAATTGGATTGGTTTTTAATGCACGAATATCACGTGCATAGGCACCGATACACTGCCAGGTTGCGAAGTCAGTATTGTCATTTGAATTTTTATTATTACCTAGCGTGGTTGGCTTCAAGTCTGTTGAATTACATCTAAAGTTCCAACTATCATTCAAACGGCCATCTTTATATTGAACATTTAAACTCTGAGAGTTATCCAAAGAGCGCGCCATTAAACGTTCCATTGCGACCTTAGTCGCTTCGGATTGGCTGCCTTTAGGTTGTAATAAAGAGTCAGTTAAAGTCGGTGCTATTGTCGGTACGCCGCCCGCAATGACCATTAAGCCATTGGCATCGCATTGTGGGGCAGTTGAAGGTGCCTGATAAAAATTACCGTTACTTTTAATCAGTGGATTAATTGTACTGTTATTCTTTTGGCTATCAGTAAAACCGCTATATTTCGCATTTACATCAGAGCGATATTCATAATATATCTCTTGTGATCCTACACTTAATATCCCTAACACATTGAGCAAATTCGCATCAACAGATTTATAGCCATTCGTATCTAGACTACCTAGACCTAAAAAACCAACATCATCCCAAGTTGCACATGTTGTACCATCTGTCTCCCATCCAGTACATTTATAACTAGTTGGAATTCCCAACCCTCCTATTTTAAGAAGATAATTGCGTTTTCCATATTGTCTTGCTCCAGTCCCTTTGGTGGTATTGCCAAGTAAATAAGCTCCTGTTTCTGCATAAGTACTTGCCATTGGATTATTACCACCTAGCCCCAGCATATTCAAAACATCTTTTAATGCATTGTTAGTGTTTTCTAAATTTAAGAGTTCACCCACTGCATCAAATGGATTCTTTAAAACTCGCCCAAGCGTCGCCACCACATCATTCAGCAAACCACCCACCAGTTTAGGAACAATCGTCAATAAACTTTGTAAATTAAATTCACCTTTTGAGTCCATATTGGCACTGGCAATATAATCAATGATGTGCTGACGATGGCTCTGTGTTTTACCGTTATAGGTATAAACATCACTCAGTAACTTAGGTTCAAAAACAATTGCGCCAGCGCGATCATTGGCTATATGGTTATAAGGTGAAATTGATAAACCGACCATGGTGCTATCAGGTATCCGTTCCATATCTGGCAGCCCCGCCTCACCCTTCTTACCTTTTAATACATCCGTCAGTGCCATCCGGACACGCGAATTCTTATCGTAGCAACGATAAATTCCCACAGTAGATGAATTGGTAATGGATTTGAGCAAACTAATATCAATCAACGGATCGCAGGTTTCACGAATATATTGTTCTGCCGATAATCCTGTTTTTACGCCTAACAAACCATTCAATAAATTATCCAACAGCTTGACGGTTGCATCTGTGGTCACGACCGTACAAGATTGGCGAGGAAATGGATACATCGTATTCGGCTGTTCAGTTTTGATTTCAGCAATCGAATCTAAAATTCCTTGTCCCTGTCCATTGCCGAGCACACCTTTCAAAATCGCCTGATTAATCAGATCAGTGGCCTCTTTTGTGACATTAATGAGATCGGTCTGACCCGCAATTTTTATACCGAGATTTAATCCATTTTTGCCTAGTACATCGGTAACACCTTGATCTACACACAGTGGATAATCTTTCACTAGATCCAAAAGACCAGCTCCCCCCATACTACGAGACTGGTCCACCATCAGCATTAAACGTTTTTTATTACCAGCGGCAGGTTGATAAATTTCAATATCACTGGCTGATGCCACCGATGAAAGAATGAGAAGGCTGGACAATACTGTACAGCTTAACAGCAAGCCTTTAACTTTATTCTTGTGCTGACCTTCATATCTTTCTAGTTTCTTCATCTTCTTATTATTCATGGCATTTCTCCCTTATGAACCTGTTGGTTCAAAGTCAGACAAGAAACGATATTCTGCGACTTGTATGTTATATATCGGTTTTTCTGTATTTTTTTTAAGACAGCTGGCAACCTCATTGACGCCGTTATTATCTATGCTCTTGGTCAGGCAACCTTTGTCAGGATCATTGTCTGCTTTAAATAAAGCATCAGCCGTTAACAACCCTTGCATCACCGACACCACATAGACACGCAAGCGAATATTGTTCTCGGTCTTTGCCCCGGTTACCTCTGTACCACGGGATAGATCAGCAAAAGGTTGGGTCGGTGTTAACTGTCTTTTGATATAGACCTGAGTCACCACCTGTTTACGGCCACTTGAGGTTTTTGCCGAGGTTTCAGTACATGCACCCGCACCAGAGCTATTAATGTTAAAAGATTGGCTGTTTAACCGATAACCCGCTTTACTCAAGGCAAAGGGATCTGCTCCTGAAAAGCAAAATACCAGCTCTGCATCTTTGTTATTTTCATTTTTAAAGAACCCGACCACACCATTTGCAGAAGCAAGGTTCTGCTGCGTGTTTGGATCTTGAAAATACATCAGGGCTGCATCCGCATTCTGGGCCAGCAAAGTCTGGATCTGATGATTACTCACCAGCTTCAATGAACTAATACTTTGACGTATCGCCAGCGTCCCAATAATCGTAATCATTAATAAAATCATGAGTACAACAATGAGTGTCGCACCACGTTGAGCCTGAATCATGTTCCAGTCCCCCCATTTGTACAGGTCGTGGTTTTACTGCTATCACAACCTTCTGAAACCCAACCCATTGCATTGCGTAAAGAGACGGTTTGACTCACGACCTGACGTAAATAATTATCCTGATAGGCTGGTATCAGCTTGACGGAAGTCCCCAAGACCTGAAATGGTTCTTTATTGCGTTCTTTAATAATCGACTGGTTGCCCGTTTTGTCATCAGAACGAACCAGCACGCCTAATTGAATGGCATGGACATGCGGTCGGACAAGTTGTGTTACCCCATCAATATTTTTTGAAGTTGCCTTTAAAGCCATATAGTTTTTAATATCGGCATAAGCCAAGGTACTGTTGGCACTATTCAGATCACCATCCATATACCCCAAACGCACCTGAAAGAAATCGACATTGGGTAAAATGACCTGACTGTCTGCCCAGGCAAGTTTCAAACGATCTGTTGCGGTTTTTGCATCAAGTGAAGTCTGACGATATTGGGCTGCTTGGCAGCGCAGGGATTGACGTGAATCCTTTGCGGTTGATCCCACATAATAACGCTGTACCACAAATGTCCCGCTACTCACGTCTTTGCCCGAACAGTCCAGTCCGCCTTGGGGTGCTTGGTAACGGATGAGTAACTGGTCATTGGTCAGCCCCGTCACATTGGCATTGCCAAAACTGGTAAGCTGGTTATTGGCAAAGCAATCTGCACAATTCAAATCAATTTTTTCACCGACATTGTTTGAAGTCAGCAAAATTCCGGCATAACCAATCTGGTCATTGACTGCAGGTACAGGTGAGCTCAGATTGGCTTTACGGATATCATCTACAATAAAATTCAGACCTAAACTGGCGTTGTCCTGAATATGTGCCATGGCTTTTTGCAATTTATAACTGGTGATTCCGGTAATAAAGAGTTGAATGGCCGCTGCAACAATCAGTAGCCCTAAAGTGAGTGAGATCATCAACTCAATCAGGGTAAAGCCAGATTGGCTGTTGCTATAGGTTTTACAGTCTGCGAGGCTTTTATTCATTTTAATACGCCTCCAGAAACAGGCAGTGTGATCCTGAAACATACGCCCCATCTTTAATACATGAGGCAATTCCATCATTTCCTGCCAGATTGGTTTCATCCCAGGCGACATAAATACATTGTCGGTTATTACCAGTTGGGCATTGATCTACAGCAAGATTCATCCCACTGTCTTTGGCTTGTAGGGCTGCATTCTGTAAATCCTGTATCGCAATTTTTTCAGGTTTATCCGCTACATTTGATACTGACGTTTTTGGGACTTCTACCGCTGCAACCTTGTATTTTCCAGCCCGGGTTGCCTGTGGATTGGCACGCATTTTCTCTGCCAGATCACGTGCAATGGTTAAGGCAATCACCTGTTTATTGGCCTCCAGACTGGAATCCACCGCCCGTAATTGCAAGGCCGCAAAACCCAATACGCTGATCGCCAATAAGACCAGCGCGACCAAGACTTCGACCAGCCCCACACCCTGTTGTTTTATATTCATGGGCAGGCTCCTTCCGTGATAATGGTATCCCCGATTACCCCCACCCGAACACAATAAGAAAGACCTTGGCGCACCAACATAAAGTCTTTTTGTGCAGCAATACTGCCATTCGATCTAAAACTGAGACTTGTTGCAGAGGTATTGGTTTGAGACACGCCATTTTCTAAACGGGCAATAAAAATGCGTTGTGTTTCAGTTTTAGGAATCGCAATTGCAGTTGCACAGTCTTCGAGTGATAAAGATGCCAGACATAGGCCTGTAGTCTGGCGAAGTAAAACGGCTTGGCTTCTTGCTTCTGACACCTTCATGGTCAGTTCACGTACGGAGGACTCTAACTTTTGGCGGTTATACATGGCAGCAAATGAGGGAGCCGCCATTAAAGCAATGATTGCCAAAACAGCGATAGTGATGATCAGTTCAATCATCGTAAATCCCGAGCAAGGTTTAACCTGTGCACCAGATAAAGTGCGATGCTCCACGTCGTAATGGGCTTGTTGCATACAGTCCTCCATATGCACAAATCTTTTTGTTGTAACAGCGCTCTCAAGTATTTTAAGTAAGTAAAATCAATTCATTATATAAATGAGAGAAGCACTATTTTTCGTGATTGTTTTCATGTTTAGTTATCAATTTCAACCTAAAATACACGAAAAGCTACCATTAGGGGATAAAAGGTATGGAACAGCAGATAAGTGATAATTTGATCACATTTACTTGTTATTATTGTTAATAATGTTAAATGAATTAAAAAAATATTCATAAAAAAAGCAAACCCCAATGGTTTGCTTTTTTATCTGGCTATTACAGTTATGAGATTACCGACCATCCCAGTTGCTGGTTGCTGATGGAACACATGCCGTACCGCCATTCTTATCAGAACCTTTCGTCCAGCAGCGCTGCCCGCGATGGTTTAAAACCAGATGTCCATCCCCTGTCTGTGCGCCAGTTGGAGTAGCAATCAATGTCCATGTGCCTGCAGTAACATTGGATAATGCCAAAGTATATAACGCTGCACCGCCCGAAGTTGGCAGTGTGCCCGGGTGTCCGACATCGGTAATTCCTATTGGTGTGGTACCATCGGATTTTAAAAAAGTAAAATTTGCTATTCTGTAGCGTTGTAAACGTCCGGCAAGCTCGATCATGTCTGCCTGCGCATCAACACGCTTGGTTCTCCGAACATATTCTTGATATGAAGGGTAAGCAATCCCAGCTAAAATCCCAATAATCGCCACAACTATCATTAACTCAATTAGTGTAAAACCCCGGTTTTGCTTTACCATGTTGATTCGACTCCAGATCCTGAACAGTCCAAGGCAATCGTGGTATCCTGTCTTTTACAGCGTAGACCATTACTGTTCAGAACAAAACTCCAGTTTTTTGCATCAGCAGCTTGTGCTCGAATAATCCAACTTTGCCCATTAACGCCACTCGCGTAGAGCGTTTTTGTCGGATCATCACCATCTTGCACAGTAATTGTATATTTGATTGCTGTGCCTGTCGCGCCAGCAGGTAACACCACTTGATTCGTCGCCGGAGAAGCATTGGGTATGGTCGAAAAGTTAATATAATTAAAATTACGGCTTTTGTGCTTTTCCAGCTCTGTTGCTAAGCGCTGTATTTCTTGCTGCGCTTGAGAAGCCTGAGCACGGCGGGCATAGACCTGATAACTTGGTATCGCTATTGCCGCCAAAATAGCGACAATAACCACCACAATCATCAGTTCAACTAAAGTAAAACCCCTCGGTGGCGTGAATCTATTCTTTAACATGACTCATTCCTATCTTGAACGTTCATACCAACGCTGAGGGATCAGACACATTTTACTACTGCCTGCCGAGATAACGCCATTATTCGTCATCGCTCCACGGTTACCGGTTGAAACACAGTAATTTTTATTGTTTTTTCCATCTCCTGGCCCAGGCCCGCCGTTTCCGCCCCCACCACTGCATTCTTGTTTGGTCGGATCACAATCAGCAGTATCATCCACAACCGCAGTATATTGAATGCCTGCGCCTAATGAACAGCCATCACCTGTACTACAAGCAATACCTGAACCTGATGCCACAGTCTTGTCACATTGACCATATGGCATACAAAACTGATTTAAGAAACTTTCACCTTTGACACCAGCGCCACAGTCTCCCGATAAACCAGGTTTACTTCCATCAAACGTCGAGACAAACAGACGATTATTTATAGCAATAGGCGTGGCAAAAACTTTAGCACTTTGTAGTTTGTTGGATTGAAAACGATAAAACCATCCTTTCTTCGCATAAGGTGCAACCAATGTTGTATTGTCATTTCGATTGCTTGCTTTAACTTCGCCTAAATTGCCATTGTCTAAATCTGCAACCGTAACTGTCGTCGTTGCATAGCTATAACCAGAATTATATAAATTACGGGCAGCAACATCTTTATCATAAACATTATAAACAGCATCATAATCATAACCGGTAGTGCCAACCGTATAATCCTTCAATGGTGTACTTCTGTTTCCGCTACCAATTGAAACGACTGCAAAAGTCGTTCCTGCATAATCATAAATTGAAAAAGCTGGCATTTCATAGAAGCGAGGACTTGTACTTGTAGTTCCAGAAGCTTTATGTAAATTCAACAATAAACGCGGTGCTTTTGCAAAACTTGCAACTGAACTGGCTTTATTATCTAAATCGATACGGAATAATTGTCCACCTAAATCACCAAAATAGAGGTGATCAGCTAAACCGTCACCATCACGATCTTCGGTGCGAATTTCACTGACTACACTATATTTCAGATCATCTGATTTTAAACCAATTACCCCAGTTGTTGTATTGGTGGCATTGGCACTCGCCCACCACAACGGCGTACCATCATCAGCATCAAACATATAGACACCACCACCAATCTGATTGGTTTGATTATATGTATCACTTTCATAACCGCCATTATTGGCATTACCATCGGCGCCACCCGCATCGTATCCTCCGCCTACAAACATTACACGTTTACGCTTGCCAGCCCAATTTACCCAGGCAATAGTCGGTTTTGACCAGCTCTGCCCCATTTTTGCCAGTTCAGAATATGCCTTACCTGTTGGATTAGTATTGTTATAGACTTTTCCTTCTGCAGGAGAAATCTGGAACTTCAATTTAGGATCATTTATATTTTGCAGATCTAAAGCATAGTAACTTCGACCGCCCATACGTAAGCCACCATACACAATTTGTTTACCTTTCTGGTTGATTCCTTTACCAGAACCGACAGTTAGGTTACCCGAACCATCTATCACATACTCGGTATAGGCAGTCCAGGGCCCATCAATCCCATAATAAAGATTTGCCATGCCGCCGGTTGTCGTATCATATTTTTGGAAAGCTTGTTTTTGTTTCTCAATCATTTCATTTGGGACAAAAGAGAACTTTTCTTCACCTGTTTTAGCATCTACGACATGCAATAAACCCTGTGTCGTACCAAATAGCACATAATCTTCACGATTTTCTGAGCCTATAACACCCTTGGTATAAGTTACCTTGCCTTTATTGGTTACCAACAGTGGCGATGAATGCATGACTGCACCAATCTGGCGTAACTCAGGTGCTGAGCTAAGTGAAGTGGTTGTAATTGTATCTGGCTTGGCTGCGTCGACACCGTAGCCTAAAAGCAACATCAGATAACCACGATTTGCATCATTTCGATAAGTTGTGTCAGTTAAATCAGCACTCGTCACACGTCTTAAACTTGAACCTGTAACAAATGTTGCAGAAGTGCCAGTTCCACTTGCAATACGGTTGGTTAATAATTTACGGCTTTCTGTCGCCTCCCCTGCAGCAATTTTTAATTTTAGTTGAGACCAGGCTCCTCCTCTAAGCGCAAACTTGGTACTTCCTGGCGTATTTTCATCCGCATCTTTAATTGCTTGTTCATTACTTACAGCCTTAGACCACAAGTCATAGTTATCAACGATTCGTCCTGTAGTATCCGTAATTTTATTACCGCTTTTATCTTTTAAAACGCCACTAATAACATTGTATTTTTTCAGGTTTCCAGCCCAAAGTTGATAAGGTTTATCCGGTGTCGGCTGGAATTGAGGGAAATAAGCCTGCTTTTGTAGTACAGCTGGATTCAGACTATCTTTAGGAATAGTCGGTGAACCTGTCGTTACTGCTGGAATATCTGTACCCATTTCTCCTAAAAAAGCATTTACACTGTCGACAATATCTTGTGATTCGTTACCAGCATACCATCCCCCTTCAGCCTTAACTCCCCAACGTGCGGCTTCTTTTTGATTAGGAGAAGCGGTTGATTGATCAATATTTGTCAAATTTTGTTGCTGAGTTAATTGCTTACTATAAGAGGGAATTTTATTAAAACTCCCTCCAAAGCCAACAACTGCTGTCTTAAACTTAAGGGCCTTTGGGTTTTTTGTCGCATCTAAAATTGCCAAAGATAATTTACTCGTACAGTCCCATGCCGCACTGTTATCGCCGCCACTGTCATTACAAGTAAAATCTGAACCGTATGAACCCAATGCGCTTTGCATTAAGGATTGAGTTGGATCATTATAATTAGGATCACCATCCGTTAAGACATAGACACCTTGGCCACTACACTTTTTTATGTCATCTGTTTGAGTTAACGAAGTCGGGGATTCATATAATGTTTTAGCATTATTTTTTGTAGTTATATCAGAGTAATTAAAACCACTAGCACTATTTGGATCGACCCCTATATAATAAAAACCACTATATCCATTCATTGTTCCACTATTTTGTTTAATATAGCCATTGGGTACTGTTCCATTAGTCCATCCACTCCATGTTCCATTACAACTACCATTCGCAGCCCATGAATTACAGACTTTATAATAATTAGTACCATTACTCACCATCCCAAAATAAACTTGTAAGTCAGTCCTTGCAGTTGTTGTTCCCATTAAATACGAAACAACTTCTGCATAAGATCTGGCTGTTGGAGTCACGGTATTTGCAGAAAAGCCAATAATTGCATCAATTAAGATTTGTCTTTGTGTTTTACCGCTATAAACAGCATCAAGTCTTCTTGCAGGTACGACAACCGCTCCTCTGATCAGTGTTTTAGGTTCACCTAAAGTTGACAATCCTATTACCTTATCGTCAGACAATTTTTGGATTTTTTTGGTACTATTTCCATATAATAAATCTATCATTCCATCTTTCAAACGAGTAATCCGATCATAATACTTCGTACCATCACTACCTAAACACCATTGTCTTCTGTAACTAGGTCCACCTGATATTGGAGCTTCCGTTGTATAATTACGCCCTCTATCTGACACTCCTGCTGGTAGATCACAACCATATCCATTATTATTACTATAATATCGACTCATACTTCCCGAAATATCCAACATAAACATTAAGGTAATTTCACCTGATTTTGCTTCCTGATAGATATCAATATCGCTGGCTTGAGTAACACTGGTGCTCACCACTCCTGTAAACAACCCTGCAATACTCATGGCGAGTAATTTTTGACGATAAAATGTGGTTTTACGATTCTGTTTCATATTTTTATTCATCTCGTTTTACTCCCCGTTTAAGAGAAATTCTGAGTTATGTTGTATTCACTTACTTGCGTTGTGAAAGGCACATTTAAACTGGTTAGACATTCCGTAACGTTTTTCAAAGGATTATCTTTTACCGCCACAGCATTCTCATCAATTACAGGCGCCGTCGTCCCATCTGGAATAGTGAGCTCACTCATATGTTCCTGTAAGCATGTATTAATCTCTGAACGGTCAACATTGGTTAAACTGGGCATAAGCGAAACAGCAAAAACTTTGACTAGTTTTGCATCCTCAATTTGTCCTGTTTTGTGATCCACGCCTTTTGGACGACCATAAAAAGGAATATTCTGAGTTACTGTTGAAAACTTTACTGCAACCTGAGTCATGACTGTTTTACGGCCACTGGTAAACCAGTTCCCACTCGTATTGGCCGCATCACAATAGCCATCTGACCCCAAACTGTTATTGGTAGGCTTCTTCGCTCCATCTTCCCAAATCATCAAACTGGCACGATTCAAATCAAAGAAACTCGTTTGATCGCCACGAAAACAAAATACAAGCTCTTTATTCTTATCATTTGCACCGCTGATATAACCAAACATCCCATTGGCACCCAAACTTTGAATCAGCTGATCCGCTTCTTCTATATTAAAAAAAGTTGCATCTGAGTTCTGCATGACCAACTGCGAGACTTGGCTATTGGTTGCAATATTCAGTCCTACCATACTTTGCCGGATCGCAAGTGTTCCGATCACAGTAATGGCCAATAAAAAGATCAACACAACAATTAAGGTTGCGCCAGTTTGATGCTGCCTCATTGTCCTCGCTCCCCAATAACGTTACGTAAAGCAATCGTTTGCGCTACGACCTGTCTTATATACTTAGGACTACCTGCTTTCGTTTTTTTAACTGTGACCTCTTGGTCCAACACCCTAAAAATCTGGTCATCATTAATACTATTTTCTTTATTAACCGCTTGAGCCGAGCGCGCTAATATACCGATTTGTACCGCCACAATACGAGGACGTGGAGAAGAAGGCAAAGCCATATAATCTTTAAAGGTAATATAGCGACGGCTAGCTCCTGGTGCAGTTACACTATCATCTTGTATGTTGAGTAAAACCCTAAAATGATCAACGCGTTTCATAATGATTTCACCTGCATCCCCATATCCTGTGATCGCCATGGCAGGTAATGGATCTGTAGCATTTACTGGTTTTGCTGGCTCAACCGGATAGCGTCCAGCATCACAAGCTAATGCCAATGGCTGGTTAGGTTCATTTTCGTTTTTATTATTATCAGCTCTTAAAAAATAACGCTGAACGATAACCTGCTGTCCAAATTCTCCCCCTTTAGCAGGTTGGGTCACAGGGAAATTAAGTGCATTCCCTTCACAATCATATCCCCCACTCCAGATTGTCCCTGCAGAATTGAGCACATATTGCGGTACATACTGGATCACCAATTGATCACTTAAAATATCGCTGCCAGATAGTTGAACATTAGAAGGTGCTATAGCACTTCCAGACAGAAATTTAGCAGCCACATTACTGCCGGTAACTTGCCAGAAAATATTACTTAGTGGCGTACCTTGGGCATCCTTCTGAGCATTTGCTGATGAAGTTAGGATGATTCCGCCATAAGCAGTCTGGTCATTAATCACAGCTTTAAAATTGTTTAGATTTGCCAAACGGATATCTTGCGTTAAATAGTTCAAACCAAAGTTGGCATTATCCTGTATATCTGCCACCCCCTGCTGCATCGATAAACTTTTTTGTCCCGCTAAAAATAACAAGATTGCAGCAGCAGTGATAATCAAGCCCAATGTTAAAGAGAGCATTAATTCGATTAATGTGAAACCTGCTTGTTTTATCATTTTAATAGGTCTCCATAATCACACAGGTGGAAACCGGGTTATATGCATTGCCATTGGTACAGTCCCCGCTCCCTGTGCCATCAGTCGCACTTGAGTCCCCCCAAGCTACATAAATACATTGGCGATTATTGGTATCTTGACAGTTCATAATATTCATGGTCATACCTAAAGAAGCGGCTCTAGTAGCGACCTGCGCAATATCAAAATCGGCCAATTCTTTATCTGTACAAATGGATGTTCCTACACAGTTTTTAGTTGATGTTTTTTGCTTGTCCGGTGTTGAAAGCTCAGTTTTGTAAACACTGAATGAATTACGGTTTACCCGGATCCGCTCAGCTAAATCTCGGGCGAGCGTTATCGCCTGTACACGGGAAGTACTTTCAGCACTGGCTTCTAATGAACGATACTGCAATGTCACAAAACCTAACACGCCAATAGCAAGTACTAATAGAGCAACCAAGATTTCAACAAGACCAACACCACGTTGATGCTTTAAGCCTTTCATTAACATGCCCCATCTGTTGTTTGTTGAATGGTTCCCATACGTGAAATACTGACTGTTTTCGATTTATCGCCAGAACTTTTATTACAGATTTCAATACTGGTATCACTATTTACAGGAATACATTTTGCAGGTGTATTTCCATCTAAAGCACAGACCCCGCCCGTTAAATTAAAATAGACAGAAGTCGTAGAACCGGACTTTAAAACTGCTTTACCTACTGGCATCCAATTAAGTTGAGAATCCGTATTTGCCCTTGGTGCGTATGTAGAGTTTGATTTTAATAAAACTTCTACCTCTCTTCTTTCTTGTACGGCTTTTGCTCTTGCTTGATTTAACGTCAGGATTAGTTCTTGTGTACTTTTATTAAAGTTCTGGGCAAGCATGATATTGTTAAATGCTGGCACCGCCATCATCGCAATCACAGCCAGCACCGCAACTGTCACCATCAATTCAATTAAGGTGAATCCCCGAGTTTTCCCCATTTCCCCAGCACCCAATTTTTAAAAATTCACTACTCTATCTTAAATTTTATTTTTACAGAACCAATACAAAGCAGATAAGCACTAAAAAAAAACGGATGGAGTGTCATCCATCCGTTTCCAGTTCACATTTTTCTAATAAAATTAGGCTTGTATCACCTGTATACGCAACTCTTTTGGTAGACTAAAAGTGATATTTTCCTCACGTCCCTGTAGCTCTTTTGGAGGTGTTGCACCCCAATCTTGTAAACGCTGGATCACCTGTTTAATTAAAATTTCAGGTGCAGATGCACCCGCAGTCACACCAATTTTACTGTCGGCTTTGAACCAGTCTTTTTGCAACTGATCGGCATTATCGACCAGATAAGCAGATTTACCCATGCGCTCAGCCAGTTCGCGTAAACGGTTGGAATTGGATGAGTTTGGCGAACCCACCACTAATACTACATCACATTGCTCCGCCAGATCACGTACGGCATCCTGACGGTTCTGCGTGGCATAGCAAATATCGTCTTTACGCGGGCCTTGAATTTGTGGAAATTTCGCCCGTAAAGCATCAATTACTTTCGCCGTATCATCAATTGACAATGTAGTCTGGGTAACGAAAGCGACTTTATCAGGATGATTCACCATCAAGGCTTCAACATCTTCCTCGTCTTCAACCAGATAAATGGCGCCACCTTTGGTTTTATCATACTGGCCCATGGTGCCTTCAACTTCCGGATGGCCTTCATGTCCAATCAAAATGGCTTCAGTCCCTTCACGTGCATATTTAGTCACTTCGATATGCACTTTGGTGACTAAGGGACAGGTCGCGTCAAATACTTTTAAACCACGGCGCTCTGCTTCTTGCTGTACTGCTTTGGATACGCCATGGGCGCTAAAAATCACAATCGAATCATCAGGAACCTGATCCAGTTCATCCACAAAAACGGCGCCACGCTGACGCAGGTCATCGACCACAAATTTGTTATGTACCACTTCATGACGGACATAAATTGGCGGATTAAAACATTCCAGTGCCCGATTGACGATTGCTATAGCACGGTCAACACCAGCACAAAAGCCTCGTGGATTGGCCAACACGATTTCCATAACAACCTCTCTGATCAACTGAATTTTTACGCCAAACTATTTCGTTTAATGGCACGCTACACTACAATAGCCAAGATATTTTATCATATTCAGGAAAAATATCATGTCGGGTCTCTTGTTTGTCGTTTCTGCAGCCTCAGGAACGGGCAAAACATCTTTGGTCAAAGCCCTACTCGATCGAGTCAGCAACCTACACGTTTCTGTCTCACACACTACACGCGGTCAGCGTCCTGGTGAACTTGATGGTGTTCACTATCATTTTACCAGTAAAGAAAGTTTTTTAGCACAAGTCGATGAAGGTGGCTTCATCGAATATGCCGAAGTCTTTGGCAACTATTACGGTACTTCGCAAGCCAAAGTAAAAGAACAACTCCAGCAAGGTCATGATGTTTTACTTGAAATTGACTGGCAAGGTGCTGAACAGGTTCGTCGACTTTTTCCTGAATCAAAACAGATCTTTATTCTCCCGCCAACCCAGTATGACTTAAGACAACGCCTGTCGAACCGTGGTACAGATTCTGTCGACGTGATCGAGCATCGCTTGAGTTGTGCCGTGGAAGATATGCGTCATTTTGCCAGTTTTGACTATGTCATTATCAATGATGATTTCAACAAGGCAGTGCATGACCTAGAAGCGATTATTACCGCAAACCGTTTGGTAACCTTGCAACAAAGCAACCGCCACCAGCAATTAATCGAAAACTTGATTACCCTTAATCGCGAATAACTTGAGTCTTGTATAAAAGCCTTTTATACTACTCAGTCTTTCAAATGTAATGTTCAGACGAGACAACTTATGGCACGTGTAACCGTTGAAGATTGTTTAGACCATGTAGATAACCGCTTCGAGTTGGTACTGGTAGCGAGTAAACGTGCACGTCAATTGGCACGTCAAGGTATGGAACCAACTGTAGAGTGGGATAATGACAAACCGACAGTGGTTGCATTACGCGAGATTGCGGTAGGTCATGTCACTAAAGAAATTTTAAAACAACGCGACCAAGACTACCAAACATCAAATCTTGATATGGTATTGTCTACAAATTCATTAAACTTAGAAGGTTTCACTTTCTAAATCGAATTTGCTTTGCTGAAAAGCCCATTGTGAAGACACTGGGCTTTTTTGTTTGTTATAAAATTCGGCGTTATATTGGTAAAAACAATATACTTCATTGAAAAAATTTACGAGTTTTTATAATGAACAAATTGACAAGCTTTGCAATTTGCTTTTCATTAGAAGATAAGCTTATTCATTACTGAATTCATGTTAAAAAGGTGTTATATGCCAGGCGAAGAAGTCAGCCAAGCCAAGCAACAGCTCAAAGTCATCATTGAAGCCTATCTCAAGGATAGTGACGTTCAACGTGTGCTTGCTGCCTGCGATTTTGCTGATTTAGCCCATAGCGGTATTACCCGTAAAAGCGGTGAACCCTATGTATTACACCCAATTGCGGTCAGTTGTATTCTTGCACATATGCGTCTGGATGCAGATACACTCATGGCAGCCTTACTGCATGACGTGATTGAAGACACTGATTTTACCAAAGAAGAAATCGGACAGAAATATGGTCTGGTGGTAGCAGAACTGGTGGATGGCGTGACCAAACTCAGCCATTCCAGCGATAAAGAATATAACAAAGCCGCATCATTCCGAAAAATTCTGCAAGCAACGCTACAAGACCCACGTGTCATTATTATTAAACTGGCAGACCGCTATCATAATATGACCACCTTGGGCGCGCTCCGTCCCGATAAACGCGCGCGTATTGCGCAGGAAACTTTTGATATTTTTGTACCGATGGCACGTCTGGTCGGTATGAATGAAATGGCAGACAACCTTGAACATCTCTGCTATCAAAATCTTGATCTGGATATGTTCAATGATGTGCAAACCGCCTTATTGGAAACCAAGCCCAAACGTTGTGAATATCAGGCCATCTGGGAACAGAAACTGACGGATCTATTAAAAAATCATGACTTAAAAGGTCGCATTAAAAAGAAAAATAACAATATCGAATTACTGCGTCACTTTGTTAAAAATGAAATCGACCTGAATGAACTTAGCCATAGCCATGCCTTTGAAATCATTTTACAAAGCATTGCTGACTGTGACCGTCTGGTTGAAGCGCTCAAAGATAATTTTCAGGTTTTACAATATAGCGACCATATTCGCCGTCCTCTTCCGGGGGGCAACCAGTCCCTAATGATCAAGCTCAAGGGTGAGAAAACCACGCTTTCTCTAACCATTCAAACCGAGCTGATGCGTAAAGCTGCGCGTTTCGGGGTGGTGCTGGGTGAAAATGCACCTCAAGCCTGCCGTTCCGCGATTCAGGCGTCGATGCAGAATCTGAATACCTTGATCGATAGCGGTTGTGCCAAAACCACATTTAGCGACTTGCTGGACTATTTGCATCAGGAAAAAATCTGGGTCTATACCCCACACGGGCAATTGCACGAATTACCACAAGGTGCAACGGTGGTTGATTTTGCCTATTCAGCCAGCCTATTTTTAGGTAACCATGCGGTGGGTGCCAAAGTCGATGGCGAAATCCGTCCTTTATCGACACCCTTGCATAGCGGACAGGTGGTCGAGATCATTACCGATGTACTTGCCACCCCCAATCCGGACTGGCTCAGCTTTATCAACACCCAGAAAGCCCGTCGCGCCTTACAGAACATGCTGCGTGAACAAGATATTGATGAACAGCGTCTGGTCGGTCAGCAAGCCCTGAACCGGGCCTTAAAACTGTTCCAGCGTTCGATCAATGACCTGTCGCAAACCGACTGGATTAACGTACTTGAATGGCGTCACTTAAGTAGCAAAGATACCCTGTTTGAACAGATCGCAGTCGGTGATTTGCTACCACAACTGGTGGCCAATCATTTATTCTCGCAAGACTATTCACAGCATCAGGAAACGTCTGACCGCTTGATCGCGGGGACTGAAGGTGTCGATGTCAAATATGCGCATTGCTGCAATCCGGTTCTGGGCGATCCGATTCAGGGACACTTATCACGACGCGGTTTAATCGTGCATCGTTCTCGCTGTCGTAACTTATTGCATGAACAGCATCTGCATCCAGAAAATATTATGCCGCTCAACTGGCAATCTGAAGAAATTGATGATGTCCGCTTCAGTGCCTATCTATGCATTCATATGGAAATGAATGATGAACAAATCTCTGACCTGATCTATCAATGCCGTAAGGCCAAAACAGGGGTTGAGATGGTTCATTCTCAAGACCAGAAAACCTATGTCAACATCGTCGTCAGTAACCGTAACCAGATTGCCCAGATCATTCGTGACTTACGCATGCACTTCGGTTTCCCGCGTATTGAACGCCTGAATATGCCAATTGTGCAGCCTGAAGTCGCCAAAGTTGCAACCGCCAATTAAGTAGCAGTTACAAGCCAGCCGATAAAATTACCCGCATATAATCGTCGTCAAAAACTCAGGAATAGATTCAAACAAGAGCGACTAAACAGTATTCAGCCCTTTCGTGTCTGCACTTTTGTGTTAAAGTCGCATTGTTTAAGAGAAAACATAGGACTTAGGAGAGCTTAATGTCACGTCAAGTTATTCATACTGAACACGCCCCTGCTGCTATCGGAACATATTCTCAGGCAATTCTTGTTGGCAACACGCTCTATCTCTCAGGCCAGATTGGTTTAGATCCGTACAGTATGGAACTTGTAGAAGGCATTGAAGCGCAAATCCGCCGTGTATTCGACAATTTGAAAGCGGTATGTACTGCTGCTGGCGGTAGCTTGGCGGATATTGCTAAACTGAATATTTTCCTGACCGATCTTTCACACTTTCAATTGGTCAACCAAATCATGGGCGAATATTTTGCCCAACCCTATCCAGCGCGTGCCGCACTAGGTGTTGCGAGTCTACCAAAAGGTGCACTGGTCGAAATGGATGGCATTGTGATCATTGCATAAGATATTTTTAACTTATAGTTATCAATAAGATAAAAAACAATCAAAATACCGCCGATCAAGCGGTATTTTTTTATTCAAATTCCCAATAAACTTATTCTACCGCTTAGAATGAAATTTATTGACAAACGATAATAATTATCAATAATATCAATTATCGCATTTATATTTGTGGATCACTCCCATGTATGTCTGTTTATGTCGTGGAATTACAGATCAGGATATCAAAGACGCTGTTGCAAACGGTGCTGAAAGCTATCGTGAAATCCGTGACCTACTCGACCTAGGTACATGCTGTGGTCGCTGTGCACCTGAAGCACGCGCAATTATTAGTGATGAGCTTGCTGAAATTGCAGCCCGTATCTCCATTGCTGCCTGATTTAATTTAAAACGACACATTCATGTAAAGTATCTTTTACGACTCCGCCGCTTCTTGCAGAACCTCAAAGGTTCCTCATCCAGCGGTTTTTTTATGAAAATCACATCCCTATAATCATCTTCGGTTGTTTCAAATACTCCTCTTATGATTGTGATTTTCATTTGCCGTTCTATAAATTACTCGCCATAACATTATTTGTTGATTAATATAAGATAAATTGCCTTAGCTACTAGGGCATCAACACTTGGTGTTTTTGGAGTAAACGCAATGAAAGGCAATCGTGAAGTTATCAACCAACTGAATCAGGTGCTTTACCACCATTTAACCGCCATCAACCAGTATTTCTTACACTCGCGTATGTTTAATGACTGGGGGATTGAACAGTTAGGTTCAGCTGAATACAAAGAATCGATCCGTCAGATGAAACATGCTGATAAAGTCATTGAGCGTATTTTATTTCTGGAAGGCTTACCGAATTTACAACATTTAGGCAAACTCTATATCGGCCAACATACCGAAGAAGTGCTGAACTGTGACATTCGTAAAGTGAAAGAAAATATCGAAGCGATCAAGCAAGCGGTTGAGCTTGCCGAAGCCCAACAAGATTATGTCACCCGAGATCTGGTTCAGGAAATTCTAGAGAAAGAAGAAGAATATTGGGACTGGCTCGATACCCAACTTGATCTGGTTGAAAATGTGGGTATTGAAAATTATATTCAAAGCCAGATTTAAACCTACACCACATAAAAAACCAAAGCATTGCTTTGGTTTTTTTATTGCAAACAGTCTGGCTTAAGACTGTTTTACCTGTGTCTTATTATTTAATTCGATAATCTCTGCCAGACTCAGCTTTTGCTTATACAACTGCCTCAAAACCACCAACTGTTGCTCTGCTTCCTCCAACTTGTGATTGTAGGCCAGTAACTGCGCATACTTCTTCAGGTTGTACGGCGTAGCTTTATTCTTGACCATTTCTCCCAACAGGCTTAGCTCAGCCTCAGACATTTTGGTTTGCGGTTTTAAAGCAATCCAGTCAAGACGTTGCTGGAACTGGGTCAGTACTATAATTTTAGAACTGCCCAGAATTTCTGCTGTAGGTGCTTGGTTTTTAAAGACCAGACGGCTATTGTCCTGATAAAGCTTATAATCACGCCAGATCAGTAATACCACGATCAGTGCAAGCACTCCAATACAGCGAATGACATTGTTATTGACCGTTATGCCTTTTAGTTTTGGTGTTTGGCCCTGAATCAATCCTAGCAAGAAGCCCATAGGTAGCAGGAAATAAGCATATCGTTGTGGAAACTCCAGCATGGCATGAATCAGGATGGCACAGACCATCAAAATTGCAATGATCGAGGTCATATCCTTGGTATTTTTATTGAGCCAGAACAACCATAACGAGATATAGACAATAATCAACAGCCCGAGTGGCACACCATTCCAGACCAGCAGATCCAGCAGTACATTATGTGCGCTGTTAAACCAGACCTGTACGGTATTAAACTGAATACTCTCGAACACCGCAATACTGGTTTGACTCCAGCCATAACCAAACCATGGCTTCTCGGCAATGGCATGTAATATCTGCACCCACATACCCAGGCGCTCATGCCCCGACCCTGCACGTTGCGCAATCGATGCTGTCTGAGTCACACCGGTATCAATGCCCGAGCTTAAGAGTTGGCTCAGCACAGGGAGTAAGTAACCAGCAATAACTAAATACAATCCGACCCACAGTACTAGCCTCGGAAAATTAAATCGAGGTGAGTTTTTATATTGCTTATAAATCCAGTAAAAGAACAGGAATATACACACCACCCAGGAAGTTCTGGATTGAGTCAGCGTGATGGCAAAGAGCGTGACCAAGCTTGCTGGGATTAATAACCATAAGGTCAGTCTTCTTTTTTCATATAAATATAAGCTACCCATCAGGCCCATAATTAAAAAGGTGGCCAGATTATTCGGTTGCCCGAAATTGGCATAAGGTCGGCTGGTCTTGAGCTTTATGATTCCATCAATATAGGCTTCGAGATTTAACCATTGCACGATGGCCATAATCGCACTGATGAACGACATACTCAGCAACAAATAGCTCACACCTAGCATGACCCGTTCGCGTTGCTCTGCTTGCAGGCTTAAGTTATAGCCCGCAATAATCATTAACCAGAACACAAACAGGTAACCGAAGCTCAGGAATGCGGTACTAAAATCCGTAATTAGGTCAAAAGCCCACTGGCATAGTGGAATAAACGCAATGCCCAACATCAAAATTTGAGGACGTGGGATTTTTACATTTTTATTGAACAGCAGAGCCAGTAACGCCAAGCCACCACCAAAGCTTGCCAGTTCACTGGAAAAGGTCACCCAGGGATAGGTATGGACTGGAGATAGCCAGGCAAAACTAAACAAGATGCTGGCAAGTAAAAAGCATAAAAATTGCATAGGTCATACATGAAAAAAGGCCTAGCGAATTATATCGTTAAGCCTTGGGATAGAAATCGAATATTAGACAAAAACTACAATTTACTTCCACGGACGTAAGTCAACAATTTTAACTACTTCGCCTTTTTCTTTGTTAATGAGAACGGCCATGTCCATACTTGTCGAGCTTAAAGGTAACCATGCATCTGCTTGCGGATATTTTTTTATAATTTCTTCAACGTCATGCTTCTGATTAAACGCATTTAATGCTTCAAGAGGATGAGCATTTTTTTGTATTTGTTGCTTGTTCATTTCAATGGCTTGATAAAGCTCTGGACGCATCGCATTAGAAATTCCGGTTGTCACCGCTTGAAATAGATTCTTATTGCGCTCTTCAACCGTATTTCCCGCATTTACAGCAACAAATTGAGGTCTAAACCAAGACGGTGTCTGATATTGTGCCTGGGCTTTATCAAGATGTTCTTTATTAATATCGTTATTACGGATCAGTTCAAAACGCTCGCCATTCTGTACAATCCAGACAGGGCGCCCTTGTGTAATACTATATACACCATAAGTAAGCGCAGCTAATTGAATGACAATAATTATGGTCAAATCCATCTTGAGCGTTTTTTTACCTTCTTTATAAACCAACAAGCCTAGTACTGGACCAATGATCACATCAATCGCTAGCATCATTAAAAAGATATTGGTAACCCCTACTGCTTTTGCTAAGGGGCCCGGATACCATAGAAAGAAAACCACCCCAATAACAATTAAAGCAATAAAAAAAGAAATGGCTAAATGACTAATAAAAAAGTTGATGCGTTTTGACACAAATACTATCCATAAAATTGTGTGGTAATAAATTATATATGAATGGTTTACAATTACTCTATCTAAAACAACACCATAAAATATGATGTGATCTAACAAAAATTGTCATCTTTCTGCCATTTATTACCAATCCAAAACATAAAAAATAAAATAAACTATTGTTTCACAACAACTTTAAATATAGGCATGGTTTTTGCGTATATAAGCAATCAGGTAACGAGAATATATTATGCAAAAGGGATTTACCTTAATTGAGTTGATGATTGTAGTTGCAATCATTGGTGTTTTAACAGCAATAGCTATTCCTGTTTATCATCTTTATACTGTTAAAACACGAGTTCATACCGCCATGTATGAAATTTCTGCTGCAAAACCAGCTTATGAAATTATCGTTACTCAAAGTGCCCCAGCAACAATTACACCTGAAGATTTATCTATACAATCCGAAACTAGTCTATGCCATATTAATGTAGCTGTACCAGATTTTAATCTTCCTGAAACTAAAGTATTGAGTTGTATAATTAAAGAAAAAGCCTCACTACAATCCTCTGCTGAAATTTATCTTACACGCACTCCTTTAGGAAAATATAGCTGTAAAACGATAGGGATACCCAACTATCTAATTCCTAAAGAGTGCATCTAGCGCGAAGAATATGTTTGAACAAGATTTAGATAAACTTTCATCTTTGTCCGATCATACTCCATTTGTCCTTTTGCAGCCTGCCCACCAGATAAAAGAACTACAATCCCGCCATATTCATCCACAACAACTAAGGAAGTTGCACCTAATAAAACACCATCTCTAAAATAGACTTTTAAACTCTTTTTATTCTGCTGATAAGGCAACATGGCATAACTATAACAATCATGGAGTTTTGATAAATCACAATCACGACTAGGCATAGCTAGAATATTAGGTGCAGACTTTTGAATCATTTTTTGTACTTGATGCGCTAAAGCCACTGCACTTCCAGAAAGCCCAGCAGATGAAGCCAGCGCTGAATAATCAAAGGCAGTATAGATATCACTATAACCTGTCAATGATATATCATTATAATAATATTTAGCCTCATCCTTAAAACGCTTATTTTCTAGAAATTGAATCTGTTCCTTATGAATCTTTGCATGTGTTTTAATATAGTCTTGATAAGTTGTCTTATTTTGATACGCAATTATTTCACCAAGCAAACAATATCCCAAGTTTGAATACTGATACACTGTATTCGGATCCGCACTTAACTGCATTTGTGATAATTTTTCCAGATGATTTGGACAAAAGGGCTTGTTAGATTGAAACATCTCATCCCCTATTAAACCTGTACGACTAAACCCGCCTCGATGCAATAATAAGTCTTGTACTGTTATTTTAGTGATACGCGCATCTTTGGGTTTAGGAATAGCTGGTAGTAGCTGTAGAATAGGTGTTTCTAAATGAATTTTGTTTTCTTTAACTAAATCTAAAATTGCATCACTGACCCATAGCTTAGAAACACTGGCATAACGAAAACGAGTATTTTCATCTACTTTTTTTGAGAACAGTGGCCAACCCAAATAACCACTTTCACAATGATATAAATTTCCATTTGGATCCAAATAGGCAATCTGGTTATTCGGTGCCTGATGTGTCATTGTTGTTTCTAAAATCGTATCTTTCAACCAAGCTGGACTATTTTTAGAGCATTGTATCGCTTTTTTTTCAAAATATGCTTGTACTGGATACAATTTAACAATCAGCTTATTTCGTTCAATCGTATTGACATAAAAATAAATAAAGACCACAACCAAAATAAGTAAAAATATCACAAGAATATATTCAGAAACTTTCAACTCTCTAGACATAAAATATTCTCAAATTTTAGATATATAGATATTTATATTAAACAAATAAAAACACCTCTCATTTGAGAGGTGTTTTTTTATTAAAAATGTTCTTATGGATTAGAAGCAGCTGCAGCTGGACAACCCGCTGGTGCAAATTTCTCAGCAATTTCACCTGCGCTACAACTCCAAGAACCACCTTTATCATCAGACGCACGAGTCCATGTAATTGATTTATCTTTTAATGCACCCGCAGCTGAAACACCAAATTTACCCACAATAGTACCAGCACCAGTTTCCATATCGAAAGCCAATTTTGGCTGCGTTAATCCATCTATCGTTTCACCACCGGTAGGCATTTTACCATCAGATCCTGCCGCACCTAATAAACTAGATCCAGGAACGTTAAAGTTACATTCCTTACCATTTGTTAAACACAAATCGACTAAAGTACGAAGAGTACCTAATTCGCCTACTACACGTGTTACTTGTGACTTAGTCACATAGTTTTGATATTGTGGAATCGCGATTGCAGCCAAAATACCAATGATCGCTACAACGATCATCAATTCGATAAGAGTAAAACCCTTTTGCATTGATTTCATAACATTTCTCCAATGGATATTTTTTATAAGCTTTTTTCAGCTACTTAGTATTTAGCATGTTTTATGCCAGTCCTTAGCTTAGCCAATTTTACTCTAAAAAAACAGGGACTTAAAAAATTTTCATGTTGTATAAAAGCAGAGCAATTTAGACGTTTTAAGAAAAAAAATGACAAATAACGTCAGCTTTACTGCTTTATTATTCATTTTTTTAGATATCAAATTTGACTACTTTCGAATTGTATTTAAATTGAGCGACCTGAATCACACAAAATTTATTTCAATTATTTTTTATTATTTCTTGCCGTTTATCGGAAGCTGATAAGAAGGCTTGCGATTCAGAAATTTATCTATACAGAATGGTCTGCACAATAATTTATTTTTTCTAAAATAACAAGCCAGATTTTTGATGAAAAATTAAAAACCGAACTTAATTTAAAATGATCGGCTCATTTGGCAGTTCATTTTGATCATTCAAGTCTGATTTTACATAATACTGATCTAGAATCTGCCCAATTTCTGTCACCCCGTTGGTCACTGCTTGCAGATATTGCTTCTGGGCCAACAATAAAACAATGCTTTGACAAATGCCATTCCAGATTTCAGTCTGGGTTGCGTTCTTTAAACCACGATCAATTACGATTTCAACTTTACGTTCGCATAGGTTCAAATACAACAACACTCCGCTATTCAACTCAGTATCCCATACACCCAGTTCAGCAAACAATTGCTGCGCCCGTAAGCGAGTATTCTGCTGATAGGCTTGAGAACATGGGATATGCCCTTCGATCACCACCTGTATTTCACCCACATGGCCCTTTTCTGCCTGCTGTACCGCTTTGGCAATCTCGGTTCGGTCCTGCTTGCTAAAATAACGGTGCGCCGATGAGACATAGAGGAAATGTTTGAACCAGCGTTTTAAACTCGGTTGCACATGCTCTTCCAGTTTCGGCTGGGTAATAATCTGTGTTGTATCTGTCTTGGTTACCATGAGCCTGATGCTCCTCCCCCGCCAAAGCTACCACCGCCACCGCTGTAGCCACCGCCGCTGCCGCCAAAACCTCCACCACCACCGCCTCCGCGGCCGCCACCTGACAAGAACATCTGGAAAATCAGTTGCGCCAGTGAAGTAATCAATAAAAAGAACACACCGACACCGAGTAACAAGCTCATCACCAGACCTGCACCATTGACCAAGCCAGCCACTGTTGCTGCCACGGCGGCGGTTGAGGCACTTAAGCGCTTACCGATAATAAATGAACCGACCACACCCGCAATCAGGATAAATAAGGCCATCATGAGGGTATTGTCTTTGGCTTGCTGCGCATGTAAGGCCTGCTCATGTCGGTCTTTCAACTCTTGAGCCGCCTGCTGGGCAATTTCAGGGTCTAAATTCACAATACGGGTGATTTCATCCAGACCCGCTGAAATGCCCTGTGCATATTGGCCCTGTTTAAAATAAGGCGTAATCTGGTTGCGAATAATCCGGCTCAGCACCAGATCAGGCAGTACACCTTCCAGACCATAACCGGTCAGAATCTGGATATTACGGTCATTCACCGCAATCGCCATCAACAAACCGTTATCGCGTTTGGCTGAACCCAGTTGCCATTTTTCCCCAGCACGCAGGGCAAAATCAAAAATCGCTTCCTGCCCGGTGGTCGGCACGATAATTACACCAACTTGAGCCTTCCCTTGCTGATACAGATTCAGAATTTTCTGATTGAGCTGCTGCATTTCTGCATCACTCAGGATTTTGGCCTGATCAATAACGGGCTGGTTTAACGTGGGTAAGCCACGAATGGACTCACCCTCCGCCATATCATCGGCGACTTTAGGCAATACCGGTGTTTCAGCATTCGTATTGCTTGCAGGTGCGGTTTTATTGTTTTGCTGTTCCTGAATAATTTTGCCTGCAACCACCAGATCACTTTGATCCGTTGCGGTTGCAACCTCGGCCCAGACCGTATGTTGAAAACAAAATGTCGCAAACATCAGCAACAATGCAGCCCCAAGCTGCTGTTTTAATCTTTGCGGTAACATTGCAAACATACGGTCACTCCCCAGCATTCAAAAACAATTTCAAAACTTAGTTAAATGAAACTGTTGGCGCCTGTTGGGCAGACTGTTCCGCCTTGAAGTTTTCCTTGGTTTTCATACCAATCACTTTAGCGGTCAAGGCTTGAGGGAATTGACGCACATAGCCATTGTAGTCCTGAACCGTTGTAATATAACGGTTACGCGCAACCGCAATACGGTTTTCAGTGCCTTCTAACTGCGCCTGAAGATCACGGAACTGTTCATTGGCTTTCAGGTCAGGATAGTTTTCCGAAACGGCGATCAGACGTGACAATGCACCGGTCAATTGACTTTGTGCCTGTTGGTATTTCTCAAATAATGCAGGATCTTCCAGCACTTCTTTATCGACTTTCAAGCCCGCCACATTCGAACGTGCCTGAGTTACCTCAGTGAGCACCTGTTCTTCGTGTTTGGCATAGCCTTTTACCACATTGACCAGATTCGGCACCAGGTCAGCACGGCGTTGATACTGGTTCTGTACTTCAGACCAAGATGCGTTCACCGCCTCATCTTTCACTTGTAAAGTGTTATAGCCACACCCTGTGAACAGAAGCGTGCTTGCCAATACGGTTGCCAATGCGGTTTGTTTCATGACTTTCATAAAAATTTATCCTCAAGTTTTTCTTTATATTTTTGCGTTAGTTCATTGTAATGGGATTTTTTGCCTGCTGTGTAACATTTATTAAAGTTGATGAATGAGACTGTTTAAATAAAAAAGGCATTACTCAAGCCTGTTGATGTAATGCCGTGCTAAGCAAACTTTATTTTAAGAGGGAATTTTAACTATACAGCTGGGGTGTGGTGCCCTCCTGAAAACTGGCCATGTCATATTCATCGGCCATACGTGCTTTCCAGTAATTGACCAACTGCGTGTAATCATGTTTTGCCGGATGAAAATCCGCCTGATAATAGGACAAATATTCTGGAATCAGTTGGATTAACATTTTTGCCAGTAGATAGGTCCCGAACAGATTGCCCCCCAGTTTGGGCAGGCTTTTCCATTTGTCCTGCCAGATCAACCGTGACGTGGCGTAAAAAGTCAGGCTAGCAAAACCTGTGGTCACGCTACGCATCAATAGACGGCGGATACGGTCATCACCATAGACTTGCTGATAGACATCGAAAGCCACAGAACGATGCTCAATTTCCTCAATCGCATGCCATACCCATAGTTTCATGGCATCCTCATCCAGGGTGCTTAAAATTTCTGGATGTTTCAGGATATAGCCGCCCAGCATGGCAGTAAAATGTTCAAAGGCACAGGTCAAGGCCAGTTGTAATTTAGGATGAATATTGCGAAGTAGCTCATCGCGTTTCGCGAGCCATGCCTGAAAACGGTCTAGATTATAGTCATCACGTCGCCATGCATCATTAAATTCGGTATGGGCCTTGGAATGCATCGCTTCTTGCCCGATAAAAGCCGCAATTTGTGCCTGTAATTGTGGATCTTTTACTTTGTCGCGAACATTACGGACACTATTGACAAAATACTGCTCGCCAATCGGAAAAGTGGAAGACAGTGCGGTCAGCAGATGCGACATCACAGGTGAATTGGCAAAATAATGACGTTTGATTTTTTCTGGGTTAAATTGCAGACGACGTACAGTAATCCCCAATGCCTTGGGACGACTTAAATAGCTTTTTCCTACATTCGCATTTGCAAGTGCCATCGTGATTACCTTGTTCATTTTATAGTCCGTGTTCGAGTATTGCGCTGTAAAAAACTCTAGGACAGGGCAAAAAAGCTTAGAAGATTTGCCAAAACTACCAAAATGATGACTGGTCTATGACGATGAAACAGGCGCGACACATTCTTCTGGTTTAATTTTTCTCAAGCTCAGCATGCCTATAATAAACAGTCCCCCCATGATAACAACCACACTGTGAAAGGCCAATAACTGGGCTTGAGCCATAGAATAATGCAAGCTTGTCACCGCCCATTTGATCATAAACGCAGTCAGCGTACCCAATACTGCTATCCCAAAAGTTAGACCTAGTTGTCTGAGCATATTTAAAATTGCCGCAGCAAAACTGGCATCTGCCTGCGATACCGCATGCAAGCTCAAGGTACTGGAACTAGGTACAATCAAGCCAATACCGGCCCCCAGCATGCCGCTGAAACCAATAAACAATAGATAAGAAGCGTTACTCTGAAAACTGATCATTGCGATCAAGGCGATTCCCGAAATGAACAACCCCATTTTGAGTAAGGTCAATACGCCATAACTTTGCTGTAAGCGACCAAAGCCAATAGAAACCACGGCCTGCATCAGAAATTGCGGGGTGATTAACCAACCCGCCTGGGCAGCACTTAAATGCACCTGCTCCTGATAAAACAAGGCAAAGACAAATAAGGAACTATAGCCTGCAAATCCCAACAGAAAGGAGATCAGATTAAAACGTAAAAAAATACGGTTATGGAATAAATGACGTGGAATGAGCGGATGAGAAGCCGTGTTCTGATGTCGTATAAAAATCAGCGTAAACACCATCGAAAGCAGGAAACTGAAGACGATCAGATAGCCAATATGCGCTTGCTGTACCATGATGATGCTATAGGTTAAGCTGGCAATTGCAACTACACTATAAATCAGTCCCAAATAGTCAAACCTAATGCTTTGCTGCTGCTCATCGGCAACAATGCCTTTCCAGCCTAAAAACAATGCCAACAATCCAACCGGAAGATTTAACCAGAAAATACTTTGCCAGCCCAGATAATGCACCATGAGGCCACCCATCAAGGGCCCAACAATCAAGGCAAAGGCACTGAATGAACTCCAGTTGCCAATTTCCCGTGCCTTGCGATTAGCTTGGGTAAAATGATGCACAATGATCGCCAAAGTCAGGGGAATCAGCATCGCCCCTGCAATGCCCTGAATTACGCGTCCCACAATCAATACGTTAAAAGCAGGTGCTGCGGCACAAATCACTGAGCCGAAAATAAAAATCACAACACCAGCCAACCATAAGCATTTACGTCCTAGCCACTGGCTTAAAGCACCCACCGCGAGCATCAAGCTCGACATGCTCAAAGCATAACTATCAATCACCCATTGTAGATCGGCAAGATGACTATTGAACTGCGTCTGGATTGCAGTTAGAGCCAGATTGACACTACTCAAATCGACCAGACAGAGAAAGGTACTGGTATACAGTGCGGCAATTAAAAGCCTGTCATTAAGTTTTGATGTCATTATTTTATCTACTTTTTTAAAATGAGAATTATTATCATTTAAAGAATAGCAATTTATTGCGCTTTTATTCAAGTCTTTTCATTATTCTGCTTATTGCATAGATGCTGACTATCCATCGCTTTTATCCAACGCCTTTAATTCATATAAAAAAATGCCCAAGCATGAGGCTTGGGCATTTAAAACTAAAATACTGAAAAAGAGCTTACACGCCAAGATAATCCAGAATACCTTCCGCTGCTTGACGGCCCTCCCAGATCGCAGTCACAACCAGATCAGAACCACGTACCATATCGCCACCGGCAAAGATTTTTGGATTCGAAGTTTGGAACTTGAACTCTTGTTGTTCCGCTGCAACCACTCGGCCTGAACCATCTAGACTTACATTGGCGCCACCAAACCAGTCTGCAGGACTTGGGCGGAAACCGAAGGCAAGCAACACTGCATCTGCAGGCAAGATTTCTTCAGAACCAGGAACAGGCTCAGGGCTACGACGACCACGGCTATCAGGCTCGCCCATTTGCGTAGTCACGACTTTAACGCCAGTCACTTTACCGTTTTCACCGACAATCTCGATCGGTTGGCGGTTGAACAGGAATTTGACGCCCTCTTCATAGGCATTCTTCACTTCACGTGCAGAACCCGGCATGTTGCTTTCGTCACGACGGTAAGCACAGGTTACATCATGCGCGCCTTGGCGTAATGAGGTACGGTTACAGTCCATCGCAGTATCACCACCGCCCAATACGATGACTTTCTTGCCATCGACACTGATGTATTCGCTTGGATCTTTTTCCCAGCCTTGGCAACGGTTGACATTGGCAATCAGGAAGTCTAAGGCATCGTAAACACCATTCAGGTCTTCACCTGGGAAACCACCTTTCATATAGGTATAGGTTCCCATGCCCATGAACACTGCATCATATTCAGCAAGCAATTGTTCAATAGTGACATCGACACCAATCTCGGTATTTAAACGGAACTCAATGCCCATACCGGTAAAGATTTCGCGACGACGCTTCATCACATCTTTTTCCATTTTAAATTCTGGAATACCGAATGTGAGCAAACCGCCAATTTCAGGACGTTTATCAAACACCACTGGCTTTACGCCACCACGCGCCAGAATATCTGCACAACCTAAGCCAGCTGGGCCTGCACCAATAATCGCAACTTTTTTATTGGTCCACTTTACCCCAGACATGTCTGGACGCCAGCCCAAAGCGAAAGCGGTATCATTGATATATTTTTCAGCATTACCAATGGTCACTGCACCAAAACCATCGTTTAAAGTACAGGCACCTTCACACAAACGGTCTTGTGGACATACACGACCACAGACTTCTGGTAAGGTGTTGGTTTGATGACACAGTTCAGCGGCCTGAAAAATCTGGCCTTCTGCAATCAGTTTTAACCAGTTTGGAATGTAGTTATGTACCGGACATTTCCATTCACAATAGGGGTTACCACAACCTAAACAGCGATGGGTCTGATTTGCAGCCACTTCCGCAGTAAAAGGTTTATAAATTTCCACAAACTCTGCCTTGCGGACAGTAATATCTTTTTTCTCTGGATCTTGGCGTGCTACATCCAGAAATTGAAAGTCATTATTAAGGCGCTCTGCCATGTCTCTCTCCGTGGGTAGGCGCAGCGATGTCCCTCATCTCTGCACCTGCCTATGTCTATGCAGTCGTGGAATTATTGTGGATCAGCTTGGGTGGTTTTCAAAAGCGTCTGTAAATTAGCAGCTTTTGGTTTCACCAGCCAGAACTTACGACTATAGAAGTCGAACTCATTACGGATCTTGTAAGCCCATGCACTACCCGTTTCCTGAATGTGCTCATCCAGGATACGCAGTAGGTTTTCTTTATGGTCTTCCATCGCTTCTGTAGAGATACGATTCAGATCAATCAGTTCGTGGTTATAGTAGTCGACAAAGTCATTATCAAGGTCAAGGACATACGCAAAACCACCGGTCATACCTGCACCGAAGTTATGGCCCACTTTACCTAATACGGTTACCACACCACCGGTCATGTATTCACAGCAGTGGTCGCCCGCACCTTCAATGACTGCAAATGCGCCTGAGTTACGAACTGCGAAACGCTCACCGGCAGTTCCCGCAGCAAAGAGTTTACCGCCAGTCGCACCATATAAGCAGGTGTTCCCGATAATAGCCGTATTTTGGGTCTGGAACGGCGAACCTTTTGGCGGGAAGATCGAGACACGACCGCCTGCCATGCCTTTACCGACATAGTCGTTGGCATCACCTTCAAGCTTGATATGCAGACCACCTGCATTCCATACCCCGAGTGACTGTCCCGCAGTCCCGATCAGGTTCATGACCACCGGATTATTTTCCATACCCAGATTGCCATAACGACGGGCAATCTCACCTGAGATACGCGCACCAATCGAACGGTCACAGTTACCGACAGTGAAGTTGAATGAACCCCCTGTACCCGCTTCAATTGCTGGCAACATTTCTGCCACCATTTGCTCAGCCAAGACTCCTTTATCAAATGGTGCATTGCCCTGAACCTGGCAATATTGCGCCTTACCTTCAGCAGCAGGATGTGAGGTCAATAATGCACTGAGATCAAGATGGGCATGTTTGTCTGTTTCACCTGGTAAAACTTCAAGCAAATCAACACGACCAATCAAGTCTTTCAATGAAGCAACACCCAATGCAGCTAACCATTCACGGGTTTCTTCTGCAATAAACTTGAAGAAGTTGATCAGCATTTCAGGTTCACCAATATAGTGTTCCTGACGTAAATGATCTTGCTGTGTTGCAACACCGGTTGCACAGTTGTTCAAGTGACAGATACGCAGATATTTACAGCCCAATGCGATCATTGGCGTAGAACCAAAACCGAAGCTTTCTGCACCTAAAATAGCCGCCTTGATCACATCCAGACCGGTTTTCAAACCACCATCGGTTTGTACACGAACCTTGCCACGCAAGTCGTTAACACGAAGGGCTTGATGCGCTTCGCTTAGACCCAATTCCCACGGTGAACCCGCATGGTGAATCGATGACAGTGGGGATGCCGCAGTACCACCGTCATAACCTGAAATGGTAATGAAGTCGGCATACGCTTTTGCAACACCCGCAGCAATGGTTCCCACACCCGGCTCAGACACCAGTTTGACCGAGACCATGGCTTGAGGATTGACCTGTTTCAAGTCAAAGATCAATTGTGATAAATCTTCAATCGAATAAATATCATGGTGCGGTGGTGGTGAAATCAGGGTTACACCCGGCACCGAGTAACGTAAACGTGCAATTAAGCCATTCACTTTACCGCCCGGTAACTGACCGCCCTCACCTGGTTTTGCACCTTGTGCCACTTTGATCTGCAACACTTCAGCAGAGGTTAAGTAAGCTGGCGTTACCCCAAAACGACCAGAAGCAATCTGTTTGATTTTCGAGTTACGAATCGTGCCATAACGCGCAGGATCTTCACCGCCCTCACCCGAGTTAGAACGGCCACCAATAGTGTTCATGGCAATCGCAATTGCTTCATGTGCTTCTGGTGATAATGCACCTAAAGACATACCCGCAGAGTCAAAACGTGGCAGAATCTCTTCAATCGTTTCAACCTGATCAAGCGCAATTCCAGCAGTGGTTTTTAACTTGAACAAGTCACGAATAGTCGCCACTGGACGGTTATTCACCAGTTCTGCATATTCTTTAAAGTCTTGATACTGGCCTGAACGTACCGCTTTATGCAAGGCATTGATCACGTCTGGATTAAACGCATGGTACTCTTTACCAAATACGAATTTAAGCAAACCACCTTGATCAATCGGCTTACGGTTCTGCCAAGCTGTGGTTGCCAATTTCTTCTGGTCATTTTCCAAGTCAGCAAAAGTCGCACCTTGAATACGGCTTGGCACGCCAAGGAAACATTTATCTACCACTTCAGAAGATAGACCGACCGCTTCAAATAACTGACCGCCACGATAAGAAGCAACCGTCGAGATGCCCATTTTAGACAGTACTTTCAGTAAGCCTTTCTCAATTCCTTTACGGAAGTTGGCTTGCGCATGGATTGGGTCACCCAATAATTCGCCTTTTGCAACCAGATCATTGATGACATCATAAGCCAGATATGGGTAAACCGCAGTCGCACCAAAGCCAAGTAATACCGCGAACTGATGTGGATCACGTGCAAAACCGGTTTCAACCATAATGTTCGCGTCAGTACGCAAACCGGTCTTGATTAAATGGTGATGTACCGCACCTGTTGCCAAGGCAGCGTTTGCAGGCAAATACCCTTCGCGGAAGTTTTTATCGGTTAATACAATCAGTGTTTTACCATCACGAACCGCCTGTGCCGATTCTTCACAGATACGCTCAATCGCGGCCTGTAAACCTTCAGCCTCTGCATAGTTCAGGTCAATATCCACTACGCCATAGCCTTCGCGATCTTTTTCTACATCACGAAGCTGCTGCATTTTTGAATTCGACAAGACTGGGCTGGAAATAATGATACGATCCGCATGCTCTGGGCCTTGTTCGAAGACATTCTGTTCACGACCTAAACAGGTTTCCAGTGACATCACGATCGATTCACGGAGTGGATCGATTGGCGGGTTGGTGACCTGAGCAAACTGCTGACGGAAATAGTCAGACACATGGCGCACTTGACGAGACAATACCGCCATTGGGGTATCATCACCCATTGAACCAACCGCTTCCTGACCACTTTCAGCGATCGGACGCAACAGTTGATCACGCTCTTCAAATGTCACCATGAACATTTTTTGTGCTGCTTTTAACTTATCACCGGTTAAGCCTTGATCGACCAGTTTCTCTTCAAGCTGTGGATTGGCCTGCAGACGAATCGCATGATCACGCAACCATTCACGATATGGGCGCATGTTCTTGAGGTGATTGCTGACATCCTTGGTATCCAGCACTTTGCCTGTCAAGGTATCAACAACCAGGATTTGGCCCGGACCGACACGGCCTTTAGATACCACATCTTCTGGCTCGTAGCCCCATACCCCGATTTCAGAGGCAAGGGTAATGTAATCATTCTTGGTGATGACCCAACGCGCTGGACGCAAGCCGTTACGATCCAGCATACAGATCGCATGACGACCATCCTGGATCACCAGTCCTGCCGGACCATCCCAAGCTTCCATATGCTTCGAGTTAAATTCATAGAAAGCACGCAAGTCAGCATCTAAGGTTTCAACGTTTTGCCATGCAGGTGGAACCAGCATACGGAGTGCACGGAACAGATCCATGCCACCCCCGACCAGAATTTCAAGCATGTTATCCAGACTAGATGAATCTGAACCGGTCCGGTTGACGATCGGATTCAGCTCAGTCAGGCCAGGCAATAACGGGTTTTCAAATTTCGGAGTACGTGCCAATGCCCAGTTACGGTTTGCAGTAATGGTATTGATCTCACCATTGTGCGCAAGGTAACGGAAAGGTTGTGCCAAAGGCCAACGTGGCAAGGTGTTGGTCGAGAAACGTTGATGGAACACCACAATATGCGATTTTAAACGCTCATCGGCCAAGTCGGTATAGAAGTCCGCAATCGCAGCTGGCATCATCAAGCCTTTATAGCTGATTACGGTCGAGCAAAGCGTGGTCACATAGAATGACGGATCGTTTTGTAATTGTTGTTCTGCACGACGGCGTGCCAGGAAAAGCTTACGGTTAAACTCAACCTCACTCACCCCCATTGGACAGTTCACAATGACCTGTTCAAACGCAGGCAGGGATTGCAGCGCAATTTCACCGAGGACGTCATTATTGGTCGGAACCACACGCCAAGCCAGTACGCGTAAACCATCTGACTCGATTTCTTTGGTTAAAATATTTTTGGAATGTTGCGCTAATGCCGGATCTACATTTAAAAATACGGTACCCACAGCAAAAATTTCACTCAGTGTAATATCACTCAGTTTTTTTGCTTCATCACGGAAAAATTGCTTTGGCATCGCCAATAATAAGCCGCAACCATCTCCCGTCTTGCCATCTGCGGCAATACCACCACGGTGCGTCATGCAACTTAAACTGTGAATCGCGGTTTCTACAAGATGATGACTTGATTCACCCTTCATGTGGGCGATCAGACCAAAACCACAGTTATCCTTAAACTCGTCAGGCTGATATAAACCTTGAGCGGGAGCTACAGTATTAGGCGATGGCATGTGCATAGCGTACCCTTCTTTCAACATGGCTCTTTCGAGCAACAAACATTCAATTCATTTTCTGCGATATTGCCGATCAACTCATTTAAAGTTCAATGCTTCGCGAAAACATTTTTAATGGCGGATTTGCAATATACGCCTTTCTTTTTCAAGACGCAGTGCATTTCGCCATCTAAAGTGCTTTCAGTTATTACACCCTCAAAAAAGTTTGTAAAGCACAAAAACTTTCCATTTCACTAAACTAATGAATCATTTAGTCTCAAAAGGCGCAATGAGCAGACAAATTAGCACCACAAGGATGCAAAAAACATGCCATGTAAAATAGGATTTACTAAATCATTAAAAAAATTAAAATAACTTTAAATTATAAGGGACAAGCTACTTGCCCCTTTTTATAAAATGCACCAAAAATAACCAGGGTGCTATAAAAAGAATCATGTACGCACAATTTTAGTGCATAATTAATTAAACGGATCACTCACTTCACGTTTAGAAGAATCTGAATTTTCTTTTATTTTTTCAGGATTTGCTGCTGTAGGCGGCGCAGACTGGCTTTGTTTGACATTCACCACATTACCTTGTGCATCACGTTGAGTCACTGTCGTTTTCACTGTTGTGGATGACTCAGACGTCCGATTGCCCGTTACTGGTGCTCGATTCATTAACAGGGTTTCATCAACTTTAGGCAATGCAGCAGGTCGGAGCTGGACTGCATAGAGCTGATTGGTCGCCGATTTCATTTCATCAGAGCCTAAATCATTGACGAATGCGGCATATGTTGACAGCTGCTGTGCTTTAGGTTTCACCGAATCAGGCAGTGCCAGATTGAGCTGTGCAAATTGACGGGTAGCTTCTTCTGCATTAGAAAAAGCACCATAGCCCAACACATATTGCTCAACCTGATCTTCGCCGCTAAGACGGAAATACACAAACTTCTTGCGATCAGTCCGATTGAGCAAGAAATTTTTAATAATTGCCTCATCCGAACTACGGAAGATTTCCGTGGTCCACAGACGTTGATTATCTTTAATATATTTGGTTCCGCGGAATTCAGGTGCATGATCATTGGATACCACAACCCGCGTGGTTAAATCCAGTGGCTTCACTTCATCCGAGAGCGCGCCCAGATGGGCAGTCGCTGCCACCTTTTCAGGTTGAATCTGGACCTGTGTTTCGGTTTCAGCGGGCTGTTGCTCTTTGACCAATGCCTTAGTATCGGTAACGCCCCAGAATATCAATGCAGCAATTAAACAAGCTAGCGCAAAAACCAGCCAGCTATATTGTTGAATATTTTGCCAAATTGATCGTGACACAGCCATGCTTTACCCAAATAATTAATTACGCAGATTGATTTGCAAGAATAGATTGTTTCATTAACTCAACGTCAAAGTCTTTGGTAATGACGGCCTGACCTAAGGTTTTTAATAAAACCAGACGCAACTGCCCGTTTAAGACTTTTTTATCATGTGACATATAAGCCAAGAATTCATCTAATGGAATTTTTGGACATGATATCGGTAAATTGGCACGTTGAATGATATTTTTTGTACGTTGCACATCTTCGGCTGAAATCCAGCCTAAACGATGAGACAAATCTGCGGCCATCACCATACCCGTAGCCACCGCTTCGCCATGTAGCCAGGTGCCATAGCCCAGATAAGATTCTATGGCATGTCCAAAGGTATGTCCAAGATTGAGTAAGGCACGCTCGCCCTGCTCTTTTTCGTCATTGGCCACAATCCGCGCTTTATGAGCGCATGAACGATAAACCGCTTCTGCCAATAAATTTGCATCACGTCCGATCAATCCATCCATGTTTTGCTCTAGCCAGACCAGAAAATCAACATCACCTAATAAGGCATATTTAATCACTTCTGATAGTCCCGCAGACAGTTCGCGATCTGGCAACGTCTCCAGCTGCGCCATATCTGCCAGCACCACTTGTGGCTGCTGGAAAGCCCCCAGCATATTTTTGCCCAAGGGATGATTAATACCGGTCTTGCCACCAACACTTGAGTCAACCTGTGACAATAATGTTGTCGGTACCTGAACAAAATAAACGCCACGCTGGAAACAGGCTGATGCAAAACCAGCCATATCCCCAATCACCCCACCGCCCAACGCCAGTACGGTACAGTCACGGTTAAAACCGGCTTCAAGCAACGCATCAAAAATAAGATTCAAATGCTGAAGATCTTTATATTGCTCACCATCGGGCAAAATACATTGCGCAACCTGTTTATCCAGCTGGATCAAGGCATCGATATAATGTTGTAAATACAAAGGTGCAACTGTTGAGTTAGATACCAGCATGACTTGTCGACCATGTAAATACGGTTCAAGCAATGCTTTCGGATCTAAATGACTGCCAATAAATATGGGATAACGACGATCACCCAACTCAACATGTAACGTTTGCATAATAACAACCAACCAGCGATTACTTAACTTGTTTAGATAAAATGACGTGCAAGATACGTTGTGCCAAATCCCGTGCCGCACCTTGATTTGTTTCAATGACGTAATGGGCGACTTCGCGATATAAAGGATCGCGCAGGGCCAATAAGTCACGTAGTTTTTGCTCTGGATTTTCGACTTGTAAGAGAGGGCGATTTTTATCACGATAGGTGCGCTGTAGCTGTAGCTCTACAGGCGTATAAAGATAGACAACGATACCACGCTGTTTAAGAAATTCCCTGTTTTTGACTTGGGTGACTGCGCCACCGCCTGTGGCCAATACCAATAATGGACGAGAGGTTAAGTCATTCAATACATTGGTTTCGCGTAACCGAAATCCGACTTCCCCTTCTTTTTCAAAAATCCATGGAATTGTGGCACCTGTTTTACGTTCGATTTCATGATCGCTATCAATAAAATCACGGCCTAGCAATTCTGCTAAATGCCGGCCAACTGTTGTTTTTCCTGCCCCCATTGGCCCTACCAAATAGATATTTGGTAGGGTTTCAAACGCTTTGCTTGGCAACGCGCCACCTATATGAATTGCGATTATTGAAAATATATTAATGATTTCTGGTCAAAGTGTCATTAACAATTCTCGGCGTAATAAAAATAAGCAGTTCACGTTTATTGTCTGTTTTCAGGTCACGGCGGAATAAACGTCCGACATAAGGCAAGTCACCGAGGAACGGCACTTTGACCTGAGAACTGATATTTTCCTGCTCAAAAATACCGCCAAGCACCACGGTTTCGCCATTATCGACCAGTACATTGGTATCGATCTGGTTTTTATTGATGGTGAGTTGGCCTGTCGGGGTCGGAGTACTTTGCGAATCCTTGGTAATGTTCAGTTTCATCATCACCTTACCATCAGGAGTAATGCTTGGTGTTACATCCAGACTTAAGGTTGCATCAATAAATTCTGTTTTAGGTACCGCATTCGCACCACCACCCGTTGATGAGGTATACGGAATTTTCTTACCCGATTCAATTTTAGCTGCCTGCTTGTCTGCGGTCATGACTTTCGGTGTCGAAATCACTTCACCATAGCCATCGGCCTGTACTGCCGAAAGCTCCAAGTCCAACATAAAGTCTGACAGACTGATTAAACCAAAGGCAATACGGCTTGCCCCAGGGGTAACTGCACCCAAGTCGACATTCAGGTTATCCGGACGTTCAATTTCATATTTCCAGCCACCTGTGTCACTGTCTTTAGTCGGTTTTCTTAAGTTCCATAAGGTTGTATCGCTACCACCGACCAATAGGTCATTATTACTGGTAATCCCCTGCGACAGGATGCCCCATTTCACCCCCATCTCTTTGGTGAAATCGGTACTGGCACTGACAATACGTGCTTCAATCATCACCTGTTTCACTGACACATCCAGCAGATCAACCATCTTACGGATCTGGTCAATCTTTTGAGAAGTATCATTTACAATTAAGGTATTGGTCCGTGGATCAATCGAGATGGTTCCTCGTGGACTTAACAGCCCACCAGCCAAATTATCATTGCTGATTGAATTGGAAGAATTACCATTATTGGTATTTGCATTTTTGCCTTGGGTAATCAGCTTTTCAATATCCGCTGCTTTTGCATAGCTTAAGGTAATATACTCGGTTTGTAGCGGTGCCAGTTTCACACTTTGCGCCTGCGCTTTGGCTTCTTCTTCCTCTGCCTTAATCAGTTCTGAAACCGGTGCAATCCAGATCACATTGCCGTTACGACGCTTGTCCAGATTCTTGGTTTTCAGGACAATATCCAGAGCCTGATCCCACGGCACATCTTTAAGACGTAAGGTGATGTTGCCCTGTACGGTATCTGCCGCGACCATATTGATGCCGGTAAAGTCGGCCAGTAACTGCAATACACGACGTACTTCAATATCCTGGAAATCTAAAGAAATCTTATTACCGGTATAGGTTTGGGTCTTGGCCTTGGTTGGCGACTTATCTTCAGGGCGTTTTAAACTGATGGTCAGTTTATTCTCTGCCTGATAGGCCATATATTCATAGCTACCTGCAGACTGAATCGTCACCACGCCATTGCCTTTATCGTTATAGGCATCAATACTAGCAACTGGCGTAGCAAAGTCATTGGTATTCAGGCGGCGGGCCAAATGGGTCGGGATTTTATTGCCCATGGTACGCACAACAATCTTACTGCCTTGCTGTTGCACATCGACCGGTGTGTTATTGCCTAATAAATCAATCACCACCAGACCTTCACCCTGATTGCCACGCTGGAAACCAATATTGGAAATTCCCTGTTGCACCTGACGGACAGCCGCTACCGGTGTGGCCATTGCTGCCGGCTTAGCTGAATTAATTTTCAGTACAAAGGTATTGCCTTCAACACGGGTGGTAAATGCACCTGCATCTTTCAAGTTCACAATCACACGGGCGCGCTGATCATCTGCCGCAACCTCAACAGAGCTTGCTTCATTGGTGGAAACTGGAATAGCGCTTTGTTTTAAGGTTTGTTGTGCTTTATCAAAATCCAGAATCAAGCGGGCAGGCTGCTCAAGCTGATAGGCTTGTGGTTGTGGTGGCAACCCATTAAACATGACACGGATTTCTGTACCTTGTTCAGCCAAATTCATCGGTACAATATTGGTCATGCTGACTTGTGCTGAGGCCACCTGCATCACCGCAAGCGTAATCGCAGCCATAGAAAATTGACGGAATGCATGATTCATGGTCTTCGCTTCCCCAAATAAAGAATCTTTAAACTGTTTTTTCATTGTTATTCCCTTAATCTTATGGTGCCGGTCCGATCAGAACGAGTGTTCGAGGTCTTTCTACGTAACCTTCCCGTCCATCCGGTACAATTTCCACCAAATCTATCTGCGTCGGGCTAATTTTAATGATACGCCCCTGATTCATGCCTAAATAATTGCCGACCTGCACACGCTCAATCTGCCCGTCCGGTGTCTGAATCAAAGCAATCGTTGCATTGGTTCTACCACGCATACTGCCCTTCATGTTTAATGACTCAAGCGCATAGCTCTCTAGCGGTTGTGGCTGACGATTGAAATTCGGATAAACACGCTTGCCGGCCATAATCTTTAACTCAGCAGCTAAAGAACTTGGCATGAACGGGCTTTTCAGCTGATGCGCCGAATAGTTAAATAGCGGTACAGGTGTAAATACCGGTGCAGGCTCAATCGGTAAAGGCGGCTGATTGCGAATTTCAGCCATCTTCTGGTTGACTGCATCAATACGCGAATCACATCCAACCAGCCCCAATCCAAGCAACAAGCTCAGCAGTAATTTATAATTATTCATGGCTTATTTTCCTCCTGCAGCAGGTGGATTATTTGTTGCTGCCGCAGCGGCATTGGCCTGATCATCCGCACCTACATAACGGTAGGTTTTGGCTTTCACGGTATAATTCACCACAGGAATATCAGATTTTTTCTGAGTATCTTCTTTTGCTTCAACGGTAAAGTCATGCAAAGTGACAATACGAGGTAATGCCGCAATACCGGTAACAAATGCACCAAAGGCATGGTAGTCACCTGTCGCATCGATACTGATCGGCTGCTCAATAAAGAACTCTTGTTTGACTTCATTTTCCAGACGGATATTTTTAAATTTCAGCCCCGAGTTCACTCCGGTCAAGTTAATGTCTTCAACCAGACTCGGAATCTCTGTCTCTTTTGGGAGCTGTTCTAATTGTTGATTAAAATTCGCTTCCATTTCTTGCAGCTGCGCTTGATATTGTTGCAAGTTACGTAGTTTGGAATCTTTTTCACGAAACTCGTTGAGCAAGCTCTGTTCCTGTGCCTGAGCATTTTCAATCGCTTCGAGCTGAGATTTAATCACCACAAAATAACCCAGCGCAAGCACGGCTAGAAATACGAAGATCCAGCAAGTAATCTTGACGGATAAAGGCCAACTGCCATAGTTGTTCATATCCAGCGTATTAAATTGCTGGAAGAACTGCTCGACCGTCATTTTCTTTTTCTTGACCGCAACGGTGTCTTGATTCAATTCATCTTGGTTCATTTCGCGGCCCCCACTGCTACTACCCCTGATGCTGCCTGTTCTGCTGTTGGTGCAGCCTCAGCAGTTGTACCAATCTCACCTAAATCGACAGTGACAATAAAACTGCCATAATTTTCCTCAACCCGAGGAACCAGCGAACTGGCTGCTTTATCTTTGTTTTTATCTTCATCCACTGCCAGGAATGAATTCATGAAGGCATTGCGATACCATGGCGAAGCTTCGAGGTTACGCAACAGCTCAGCCACGGTATTCGGACTTTCTGCTTTTCCTTCAATCGTGAATTTATCACCAGTGCGTGTGAACTTGGTTAAGTACATGGTCGGTGGTGTGACCCGGACCAACTCATCCACCAGACGCACGGTAACCGGACGCTGACCTTGCAAACCCTGAATCAGCTTCATGCGCTCGATAATCGCATTGCGGCGCTCTTGCAAGCCATCCAGTGCTTTCAGTTGTGTATCCAGATTCTGGTTGGTACTCACAATCAGTTGGTTAGCCTGTTCCTGATCACTGAGTTTATGATCAAAATACACCCATCCTGAAAACACCGATGCAACCCCTAATGCAGCAACCCCAACACAAAAAGCGACAAACTGTTTCTTTCTTTGTTCTCTTAGCTCATCACGCCAAGGGAGTAAGTTAATCTTTGCCATTAATCAAAACTCCTCATTGCCAAACCGCATGCCACCATTAATGAAGAGGCATCATTTTCAATTTTTTTAATATCAATTTGGGGAGAAAAACCCATTTGTAAAAATGGATTGGCAATGGTCACCCGGTAACCGAGTTTTTGTTGTAATAGTTTCGCCAGACCTGGAATATTGGCATTCCCGCCAGCAAGCAGAATATGGTCAATTTCATTGAACTGAGAAGATGAAAAGAAGAACTGCAGTGAACGTGCCGCTTGCTGAACAACGGCATCAAGGAAAGGCTCAAGCACTTCGGTGTCATAGTCGTCTGGCAATGTTCTTTCTTTTTTTGCACGTCCTGCTTCTTCAAAAGACAAGCCATAGCGACTTTGTACATCTTGAGTCAGTTGACGGCCGCCAAACACTTGCTCACGGGTATAGATAATTTTGCCTTTCTGCATCACAGATAGCGTGGTCATGGTATGACCAATATCCAGAATACCCACAGTATTGGCACCCATAGGCAAAGTATCGGCAAAAACACTAAAAGCACGCTCCATGGCGTAACTTTCAACTTCTGCAATCTTTGCGGTGAGGCCAGCCAGCTCCAGTACTTCGACGCGCGTGTCTACATTTTCTGTCCGTGTTGCCACAAGCAGTACGTTTACCCGGTTTGGATTGGCCAAACGATCCGGTAAAACTTCAAAATCCAGACTCACTTCATCTAATGGGAACGGAATGTATTGCTCAGCGTCCATACGGATTTGAACTTCACGCTCTTCGTCCGACATGTCAGCATCCATTTCTATGATCTTGTTAATGACCATAGACGTAGGCACTGCGATTGCAACATTGGTGGTGTGAGGATTGGCAAGGTTGACCACTCTCTCAAGCGCATCCCCCACCGCCTCCGGGTTCAGAATGCTTTTTTCCACTACACTATTTTCAGGTAATGGCATCACCGCATAACTTTCAACCCAATATCTACCGTTCTTTACAGAGAGCTCCAATAATTTAACAGTTGTCGAACTAATATCGACCCCTACTAACCCCTTATTTGGTTTACGATATAACCTGAGCACAGTACTTTCCTATTTATTTTTTTATCCCCAAAAATACAACATACTAATTTTGTTTTGGTCTTTAATTGATACGGATACAATAACTCATCTAACAATCCGCATGTCTAAAGGATATACTGACCACAATTAGTTTGCCATTCGCTCTTATTAAAACTTACTTATTATGAAAAAGCTATCCAGTTCTGGTATTGTTCGCCCATTTTTTTTGATCGTTATTATTATCTTAGTCTCACTTCCAATGGGATTTTATGGCATGTATCTCTATCTCGCGCCATCACTGCCAGATATGAGTTCATTAAAAAAAGCGCCTCTATTAAAACCATTGCAAGTCTATACGGCTGATAATAAGTTGATTGCGGAATATGGCGGAAAACTCTCCATTCCTGTTAAGTATGAACAGATTCCTCCAACCTTCATTCATGGTTTCCTTGCAGCAGAAGACTCCTCATTTTTTGAGCATAACGGCATCAGTTTTAAAGGCTTAGGGCGAGCTTTAACTGAATCTGTTACGGGTTCTGATGTTCAGACTGGGGGCTCAACCATTACCATGCAGGTTGCGAAAAACTATTATTTAAGTCCGGACCGCACGCTCAGACGTAAACTGACGGAAGTGTTTCTGGCACGCAAAATCGAACAGAATTTAACAAAACAGGAAATTTTGACGGCGTATGTCAATAAAATTTTCCTGGGTAAAAATGCCTATGGTATCGCTGCCGCAGCTCGTATTTATTACAACAAAAACCTGAATGAGCTGACCACCGCACAAATGGCAATGATTGCGGGTTTACCAAAAGCACCTTCAAAATATAACCCGGTCGTGAATCCAGATCGTGCGCTCGAGCGTCGTAACTGGATTTTAGGCCGTATGCTACAACTGGGTTATCTCAACCAGAACCAGTATCAGCAAGCCGTTGCCGAGCCGATCAATTTGAACATGGTCGATCGCTCCGTCAGCAACGTTTTCCCCTATGTCGGAGAAATGGTCCGTTCCGAATTAGTTGAGCATTTTGGCGAACAGGCAATCGATTCGGGTTATAAGGTTTATACCACCATTGATAGCAACCGCCAGCGCTATGCAGAACAAGCCATTCAAAACGGACTGGAGGCCTATGACCGTCGTCATGGCTGGCGCGGCCCCGAGGCCCATGACAAACCGCTGAAACAGTTCATGGCTTATGCCAACACCTACCCTGCGCAAGTCACCAAAGTGAACAACAATTCCTTTGAAGCCTTGATGCAGGATGGTTCAACCGTAACTGTCAACTGGTCAGGCATGTCTTGGGTCCGTCCATATCGTAACGCCAATAGCGTCGGTGGTGCGCCATCCAATGCTTCACAAATTGTTAAAGTTAAAGATATTGTGCGTTTACGTCCCAATGAGGGCAAAACGGTATGGGCTTTGACGCAAGTACCGAAAGTACAGGGCCAGCTCATTGCCATTAATCCCAATGACGGTGCAATTGAAGCCGTTGTAGGGGGCTATAACTTCTATCAATCAAAATTTAACCGTGCTTTACAGGGTTGGAGACAACCTGGTTCGACCATTAAGCCTTTCGTATATGCACTGGCTTTAGAGCGTGGTATGACGCCATATAGTATGGTTAACGATAGCCCGATTACCATTGGTAAATGGTCACCAAGAAACGCCGATGGTCGCTATCTTGGTATGATTCCATTACGCCGTGCGCTGTATTTGTCACGAAACTCGGTTTCTGTGCGTTTATTACAAAATGTCGGGATCGAGCGTACCCGCCAACTATTTATGGATTTCGGTTTACAAGATGACCAGATTCCTCGCAACTACACCATTGCCTTAGGTACACCACAGGTATTACCGATCCAAATGGCAACCGGTTATGCGACCTTTGCCAATGGCGGTTACCGTATCCAGCCACACTTCATTACCCGTATTGAAGATACCTATGGCAAAGTGATTTATGAAGCCAAGCCTGAGTATGCATGTATCCCATGTATTAGTGATGCAAATAACAATGCGAAGCAAGCAACGGCGGATGCAAGCAAAAAAGATGACGTTAAAGAAATTACCAATGAGACGCTGGATGATGCAAATGCAGCATCTGATGTAGCAATGACGGCTGCCGATACTGAAAAGTCAGGCAAGCCAAATGGTGATTATCGTCAGGCACAACGTATCCTGAAATCAAGTTCGGCCTATGATATGGCGAACATCCTACGTGACGTAATTCAACACGGTACTGGTCGTGCAGCGATGAAAATCGGACGTGACGATCTGGGTGGTAAAACCGGAACAACCAACGATGCAAAAGATGCATGGTTTGCAGGCTTCAATGGCAAGTTAGTCGCTGTGGCCTGGGTTGGCTTTGACCAGCCGCGCACGTTGGGGCGTCGTGAATACGGTGGTGTTGCAGCGCTTCCAATCTGGACCAACTTTATGGGGAACTCTTTAAAAGACACGCCATCTGCATGGGTTCGTCTGGATAAAGAGGCCAAAGATCCGATTTCTCGCGACAAGTTACAGATCCAGCAAAGTGAAGACAAGAAAGAATATCGTGCTTCTCCTCCACTGGCTCGTCCACTTTATCGTCCGGCACCGCCTGTACCAACGCGCTCAACCCAGAACGACTTTTCTGACTTGCCTGGTACTACAGCACCAAGCCTGAATGAAGAACGTCCAATCACCCCTGCGAAGAAGCAGCCACCTGCAATGGGTTCAAACAATCCGGCACCTCAAAAAGAGCGTGACGGAATTGAAAATCTGATTAATCAGATTCAGTAATCAAAAAAGAAGCCATCAAATTGATGGCTTCTTTTTTTTCTGGAACAGATAAATCTGGAAGGATGCGGTCGCTGCAAATTGTGACGACTGTTCCAGCAATTTGCGTCGCTCAGGATTGGCCTTATAAGCATAGGGTGTCATGGCAATCAGGTTTTTTAAAGCCTGCTGATCCAGCGACATGATGCTCTCAACCACCTGTTCTTGCTTGAGCTCAAACTGTGCTTCTAGCTGCTCCACAAACTTTTGCGGCTCGTGCAAGTTCACTTGTTCAAACAAGGCGGCACGCAAATCATATAAATGACGTGGCGCAGGCGTGACTACAATCAGATATCCATCCTGTTGCAGCACCCGCATGATTTCATCTTGAGGAATAGGGCTAAACAGACTGGTACACAGATCAATGCAATGGTCCTGAACAGGCAAGGTTGCCCCCGTTCCCACCACCCAGGTTACGTTGGCATTCAGCTTGGCAGCTCGTTGCACCGCTGTCTTGGCAATATCCACCCCGATACAGTGCTTGGTCTGTGCCTGCATGGCACTGGTGTAGTAACCCTCACCACAACCAATATCCAGTACCTTCTCAGGTTTAAGCCGTTGCAGCATCTCAACCACCGCCTGCTGCAAAGGTTGATAAAAACCTGCCTGCAGAAACTCACGGCGTGCCAGTACCGACTCAGGCGTGTCCCCAGGTGACTTGCTATGTTTATGCTGCACCACATGTAAATTGACATAGCCCTGTTTTGCGACATCATAATGATGTCCTTGTTCACAACGCCATGAGTTCTCTACCAAATTCAATGATTGGCGACAAACAGGACACATCAACAAACTCATCTATTTTCTCCAAACATAAAAAAAGCTGGTCAATACCAGCTTCTTTCTTGAATCTTGGTTTAACGTAATTTTAAGGTCATTAAGCCTAACACGACCAGGAAAATCGTGATAATCCAGAAACGGATGACCACCTGGGTTTCTTTCCAGCCCTGTTTTTCATAATGGTGATGCAGAGGTGCCATCAAGAACACCCGTTTGTTACGCATACGCAATGAACCGATCTGCAAGAATACCGAAATGGCTTCCATCACAAAGACACCGCCCATAATCGCAAAGACGATTTCCTGACGCACCATCACCGCGATGGTACCGAGCATCGCTCCGAGTGCCAACGCACCGACATCACCCATGAAGACTTGTGCCGGATGTGCATTGTACCAGAGGAAGGCCAGACCAGCACCGACCATCGCCGAACAGATCACCACCAGCTCAGAGGTATATTTAACATAAGGAATATGCAGATATTCGGCAAAACGGATATCCCCCGATAAATAAGCAAATACGCCTAAACCCGCTGCCACCATCACAATCGGCATGATCGCCAGACCATCCAGACCATCGGTCAGGTTCACTGCATTCGATGCACCGTTAATCACCAGATAAGTAAAGACAATAAATGCCAAACCTAATGGGAATACAGATAAAGGAATTGAAAGATTCTTAAAGAAAGGAATTAGCAAGTCCAGCATATTCGCGGTATGTACTGCGCTATCTTGCTGTTTTGCAATCACATATAAGGCAATACCGGCTCCTAAAGACGCCACCGAAGTCCAGAAAAACTTCTTCCGTGCAGGTAAGCCCGCATTGTCTTTATAACGGACCTTAATCCAGTCATCAGCCCAACCTACCGCACCAAACACCACCATCACGCCAAGCACGATCCAGACGTATGGATTAGATAAATCCGCCCACAATAAGGTACTGATCCCGATAGAGAGTAAAATCAGGATCCCGCCCATGGTAGGGGTTCCCATTTTTTTGGCATGGTTTTCTGGCGCAAAAGAGCTGACTGCCTGACCATACTTGAGTGCCTGTAATTTACGAATCATGACCGGGCCTAAGGCCAGACCAATCGTCAAGGCAGTCAGTAAGCTCAACAAAGAGCGCAATGTTAAATAACGAACAACCTGAAACGAACTGTTATAGTCCGCCAATTGTTCAAATAACCATAACAACATTTAAATTTTCTCCATCAAGTCAGCCATCAACGTTTCCATATGGGTATAACGAGACCCTTTGAACAGGAAACTCATTGACTGGGGTTGATGTGTGTGGACTAAATTAATTAAAAACGGTAAGGCTTCTGCCTGTGTTGCAAAGGCATGTAGCTTTGCTGAATGAGATGAACCTTGTTGCGCTGCTGCAGCGAATTCACCTACTACAACCAGATGCTCTAACGGCAACAATGCCAGGTCGCGCCCGAGATCATGATGCTCTTGCCAGCTACTGTCACCCAGTTCGCCAATATCACCCATGACCATGACTTTTAAGCCCTGCTGCTGCAAGAGCACCTGCGCGGCTGCACGCATCGAGGTCGGGTTGGCATTATAGGTATCATCAATAAACAGATAATTATGCTGCTGGATAAAGTTCAGACGACCTTTGGCACCCTGTGCTTGCTCTAAGCCTTGCACAATATCATCCAGTGCAATACCTAGTGCTAAAGCAAAAGCCGCAGCAGCAGTGGCATTCTGTACATTGTGCGCGCCAGCAAATGGCAAATTCACTGCACGTATACCTTGTGGCGTATGCAACTTAAACTGTGCCGATTGAGGGTGAAGCTGAATCTCTGTCGCAAAAATATCACCGCCTTCACCAAAGCTCAGCGTCGGATGGGGCTGTGCATTTTCACGAATAGTGGCTGTAAAATCATCTTGCGCAGGAACAATGGCAGTGCCTTGCGGCAAAATATGCGCATAGATTTCTGATTTAGCGCGGCAAATCCCTTCGCGGCCACCAAATTCACCCAAATGCGCTGTACCAATATTCAAAATACCTGCCACATGTGGCTGCACCAGATTGGAGGTGTAATCAATTTCACCTTGGTGGCTGGCACCCAGCTCCATCACTGCATAGTGATGTTCCTGACGTAGTTCCAACAACATCATTGGCACACCCAAATCATTATTCAGGTTGCCACGAGTAATCAGGGTCGGTGCTAAACGCGATAAAATACTGCCCAACATTTCTTTGGTGGTGGTTTTACCACTACTACCGGTCAAGGCAATCACTTTCAACTGCTGATTCTGCTGACGGCGATAGGCTCCAAGGTGTCCTAATGCCAAACGTGTATCTTTTACGACAAGCTGTGCAATATCAGCCTCAACAGGATGCTCTACAATGGCGATCTGACAACCTTGTGCAGCGACTTGCACGACAAAATCATGTGCATCAAAACGCTCGCCCTTTAAAGCAAGAAATGCATCATCGGCCTCGGCATGACGTGAGTCAGTCAAAATACGCTTAATGTTACCCTGCGGAATATTCTGCTGATACCACTCCCCTTGGGTGGCTTGTTGTAATTGTTCTGCTGTCCACGCTTCTAATGGAACAGTACTAGTTGTTGAGGTATGCATGGTTTTTTATTTACCTTTTTTCACACTATTGCGCAGGATAAGCAGAATGTAGCGAATGTGGTTGCGCAGCAATGGCAGACTGCACTTCAACCACATCATCAAACCAATGACGGACGCCATCGATTTCCTGATAGTTTTCATGGCCTTTGCCAGCAATCACCACGATATCTCCGGCTTGGGCTTGTGCTACAGCAAATTTAATTGCTTCACGGCGATCATGGATTTCATGCATCACATGAGCAGTAAAATCAATACCCTGCTTCATATCGGCAAAAATCTGTTCAGGATTTTCAGTGCGTGGATTATCCGAGGTCAGCATGACCGGATTGGCATGATCAAGCGCGGCCTGCGTCATGAGTGGACGCTTGCCACGGTCACGATCGCCCCCGCAACCAAATACCGCCCACAACTGCCCAGTGACATGACGTTTTAATGTGGTCAATACCTGAATCAGGGCATCCGGTGTGTGTGCATAATCCACCACAAAGAGACGCTCGGCATCCTGAATTACCTGCATACGACCCGGCGCACCTTTCAATTGCGGCACAAACTGCACCAGATCTGCCAGTGCGAAACCTGCATATTCGGCAGCAATCAGGCTAGCCAATAAGTTTTCAACATTAAAATGCCCAAGCAGTGGGCTGTGTACTGCATAAGCACCGGTTGGGCTGATCAGGGTAAAACTTGCCCCGCTTAAACGATACTGCAGATCAGCAATATGATAGTCGGCAGAGGTTTGCGTCAAAGAATAGGTAAGGATTTTAGGTTGCGATGGATTGGTTCGTGCTGCATCCAACATAAGCTGTGCATGTGCATCATCCAGATTAATCACAACAGCTTTTAAAGTCGTAAATTTGAACAGCAAGGCTTTTGCTTCAGCATAGGCCTCAAGCGTACCGTGATAATCCAGATGATCACGACTTAAATTACTATAGACCGCAATTTCAAGCTCACAGCCATTGAGACGGCCTTGTTCCAAGCCATGTGAACTGGCTTCGAGTGCCACGAAGCTCGCGCCTTGTTTGGCATAGTCATGCAGCGCATGCTGTAATTGCAAGGCATCTAAAGTGGTGTGCGTAGACGGTGTTAAATTGGGTAGAATCCCGTTACCTGTAGTCCCCATCACTGCACAGCCTTGGCCTTGCGAGCTAATCAGTTCGGCAATCAGGCGAGAAATCGTGGTTTTGCCATTGGTTCCCGTCACCGCAATACCGCGTAAGGACTGCACAGGATCGACTGTCTGCAAATATTGTTTTTGCCATTCGCCCATGTGATAGCGAACCTCAGGACACACCCATTCATTGGCAAGACCTAAAGCACTTTCACTAATCACGGCCAATGCACCTGCATCTAGAGCATTCTGGGCAAACTGGCGCGTTTTTTCTGGTTGGCTATAACTACTCAGGGCAATAAAAATTTGCCCCTTCTCAAGCTTACGACTATCCAGAGAAAAACCCTGAAAAGGTTGGGTAGACCAAGCCGCATCTATGCTGATCGGATGTATCTGTTGAAAACTAATCGACATAATCTACCTACGGATTGGATTTTATAGAAGTATCAAGTGGTTTATCTAAAGGCACGTTAAGCAGACGCAACGACTCTTGCATCATCCGTGCAAATACCGGGGCAGCAACCAGACCGCCGTAGTAACGGCCTTGCGGGTTTTCCACTACCACGATCATCGCCAGACGTGGATCACTAATCGGTGCAACCCCCGCAAACAAAGCACGATATTCACTGTTCGAATAACCTTTACGGTCTGCACGTAATTTATGTGCTGTCCCTGTTTTACCGCCTACACGATAGCCCGGAATCACTGCCTGTTTAGCTGTACCGCCTGGCATGGTCACTTGCTCAAGCATGGTCAAGACCTGATCGGCAATTTTAGGCGCCAGCACTTGTGTACCTTCTGGTGCCTTGTCCAGTTTGCGCAAGCTCAACGGCATTTGCACACCATGATTCGCCAGCATGGCATAGCCTTGCGCCACCTGTAAAATGGTCGCATTGAGGCCATAACCATAAGCCATGGTTCCCAGTTGTGAAGGATTCAGCTTGTTACCGGAATAGAGCAGACCCGCACTTTCACCAGGGAATTTGACCGCAGAACGCTGCCCAAAACCTGCACGTCTAAAGAAAGAAGGAACGGTATCTTTAGGCAGGGACAACGCGATCTTGGCAGAACCGACGTTTGACGATTTAATAATGACACCAGACACCGTCAAGGCGCCATAGTTATGCGTATCGCGGATGGTATGCCAGCCTAAACGCATTGAACCCGGCGAGGTATTGACGATGGTATTGGGCGTATATTTGCCACTTTCCAGAGCCGCCGCCACCGTAAACGGTTTCATGGTCGAGCCTGGCTCAAACATGTCAATCGCACCGCGGTTACGCATGGCGTCTTTGTTGCTCAGGCCGTTTTTGTCATTCGGGTTATAAGACGGCCAACTGGTCATCGCCAGAATTTCACCGGTTTTCACATCGACCGCAATTGCAGTTGCTGAACGTGCATTATTGGCCACACCTGCTGCGGTCAGCTCGCGATACATGATGTATTGCAAACGTGAGTCGATACTCAGGGTAATATTTTCGCCTGACTCGACTTCTTTAATCACTTCAGAAACTTTAAGGCGGTTACCTTTTTTATCCCGAATGATCTTTTGCTCGCCATCGACACCGGACAACTGTTTATTCAGCTGCATTTCCAAGCCTTCGATCCCGACGCCTTCACTATTGGTTAAGCCAATAATCTGTGCATTCGGTTGTGGCTGCGGATAGTAACGTTTATAACTTTTCTCGGCATAAACACCCTGAAAGTTACGTTTGATAATCAGATCAGCCTGTTGAGGCGGAATTTCTTTTTGTAAAACCAGATAGCGTGAACGTGGACGTGCCTGCATCTGTTTCTTTAAATCTGCGCGATCCACACCGACCGCATCGGCCAGCTCATCCAGATTCAGGTTTTTATCAGGCAATTGACGTTTTAATTTACGGTTATTCGGATCTTTTTTCAGTTCAGCTGTAATTTCATCAAACTGTTGTTTGGTTTCCCAGTAATCCCGTGGGTCGATCACGATTTTCATGATCGGAGTACTAATCGCCAAAGGCACACCGTGGCGGTCACTGATCACGCCACGCATCGCCTCAAGACGTTCGGTACGCAGAATATTGGCATTGGCTTTATTCTGTAAAAAGTCTTTATTAACCACCTGAACGTAGAATGCACGTGCGACCAGTACTACAAAGCAAAGTAGCACCGTGCCCCAAAGCAAATAAAATCGCCACATGTCCAAAGCAAGTGTGGGTCTTTCAGAAATCGACTGCTGTTTTTTTCGTATTGGTTTGCTTCTCTTATCTGCCATACAGCATGCCTTATTTATCTTGCTTTGAAGTCATAGGTAAAGAAATCACTACAGTTTGCGTAGCGGGCGGCGAGAACATACGCAGTTGTGTCACTGCCCGAGAACCAATCTGCGCAGTCGCACCAAAGGTCTGCTGCTCGATCAGCAATCGGCCCCACTCTGCATTCAGATCATCCCGTTCACGCATATAAGCGCTTAAGTCACGATAATCATGACGATATTCAAAGACCTGAAACACCACCATCATCGCACTGGTAAAGACCAATGCAACGAGCACAGCATAAACAACAACTTTTTTCAGTCCCTTTCTGCTGCTTGGTAAAACGTCGTCATCATTCTTGTTGTTCATTCTCAGCCTTTTTGCTCTAAACGCTCCGCCACACGTAGCCACGCACTACGCGAACGAGGATTTGCTTTTACTTCTGCTTCACTCGCACGAATACGAGAAACTTTCTTTAAACGTCGAGTATCGACCTGTGCTTGAGGCATGCCCCAACCTGAATCTTCGGCCAGACTCGATTCTTTTTGAATAAATTGCTTGATCAGACGATCTTCCAGCGAATGGAAGCTAATCACCGCCAGTTGCGCCGTTGGTTTTAACAAGGCAACCGCTTGCGGCAAGAATGTCTCGATATCATCGAGTTCTTTATTGATGGCAATCCGGATGGCCTGAAAAGTCCGTGTGGCCGGATGCTTATGTTTTTCCCATTTTGGATGTGCTGTTTTAACCACTTCTGCCAGTTGAGCTGTTGTTGTCATTTCGCCTGCCAGTTTAATGGCTTTGGCAATACGGCGGCTATAACGTTCTTCACCATATTGGTAAATAATGTTTGCAAGTTTTTCTTCTTCAATATCAAGCAGCCATTCTGCAGCAGTTGGGCCTTGCGAATTATCCATACGCATATCCAGTGGCCCGTTTTGCATAAAACTGAAACCACGTTCTGCCTGGTCGAGTTGTGGTGACGACACGCCCAAGTCAGCCATAATGCCATCAACTTCGGTAATGCCAATCTTGGCAAGCTCAGCCTGCAGATCGGCAAAGCTGGCATGAATAATTTTAAAACGCGGATCTTCTTGTTCTAATTGTGCTGCAACTTCAAGCGCTTGAGGATCTTTATCAAAGGCATAGACGCGCGCATTCTGATCAAGTTTTGACAATAAAAGCTTGGTATGCCCCCCACGACCAAAGGTGGCATCGACAAAAATACCAGTATCGCGACCTGCCAATACGCCATCAACGGTTTCATGAAGTAAGACAGAAATATGCGACATAAGAATTGAATCAACAGCTGAAAATGTAACTGCACATTATCACCTTGTTTTACGCCAGCACCAAACGACTTTTTGTAGAGAATTCTTAACTTTTCATAGATAAAACCGTTTTCTTGTCATTTTTCATGCAATAAAAAAGCAAACACCTTGGGTATTTGCTTTTCAATCTTTTGTGTTGATCTGAATGAAGACCAAATTTATGGTTTTTCCGCATAAATCTGGTCAAAAATCGCACCATTTACAAAATGCGTTTTTTGCGCTTTTGCCCAGCCGCCAAACACGTCATTTATATTGAATAATTTGATCTTGGGAAATTGTTTGGCATATTTGGCCGCCACCTGAGGATTGCGTGGACGGAAATAATGTTTTGCTGCCAGTTCCTGACCGAGCGGCGAATAAAGAAAGTTCAAATAGCCACGTGCCAATTGACGGTTACCATTCTTATCTACCGTTTTATCCACGATTGCCACTGAAGGCTCCGCCAGAATCGAAATTGAAGGATAGACGATGTCAAACTTATCTTTACCTAAACCTTGCGTTGCCAATAAGGCTTCGTTCTCCCAGGACAGCAACACATCCCCAATGCCACGCTCAGCAAAGGTGGTCAGGGAACCGCGTGCACCAGAGTCGAGAACTTTGACATTTTGATAAAGCTTTTTCACCAGCTCACGTGCTTTGGCATCATTTCCACCCGGCTGTTTCAAGGCATAGCCCCAAGCCGATAAGTAGATCCAGCGCGGTGCCCCACCAGTTTTTGGGTTGGGGGTAATGATTTCCACCCCGTCTTTGGTGAGGTCATTCCAGTCGCGGATATTTTTAGGATTACCTTTACGCACCAGAAAAACCACAGTCGACGTATAGGGTGCAGAATTATCCTTAAACTGTTTTTGCCAGTCTTTACGGATTAAGCCGGCATTGGCAATTTCATCAATGTCATTTGCCAGCGCCAAAGTCACCACATCGGCTTGCAAGCCATCAATCACGGAACGTGCCTGCTTACCCGAGCCGCCATGAGACTGTTTAAAATCAACCTCCTGACCGGTTCGTTGTTTCCAGTATTGACCAAAGGCCTGATTATATTCCTGATAAAATTCCCGAGTCGGGTCATAAGACACGTTTAAAAATGTCGTCGCGGCTTGCGCCACCCCATTTAAGCCCAGCGCCAATAATGCTGCTGCAATCACTGTTTTCATTGTTTATTGATCCAGTCCACCCCATTTGTAATCACTATATTTATTTAAAAATATTTTACAATCATGCAGTTATATCAATAAATTTATTACTTTTCAGTTTTTAAGCTAAGGTGGGAATGCACTGGCTGGATAAAAAGCAGCCAAAACAACACCCAGCAGCAAAAATGAGAAAAATTATCATTCTCCACTTTTTCTACACATTTGCTTGCTAAATTGCGCTTGTATACAAAGTAGCCATATTGCTATAAACATAGATAAGGATGTGTCAAATTTTAAGATTTTTGTAAAAAGTGTGACTTAGTTCTACTTTTTTATTAAGATTTATGTTTAAATCGTATTATTAAAGCAATAGTATAGTAGTTTGGTAGTCTTATAGACTCAAATTCATGAGGGGGAATGTTAGCAATGCCAACATTGAAATTGAAGAAAACAGTATATATAAGTTTATTTTTGCTATGTTCTGTTCAAGCCGGACATGCAGCCGCGATTAAAGAAAGCAATAACATAAAAACGCTTGATAAATCGTCTTCGAGCCTAATCGTTAAAGCACTGGATCAGCAAAAACGTAATACCAGCATGCTACCGTCAACAGATGACGAGTTAAAAATGTTAAATACCATTCGTACCACGCCAACCCAGACTTTTTTTGCCAGTCAACATGAGCGTTTTTCACGTTTCGTTCAAACCATATTCCAGCCGCATAGCTCATAATTTTTAAATATGTGCCCCTCACATGTTTAAATGAAGCCTAGTCCTGTTGTGACTAGGCTTTTTCGTTATAATAGTTTCAATTTTAATTTAACCTCCGATCATTTATGAAAGTCCGTACCCGTATTGCCCCTTCTCCGACAGGATTTCCGCATGTAGGCACCGCCTATATCGCGTTGTTTAATTTATGTTTTGCCAAGCAACATGGCGGTGAATTCATTTTACGTATTGAAGATACCGACCAGCTTCGCTCTACACCAGAATCTGAAAAAATGATTCTGGATTCTTTGCGCTGGCTAGGTCTGAACTGGTCTGAAGGTCCGGATGTGGGTGGCCCACATGCGCCTTACCGCCAGTCAGAACGGATGGGCATTTATAAGCAATATGCGCTTGAACTGGTTGAAAAAGGCCATGCATTTTATTGTTTTGCAACAGCAGAAGAATTAGATCAAATGCGTGCAGAACAACAGGCACGTGGCGAAACACCAAAATATGACGGTCGCGGTTTAAAATTATCTCAAGAAGAAGTACAACGCCGTCTTGCTGCGGGTGAACCTCATGTTATCCGTATGAAAGTACCGGAAGAAGGCATTTGCAAAATCAATGACCTTCTCCGTGGTGAAGTCGAGATTCCATGGGCGCAAGTGGACATGCAAGTCCTGCTAAAAACCGATGGCTTGCCCACCTATCACCTTGCGAACGTGGTAGATGATCATTTAATGGAAATCACTCATGTATTACGCGGTGAAGAATGGTTACCTTCTGCACCCAAACACCAGTTGCTTTATCAATATTTCGGTTGGGACATGCCAACACTGTGCCATATGCCGTTATTGCGTAACCCGGATAAATCAAAACTGTCTAAACGTAAAAATCCAACCTCAATCAACTACTATCGTGACATCGGTGTCTTGCCAGAAGCCTTGCTGAACTATCTGGGTCGCATGGGCTGGTCAATGCCAGATGAACGTGAAATCTTTACCTTAAAAGACATGATTGAGAATTTTGACGTACAACGTGTTTCTCTTGGTGGCCCAATCTTTGATGTTGAAAAACTCAACTGGCTCAATGGTCAGTGGATTAAAGGCCTGACACCAGGGCAACTGCTAGACCGTTTACTGGCATGGAAGAGCGACCGTCAAACCCTTGAAGATATTGCGGCTGCCATTCAGCCCCGTATTAACTTACTCTCTGAGGCAGTGAACTGGGCTGGTTTCTACTTCAACCATATGCCACAAATCAGCAAAGAACAGTTCGAAAGCAAAAAACTGAGCGAAGAACAGGTTCGTCAAAGTTTACAGTTTGCCATCTGGCGTTTAGAAAGCCAGTTCAGCTGGAACAATGACACCGTCAGTCAAACCCTGATGGATCTGGCTAACCAGATGGAAGTTAAACTACGCGACTTCATGCCGGCCTTCTTTATTGCTATTGCCGGTTCAACCAGTTCAACTCCAGTGATGCAGGCCATGGTTACTCTTGGACCTGATTTGACCTTTGCCCGCTTACGTCACGCACTGGAAATTGTGGGGGCACCAAGCAAGAAAGAACTGAAAGCATGGGAAAAGTTAAATGAATCTCTAAAATTGCCGAAAAATGATGCAAATAGTGAGACTTAATTCAGTTTAATGATTGACGTGTGAGCGCATTCCCCCTAATATTGCGCTCACACATTCTGGGGTCATAGCTCAGTTGGTAGAGCGCTACAATGGCATTGTAGAGGTCAGCAGTTCGATCCTGCTTGGCTCCACCACCGTTTCCGAATAGGAAGCGTGCAGCAGAGTTATGCTCAAATCTTTGTGTATTTCCTCATCTGTCCCTATCGTCTAGAGGCCTAGGACATCGCCCTTTCACGGCGGTAACCGGGGTTCGAATCCCCGTAGGGACGCCATATTCCATACGCTAATAATTATATTTTTCTTACAATCTTGCCTCAAGCAGATTGCACATTTTCGAATTTTCCATAAAATAGCCGCTTCTCTATGCTTGGACAAATTGTCGTATGCAATCTTCCAACTCAAATGCGAATTCAGAGCCAAAAACGCTAAAGCGTGCCATGAGCACTCGCCATTTAGTCATGCTGTCTTTAGGTGGCGCGATTGGTACCGGCCTGTTTTTAGGCTCTGGTGAAGTTATCGCTCAAACCGGACCCATTGGTGCAATTATTGCCTATATTCTGGGTGGTTTGATTGCCTATATGGTCATGCTCTGTTTAGGTGAACTCGCAGTACATATGCCTGTTGCTGGATCTTTTGGTGCATACGCTCAAAAATATATTGGTCCAGGCACAGGTTACATGATTTCTTGGGTGTACTGGCTCACCTGGACAGCAACTTTAGGGACAGAGTTTACCGCTGCTGCCCTGCTGATGCAGGAATGGTTTCCGCATATTTCCATGTGGATCTGGACCATTATCTTTGCCATCACGATTCTGGGACTGAATTTAACCTCAACCCGAATGTTTGCCGAATCTGAGTTCTGGCTAGCCTTGGTTAAGGTAGTAACGGTGATTGCCTTTATTATCCTCGGTTTACTGGCAATTTTTGGTCTGATTCCATTCCATGGTTACGAGGCTGCACCGCTGTTCCACAACCTGACCGCCCATGGCTGGTTCCCGCAAGGCTTAATTCCCATCTTCACCACCATGCTGATCGTGAACTTTGCTTTCTCGGGCACCGAGTTAATCGGTGTTGCCGCAGGTGAAACCAAAGATCCTGCTGAAAATGTACCCAAAGCTATCAATGCCGCGATCTGGCGTTTATTGATTTTCTTTGTGGGTACCATCATTGTGATTAGTGCTCTTCTTCCTTTCCAGGTGGCTGGTTTAGGCGGTGAGGGCGTGAGTAGCAGTCCGTTTGTGACCGTGTTTAACTACATCGGTATTCCTTATGCCGATGACATTATCCGCTTCGTGATCATCACAGCACTGCTTTCTGCTGCCAACTCAGGTTTGTATGCGGCATCACGTATGATGTGGTCCTTATCCGATCAGCGTCAGTTACCCAGCGTTTTCTCTCGACTGTCAAAGAGTGGCACGCCTATCATTGCACTGGTTGTCACCATGTTTGGTGCAATTCCAGGGTTGTTGTCAGAACACTTTGCGCCTGAGACCATTTTCAAGAATTTACTTGGGGTGGCTGCATTCACCATGGTGATTGTATGGATGAGTATCTGCTGGAGTCAGTTTAATTTTAGACGTCAATGGTACAAGGCTGGACATAGCGCAAAAGACTTAAAATTTGCTGCACCACTTTACCCGATTGTCCCAATCTTAGGTTTTATCTTCTGTTTGATTACAGGGTTAAGTATGGCAGCCGATCCTGAGATGCAAGCAGGTTTTATTGGTTGTTTGCTGTTTATTGCCGCATGTTATTTGAGCCATTACATTTTCTATCGTCATCGCAAATAATCCATTCCTATAAAAAATGCAGCTTAAGCTGCATTTTTTACATTTGGAGAAAAGCCCTCTTTGTCATTTTTTTGAGCTTAACTGCTTATTTTTGGTTATTTATTCCTCGATATGTTTTATTTTTAAACACTTGTTTGGTTTTTTTAATTTTTCTTGAGAAAAGTGTTTGACACCCCACCCGATTCACCCTAATATACGCCCACCTCTGAAACGTCCCTATCGTCTAGAGGCCTAGGACATCGCCCTTTCACGGCGGTAACCGGGGTTCGAATCCCCGTAGGGACGCCACTAAATTCGAGGAAAAGCAAAGATGAATCATCCTTGCTGAGAATTTAGGCTTACACGCGATATGTTTCATATTCTGTAAGTAAATCTCCTCCGATAAGTCCCTATCGTCTAGAGGCCTAGGACATCGCCCTTTCACGGCGGTAACCGGGGTTCGAATCCCCGTAGGGACGCCAAATTCTAAAAAGCCACTGCATTGACAGTGGCTTTTTTCTTATCTGCTTTTGCTTTTATTGTCTTCATCTGTGCCAATTCCAACCTGCACTTCCAGACGACCCGACTGTACACGTAAACCACGAATCTCAAACTGATCCACCAGTTGCTGTACCAGTTCACGACTTTCCTGCAAAATATTCAAACCGGGCAAAATACTAAAATCAGTCAGGCTTAATAGTTTATCGACCATCCACGAGCGGTTATTAATGAAATCGATAAAACCCGCCTCTTCCAGATCGATATACCATAATCGATGCCCTTCTTTCTGGATGCCCGGAACATCACGAATCAGGTGATTAATCAGAAAAGGAATAGGAAGCGAATTGATCAGTTCGAAACTGGCGTTACCCACACGGCGGGCCGCCCAGTTGGTGAGTGTCCCACCATGACGGATTTGCAGATCAAGATGTTCATCGACCTGACGTAAGCGTAAATATTTTTCCTGTCCGATCCGACATTCCAAGACATTAAATTCCAGTGAAAGCCGATACAAAAAGCGATGGTAATGTCCATCCAGTTCAATATGAAAGCGGTCATTGCCACATTCAATCTTAATATCATCAATCTCTGAGCGATCCATGCGCTTGCGAATCTGGTTATTCAGCAGCATTTCCGGCAAATACAGGGTCAGACTACTTTTGCCCAAAGAAGCCCTTGCCATTGCCAAAGCCACCTGACGTGCTGCTTCACTGGTTTCCGAGACCATGTCCCGTACCGTATTGCGCATGCCTTCCACACCACGCTTGGTATGATGCGTGACCTGATCCAGTGCATCCAGCGCGGCATCTGCTACACCTGCGATATTCCTTGAAGTATCACTGGCAAATTCAACGGCATCTTGTGCATGTTGCAAGGTCTTATTGATGAGTCGACGTGATAATGATGGTTTCACAGCAGATATCTCTGTATCTGCTGGCATAATATCGAACATCGCCTTTTTATCATCTTGTCGATTCAAGATGTTCTCCCTCTTCCCTTTCTTACTGACTCACTTCTTATGAGCTATGATCTGCTTTCTGAACTTATTCGACGTTTTTCTGTAGATTATCATGCTCTACCAGACAATTTGCGTATTTTTGTTGCACAGTTTTAATTTCTTTCGACCAAGGATTCAGCTCCTGAGCACATCTATTTAATCCGGATCTTGATCTATGGGTACAACCGTATCCACAGGCTGTAATCTCTGAATCTGACTTAAACGGATCACCTTGTACTGCTCCAATGCCAGCTCAATCCGTTGCACTTTCTGGTGAGCCAGTGGCTGCTCAAAATTCGGTAATTCTCGCAAGGCCACCCACGCCACCTGCACGTGCTCAAAAGTATGACCCATTTCCAGTTTATACTGCATCCAGTTCGCAAGATCCTGTACTCGCTGTTGCATTTCAAACTGCAATGCAAATAATCCACTACTCAGGGCGGTTTCATCTAGTTGCATCGCTAAACGGTGTACCTGTTGCAACAATTGAGTTTGCTGTTCAAGATAGGGCAATAAAATTTGCCGATAAAACCATTCTGCAAAAGCAGTCATCTCAGTGACGACTCGATCATATTGCGCATACAAAGCATCGCGTTCGGGATGCTGCTTGTCTAACCGCACTTCACCTAAATAGGCCATCAACCCCTGTTGTAGAATGAGCTGAATATTTTCAGAACGTGTTGAATCTTTGCGTTGTGATGTGCGCTGCTGAAGCCACTCCATCAATTGATCATATTGAGCTGGCTGCACCAATAATTCCAGAATTGCTGGATCGTGTTGCAGCGCTTGCCATAAGGATTGAAGTAAAGATGAATCATTGATGAATGGATGGTGAGCCTGTTTTTCAAAACACTGCTGTAAAGCATGTTGCATCGACTTTGCCTGAGCCAGCCCCTCAACCATGCTTTGCTCTGTTAAAAGCTGTGGTGCACTGGCGATCACCTCCCGACTAAAAGGCAGATGATGCTCCCGACCACCCCATAAGCTATTCAGTGTTTTACCCAAAGCATTCAAGCTGCGTCCAGCATCAGCCATCATACGGGTTTTCGTGGCCCGTGACTGGAGTATGTCTTTAGGTAAAAGTCGACTCACTGCCTGCTGCAGGATGTTCCGATACGCTTTTTGATCAATCGGTTTCTGATAGCGTACCAACAGATCAATCGCATATTCGATATCACTGACCTGAGGTTGATATTCGGGCTGATTGCGCTTGAGCAAACATTCAATATAGGCATAAAAAGCCACTTCATTAAATTGAGTTGCGTGCTGTGCAGCCCATTCAAAATACGTCATCGCCTGGGTGTATTGGCCTGCACCGGCATATGCTTTGGCAAGTGCGTTCGCATGCAGTGCACAGGGAGAATAGTGCTGGAAATAATGGAGTAGCTCTATTTTCGGCGGCTGATCCAGACATTGCTCCAGCTGGCGTAAATAGCTATTAATTTGCTGTTGGGTCGGTTGCGGGACGACAAAGTTAAGCTGATACATCAGGCATTGCTCATACCAGCCATATTTGCGTGCATGCGTGCTATAGGCAGCAATAAACTCATCTTCAATCAGCTGAATCAATTGGGTGGCATAGAGAATATCTTCATCATTCTCATGATGAAATTGCCATTGCTTGGGCAAAGTTAATTTAAAAAGCCGCAATAAAAAATTCGCACTCAGGTCAGGGTTTTCCGAAGTTACCAGCATCAATTGATCTTGTGTGGACAGATACTGTTTTCCCTTCTGGATTCGGGATAAACGTAACTTTAAAATTTTGGTGGGTAACATGCGTATCCTTTCGCATTAATCAGCCAACTCATCCTGCAAATTAGCATGACTGCCTATGCTTTTGCGAATAGCTTTAGACGAGCTGTAACCCCGTGACTCCTCTCTTGTCAAAGAAGCGAGCAGACAATGCATAATTACAAATAAGTAAAGTTATGTATTTGAATCACTCAGCATTTTTGCTTTTGCATAATTTTCGCTAAAATAGCCAAAACACTATAGGAAATCCTTATGCAATACCGCTGCCCTAAATGTCAAAGCGTGAAAATTATGCCTGTCAGCCAGGGTACCAACAGCCCTCGCCCGAACGTACCAAAAAGTCTGGTGCTGTTAGTGCCTGCAATTTTTATTTTATTGTTTTTGGTGCTGATCAGCATTGGCATGTGGATTTTCGGTAATGGTGCAGGACAAGGTCTACAAATCGCGACGGTTGTGGTTTTTGCAGTCTGCGTGATTGCAGGAGTTTTATTCTGGCGTGATCTGCCTGATTTCAAAATTTCAATGCAGGCATTTATGCAAGCGCAAAAACATTGGAAATGCCGTGACTGCAATCATGAATGGCAGAATTAATCCGGTAACAGCAGTAAGATTCACATCAGCTTAATGCTGATGTGAATGGTCATGTGCTTCATGGTCAGCATGTTGATGCGTATGCTGGCAGTTCATTTCTGCATCATCTTCAATTTGCAAGGTCACCTCGGCAATACCATGTTCATGTGACAGCATTTCTGTGGCAGTCCGATGCAACTGATTACGATCCGCCTTGGGTGCAAACAGATGCACCGTCAGATGAATATTCTTGGAGGTGATGGCCCATACTTTCAACTGGTGAATGCTTTCCACCCCATCGAGTGCCAGCAAGTCATTGCGTAGTTTCTCGACATCAACTTCTTCAGGCACACCTTCCAACAGGATATTGATACTTTGTTTGAGTAAAATCCACGTTCTTGGCAAGACCCAGAAACCGATTGCAACCGCAATAATGGTATCAACCCAGTACCAGTTGGTGAAATAAATAATCACCGCACCAATAATCACGCCGACCGAACCCAAGGCATCGCTCAGCACCTCTAAATACGCACCTTTCATATTCAGGCTTTCAGCAGCGCTCGACATCAGGATCTTCATTGAGATCAGATTGATCAGCAAGCCAATCGACGCCACGATCAACATACCCAAACTCTGGATTTCAGGCGGCTGGGTAAAACGTTGATAGGCTTCGTAAAGAATATACATCGCCACAAAAAACAGCATGGAAGCATTAAACAATGCCGCCAGAATTTCAAAGCGTTGATAACCAAAGGTTCGCTTATTGTCTGCTGGGCGTTTGGCAATCTGGATCGCAACCAATGCAATGGCCAGTGCGGCGGCATCGGTAAACATATGCGCCGCATCAGACAGTAAAGCCAGACTTTGGGTGATTAGGCCTGCAATAAATTCAACAATCAGAAATGTTGTGGTCAATACCAACGCAATCGTAAGTTTTTTTGCATTGCCTTCGGTAACGACTGCATGACTATGATCATGCCCTTGATGTCCACTCATGTTGGACTCCTTATAATTTTAAAATTCAACTTTCTTTCTACACTATCTCAAATCATCGATGAATATGATGAGTGAAGTGCAACGAATTGTCCTAAAATCTTTCGCTATCTGATCTCTAACCTATATTTACGATCGTGGTGGCGGCATGGATGCCGCCTGTTGGTCTGCGGCATCATGGAAGTGCCGTCAGACCAACAAAGGATTTTTGTTACTTTTGATCCTTCAAAAGTAAGTAAATCCAATCCCCTCACTGGTAAATGCCTGATTATTGTTCAGAGGACTTTTCATTCATCCAGCGATAAACCACAGGTAAAATCAGCAAGGTCAGCAAGGTCGAAGAAATAATCCCGCCAATTACCACCGTCGCCAGTGGACGCTGGACTTCTGCGCCTGTACCTGTGGCAATGGCCATGGGAATAAAGCCCAGCGATGCGACACAGGCCGTCATCAGTACAGGACGCAAACGCAATACCGCGCCATGCCAAGTGGCATAATGAATATCAAATTGTTCTCTTAACTCTTTGATAAAGCTCAGCATCACCAGACCATTCAATACCGCAACACCCGACAGGGCAATAAAGCCCACACCTGCCGACATGGACAAGGGAATATCACGTAACCACAGCGCGACCAAACCACCCGACAGGGCAAATGGCACACCACTAAAGACCAGCAAGCTCTCTTTAAAGTTATTGAACACTGCCATCAGCAGAATAAAGATCATCAGCAATGCCAATGGCACCACAATTTGCATTCTGGCTTTTGCCGATGCCAGATTTTCAAATTGCCCGCCATAACCAAGCCAATAACCGCTTGGTAATTTTTGCTGGGCCAGTTTCTGCTGCATCTCAGCCACAAATGAGCCCAGATCACGGTCACGTACGTTGGTCGTCACCACCACACGGCGCTTGCCATTTTCACGGCTAACCTGTGCCAGACCTAAGATATTCTCCACTTTTGCCACATCTTGCAGTTTGATCAGACCACCATTCGGTAATTGAATCGGCAGCATGGCCAATTGCTGTGGCGTACGCATGACATCATCCAAACGCACCACAAAATCAAATCGACGGTCACCCTGTAAAATCTGTCCAACACTTTGACCGCCGATACTGGCAGCCACCAGATCCTGAATGGATTTGACCGATAAACCATATTGCGCAGCCAGTGCATGGTCGATATCAACATTGAGTAACGGTAAGCCATCGGTCTGTTCGACTTTGACTTCGCTGGCCCCCGGAATGGTTTTCAGGGTTTGAGCAACTTTCTCAGCCTCCTGGTTCAGCACCTGCATATCATCACCAAAGATCTTGACCCCAATATCACTCCGTACGCCTGAAATTAACTCATTGAAACGGAGTTCAATCGGCTGCGAAAACTCACTGTTATTCCCTGGGATTTTCTCAACGTAGGCCAACATTTTAGTTCGGAGCTCGTCGATACTTTCCGATTGATCCGGCCATTGGTCACGAGGCTTTAACAGTACCACTGCATCGGAAATATTCGGTGGCATGACATCGGTTGCCACTTCAGCAGTCCCGGTACGCGCAAAGATCGCCTTGATTTCAGGAAATTCTGCCATAAGCTGTTTTTCAACACTTTCCTGGATCTTGAGTGACTCCTCAATCCCAGTACTTGGCGCACGCATTAACTGCAACGCAAAATCGCCTTCACTGAGTTGAGGTGCAAACTCACTCCCTACACGTGTACCAATCGCAGCCGTTAATATTAAAATCGTCACAGCACCCGCCAGTACGACATACCGGAAGGCATACGCTCGATCAAGGAGTGCCTCATAATTACGTTTCAGTGCCGCCATCCAGCGACTTTCCTTCTCCTTCACCTCACCTGTGACAAATAATGCCACCGCTGCCGGAACAAAAGTCACCGATAAAATGATGGCTCCAATCAATGCAAGCACCACGGTCATCGCCATAGGATGGAACATTTTCGCTTCCACGCCCGCCAGTGCAAAGATCGGCAAGTACACCACCATGATGATGATTTGTCCAAAGATCAGCGGACGTCTCGCCTGTTTCGCTGCCAGAAATACTTCGGTGAAGCGTTCAGAACGGGTCAGTAATCGTCCCTTATGATGCTGTGCTTCGGCCAACCGCCGGATACAGTTCTCCACAATCACCACCGCACCATCCACGATAATCCCGAAATCCAGTGCGCCCAGACTCATCAGGTTGGCACTGATTTTCTGCTCTGCCATTCCTGTCAGGGTAAACAGCATCGATAGTGGAATAATACAGGCAGTAATCAATGCAGCTCGGAAATTGCCGAGGAACACAAACAAGATCACAATCACCAGAATTGCGCCTTCAATCAGGTTTTTGGCCACCGTCTTAATGGCTTTATCCACCAGATCACTCCGGTTATACACCGTTTCAACCACTACACCTTCTGGCAATGAGCGTTTGATTTCCTGCATCTTGCTATCTAAGGCCTGAGCAATAGATTTACTGTTCTCGCCCATCATCATCATGGCGATCCCAAGTACCGTTTCTTCACCGTTATAGGTCGCACCACCGGTTCTCAGATCATGACCAATCGACACTGTTGCCACATCGGCCACCCGGATCGGTAAACCGTTTTTGGTACTCACCGTAATATTTTCGATATCCTGTACGGTCTTGAGCATCCCCGGAATACGAACCGTCAGTTGCTGCCCATTTTCTTCAATAAAACCTGCACCACGGTTTTCATTGTTTTCAGACAATACCGTTTGCAAGTCAGTTAACGGAATTTGCAGTTGTTGCAAACGTTTCAGATCTGGAGCAACCACATAGGTCTTGTTATACCCCCCAATACTGTTGATTTCGGCGACACCGGGCACACGTTGCAATTGAGGACGAACAATCCAGTCCTGAATTTCACGCAGGTCCATGGCTTGGTACGGCGTGCCATCTGCCTTTTTAGCATTCGGTTCCGCCTTGATCACCCATTGATAAATCTCTCCCAAACCTGTGGAGATCGGTGACATTTGCGGATCAATCTCATCAGGCAAAGCACTCTTGGCTTCCTGTAAACGCTGGTTGATCAGCTGACGCGCCCAATAGATATCGGTGCCATCTTTAAAAATCACCGTAACCTGTGACAGGCCATAACGGGAAATTGAGCGGGTTTGCTCCAGATTTGGAATACCCGACATCGCATTTTCAATTGGATAGGTAATCCGTTGCTCAACTTCAGGGGCTGTGAATCCGCCTGCCTGACTGTTAATTTGCACCTGAACATTGGTAATGTCAGGGACGGCATCAATCGAAAGCTTCTGATAGCTATAAATCCCGACACCAATCCAGGCCACCACAAACAGCATCACCCAAATCGCATTACGAATGGAAAATTGAATAATACGGTCAAACAGGCCTTCCGCAGGGGGAAGTCCTACATTCTCATTAGTGTCCATGTTCAGCCTCTCCCTTCTCCATCTCGGATTTCAGAAGGAAACTGCCCTGACTGACATACTGCTGTTTTTCAGTCAGACCAGACCGGATTTCCACCCACTGTCCATCACTGGAGTAATTGCCCAGTTGGACTGGTGTAGGGGTGAAATGCAACTGATCTTTTTCTTGCTTGGCGACAAAAACCGTGGCTTTGCCTTCAATCTGCTGAATCGCCGCTTTGGCAACGCGCAGCACAGGTTGCTTGTCTGTGCCTTCTAACAGCACATTAACCATCAAGTTAGGTCGCAATTCTTTAGCCGGTGTCAGGACTTTGGCACGTACTTGCAAACGACCGGTTTGGGTATCGGCCGCTGTGGTTAGGGTCTGAATTTGCGCCTTAAAGGTGTTGCTGGTTTGCAGCGACTTAAACTCGATCTGCTGATCCGGCTGGACATTGATGTTATTGACGCTTGGTAAGATAAATTCAATCCAGAGCTGATCCAGCTGATCAATCACGAACAATTGTTTATCCGGGGTAATCTGCTCGCCCACCACGATATCTTTCAGACTCACGATCCCGCTTAACGGTGCGGTCAGCACATAGCGCCCCTGACTCCCTGTAGATGCACCTAAAGCAGATAAACGGCTGCGTGCGGCTTGCACCTGAATCTGGGCCTGACGGTACGCATTATAAGCCCGCTGATAATCCTGACGTGCAGACACGCCCTGTTCCCAGAGTTGCTTTTCGCGCTGATAATCTTGCTGCGCCAGGGTCAAGGCTTCCTGTGCAATACTTAAATTAGCTTGTTGATCGACCAGATCCGGAATAAACAGGGTAGCAAGTACCTGTCCCTTCTTCACCTGCTCCCCCAGTGCCGCATTGACTCTTTCCACCCGTCCGGCAAAAGTTGCAGAAACGTGCGCTTGTTGATCGGTATTCGGTACCAGCTTGGCAGGATAGGCATATTGCTGTGATATTTCTCCAACACCTACCTGAGCCAGTTTCACCCCATATTCCGCCATCTGTTTTGGCGTCAGGTTTAAACTGCCTTCCTCCGTTTCACTGCCTTGTCCAGCTTCCGCTTCAGCATGCCCTTCTTCACCTTCGGCATGCGCGTGCTCCTTGGATGCAGCTTCGCCACCTGCTTTATTTTTCCCCGTGAAAAAGAGCAATGCACTCAATACCAGACCGGCCACCACAACAAAGATGACCCAAAACCACTGTTTCTTAGATTGATTCGTCGACATTATTCTGCTCCTACAACAGTGGGAAGGTTATTGGTCTCTTTCCACAGGGTCTGATTGATCTGGTTTAAGGCATCACTTGAACTCACCATACTCGGTTCAATTCCGAGTGCTAAACTCTCTGCCTCAATCTGTTTCTGCCATGCACTTTTAAGTAACTGGACTTTATTCAAGCGTTGCTCTTGCAATTGCATGGTAGCTTGCTGCACATCGGTAATGGCATATTTACCGACCTTAAAACCGAGCAGCATTTTCTCCTGCACCGTTTCAGACAATGGAATTTGTCGCTGGCTCACCAGATCAAACTGCTGTTTCAGACCAGCCAACTCTGCGCTTAAAGTCTGGATTGCATTTAGGTTTTGTTGCTTATAGAACTGTTGCTGTTTGACCAGCAAATCTTGTTTGGCATTGGCAATCCGCAATGAATATTGCTGAAGATTAAAAATATTTAACGGAATCTCGATCCCGACTCTGAACTTGTTATCTGTTGAATTTGTTTCTACAGTTTTACTTTGCACCATGCCTAAATTAACGGTCGGATTCGGGCGATTCGACACTTTTAAATAATCAATATTGGCCTTTTGCCGTGCGATATCGAGCTGGATCGCGCGCTCGAATAAATTATTCTGCATATAGCTTTGCAAATCCTGTTGCTGCGGCCAGACATTGCTTGCCTGCGCAGAGAAGCGGTCGTCCGTATTGCCCCACAAATTGGCCAGTTGCCGTTTTGCTGTCGCCAGCGCCAATTCGGTTTGCTGGAATAAGCGCTGATTTTCAATATGTGACATCAGCGTACGGTCTAGATCGACCTGAGCAATACTGCCTGCCTTGAGTCGTAAGCGTGTCGCATCCAAGGTCGCCTGACTGGTTTTTAATTGTGCCTGAACCACATCATGCTCTAGCTCAAGAACCACCACTTGTGACCACAGATATTTCACCGCGAGTTCGAGCTGCGCATCATAAAGTTGCTGATTAAGACCGACTTGGGAGGCTTGTACATCAGCGAGTTTCACCGCTGCGCGACGTTCGCCAAACACATCCAGCTTTTGTGAAAGACCAAATTCCAGTTCCTTGTCTTTCCCTGAGCGAAACTCGGTTTGCTGAATCGAAACACTTGGATTTGCCCATAAACCGGCTTGTTTCACATTGGCTTCGGCAATGCTTTGCTGGGTTTGCCAGACACCGATACCAGCCTGATGCTGTTTCACATCTTGCAAAATCTGTTCAAAATTCAGATGACGCTGCCCGGTTTGGGTCGAAGCATGATTCACATCAAGCAAGGACTCTGACTCTGCTGCAGCAGATTGACTAAAAAGCACAGCCGTTAGCGCAATTGCCAAGGCCGACCATTTCATTGACGATGGATGCGTATGAGGATTTGATGCATTGTTCTGAAATGCATGGATACGCTGATTTAAATTTAAAGACATATAAAGCCCCGCAAATAATAAGGTTGCGGTGGGTTATTTTTCGGCTACCCCACCTATAGCGGGGTCAATACAGGGGGCGGATTTAATCCGGAGAGATGGGGGGACTGATAGGAGTTTGACCAGTAATATTTTTGTTCTGCCTGATGCATTCCTAAAATCGGTTGTTCCAGTTGTTGCTGGGCTTCGGTCACTACCACATGAAAACAGGAAGGCAAGTGATCATGATGATCTTGCAAACTTAAAGGCATTGGTAAATCAGAAGCGTCCTGATCAACCGCAATGGCAGGCTGAGCAGAAACTTGGGACTTTTCTGGAACGTGATGTCCAAAATGATTGAGTGAACTATACTCGCCTGACGTTTCATGCGCACAAAAAGCCGCCGCCACATTCCAGAACCCCTGAAACATGAACAAACTCAGCAAGACGGTAATGAAAATCGCGGAACGATGCAATGTTTACTCTTTAGACAAAAATTGCTCGGATGAACTATAGCAAGTAAAGCAGATGTAATAAAATTACATGTCTGGATTTAGCTACAAAATCCCAGCTTAAGATCAAAGCAGACTACGATAAAGGTTTAAAACAGGAAACGGCCCTGCTCATTCAGCCGTTTCCCTTCGGTTTAAACTAACTTATTTACACTTTTGGTGATGCTTGTGCTCAAGCGTCTGTTCAAGCTTGGCCTTGGCCTGTTGCTGAGAGTTAAGATTCTTTTCCAGAAAAATCAAACCACCATCGGCATTGGCCCAGCTTGCTGAAAATAATAAAACCAAAAAACATAGCGCTGTATTTAATTTAATAGACATAACATTCACCTGATTTAAATCTGTTGATTCATGTTCCATTTCTGTCAATGAGAAATGGAGTGAGGGTGAATTCATCTTCAACAAACGCCTGATTCCAAACCGCTGCAAGAAATGCGGCATGTCTCTAGAAGCTACGATTTATCGAGACAAGTTAAAATCTGCCAAGCATTTGATTAAGGACAAATAACCCCGTGAAATAGATATATTTCCAGTGAGTTATTTTTAGGCTACCTCACTTATAGCGAGGTCAATATCGGAGGCGGATTTAATCCGGATAAATGTGGGGACTGGTAAGCATTAGACCAGTGATAGTTGTGCTCGATTTCATGGATCCGTACAACAGGCGTATGCCACTGCTGCTGTGTTTGCATCACCATCACATAGGAACAGGACGGTAAATGATCATGATGATCTTGCAAGTTTAAAGAGGCGGCAACATGCGTATCTGCTTCAACAGCAGAAGATGAATGCGTTGCAGAAACATGACGCTTTTCAGGGGCGTGATGCCCAAAATGCTTGAGCTCACTGTATTGGCCCGACTTTTCATGCGCGCAGAAAGCCGCTGCCACATTCCAGAAACCTTGGAACATGAACAAGCTTAACAACAGGGTCATAAAAATGATCGAACGTTGCAACAGCGCACCATTACAGTAAATTGCATAAAGTCACTATAGCAAGTGATGGCAATGTAATAAAATTACAAAACAATTTTCAGTTAATTGACGACTGATTTTAAAGATTTTTTCCTATACATCGATAACAAACATTTTCAAATACGGGTCTTTTATGTCAAAAATATTTGCGATCTTAGTGCTGGCTTCAGCTCTCGGCCTCAGTGGCTGTGCCACCAGTATGCTTTCGACTGCACTTCCCAATGAAACCACTCAGGTTCAAACCAGTACCATAAAAAATGACCAGATTATTGCCCTCGGACAAGCTATACATAACCAGCAGAGCCAAGGTCTGGTGTTTATTGGTCAAGATTTTAATTATTTAATGACCGATGGTAGTGAGCAACTGCTTAAACTGCTGCAGGCCATTCCAGCAGAGCAACGCAGCTTTAGCAATCCTAGCCCGCTGGTGCTAACGATGGATGACCCGAGTCATTTCCGCGGTGTATTACAAATTCGCTATCACACCCGTATGGTCGATCTCAATCAAAAGCAAAAAGAGCTATTGAAGTCTTTAGGTTTTAGACAGAATTTTGACCTGATCCAGAATCAAGACACCGCGCCTTACCCTTATATCAATGTATTTTTTAAAGGCCAACTGTATCAACGACCCGATACCCAGAAAGTTCAGCAGAAGTTAGCCGAGCCATACCCGGTCACTCTACAACAGGAAACGACAATCACCACCAAACATCCATTTAAACGGGCAACACGCAAGGTGCTTTATCCACTCGCCATGACCTTTGATGTGATTACTGTTACACCACTGTTAATCTGGTCTGATTTACGTGGCGATTTTAATAAATAGGCTTTATCTTGTTCCACGACCTGTTTATCCAGCGCAGGCTTTGCATAAGCATAAAAAAACCAGCCCTGAGGCTGGTTTTTTTATTTACGGAATATTAACCCGTAATTTTTTTGTATTTAGTGCGTTTTTGAGCCGCATCTTCACCTAAACGTGACTGACGATAAGCTTCATATTCTGCATAGTTACCGGTGTAGAACTCTGGCTGTTCGTTCTCGAATGACAAGATATGCGTTGCAATACGGTCAAGGAACCAACGGTCATGCGATACCACCATGACGGTACCCGGGAATACCAGAATGGCATCCTCAAGTGCACGTAAAGTTTCGATATCCAAGTCGTTCGACGGTTCATCCAGCAAGATCACGTTTGCACCCATCTGCAAGATCTTGGCAAGTTGTAAACGGTTACGCTCACCACCCGACAATTCACCTACACGTTTTTGCTGATCTTGGCCTTTAAAGTTAAAGCGACCAATATAAGCACGTGATGCAATTTCGTAATCACCGATTTTCAGGATATCTAAACCGCCAGAAACTTCTTCCCAAACGGTTTTGTTGTTATCCAAGGTGTCACGAATCTGACCCACGTAAGCCACTTTAACCGACTCACCTAAAGTCACAGTACCAGTATCCGGTTGCTGTTCGCCCGTCATCATACGGAATAAGGTGGTTTTACCCGCACCGTTTGGACCAACGATACCCACGATCGCTGTAGGCGGTACAGTAAACGTCAGGTTTTCATAGAGTAAGCGACCATCGAATGATTTACTGATCCCTTCCACTTCCACCACTTTGTTACCCAAACGTGGGCCAGGTGGAATGTAGATTTCAGAGGTTTCATTACGTTGCTGGAATTCTTTAGAGTTAAGCTCTTCAAAACGTTCCATACGCGCTTTGTTTTTCTTTTGCTGGCCTTTGGCATTTGAACGAACCCATTCAAGTTCTTTTTTCAATGCTTTAGCAAAAGATTCTTCTTGTTTCTGTTCCTGCTCTAGACGGGCATTCTTTTGTTCCAACCAAGAAGAATAGTTACCTTGGTAAGGAATACCATGTCCACGGTCAAGTTCAAGAATCCACTCAGCCACGTTATCCAAGAAATAACGGTCATGCGTAATCGCAACGATGGTGCCAGGGAAGTCTTTCAAGAAACGTTCTAACCAAGATACTGATTCAGCATCCAAATGGTTGGTCGGTTCGTCGAGAAGCAACATGTCTGGCTTAGAAAGCAATAAACGGCACAATGCCACACGACGACGCTCACCACCTGAAAGCAATGATACATCGGCATCCCACGCTGGAAGGTTCAATGCATCAGCAGCAATTTCAAGCTGGTTATTGAGGTTGTGTGCATCCCATGCATGGATGATGGATTCCAATTTTTCCTGCTCTTTCGCAAGTGCATCAAAATCTGCATCCGGTTCAGCATATTCAGCAAAAACCTGATCAAGACGTTCTAAAGCGTCAAGTGCTTCACGTACACCATCTTCAACGTTACCACGAACGTCTTTGGTCGGATCAAGTGGTGGCTCTTGTTCTAAGTAACCGATTTTGATTCCTGGTTGTGCACGAGCTTCACCTGAGAAATCTTTATCTACGCCAGCCATAATACGGAGAAGGGTTGACTTACCTGCACCGTTCAAACCAAGCACACCAATCTTCGCGCCTGGGAAAAATGATAAAGAGATGTCTTTCAGGATTTCGCGTTTCGGCGGAACCATTTTAGACACTCGGTTCATCGTATAAATATATTGGGCCACGCAGGACTCCTCAATTGAAAAACCAGTACATCGCAAATAAGCGAAAAAATATCTGGCATATTATACGCTGAAACCCCATTGACTTGAAGTTAAGTTGGCATTTGTTTGGCTTCAACAAAGAATTTTCTTTTTCAAGACATTACAGGCTTGAAGAATGAAGCACTGATAAAAAATTGATCTGCTTCGGATTAACCCTGCTATATCACTAAAAACACTATACAGCGCAAAATTTATGCACCCTTCTGGATAAAATATCGGCTAGACTCGATGATTATTTAACTCACGTAGATGAAGTCATCATGACCTATAAAGATGAAACTTTAGCCATTCATGCGGGATATTCACCAGAAGCCACCACCAAGGCTGTGGCCGTGCCAATCTATCAAACCACTTCTTATGCCTTTGATAATACACAGCATGGTGCAGACCTATTTGATTTAAAAGTTCAGGGTAATATCTATACCCGGATTATGAACCCGACCACTGCCGTGCTTGAACAACGTATTGCAGCACTGGAGGGCGGGATTGGGGCGTTGGCGCTGGCCTCAGGCATGGCTGCGATTACCTACGCAATTCAGACCATTGCCGAAGCAGGCGACAATATCGCCTCTGTCTCCACCTTATATGGCGGAACTTATAATTTATTTGCCCACACCTTGCCGAAGCAAGGCATTGAAGTGCGTTTCTTTGACTATCAGAATCCGGAAGCGCTGCGTCAAATTATTGATGACAAAACCAAACTGGTGTTTGTGGAATCGATCGGTAATCCGCTCGGCAATATCATCGACCTTGAAGCCATTGCCAAGATTGCGCATGAGTATGGTGTGCCTGTGATTGTCGATAATACGGTAGCAACACCTGCACTGCTTAAACCTTTTGAATTTGGTGCAGATATTGTGATTCATTCCCTGACCAAATATATTGGCGGTCACGGCAATAGCATCGGTGGTGTGATTGTCGATAGCGGCAAGTTTCCTTGGGGCAAATATCCTGAACGCTTCAAAGCATTAAACACGCCAGACCCAAGCTATCATGGTGTCAATTATGTCGAAGTATTGGGAGAAGCCGCTTATATTGCCCGTGCGCGGGTGGTACCGTTACGCAATACCGGCGCGGCAATTAGTCCGCTCAGCGTATTCCTGATCCTGCAAGGACTGGAAACTTTAAATCTACGCATGGAACGACATACTGAAAATGCCATCAAGATTGCTGAATATTTAAAACAGCATCCAAAAGTAAAATGGGTCAATTATGCGGGTCTGAAAGATCATCCACAGCATCATTTGGCGCAAAAGTATGTGAAAGGTAAACCTTCTGCCATCCTGTCCTTTGGTGTACAAGATGGCTTAAAAGGCGGTACTCGCTTTATTGATGCCTTGCAACTGTTTACCCGTCTGGTCAACATTGGCGATGCCAAAAGTCTGGCCTGCCATCCTGCGACCACAACTCACCGCCAACTCAATGCAGAAGAGCTAAAATCAGCGGGTGTCAGTGAAGATTTAGTGCGTTTGTCGATCGGGATCGAACATGTGGATGACCTGATTGCCGATCTCGAACAAGCCCTCGCCCAAGTTTAATTTTAATGAAATCAATGAGCCCCGAAAATGGGGCTTATTTTTTGTGCAAAACTAAAAAAATATGCTCGATTTTTCAACTAATACAACACCTTGTTTTAGAGCTTTTACTCTAAAAAAGATATTATTTTTCAAATGTTTACACTGGACAAACAAAAAAGATCGGTTAATATTAGACCAAAATAAATTGCAGTGTTAAGCGGTATAGGACAGCATTGCACACAACAGCATGATTCGTGATGAATGTAGGATACTTACATGAATGCAAAACTCAAAAAACTTTTTCAGCAAAAAGTCGACGGTAAAACAATCATTGTCACTGGTGCATCAAGTGGTATTGGTTTAACGGTTTCAAAATACCTTGCGCAAGCTGGGGCCCATGTCTTATTGCTCGCTCGCACCAAGGAGAAGTTAGATGAGGTCAAAGCAGAGATTGAGGCTGAAGGTGGAAAGGCGTCTGTGTTTCCATGTGATCTCAACGAAATGGAATCCATTGATGCAGTTTCAAAAGAAATTCTGGCTGCAGTGGACCACATCGACATTCTTGTAAATAATGCCGGTCGTTCAATTCGCCGAGCGGTACATGAATCGGTTGACCGTTTTCATGACTTCGAGCGCACCATGCAGCTTAACTACTTTGGTGCAGTACGTCTGGTTCTGAATATCCTGCCGCACATGATGCAGCGCAAAGATGGCCAGATCATCAATATCAGCTCGATCGGGGTACTTGCCAATGCGACCCGCTTCTCGGCTTATGTTGCATCAAAAGCGGCTTTGGATGCATTCAGCCGCTGCTTATCCGCAGAAGTACATTCACATAAAATTGCGATTACCTCTATTTATATGCCTTTGGTCCGTACGCCAATGATTGCGCCAACCAAAATCTATAAATATGTCCCAACCCTTTCACCGGAAGAAGCTGCGGACCTGATTGCTTATGCCATCGTGAAACGTCCAAAGAAAATCGCCACCAATCTTGGTCGTCTGGCGTCGATTACCTATGCAATCGCACCAGACATCAACAATATCCTGATGTCGATTGGCTATAACCTGTTCCCAAGCTCTACCGCATCTGTGGGCAAACAGGAAAAACTCAATCTGGTGCAACGTGCTTATGCCCGCCTGTTCCCGGGCGAACACTGGTAAGCCTTTAGCCGATTCAATAAGAAAAACAGCCCATCCTTTGACTGGCTGTTTTTCTTTCGCATAAAGCTCCGTTTAACGGGCCTGACTGACCCAATCCGTGGTTTTACGAATTGCATCTTCCAGATCACCCGTTGAAATCTGCCAGCGCTGTTTGAACTGCTGTAACACGGCTTGCTCTAATGGTTCGGTTCTAAGGAAATCTAACATTTCCCGAGACATTTCCAGCTTCGTCGCCAGCCATTGCCACTTTAAAATCAGCTTCAACAAAGCGATCGGGATATGCCGTGTAGGTGCCTTGACCTGCAACTGCGTTGCAATCATGCCCGTCAATTGCGCTAGGGCCAGATCATGCTCGCTGACTGCCAGCATCGACTGATTTGTTAACGCCTGATCCATCGAAGCCTTGACCATGATCTGACATAAATCATCAACCCGGATCAAAGGCAGATAATGTTGTGCAGTTGCCGGCAGTGCACTCATTTTCTTGCGTTTTAGCAAATCTATCATTTGGGCAATCGGCTGGTTCAACGGAATCTCACCAGAGACATCATCACCCAAAACCGTTGCTGGATGGATAATGGTCCAGTCCACCGATAAGCGTTGTGCGGTGCGAATCCAGGCAAAATGGGCCTCTATCTTTGAGGCCTCATAGGCACCTAAGCGCTGATATACCGAGAGCCAGTCAGTCTGTTCGGGCTGTTCAAGACAAACGCCAGCCTGACGTAAGTGATCAAGCAGCGTCAGCATATATCCTGACATATGCACAGCGCGTTTTAAGTCACAATGCTGATGTACACAGGCCAGTAAATTCAGTGCGCCATCAACATTGACTGCCCGTGCCTGCTGCATCTCCAGATTCCAGGCAAACAAGGCGCTACTATTATATAAGGTATTGACGGATTTTAATTTTTCCCAGTCATGTGGCTGAATACCAAGATTTACCTGAGTCACATCCCCTTGAATAAAAGTCAGTTGCTGCAAAGAAACATTTTTTTGTTGCAGCCATTGAGTCAGGGCCTGTTGTTGCTCGAGCGGATGACGGAGCAAGGCAAAGACAGAATGTCCCTGTTGCAAAAGTTGCAGAATCAGATAACGACCAATAAAACCCGTCGCGCCAGCAACCAGTGCAATTTGACGAGATTGTTGATTTTTTAAATGATTATGGTCCATTTTTTATGCCTATTTGATTGACTGTAGGCACAGGTTAAAGGATGGAGTACACTCAATGGTCAAGGGGTTAATACCGCTTTTTTTATAACAATAAAGGATACGCAAAATGTTGATTGGACAGTTGGCAAAACAGGCAAATCTAAGCCGGGACACCATTCGCTTTTATGAAAAGATGCAGCTGATCCAGTCCATGACCTGTAATAATGGCTATAAAGACTATCCGGAACAGACGCTGCAACAGCTACAACTGATTCGTTCTGCCAAAAATCTGGGCTATACCCTGAATGAAATCAAGCAAATTTTAAATATGACGGCGCACGAGGAAATTCCTGCGGCACAGGTCCAGACCCTTCTTCAAGAAAAGCTCAATCTGATTGATGAAAAAATTGCCCAGCTTTATCAGATCAGAAGCATGCTGACTCAATTTACGCAGGGAGAGCCCTGTCCATTCAGAGCAGACTGCGTTATTCCAGTGCTGGACTAAGTGTTATTTCAAAATAGCTTGCTGCTCTAGCACGGCATAAGCCAAAAGCAAAAAATCAGGACGGGTGAAAATACGATTAAAAACAACACTGATTGACTGTGTGTATAAACTGAAACTTATCCACAGCTTTGACGATTTAATCACCAGCTCTAACGACTCGGCCTGTTTATAGCTTAGTGAATGGATATTCATGTCTTAATGCATCGACCAAGCTTGAATCTCCACACAGCCATGCAATCATCTAAAAAAATGCTTAAGATAGATTGCACCAAAATGGCTCTATTACAGACCATTTACATAAACTAAATTAGGCGAATGCAAATATTGTCTCTGATAAATACTTAATTATCTGCTTTTAAAAAGATTAAAACCTATACATTGACCATTCTGACAATGTATATCTGTCAATGAGTTAGCTCAGGATTCTAGTAATTGTCTATTAATAAAAATATATTCATAAAAAACATACAAAATAGTGTCATTTTCATGCTTCTTTAGCGGTATATAACATTCTGTAAAGATTCAGTTACAGAATCTTGCTTGGTGAAAAGGAACGTATATGAGTCAGGTATATAGCAAGGAAGAAAGAAGAAGTCGTATCAAGGGTATCGTCGGTGCGGCATCAGGGAACTTGGTTGAATGGTTTGATTTTTATATCTATGCCGTCTTTGCTGCTTATTTTACGCATGCATTAACTGCACCGGATATGGATCCAACCACTAAAGCGATTTATGTATGGGGTGTATTTGCTGCCAGCTTCTTTATGCGACCAATCGGCAGTTGGTTATTTGGACGAATCGCTGACCGTCACGGTCGTAAACAGTCCATGGTGATTTCAATCTGTCTGATGGCACTGAGTTCATTCCTGTTTGCAGCCTTGCCGACCTATGATCAGGTAGGTATGTGGGCCCCTTTCCTGCTACTGATGGTTCGTTTATTACAAGGCCTTTCGGTCGGTGGTGAATATGGTGCTGTCGCCACTTATATGAGTGAGCTGGGCTTAAAAGGACAACGCGGTTTCTTTGCTTCATTTCAATACGTCACCTTATCCGGTGGTCAGCTGCTCGCCAGCTTACTCGGGGTCATCCTGCTTGGCTTTATGACCGAACAGCAATTGAATGATGGCGGCTGGCGTATTCCATTCGTGATTGGGGGTATTGCTGCAATCTTGTCTTTACTGGCACGAAGCCGTTTAGAAGAAACCTTATCGCATGAAGATGCGGAACGTGAGGAATCCGGGAGTCTGGTTGCCTTACTGAAACAGCACTGGAAAACCTTCTTGCTGGTAGTCGGTTATACCTCTGCAGGTTCACTGACTTTCTATGTGGTTACGGTGTATTCTAAAACCTATCTCACCAACATCGGGATGGATGGCAAAACTGTCGGCTTCATTATGACCACAGCCTTGTTTGTGTTTATGTTGGCGCAACCGTTGTTTGGGATGCTTTCAGATCGCATCGGCCGTCGTGCATCCATGCTGGCTTTCAGTTTACTTAGCGCGATCTTTATCTATCCGGTGATGGTCACCGGTATGCGCAGCTTTGCTGACTCGCCTGTTATTATTACCTTATTACTGATTTTCCTGATGATGCTGCTGAGCTTCTACACCTCAATCAGTGGTTTGGTCAAAGCAGAAATGTTCCCTCCGCATGTGCGTGCCTTAGGTGTCGGTTTCTCTTATGCCGTCGGTAATGCCTTGTTTGGTGGTTCAGCACCATCGGTGGCGTTGCTATTTAAAGATGCAGGTATTGAAAACATCTTCTTTATTTATGTGATTATCATGCTGATGATCTGTTTCTTCTGTAGCTGGGCCTTACCGAAAAAACCTGAATATCTGGAACATGACCACTAAATCCATTCAAACTTAACAAGCAAAAACCACTTTTGTTCAGGCAAAAGTGGTTTTTTATTTTGGACTTATTTTAAATAAGGATTTGAATTCACCAACTGCTTAAATCCACTCTGGACCAGCATGGCGGTGCGGGAACGGGGACGCTGTTCAGCTTCTTGCTCGGTAAATTCAATCATGATCCGGTTAAAATCGAGTCGCGGATAGTGTTGCTGTAATTGCTGTCTAAATTGTTTGGAAAATTCAAAACCACGGCTACCAATGACATCGCAGCTGGCAGCCTGTTGTAATAAATGCGCCTCAATCCCCTCCTTAAGGGCGACATAGGGGTTCATATGCAGACTGATCACATCAAAGAGTTGGTCAGCACGCCCGATTGGCCAGCCTTGTTGAATTGACCAGTCTTTCGCCGCATGGGCTCCTTGTCCGGCAAAGCAACGGCAATGTGCATGATGCTGATAATGTTGTGTAGTCATCCCCAAATCGTGTAACAGGCATGAAACTGCTAACAGCTCAGCATCACATTGCAGTCGTTGCATTTTGGCAAAGGCAATGGCGTAACACCATGTACGCAGACAGTGATTCTGTAAGGCCTCAGCACTACAAGACTGCATCTGTGCCAAGGCCTGTTGTACATCTGGGCTATCGGGTAATACCAGATCTTCGATACTCAGTTGCTGCATTCTATTGCGCTGTTTATGGTGGGCTAGAGCATAGCTTTTAATGGTTTGCTGAATGACTGGCAGTAAACTGTGACTCAGCAAGGTTATGCGATCTTTTAATCCTAGATCACCAGAAGTCCGGATCATCCAGTGCTGTCGACCAATCTGCATCGTATTCTCCAAAATTAGAGTAATTACTCTAATTTTTAAAGCAACGCATTGAATCTGTCAAAGTCTTTTACTTCCTCGACCTGAGCTGGTTTATACAATACCATCATGAGGCCTGGATAAACTTTGGCTTTTCTCCCCCATCTTTCGATATTTTTCACTGCTGAATAAGCGCAAAAAATGATAAAAACTCCATCACTTTTCAGCCAGTTTCCCAATTTCCTTTACAACCATTTTTAGCAAAAATTAAATAACTTGCTCACTTATGCAGCATTTCGTTTAGTTTTTCTGCTGAAATTTAAGCTTAATTTAAGTTTTTATGCATAATGGACGGCGTTTTATTTTTTATTTTTTGGTGTACTTTTAACACTTTTTTTATGGCAAGAGGTTACGACTTAAGGGAGTAAATAATGCTTACGCTGATAGGTATTCTAATTATTGTAACGATTGTCGCGTTACTCATGTCGGGTAAAACCAGTCCAATTGTTGCAATGTCGATTGTTCCGCTTATTGGGGCACTCATTGCTGGCTTTTCGATTAGCGAGATTTCCGGCTTCTTTGAAGCAGGTTTATTAAAAGTCAGCAAAGTGGCCACCATGTTTTTATTTGCCATTTTGTTTTTCAGTATTTTAAAAGAGTTACATGTTTTTGATCCCATGATCCGCAACATGGTGCGTCTGACCCGCGGTAATGTCGTGATTGTTGCGGTGATGACCACCTTGATTGCTGCTATCGTGCATCTGGACGGTTCCGGGGCGGCCACTTTTCTGATTATTATTCCTGCCTTACTGCCGCTCTATCGCAAACTGGGGATGAGTCCTTATCTGATGCTTTTGCTCATGGCCGGCAGTATGGGCATTATGAATATGGTGCCATGGGGTGGCCCTTTAGGTCGTGCATCTGCCGTCACTGGCATTGAAGCCGCCGCACTCTGGCAGAGTCTGATCCCGGTACAGGTGATTGGTATTCTGGGCATGATGGGCTTTGCCGTATTGATGGGCTTACGTGAAAAAAAACGTATCCTTGCAGCACAAGCCTTGGGTACTACACCTTTTGAACAGGACTGCATGGCAGCCGATATGGCGGAAGATGTACAAGAACAAGTCAAACCTAAAAAGTTCTGGTTTAACATCGGTCTGGTTGTTCTTGCGGTTATCTGTCTGGCATTTGGTCTATTCTCTGCACCCTACGTCTTTATGATTGCCTTATCGCTCGTATTATTGGTGAACTTCCCTAAACCAAGAGAGCAAATGGCGGTGATCAGCCGACATGCACCTCAAGCCTTAAGCATGGTGGCCATTATTTTTGCGGCTGGCGCCTTTTTGGGAATTCTCTCCGAATCAGGCATGTTGAAGTCAATCGCACTGGATCTGATTCATATTTTACCAACGACTTGGGTCGGTAGCCTGCATATTCTGGTCGGTATCCTGGGTGTTCCAATGGATCTGTTTACCAGTACCGATGCTTACTATTTTGCCCTCTTGCCGATTGTTCAGGAAGTGACTGCAACTGCTGGTGTAACTGCTGATTCGGTGGTGTATGCCATGGCCATTGGCAATAACGCCGGTACCTTCGTTAGCCCATTCTCACCAGCAACCTGGCTGGCCATGGGACTTGCAGGTACAGACATGGGACGTCATCTACGTTATTCATTTGGCTGGATCTGGCTATTTAGTTTCTTCACCCTAGGTGTTGGTTTCTTGCTCGGTCTTTATTAATCTTTGCCAAAATAAAAAGAGCGTACTCAGGTATGCTTTTTTTATGTCTTATAAATTTTTATCGTGAGCAGATCAATGCCTAGAGCTGCTGCTTTAATAATTCCTCTAACCAATCAATAAAATCCTGAAAATATTGAGGACGATACTGGCGATCCGTCAATAAAATATTGACCGGTAATTGCAAGTCCGGAACCTCTACAAATAAACGCTGTAACACACCTTGCTGTACATAGGGTGCAGCATCAAATTCAGGAATCTGGATAATACCAATGCCAGCCAAACCGGCCTGAATATAGGCTTCGGTATTTTCAATCAGTAAACGGTACGGCATTCTCAGACGCTGATCCTGAAATACCAATTCGCTCCATTCCCGATAATGTTTCGCCACATGGTAGTCCACAGCATAATGCTGCTGCAGCTCCTCAAAGCTTTTGGGTTCACCAAATTCGGCTAGATAAGCAGGTGCTGCCAGTGTCCAGATATGGGTGTGTGTGATGGGTCTGATCAGCAGATATTGATCCTGTACCTGTCCCACCCGCACTACACAATCCAGTTGCTGTTCAATCAGATTGGAAAAGTCATCACGACCATTCACCAGCACCTTGACCTTGGGATAGCGCTGATAAAAAGAACCTAAATGAGGAATCAACAGCTGAGTGGCCAAGCGTTTCGGCATGCCAATGCTAATCTTGCCTTCCGTACTCCGCACATGCGTCTTAAAGCGATTCAGCTCTTTTAATTGCGTCACCAGACGCATGGCTTCCTGATAAAACAGGCTCCCCTCATGGGTTAAAGCGACTTTACGAGTGGTGCGATAAAACAGCAGTACTTCATATTCTTTTTCAAGCGCCTGTATGGCATAGGTCACATTAGAGCGGGGCAATCCCAGTTGCAGTGCAGCTTGTGCAAAAGATTGCTTCTCTGCCACTAAACAAAAGATTTTTAAGCGCTCAATCTTATCCATTTTATTATTCAACTTTTCTGCACAATCAGTTCAATACTAACAACTATTTCAAACAAATAAATTGCATTAGCATGATTTTCATACACAACAATCAGGAGATCGAGATGTCACAACATACGCTAGCAGGAAAAACCGTATTGATTACGGGCGGCGCTAAAAACCTGGGAGGCTTGATTTCACGCAAGTTTGCAGAACAAGGGGCAAACTTACTCATTCATTATAATAGTGCAGCAACACAGGCAGATGCAGAAGAAACCTTAAAAGCCGTACAGGCATTCGGAGCAAAAGCGGTTTTGGTGCAAGCAGATTTATCCGATATTCAGAATATTGAACACCTGTTTATCACTGCCAAAGAAAACTTTGGCGGGGTGGATATTGCCATCAATACCGTCGGTCGCGTGCTCAAAAAACCATATCTGGAGACGACTGAACAGGAATTTGACGGGATGAACGATATTAACAATAAAATTGCTTATTTCTTCATTCAGTCTGCAGGCCGTCATCTCAATCCACACGGAAAAATCTGTAGTATTGTGACCAGTTTGCTGGCTGCCTATACCGGTCTCTATTCCACCTATGAAGGTCTGAAAGCACCGGTGGAACATTACACGCGTGCCGCATCCAAAGAGTTTGGTGAACGTGGCATTTCGGTGACTGCGGTTGCGCCGGGTCCGATGGATACGCCATTTTTCTATGGTCAGGAAGCCCCTGAAGCCGTGGCTTATCATCAATCTGCTTCGGCTTTAGGCGGACTGACCAAGATTGAAGATATTGAACCGCTGGTTCGTTTTCTGGTCACAGAGGGCTGGTGGATTACTGGACAGACCATTTTCGCCAATGGCGGTTATACCACCCGTTAGTTGCAAAACCAAAGGCTTGGGCACGTCATTGAATGGCCCCAGCCTTTACGGTAACCAGAACACCAACCCGTAAAAACAGGCCAGACTCAGGATAATCGTCAGTAAGGTATGCTTGACCTTGTAGGCAATCACAATGGTGATCAGCGTCGTCAGAAAATAGGGATTAAGTAAAGTACTACGGAAAGCCCCATCCTCACCCATAAATACAATCGGCGTGGCAATCGCGGTCAATAAACACGGTGCAGAATACTGCAAGGATTGCTGGAACCATTTCGGTAAGCGTAATGGAATATTCGGTTCCAGCAGAATATAGCGATTCATGAAGACCACAATGGCCAGAATAATCAGCAGAAACCAACTCATGCCGCACGCTCCCGCAGATTCTGCAAACAGGTCGCAGTTAACATGCCAATCACCCCCGCTAAGATGGCTGCACTTTTAATACCCAGACTCAAGAAAACAACCGTCAGCATAACCGAGACCAGTACACCGACCAGTGTATTCAGGTTTTTAATAAATGGAATCACTATGGCGATAAAGGTCGCAACAATGGAAAAATCGAGATGATATTGATCCAGATTGGGCACTGAAGCTGCCAGCAATACGCCACACAGGCTGAACAATACCCAGCATAGATAGAAGCAACTGCCTGCACCCAGCAAGTAATAAATGTAATGCTGCTGTTTTTTAATACTCACCGCAAACAGTTCATCTGTCAGGAGAAATCCCAACATTAAGCGATGCTTCAATGGCTGTCTGGAAATATCGTCACGTAGATAGAGCGCATACAAATAATGCTGGGTGGTGATTAAAAACACGGAGATAATAATGGTTAAAGCAGGTGTTCCTGCCATGACCAGCCCCAAAGTCATCAACTGTGCTGCACCCGCAAAAACCAGCGCAGACATGCCCACCGCCTGTAAGGTGGTCAGCCCAGCCTGAATTGCCATAGAGCCCGCGAGTAAGCCCCACGGTAATACTGCAAAACATAGTGGTAGTATTTTGACGACACCATTTAAAAATGCCCGCGTTACGGTCATGGGGGTATCATCAGTTACGCTGTCACTTAACATCAAAATCACAAGGGTTGATAAAAGACCGTATGACTATGCCAAAATTTGCATCAGGAGAATTGCATAAAATTGCTGTTTTATTTGAGATAGGCAATATAACCGCCGGGCGTAATGCCAAAGGTCTGACGGAAATGACGGCTAAAATGGCTCTGATCCGAGAAACCACATTGTTGTGAGACTTCGGATAAATTCAGTCCCTGTCTTAACAATCTTTGCGATTTCTGCAACCTTGCCTGTACCAGCCATGCATGCGGCGACAACCCGACATGTTTTTTAAATTGTCTCAAGAAATGCCACTGACTCAGATTAGCCATTTCTGCCAGCTCAACCAAGGAAAATTCCTGCTCAGGCATCGTTGCCATCAGTTCTTTAATATTAAGGATTCGCTGTTTGGCATTGCTCAAGTCAGCCACATGCGGCTTGACCTGACTGTATTTGGACACCAGCCATGCAATCGTCGACAAGAATAAGGTCTGTTTTAACAAGCTATTGTTCGGTTGTTCCAGTAAATCAAACAATAAACGGAATTGCTGGGCCAATCCTTCATCATGCAATACCGCTTCTCTGAACCAAGGTGCAGTACCGTGTACCGTCGTCAGATCGCGGGTGAGTTCATTAAATACTTCAGGTGTTGGATAGATTGCGCGATAGCGCCAGCCGGTGTCTACCGCCGAAGATCCGGTATGCACTTCATCGGCATTGACCAGAATAATATCGCCTTGTGGTGCCACATGATTGCCACCGGTTCGATAAAAGCGCTGTGCGCCCTCTTCGATCACGCCAATACAAAATCCTTCATGAACATGTCGTGAAAACTCCTGCTGATAATAACTTGCTTTCAGCATTTCCAGACCACCCAGTTCTTCCAGATGGAGGTAATCAACTTGTTCACGAGGTCTACGCGACATCACGACCTCCTTTGAATTTTTTGCATCATGTCAGGTTAGCGCGATTGCATGAAATTTATAGAATAAAATTGCTGTTTATAGCGGCTATTCTACGCCCATGACAGCAGTAGGTCAGGGTTTATTCTGCTTTTCAACAAATAAACGTCTTATCCAGTATATGCAATCGATTGATCATGATATCAATAAAAAAGCGCCTGAGAACAGGCGCTTTTTTAGATGAAGCATCAACGATCCAGAAACTCGACCTGTCCGGTCTTCACATCATAAATTGCACCAACTATTGCAATTTCGCCTCGATCCAGCAGGTCTTTCAATACCGGACTATGCGCCGTAATGTATTGAATATTGTAATGCACATTCATTGCCGTGACCTGATTGATAAAAGCCTGACTTAAATCGCGCGGTTGCATAATGTCATAGACACTATCGACTGAATGCATCAACGGCCCCAGTACATACTGGATATGGGGCATCTCTTGCACATCAGAAACCCGTTTCTGCTGTAAACGTAACTGGCAGGCACTGGTAACAGCACCACAATCGGTATGACCCAAAACCAGAATCACCTTGGAGCCTTTGGCCTGACAGGCAAACTCAAGCGAACCCAGTACTTTTTGTCCCGCAATATTTCCTGCAATCCTTAAACTGAATAAATCGCCAATCCCGACATCAAAGATCATCTCGGTTGGTGCACGCGAATCCATACAGCCCAGTACCGCTGCTATCGGGTGCTGTCCTTCATCCGCAGTGACCCGGATCTGGCGATAAACATCCCGTTGCAGGCGTTCATTTTTGACAAAACGCTCATTACCCTCTTTGAGTAAGGTGATGACCTGTTGCGGGCTTAATTTACGTTGCAGTTCCCGGGTACTGATATAAATATCCAGCGCTGCCTCATCGACATCCTGATAATGTTGCTTAAATCCGATCAGCTTTAAGTCGATCTGACGCTTACTGGCAGTTTCATTCTGATAGTCCTGAATCACTTGATAAATATCGGGATCAATCGAATCACACTGGGTTGCATCAATAATCAGCTGCTGGTGTTTATGTACATGCTCCAAGGCTGAAATCAATGCAGAACGGTTCAGAAAGGTCACTTGTGAAGGCAGTTCAATCCGGGTCACAATGCCATGCAAATGCTTCTCTTTATAGACCCGCACCCCTTTATTAAAATTACCATACAGAATGAAGCCGCTACTGGTGAGCAAGCCGATCACGATGCCCGTCAACAAATCTGTCAGTAAAATTGCAACCAGCGTAATAATAAACGGTAAGAACTGCTTCCAGCCTTTTTGATATAACTGTTTGAATAATTTGGGATGCGTGAGTTTAAAACCCGTTACAATCAAGATAGCTGCCAGCGCAGACAATGGAATCATGTTCATCAATGGCACGAAGAACTAAATTGCCAGCAACAGGAGTATCCCATGAAAAATAGTGGAACATTTGCTACGTGCACCTGTATTGGCATTGACTGAACTACGCACAATCACCGATGTCACGGGCATACCACCAATTAAACCCGATACGATATTGCCTGCTCCTTGTGCCCATAGTTCACGATTGGGTGGAGACGATCTTTTTTGTGAATCCAGTTTATCGGCAGCTTCCAGATTGAGTAAGGTTTCAAGGGAGGCCACGATGGCCAAAGTGACTGCTCCAGTGTAAATCAGCGGCTCCGCCAGATAAGCAAAGTCAGGAAAAACCAGCACCTCCTGAGGTGCCTCCAGGATATTGGGTAACTGAATCAGGTTATCGGTTTGTACTGCCCATGGCGAACCGATACTGATTAAAATAAAATTGAGACCCGCAGCCAGTACAACTGCAATCAGGGCCGAGGGTAAGGTCAACTTTTTAAGTGGACTGCTATCCCAGGCCAGAATCAGAAACAAACTGAGCAGGCCAATTAAGGCCGCACCCAGATCAAAATGCTGAACCAAGGCACTCGGTGTACTGGTCCACAACATGTCCCAAGAGAAGCTGGATAAACCGAATAAGTAAGGTAATTGAGTTACAATCAAAATTGCGCCAATGGCCGCCAGTAATCCCAGAATCACATTATTGGGAATAAAATTCGCAAAGAAGCCCAATTTAAACAGCCCAAATAAAATCTGTAAAATCCCGGCAAAAACAATACACAATAAAAAAGCGGCATAATTGCCGCCTAATTGATCCAGTTGCACAAGAATGACTGCTGCCAGTCCTGCCGCGGGACCTGAAACGCTAATGTGAGAGCCACTGAGCAGCCCGACAATAATACCGCCAACTATTCCGGCAATAATGCCTGAAATAATCGGTGCTCCGGAGGCTAACGCAATCCCTAAACACAAGGGTAAGGCCACGAGAAAAACAACAACTCCGGAGAGGAGGTCATTTAAATGGAATCTATTTTTCAGTGCTAAACTTGTCATGAAGTAACCATTTATAATAAAAAAATAATTAATTTTTACTGCCTGAAAGCGTTTTCCCTACTTCGAGGCTTGAATGATATTGTCCGACAAAGTGCAAGGTTTAAAGTTTGGTTACGTTATAACGTTGTATATTTATTTATCGATTTCAGCCTATTTTTGTTGATCTTAAGATTCGCCTCATCTTGTATGTTCGCAAAGGTCAGATCTGCCGTAATTCGGCTCACAAATCAATAACCGCAATAAAAAAACCTCCCGAAGGAGGTTTTTTAGGAATTATCAATTTATTTAGAACCTTTAATCCCGGCTTGTAATAACAAGGCACCTAAACCACCAATTTTTTGCTCTTGTGGTTTTTCAGTTTTTGGCTTGTTCTGTTGTGGACGCTTAAAGTCACCTTCTTTACGTGGAGGACGTTGACCTTGTGGCTTACGTTCTGAACGTTCAGTACGGTCTTGTGGTGCACGTTGTGGACGTGAAGCTTTCGCTGGCGCAGAACCTTCTGCACGCATACTCAAGTTGACACGATTACGTTCCACGTCAACCTGCATGACACGTACCTGTACGATTTGGCCCGGTTTCACCACTTTATGCGGATCAGAAACAAATTCATTCGCCAACTCAGAAATGTGTACTAAACCATCTTGGTGTACACCTACATCGACAAAGGCACCGAAGTTGGTCACATTGGTCACGACACCTTCAAGCTGCATGCCTTCGGTCAGATGCGCAACCTCAGTAATGTCTTCACGGAACTTGGCCGTACGGAATTCTGGACGTGGATCACGGCCCGGTTTTTCCAATTCAGCCAGAACATCCTGAATGGTTGGCAAGCCGAATTTATCATCGACAAATTCATCTGCATTCACTTGGCGAATAATTTCAGTATTGCCAATAATGTCTTTCACCGTCGTTGCTTTTGCTGCAACAATCTTTTCTACCAAGCCATAACTTTCCGGGTGAACCGCAGAAGCATCCAATGGCTCTGAACCATTTTGAACACGTAAGAAACCTGCTGACTGTTCAAAGGTACGCTCGCCTAAACGTGGTACTTTTTTCAAGGCCTGACGGTTATCAAAGCGACCATTTTCTTTACGGTACTCCACGATTTGCTGCGCAATCGACTTATTCAAACCTGCGATATAAGCCAGAATTGCAGGAGAAGCCGTATTCACATCTACACCAACGGCATTCACACAGTCTTCAACTACAGCATCCAGTGTTTTTGCCAAACCGGTCTGGTTCACGTCATGCTGATATTGACCCACACCAATTGATTTCGGATCAATTTTAACCAGTTCAGCCAATGGATCTTGCAAACGGCGTGCAATTGACACGGCGCCACGAATCGACACATCAAGCTCAGGAAGTTCTTGTGATGCCAATTCACTTGCAGAATAAACCGATGCACCTGCTTCACTGACGGTGATACGTGTCAATTTCAAATCTGCATTGGCTGCCATCATTTCTGCAACCAAAGCTTCAGTTTCACGGCTTGCTGTACCGTTACCAATCGCAATAAGTTCCACGTGGAACTCTCGGCATAAACGCGCAAGTTCTGCCAGCGAACCTTCTTTATCTTCTTTTGGTGCAAATGGATAAATGGTGCTATGCGCCAGTACATCCCCTGCATCGCTTACCACTGCAAGTTTCACGCCCGTACGGATACCAGGATCTACACCTAACGTGGTACGGCTACCTGCAGGTGCAGAAAGCAATAAATGACGCAAATTTTCAGCAAACACATCCATTGCTTCAGCTTCAGCAGCTAAACGCTTATCTGTTAATAATGAATGTTCGATTTGCGGACGAACTTTACCCAGCCAGAATAATTTAGCAGTTTGCTTTAAATAGTCCTGACGGCTTTGTGGCTGAAGTTGCTCAAGATTATATTCTGTCTCGATACGTGCCAATGGAGCATCGTCTTCACCATCTACTTTTAGGCCTAGTACATTTTCCTGACGGCCACGTAACATCGCCAATAAACGATGTGAAGGGACTTTATTGAGATTTTCTGAAAATTCAAAATAATCACGGAATTTCTTGCCCACTTCTTTTTTCTCATCAGAAGCGACTGCACTTTTCAATACTGCAGTTTTAGCAAAAGTTTGTTTTAATTCAGTAGTTAAGGCGATGTTTTGTGCCCAGTCATCAATCAAGATATGCTGGATCGCATCCAACTGGCTTTCAACATCAGAATAGTCTTCATGACTAAAGCCAGCCAGAGCTTCTACAGGATCAATTTGATCTGCAATAATTTTTTCAGCAATCGGACCTAAGCCAGCTTCTTTTGCTTTAAATGATTTGCTGGTGCGTTTTGGACGATAAGGTGCATAAATTTCTTCTAATGCATTCTTCGTTTCAGCCGCATTGACGCGTGCCAATAAATCATCGCTTAATTTATCTTGTTCTTGTAAAGATTGAATCACCTTCTCACGACGCTCGTATAAATCACGTAAATAGGTTAAACGTGTATCGAGTTGACGTAATTGCGTATCGTCTAAGCCTTGCGTGACTTCTTTACGGTAACGTGCAATAAAAGGAACGCTAGCACCTTCATCAATTAAACGAATAGCAGCTTCTACTTGGTTTGGACGTACGGCAAGTTCATTTGCCAACTGCTGAACTAAGTCAGTCATCGTGATTGATTCCACAAGGGTTAATTCTAAAAGCACTGATTATAAAGTTCATGGCTATAAAATCCACCATTGTTTTTTTGAATATTGTGTTTTATTCCTGTATAAATTTCACTCACAGGCTATTAATTGCAGTATTCACCCGCTCTTCAAGAAAAATCTCTGGACTCAATCTTTTATGCAAATCGCCGCATATTTCTCAAATCAGCTGTTTTTTCTGCCTAAATATTGAAAAATAGGTTGATTGTCATATTTTTGCCTGTATATATTTGGTATCTATCTCTTGATTTTATTGGCAATATTTGTTGCTTTATAACATAGCCAAAACTGTGCAATGAATCGTATACTCAAAGGTCTATTGATATTTCACACTCGCATTGCATAAAGACGATGACAATAAACGATAAAGGAGCACAATCATGAGTTTAGTTGTACCTGCTGAATCGACGGAAACCGTACACCATGAGACAGACCGGGTCGAACGCATTTTAGTGGTCGATGACGATGTGCGCTTGCGTACGCTTTTACAACGCTTCCTCGAAGATAAAGGTTTCGTGGTAAAAACTGCTCATGATGCGACACAAATGGATCGTTTGCTGCAACGTGAACTGTTTTCTTTAATCGTGCTTGATTTTATGCTCCCTGTTGAAGACGGTTTAAGTATTTGTCGTCGCCTACGTCAATCTAATATTGACACCCCGATCATCATGCTCACTGCACGTGGCAGTGATTCTGACCGTATTGCAGGTCTTGAAGCAGGCGCAGATGATTACCTGCCAAAACCCTTCAATCCAAATGAACTACTGGCCCGTATCCGTGCCGTGTTACGTCGCCAAGTGCGTGAAGTACCTGGCGCACCAAGCCAGCAAGTTGAAGTGGTCAGCTTCGGTCCATGGTCACTCGACCTTTCGACACGTACCTTGACCCGTGAAGGCCAAGTCGTGACCTTAACGACAGGTGAGTTTGCGGTATTGAAAGCACTGGTCCAGCATCCTCGTGAGCCCTTAACCCGCGATAAATTGATGAATTTGGCGCGTGGTCGTGAATGGGGTGCAATGGAGCGCTCAATTGATGTGCAAGTCTCTCGTTTACGTCGTTTAATTGAAGATAACCCTGCCCGTGCACGTTACATCCAGACCGTTTGGGGTGTGGGCTATGTGTTTGTTCCAGATGGTGCAGAGTAAGTTCGGGAAATTAAACGTTGAAACTTGAACCCATTGATCCACAAGAGTTTACCGAGTTCGCGGCTTATTCCGAAAGGCCCCGAACAAAATGGGAACGTTTTTTAGATAAAATCAAACCACGTTCCGCTGCCATGCGCACTACCATTCTGGTCTTGTTCATGGTGTTTTTCAGCCTGTTTATGTCCTTGTGGTTCTTTTGGCGAACCCTTTATCTTCCCGAATTACAGCAACATGCCCGCTATCTCGCGATTGAACTGGAACTGGTGAATAATCCGGATATCCGTATTTTACATCGTGATAGCGAAGTCGATGTGGATACCTGGTTAAAAAACCGGATCGGGATTGAATACGTCACCGATCCAAAAGAGTTTCCACGGGTTGAAGATAAATTCCTGGCTGAACTCTTTACCAATCAGATTGAAGAGAAGCTGGCCAAAGAACTCGGTGTTAAAGACGTCACGGTTTATTTTAAATTCAAGCCGATTCCGCGTATCTGGATTCAGACACCTGAAATGAATGGCAACTGGGTCAGAGAACCTCTGAAAACCTATACCAATTACAGTGTTGAACTCATCGCTGGCTGGCTGTTTGGTGTCCCGATTGTATCGTCTATCATTATCTTAATTTTGGTGCGCCAGATGAATCGGCCTTTACGTCGATTACAAAATGCCGCCAATAACTATAGTAAAAACGGTAAAGCTCCTTATCTGGATACCAATCATGGACCACTGGAAATCCGTCAGGTTAATCAGGCCTTTAACCATATGGTATATACACTGGAACAGACCGAACGTGACCGTCAGATCATGCTGGCGGGTATTTCCCATGATCTACGTACACCGCTGACCCGTATTCGTTTAACGGCTGAAATGCTGCCTGACGAGTTTTTCCGCGAAGGCCTGATCTACGATGTTGACGATATGGATGCGATTCTGAATCAGTTCATTTCCTATATGCGAGACGGTTCTGACGAAGAGCTCACAGAGACCAATCTGAATACCCTGCTACAAGAACTGGTGGTGCAGTTCAAACCGCTTGATATTCGTTTTGAAGTACAGGAACTTCCGATTATTGCTGCACGGAGTCTGTCGCTGAAACGTCTGATTGCCAATCTGATCAATAATGCGAAACGCTATGGCGCAGAACCGATTGAATTGTCCGCCAGTCATGTCGATGATCATATCTTAATTACGGTTGCCGATCACGGTGAAGGGATTCCTCCCGATCAGGTCGAAGAATTGATGCAGCCGTTTGTTCGCGGTAATTCGGCGCGTACCATTCAAGGTAGCGGCCTTGGACTGGCGATTGTGAAACGTATTGTCGATATTCATCAAGGTCAGATCAGTATCCGTAACCGCGAACAGGGTGGACTGGAAGTGGTGATTTCCCTCCCTATTCCTACGGCGGCACCGGCAACCGAATCACCGAATAATGCCATTGATAAGATCAAACAGACCATTACCGGGCATTTCTAAAGCAGAATCCCGGTTCAATCGCTTTAAATCTGTTGTTTTAGACTAAAGTCGCCTATTTAATCATCATACAATCGGCGACTTTCCATCCATTTAGCACACGTGCTAATACTCACTTCAATCGATTCATCCATGTCTTTTTTCTTCTAAATTCAACCAGCTAGATTACCCCTGAAAAATAGTCTAAAACCTAAGTGCATAAAGCGTATGCAGCTGTATTAGACCTTAGCCTTATTTCAATTCACTTTTCATGTTTTAGCGCTAAAATCCATATCCAATGAAAAGCAAAATTGAGAATGGATGATGTCTTTAAGTCGTATTCGCCTCGCAGCTCTACACGACAAAGTGATGAGTGCAGAACAGGCTGCCAGCTTTATTAAAAATGATATGACGGTCGGTATGAGCGGTTTTACCCGTGCAGGTGAGGCAAAAGCTGTTCCTCAGGCACTGGTTGAACAAGCCAAGAAAAATCCGTTAAAAATCACGTTAATTACTGGTGCCAGCCTCGGCAACGACTTAGACAAGCAATTGACGGAAGCCGGTGTACTGGCTCGTCGTATGCCCTTCCAGGTTGACAATACCTTGCGCCGCGCGATTAACAACGGCGAAGTAATGTTTATTGACCAACATTTGTCTGAAACCGTTGAACAGATGCGTAACCAGCAACTGAAACGTCCTGATGTTGCGGTAATTGAAGCAGTTGCGATTACCGAAGATGGTCATATCGTTCCAACCACTTCGGTCGGGAACTCGGCGAGCTTTGCCATTTTTGCAGAAAAAGTGATTGTTGAAATCAATACCTCACTCAGTGAAAACTTTGAAGGTCTGCACGATATTTATATTCCGACTTATCGCCCAACCCGTATCCCATTGCCATTAACAAAAGTGGATGACCGCATTGGTTCAACCGCGATTCCAATCGATCCAGCGAAAATCGTGGGGATCGTGTTCAATGACACCGCAGATTCGCCATCAACCGTAACAGCGCCAGATGCAGAAACCCAAGGCATTGCCAACCACCTGATCAAATTCTTTGAACAGGAAGTGGCTGCAGGCCGTTTAGCCAAGAACTTAGGCCCATTACAGGCGGGAATTGGTTCAATTGCCAATGCAGTACTGACTGGTCTGAAAGACTCGAATTTTGAAGATCTGGTGATGTATTCAGAAGTACTGCAAGACTGTACCTTTGAATTGATTGATGCTGGCAAGATGAAGTTCGCTTCAGGCAGCTCCATTACCTTGTCGGCACAATGTGGCGAACGTGTTTTTGGCAATCTTGAAAAATACAAAGACAAGCTGGTGTTACGTCCACAGGAAATTTCCAACCATCCTGAAATTGTACGTCGCTTAGGCATTATCGGGATTAACACGGCACTTGAGTTCGATATTTACGGTAACGTGAACTCAACCCACGTTTGCGGCACCAAGATGATGAACGGTATCGGCGGTTCAGGCGACTTTGCCCGTAACGCACATCTTGCCATCTTCGTGACCAAATCAATTGCCAAAGGCGGTGACATTTCATCGATCGTACCGATGGTCAGCCATGTCGATCATAACGAACATGATGTTGATATTCTGGTGACTGAAGTCGGTCTTGCAGATTTACGCGGTTTGGCACCACGTGAACGTGCCCGTGTCATTATCGACAACTGTGTACACCCTCTTTACCAAGGCGCGTTAAACGATTACTTTGACCGTGCTTGCGAACGTGGTGGTCATACTCCACATATTCTGCGTGAAGCATTGTCTTGGCATGCCAACTTTGAAGAAACAGGCCATATGTTAGCGCCTGTAGAGGTTGCTAAATCTGCTTAAGCTACGCATTTCTTTCTAAAAAGCATGCTTCGGCATGCTTTTTTTATTTTCAGTCTTTCAAGTCCTTTGCCGCCCTACTCTCAGCAACAGCGGAAAGGTCACCCGCATCGGCTGCCGGATCAATAGAATATCCTGTAAATCAGCCAGCGCACTGACCCGCATATGACCTTGATAATGTTGGACTGCAGACCAGGTCTGGAGATAATCCCACAGTTGCTGTCCTGTCCAGTGTAATTCAATTTGAAACTGCGGCATTGCAATTTCTTGAAAAGGAAATGGAATGCTCTGATACTGCTCATCAATATAGCGCCGCTCTGCATCCCAGAAGCCGTTTAAGGTCTGATGATAGAGCTGTTGCAGCCGATCATTTAAAAACGCATCCTCAAGCGTTAACAGGCCATAACCAATCACTGCGAAAAGACCATCTGCTTTGAGCGTGCGTTTCACTTGTGCGTAGAATTTTTCAAAGTCAAACCAGTGGATGGCCTGCGCAACGGTAATCAGGTCAAAATACTGATCGGGGAAAGTGCATTGTTCTGCGGCTTGCTGTAAATAGCTGACATTACTCAAGGCTGGCGCCTGATCAAGCTGGTTCTGACTCAGGTCAGTGGCGATCACCTGTTGAAAATACGGCGCAATCAGGCGGGTTAATTGCCCTGAACCTGCGCCACAGTCCCACGCGCGGTCAAAACCCTTGAGCTGCTGAATTAAGCTGTCTATGAGCGATTGTGGATAAGTCGGTCGCGCCTGTTGATAAAGTTCACTTTGCGCCGAAAATAAATCCTTCATGCGATGTTATTCTTCAATTTTTCTACTTGGCTTCAATATAACAAACTATTAGCGCAATAAAAAAAGCCCCAAACTTTCGTTTGAGGCTTTTTGAATATGGTGGCGAGACCCAGGATCGAA